>CAVTZR010000001.1:0-11323 GCA_963739265.1 uncultured Chloroflexia bacterium
TCACTACTTCTGGAGTGTCCGGCTCATGGGACCTGGATAACGTCATGCTCCATGACAATGTCGGGCACATCCCAGTGCTTCTGCTGCATCAATTCCTTGAAGGCGCGGCGGAAGAGAAGCGTCACGTTCACCGTCACGTGCTGATCGGCGGAGGCCCCGAAGGTATCGGCGGTCGTATCTGACCCGAATGCAGGAATGCGGTTATCGCTGAGGATGCGCGTTGGATTCCAGTACGCGGCGGTGGGGGAAATCTCGGTCCACAATTCGCTCAGGATCTTGGCAAAGCCTTTGCCGGGCAAGCCCCCATAGTAGCCTTTTGCGGGATCACCGACGCCGCCCCAACCAGGAACGGTGGAGCCTTCCAGAAGAGGCAGGGCTTGTCCTTGCCCATCCGTGGCATTCACCAATAGAATCATCTGTCGCAAGGGGGAGTCAGTCGGGATGTCGTGACCAGTCTTGTCGTTAACGATGGTCACTTCGACGATGACTTGGTCTCCAGCGCGGCGCCCGGAGACGGTCAGCGTGACCGCGTTCTGCAAGAGGTCGACGCTGGAGGCGCCGGGGAACGTGTGGGCGGGAATGGTCCCGGGGTCGCGTTCGACGCCGCCTTTGCCCGGTGCGAGATTAGTCGAGCGCGTGGCCCCCCACTATGGTTGGAGCTGGCATGTGGCACTGCTGGCAGGTTTTGCCGGTAACCGGGTTGCTGTAGGGACTTGCCAACCACTCTCCAAACAAATCGTAGACCACCGTATCCCAAAACACGCCGTGATGGCACGGGGCGCACCACTGACTTTGGGCGATCAACGGCAGATACGTTTCTGCCTCGGGGACGTTGGTGTCATCCAATGATCCGAAGAAGATCTGAGAACGATTCTTATCTTCCGGGAAGGGACGGCGAATATCCTGGGAGAGCACCCCGGGCATGTTGGGATAGGGAAGGCCAGTGGCTGGGTCAAGCTTGACCGCCGCAATCTTGTGACAGTAATCGCAGTGGATCCCCAGGGCGTTGACGCCGCTGACAGTCCGCGGGTCGATGCCGTAGGGATCATCCACGGCTGCGCCGGGGATATGGCAGGCCGCGCAGTTGCCGGCCGTATCGGGAAAATCAAGTTTGTAGCCGGGACCAAAATAGGGCTTGTTGGGATCCGGCCGCAATGGAATGTGCCCATAGTCCAGGCTGGATGCGTAGCGGGTCAGGGGACTGCGGTTGCCTTGGACGTCCGTGCCATAGTACATGGTCAGGAAACGAATGTTGGTCGCTGACTTGCCGTGGGCATCATTATCCAACCAAACCTGGGTCACGCCCGGCTTGCAGCTGTAGCAGGAGTTGGCCCCCGTGGGAGGGATCCACTCATACGCCGGGTTGTCATTGGTTTGGACTCTGCGCAACACCAGCTTGGCCCTGGTCGCGGGCGGCGTCACGGTCTCAACCTTGTCACAGTAGTAGGCGTCCTTCCACGCACTGATCGTGACCGCGTGGTCGTTCGGCAGGCCGTCGAGCACAAAGTGACCGGTGCTGTCTGTGATGGTTTGCCTGGTAGTCGCCTGGACGCGGACGGTGGCACCGGCAAGCGGTGCTCCTTGCATGTCGACCACGGTGCCCTGGATAGAGAGACCTGACGCCGGCGTGGCCGTTGAGGTCGCGCTGGAGGCGGTGGGTGGCGCAACGGAGGGCAGGGGGCGTCGCAAATTGAGGCTGGCATGAAAGGAGCGCTGCCAGCATGAGTAATGCAACGCCGGACCCAATCAGAGCGAACGAGAGTCTTGTGGATTGCATACTTTGCCGCTGCGCTAAGGCCTCAACTCTTGCGGGTTGGCTATCGAGATCGGGCGGGCAGCGTGCGGTCCGCGCGCGGCGGTCTTGGACGCCGATGCAGGATCGCGCCGACGAAGGCCAGCGGAACGATCGCGCCAATGCCGCAAGGCAGCGAAGGCGTACTGCCCTTCGAGCCGCCCGAGGCCGGCGTCGGGGATTGGTATGGGTACGCGGTCGCCGTGGATTGCGCTTGGATCACAGGTGCTGCCACCGGTTCCGGCGGCTGACCGTTCAGATCCAGGCGATAGACGCCGCTGCCTTCCGACGCCGCGTAGAGATGGAGGCCATCGTTCGAGATCGCGAGCGCATTGATCGAGCGTGCCAGCAGGCCCTCATTTAGCGTGTTCCAGCTCTTGCCACCGTTCACGGAGCGGTAGACGCCGCTGAAAACCTCCGCGGCATACAGTACCTGTGATTCCTGGGGATCGAAGGCGACGTCCGTAATCACTCCTTCGGCAGGCAGCCCGGCTGCCAACTGTCGCCAGGTCTGGCCGCCATCGGTGCTGCGGTAGAGTCCGGCCTGATTGCGACCTGCGTAGATTGTGCTGCTGTCGTGCGGGTCGATGCGAACAATGGTGATGGACTTGTCTGCAGGCAACCCACCCCCCACCTGACTCCAGCTCTGGCCGCCGTCGGTGGAGCGGTAGAGCCCGTGGTGAAAGCTGCTAGCGTAAACGATGTGGGCGTCGCGCGGGTCGATGGCCAGCTCGTTGACGGCCAGTTCCTTCATCTGTGGATCAGGCGACTGCTGCCAATGCTGGCCGCCATCGTGGGAAATGAAAACGCCCGCGCCGGGCATTCTGATTGTGGCGTTGAAGCCTGAGCTCGGCACGTCGGAGGTGAAATGTCCGCAAGAGATGAAGCCCGCGGCTCCGGCGTACACAGTTGCGGGATCGGAAGGCGCGAAGACCACGGCGGCAAAGCCCTTCTGTGTGCCCTCGGGAAACTGCTGCGTCTGATGCCAGCTCAGGCCGCCGTCGTTGCTGTTCACCAGGTTGCGCCAGCAAGTCATCCCGGAAATGAGATGCTGCGGGTTGGACGGGTCGATGGCGATCACGTGCCAATCGGGGAAATAGAATGGAGGGAAGGACAACCCCATCCAGTCCTCGCCGCCGTCGTAGGTTGCAAAGATTCCGCTGCGCGCCGCGACGACCACGCGGCCTGGCTGTGCGGGGTCAACCACCATATCGCGGATGGCAGCACCCGTGTAACCCTTGCTGGCGGGTTCCCAGGTCCTGCCGCCGTCCAGGCTGAGGAAGTTGCCTCCGCTGTACTGATTGGAGAACACCCGGTTGGGATCACGCGGATCAACTTGAAAGTCGAACGGGTGGCCCGCCATAACACCTGGTGATCCCCAGCCTTGATCCTGTCCAGCCACCGATTTCCAGGTGAGGCCTCCATCCTCGCTGCGGTAGACCCCGAGGAACCCCCCAGCGTAGGCAACTTGAGGATTTGAAGTGGAGAACTCGACCGCTTCGATCATCAGATCGACAGAGAGGGTCTGTTTCCAATTCCTGCCACCGTCGGTCGTCAGGTAGACACCGGCGCCCGGACTGCCCCAGGCATTGCCTGCACCTGCCAGCAGGATGTCGGGATTGAGCGGGTGCATGAAGAGTGAACCCACGTAGAGGTTGCTGATACCATTGTTGATCTGCTGCCACGTTCCGCCCCCGTCAGTGCTCTTTAGCACGCCCACACCGCCCTGGATTCCCTTGGGGACGTCGGAATTGGCAGCCTCGCGGTCGAAGATGCCGGTGGAGACGTAGAGGGTGTTGGTGTCGCGCGGGTCGATCCACACATAGCGCGCCAGGTTGTTGCCCAGCCAGATCCTTTTCCAGTTCTGGCCACCATCCGTGGTCTTGTAGACGACTCCCTTGGTCAAATCGAATTCGCGGCCGGTCCGCTGCTCGCCGGCCCATTCCCAACTGGAGATCTCGCCAGCTGCGTAAACGATATTGGAGTTGTGCGGATCCACCCCGAACCCACGCGTGGTCAGGCCGCGCTCGATCACTCCGCGGTCCTTCTTTTGCCACGTCTCTCCGCCATCGGTGGACTTGAAGAAGCCCCGCTGCCCCTGGGTGCCGACCCAGATCGTGTCATAGTTCTGGGGATCAATAGTCAAGCAGAACACAGGGATCTCATCGCTGGCTGTCCCCGCGCGCGGTGATCCCGGTGTTCTTGGGAATCCAGGTCTTGCCGCCGTCCGTGGATTTGAACACGCCTGACTTCGCGTCAGTGACGTACATGATGTCGGGATTATCGGGTCGCATCCGGATGTCGTAGCCCAGGCCGCCCAATGGACCGCCAGTGCGCACCCACGCAAGTTTGGAGGACTGGGGAGGAGGCGCAGCTGTGCCCGTCGCGGGAGCCGGTGCAGATCCCCCAGGCGCAGCGGAATTCAAAGCCTGCACGGCATCCACTTCCGCGCCAGGGGAGACACCTCCAGCTCCCCCGACACCATCATCGGTGATGCGCACGAAGCGGATCTGTTTCAGGCCGAGCGTGGCCAAATCGAGCTGAGAACTCTCGCCGACAAGGCCAAATGAAGTGAACGTCGCGCCGTCGGGACTCACAGCGACCCTTACCTGCTCATCGTTGGCAGGATCGCCGAGGATGCCGATATCGGGACCGGGGCCATCGACGGCGATGTTATCGACAAATTCAGCTGTCAGGGAGCCGCCGACACCCAGCGTGAGGAAACCCGCCAGAGGATTCTCGCTGAAATCTGGTGGGCCCAGCACCGCGCTGGGGTCATTGCAGCACGTACTAGCCGGATTTCCCGGGACGAAACTGACTACGCGGTCGACGTAGGGGTCTCCGGATTGTGAATTCGTTCGTGCCCGAGCTGCATTGATCGGGACGGAGGCGGACACAAGCAGAACTAGGATCAGGATTCCGGGGTGAACTCCCGCCCGAGGCTTCATCTGGTCACCTTCCCTCTCTTGCCGGTTGCGGTCCTGCGTCCCCCGTCGGACCATCTTCATTATGGCATTTCCGGGTCGAAAGTCAATAGGGCTATTGCAGCCCTTCAGTTCGCGCAGGCGGATCAAGTTTCGGACGGGCTGCGGCAATGCGATCCCACTCCGCCGAGAATGCGGGCCAGCATGTCTGCGACGCCTACGGCTTCTACCGTCACTGCAAAGGCGCCCCCTGCGGTTGCGCCCACCCGTCGAAGATCCTACGGATCGGGGCGGCAGGAAGGGCAACTCTCATCTCTTCTGCCCTCAAAACTCACAACGGTCGGTTCAACCCGTGCAGCCGAGCAACGTCGGCTGCAACACAATATTTGGCCGAACACATGTCCTAGATACGTGGCATCGCTTTTCGTGCACTGAAAGTGAGAACGATGCCGTCCAGTTCCGGCTGGAATCCCTCAAAACCAGCCTCGGCCAAATATTGCTGCAATTCAACAAGCTCAAAAGTATGAAGCCAGGACCGTTTCTGCAGAAACCGATTGATTATTGTGTTCCCCGCAACGAATGTCTGGACCGACAGAGGAGCACCCGGTTTCATGGTTCGCGCAATCTCGCGCAGAGAAAGCACCGTGTCGGGAAAGAGGTGAAGGGATCCGGAGCATACGGTCCCATCGAAAACGGCGTTCTCAAAGGGCAGCTCCTCCACGCGGGCTCGGGCGAGGTGTACCCCGGGTGCGCCGTCTCGCGTAACATAGGTCATACCCTGCTGTAGCACGCCCATCGAAACGTCAATGCCGTAAACGTTCCTGGATGGGGATGCAATGCGGCGACTGTAGGTGGCTGGTCCGCACGCCACGTCAAGGACAGTCCCAGTTATGCCCTTCAAGCTCTCAGAATGGAAACTCGCGACGCTGTCAATGAACCGCGAGCCACTACTGCGTACGCTAGACAGTTTCAGCAGAACCGAAGCAAAGAGCCGGGATTCGTAAATGGGAGCCACAATGTCCATCACTTTGGCAATACGTGAGGTAGCAGGGGCGAGGCTGTCCTGCGAAAGAAAATCGGGAATGCCGCCGGCGATGGGATACGTACGGTTACATTCGGTGCAGTAGAGAGCGTTGTCGGCGGAGCGAAGCGGACGCTTGCATTTTGGGCAAGCAAAGCCTACTTGTTTTATTGGTGTGGTTTCAGATATGTGTATTCCCCTTTTCGGCCGGGAATCTGCATAGGGCCATCGGGGATCGATTGCAAGTAGGTTGAAACCAAAATGCCCAAGAAAACGCGAGGCGCCCGCCCAACTAGGTGCTTCGCCGCCAGTTAGCGTCCCAATGGCTTGCGGATTCTAGCACCTACTGGCCCGGACTAATTGGGTTGTTACGCTGATTAAGAGACTGTCGCGGGAACGTCTATAGGGTGTACATAGTTGTACAGAGCGTACGTAGTGCCAGATCTACCGGTAACTGACTCTACGGCGTGCATTGTTCATGCAGCATGTCACTGCAATTGCACCCGAATTGCACCCGACAGGAAAGGCGACTCGCAACGCTTGGCCAGACCCGGGCATGAATGCCGGCCAAATATTAAAACTTGGCGCGGCAGTCTGATCCATCGACTGCACGTAAAGAAAGCCCCATCTATCGTGTTTCGTGCGTGACACTGCCCGCCAGCAACTCCGGGATTTGGAGTTGCTCGAAGCCTGTCTGAGGCTCATACAGCTCCCAAAGCGTATCACTGCAATCGCACGCGGTTCGCTTGCACCCACCTATCGCAGAGGCGGCGCAATCGAAGATGCCGCCTCGCGGGGCGCGACGGGAGGCGAGACGGGCCAAGTGAGAAACAGCACCTCCGCCCGTAAAAAGAACGCTCCGAAGGTCTCTGAATCTACATTTTGTCCACACATGAAACTAACAGATCGTCTACAGTGAAAGAATATACTCCATCCTGGAGGCATGAGACTGAGCCCGATCTGTGAGGAAAGGATGTGTCACAAAGCCATGAACAAGAAACTATGGATAATTGCGGGAGGGGTGCTAGGCCTGTTGGTGCTGATCGGGGGCATCGGAGCGATTGCCGTTCGCGCGCAGAGTCCCACGCCGGCAACCCCTATGGGCCCTCGGGGCTTTCCCGGCGGACCAGGCAGAGGTCAGCGTGGTTCTCAACTCGGACCGACTGAACTAGCTGCAGCTGCCCAAGCCCTCGGCATGACTCCGACCGATCTTTCCTCTGAATTGCAGAGCGGCAAAAACCTCCAGGCCATTGCCACCGAGAAGGGCGTTGACATAAAGACTGTAATGCAGGCGATTCAAGCTGCACGACCTGCTATGCTCGGACCCAACGAATTGGCCGCTGCCGCCAACGCGCTTGGCATGACGACGACTGATCTTTCAGCTGAATTGAAAAGTGGCAAGACGCTGTCGGATATTGCCACAGAGAAGGGCGTCGATCTGCAGACGGTGCAACAGGCGATCCAGACCGCGCGTAATGCGCAGTTCACCGCGCAGATCAATCAGGCAGTTACTTCTGGCAATATGACGCAGGACAAGGCAAACTGGCTGCTGGAAGGCCTCAGCAAGGGCTACCTCAATGGGCCAGGCTTTTTCGGATTTGGTTTCGGCGGGCCTGGAGGCTCTCACATGCATCCCGGCTGGCCGCAAGGTCGACCGACACCACAAACGAGTCCATAACAACCCCAAGTCGGAACCAGAAGAAATGGAACAGGTGGAGCACTAAGTTGCTCCACCTGCTCTATATTGGTTGGAGCACACACCCCAAGAAGTCTCGAGGAGGCAACGGCTGACGGGGCGATCGTCTCACCAGATTTTCTCCCCCTTATGCGGCGGTTGCGGGGCAATACATTCTTGCTCATGACATCAACTAAAGCAAAGTACCGCCCGCAAAGCGGTATTTGCTAGGCTGGGGGCAAAGGATTAGAGCCTCATTCCACTGATCCAGGGATGGGCCCGAATGTGTCTACACCGTATATGTGGTTGAATATCGTCCACGCAGTGCCAGATTCTGGGGTGATTTTGTCTACTGGGTCCATGTTTTGCACCCCGTGATACCGTGGTTGCAGCCGCGTTGCAACCAAAAATGGAAAGGCGACTCCGGCCCGGACTCCACGACCCACTGATAAATATGAAGAGCCGGCCCGGGATTCCCATGTTGCATATGTAGAAACGTCTCCAGGCAGCGCAAGGTCTGGCGGTGAAACTGTCTACCGTGTCGGTCTTGAGCAGTGCGGCGTAGGACGCATTAAAGGGGGTAGGATTGTATGCAGGGTGCCAGAGGGCTGGGGACGATTCAGAATCCAAATTAGCCTGGAGGCAAACCCATGAATGCTCAATTCCACCAAGAATTCCAGAACAAGTGGGATAAGTACTTCCCCGGCGCCGAACTGCCGGTGGCCTATTTCTACACTGATGAAGTCACCGTAGAGGAACGCGCCGACAGTCAGGACGAGGAGCACTGCGTCATCGCCAGCTTCCAGCGTGTCCGTCAGGGCCACACCTTCGTCTACGGGGCGGATAGCCCGGGATGCAAGGGCTGGAGGCGCTACACCGGTTTCTCACAGTCCTTGCGGTCCAACTTCGAATACTTCCTGTCCTGCGGCATTCCGGGGGAGCTGGAGGGCGAGCGCTACAAGAAATCCCCGGATCTTGTCAGGACCTACCTCGAAAGCCACCCAGCCTTCCAAGCACCTAGACGCTACCTCGTCTTCAAGCGTTGGGACAAGCTTGCCAGCAACGATTGGCCTTTCGCTGCCATCTTCTTCGCCTCGCCCGATGTGCTTTCCGGCTTGTTCGCTCTGGCAAACTACGACCGCTCTGACCCGAACGGCGTGGTCTCGCCAATGGGCTCAGGCTGCTCGACCATCGTGAACTATCCTTATTCGGAGGCACGGACTGACCGGCCGCGTTGCGTGCTGGGGATGTTCGACGTCTCGGCACGACCGCAGGTGCAACCGACCACGTTAACCTTCACTATTCCGATTAGACGGCTTGAGGAAATGCTAGCGAACATGGACGAGAGCTTCCTAATCACACCAGCTTGGGGACTCGTGCGGGCGAGGATCCAGCAAGCGACCTAACATTGAACTCGTTCACTGGGAGATGGGTCTGGACGCCTCCAAAGTGCACTTGTGCGTTCGGGGATTAGACAGTCATCTATGACCCTCGACATTGGAACCCTCACTAATAGTGATGTTGGGATACGCCTGCTTTCGACCATTGCAACAAGGATGCATCCACGCCTGGGTCACCTTCTTGCGGACTTTTCCGCGCAATTGATCGCACATCAGCGAACTTCCAGATTGGTGCGTGCTGTGCGGGGGAATCAGTGGGTGGTGTCAGGCGAAGGCCGCGCGGGCGGGACGCTCGACCGTGCGGTCCAGGAGACCCTTCGACATTCTGCCCGATCCGTTTTTGACCTATATCACTACCTTGAGGATCCCGCGGCGATTGGGAGGATGATCATCCTGGACCCTGCCGTGGAGCGACTGACCAGACGATCTCAGTTTGCAGATCGGGGACTGATGCTGGCTGGCATACACCTCAGCAGTTTTGACCTGCTCCTTCGTTGGTTCTGCGGGCGATGGAGGCACCTGATGGTGCTCACTGTGCCAGATCCGCAGGGTGCGCGACGTGCCGAGTACGAGATGCGCAAGCAGCTCGGGATGAAGCTTGTACCCGCCACGGTCGCCGGATTGCGGCGGGCATTGAGATACTTGGAGCGCGGCGGCACCGTGTTGACCGGCATTGACCGTCCAATCGCAAGACCGCGCCTGTTTCCACGTTTCTTTGGGCGTCCGGCGGCTCTGCCCGTGCACCACATTCTTCTGGCAACAAGGGCCAGCGTTCCGGTGGCGGTGGTCGCGGCAATGCTGGAGAAAGATGGGAAGTACCATGTCCGGACCTCAAACTTGATCGAGCTACGCCGCGACCAGGGCGGAGACGACGAAACCTTGCGAAACGCAGAGACAGTGCTGCGAGTTGCAGAAGGGTTCATCCTGCAGGCTCCACAGCAATGGTCTGTGCCGCTCCCGGTTTGGCCCTGCACGATGGACCTCCTTCCCAAGTAGCCCCACTCGCTTGAGCACGCTGTCAAGTCTCCTGGGAGACAGGTGATGCGCGACATATCCGAGCACGCGAGAGTGAACGACATCCTGATGGGTCCGCTGGAGCGACCCGCGCTGAATTGGCTGGCGGCACATATGCCGGACTGGATCAGCCCGGATCTCTGCACAGCCATTGGCGTACTGGGGGCGTTAGTGATCATGATCAGCTATGACCTGCCCCCCAAAAGCTGATCCAACGTAAGAGTTAGGATTGGAGAATGGAGGCAGGTCAAAATGCCAAGGAAGTACTTCACCAGCGAACAGATCATCAGCAAATTGAGGGAAGCAGAAGTGCTGCTCAGTCAGGGGAAAACAGCCGTGGAAGTAAGTCGTTCGCTCAACATCAGTGAACAAACATATTATCGTTGGCGGAAAGAATACGGGGGGATGGGAACGGATCAGGCTCACCGGTTGAAGGAACTGGAGAAAGAGAATGCCCGGCTAAAGAAGCTGGTGGCCGATCTCTCCCTGGATAATGCCATCCTGAAGGAAACCGTTCGGGGAAACTTCTAAGCCCGGACAGACGCAAACAAGCCGTGCAGCAAGCTCAGGAAGTATTCGATGTTTCGGAGCGGCGTGTGTGCCGGGCCCTGGGACAACCCCGATCGACCCAAAGGTATGTGGGCAGGAAGCCAAGCGACGAAGAATCACTCACTGTGCGCATGGTTGACCTAGCCAGCCGATATGGTCGCTATGGTTACCGTCGGATCACGGCTACGTTGCAAGCCGAAGGCTGGACAGTCAACCACAAGCGGGTGGAACGCTTGTGGCGACAAGAAGGGCTGAAAGTGCCCGCCAAACAGCCCAAACGCGGCCGATTATGGCTGAATGACGGCTCCTGCCTGCGGCTGAGGCCCGAGTTTCCCGGACATGTTTGGAGCTATGACTTCGTGCTGGAACGAACCCACGATGGACGGCCTTTTCGGATTCTGAATGTGCTCGATGAGTACACGCGTGAATGCTTGGCGGTGCGAGTGCGCACGCACCTGGATCATGAGGATGTTCAGGATTGTCTGGCAGAGCTGTTCTGTGCACGCGGTGTTCCTGTGCATCTGCGTTCAGACAATGGACCGGAGTTTATTGCCAATTTGCTGCGTGAATGGTTGGGCAAGCTGAACGTGAAGCCGTTGTTCATCGAACCGGGCAGCCCCTGGGAGAACGGCTACATTGAATCGTTTAATGGAAAACTCCGTGATGAATTGTTGAACCGGGAGATCTTTTACACCCTGAAAGAAGCCCAGGTCTTGATCGAGCGCTGGAGAAAGGAGTATAACTACATCAGACCACACAGCTCTCTGGGATATCGTCCCCCTGCACCCCAAGCTTGGCCGATGCGCGCCGTTGCGCAGCCAGGACTAACATAGAGACTGGCACAACCTTTGGGGGCAGGTCAGTAGGAATTGACATTTCTAGGTCAGTAGATCCGTCAGCATTTGCGATTCTGACACTCGCAAAGTAACATACTGCATGTCTTGAATA
>CAVTZR010000002.1:0-848538 GCA_963739265.1 uncultured Chloroflexia bacterium
CTGGAGGTCCGGCACTGGGCTGCGCTGACGGTGGTGCCGATTGCGACCGTTGTCCTCGTCTACCTCGGGTTTGAGGAAGGATTGATGGTCCCGCTGCCGGACGGCTACGCTGTCTGGTCCCTGTTTCAGTAATCAAGGAGGCGGTGAATGTTCGAACACATTCTGAATGGCTTTGTTCACTGCTTCATGCCGCTCAACATGTTCATGATGGTATTTGGGTTGCTGGTCGGCATGGTCTTCGGCGCGTTGCCCGGCTTCACCGCCACCATGGGGGTGGCGGTATTGGTGCCGCTGACCTATTGGGTTCCGCCCGAGGTCGGCCTGAATCTCCTGAGTGCGATTTTTTGCGGCGCCGTTTACGGCGGTTCGGTCACTGCCATCCTTTTACGCATCCCGGGGACTCCGGCATCGGTCCCCACCAGCTTTGACGGGTTTGCATTGACGCAACAGGGTCATCCGGAGCGGGCACTCGGCATGAGCACGTTTGCATCCTCCACCGGGGGCTTCTTGAGCGCCGTGGCGTTGATGTTCTTCTCGCCCATGCTGGCCATGGCGGCTCTGAAATTCGGCCCTCCCGAAATCATGGCGCTCGCCATCTTCGGCTTGAGCGTCGTGTCAATCCTTTCACCGGGCAACCTCGTAAAAGGTCTGGTCGCCTGCATGATCGGCCTCCTCATGGGCGTCGTAGGCCAGGATCCGCTTCACGGCTATCCTCGTTTTACGTATGGGCAGTACCAGTTGCTGGGGGGGTTCCCGCTTGTCCCTGTTCTGATCGGTCTTTTCTCGATCCCGCCGGCGATTGACATGGCCGAAAAGTTGATCGCAAACAAACGCATCGACAAGGTGTTCGGTTCCCTGTTGGTCAGCCTCTCCGACTTCAAACGCTGTTGCTGGACGATCATAAGGAGTTCTTTAATCGGCATAGGCATCGGGATTATCCCGGCGGCAGGGCCCGACATCGCTGCGTTCGTCGCCTATAACGACGAGGTCAGGCGCTCCAAAAACCCGGAGCGTTTCGGCAAGGGTGAAATTGAGGGGGTCGCGGCACCCGAGGCCGCCAACAATGCCTGTACTGGCGGGTCGCTAATTCCCCTTCTGACGCTGGGGATTCCCGGATCGCCTCCGGCCGCCATTTTCCTGGGGGCATTGTTCATTCATGGCCTGCGTCCCGGGCCGATGATCTTTGATAGTCGCCCCGAGGTGGGATACACAGTGCTCGCAGGTTTTGTCATTATCAACATCCTTATGTATTTTCTGGGGCTGGTCTTCTGCCGGCTCGCTCGTGACGTGGTCCGGGTTCCCTCGAACATTCTCGCCCCGATCATCGTGGTGCTTACTGTGGTCGGATCCTATGCCATCGGCACGAACATGTTTGACGTCTGGGTCATGCTCATTTCGGGGTTGGTTGGCTATGCCATGCAGCGCACGGGTTATCCGCTATCCCCCATTTGCTTGGCTCTCATACTTGGCCCGATGCTGGAATCGGAGCTGACCCGCACCAATCTGATGTTCCACGGCAACTATTTGCTCATTTACACGCGCCCGATTGCAGCGCTGATGCTCTTGATGAGCGTCATTATGTTTTTCTGGCCCTGGATATCCAGGTGGATAGCAGGAAGACGCGTTGCGAAAGCCCACGCCTGATGCAGGAGACGTCCATGACCAAGACTTTGTATTGCGCGAAGTGGTTGATCGACGGCACCGGCAAGCCGCCAATCGAGCATGCAGCCGTCTGCATTGAAGGGGATCGCATCCTTGCAGCAGGCAAACGCCGGGACTTCGGGAGCGATTTCGAAGGCCGGATGATTGATCTTGGAAATCAGACCCTTCTGCCCGGGCTAATCGACTGCCACAACCACCTCTGCCTGGATGCGTCCATCCCGAACTGGCCGGCCAAGTTCGACGTCGGAGACATCGAGTTGACTTTGCGGGCCGTCCGTAACATGGCGGCCGACTTGCAGGCCGGCATCACGACCGCACGCTGTTTAGGAGACCGCAGCTTCGTCGACGTGCACTGCAAGCAGGCGGTGGATTCCGGCAGCCTGCCAGGCCCTTCGTTGATAATCGCGACCCGCGGCATCCGAGCAACCCATGGGCATGGGCTGATCGGCTACCCCTTCGACGGGGTCGATACCGTGAGGCGGGTGGTCCGAGAGAACATCAAGGCCGGGGCAGACATTATCAAACTGTTCCTGACGGGTACGGTTCCGGCCGACCCGATCATCTGCTACCCCAGCGCCGAGGAAATCAAGGTCGCCATTGAAGAGGCCCACCGCGCCGGGCTGCCGGTGACTGCCCACTGCATCGGAGGCTCCGGATTCGATCTCTGCCTCGACCTGGGGATCGACTGCCTGGAGCACGGCTACTTCCTGACGGAGAAGCAGATCGAACGCCTGGTTCAGTCGGAGACGTGGCTCGTCCTCACCCCCAGCCCCTACCTCTCCGAAGAATGGCAGAGCACAGTACCGCAGCCGCTCGCGACTGGTTTTCGCAGCGGGCGCGAGGCGGCGTCCTGTTCGATGGCCGCGATCATCCGCAGCGGAGCCAAGTACGCGGTCGGGACCGACGGGTTCCACGGACGCCTCGGGCAGGATATATCTTTTCTGGTGGAACTGGGGGCTTCGCCGTCCGATGCCCTGGCAGCCGCAACGTCACGGGCGGCCAAGGCGTGCAGGTGCGCCCAGCAGGCGGGGACGCTCGAGCCCGGCAAGCGCGCTGACCTGATCGGAGTCGCCGAAAGTCCGCTCATCGATATCGGCTCGATCAACCGGGTCCGGACAGTCATCGCGCGCGGCAGCATGGTCCGCCAAGACTCTGACCGGGTGTGAGGGGTTCCGCTAATTTTCCAACCTTCCTCGGGAGTGTGTCCTGCACTGCGGCGCGGTCCGGCGCGGGGCGCCAAACACGTTCGTGATCGGTGACATGCCCTTTCTCTCCTACCAGGTGAGCGACGAAAAGGCCGTCGAGAACGCGGGCCGGTTTCTCAAGGAAGCCAATGTGGACGCGATCAAGCTGGAGGGGGGCACTCGCGTGGCCGGCCGCATCCGAGCGATCGTGGAAGCGGGCATCCTGGTGGTGGGGCACATCGGGCTCATTCCGCCTACTGTAAGGACGTGCGCGAAGGCTCCTTCCATGGGGAGGAGCTCTGCTACCGGAAGATCGAAGGCGAAGAGAAATAGTTTGTGGAGCTAATGAAACGCAGATAGTCGACATTGCGGCGTTCAGAACAAAATGGCTCCTGGCGGCAGTTCGCCTGGGGCCATTTCAGACTCTCTGCGGGTTCGCCTGAATGCCCAGCCGGACAAGGTGTGATTCAGGGATGCATCGAAAAAGAGGAAGACGGAAATGAATTTTGAGCTGCTTTTGGAATCTGCCGGGAACCGCAGGGTCCAGGCTGCACTCACGGGGGCAGGTGACTTCGGGAGATCTTTCCTTTTTCAGGCCCTGCGCATGTCACGCCTCGACGTCCCGGTCGTGATCAACCGCACACCATCTCGCGCGGTAAATGCTTACGTGGCAGCCGGCGTCAGTCCGGAAGACGTGGTTGTTTGCGAATCCGGCCAGGCTGCCCTCGGAGCCTTCGAATCCGGCAAACGCGTGGTGGTCGCGGACAGCGATTTGGTGAAGGACCTGCCTCTCGACGTGCTGGTGGAGGGAACGGGGCATCCGGAAACCGGAGCGTTGCACGCTATGCGCGCCATAGAGAGTGGGTGGCATATCGTCATGGTTTCGAAGGAGGTGGATTCGGTGGTCGGGCCCGAGCTATCTGCACGGGCGGCCGCCAACGGCCGCGTCTACACCCCTGCCGAAGGCGATCAGCCGAGCCTCCTCATCGGCCTGATCTCATGGGCCCGGGTGCTGGGGCTGAAGATCCTGTCGGCAGGCAAATCCAGCGAATATGATTTCGTCTACGACCCTGTCTGCCAAACGGTCACGTCGAACGAGAAGACCATTCCGGCCCCAGGAATGGCGGATCTCTGGGATCCGCCTGGCATGCACCCCGTAGACTTGTGCCGGCAGCGAAGCCGGCTGCTGTCGGCTCTGCCCCAGCGCGCCGTACCAGACCTCTGCGAGATGCAGGTGGTGGCCAATGCGACTGGGCTGAAGCCCGATATTCCCTTTTTTCATGCGCCGATCGCCCGTGTTATCGAGGTGCCGGATTTCTTCTGTCCGGCCGACATGGGCGGGCTGTTGCACGGCACGGACCGCCTCGACATTTTCAACTGCCTGCGCAGGACCGATGAGGCAAGCATGGGCGGCGGGGTCTTTATAGTGGTCGCGTGCGAAGACCAAGCCACATGGCACATACTCATGAAAAAGGGGCATCCCTGCAACCGGAATACCCGCTGCGCTATGCTATACCATCCGGCGCATCTGCTGGGGGTCGAGGCGCCCATCTCGGTACTGCTGGCCGCTTGCCTTGGGATGCCGACCGGCGCTGGCCGCCCGAGGCCGGTTTGCGATCTGGTCGGAAGGGCCACGCGCGACCTGCCAGCCGGTTTCGTGCTGAAAATGGGGGGGCATCACCACACGATCGAGGGTGTGGAGGGCCGGTTGGTGGATGCGGCCCCCATGCAGCCCGGAAACCCCGCTCCCTTTTACCTGATGGCTAATCGCCGACTGCTCCACCCGGTGGCGGCCGGTTCGATCATCCCCACGGAAGCAATCGACCTCGACCTCGGCTCCCTTCTGGTAGGTTTGCGCAAGGCCCAGGATGCGAGATTCTTTGGGTCGACTATATCGGGGTGAACCGATTAGGTTAGAATGTGTACGATTAAACTGTATCGGATTTTTTTCGGCTATCTGAGCCTCCGGCGAGAGGATGACTCGACCGCGAACTGAAAGACATCCCAAGTGGAAACCAGCACTAATCTCACCATCCGCCTGAACCCGGCCGACAACGTTGTGGTGGCCCGGGCAGATCTGAACGCCGGGGTATTTCTCACGGAGGAGAGGATCGCATGCCGCCAGGCCATCCCGTTTGGCCATAAGGTTGCTACACTTGCGCTCCGGGCCGGGGATATCGTCCGAAAGTACGGGCAGGTGATCGGGGTCGCCACTCGCGATATTGTTCCAGGCGACCACGTGCACACCCGGAACCTTGGGATGAGCGAATGCGCACGGGACTATGCCGTGGGCGTCGATGCGCTCCATGCGAGAGCCGCACCGTTCAAGGCGGAGTTCTTTGACGGTATTCTTCGGGCGGACGGCCGAGTGGCCACTCGCAACTACATCGGTGTCATCAGCACCGTAAACTGCTCCGCTTCAGTGGCCCGCATGGTTGCCGATCGGTTCCGCGGTCCGGGGCTGGACGAATTCCCAAATGTCGATGGAGTTGTCCCGCTCTGCTACGGCTACGGCTGCGCCATGGCCGACTGCGGCCGTGGGTACGAGTACCTCCGCGACGCTCTACTCGGGTATGGGCACCACCCGAACTTCGCGGCGGTGATTTTTATTGGTCTTGGATGCGAAACCATGCAGGTAGACATGCTGCGGACCGCCGACATGAGAAGTGTCGACTCCACGCTCCACTACCTAACCATACAGGAAAAAGGCGGAACTCGCCGGACCGTCGAGGCAGCAGTAGCGCAAATTCGGGAGATGCTGCCTTCCGCGAACGCGTTCGAACGACAGGCATTGCCAGCCGGCCGTCTCGTGCTCGGCCTCGAGTGTGGCGGGTCGGATGCCCTTTCGGGGGTCACTGCCAACCCGGCGCTCGGTGCCGCCGCCGACCTCTTGGTGGATCAGGGCGGCACCGCGATACTCGCCGAAACCCCGGAGATTTACGGCGCCGAACACCTTCTGACGCGCAGGGCGACACGTTCGCAAGTGGCGGATAAATTGATCGACTGCATCCGCTGGTGGGAGGAGTACACGGCACGCGAGGGCGGCCATATGGACAACAACCCGACCCCGGGAAACAAGGCGGGTGGGCTAACCACCATTCTCGAGAAATCCCTTGGTGCGGTCGCCAAGGGCGGGACACGACCACTGATGGATGTCTACCGCTATGCGGAGCTGGTTCGGACCAAGGGGCTCGTCTTCATGGACACACCCGGGTATGATGCGGTGTCGGTTACGGGCCTTGTGGCCGGAGGGGCGAACATCATCTGCTTCACCACGGGTAGAGGGGCAGTCTTCGGCTGCCGGCCCGTGCCTTCAATCAAGCTCGCGTCTAACACTCCCATGTTCATGCGCATGGAAGAAGACATGGACATCAACTGCGGGGTTATCGCCGATGGCGAGGTCTCGGTCCAAGATGTGGGTGCTCAGATTTTCCGCCGCATCCTGCAAGTCGCCTCCGGCTCTCGGACTAAGAGCGAGTCACTGGGAATGGGAAACGACGAATTTGTGCCGTGGCATGTGGGCGCAGTGATGTGATCTCTGGATCATATGGTTGGCACTGGCCGCATGGATTTGGGAGAAGCGCGATTGATCCCCATTTATAGGGCCCTCCGGTCCGCCGAACGCCCCCGTTGACTTGCCCTCCGGATGCCGCGTAAATTGGCGCCGCTCGAATCGCATCGCATGTAGAGGACACCCCCGGTGAAGATCACCTCGATCCAGGAAAAAACCGTGTCGATCGCCTCCGCGATCCGGAACGCCTACATCGACTTCAACAAGATGACGGTCTCGGTGCTGGCGCTCGAAACCGACGTCGTGCGCGACGGGCGGCGGGTGGTGGGCTACGGCTTCAACTCGAACGGCCGCTACGCGCAGGGCGGGCTGCTGCGCGAGCGCTTCATCCCGCGCCTGGCGGAGGCCGCGCCCGCGGCGCTCCTGGACGCCTCCGGGGACAACCTCGACCCCTTCAAGATCTGGGACACGGTCATGCGCAACGAGAAGCCCGGCGGCCACGGCGAGCGCTCGGTGGCCGTGGGCGTGATCGACATGGCCGTGTGGGACGCGGTCGCCAAGATCGCGGGCCGGCCGCTCTACCGCCTGCTGGCCGAGCGCTGCGGCCGGACCCCGGCCGACGACGTCTTCGTCTACGCGGCCGGCGGCTACTACTACCCGGGCAAGGACATGGACGCGCTGCGGCGCGAGATGGACGGCTACCTCGAGCTCGGCTACAGGGTGGTCAAGATGAAGATCGGCGCGGCGACGCTCGCCGACGACCTCGCCCGGATCGAGGCCGTGCTGGAGCTGCTGCGCGCGCGCACGGGCGACGCGCGCCCGGCCAGCGCCTGGCCGTGGACGCGAACGGCCGCTTCGACCTGCCGACGGCTCTCGCTTACGCCGAGGCGCTCGCGCCCCTCGACCTCTTCTGGTACGAGGAGCCGGGCGACCCGCTCGACTACCGCCTGCAGGCCGAGGTCGCCGGCCGCTACCCGCGGCCGCTCGCGACGGGCGAGAACCTCTTCTCGCACCAGGACGCGGCCAACCTGCTGCGCTACGGCGGGATGCGGCCCGCGACCGACTGGCTGCAGATGGACCCGGCGCTCTCCTACGGGCTGGTGGAGTACCTGCGCACGCTCGCGATGCTCGCAGGCGCACGGGTGGTCGCCCGGGCGCTGCGTCCCGCACGGCGGGCACCAGTTCGCGCTGCACATCGCGGCCGGGCTCGGGCTCGGCGGCAACGAGTCCTACCCGGGCGTCTTCCAGCCCTTCGGGGGCTTTGCGGACACGACCCCCGTGCGCGCCGGCCGGGTGCGGCCGAGCGAGTGCCCGGGGATCGGGTTCGAGGAGAAGGCGGCGCTGATCGAGCTGTTCCGCAAGATCTTCTGACCCCCTCACCCTGCCCTCTCCCGCAAGGGGAGAGGGGGTAGCTGGAGGAATGCGGGATCGGTGCGTGAGCGGAATTCGTAGGAACGGCTTCGCGGGGCGATGAAAATATTCACCCCTCCCCGTGCGGGTGGGGTCAGGGGAGGGGGCGACCATTCCTGGCGCCTGCACGAGCCGTCAGCTGTGAGCTTCGGCAGGGAGCGGGGATTCAACCACCGGGGGGAAACGCAATGAAAATCGGAGTGATCGGGGTCGGCGGGCTGGGCGGGTACTACGGCGGGCTGCTGGCGCAGGCGGGGCACACGGTCGGGTTCGTCGCGCGCGGGGCGCACCTGGCGGCGCTGAAGCGGTCGGGCCTGCGCGTGCACAGCGTGCACGGGGACTTCACGGTGGCGCCGGTGACGGCCACGGAGCGGCCGGAGGAGATCGGCCCGGTCGAGCTGGTGCTGGTGTGCGTCAAGGCGGGGGCCATCGAGGGCGCGGCCGGTGCGGCGCTGCCTTTGCTGGGGCCGGACACGGTCGTGCTGGGGCTCCAGAACGGCATCGAGGCCGCCGAGCGGATCGGCGCCGTCGTCGGCGCGGAGCGGGTGCTGGGGGCGGCGACCTGGATCGCGGCCAACATCGAGGCGCCCGGCGTCATCCGGCAGGTGTCGGGCTTCCGCCGCATCGTGGTCGGCGAGCTGGACGGCCGGGCCAGCGCGCGCCTGGAGCGGACCGTCGCCGCCCTGAAGAGCATGGAGATCGCGGTCGAGGCGACCGCGGACATCCGCAAGGTGCTGTGGACCAAGTTCGTCTTCATCGCGGGGTTCAGCGCGGTCGGCACGGTGACGGGCATGCCGGTCGGCGACTTCCGCGCGGTCCCGGAAACGCGGGCGATGCTGGTCGCGCTCATGCACGAGGTGGAGGCCGTCGGCCGCGCCCTCGGGGTCGCGCTCGACCCGGACGTGGTCGACCAGGCGCTCGCGATCATGGACGGCGCCGAGCCGGGCATGCGGACCTCCATGCAGCGCGACGTCGCGGCCGGGCGCCCCTCGGAGATCGACGCGCTGGTCGGCGCGGTGCGGCGCAAGGGGCGCGAGGCGCGGGTGCCCACCCCCGCGGCCGACCTGATCTACGCCGCGCTGCTGCCCGGTCAGCTCAAGGCGCTGAAGGCCGCGGGGCATGCCGGCTGAGCGCGCGCACATCCTGATCGTGGGCGGCGGGGTCGGCGGGGCGCTGGCGCACGACCTCGCGCTGCGCGGGTTCCGCGTGACTCTGCTCGAGCGCGGGGAACTGCTCTCCGGGGCCAGCGGGCGCCACCACGGGCTGCTGCACAGCGGGGCGCGCTACGTGCTGCACGACCCGGAGGCCGCGGCCGAGTGCCGCGCGGAGAACGCCGTGCTGCGGCGCATCGCCCCCCAGGCGATCGAGGCCAACGGCGGGCTCTTCGTCGCCGTGGACGACGACGACCTCTGCCACCGCGAGGCGTTCCTCGACGGCTGCCGGGCGGCGGGGATCCCCGTCGAACCCCTGGCGGCGGCGCAGGCGCTCGCCCTGGAGCCCGCCCTGACCCCGACCCTGCGCGCGGCGTTTCAGGTCCCGGACGCGACCATGGACGCCTGGCGCCTGGGCATGCACTTCTTCGCGACCGCGCGGGCGAACGGCGCGGACATCCGGCGTTTCACCGAGGTGGTCGCGCTCGTCATGTCCGGGCGCACCGTGGCCGGGGTCGAGGCCCTCGACCACCGCACGAACCGCAGCTCGACCATCGCAGCCGACCTCGTCGTGAACGCCGCCGGGCCCTGGGCCGGGCGCGTCGCCGCCATGGCCGGGGTCGAGATCCCGCTGCAGCCGGCGCCCGGGGTCATGCTGTCGCTGCAGGGCCGGCTGACCGGGCGGGTCGTCAACCGGCTGCAGCCGGCCGGGGAGGGCGACATCGTCGTGCCGCAGCGCATGCTCACCATCCTCGGGACCACCGCCTGGCTCTCCGACGACCCCGAGCCGGTCGCCCCGCCGCCCGACCACGCGGCGCGCCTGATCGCGCTCTGCAGCCGCATGGTCCCGGCCGCGGCGGCGCTCGCGCCGCACGCGGTCTGGTGCGCCGGCCGGCCGCTGCTCGTCAACGGCCGCGAGCGCGACCCCTTCAAGATCAGCCGCACGTTCGACTGCCTCGACCACGCCGGCCGCGACGGGGTCGAGGGCCTGGTCACGCTGATCGGCGGCAAGGCCACCACCATGCGCGCCATGGCCGAGCGCACGGCCGACCTCGTCTGCCGCAAGACCGGCCGCGGCGCGCCCTGCCGCACGCGGGACACCGTGCTGCAGCCGCACCGGGGGTTCTGGAAGTGAAAAAGAGGTTCAGGGTTCAAGGTTTAGGGTTGAGGGTTGGGGTTCAGGGGCTGGGTATCTGGGTGTTTGGGTGTCTGGGTATTCTGGGTGTTTGGGTGGTGTTTTGTGTTGGGAGAGGCGTCCCGCCTCGATTGAATCGCGGCAGGATGCCGCTCCCACAATGAAATGTGCGGGGCAGAATCGAGGATCGACATGAGCGAACGAATCGTTGAAATCCGGATCCTGCGCTGGAAGCCGGGCGCGATCGACCCGGCGCGCTTCGAGTCGTTCCGGGTGGGCGCGGAGGAGGGCGCGACGGTGCTGGACGCGCTCGAGCGGATCCGGCGCGAGCAGGACCCCGGGCTCGTGTACCGCCACAGCTGCCACCACAGCTCGTGCGGCACCTGCGCCTGCCGGGTCAACGGGGTCGAGCGCCTGGCCTGCACCACGCGCCTGCGCGATCTCGGCGCGGGCGCGGTCACCCTCGAGCCGCTGCGGGGGTTCCCGGTCGTCGCGGACCTGGTGGTCGACGTGCGCGGCTTCTTCGCCGACATCGACCCCGCCTGGGACTGCCTGCGGCCAGTCGCGCCGCCTGCGGGCGCCGCGGGCGGCCTGCGGCGTTTCGAGGACTGCATCGAGTGCGGCGCCTGCGTGTCGGCCTGCCCGGTCGACAAGGCGCAGCCGGGCTTCATGGGGCCGGCGGCGCTGGCGGCGGCGAACGCCCAGCGCCTGAAGCACCCGGCCGACGAGCCCGCGCTGCTCGCGCTCGCCGGGAGCGAGCGCGGCGAAGCCCGCTGCGAGCGCGCGCTGCGCTGCAGCCGGGTCTGCCCGACCGGGGTCTACCCGGCGCGGCACATCATGGAACTGCGAAAGAGGATGCGGGGCGGGAAGATATGAACGCCCCTTGAAAAATTCGAAGCACCAATTTCGAAATCCGAAACAAACACCAAACACCAAACACTCAACCAACACCGAAACACCTAAACACCTACACCACCTAAACACACCAATCACCTTTCCCTGTCCCTCCTCCTTGACTCTCCGGATGCGTGCCGGTATAGCCTATCCGTTCCTTTCACGTGTTCTCTTCTTCAAGATTCCTGAACAAATTTGGCGATTCGCGACCGGCAGCGGTCCGACATGCGGCATCACGTTCACCGGCAGCAGGTGTGCTGCACCCCTTATACCGGCGGGCTCGTGCGGTCCCGCCCAACCAACCAGAAGGAGGGAATCATGCGGAAAAAGGTGTTGTTCGGGCTGTTGGCGGTGTGTCTGGTGGTGTCCCTTTCCACGCCGGGGGTCAACCTGTCCCACGCGGCCAAGAAGTTCGTCTCGATCGCCTCCGGCTGGGTGGTCGGCGTCTACTACCCGCTGGCCGGCGCCATCTCCAGCATCGCCCACAAGAACCTGCCCGACATCAAGATCACGGTGGAGTCCTCGGGGGCCTCGGTGGCCAACGCCAAGCTGATCGCCTCGGGCGACGCCGACATGGCCATCCTGCAGAACGACATCTCATCCTACGCCCTGCAGGGCGTCAAGCCCATGTTCGACAAGCCCGTGGCGAACATCCGCGGCATCACCTCGCTCTACCAGGAGCACTGCCAGATCCAGGCGCGCAAGGACGCCAAGATCGCCACCGTGAAAGACCTCAAGGGCAAGAAGGTCTGCGTCGGCCCGCTCGGCAGCGGCACGGAGCAGAACGCCATGCAGATCCTCGAGATGTACGGCATGAAGTTCGAGGACTTCGCCAAGGTCGAACGCCTGACGGCCGCGGAGGCCTCCGATTACATGAAAGACGGCCGCATCGACGCGGCGTTCTATTCCGTCGGCGTCGGCGCGGCCGTCCTGGTTGACACGGCCATCACGGTGGATTCGGTCATCGTCCCCGTCGACGGCACGCAGCGCGATGCGTTGATGAAGAAATACCCCTTCTTCACCAGTGCGGTCGTTCCCAAGGGCGCCTACAAGGGGGTCGAGGCGGACATTCCCACGGTGGCGGTGATGGCCATCCTGGTGGCCCGGGCCGAGATGGAAGAGGCCATGGCGTACCAGATCACCAAGGCCATTTTCGACAACCTGAAGGATATCGAGCGCGCCCATGCCAAGGGCAAGGAGCTGACGCCTGCAACCGCGCTGAACGGCATGAGCGTCCCGCTGCACCCGGGGGCCGAGAAGTACTTCAAGGAAAAAGGGCATGATGAAATAACGCGTCACGAATGAGGAGCCGTGGCCGCCCCCGGGAACCTGCCCGGGGCGGCCGTACGTATGCGCGCCCGAACCATCACCGTCGCCGGCCTGGTGGCCGCGGCCGGGATCTGCCTCCTGTTCTACCCCGCGCGGAGCCTCGAAGTCTCGAGCCGCCGCACGGGGGAGGTGCTGTGGCGCGTGCCCGTGGCGGCGGGGGACGTCTTCACCTTCGCCTACATCCACTCCATCGAGCTGACCCCCGTCGAGGGGCGTTTCGCGGTGGAGGCCGACGGCTGGCTGCGCCTGGTCGAGACCCGGTTCCCTTCCTACGGGGCCGGGCTCCCCGCGCAGGCGACCGGGCGGACCGCCGACGGCTGGATGACGGCCGCCGGCGACGAGCGGATGCCGGAGTTCAGCTTCTACATGGAACCGATCAACCAGGCCCGCCTGCAGCGTCGGCGGGAGCGGACGTTCGAGCTCTCCGCCCGGCTCCGGCCCGGGGATGTCGTCACCATCGCGGCGGGCCGCCACCCCTTTCTCCTATGCACCGGGACCCCTTCTGAAGATAGGATCGAGAATGGAAGAGACGATCGTTCGCGACGAGAGCCTGGTCAAACAGGCCGAAGAGATGATGGAGAAGCAGGAGTTCGGGGAGCGGCGGCTGGCCGGCCTGGCCTTCAGGATCACCTTCCTGATCGCGATCGGCATGACCTGTTTCCAGATGTACACGGCCTTCTTCGGCGTGCTGACCTCGACCCTGCAGCGCTCCGTGCACCTGTCCTTCGCCATCACCCTGTGCTTCCTCTTCTACCCCTTTTCGAAGCGCTCGAAGCGCAAGACCATCCCGGCCGTCGACTTCGTGCTCGCGGCCGTCGCCTGCGCCGTGACCATTTACGTGACCGTCTTCTACAAGAGCTGGTCCGCCGCATCGGCGACGCTTAATCCTCAGCCCCGTATGGCTGAGTTAATCGCCTCGTTGCGCGCCATCAATCCCAGATAGATCGCCTATCATACCGATGGTGCTATCCATCCGATCATCCCGGATTTGATTGAGATCGGCGTGGATGTGCTGAACCCAATCCAGCCGCTAGCGATGGATCCGGCCAAATTGAAGGACGCATACGGGGATCTGCTTTGTTTCTGGGGCTCAATAGACATTCAGAAGACCATCCCATTCGGCACACCAGGCGACGTGAGGGATCAGGTCTGTTGGCCTCAGGACGATCGGCGCAGTGGCGGTTAATCCGGACTCGACACACAACCTGCAGCTGGACACGCCCTTGGAGAACTTCTGGGCGATGATCGACGCCATCAGACAAACGCCTTGCAGTTCCCTTTCCTAGAGGAGCGAGGCAAGTGGAAAGTGCCTTGGGCCGGGCCAATTGGGTGATCTCAATAACCCACTTCGGCCCCTGCACTGACTGCGGTGAGTGAAATCATGATGATGACTGAGAATTTTTGGCAGCCCAGTGGCAACCTCTCGGACTGGCTTCTGCGGCGGCCCGTGGGCCAGCACCGCTGTATGAATTCAAGCGGCAAAGAGCAGCCACAATGCCGTCACGGCCGAAAACGAGCAGAGTCGCCTTTACTTTTTCGCTTGCAATTGGGGAAACACGCTGTGGAAACCATGTACGCAATAGACCGATTTACAGGTAAATCTGGCACTGCGTGGACGCTCTTTCACGCCATGTACGCAGTAGACACGCCTACCGGGAACTTTTATATCTGTGGGTTCAGGGTTCAAGTCCCTGGTCGGTCACACCAAATACGGTCAATCGACCGTATTTTTGTTGGAAGGGCGGGCTGATGGAGGGCTTGATGGCCGCGAGGGGCCGAAACGCGAGCCGTTGACGAAACATTGAGGGACAATTGCCCGGGATGCACAGGGATGGGGGCACTGACCTGAAACAGAGGGAGAATGCCAGATGTGGGGGCGGACGGTGAGGAACAATGCGGAACAATGGGGATCAATAGGCAAGGTTGAGCGTTCGGGGCGAGGCCTCCCTAAGGCATCATGCCCTCAGCGCGCCCAGACGCACGTGCAGAGCACACCTCGTTCCGTCCGCTCCGTCCCGCCGTGGCTGGATCTTGGTGGCTTGGCGGTCATGTTCGATATGCCGGGGCCGCCGGCCAGGTAGAAGATGGGCTCAAGCGGCGAGGCGCTTTCCGCGTGGATACGCTTCATGGGCAGGGCGATCAGCCGCGAGCCCGAATCGGGCCGGTTCTCCGGGACGATGAGGAAGTCACGCTCGGCCTTGTAGCGCGAAGTTCGTGTCTTGTCCTCGCAGGGTTCAAGGGCCAAGTCACCCGCCCACGCGTCGGCGGGAACGGTAAGCGGCGGCGTGCGCCTGCGTGGGCATTCGGCCAATTTACCTGGCCTTTGCCCAACCATGACCGCTGAGCCGCTCAAGACCTTCACGCCGGATTAGAATGAGGAGGGCTGTGCATTGTTCTGGAGACCCCTTCCGAACTCTATCTTGGACGGCCCGGCATGTTCAGACCCCTGGATCTGAACATGCCGAGTACAGCAAGATAGCGAGCAGATCCCGCAAGGAGAATACATGTCCACCCCCACCCCCTCCATCTTCAATTCGGCACACGATGTTCTGCATTATGAGCGCCGCGCACTAGACACGATCTTCGCGCCTCACAATGTTGCTGTGATCGGCGCAACCGAAACCCCCGGTAGTGTCGGCCGCACCCTGGTATGGAATCTCATTAGCAGCCCCTTTGGAGGCACCGTCTTTCCGGTCAATTTGAAGCGACCCGGCGTTCTAGGCATCAAGGCCTTCCCGAATATCTCTGCCGTTCCTGAGCCGGTTGAGCTGGCTGTTGTGGTTACACCGGCTCAGACTGTCCCCGGCATCATTAATGAATGTGTCGATGCCGGCGTCAAGAGTGCAATCATCATTTCGGCCGGGTTCAAGGAGATCGGCGCGGCAGGTGTTGAGCTCGAGCGCCAGGTATTGGAGCACGCCCACCGCGGCGGAATGCGCATCATCGGGCCAAACTGCCTGGGCGTGATGAGCCCCACCACCGGATTGAACGCGACCTTTGCCAGTACGATGGCACGCCGCGGCAGTGTTGGCTTTCTCAGCCAAAGCGGAGCATTGTGCACCGCCATCCTGGACTGGAGCCTGCGTGAGAACGTGGGTTTCAGCGCTTTTGTCTCCATTGGCTCCATGCTTGATGTCGACTGGGGTGACTTGATCTATTACCTAGGCGACGACCCGCATACGCAGAGCATTGTCATCTATATGGAAAGCATCGGCGATGCGAGAGGATTTTGTCGGCCGCCCGCGAGGTTGCCTTGACCAAGCCGATTATCGTCATCAAACCCGGGCGGACGGAGGGAGCTGCGAGAGCTGCTGCCTCTCATACCGGCTCGCTCACCGGAAGCGACGAGGTCCTGGAAGTGGCCTTTCGCCGGAGCGGCGCGCTCCGCGTCAACGGCATTGCGGAACTGTTCTACATGGCCGAGGTTCTCGGGAAACAGCCGCGGCCGCAGGGCCGTCGCCTGACCATCGTGACCAACGCAGGCGGGCCGGGGGTGCTTGCCACCAATTCACTGATTGCCAACGGCGGGGAATTGGCCGGGCTATCGCCGGAAACCATGGATGCATTCAATCAACTGCTGCCAGCCGCGTGGAGTCATAATAACCCTGTGGACATCCTTGGGGACGCCAGCCCGGAACGGTACAGCAAAGCTCTTGAGATCGCCGCAAAAGACCCGAACAGTGACGGCATACTGGTCATCCTCACACCTCAGGCGATGACGGATCCAACGAAGACTGCCGAACAGCTGCAGCCTTATGCGCAGTCGCTGGACAAGCCGGTGATCGCTAATTGGATGGGCGGCAAGGATGTGGCACCAGGCAAGTCGATCCTCAATCGCATGAATATCCCCACCTTCCCCTATCCTGATACCGCCGCGCGCGTTTTCGATTACATGGCACACTATGCCGAGAATTTGCGCGGTCTGTATGAAACGCCCATGCCGGCCACCGAAGGAAAGGGCGACGCGGTTGACCGCGAGCGCGCTGCTCAACTCATCAAAGCTGCACGTCACTCGGGCCGGACCATTCTTACGGAATTTGAGTCCAAGCAGCTGCTGTCTTCCTATGGCATCCCGACCGTGGACACCCGCATTGCCACCAGCGAGGCCGAAGCGATCAAAGCAGCCAAGGCGATCGGTTACCCCGTCGTCCTCAAGCTTCATTCTGAAACGATCACGCACAAGACGGATGTGGGCGGCGTTCAGTTGAACCTTAACGACCGCAAGGCCGTGCAGGCCGCGTATCATGCAATTGCCGAGTTTGTCAAAACCAGAGTAGGCGCTGAACACTTCCTGGGCGTCACGGTTCAGCCGATGGCGAAGATCGATGGATATGAGTTGATCCTGGGCAGCAGCATTGATCCGCAGTTCGGACCGGTGTTGTTGTTCGGCCTCGGCGGGCAGCTGGTGGAGGTATTCAAGGATCGTGCCCTTGGAATCCCTCCACTGACCACAACTCTCGCGCGCCGGATGATGGAGCAGACCCGCATCTACACGGCCCTGAAGGGCGTGCGCGGCCGCAAGCCGGTCGACCTCGCGGCTCTTGAGCGGCTGCTGGTCCGATTTCGGACAGCTTATCGTTGAGCAGCGCTGGATAAAGGAACTGGATATTAATCCGCTGCTGGCCTCACCGGAAGGATTGCTGGCATTGGACGCGCGGGTGGTGGTGTACGGATTGGATACACAGGAAGACAAACTGCCAAAGCTGGCTATTCGACCCTTCCCGACGCAGTACGTAAGCACTTGGACGACCAAAGGTAACGTGCGGATCACGGTCCGGCCCATTCTGCCGGAGGATGAGCCCCTACTGGTGAAATTCCATCAAACGCTCTCAGACCAGACCGTGTACATGCGGTACTTGCATCCAATGCTGCTGACTCAGCGTTTGGTGCATGAGAGGCTGGCGCGAATTTGCCATTGTGACTACGATCGCGAGATCACGCTTGTCGCTGAAAGCAAGGACAAGAATGGTGAGGTGCTCGTCATGGGCGTCGCTCGGCTGAGCAAGAGCCACGGCGTGGACGAGGCCCGCCTGAGTGTCCTGGTCGCTGATCCATTTCAAGGCATGGGCATAGGGAGCGAATTGGTAAACCGGATGGTGGAAGTCGCAAGAAGCGAACACCTACGGCGCCTCCTGGCTACGCTCACGCTGGACAACCAGGTGATGCAGCACATATTCCAGAAGCTCGGCTTCTCCCTGAATCCAACAAGCGATGGAAAGCTGCAATCGGCAACGCTCGAATTGTGATGCCTGGCGGGGACAGCCGAATCCCGGGTATTGATCGAGTAAGCGACTACGGCTCCACTGTTTGAAGACGATAGTTTCTGCAGCGCAGATGCCTTGGATCGGCCGATGCTCAGCGCCCCTGTCAGGGCGCTGAGTAGACACCGTTATCCCGCCAGATTCGCGATCGCGCGCTTCGCCGTGATGCGCTCGACGCGGCAGAGGAAGCTGGCAGGTCTCACTCGATAACCCAAACGAGTTCCTAGATTGAGGCGTGGGATTCCGACGTGTACCCGGATTGATGACGCTGCGGATCAGGCAGGGGACAAAGTGCCCCCGAGATAGAGATGGCGGATCTGAGGGCTGTCCAGGAGCTCGTTGTGCATGCCTTCGAGACGCACCACGCCGCTCTCCATGACCACGCCGTGCGTCGCTGCTCCGAGACCGGCGCGCACATTCTGCTCAACGAGCAAGATCGTCCGCCCGGTGCTATGCATCAGTTTGATGGTGTCGAATACTTGTTTCAGGGTCTTCGGGTCGAGACCCATGGAGGGCTCATCCAATAGGATGAGCGCTGGATCCAGCATGAGAGAGCGCGCAAATTCGACGAGCCGCTGCTGCCCACCTGAAAGGTCTCCGGCCTTATTTCTGGCCCGCTCCTTCACGACGGGGAAGAGCTCCTCCACATTGCTCAGCCGTTTTTGCACGAGCGGGGGATCGTTGAGTGGACCGCGCCCGTGGAGTCGTGCCCGCGGACGGTGATCCAGGCATGCAGCAGGATGCTGCCCCTCTCGACGAGGTGTGTGGATTTAATCGGATAGCGGGTCGCACGCAGCCCCGCTCCAGAGTCCTCCAACACGTGGATGTCCTTCCCTACCTTGAGCGCCAGCCGCTCGATTTCGGGACGGCGGTAGCTGCCCTTGAAGGTTGGCATCAGGACCGTGTAGGGAAAGGGCTCTATCTGGCGGGAGGGAAGGCGGTCGAAGAAGGATCGATAGACATCCGGCACGTCTTCGTGGGAGCGTACTTGGCGGACCCAAGACCGCGCCTGCGGGTCGTCGAAGGCCGTTTGCTGCGGCTAACGCCTACATGCGCGAAGCAGCGCCCGCAGAAATCTCGGTTTGCTCCCCCGGGCTCTCGTTGGCATTGGCCAGTCCCTAGCCCCGATCCTGTGCGCGTGCGCGGCCGGTTGCCGCCCTCGTGATTACTATCGCGCCGCATGCGGCTGGGCAAGAGCCCCCATTCAATCGGAAGACAAGAGCAAAGCGAGTGGGGAGGCCTTCTGCCAAGCGGGAGTCACGCGATCGGCGTGATGTTGGTGATGTTTGGCGAATTCGCCGATTTATGCTTCGCAGAGGATGTCTGACAAAGTTGCCCAGACGATTTGGCTGATTGTCAGGTTCCTGGCGTGACACATGTCACTTGAAGCGCGGACGTGAAGTGGCTACTCTGTTATCGATAACGGGAACGATGACGGGAACGATGACGGGAACGATGACGGGAACGATGACGGGAACGATGACGGGAACGATGACAGTGAATCCTAGGTCAGGCAGATCAACAATAAGAGAAGTCGCTTCCGCCGCGGGGGTATCGACGCAAACGGTGTCCCGCGTGCTCAATGAGCGGCCGGACGTCTCGGCCGAAACCCGTCGACGGGTGCAGACCGTCATCGACAAGCTCAGCTATCGACCGAGCGCCTTGGCCCGAAGTCTCATCTCTCAGCGCAGCTACACCCTGGGTGTCGTCACTGCAGGACTACGGCACACCGGTCCGTCTCGGACCCTCGGCGGCATCACGGCGGCTGCCGCAGATGCGGGCTACGCCCTCCTTCTTGAGGAGCTTCCGCGCTACGACATGGATGACCCGACTGCGATCTTTCAAGCCCTGCTCTCGCGGCACGTGGACGGCGTCATCTGGGCTGTTCCCGAGGTGGGAGCCAACCGCAAATGGACTGCGAGTTTGCCGGCCGAGCTGCAAGTTCCAGTTGTCTACCTGGCCATGGAGCCGCGCGCAAATGCCTCGGTGGTCTCGATCAATAACTATCTGGGTGCCCGGCTGGCAATGGCGCACCTCCTGGAGCAGGGCTTCCGGAACATCGCCCACATCGCCGGCCCGTTGGATTGGTGGGAAGCCCGCCAGCGAATGGCTGCATGGAAGGATGCACTGCGCGACGCTGGCCTCAGGATCTCCGAGAGTGGGTGGGCTGAAGGCACTTGGTCGTCGGCCAGCGGGGACGAAGCGATCGAACAGCTGTTCAAGCAGTACCCGGAGATGGATGCGGTCTTCGTGGGCAACGATCAGATGGCGCTGAGCGTGCTTTCCGCGGCGGCGCGTCACGGGCGGAGCGTGCCCGAAGACCTGGGCGTGGTGGGGTTCGACAATATCCCCGAGTCGGCATACTTTAGGCCATCCCTGACGACTGTCCAGCAAGATCAATACAACGTGGGCAAGGTCGCCGTGGAGGAGATAACAAGAATTATCGAGTTGGGCTGGCAGGGACTGGATCCCATCGATCCGAAGTCCATTATGTTGTCTCCGACGCTGGTCGTGAGGCAGAGCTCGAGGCGCCTCACGGAAAACGACAAAGGAGGTGGATTGGCAAACGAATGAGGCAGATCGACAAAAAGGGAAGTGCTCGCTTAGCGAATGGCGTCTCCAAGCAAGCACCTCCGAGTGCGCAATCCGGTCCTTGTGTGCCAAAGAACCGATCGCACCAGCACATTTTAACGAGACGTCTCTGGACGGAAACTAGCACACCAAACCAAGGAGAGAAGACCATGTTTCGCATGAAGACCATCGTTTTTCTGACCGTCGTGTCTGCAATGGCTCTCGCAGCCTGTGCTCCCGCTGCCGTGGCCACGCAGGCCCCTGCGGCCGCCGCCGCCACTACGTCTGGCGGTTATGTGATTCCCGTTGCAAAATGCGCGCCAAACTGCACCTACAAGGATATGACGGTCGGCTTCATCCAGACCGGTTCTGAAAGTGGCTGGCGCGCCGCCAATACGTCTTCCTTCAAGGAGACCGCAACCCAACTGGGCGTCAACCTGAAATTCTACGATGCCCAGAACAAGATCGAGAACCAGGTCTCGGCTTTCCACCAGTTCAACCAGGATCCGTCCGTGAACGTAATCGTCCTGGCGGCCCTCGACGTGACTGGTTATGATGATGTGTTGGCCGAAGCCAAGACGGACGGGAAGATCGTCGTTTTGGAAGACCGCCGTATCGATGCAGCCCCGACCAATTATTACACCTACATCGGCTCTGACTTCATCGAAGAAGGCCACAAGAGCGCTGCTGCCCTGTGCGATCTGCTCAAGAACAGCGCAAAGAAGAATGTCGTTGAGATTTCCGGCGCCGTAGGCGCTTCCGCGGCCATTGACCGCGCCAAGGGTTTCCGCGAGAAGATGGGTGATTGCGGAATGACGATCACCCAATCTCAGACCGGTAACTGGGGTGTCCCGGAGTCCAAGGCAGTTATGGAAGCCTTCTTGAAGCAGAGCACTGACATCCAGGCCGTGTTTGCCCACAATGACGAGGAAGCGATTGGCGCCATCCAGGCGATCGAAGAGGCCGGCCTTAAGCCTGGCAAGGATATCTTCGTCCTCGGGCTCGATGCAACTGCTGACGGTTTCAAGTACCTGATCTCCGGTGAGTTAAGTGCCGACGTCGAGTGCAATCCACTGCTCGCCCCGCAGGTCTATGAAGCCGCCCTGAAAGCCATGAACGGCGACACGACCCTGCCTACGTGGGTTCCTTCGCAGGAAGGCCAATTCTTCGCTGCACAAGGCGCGGATGCCCTTAAGGCGATCCTGGCGACCCGAAAGTACTAAGTCTCCAGGGGAATGATTGACTTTCCCGCAAGTCGCTAGTCAGGAATCGAATTGGTGGGAGACCGGAGAAGCGGCGTGCGAATGTGAACGCCGCTTCTCCCCTCCCAGAGGGCGGCCGGTAGTTCCAGAGCATGAGGTGATCCATGACGAAGTCCAACAACGAGATCGTCCGAATGGAAGGTATCTCCAAGTCTTTCCCCGGCGTCCAGGCTCTTGAAAACGTGGACTTTAGCCTCCTGCCCGGCGAGATTCATGGGCTGGTTGGCGAAAATGGCGCCGGCAAGTCCACCCTGATTAAAGTAATGACCGGTGTGGAGCGGCAGGACCGGGGGACAATTACGACTTGAGGGAAGCCAAGTCGCCATCCGATCACCTCTGGATGCCCAGGAACTCGGCATCAGCACGGTCTATCAGGAGGTCAATCTTTGCCCTAATCTAACTGTAGCGGAGAATATCCTGATCGGCCGGGAACCCATGAAATGGGGGAGCATCGATTGGAAGGCAATGAATGCCCAGGCCACCGCAAATCCTCTTGGGGTTGGATATTGACATTGATGCGACACTAACGTTGGGCTCATGTTCCGTCGCCATCCAGCAAATGGCGGCAATTGCACGGGCGCTTGAGATCACGTCGGCGAAGATCCTGATCCTGGACGAGCCCACCTCCAGTCTTACCGCCCATGAAACCGAACAACTCTTTGGCGTAATGCGCAAGCTGAAAAGCGAAGGAATGGGTATTATTTTCATCACCCATTTTCTGGATCAGGTCTATGAAGTTGCTGACAGAATTACCGTCCTCAGAAATGGGAAATTGGTTGGAACCTATGCGACGTCCACTTTGCCCCGCCTGGAATTGATCACGAAAATGATCGGGCGAACTTTGACCGAGTATGAAGATATGACAAAAACGAAATCTGAAAGTGGCAAGTACATTAGAGGTGAGGCTTTGCTTCAGGCAAAGGGACTTGGTCGTTCAGGCTCCATGGAGCCCTTTGACCTTGAATTGCATGCCGGGGAAGTTGTTGGTCTGGCTGGTCTGCTTGGCTCAGGGCGCACCGAAATAGCGCATCTCCTATTCGGTATCGACAAGCCGGATAGCGGTTCCATTGCAGTGGATGGCAAAGCGGTTGGGAATTACTCCCCGCTGGCGTCCATCGAGCGAGGAGTGGCGCTCTGCCCGGAAGACCGAAAAGCCGCAGGGATCGTGGCTGAATTGGGCGTGGGGGAAAACATCATCCTGGCCATGCAGGCCAGCCTGGGCTGGTTCAAGCGCCTGAGCTCGCAGGAACAATATGCGATAGCCGACAGGTACATTGAACTGCTCAACATCAGCACCCCCTCAGCCGACCAGCCAGTCAAGAACTCTGAGCGGCGGCAACCAACAAAAGGTGATCCTGGCCCGCTGGCTTGCCACGAACCCACGGCTTCTGATCCTGGATGAACCCACCCGAGGCATTGATGTGGGAACAAAGGCCGAAATTCAAAAACTGGTGCTTTCGCTGGCCGAAGAAGGCAAGTCCTGTGTGTTCATTTCCTCCGAGCTCGAAGAAGTATTGCGCACGAGCCACCGCATCGTTGTGTTACGGGATCAGGAGAAGATTACGGAGTTTACCGGCGAAGTGGGCGAGCGCAAGATCATGCAAGCGATTGCAGGGAGTGAATGACCATGACAAAGTCTAGATCCTCTTTCGAGTGGAGAAAGGTCACCGAGAGCAGGCTATTCTTTCCTCTCGTTGCCCTTGCGCTGATTCTGCTCTTTGACCTGATCATTATTCCCGGTTTTTTTCACCTTGAGATAAAACAAGGTCATCTGTATGGCAACCTGATCGACGTTCTGCGAAACAGTGCGCCGACTATCATGCTGGCCATGGGTATGACACTGGTCATTGCCACCGGTGGGGTGGACCTCTCAGTGGGCGCCGTCATGGCGATTGCGGCCTCAACGGCCTGCATCATGCTGAACCCCAACCTTGTCGGCCTTAAACTGGCAGATGTAACGCGAGAAGCTGATCCCACTTACAGCGCTACGCCGCTGTGGTCGGTGTTCCTGGTGCCGCTGATCATAGCCGCGATTTGTGGCCTATGGAATGGGCTACTGGTTGCCTATGGAAAAATCCAGCCTATGGTTGCCACACTGATTCTGATGATTGCGGGCCGAGGGATTGCCCAACTCGTCACAAACGCGATCAAGATCATCATCTACAATGACACGTTCCTGCATCTCGGAAACGGCTGGCTTTTCCTCTTTCCTTTCGCTTTATACATCGCCGCTTTTGTGTTCGCGATTGCCTGGTTTTTGACCCGCAAAACGTCACTCGGAATGTTCATCGAATCGGTGGGCATCAATTCTCGCGCCAGTTTTTTTAGCGGCATCGATGAAAAGAAGATCAAATTGTTCGCTTACGTGTTCTGCGGTGTATGCGCAGGGATAGCAGGGTTGGTCGCCGTTTCGAGTATCAGAACTTCGGATGCCAACCAGGTCGGCCTGTACTTCGAATTGGACGCCATCCTGGCGGTGATCATCGGCGGAACCTTACTCGGGGCCGGCGGCCGGTTTTCCCTGCTGGCCAGCGCCATTGGAGCGTTGGTGATCCAGGCTACCACCACTTCCTCGTTAGCAATCGGTGTTCCGGCGAGTGCACTTATCGCGGTCAAGGCAGTGGTTGTCCTCGCGGTGATCCTCCTGTATTCGCAGCAGGTAAGGGACTTTGTCCGAAAAATCACGGCGCAAACAAAGTTGAAGGAGACCAATGCATGATGCAGAACTTAGGCATCTTCTTTTCAAGAACCGGCGGTTCCTTCCGCTTTCGGTGACTATTGTGCTGTTTTCTGTCGCTTATGCCTTGGGCACTTTGTTCTACCCGGGCATGCGCAATGGACAAGTGTTTTTTACTCTATTCATTACCACTCCTTTCCTGTTGATCAGCACGATAGGAGAGACCTTTGTGATTATTTCGGGCGGCATTGACCTATCGGTGAGCGGTGTGATCGCACTGACGACCACGGCTTCTGCCGCACTAATCCGAGCAGGCTGGAGCCCCTGGTTGGTGATGCCTCTCATGCTGCTCATGGGGATGGCCCTGGGCGCTATCATGGGAGGCCTCATTACCTACCTGAAGGTGCAGCCGTTTATTGCCACCCTGGCGGGCATGTGGTTCGCGCGTGGGATGTGTTACATCATCAGCGATGCCGAGATACGTATCCACAACCCGGTCTATACACTTCTTTCGGGGACAAAGATCTTGATCCCGGGATTAAGCAACGTCGTCACTCAAAAAGGAGACTACATCACGATCCTGGTCGTCGTCAGTATGGCTTTCTTTGTTGCAGCAATCTACCTTGCCCACTACACGCGTTTTGGCCGCACGATATATTCCATGGGCTGGAACAATGGAGCCAATGAACAATCTGCTCGTTTGATGGGCCTTCCGGTGAACCGGACCAAAGTGTTGGTCTACACGCTTAACGGTTTCTGTTCGGCGCTGGCCGGCATCGCCTATAGCATCTACGTGGGATCTGGGCATGGCACACACGCATCCAATGGCTTTGAGATGATCGTCATCGCGGCGGTGGTGATTGGCGGTACGATGTTGACCGGTGGCGAAGGGTATGTGTTCGGCAGCCTGTTTGGCGTACTCGTCGTCGCTCTCATTCAGACCCTGATCCAATTCAATGGGAAACTCAGCTCCTGGTGGGCGAGTATCGCCATCGGTTCACTTACGCTCGTTTTCATCGGCGTGCAAAGCCTTGTAGCCAATATAAATATCGGTCAATTAGCCAGCCGGAAGAAGATCAATCTAGGGAAGGAGTCCGCCCCGACGGCAGCATCCGCCAGGTGGCGCAGCCGGCAAAGGCTGGTGTTCGGCGGCGGCGCACTGCTCGTGATCGTCCTGGCCGTGCTTGCATTCGTTGTTGTCCGGAACACCGCTCACGGGCCGGTTGCCAGTGCCCTGACACCAACGCCTTCCGGATGTCAGTTAAAGGCCTTCCGGCAGGATCAGGCTGCAAGTATTATGAAGGCCGGGGCGGTACTTGCCTACGAGCGCAACGGCGGAGCCAATTGTATTGACGAGCTGTATGCCGTTTATCCGGACGGGAGAATCACAGGCGATAACGGTACGCAAGAAATCGGGAAGCAAGTGACAGCTGCAGAAGTGGACAAATTGCTTTCGGACATTAATGGCCTGGAATGGTTCACAGATAATATGTATTCCACCTCACATACCCCATGCGGCGCATGTTATACCTATTTTACCAGTGTCCTTTATAAGGGTCAGGAAAAGACCGTGGAAGCTGTAGATGGTGGAACGGATGCTCCTCCCAACTATTGGGTAATGACCGGTTCACTCAGCGAGTTCCTTCCAGCGTTTGCCCCTGCTCCATAGCAGATCCAGAAAGCCGAGGGCCAATCTGACCCTCGGCTTTTTCCCGGATTTCTGGCATCGCATTTTGGCGGAAAGGAGAAGAAAGATGAGTAATAGAAAAAGAATCTCATTCCAATATTGATAAGCGCTGTCCTTGTCTACGCCTGCGCCTACATTGTGACACCTGCAGCGGAGCTTGCTCCGACATCAACATCCTCAGAAGGTTGGATGGCGATGGTGACGGAAGTTGGCACGTCCAGTGCAGGAGATCTGCATATTGAGATTGCCATCCGGAATGAGACTGGCGATTGGAGTGTCATGCAGGCAGTGGCAGGTCATCCGGCTGCGCTCACGACCAGCGGCGGCAAGACCATGAACTGCGATACCGTCTTTGTCGGGACAGGTGGAACGAGTCTGGCGCCGGGCTTTCAGATGCGGGGTTACACGGGCGGGACAAAAGCAGAACCCAAGACCCAGCTACTCTATGTGGAATGCAAGCGCGCAGTCGCAACTCCCGGATCCAAACTCTCCGTCGACTATAGCTATGTCACCGGGCCATACAACTATTACGTGGCAGCCAAACCGGTCAGCGCCAAGTTTGAATTGAATCTCGATGAAGTTGTCTCGGACCTGAAGTATCCGATAGCGGAAGCGGTCCAAGATTTGATCGAGAAACCGGGTGCCAAGATAGATGCAATTAATGATTGCGTTCTCACCCTCACCGATACCAAGCGTACCGACACTGGCCTGGAACTCGCATGGGAAACCAATAACCCCGGCACATACCCCACCTATGTTCATATTGGAACTCCACCTGTGATCGGCACAGATGGCATCCTCTATGGCTTCTATGCGGACCCCACTCTTGCAGATGCACCAATAACCCTCCCAGGTCAGAAGGCAGACTGGACAACCGGTGTTGCCGTTCCGAAGGATGCCAAAGGCTTTTACATATTGGTAAGTGTAGAGACGAAACAGCAAAAGAACTTCACAAGCCACGTTGTTGATATCTCCGACAAGTAGTTTGGTTGAGTTGATTGGGGCGATTGATGTGGGCGTGGCTTGCATCGCACGTAAGACGTAGACAGGTGCAATAATCGCGCCGCGGCCCTGAGTGGGGGTGGCTGGCGGCGAGTTGGAAATACAGTCAATCCGGAATTCGATACGGCGCGGTGCGAGTTTGTTGGAGCGGCCGCGAACGAGGGACACCTGGGAGGCGCACTAATGATCGATTTCAAGGGATATGAGGTCTGGTTTGTCACCGGGAGTCAGCACTTGTACGGAGAGGCTGCACTCCAGCAGGTTGCGGAACATTCACGTGCTATTGTCGACGGATTATCCGGGTCTGGGAAACTGCCCGTAAAGGTGCTGTATAAGCCGGTGGTCACGACCGCCGACTCTATTCATGCGCTGTGCCTCGAAGCCAACGACACACCGGCGTGCATCGGTCTGATCACATGGATGCACACATTCTCGCCGGCCAAGATGTGGATTGCGGGGCTGAAGGCGCTGCAAAGGCCCTTCGTGCACCTGCATACGCAGTTCGCCTCGCAGCTCCCGTGGTCAAGCATCGACATGGATTTTATGAATCTCAATCAATCGGCACACGGTGACCGTGAGTTCGGATTCATCGGAAGCCGCATGCACCTCAACCGCAAAGTGATCGTCGGTTATTGGCAGGACGAGGATGTCCTGTCGCAACTTTTCGCCTGGATGCGGGCTGCGTGCGCCTGGCGGGATCTGCAGGGCGCAAAGATCGCGCGCTTTGGTGACAATATGCGCGACGTGGCCGTGTCGGAGGGGGACAAAGTTGCGGCTCAGATCCAATTTGGATACTCGGTCCACGGCTACGGCGTGGGGGACCTGGTCGATGCAATCCATGCCGTTGATGACTCGGCGGTCGACCGCCTCGTTTCCGAGTACGGCGACCAATACGTGATCGAGCAAGACTTGCGCCGTGGCGGTGAGCAGCACCGGGCGTTGCGCGAAGCAGCGCGAATCGAGCTTGGGATGACCGCCTTCCTGGAGCAGGGTACGTTCAAGGCCTTCACTACAACATTCGAGGACTTGCACGGTCTGGCGCAGTTGCCGGGCCTGGCCGTACAACGTTTGATGGGGCGCGGCTATGGTTTTGGAGCGGAGGGTGACTGGAAAACGGCCGCGCTGGTTCGCGGCATGAAGGTGATGAGCAGCGGCCTGAAAGGCGGCACCTCCTTCATGGAGGACTACACCTACGATCTGAGCGGCAACAATCCCCGGGTGCTTGGAGCCCACATGCTGGAGGTTTGTGAATCGATTGCGGCAGGCAAGCCCAGTTTGGAGATCCATCCACTCTCAATTGGAGGTAAGTCCGACCCGCCGCGCTTGGTATTCAACGTGGCGCCTGGGCCTGCCATCAATGCGACCATACTGGATTTGGGCGATCGGTTCCGCATGGTTGTCAATCCCGTTGATGTGGTGGAGCCCGACAAGCCGCTGGCCAAGCTGCCGGTGGCACGCGTTGTGTGGATCCCTCGGCCCAGCCTCAAGACTGCGGCCGGCGCGTGGATCGTGGCGGGCGGGGCGCATCATACGGGCTTCAGCCAGGCGGTCACACCTGAGATTCTGACTGACTTCGCCGAGATGGCGAACATCGAGTGCCTGCTCATCGACAATGAAACGCGACTGGAGGCCTTCAAGAAAGAGCTGCGTTGGAACGAGGTCTTCTATTTTATGAAGTCCGCCGCGCTCTGAGTCGCCCTGCGATTGGCACAGCAGATTGCCGGCTACTCCTCTCGTGCGTGATCTTTCGTGCCGGAGGGCGCGAATTCCACAATGAACGAACTTGAATCGAAGCTCACGCGACTGCGGGCGCTGCTTGCTGAGCACGCGGTCGAAGCTCTGCTGATACAACGGGCGGACAATTTCGCCTGGGCCACGTGCGGAGCCGCCTCCTATGTCAACCAGGCGGCCTCGTCCGGTGCAGCCTCTCTGCTGATCACGCCAGGCGGCCGTTACCTCATAACGGACAACATCGAGAGTGGGCGCCTCGAGCAAGAGGAGCAGCTTCGAGCCCAGGACTGGGAGTTTCGCGTTGCGCCGTGGTACGAAGACCATCCTTCCGTCGCCGAGTTGACGCGCGGCCTGAGGCTGGGCGCTGACGGCGCCTACCCGGGGGCGGTCGACCTTTCTGGGTGGCTGCCCGCACTGCGGGCCAACCTGACGCCCGAGGAAGGCGCCCGCTTCCGCCAGCTCGGTCACCTGTGCTCTCAGGCGATGGACGCGGCGATCCGGGCGGTTCGACCGGGCATGACCGAGCATCAAATCTCGGGATTGCTGGCCGGAGAAGTGTTGTGTCGCGGCGTTCAGCCCACGGTCAACCTGATTGCCACCGACGAGCGGGTGTTTCATTTTCGGCACCCGCTGCCGACCGGAAGGCGTCTGGAAGCGTATGCCATGCTGGTATTGTGCGGCCGTCTGCAGGGGCTCGTCTGCTCGATTACTCGTCTTGTTCATTTTGGCCGCCTGCCGGATGACCTTCGTCGGAAGGCCGAGGCCGTGGCGCTGGTCGACGCGAGGATGATCGAGGCCACCAGACCGGGGCGCAAGCTTCGCGATATCTTCGGCGTCGCAATCGAGGCCTATCGAGCCGCGGGCTTTGCCGGTGAGTGGCACCTGCATCACCAGGGGGGGCTTGCCGGATACGCGCCGCGCGAGATCGTCGCCACTCCGCAGGCTGAGGCCGAGGTCGTAGTGGGCCAGGCGTATGCTTGGAACCCATCCATTTCCGGCACCAAGTCCGAAGACACCATTCTGGTCGGTGAGCAGGAGAACGAGGTGCTGACATCCATCCCAGCGTGGCCGATGACCCCGGTAATGGTGAACGGTCGCATGATCCACCGACCGGCGATCCTGGAGGTCACGTGAAGGTGGTCCGCTTGCATGGCGTCGGGGACCTTCGCCTGCACGAAGAGCCTCAACCCTTGCCGGCGCCCAATGAGACGCTGTTGGAGGTGCGGGCTGTGGGCTTGTGCGGCTCGGACCTGCACTGGGTCGCGGAGGGCGGCATCGGCGATGCGCAGCTGGTTCATCCCTTGGTCCTGGGGCATGAATTTGCAGCCACGACAGAATCCGGCGAGCGCGTCGCAGTGGATCCGGCGATCTCTTGCGGCCAGTGCGAGATGTGTCAGAAGGGGAATCCCAACCTATGCGCGCAGCTCCTCTTCGCGGGACATGGGACGCAGGATGGCGCCTTGCGGGAGTTCCTGACCTGGCCGACGAAATGCCTGCATCACCTGCCCGATTCACTCAGTGACTCCGATGGCGCCATGCTGGAACCGCTCGGCGTGGCGCTGCATGCCGTGGATCTCGGTCACATCCGCGCGGGAATGACTGTTGGCGTGTTCGGGTGCGGGCCGATCGGGCTCTTGATCCTCCAGCTGGCACGTTTGGCCGGCGCGACACCCATCATTGGGACGGACAGGCTCGTCCATCGTGTGGAGGCTGCTAAGGCATTGGGCGCGGAGCATGCTTTTCCCGCTCAAGCAAAAGATGAGATTCAGGAGATTCGGTCGGTTACCGGAGGACGCGGGGTCGATGCTGCCTTTGAGGTCGCGGGTGAACAGGGGGCCGTCGATGCTGCCTTCGCCACGGCCACGCCCGGCGGCACCGTGATCCTGGCCGGGATTCCGGAAGATGACCAGACCTCCTTCCAGGCTTCAGTAGCCCGCCGGAAGGGCCTCACGATCAAGATGGTACGCAGGATGAAGCATACATATCCGCGGGCGATCCGGCTGGTCGAGAGCGGCCTGATAGACGTTCGCTCGCTCGTGACGCATCGCTTCCCGCTCAGCAAAGCAGCCGAAGCCTTCGACGTGGCACGCCGCCGTGAGGGGCTAAAGGTGGTCGTCGAACCAACGCAGGAGGGATCATGAGCAATCGCAAGTATGCAATCGGCGTGGACTTCGGCACCGAGTCCGGGCGGGCAGTGCTGGTCGATGTGGCAGATGGCCGCGAAGTGGCGACCGCCGTCTACCAGTATGCGAACGCCGTGATCGATGAGCGCCTGCCATTGGACGGGGAGAAAGTCCTCCTGGAGCCGGATTGGGCGCTGCAGGATCCCGAGGACTACATCCGCACGTTTCAGAATGCCATACCCGCCGTAATGAAGCAATCCGGTGTGGCTGCTGCCGACGTGATCGGCATCGGAATCGATTTTACGGCGTGCACCATGCTTCCGACCAAGAAGGATGGCACGCCTCTTTGCCTGGTGCCCGAGTTGCGACGCAACCCGCATGCCTGGGTTAAGCTGTGGAAACACCACGCGGCCCAGCCGGAGGCTGATCGCATCAACGAGACCGCCCGGAGGATGAAGCAGGGTTGGCTCGACCGCTATGGCGGGAAGATCTCGTCCGAGTGGTTCTTCTCGAAGGTGCTGCAGATCCTTGAGGAGGCGCCCGAAGTCTACGCAGCGGCCGACCGCATGATCGAGGCAGCAGACTGGGTGATATGGCAGCTGACCGGCGTGGAGACCCGAAACTCCTGTACGGCGGGATACAAGGCCATCTGGTCGAAACGCGAGGGATTCCCGAAGAAGGAGTACTTCGCGGCCCTGGATCCGCGACTGGCCGACGTGGTGGACACAAAGATGAAGCGGGAGGTGATCGCGGTCGGGCAGCGGGCGGGAGGCCTGACGGAGAAGGCTGCAGCCTGGACCGGGCTCCCGAGAGGGACGGCGGTGGCAATAGCCAATGTGGATGCACACGTGGCCGTCCCCGCGGCAACCGTCACCGAACCAGGCCGCATGGTGATGATCATGGGCACGTCGATCTGCCACATGGTGCTTGGCACGGAGGAACACCTGGTGCCCGGCATATGCGGCTATGTAGAAGATGGGATAATCCCCGGCTTCTTCGGATATGAGGCCGGACAATCGTGTGTCGGCGATCATTTCGCCTGGTTCGTGGAGAACTGCGTGCCGGCCGCCTACGAACGAGAAGCCGAGGCACAAGGGAAAGATGTGTACCAGCTGCTCGAGGACAAGGCTGCCAAGCTGAAGCCGGGTGAATCCGGCCTGGTTGCTTTGGACTGGTGGAACGGCAACCGCAGCGTTCTGGTGGACGTCGACCTGACGGGTCTCTTGATCGGTGCGACGCTGGCGACGCGGGCTGAGGAGATCTACCGCGCCCTGATCGAAGCCACTGCCTACGGCACGCGCGTGATCGTGGAGGCCTTCGAGAAGCATGGTGTCCCGATCCACGAACTGGTGGCCTGCGGAGGACTGCCCGAGAAGAGCCCGCTGCTCATGCAGATCTATGCCGACGTGACGGGCCGGCCATTCAAGGTCAGTGCGTCGAAGCAGACACCGGCACTCGGCTCGGCGATGTTCGGAGCAGTCGCGGCGGGGAAGCCGGCCGGAGGCTACGACAGCATCTTCGAGGCTGCCAAGACCATGGCCCATCTCAAGGACAAGGTCTATCGTCCGGTCGCGGCGAACCAGGCGGTATATGACTCGCTCTTTGCCGAATATCTGCAGCTGCATGATTTCTTCGGCCGCGGCGGAAACGATGTGATGAAGAGGCTGAAGAAGCTCCGCGTGCAGCAGAGAACGGGCACCGCCAGCAAGTAGCGCGGCTGCCTGCCCGGATCCTGAAGAGAAACGAGGCTTGCCACTATGCTCCAAGAATCCTTGCGCCGTGAGATCTGCCTGCTGAATCAGGAGCTGCCCCGAAACGGCCTCGTGGCCTGGACGAGTGGCAACGTCTCGGGCCGCGATCCGAAGTCGGGCCTGGTTGTGATCAAGCCCTCAGGCATCCGCTACGAGCAGCTGACACCTGAGAACATGGTCGTCGTGGACTTGCAGGGCCAGGTCGTTGAGGGCCCGCTCAAGCCGTCGTCGGACACGCTGGCTCACGTCTACGTCTACAACAAGCGGCCGGATGTGAACGGGGTGGTGCATACCCATTCGCGTTTTGCCACAGCCTGGGCCGCGGTCGGCAAACCGATCCCGCCTGTGCTCACGGCCATCTGCGACGAGTTCGGGGGCCCGATACCGGTGGGGGCATACGCGAAGATCGGGGGCGATGAGATCGGTCGGGAGATCGTGCGCTTGATCGGCAGCAGCCCGGCGATCCTGATGAAGAACCACGGCGTGTTCACCGTGGGCAAGACCCCCGAGGCAGCGGTCAAGGCCGCGGTGATGGTCGAAGACGCGGCGGCGACGCTGTTCTACGCCTATCAGCTGGGGACGCCGGAAGAGATCCCTGCCGACGAGGTCGCCCGCGCTCATCGTCGATACCTCGAGCAGTACGGGCAATAGCCACGCCCGCCGGCTGCCGAATCCAATTCACACACGAATCTCCTTGATCCCAAGGCTAGAAGCCTGCCGTCGGGCGGGCCCTTGAGACTGCGCGAGGCTACGGCCATGTGGATCCACGCGTCTTGAACATCGCCCGGATTGCCTGATCGGGAGTATCGGCCGCGATATACTGGCAGTGTGTACGCATTCGCTCCCAACTACTCTGACATCACAGATACGACTGTTGGCGAGGTCGACCGAATCGGATTGAAGTAGATGCCGGTGATCAAGTTCTATGCAAACCTGCGGAAGCTCGCAGGAGGGAATGAATTGTCGGTGGCCGGGGGATCGGTGCGGGACGCGCTCACTGAACTGGTCAGGCAGAAGCCGGCGCTTGAGGCGGCGATCCTGGCGAACGGAGACATCGGCCAGACCGTCGTGCTCATCCTGAACGGCCGCAACGTGACGGATCTGGATCAGGGGCTGGGGGACGAGGATGTGCTGGCGATCTTCCCACCCATCGCAGGGGGCTAGGAGAAGCTCGTGACGGGTTGGTCCGAGAAAGTCCTGGATATCGATCTGGGCTCCCAGACTTACAAGACCTATCCTCTGGATATGGAGATGGCGCGGCTGTTCGTGGGTGGACGCGGACTGGGGGCGCGCCTGCTGTGGGATCTGGTGGGGCCGGGAGTCGATCCGCTTTCTCCAGAGAACGTCGTGATCTTCACCAACGGGCCGCTGACGGGCACGGGCTACCAGACGAGCAACAGGTTTTCCGTTTCGACCAAGAGCCCGCTGACGGGGACCGTGCTGGATGCGAACTCCGGCGGATTTTGGGGGATGCAGTTCAAGAAAGCCGGCTACGACGTGATGATCGTGCGCGGCCGCGCCAAGAGGCCCGTTTGGATCGAGATCAAGAGCGAGGAGATCACGTTCCACGATGCCACGCAGCTCTGGGGCTTGGGCGTGTTCGAAGTTACGCGGAGGCTGGGGCAGAACAACAACAAGCGCAACGTGCTGTGCATCGGGCCGGCGGGGGAGAACCTGTGCCGGATCGCATCGATCATGAACGACCGCGAACGCTCTCTTGCCCGAGGCGGACCGGGCGCCGTGATGGGGTCCAAGAATCTCAAGGCGATCGTGATCGAAGGCAAGGAGCGGCCCGAGATCGAGGACCCGGAACGCTTCAAGTTCATGCTGTACGAGACGCGCAAGCTGCTGGCCGCGAGCCCACTGACAAGCCAGGCGCTGCCGGAGTTCGGGACCGTGGTGCTGATGAACATCATGAACAACATCGGCGCGCTGGCGACGCGGAACCATCAGCAGACGCAGTTCGAGGGAGCTGAGGCCATTTCCGGCGAGGAGCTAACCGACAAGTACCTGGTGAAGAACGCAGCCTGCTGGGCGTGCCCGATCAGCTGTACGCGCGTCAGCCGCACAGAGAAGGTCGAGGGGGAGGGGCCGGAGTTCGAGACAACCTGGGCCTTCGGGGCGCAGTGCGGGATCGCCGATCTGCCAGCGATCATCGAAGTCAATTCGCGGTGCAACGACCTGGGACTTGACACCATCTCGGCCGGTTCCACGATCGCGTGCGCAATGGAGTTGAGCGAGAAAGGGTACATGGATTCGGACCTGCGCTTCGGGCGCGCGGACCTGCTGGCCCCGACCGTCGAAGCGATGGCCTACCGGCGCGGTATCGAGGCGGACATGGCGGACGGAAGCCTGCGGCTGGCAACGAAGTTCGGGCACCCCGAGCTCAGCATGTCTGCCAAAGGTCTGGAGTTCCCGGCCTACGACCCGCGCGGTATGCAAGGACAGGGCCTCTTGTATGCGACGTCCAACCGGGGTGGCTGCCACATGCGCGGAAACATGCTGGGCGTGGAAGTGCTGGGAATACCCAAGCTGGTCGATCGCTTCCAGGTGCAGGGCAAGTCGAGTTTCGTGATTCTGCACCAGAACCTGTCGGCGGCGATCGACTCGCTGGTGCTGTGCAAGTTCACAAACCTGGGCGTGGCCGAGGAATACTTCGCACGGACGCTTTCGGCGGTGACGGGGATCCAATATGCCACAGGGGACCTGATCAAGGTGGGGGAGCGGGTCTGGAACGTGGAAAAGCTGTACAACCTGCGAGAAGGATTCGGGCGGAAGGACGATACGCTCCCGCCGCGTCTGCTGAACGAGCCGGCGGGAGGTCCATCGGAGGGATGGGTGGTGCAGCTGGAGCCGATGCTGGAGGAATACTACCGAAGCCGCGGCTGGGACGAAGACGGGGTGCCAAGCCCGAGGAAGTTGGAAGAGCTAGATTTGGCGGACCTGGCTTAGGGTCCGGCCCCGAACCCCGAGACGGAAAGGAGCAAAGCGATGATCGATCCAAAGATCTATGAGATGTTCCGCGACATCGGACGCGATCTGTATGCGGGCGGCCTGATCTCGTCGCACGGCGGGAACCTCAGCATCCGCATGGGGGACCGGGTGGTGATCAAGCGGCGCGGCGCGATGTTGGGAAACCTCAAACCAATCGACCTGGTGGAGACGGGGCTGGAAAAGAACGACAGGGCAGGCGATGAACCGGGGCAGCAACGCACCAGCCAAGAATGCAAACCTTTTGCGGAAAGCCATCGGCGCCCCGCATAACAAGGTCCGTTGGCGGCTGGCCAAGGAGCTGCTGCCGACGCTTTACGATCTGCTGAGGCGGCTGCAGTCGGCGGGGGGTCGATGCTATGCGGCCTTATACGAACTTACTGACGATGAGCTGATCGGCGAGCTGATGAAATCGTCCCCGGTGGAGCTGGTGCTGTCGAACGCCAACTCGTCGAAGCAAGTCGACAAGAAGACCAAGACGGTATACGACGGCACCAATGCGGCGGTGAGAGAGAAGCTCCACAACGCGAAGTATGACATCACCGACCGAATGCTGGCGGGGGACCACATCGGGCACAACAAGTTCCTGGTGTATGCCGACGCGGCAGGCCCGGAGGCGGTACTAACGGGCAGCACGAACTGGACCCCGACCGGACTGTGCGGACAGACCAACAACGCGATCCTGATCGAGAACCGGCACGTAGCTACCTGCTACCGGGACTACTGGGAGTGCCTGAGGTTGGAGAAGGACCCGTTGCAGGGACCGGAGCTGCGGAAGTGGGCACGCGAGAATCCGGTCAAGGCCTCACTGGGTGGGACTCGGGCGATGAAGGTCTGGTTCTCACCGAACACCGACCATCAAAACAAATCCGACAAAGAAGTGCCTGCGGATATGAAGGAGGCGTTCGACATCATCGATGGCGCCAAGTCGATGGTGCTGTTTCTACTGTTCAACCCGGGACAGCCAAGCATCCTCGACGAGATCCGCACGGCGGAGGCTGCGGCCGAAGGCCGGGGGAAGGTGCTGTACATCCGGGGGGCGATCTCAGATGCGAACACGGCGGGCGAGGCAACCGTGGGGGTGTACAACCGGTCGGCAAAGCGGGCGAACCGGGTCATTACTGGAGTAGCCGGTGTGCCAGATGACTTCGGTTACTGGGAGCAAGAGCTGCTCAAACTGGGTCACGCGGCGATTCACGACAAGGTGCTGGTGGTGGATCCGTTCTCGAAAGACTGCGCGGTGCTGACTGGGAGCCACAATCTCGGGTGCAAGGCCTCGTTCGCCAACGATGAGAACATGGTGATCATCAGGGGCCATCGACCGATCGCCGAGGCGTACGCGGCGCACGTGCTGGACATTGTCAACCACTACAAGTGGCGCTACAAGCTGCAGAAGCTGCACGACGAGGGCAAGCTGGACGAGGCCTGGCAGGACCTCGATGAGAATGACAAGTGGCAGGATAAGTACTTCGATCCCGGATATCGGGCGTATTACGATGCGTTCGTCCTGGCGAACGCGGGGAAGTGAGGGGCGACGGCGCGGAGAGCGAGGATCGGCGAGGCTGGTTCACTGTGCGATGATCAAAGATAACAGCTTGGTCACTCAAACCAAAAGAATGATCTATGGATTCACGCAATTGGACTAAGAAACCTACTCACGGGCAAGCCTTATCTCGACGATGCAGATTTCCATCTGGACACATGCGCTACGCTATCATGCATGAGGGCACCGGTGAGACCCTATAGATATGCCCTAGCGATAACCAGCCAGTTCTATTTTTGTGGGATTCCATTCAGGCTGGACACCGTGCCCAAATGCCCCCTCAACTGCTCCTACTGTTTTGCCATGTCCAAGGGCGGCAGACCCACGCCCGCCAACCTAGTCGCAAATCCCAGCCAAATCGCCCGCAAGTTCGAGACGGTAAATCGGCACGGATCAGAAGCGTCGGACATCACCGGGGAGCTATTAGAACGGAGACTGCCAATTCACTTCGGCGGCCTCAGTGATCCGTTTGCCAATCGTCTTGTCGCAGAACGTTCAAAGGAACTACTTGCCATTCTGGCCGAATTTGACTACCCGACTGTGATCAGCACCAAGAACACAGATCAAATGGAGCGGGAAGAGGTCCTGGCAGTGTTCAAGAGATTCCGGAACCTTGTAATCCAGGTCTCAATCCCATCATACAACGCGGATTTTGCGAAGGCGATTGAGCCAAACGTGCCGCCGCCTGCAGAACGGCTAAGAGTGTTGGCACTCTTGGCCCAAGAGGGTTACCACACGATCGTGAGGCTGCAACCGTTGTTTCCAGAGCAGGTGAATTCCGCTGCTGAGGATTTGATTCCGAGGTTGGCGGAGGCACAAGTGAAGCACGTTGTGGTCGAGTTCTTGAAGCTTCCATTGGAAAGCAGTTCATGCGACACGAGCTATTTGTTCACCACGTTGAACTGGAGTCGGTCCAATGTCTATCGCTCCAGGCACGCCATGAGGACGGCACGCGAATGGATACTCCAGCCTCGATACAAATGGGAACTTCTCCAGCCTGTAATCCAGTCTATTCACGACAACAGAATGACCTTTGGCGCCGGAGACTATGGCCTGAATCACCTCGGTGACACAGATTGTTGCTGCGGTATTGACGTCGTCGATGGGTTTTCTGAGTGGTTCCATCCAAACATGGCCTACGTCATACGGAGCAGCAAATCTCCGGTTCTTGACATCGGCATATTGGACGAGGCGTCTTTTCCCCAGAAGAGCATCCGCATGTACCTGAATTCGCATTGCAGGGGTCGCGGTGAGACCACCATCTATGATTTCATGAGATTGAAATGGAACCGCCCCGGAACCGAAAACGCACCGGACTCGTTCCTGGGTGTATCATTCAGGGGCGACTATGACAATTCCGCAAACTGCATCTACGTCAAAGAACCCGTCTGATAGGAGAGCGCCATGAGAAGCGATGCCGGTTCGAACAAGTCCAGCGATAGCGACCTCAATGAACTCAAAGAAGAGGTCGAAAAGGGATTAACCTCCCTCCGTCGGCTCTCCGCCGGTGTTAAGAAGGAGAAGAATCAAGACACGAAGGAAATGATCCGTTACTTCGGCGACCTCACGAACAACATGGAGACAAGACGCATCCGGATCACCGACTTTGCCTGGCAAAGCCTGACCATTGGACTTACGGCTTTCGGCGTGCTATGGGCGCTGCCCATAGTTATCGTCCTCAAGATTTCATTCCTTCTCGTCTTGGCAACGGTCCTTATCATGGCGCTGTTGAAGATCAGAGAATCTGAGGTGCAGTCCCACTTCCGATATCCATTTCTGAAGTTCCCGGAATATGGGAATAAGTGGAAGTGGTTCTACTATGGAAACGCCTTCATTCCGAAGATGAATGACAACCCATCCGACCTTGAGAAGCGCAGAGCTGATGACGAGCGTCTGTACCTAAGGGGATTAGACCTATTCGTTACAAGCTATTCCAGGGAAACCATCGACAGAGAATTACACGACAACCTAATTCAATTGTTCCTACTTCAAGTGCACAACTACTACAAGAACCGGTTTTACCTAAGACTACTGAATTACGATCTTATGACTCCGAGGATCCTGCTGGGAGTGCAGATCGTGTACTGGATAGCCGCCTTGGGTAGCCTCGCTTCGAATTCGGTGCCGGCGGCGTTTCTGTTGGCAAAGTAGCATTCTCACGAGCGGGCAGCTCCGCTTGCCGGAAAACTCGCTGGGCATGACTGGGCGCGCCGAAGGCGTGATTGCCCATCCGGATCGACACGCGTTGCGCGGCTCGTCGAAAGGAGCCTACTGGGCTCAGGAGGGTTCTAAGCATGGACGCCTCTCGTCTGCTTGCCGTCGTCAATGACATTGATGATGAAATGCGCGAAGGCTTCTCGGACGCCCTAGCCACCCTTGTACAACAGTACACCTTGGCTAGGGATACTCCCACCCAGGATAATACCGCTGCAATTCAAGACCCTCACGCAACCCTAGTGGAATACGCGACCAAGGGTGTATTTGCGGAGTACCCGCCGAGCAAACTGGCAATCCTAGACGCAATCCAAGGCAGCCAAGTGGTGGGCCCTGGCTTTCAACTGCAGTTGAACGAAATCCTATCGGTGGCTGGCCAAACTACAGCCGGCATCGTAACGAAACTGACAGAGTTGCAGGCTGACCTGAAGCAATTCCAGAAGGCCTGCACCCAGACGAAGACGGGCCTCCAGGCGCTTGGCGTGTCTCCCCACGCACTGTCACCCGGGGAGTTCGAGGCTGGCATTCTGATCCCGCAAAGGCTTGTGGACTCCCAGCTCGGACCGCTTACAAAGCAACTGGATGAATGGAACAAGATTGTTCGTGCATATCAGGAAATCGCGGGAGAGAACGAACGCGAAGTACTCGTGGCAAGCCTGGTGGCAGGCAGCTACGAAGTGTACGTACCGCTTGGAATTGCGGCCGCGGTATTGCTGGCAAAGACCATTGACAGAGTGCTGTCTTGGTACAAGCAGATTCCGGAGATTCGGAAGCTACGCCTCCAGATGCAATCGCTGGGAGGTCCCACTGCTGAAGCGAAACTGGTAAAGAAGCACGAACGAGATACTCTCGATAAGAATATCGCTGAGCTTGCTGCCGAACTTGTCAAAGACGCGCCGGCCACGGTCGACTCCGGACGCAGGCATGAGCTTGAAACACAGATCACGGTCTCGATTAGGCAGATCGCTCGCTTTGTGGACAAAGGCGGCATTATAGAGGTGTATGCTGCACCTCCGGACGAGCCTGAGGAGCCCCCTGCTGCGGCTGAAGGCGAAGCCGCCACACCGGGGGCATCGCAAGCGTACGTAAGCCTCAAATCGACCTTCGAACAAGCCACGCTCATCCGCTCGATGGGAAGTGCCCCAAGCCAACTCCCCGAACGGTCCGAACCCATATTGCAGCTGGGTGACGATGAGCCTAACGGGGAATCGCCCAGTCCTGAGCCGTCCGGCAGGAGGAAGAGCTAGCGGTCTTGGCCTGCCCCCACTTGGTGCTGGAAGCTGGGCACGCATCTCACGGCGCGATAGATCGGAATTGCCTTTCCCGTGCCGGCTGCAGTTCGAGTGCAATTGGGAGACCCCTCCCGACTCCCTGCGCTGCGCTAGGGATGCTCCGCGATCCCCCAAACCCAGGGATAGGATTGTTGCTTCGGCCACCTGAGCTGCTGTGTGAGCGAGGGCGACAGTTCGATGACGGGTGCGTGGGGGAGGACTGATGGAGCCGCCTATCGTACCGTCGGCGGGTGCAATTCTGGTGCGATTGGCATACGACGCTTTGGAAGTCGTGGACTCAGTGGGTGGATCTGCCTGTAATTCTGGCGCTACGGGGCCGCTTTTTCACGTCATAGATCCCATATACATACGGTGCAAGGACTCCGAATGAGTGTGGCAGGGTTCGCTTTGCGCGGATCTCCGTATCGTGCCAGCAAGGTGCGCAACGAGCGGGCTATAATTTCTTTCAGGGTGACATACAGACACGACGGCCGGCTGACCCAAGCCGTTGGGCTGCCGGTCATACAAATGTCCGGGCATTAATGCAGGAGAATGGATCATGAACAGACTCACTTTCTACATAGTGGATGTATTTGCCGAGCAGAAATATGCCGGCAACCAGCTCGCCGTTTTTCGTGGTGCGGCGGGACTCTCCAGCGATGAAATGCAGCATATCGCCAGAGAGATGCATTTCTCGGAAACCACTTTTATCCCTTCAGACGAGCAAAGCGTTGGCGGCTTCGATGTGCGGATATTTACGCCAAAGGAAGAAGTACCCTTCGCGGGCCACCCGACCTTAGGAACCGCACACATCATCCGAAACGAGATCCTGCATGGCAATGCCGAAAAAGTGGTTCTGAATTTAACGGTGGGACAGATTCCGGTCACCTTTGCCTCAGATGGCTATGGCTGGATGAAACAAATGGAGCCGACATTTGGCCAGCAGCACACGGCAGAGATTCTTTCGACCGTCCTGAGTTTAGATGTGTCTGAAATAGATGAGTGTCATCCAATCCAAGAAGTTTCAACGGGACTGCCTCACTTCATCGTGCCGCTGAAAACCATCACATCGTTGAAAAGAGCAAAAATCGACAAGGAGAAATACTTTGATTTGATCATCGGGACAGCGGCAAAGAGTATTCTGGTCTTTTGCCCAGAAACTCATGAACCGCAGAATGATATCAGTGTGCGGGTGTTTGCCGACTATTATGATGTTCCCGAAGACCCGGCGACTGGGAGCGGGAATGGGTGCCTGGCCGGTTATTTGGTGAAGCATAGCTATTTTGGACAAGAAAGTATTAATGTCCGGAGTGAGCAGGGTTATGAGATTGGGAGGCCTTCTCTATTGCTGCTAAAAGCGGAACAAAGAAATGCACATCTAGATGTCTCCGTTGGCGGAAAAAGCATAGTCATCGCGCACGGTGAATTCATTTGACCCTTGAGGGTTCTGGTTCAAGAGAGGCCCAACACGGCCTGTACACGACCAGCGGGAATCTCTCCACGAACGGTTACGCATAAGTAGATCCATCAGAGAAGGAGATCACTTATTGTCAAACGATCTGCACATCTTCAACCGTGGGACCCGGCCGATCCGCGCGGTGGCGAGGACCCCCACCCGACCTCCCCCAAGAATTCGCTCACGAGGATTGCTCGGCTCGGGGGACCCGGAGGTGGCAGATGGGGCAGTAGGATGACGGGTTCGTGGGGCCGGCATCTTTTCGCGAGAAATGGCCCGCCTGGCGGTGTTGTGATTTCCAGCGGGGAGGTAAGGCGTGAAGCCATATAAGTTCGTCGCCTATGCTGGCTTAGCTGTGATTGCTATCGCAATGATGCTCTTGGTATCCGCGCCAATCAGGTTTCCGGGTTCAGTCGTGGCGTGGAAACCCGCGGTGACTTTCCTAAGTCCGGCCATTGTGCTGGTCGTACTGCTCTTCATGAGACCCCGACTTGCGAGCAACTCTCTACTCGCAGTCATTAGCCTTGCAGCAATGCCTGCCATTCTTGGGACGATGATTGGATGAATGGCGCCCATCGTATTAGGGATATTCCTGGCGGCTTGCATTGCTTTGTATCTTTCCAAAAGCCAATCGCAAGTCCCGAGTTAGATCGCTTCATTGATGATCCGGTTCTGTGGTCGATTACCGAAACTGGGGCCGATAATCCCTACGGAGCAGGTGCTTGGGTCGCGTCGCGGATGCTGTAAAGAAAATCGTAAATCAGTCTGCTCACCACCCCTCCAGATTGCGTCTTGAAGAATTCAGTACCGTGCGCCGTTCCAGGGACGGTGTGGAATGCCTTTGGGTCTGGCGCACTTTTGTACAAACGGGACATATCAGCTGTTCTGTTCACCGTGGGGTCACTCTCTGACACGATGAAGAGCTTGGGCATGCCCGGGTTGACCATCTTGGTCAGGTCTTTTTTTTCGGGTCGTCTGAAGCCGTACCCGAGACGATGATCAGGCCTGCCAATTCTTCGTCGAAGGCGACTGTGACACAGGCCCGTCCACCCATGCTAGCACCCGCGCAGACGATGCTCTTGAAACCCTTGGCACGCAAGAATTGCATCGCTGCCTGCATGTCCCGGTTGAGCGTGATCCAGCCCGGCTCGGTCCCACCGCGGCAGTCCGATTCGCCAACACAGCGCAGGTCGAATGTGAGTGCCGAGAAGCCTCTCTGCGTGACTTTGTTGGCGAAAGGGATCCAGTCTTTTTGATCGCTGGATCCCGCCATGTGAACGAACAGAACGGCTACTTTACCTGCCGTGTGGAAAAAAGTGCCAGATAAATCAAGGCCGTCCTCGGTGGTGAGACTGACGGTTTCAGTATCGTATGGATAGACCGGTTCCGGGGTGGGGGAATCCCGGGGTTCCGGCGTGTACGTGATGGTCGGCTCCAGCGTGGGAGGATTCGTCGGCTCCGGCGTAGCGGAAATGGCCGGTTCCCGGATAGCTTGCGTTGCATCAGGTGTGGACCGTCCGCCATTATTGCAGGCCGCCAATAGCAGCGCGCCTGCCAGTAAGAAAGCAAAACTCTTCTTCATATTCTCTCCCATTTGCTCTTTTGAGAGAAAGGTCTTGACTTGACTATATTAAGCTTTTAGCAATAAGGGGACTAACTCGCGTTTATGCGGATCGTAGAACAGCTTATAGACGATCCGCATAAGATCCCACGCGTTTGGGATCCCAGACGGTATAAGTATGATGAATATGCCGTATTAAGTATAGCACGGCAGTCAGTACCCCAGAGACAAAACACAAGGAAGAGCCCGCCGAATGAACTGAACCCCTAGAACGAGACACGAAGAGAAAGCACCCTCTGTGAGAAAATGGAACAGGAGGTGCTTTTTTCTATGGCAGGTAAGAAAGGAATGCAGCATTATCCGCCGGGGCTGAAGCTGGAAGCGGTGCGGCTATTTTATGAGGAGGGCCAAACGCGCGCCGAGGTCACGGCGGCGCTCGGGATCCGGGATCCGCAACGAATCCAGAAATGGTTGAGGCAATATCGAGCCGAAGGCGCCAGCGCGTTTGCCAAGCCGAGAGGTCGACCTCGCAAAAGGGCCGGGGCGCAAGCCGAACTGGAGCGGCTGCGGATGGAAGTGGCCCTGCTAAAAAAATTCCATTCCGAATTGCGGGAAGTGCGGCTCGCGCAGCGCAATATCGGGTGCTTTATCACCATCGAAAAGAGTTCGAAATGAAGGCCATGTGTGCCTTCCTAGGTGTCTCGCGAGCAGCCTATTACGCTTGGCGCAAGAAGCTGGAACAGCCGGACACAGATGCGGTGCGTTTAGAACTCGTGCAGCGGGCTTACACGGCTTCGCACCAGATCTATGGCTACCGGCGGATTAGCCTGTGGTTGAAGCAACAACAGGGTCTGGTGATCAATCCCAAGGCGGTTTTGCGCCTGATGCACAAGCTGAATATCCGTTCCAGGGCCCGCAAACGCAAAATGTACCGGAAACTCGAAGAGCTGGGCATCTATCACCGCTATCCCAACCTGCTCAACCGCGACTTTGCTGCCACTCGCCCCAACCAGAAGTGGGTCACGGATATTACCTTCGTCTCAACCCAACAGGGCTGGGCGTACCTGTCTACCATCAAAGACCTATTCGATGGCTTTATTGTGGCTCATCAATTTGGGCCCGAGAACTCCATTGGATTGGTGACCCACACGCTCCAACAAGCCAGACAAAAAGAAAAGGTCACTGATGGGCTGATCCTCCACAGTGACCAAGGAACGCAATACACTTCGCAGGCGTATGCCGTCCTCACTCAACAGTACAACATCACTGCCTCCATGTCGCGCCGTGGCAACTGCTGGGACAATGCGCCCATGGAAAACTTCTTCAGCCATCTCAAAGAAGAGTATCTGCGCCATCTGCACAACCCCAGCTTTGAAGAGGCTCGCCAAGCGATTGAGGAATACGTTGACTTCTACAACTACGAACGCATACAATTGAAAACGAAACAGACACCCTTCCAGCAAAGGTGCCTGTTTCACTAGCCACTTGGGGTCTTTCTGATTGTGTCTTGTCTAGTGGGTGCAGTTCAGAATGGGGCGGGCTCTTCCTTGTTGCTGTTGTACGACAACCAGCGTTCCTAGAGTGCCGCATGGAAACGGATAGTTGTATTGCACCTGCCCGGTCTGTATAATGAAACTAGCTCAAGACGCCTTGAGCCATTCGAAGGGAGGGAGAGCATGAAACACCGGCTTCAGCTTGCGTCTGTCGGGGGAATGCTACTGCTCATCACCGCAGTGTGCACAGGTACTCCCGGCCCTGTGCCGGCACAACAGGCTTGCATCCCCATCCCGGTGTCCACCCCCGTGCCCCACTCCAGCGCCGCGAGTCTGCGCTGGTACGACAGCAGCACTCTGGTGTATGTTCCGGCGGGGGAATTCGCCATGGGGGTCAAGGGAGGCGTGGACAATCCCCAGCATCAGGTCCTGCTGGACGACTTCTGGATCTACAAGACGGAGGTAACCAACGGGATGTACGGAGCCTGCGTTGCCGCCGGGGGCTGCACGGTCCCGGGTCCCGATCCGGCCCTCCCAGACTACAGTGATCCAACGCTAAAGGATCATCCGGTTGTGGGCGTGACCTGGGCCCAGGCTGACACGTACTGCAGCTGGGTCAACGGACGGCTGCCCACGGAGGCAGAGTGGGAGAAAGCCGGAGCGGGGACGGACGGCAGGCCGTTTCCGTGGGGGCAAGATCTGCCGGATTGCGACCGAATCAACTTTAACCATTGTGTTGACAAATTGACAAACGTGATCGATTACCCTGACGGCGCGAGTCCCTACGGCGGCCTGGATTTCTCGGGGAACGCCTTTGAGTGGGTGGGAGACTGGTACAAGGCGACCTACTACTCAGAGTCGCCGGCAGAGAATCCGCCTGGACCACCCAGCGGCGAGGTGCGGGCGTTGCGCGGCGGCTCCTTCGAGTCGACCGCCGACGAGGTGCGCGTGGCCACGCGCGGTTCGGCTGATCCGCTCGCAGTCCGCGGCGGACCTGGGTTTCCGCTGCGTGGTCCTGGACGCGCAGAGCTACTCAGCGTCTTGCGAGATCCCTTCAAGGATCGGACGGTCCTATACCCCCCGACACGGGCCAGGCAGTGAATCGCCCGAGGGAAAACCCACCTGTGACCCGCCGCCTCTGAATGTCACATGGGAGGGGTATTGCCAGAAGAAGGTCGCCTATGTGAACATAGATCCAAATGGCGCAAAACTGGCATTTCCCGATGGATCGACATGTCACCCGGAGGGCGACCTTTTCGCATGCACGGGCAACTCCGATTCCAGCTTTACAGTCAAGGCATGCTCCTCCTGCATGCCGCCAGCATCGCAACTCGAGATCGAGTCGCCCTCCTGCCCAGCCAACTACAAGTTGGATGAGGCCAAATGCCGCGTGCAGATATGTCAGCACCGCCGGGCTGTGCACGAAGTGCCCCTCCTCGGCGTTCTCCTTACTCTATGTCCCTGTCCCTGCACAGCAGTGTTGCCAGGCACAGCCCCAAAGAATCAACCTCTCGCGCGCTGCGCCTGCCTGCGACCCCGGGTATATGGAGTTTGGGTGCACCTGCATCGGATTTCTGGCCAGCGAGCCGGAGGCGGTGACAAAGTGCCAAGAAGTCTCCATCACGCTGCCTACTTGTGGAACGCATATCCCACAAGGGGGCTGCCCGGAGCAAGCCTGCGATGCGCCAGCCTCCTGGGATGCAAGCCAGTGTTGTTGCGCGGTCCGTGGTAAATGCAAATAGCTTCAGTGCCGCAATAGCGTGCGTAGCCATAGACCCCCATGATCGGCTCCCCTCAACCGATCGGACGGCGTGAGTCTGCGGGACACGCCGGCGCCGCCGGTTGCTTGCTGCAGTGCCCTCGCACTTGCACGAGGCGGGGTTTGAATGTATGCGTATTTCAATGAAGGGGGGAGCACAGGGCCCAAATCTACGCCTCGGTAGTGCCGTCTTTGTCCGCCACGGCCGCGGCAGGTGCGGCTGCAAGGGAGGATGAGATGTCAAAGAAGGATAAGAAGGCCAAGAAGAAGCATTCCAAGCGCGATCCCGAAAACCAGGAAGGGGGAAACATCGAGGCCACGGCCGCGATGCGGATTGCGCCGGCCATGGTGCCTGAGCAGCAGTATTCCATTCGCAAGAAGTCATATGAACAGGAGCTGGCCCGCCTGCAAGTGGAGCTGGTCAAGATGCAGGAATGGATCCGCTTCAAGAACCTGAAGGTGGTCGTGATCTTCGAAGGACGAGATGCGGCCGGGAAGGGCGGGGTGATCAAGCGCATCACGGAAAGCCTGAACCCACGCGCGGCCCGCGTCGTAGCGCTGCCATCTCCTACGGAGCGCGAGAAGACGCAGTGGTATTTTCAGCGCTACGTGGCGCACCTGCCGGCGGCGGGTGAGATGGTGCTGTTCGACCGCAGCTGGTACAACCGGGCCGGGGTCGAACGGGTGATGGGCTTCTGCACCGACGAAGATTACGCCGAGTTCCTGCGGTCGGTGCCGGAGTTCGAACGGATGCTGGTCCGCTCGGGTGTCATCCTCATCAAATACTGGTTCTCCGTCAGCGACAAGGAGCAGGAGGCGCGATTCCAGGCACGGATCGAGGACCCGACCAAACGTTGGAAGCTCAGCCCGATGGACATGCAATCGCGGGCGCGGTGGGTGGAGTATTCAAAGGCCAAGGATGAGATGTTCGCGCACACCGACATCAAGCAGGCCCCGTGGTATGTCGTCAATGCGGACAACAAGATGTGCGCGCGGCTCAACTGCATCCGGCACCTGCTGAGCCTGATCCCGTTCGAGGACCTGACACCGGAGCCGATCGAACTGCCGCCGCGACAGCGGGAAGAGGGATATGTCCGGCCGCCAATCAGCGACCAGACCTTCGTGCCGCAGATCTATGTGCCCGAGGACAAAAGCCAGGACGTGGCCGTCTGATGATATGGGTCCGGCAAGGCAAGCATGGCCGAGGCTGGACAACTCTAGTAGCTCAAACGCCCGGGGGAGGCGTGGCTTTGTAGTCCTCGTGGGGGAGGTCACAGGTCAGATTCGTGTAAGTCTTGTGTTGGGGGTTGAAGGTCCACGGGTGAACCTTCGCCTTCCACGGAGTCACGGTGCCTGACCAGCCGACCGGGACGGTGAAAGAGTAATCGCCGTTGGCATCGGTCACGGTCGTGCCTACGCCGTAGTCGATGGTCGTGTTCTCTGGCCCGGCGTGACCCGAGATCGTGACTGTGGTCTTGGCCGCCCGGTGGCAGGCGGTGGGGGCGGCGCCGACGCTGATCTCAACATACGGAAAATCCCCAAACGCTTGACCCTTGTCATTGTGCATGCGCCATGTACCCTTGTAGGTACCTGGAGCCGCGGGCGCGACAAGGTTGACCGAGATCGCAATCTGCTGCCCAGCCTGGATCGGGCTCGCGAGGACAACATCGGTCCCGCCCATCTGGTCACCGCTGTCAAAGGATAGTTTGTAGCTCGTGCTCCAGGCACACGTGCCAGTGTTCTGGATGAGCCAGGTCTTGACGAATCTCGCGCCGGCAGCGATGACCGTGCCGTCTGGGACGGTCACGTCCGAGAGATAGGTCGCATTGTCGCACGCGCTCTGACCGACCGGATTGAGGCCGGGGCCAGGCGCGGCAGATGGAGGCGGCAGAGTCGCTGACAGAGTCGGCGAAGGAGTATCTGTAGGGGGAGTTAGGGCAAGTTGCGTCGCGGCCTGAGCCTCGAACGTCTGGACCGCGGCGGTGTAGATCGCATCCACGCTGAGGGTGGGAGTTGAAGTCGCTGCTGGATGAGCCGCAAGCGCTCAGGATCAGGAGTGCAGAGGCGCAAGCCAGCAAGAGCCAACGCGTGGGTTTTCGGTTGCTAGATGACATAGGCGATGTCGTGCATGAGGGGCGGGAGCCCCGGTCCACAACAGCCATTCTAATTCCTTAGGTTAAGGCAACCCCGGCTCGCTGTGAGCCAGCCCCCGCGGTGCGGGGCCGAGGCCGCGCCGTGGAATTGCCCGGCAGCGGGGCCACTTGTGCCATACATTTACGGCCCTATATGACAAAAGGCACATGACGCAGGGGTGGGATGACCTTATAGTATTCATATTCGACCCTCACTGTCCTGAAAGCGCATAGCCGAGGTCAGGCACAGTGCGAGCCGCAAGCGCAACTTGCACGGCACCGGCTCGGCCAAACGGCCGGGACGGAAGGGTCAAGCAGCGCGGGGCGAGTCTTTTCTGCCCGCAACAGCATCATCTAGTCAGATCGCGGACAATGGAGGGGACCATGTCCCTGGATGCGCATCCGGGTCTTCCCGAATTTGAATATGTAAAACCGGAAAGCCTGCCCGAGGCCAGCCAGTTCCTGGCGGCGCACGCGGGAGAGGCGCGGCCGATGATGGGGGGCACCGATGTCTTTGTGCGCATGCGCGATGGCGCCTGGTGCGACAAGTACCTGGTAGACGTCAAATGCCTGGGGGACATGAACGAGATCGCCTACAGTCCAATGGACGGGCTAGTCATCGGCGCGGCCGTGAGCATGAATCGAGTGATCGCCCATCCGGCGGTCAAGGAGCAGTACCCGGTCCTAGGACAGGCGGCCGAGTCCTGCGCAAGCTACCAGATCCGAACACGCGCAACAATCGTGGGCAACATCTGCAATGCGTCGCCGGCGGGCGACACGATCGGGGCGTGCATGCTGCTGGACGGGATTCTGGACATCCACGGCCTGGCGGGGATGCGGCAGGAATCACTGAGCGCCTTCTTCCTTGAGCCGGGAAAGACAACGCTGCGAGCGGGAGACATCGTCACAGCACTGCGACTGCCCGCGCCGCCAAAGGGGATGGCGGGGAAATACATCAAACACGGCCGGAACAAGGTCAGCGACCTGGCGATCGTGGGTATCACCGCGGTCGGGTACCCGCAGGCCAGCCTGGCCTCGGGCATGAACATCAGGCTGGCACTGGCCTCGGTGGCTCCCGTGCCCCTGGTAGTGGCTGAAGTCGAGACCATTCTCTCAAAGAAGAAGATCGACGCCAAGTCAATTAGCGAGGCCGCTGAGGCGGCCATGGCGGCGTGTGATCCGATCGATGACGTGCGGGGCAGCGCCCGCTATCGAAAATTGATGGTGAGAAACCTATCCGTCAAGGCGCTGACCGAGGTTTGGGAGCAACTGAGGAAGTAGGGGCAAGCAGAACAGGACGGCATCACCGCTTGTTTGGCGTCGTCCGGAGGGTGTCATGGCGTTCCATAAAATCAGTCTGACCATCAACCACGAACGTGAGGAGATGGTCGTCCCATCGAATATGACGCTGCTGCAGATGCTGCGTGACAAAGCTGCATTGACCGGCACGAAGAACGGCTGCTCGGCGGGGGAATGCGGAGCCTGCACGGTGCTGATGAACGGAGAACCGGTCAACAGCTGCATGGTGCTGGCGGTCGAATGCAATGCGGCCACGATCGTCACGGTCGAGGGGCTGCAGCGCGACAGTCAACTCGACCCGATCCAGCAAGCGATCATCGAGGCCGGAGGCGTCCAGTGCGGCTTCTGCACGCCGGGCATCCTGATCTCTGCGCGAGCGCTGCTCGACCGCTGCCCGGATCCGAGTGAGAAGCAGATCCGCGAGGCGCTGGTCGGCAATCTGTGCCGGTGCACCGGCTATGTGCGCATCATCCGCGCAGTGAAGGCGGCGGCTAAGATGGATGCGGTCACGTCGAAAGCGGTCGCGGCCGACTGAGCCCACGGACGATGGACGCAGTATGAGCAAGAGAGGATCATTCTGATGGTCAAGCCCAATGCAGGCGAAGTCCCCAGTCCGATCGGCGAGAGCAAACAGCGGGTCGATGCGCACGAGAAGGTAACAGGGGCGGCCGTTTTCGCGGATGACTTCCAGTTTGGGGAGGCGTTGCTGCATGCCCGGATCAAGCGCAGCCCGCATCCGCACGCGCTGATCAAGAAGATCGATGTTTCGAAAGCCCGGGCCCTACCGGGAGTCAAAGCTGTCGTTACCGGCGAGGAATTCCCGGGTTACATCGGGCTGTATCTGCATGACCGATATATCTTCTGCCGCGATCGCGTACGCTACGTGGGTGATCCCGTGGCGGGAGTCGCGGCCGTAAGCGAGGAGATCGCCGAAAAAGCGCTGGGCCTGATCGAGGTCGAATACGAAGTGCTGGAGCCGGTGGTGGATCCGGAGGCCGGGGTCAGCCCGAAGGCGCCGCTGATCCATCCTGGGTTGGATAAGTACACAGTTGTTCCTTTCGTCTTCCCCGAGCCCGGCACGAACATCTCGAACCACTTCAAGATCCGCAAAGGCGATGTGGATGCGACCTGGGGGACGTGTGCAGCCATTATCGAGCGCACGTATCGGATCCCGCACATCCAGCATGTGCCGATCGAGCCGCACGTAGCAATCGCGAAGGTGGATGGATCGGGTCAGATCACGCTGTGGGGAAGCTCGCAGAGTCCGTTTGCGCAGCGCAATCTCATCGCGCAGGCTCTGGGACTTCTCACAGAGCGCCATACGGGTAGTCGCACCATACGTGGGCGGCGGTTTCGGGAGCAAGGCCGGGGTGAGCATGGAAGCCCTGGCGGTGGCGATCGCGACAAAGGTCAAGGGAAGACCGGTGAAGCTCCTGCTGACACGCGAGGAGGAATTCTATACGGCCTTCGTGCGGCAGGGTCTGGTGGCGCATTTTAAGATGGGCTGCGACAAAGATGGCCGGCTGCTGGCGATGGAGAACAAGTTCTACTGGGACGGAGGGGCGTACACCGAGTATGGCGTGAACGTCACGCGGGCCGCCGGGTACAGCAGCACTGGGCCGTACGAGGTTCCGAACGTCAAAGCCGACAGCTACTGCGTGTACACGAATCATCCCGTGGGTGGTCCGATGCGCGGTTTTGGGATGCCCGAGATGCACGCGGGCTTGGAGCAATGTATTGACGAACTTGCGTCGCAGATCGGAATGGACGCGGTCGAGTTCCGCAAATTGAACTGCTTGAAGGGGGGAAGCACACTCGTGACGGGCGGCAAGATGCACCCAACGGGATTGAAGCAATGCATCGAAAAGGTCGCGGCGGCGATCGAATGGGGAAGAAGACGCCACCCAGCGGACCGAACAAACGGCGCGGAAAAGGAATTGCACTGATGTGGAAGGCGCCGGCCATGCCGCCGAATGCAGGCTCAAGCGCCTGGGTGGAGCTGACCGAAGATGCTTCGGTCAATGTGGGGGTCGGCGGACAGGAACTGGGACAGGGCGCGTTCACGGTGGCGGCACAGATGGCAGCAGCGGCCCTGGGCGTGCCGTACGAGACCGTCCACGTAGCGACGCCGGTGGACACACGCTACAGTCCATATGAGTGGCAGACGGTGGCCAGCCGCCTCACATGGAGCATGGGAAACGCGGTGGTCAATGCGGCGCGGGATGTGAGGCGACAGATACTGGATGTGGTGGCCGATGCCTGGAATGAGAAGGCGGACGACCTCAATATTGTCAACGGGGTGGTGGTTTCATACCGAAGTGAGAAAGAACTGCCGCTGAAGAACCTTGTCATCTACGGATTGCCCAAACCGAATGACCAGGGTTGGAGAGGGGGACCGATCATAGGCCGCGGCAACTTTATGCCGTCCTATGTGACCGGCCTGGATGCGGAAACGGGACAGGGCGAGCGGGCGGTAGTCCATTACACGACCGGGGCGCAGGCGGTCGAGTTGGAAGTGGACCTGGACACGGGCCGAGTTCGATGTCATCAAGGGCGTATCGGCCTTCGATGTCGGCCGGGCGATCAATCCGGAAATGGTCAAGGCGCAGATGGAGGGTGGCTTTGTGCAAGGTTTGAGTTCGGCCCTCTTCGAACGGCTTCAGCTAAAGGACGGCTTCGTTCAGAATCCAAACCTGGTGGACTATCGGATCGCAACCTCGGCCGACATCCCCGAAGAACTGCAAGGCTTCATCGTGGAAGTGCCGCAGGACGATGGTCCATGGGGCGCACGGGGGATCGGCGAGCATTCCATGGTGCCCACGCTCCCGGCGATCGCGAATGCAATCTACGATGCGGTTGGGATCCGGCTGGAGGGGCCGCCATTCTCGGCAGAGAAGGTGTTCCTGGCAATGTTCGACGCGGGAATAGTGAAGTGATGCAATGACGGTCAGAGCCCTGGTCAAGCCCGGTGAATATCACGATTCGATCAGCTTGATGCTGGTGGCACGGACGCTGGCGGAGACAGCCGGCGTGCAGGACGCGGCCGTGGTGATGGGCACGGAGGCGAACAAGGCCATCCTGGCGTCGGCCGGCTTGCTTACGGATCAAGTCAAGGCAGCGGGGGCCAACGATCTCGTGGTGGTGGTCCGGGCAGAGGCGGACGTGCTGGTCGAGGCTTCACTGCAAAAAGCTGAGGCCCTGCTGAAGAGCAAGGCAACTGCCGAGCAGGCCGGTGAAATGAAACCCCGGACGCTGCGAAGTGCAATGTCGCTGCAGCCCCAGACGAACGTCGCGGTCATTTCGGTGGCGGGGCGCTATGCAGCCGACGAAGCCTGGGACGCACTGCAGCATGGACTGCACGTGCTCCTGTTCAGCGACCATGTCTCCGTCGAGGACGAAATCGCGTTGAAGACCTATGCGCGTGATCACGGCCTGTTGCTGATGGGACCGGGCGCCGGGACCACGATACTCAATCACACCGCGCTGGGATTTGCCGACGTAGTCCCTTCGGGACCGATTGGGATCGTCTCGGCGGCTGGGACCGGCCTGCAGGAAGTGAGCAGCCTGATCGCGCGCCTCGGGGGAGGGATCACGCAAGGAATCGGTGTGGGAGGCCGCGACCTGAGCAAGGAAGTGGGCGGGATCATGATGCTGCAAGGGCTGAGGGCGCTCCAGCAGGACAATGACACGCAAGTGATCCTGCTCGTCAGCAAGCCACCGGCTCAGGAGATTGCGCAAACGATTCTTGAGCAGGCGTCGAAAGGCAACAAGCCGACCGTCGTCTGTTTCCTGGGCGGAGATGTGGACGGGAAGCGACGGATACCGTGCGTCATACCGGCCCGCACCTTGCAGGAGAGTGCATTGCTAGCGCTCGAGGCGGCTCACTTCAAGATCGGCGACGTAAAAGCGAAGCTAGGGGCTGAAGATTCCGGCCTTGCAGAACAGGCGAGGGCCCTGAGGACCAAGCTGGTTAAGAGTCAACGATATCTGCGCGGCCTGTTCTCCGGCGGGACACTATGCTACGAGGCGCAGGTGGTCTGGAAGGATATGCTGCACAGTCCCATCCACTCGAATGCACCGCTGCCCGGAGAACCTATTTTGGACGATTCGATGCAAAGCCGCGGGCACACGGCAGTGGATCTTGGCGAAGAAGAGTTCACGTCCGGGCGTTTGCACCCCATGATCGACCAAGGCCTGCGGATCCGGCGTCTCCTGCAGGAGGCGCGTGACCCCGAAGTCGCCGCAATCATGCTGGACGTTGTCCTGGGATATGGAGCGCATCCCGATCCGGCAGCGGAACTCGGCCCGGCGATCAGACAAGCCCAGGAGTTGGCTCGCGGCGATGGCCGCGAACTGTGCCTGGTGGCCTCGGTCACAGGCACCGAGGGAGATCCTCAGTGCTACAGCCGGGTCGTCACCGCGCTGCAGCGGGCGGGCGCCATCGTGTGCGACTTCAATGCGGCGGCGGCGCGCCTGACGGGCCGGCTCGTCTCAGGTTAGTCGGGGGGCCGATGTCAAGCATCAAAGATCTGTTCGGCAAGGAACTTGCCATCATCAATATCGGCCTGGCGAGCATGGCTGAGTCCATTCGCAACCAGGGAGGCCGGGTGATCGATCTCGACTGGCAGCCGCCGCGCGAGGGGGTGCCGCGATTGCACGTGACCAAGTCGGGGATCAGTATGGACGAGGCGAACCAGGAAGTGGTGGATCGCATCCAGCGCGGCCGGCCGATCCTGGTGGGGATGGGGATCGCAAGGGACGTGATCCCCGGCATGCACGATCACATGATCCTGCACGCGGGCCCGACGATTGAATGGGAACGGATGTGTGGGCCGACGCGCGGAGCGGTCATGGGCGCCCTCATATATGAAGGACTCGCACGGGATGAGAAGGAAGCGGCAAAACTGGCAGCCTCCGGCGAAATCGAGTTCTCGCCATGCCATCATCATCATTCAGTGGGTCCGATGGCCGGCGTGGTCTCGGCGCGCATGCCGGTCTTCATTCTTGAAAACAAGATCTTTGGCAACCGCGCGTACTGTACGCAGAACGAGGGGTTAGGCAAGGTCTTGCGCTACGGTGGCATGGGACCGGAGGTCTATGCGCGGTTGAAGTGGATGGAGACCGACCTGTATCCGATATTGGACCGGGCCCTGCAGTCCATCCCCGACGGGATCGATATCAAGAGCCTGATCGCCCAGGCCCTGCACATGGGGGACGAGTGCCATAACCGGAACCGGGCCGCAACTTCCCTGTTCCTGCGGGCAATCGGTCCGGCGCTCGCGCGGACCAGCCGGGATGGCGAGCAACTGGCAAAAGTGATCGAGTTCATCGATCGCAACGATCACTTCTTCCTGAACCTGAGCATGCCGGCCGGGAAGGCAATGCTCGAACCGGCGGAGGGGGTAGCGGGAAGCACGATCGTGACGGTGATGGCGCGCAACGGCACGGATTTCGGCATCCGCCTAGCCAGCATGCCTGAGCGCTGGTTCACTGCGCCGGCCGGCAAGGTGCAGGGTCTGTATTTTCCTCAATACACCGAGAAGGATGCCAATCCCGACATCGGCGACAGCACGATCACCGAGACCGCGGGTTACGGCGGCATGGCCATGGCGGCCGCGCCGGCCATCACGCAGTTCGTGGGCGGAACCCCGCAGTTGGCAGTCCGCACCACGCTGGAAATGTATGAGATCACCTTCGCTGAGCGCGAGCACTTCACCATTCCGAGCCTCAATTTCCGGGGCACGCCGCTTGGGATCGACGTGCGCAAGGTGATGGAAACAGGGATCCTGCCCCAGATCAACACAGGCATCGCGCACAAGGATCCCGGCGTGGGCATGGTCGGAGCGGGGATCTTGCGTGCGCCCGAGAAGTGCTTCCGAGACGCGTTCGCAGCCTTGCAGGAGATGTAGGCCAGCTCACGGTGCCGGGGCTGACACACTCGAAGTCAAAAGGAGTCGAAGATGAAGTTCCTTGATCTAACCATCCCATTGGGAATCGCCACGCCTCCGTGGCCGACGTATGAACCGCTGCAGATCAAATATTTCAAACGCCTGGCTCCAAACGGGGCCAATGGACAGGTGATTACCCACTCTAATCATCTCGGCACTCATCTGGACGGGGAAATCCATTTCCATACGCCCGGCAAGGACATTGCCTCGCTCGAGATGGACTACCTTGTGCACGAGGCGGCTGTCGTCGACCTGAGCGACGTCTGCGGGGACTACGACGTCTACACCAGCAAAATGGTCGAGGAGCGGGTCCAAGTGAAAGAAGGCGACATCCTCATCATCCACACCGGATATCACCACTTCGGCTGGGACATGCCCAGCGCGGACGAGATCCGGTACATGGTGAAGCACCCCGGACCGGACCGCGAGTTCGCGGTGTGGGCCAAGAACAAGAAGCTGCGCTGGATCGGAGTGGACTGCGGAAGCGCGGACCATCCGATGAACACGATCATCCGGGATTGGATGCCGAGGCAGGCACGCCAGGCTGACCAGGTCTTCAAGAAGAAGTACGGCAAGCCGTTGGCGGAGTACTTTGACGACTCCAAGTACCAGCTGATGCACCTGGAGATGTTTCCGTACGGGATTGTCCACGCGGAGTGCCTGGGCGGGGAGATCGATCTGCTGCTCAACCGTCGGGTGACGATCGGATTCTTCCCGTGGCGTTTCGTCGACGGCGAATCCTGCATCGGACGCTGCGTGGCGATCCTGGACGACGCGGAGTATGCCGACTTGCAGAAGAGGAAGGCCGGCATGTCCAAGACCCGGTTCGGGGACGCGTACGAGCCCAGGCACGCGGAGAGTATCAACCGGCTCAGCGAGAAGAACATGAGCTGAACCTCCGGGGATTCAATTACGAGTTGGCAAGTCCCACAGCAAAGGAGATCATGAGATGCCGATCGACATGGAACTCGAGGCGGTGCTGCGTCCGATGCAATATGAAATGCCGCCCTATCCTCCGAAGGTCATCACCTTGGCCAACGGCAAGAAGATGGTGGTGCGACAGGCGAGGCGCGAGGATGTGCCGACCATCCTGAAGTCCGTGCACCCGTGCCTGTTCATCGAGCGAGATTACTACGACATCGTCAGTGCGCGGCTCTACGGCGAGCTCCTGGCCTGGTATCGCTACCGCGTGAAGAGCGAGTACTGCCTGATGGGCCAGGTCGATGGCTACCTGGTGGGCGTGGTCAACGGCCGGCTGGAGAACGAGAAGGTCGGCATGAGCTACCACACGCTGGCGATCGACCGCGGCCTGCGAATCGGCTCGCACCTGTTCGCAGCCAAGATGGAATATCACATGGAGTATCTCGGCCAGGATTTGGTCCTGATCGTGGCCGAGAGCCCGATCGGCTTCCGGCGCTGGATGATCGAGTATCCGCTCGAGAAGACCGGCATACCACACGAGTTGGGCGGCGGCGATTTGTACCGTCTGACCCGGGATATCTACTTCAAGGCCAAGCCGCGCCTGGTGGTCGGCGACCGTCCGGTGCCTGCGGACCTGATGGAAGAGGCCACCGCGGAAATCAAGTTTGCCGACGATGACACAATCCGGGAACGGATTGCCGGACTTAAGGGGAGGTGACCGATGCGCGATGTTGCGATCATCGGCGTTGGAATGATCCCGTTCGGCCGGCGCGACGAGGACACGCTGATGGACATGCTGGCCTACGCCTCGCTCAAGGCGCTGGACGATGCCGGCCTGGGAGACAAGACAGTTGACGCGGTCTATGTCGCAAATATGGGCGGCGGCATACTACAGCACCAGACGTCTATTGCCAGCTCACTGGTGGACCGCCTCAGCCTGCTGCCCGCGGCAGCAGAGACGATCGAGAATGGGCCCGCCTCAGGCGCGTCGGCTGTGAAGAACGGCCTGCTGGCGGTCGCCTCGGGTTACTACGACACAGTGCTGGTGGTCGGGGGCGAGAAAATGCGCGAGGTCACCGGTTGGCGGGCCACGGATTTTGTGGCCACAATGACACATCCGCAAGTCGAATACCCCTACGGGATTACGCTGCCGGGGATGGGCGGCATGTTCACGCGGTTGTACATGGAAAAGTACGGCGTGACCCGCGAGCACTTGCTGGCTGTCTCCCTGAAGAATCAGGAAATGGGCGCTTTGAATCCGCTTGCGCACGTCGAGATGACACTTGACCGCGAGGGGATCTTTGACAGCCCACACGCGGTCGTCAACAACCCGACTTCGGCCGACCCGCTGCACCTGTATGATCTCTGCCCGGTGAGTGACGGGGCGGCGGCGCTGATCTTGTGTCCGCTGGACATGGCGAAGAAGTTCCCCAAGATTCCGGTGCTGATCGCCGGCTTTGGGCAGGCCACGGATACGCACACGCTGCAAGAGCGCGAGGATCCAACGGACCTGAAGGCCGTCACACTCGCTGCCCAACAGGCTTTCGAAATGGCCAAGCTCAAGCCCTCTGACATCCACGTGGCCGAGCTGCACGATGCCTTCACCATCCTGGAGATCGCCGAGAGCGAGCACGTAGGCTTCTTCAAAAAGGGCGAGGGTGGCAAAGCTGCGGCAGCAGGCAAGACCCGCTTCGGCGGACAGATCCCGATCAATGTCTCCGGCGGCTTGAAGGCGCGCGGACATCCCGTGGGCGCTACCGGCGTGGCCCAGATCGTCGACATTGTGTGGCAGCTGCGCCATGAGCTGAACGCGAACCGGCAAGTTAAGAACGCTCAGAATGGCCTTACGGTCAACTTGGGGGGTTTTGGCAACAATGTCCTGGCCTTTGTGTTGAGGAGGGTGGAGCAATGAACAAGGAGATCGCGGTCACAGCCTTCAAATGCAGGAAGTGCGGGAGGGTGCATTACCCGTTTCACGATCGCTGCCTGGACTGCAAGGGCCGGGAATTCGAGGCGATCAGACCCGAAGGGGACGCGAAGCTCCTGGCGTACACGGCAATCTTCAATCTGCCGTGGGGCTTCGATCAGCGATTTCTCCTGATCGGGATCGCCGAGTTCGGGAACAAGGTCAAAGCCATGGGGCAGATCCGGGCGGATTTGGTCGACCAGCTGAAGCGGGGGATGAAGATGAAAGTCAGCTGGGAGCCCGTCCGAGTGCAGTACGGTGAGCCAGTGTACGGGCTGGTGTACGAGCCCATGGCATGACTGTCGAGGTTGGGGCCGTCTCGGTCGGTCGCGCTGTGCCGCGTCTCAACTTTCAGGGCGCCGTGCACAGCGTCTTCAAGAGCACTGCTAATGTCCGGGGAGCAGGCGAGGGCTTGCTCCTGACGCTTCTTCTGGCGGGAGAAGCCGACCTGCCGCAAGGAATCCGATTGGATGCGCCGAACGGCTTTGCCTTTGAAGGCTTACCCGTTGGAACTCGCGCGGTGTGCAGAAAGGGCGTACTAGCCCTGGGCGATACGCTTCGCGTTGATCTGCGCACGGCAAGCACATGGGACTGTGAACTGTCGTCACTCGATGCCGACTTCACGCACCCGGCAGTCGCAGCCGCCTGGTGCCATGCTTGGCACGCATTAAAGGGACGGCGAATGGCTTCCGGATCCAGGGTCGCCGTCGCCGATAGGCCGGTTGAAAGCCCCACACACCGATCTGTCCTGGATGAACAAATGAACGGGTCCATGCGCGCGATTCTCGAGGCGACGGCCAACTATGACGTGGTTGGCATGGAGGATATTGGAGCATTGGTGGGCCTGGGCACCGGCCTGACGCCCTCCGGAGACGACATCCTGACGGGGTACGTGGCGGGGCTGTGGTGCACCGTGAGGCGGAAACCGCAACGCCGCGCGTTTCTTGGGGCCGTGGCCAACCTAGTCGTCCGTTACTCGACGCGAACAAACGATATCGCCCGGACCTATCTGTGCCTTGCTGCGCGGGGCAGGTATCGAGCAGGCTGGTCGACTTGGCAGCGGCGATCTGCAACGGGAGCGACGCTGAGCGTGTCTGGGCGGCCACGGAAGCCGCGATGCAGGTGGGGCACACGTCCGGGATGGAAACGGTGCGCGGGCTACTGTTGGGATTGGCAGCCTGGGACGGGGCCGGCTTGTTGACTTTGGAGGCGCGTTACTGAGGACGGCCCTGTCCGGATCGTGTGGGGGATTTGAAGTCGGCTAAAGGCCCGGCTGGGAGGATGCTTTCAGGCAAGCGGCCTTGTGACTCTCACCAACTGAAACATACGGGGGATCCGAGAGCCTACATTCGTCGGCCGCCACCGGACAACGGGGATGAAAACGACAGCCGGGGGGCACATCGGCGGCGTTGGGCGTCTCACCTTGCAGGATGACCCGTTCACGTCTTAATCTTGGATTGGGGACCGGCACGACAGAAAGCAGGGCCTTCGTGTAGGGATGCCCGGGCTTTTGCAGCACGGCGGAGGTTGGTCCGAGCTCAACGATGCGGCCCAGATACATCACAGCGATCTGGTCGGCAAAGCAGGCGACCGTGCCGAGATCATGGGTGATGAAGATGATACTGATGCCCCGTTGCTTGCGCAGGTCGTTGAGGAGATTGAGGATCTCGGCCCGAATGGAAACGTCCAGCATGGAGACAGGTTCGTCGGCGATGAGCAGGTCGGGCTCGAGCACGATCGCGCCGGCGATCACCACGCGCTGGCGCTGTCCACCCGAAAGCTCATGGGGATAGCGGAGGAGGTAGTCCGCAGGCGGACGCAAGCCCGCGTCCTCCAGGGCGGCTTTGACCCGCCCCATGCGCGCGTGATGAGTCTTGCCGATGTGGTGAACGACGAGCGGTTCCTCGACCGTGTCGGAGATCGTCACGCGGGGGTCGAGTGAACTCATAAGGATCCTGGAACACCATCTGCGCATGCAGGCGCAGCTCATGGAGCGTGATCTCACCCCCAATACTCCTGCCATTGAAGGCCATCTCGCCCCTGGTCGGAATCTCGAGACCGATCAGTGTGCGGGCAATTGTCGTCTTGCCGCAGCCTGACTCGCCGACGATGGCCAGCACCTCGCCGCGCTGGAGCGTGAAGGAGATGCCATCGACTGCCTTCACAGAGCTACCGCCGCGGTGAAAAATGGATTGCCTTGTCGCGAAGTACTTGAAGAGGTCCTTCACTTCAAGGATCGGGGCTGCGCTCATGCGAAATCGGCGGCCTTTCCGCCGCATAGATGGCAGGCGACAAAATGCCGCGGAGTCGGCTCGGTCAATGGAGGATCGGTTGTGGTGCAAGGCGCAAGCTTAACCTCACAGCGGGGCGCGAAGCGGCAGCCCCTGGGCAGCTCGGTCAGTCGCGGAGGCGTGCCCGGGATGGATGCCAGTCGCTCGCTCGGCTCATTGATATTGGGGAAGGAGGCAAGCAGGCGCTGCGTGTACGGGTGCCGGGCGTGATTGTAGATCTCGTCCGCTGTTCCGCACTCGGCGACCTTGCCCCCGTACATCACCACGACAGAGTCGCACACTTCGGCCACGACGCCAAGGTCGTGCGTGACAAGCACGATAGACAGGTCGAGCGTTTTCTGGATGTGGCGCAGGAGCTCCAGCACCTGGGCCTGGATCATCACGTCGAGGGCCGTCGTGGGCTCGTCGGCGAACAGGAGGGGCGGCTTGCAGGCCAAGGCCATGGCGATCATGGCCCGCTGGCGCATGCCGCCGGAGTATTGATGCGGATACTGCTCGCGGCGCGACTCGGGGATGCCCACCAATTCCAGCAGCTCGATCACCCGCGCTTCTGCCTGATCCCTGTCCATGAGGTTGTGCAGCAGAATTCCTTCGCAGATCTGGTCACCGATCTGCATCACAGGGTTGAGCGCATTCATGGCGCCCTGAAAGACGATCGCGATCTCCTTCCAACGGTAGCTGCGCATCTCGCGCTCGCTCAGGGCCAGCAGATCAGCGCCCTTGTAGCGTACCTGGCCGTCCGTGATCTGTCCGTTTGCCGGCAGCAGCCGCAAGGCGGCCATGAGAGTGGTGGTCTTGCCGCAGCCTGATTCCCCTACAAGCCCCACGGTCTGTCCCGGCATCACGTCGAACGAAACATCCTCCAACGCCCGCGCGACCTTGTCGGGGGAGCCGCGCTGCTGCAGGGTGAACTCGGTTGTGAGGTGACGGATGCTAAGCAGCGGCGCGTTCATGTTCGACCTTGGGGGCCTTGATGGAGACCATATTCTCGCCGCCCTCGAGGTGGTGGCCGGTGAGACGTGGATTGAGCATCTCCTCGAGCACATTGCCGAGCAGAACACATCCGAGCGATACCCATACGATGGCAAGGCCCGGCGGCAGATAGAACCACCATGCCCCATTGGTGATCGCATTTCGATCGAAGGCAAAATTCAGCATCGTGCCCCACGAGGGCTGGGTCGGATCGCCCAGGCCCAGGAAAGCCAGGCCCGATTCGACCAGGATGGCCGTCGAGACGACCAGGACCGTGTTGGCAACGATCAACGGCATGATCTGGGGCAGGATGTGTTTGCGGATGATGTGGCCGTGCCCGGCGCCGATGGCCCGCGCGCGGGCGACGAACTGCCGCTCCTTGATGGTCAGCACCTGTGAGCGGATCAGGCGCGCGGTGCTGGTCCAGTACAGCAACCCGATCACGAAGATCAGCACGACCAGCGGCGAAACGTGCAACTGCATCTGTCGCAGGGTTGCCACCAGCACAAGCATCAACGGCAGGTCGGGAATGACCAGCAGGACGTCGGTGATGCGCATGAGCAGGTTGTCGATCCCGCCGCCGAAGTAGCCGGCCGTGATGCCGAAGAGGCTGCCCACGAACATGGCGATGAAGCCCGCCAGGAATCCAACCGTCAGGGAGATGCGGGCACCGTAGATCAACTCGGTCCAGAGGTCGCGCCCCGCATCATCCGTGCCCAGCGGCGCGTGGACCGCCGGGGAGGCGAACGTCAGGGGATGACCGGTCTCGTCGCGGATGGTGTCGGTGGGCTGATAGGGTGTCAATACCGGAGCCAGGATGGCCACGAGCACGGCCGTCAGAACCAGGAAAGCCCCCAGGATGCCCAGCCGGTTGCTGGCTGAAGGTCCGCCAGAAATCGAGCAGATTGCGTTTGAGCAGGAGCCAGCTCTCGGGCATCGACCTAGTTCGCTTTCACGCGTGGATCGAGATAGGTGTAAAGAATGTCAGCGATCATATTGGCGACGATCACGCTGATCGCCAGCAGAAGGAACGCTCCCTGCAGGAGCGGATAGTCCTGCTTGGTCAGCGCGTCCTGAAAGAGCTTGCCGAGGCCGTCGTACGAGAAGACGGTCTCGATATAGATCGCTCCTGAGACCGTGAAGCCGAGATTAAGAGCAATGAGAGTGACGATCGGGAGCATGGCGTTCTTGAGCGCATGCCGCATCAATACCTGCCACTGGCTCATGCCCTTGGCCAGGGCAGTGAGAATGTAGTCCTCGCTCAACACTTCGAGGATCGAGGAACGCATAATGAGCATGTACTCGCCCAGATAAAGGATGGTGAGCGTGAGTGTGGGCAGAATCAGATGCCGTCCGAGGTCCGGCAGGACGGCATAGAGGGGCTTGCTGACATTGGCTGGACTGACGATGCCGCCCGTGGGAAGTCCCAGCCAAGTGCTGCCGGCCGCCAGCAAAATGATCCCCAGCCAGAAGGTGGGCGTGGCCCAGGCGATCAAAGAGAAGGTGAGTGCCCCGACGTCAATGGCCGTCTTGCGCTTCCAGCCGGCGAGCAGGCCAAGCAGGATGCCCAGGATGATCGAGAAGAGCTGTCCCAGTCCGACCAAGATGACCGTGTTGATGAGTTTGGCCAGCAATACATCTTTGACCGGCTGACGCAGTGACCAGGAGATGCCAAGGTTTCCCTGCGCCCATTGGCCCATCGTATCAAGGAACTGGTCGGGGAAAACGGGCTTATCGAGCCCGAACTGGGCGCGCAGCGACTGTTGGATGGCCGGGGAGATGCGAACATTGCGGCCGATCACTGCCCGCACAGGGTCACCGGGCAGAATGCGGAACAATACGAAGTTGATGACCAGAACGATTAGCACGGTCATCAAGGAGAATCCCAGCTTGCGGATGAGATAGTCCCGGCGACTCATTGCGGAATGGCGGCTTCGGCCCCTATCGCCAAGGAGAGGGGCCGAAGCCGATCAGGAACGCGAAGACGCTTATTGTGCGGGCTTCACCTTCACCAGGGAGGCCGCTATGTCAATTCCCAGCGGTGACTCCACGAATCCGGTGAATTGATCGGAGCGGTAGGCCTGGAGGAGCTTCTCGTAGTACAGCACGATGTAGGGCCGGTCATTGAAGACCAGTTCCTGCATCTTCCAGACGATCTGCTGGCGTTGGGCCCGATCAATGGCCTTCTGCTGGTCAAGGTAGAGCTGATCGTACTCCGGGTTGTGGTAGCCGCTGTCGCTCCAGCCACCTGAGACGAATTGCTCTGAGGTCATAACGCTGAGGATGAAGTCCGGGTCCGGATCGGGTCCCCAGCCCCAGATGACCATGTCGTAGTCCCCGGTGGGCGTTACGGCGGCGGTCAGGCTGTCCGTGTCGACGGCCTCGACGTCGGCCTTTATCCCCATCTGCTTGAATGAGGCGGCGAGCATATCGGCGACGCGCGGGTACACAGGATTTGGGGTCGGGAATTGCAGTCGGAACTCAAGGCGCTCTTTTCCCTTGGCACGCACTCCGTCCGAACCCATCTTGTAGCCGGCATTCTCCAGGATCTGGTTCGCGGCGGCGAGATCGTACGGGACTTCCTTGATGTTTGGGTTGTGCCAGAAGCCGCCGCCCAGCGTAGGTGGCACGATCGTGTCGCCCGGAGAGCCGATGCCCTGCAGGACCACATCCACCAGGTCCTGCTTGTTGATGGCGCTCGCGATGGCGAGCCGCACCGCCGGATCGAGGAGCGCCGGATTCCGTTTGGGTGCAGGATCGTTTGTCTCGGCGACCGAGTTGAGGATCAATTCATTGAAGTAGCGGCCGTTTTCCATCACGGCCTGGACGTCCGGGAAGCCCTTGATCGTCTCGAACGCGGTCGCAGGCACTTCGCTCACCAGATCGATGTCGCCGACCTTGAGGGCCTGGATCAGCGCATCGGCGTTGTCGAATTTCTGGAAGATGATCTGGTCAATGTTGGGCGCGCCGTCGAAGTAGTCCTTGTTCGCGTCCAGGATCAGGATGCCCTTGTCCTTTTCGAACACATTGATCTTGAATGGGCCGGTCCCGATGGCATTGAAGTTGTTGAAGTTCTGCAGGTCTTCCGCCGTCTTGTAGCCCTGGAAATCGGGCGGATAGAGGGCATACAGGAAGGACAGGCGGTATTCCATATTGGAGATCGGGTACTCGGTGACGATCTGAACGGTCTTGTCGTCCGGGGCCGTGACGTCTGAAAAGCCGTTGGCATAGTTGGAGGTTGTGGACCACCAATCAGGATGCTCCATGACAGCCTTGATGGCCCAGACGATGTCGGCCGCCTTGAAGGCTTCACCGTTGTGCCACGTGATCCCATCTTTAAGGTGGATGGTCCACGTCAGATTATCCGCCGCCACCGACCAATCCTTTGCCAGCGCGCCAACGTACTTGCCGTCGGGAGCTTCGGTTGTCAGCCCGTTGTAGATCAGGTCAAAAATGGTGTACGACTGTGTGAGGTAGGCATAGGCCGGGTTCAGTGTGTCGGGATTTTCTGTCCAGCCTTCGTGCAGAACCACGGGGCCAGCGGGGGTGGCCGGTGGCTTGGTTGCTTCCACGGGGGCTTGGGTCGGCCCCACCGGCTGCGTGGACGGCGCTGCCTGCCCACCGCACGCGGACAAGATCCATGCGGCAAGCATGAGCACAGAGACCAATTTGTATTTCATTTCCTCCTCCTCAAGGGAACGAAAGGCACCAGGCCATGGGATGGCTCTGGTGCCGACTTCGGATCACACACACATTTTCAATTCGATTGCCCTCGCGACTATTGTACAATAAATCCGGGGCGTTTGCTATACTTAGCGCGGTTCCGGTTTCCGGGTGGGCAGCAGGTGCGGGAGGCCATTCATGGACAAGGCGATCAAACTCACAGAAAAATACGAACGCAACGGCTGGCCCTCTCTGGCGCGGCCGGACATCAAGCCGCCTGACGGGTGGAACCTATCGCTGGTCACATCGATCGAGCGGATCCGCAATCATCGCCTGTCACCGGACGGGAAGACAATCGCTTATATCAAGGACGGCGAAACGCTGTCTGACATATTCCTTCTGCCCGCCGGCGGAGGCTGGCCCGCGCGGCTCACCACTGATCGGGGACTGGTGGCCTACTGGGATGATGAAGTCCCGCAATGGTCGCCGGACAGCCAGCGCCTGGCATTCGTCATCGGCGGTCATGTCCAGGTGGCCTCGGCGCGGGGAGGGCTGCCGAAGAAGATCAGCGATTTCGCCGAGGGCGCGTTCGATCCCAAATGGATGCCCGATTCGCGCGGTCTGATCGTGGGGGTGACAAGGCACGAGGCCGATCAACTCGTGCTGACAGACAAGGACGGTAGCTGGCCGCGGGCGCTGACCACGAAGCCGGACGGCGATCATGGGGATCCGCAGCCGGCGCCAGATGGGGGAGCGGTCGCATTCGTATTCCGTCCATTCGACGATCTGAACTGCCTCGCAATCTGCGTCGTCGAGCTTTCGACGGGCGCAATCCGGTCCGTGTACGGCAAGCCCAAGGTCCGTGCGTGGCTGCCCAAGTGGTCGCCCGATGGGACGTGGATCGCGTTCATTTCACAGGAAGCCGGCTGGAACGATCTGTGGCTCGTCAAGCCCAACGGCGAAGGCCTGCACCAGGTCACGCATGGCGGCGCCGACATTTCCGATGTCGAGTGGGCGCCGGATGGAAAACAGATCGCCTGCACGGCAAATCGAGCGGGCGCGTTCGAGCTCTGCCTCGTCGACCCGGAAACCGGCGTGCTATCGGAGATCCGCGGAGGCTTGGGTTGTCATGCGCGTCCGCAATGGCTGCCAGACGGGAAGTCGCTGACCTTTGAGTACGAGTCGCCGGTCCAGCCGCCGGACCTGTATCGCATCGATCTGGCGAGCCGGCAGGTCACACAACTGACCTTCTCCAATCCGCCGGCAATGTCCAGCAACGAAATGGTGCTGCCGGAGCGAGTCAGCTACAAGAGCTTCGACGGGCTCGAAATCCCTGCCTTCTTGTACAGGCCCAAGCGGCCCAACCATGGCGCGGTCCTACATCCACATGGAGGGCCGTCGTCACTCTACGCGGCCGAGTGGGATGAGGTCGCACAGTACCTGGTTGCCAAAGGCTATACGTTCCTGGCCCCGAACTACCGCGGTTCGACAGGTTTTGGTCTGGAGTTTGAACATGCCAACTACAACGATTGGGGCAAGGGCGACACCCAGGATTGCCTGCACGGCGCCAGGTACCTGCACGGTGTGCTTGGGATCGATCCAGCGCGGCTTGCCATTATGGGTGGCAGCTACGGCGGCTATCTGACTGTTTGCTCACTCTCACGCGATCCGGATTACTTGTTCGCGTGCGGGATCGCCAAGTATGGTGATTCGAACCTGATCTCCTCCTGGGCGCAGTGCAAGCGGGAGCTCCGGCTGTACACGGAGATCTTCCTGGGTCACCCCGCCAAGAATCGCCAGTATTACCTGGACGGATCGCCGATACAGGACGTGGCGAATGTCAAGAAGCCTGTGTTGATCCTGCACGGCTTGCTGGATGATGTGGTTCCGCCTGAGGCGTCCGAGGAATGGGTCGAAGCCCTCAAGAAACACAACAAGACATTCGAGTACAAGACCTATGCCAATGAGCCGCACGGATTCCTGAGGCGCGAGAATCAGTTGGATGCCTACACCCGCATCGAGCGCTTCCTGGATTGGTACTTGCTGGTCTAGGGGAAGGCCCTGACGCGACCGGCTGATGCCGTTTCGATTGGGGGTATCATGCTGTTGGATCGGGATCCATCCGCGGCAGCCAGCCGGCGCAGGCTTCTTGGACGCCAAGGAGGGCATTATGGGGCTTGGGCTGCAGGCACCTACTATATGAAGGGGTAATGCGATGACGACCATTCTCAACTACATTGATGGCAAATGGATCGAACCCAAGGCGGCGAGCTACGTCGACGTCATCAATCCAGCCACGGGCAACCTCATCACGCGGACGCCGCTGTGCGGGGCTGCCGAGGTGGACGCCGCGGCCCAGGCTGCGGCGTCCGCGCTGCCGTCCTGGCGGCGGACACCGGTCCAGGAGCGCGTGCAGTACCTGTTCCGTCTGCGCGAGCTGCTGAAGGCCAACCTGGACGAGATCTCGCGGACGATAACGGACGAGGCTGGCAAGACCTTCGACGAATCCAAAGCCGAAATGATTCGGGCCATCGAGAATGTGGAGATTGCCTGCGGGATGCCGATGTTGGGCAAGGGCGAGATCGTGGAGGATATCGCCCCCGGCATCGATGAGATCATGCTGCGGCAGCCGGTCGGCGTCTGTGCCACAGTGGCGCCGTTCAATTTTCCGGGCATGATCCCGTTCTGGTATGTGCCGTATGCGGTCGCCTGCGGCAACACGTATGTGATGAAGCCTTCCGAGAAAGTGCCCGTGACCATGCAACTGATCTTCCGGCTGTTCGAACAGGCCGGCTTTCCCAAGGGCGTGATCAACCTCGTGAATGGTGCCAAGGAAGCGGTGGATGCCATCCTGGATCACCCGTTAATCCGGGCTGTCACATTCGTCGGCTCGACCGCCACTGCCAAGTACCTGTATGCCCGCGCCTCGGCGAATGGGAAGCGGGTCCAGGCGCAGGGCGGCGCCAAGAATCCCGTCATCATCCTGCCGGATGCCGACATGGAAATGGCGACGAAGATCGTGGCTGACTCAGCCTTCGGCTGCGCCGGCCAACGCTGCCTGGCAGTCTCCGTCGCGGTCACGGTCGCCGAAGCGCGCAACACGTTCACCGAGATGATCTGCGATGCCGCGACGTCACGCGTGGTGGGCTATGGACTGGATGAAGGCGTTCAGATGGGGCCCGTGATCAATACGGCCAGCCGGCAAAGGATCGAGCAGCTCATCGGCGCGGGCAAGGAAGAGGGCGCCGGCCTTCCAGTCGATGGCCGCAACCCGCGCATCAAGGGCTATGAATGCGGCTCGTTTGTGAGACCTACGATCATGACGGATGTGCCGCGCGGCGGCCAGGTTGCCCGGACCGAGGTCTTTGGTCCCGTCCTGGGTCTCATTCACGTCGACACAATCGAAGAGGCCATCGAGCTCGCCAACGGCGGCGCCTACGGGAACCAGGCGAGCCTGTTCACGTCAAGCGGCTCGGCTGCGCGCAAGTTCCGCTACGAAGTGCAGGCGGGCAACGTGGGCATCAATATCGGCGTCGCTGCGCCGATGGCGTTCTTCCCATTCAGCGGCTGGAAAGAGTCGTTCTTTGGCGATATGCATGGCCAAGGCATGGACGCGGTCGAGTTCTTCACCCAGAAGAAGGTCGTGGTCGAACGCTGGCCGAAAGGGTGGGCGAGAAAGTTCTAGGCGGCCGGCCCGCGTCTGAAATCGAAAACATGACCTCCGGGTTCTTCAAGAACCCGGAGGTCTGCTTATACGTCGGAAGTCGTCCTCAGAAAGTCCAGCACTTCGTCCAACCTGGCGAAGGCCAGGGCTGTGACGGTGTCCGCTCCGCCGTAGTAGATTGCGATGCGGCCGCTGGGCTTGTCATACAGCGCCGCGCTGGGAAACACGACGTTTGGGACGTCTCCGACGCACTCGTAGAGGGTTTGCGGGGACAGAAGGTACGGGCCGCCGCGATGGATCACCTTCCAGGGCTGATCCAGGTCAAGGAGAGCCGCGCCGAGGCTGTACACAAATCCGTTGCACGAGGTCAGGACGCCGTGATAGAAAAGCAGCCAGCCCTCGGGGGTCTCGATGGGCACCGGTCCCGCGCCGATCTTGGTGGCCTGCCAGCCATCTTTGGCCCCCATGACGAAGCGGTGCTGACCCCAGTGGATCAAGTCCGGGCTCTGGCTCAAGAAGATGTCTCCAAACCGAGTGTGACCGTTGTCGCTCGGGCGGCTCAGCAGCAAGTACTGGCCGCGGATGCGGCGCGGGAACAGTACGCCATTGCGATTGTAGGGGAGTAGGGCGTTCTCCAGAAAAGTGAACTCATTGAAGTCGAGCGTATACCCCATACCAATCGTCGGGCCGTGATAACCGTTGCACCAGGTGACATAGTAGCGGTCCTCGAGCCAGAGAAGGCGGGGATCGTAGCGGTACTCGAATCGGCTCAGCTCGGGATCCTTGGATTGCCAATGGATGGGCGCGTCGTCCAGTGTCCAGGTCACGCCGTCTGGGCTGAACCCACGATGGAGGTTCATCTCACGTTTCCTGTTGTCGCAGCGGAAGACGCCGGCGAACCGGGCCTGGAACGGCACGACCGCGCTGTTGAAAATGCTGTTGGAAGCTGGGATCAGGTCGCGGGGGATGATCGGATTGCCGCTGTAGCGCCAGACGACATCCGAATTGCCGGCAGGGCGGTCCTCCCAGGGGATTATGGGAAGCGGAACGGCTTTCATTGGATCCCTCCTGGTCGCCAAATGGTGGGCGCCCGGTCCTGTAAGCCGGGGCGGATCGGCTCCCGGAATTAATGTGACATTGTGACTGTTGACATTTGCCGCGAAGCGCCTATAATGTGATTGTTGGGAGCGCTCCCAGTATAGCACCAAAACAGCCGGTCGACAGACGAATATAGGCGAGGAAATCTCCACTTTAGGTGATCTGCACGTCAAACTAGTTGGGAGCGCTACCAGAATTCGGAGCCGTGAGTTGTCCAACCTGACACTTGAAGACATCGCCAAGAAAGCCGGTGTCTCGCGTTCCACGGTCTCACACGTCGTCAACGAGAGTCCTGATGTCCGCGAGACGGTCCGGAAGAGGGTCCTGGATGTGATCCAGGATGCGGGCTACCAGCCGCACGCTGCCGCCCGAGCGCTGGCTTCGCAACGATCCGGCACCATCGGGCTGGTCCTGCCGCACAGCGTCAGCTTCTTCTTCACCGATCCCTATTATCCGCACCTCACCAAGGGGATCGCGCAGGCCTGCAACCTATACGATCAAACCCTGGCGCTGTTCCTGGTTGGCTCCAAAGAAGATGAGGAGAAGATCTTTCCGCGCCTGGCACGCAAAGGTTTTGTGGACGGGGTCATCGTTCAGTCCGGCCACCATGGGGAGCAGTGGATCATCGGGCGTTTCGTCGACGCCAAACTGCCGGTGGTGATCGCGGGCCGGCCGTTCCGCTCGGACAACGTGAGCTACGTCGACATCGACAACGTGGCGGCTGCTTCCGTCGCCGTCAGCCATTTGATCCGCTTGGGCCGCAAGCGGATCGCGATGATCACCGGGCCGACCAACAGCACGGTGGGCATCGATCGCAAGCAGGGCTACCTCAAGGCCCTGACGGAGCGCGGGCGGGACGTCGATGAGGCCCTGATCGCCGAGGGGGATTTCACGGAGGCGGGGGGATACTACTCGATGCAGCGCCTCCTGCTTGCCAAACCCGACGCGGTCTTCGCCGCCTCGGACATCATGGCGCTCGGCGCGATGCGGGCCGCCCGCGAAGCGGGGCTGCGCGTTCCCGATGACCTGGCGGTCGTCGGTTTCGATGACCTCCCCATAGCCACGGTCTCAGACATCCAGCTGACAACGGTCCGCCAGCCGGTGGTGCAATTCGGTGCAAAGGCGGTTGAGGTTCTGCTCGACCTGATCGAGAACGGCATTGATCCTCCCCGCCACATCATTATGGACACCGAGCTCGTCATTCGTGACTCGTGTGGCGCAGTCAAAGTCAGGTGAGAGCGATGCGAGCATTCTTAACGCAACCTTCGCATTTTCGCTCTCAGTCCTACAAGGAGGTGACACGGAACGTAATCCCGTCGTGTTCCCACGCTGAAGCAGGACGTCCGGTACCCGCTGTGGATACCGGACGCCGGAGCAATGAAGCCCGCGGTTCGAAGAAGGCACCCGCGAGCTTCCAGTTCCGAAATATACCATGCTGGTCAAGAAGAGGAGAACGAAAATGAAACGCTTGATTGTCGTACTATCCATTCTGATCGGGGTGAGCATGCTGCTCGGTGCATGCGCCCCAGCCACGTCAGCCCCCCCGCCTCCTGCGCCGGCGGCGACTGATACGTCCGCACCGGCCGCGCCGGCCGCAACGGATACTCCCGCAGCGGTCGCAACGAGCACGGTTGCACCGACCCCAACGACAACGCCCTTCCCAGTGGCTGCATGCCAGGCCGGGAAGACCTGCGTGCGCTGGTACATCGGCCTTGGGACCGGAACCAACTCGGTCCAGATCCCTATCGAGCAGGAAGTCGTCAATGACTTCAATGCCTCGCAGGACAAGATCCAGCTGATCCTCGAGATCATCCCCAACAACACCTCGATGGAGGTCCTGTCGACCGAGATCGCCTCCGGCAATGGTCCCGACATCATCGGTCCCGTCGGCTGGGCGGGCTCGAATGCGTTCAATGGGCAGTGGCTCGATCTGAAGCAGTACATCTCCAAGGTTGACACCTCCATGTTCAACCCCGCCCTGGTCAAGTGGTACGAGACCTCGGAAGGCGATGTGGGGCTGCCGTTCGCCGTGTATCCTTCGGCGATCTTCTACAACAAGGCCATCTTCGACGCCGCTGGCTACAACTATCCCCCGGCCAAATACGGTGATAAGTACCAGATGCCTGACGGCACGATGGTCGACTGGAACTGGGACACGCTCGCCAAGGTTGCCAAGGCCCTCACCACCGACAAGGGCGGCAACAACGCCGCGGAAGCCGGATTCGATAAGAACAGCATCGTGAACTACGGCTTCACCTGGGGCTTCGAGAACAGCGTGCTCTACGTCGGAGCCTTCTGGCAGGGTGGTTCTCTCCTGGCCGCAGATGGCAAGACCGCTCAAATTCCCGATCAGTGGAAGGCCGCTTGGCAGTGGACATACGACGGTGTCTGGGGCAACCAGCCCTTCATTCCCAATCAGAACTACCAGCAGAGCCTCAACAATGGTGGCAACCCGTTCGATGGCAACCACGTTGCCATGATCGATAACCCGGTCTGGTACACGTGCTGCATGGGCCACGTCACCACGGATGGCTCTGACAAGTCTCCGGCCACCTGGGACATCGGCGCCATGCCGAACTACAATGGCAAGGTCGGCGGCCGCATCGATGCCGATACTTTCCGCATTTGGAAGGGCACCAAGAATCCGCAGGCAGCCTTCGATGCCATGTACTACCTTGAAACCACTGCCGTCACAAAGTTGATCATCGGCTCCGCCGACAAGCCCGCTCCATATGGTGCGTTACCTGCCCGCACTGCAGATCAGGATGCTTGGCTTGCCGCCAAGAAGACGGCGTTCCCACAGGTGCAGAACTGGGACACGCTCATGGCCGGCCTCAACTATCCGGATGCGCCCAGTGCGGAGGCCTACATGCCCAACTTCATTCAGGCCTTTGACCGCACCAGGACCTTCTATGCCCTGATCCTCACCAGCCCGATTGACCTCGCAAAAGAGGAGGCGACTTTCCTGAGCGACATGCAGACCATCTTCAACACGGCGCAACAATAGAGCGCTTTCACCGATATGAGGCGGGCCAGCCCGGCTGGCCCGCCTGTTCTATCGCCCGCAGCGGATTCCGTCATTCTGAGTGCAGCGAGCGCAGGGCTCAAGTCCACCAAAGCAGCGATCCTTCGCTGCGTTCAAGATGACAGAATCCCTTTTCGAGCATCAGGCAAGGAGTTCCCGCGTATGGAGAGCCTAACCAAACTTCCACAGATCGGTTCCACGAAGTCATTTCGCACCATGGGGCCCTTGGCCCGCCGCGAGGCTCGCAACGGGTTGCTCTTCATTTCTCCCTGGATCGTCGGTTTCCTGGTCTTCACCCTCCTTCCCATGCTGGCCACCCTGGTCTTCTCGTTCATGAACCTCAGGCTTCTTGACAATCCGCTGGATCTATCCAAGTTCGTCGGCCTCAAGAACTACGCTGCCTTCCTAAACGATCCCCAAGTCTGGAACGTGCGGCCGGATTCGACGCCCGGGTCCCTGTGGGTCACAATCCGATACGGCCTGATTGCAATTCCCGTGGCGATACTGCTTCCGATGGGCATCGCGGTCCTGGTGAACAGTGCTGCTCTCAGAGGACACACTTTCTTCCGCGCCATGTTCTACATGCCCTATATCGTGCCTTTCATTGCCAGCATATTCCTGTGGGCCGGCGTCCTAAACCCCCAATTCGGCTGGGTGAATCTGATCCTGCTGTCCCTAGGCGTCCCGAGAGGAAGTCTTCCCGGGTGGATCTTCGACCCCAACTGGGTCTATCCGGCCTACGTTATTCTTGGGATCTGGGGGATCGGCAATGCGATGTTGACCATGCTGGCCGGCATGCAGGCCGTGCCCACGGATCTGTACGACGCCGCCAAGGTCGATGGCGCTGGTGGGCTGGCCCGGTTTGCGTATGTGACCTTCCCGATGATATCCCCCGTAGTGTTCTATAACCTCGTCCTGAGCGTCGTCGCCCTCTTCCAGTACTTCCTGGTACCGCTGGCATTGAACACGGGCAACACCTCCGGTTTCCCGGGTGGAACTCACGATGTTCTATAACCTGTACCTGTACAGGACGTTCTTCGTGTTCCAGAACATGTCCTATGGCTCGACGATGGCCTGGTCCCTTTTTATCCTCATCCTGGTCGTGACGCTGGCACTGTTCGCGACCGCACGTTTCTGGGTCTATTACGCAGGCGAGAAGCAATGAGAGGTGAGAATGGATAGTCCTTCAATCTTGCACTCGAACGTGGCCACCCGAACCCGGAGAGACCCGAGCTTCCCGCAGTTAAAGAAGATTGCCAACTCCACCGCGGTGACGGCCTTCGCGACCGTCATCCTTGCCCTATTCCTGATGCCGTTCCTGTATATGCTCTTTACATCGCTGAAGACGCAGACTCAGGTGGCGACGACCGGCGCTCCGATCTGGCCCGCGAAGTACACCACGTACGTCTACACCGGCGAGAACAAGAACACGTATACGCTCAAGGTCAACAAGTCCGGTTTCGTGGTCAACCAGGTTATCAAGATGAACGAGTTCGTTGGCAAGACCTTGGAGGTCTATAGGGTGCCCCTGCCGGACGGCACAATCAGGGAACTTGCCTTGCTCAAGGGGTATCAAAAGAGCAGCGTCTTCATTGACCCGGCCCGGCCTGCCGCCGATCCGATCGTCTGGACGGGCTACTACATGTCTCTGTCGCGCACCTGGATCGCGGCGCCCCAATGGAGCAACTACGTTGAGATGTGGAACGACGTCGACTACCCGCGGGTGCTGTGGAATACCTTCTTCTATGCCATGACGACCACGGTCGGCGTCTTGGTCTCCTGTATTCCAGTGGCTTACGGGTTTTCCCGCTTCCGATTCCCCGGCCGGGACGTGTTGTTCATCGTTTTGCTCTCGGTCATTTTCCTGCCCAGCACCGTGACGATCATCCCGACCTTCACCTTTTTCACCAAGATTGGCTGGGTGGGATCCTGGCTGCCGTTGATCGTGCCCTCGTTCTTTGCCAACGCCTACGACACCTTCCTGCTCAGGCAGTATTTCATGACCCTGCCGCGAGAACTGGACGAGGCGGCCATGATCGACGGCGCCAGTCCGTTCCGGGTCTTATGGACGGTGATCATTCCGCAATCCTATCCGGTGATCGTGGCGGTGATCGTTTTCCACATTGTCTGGGCGTGGAACGACTACTTCAATCCGCTGATCTACCTTTCGAGCCGGATGGACCTGCAGCCGGTCTCCGTCGCGCTGGCGCGCTTCAATGGCATCTTCGGCTCGCGGCCGGAGCTGATCCAGGCGGGGTCGCTGCTGACGCTTCTGTTCCCGCTGATTCTGTTCATCATCGCCCAGCGGTTCTTTGTACAGGGCATCGTCATCACCGGCGTGGAAAAGTGACTGGTCGAGGGCCGGGACAACAGGATCGCATTCGACAAACGGATTCGGCGCGTGCTCCCGGCCTGAACCTGACTTGCCTGCGCCAGCAAAGGGCAGCGGGTCAGGGCGTGCGCCCATACTGAGGCCTCAATGCATTATGGCCATTTCGACGACCAACGGCGCGAATACGTAATCACTCGGCCGGATACGCCCCTTCCGTGGATCAACTATCTTGGCAGCGAAGACTATTTTGGAATCATCTCCAATACGGCCGGGGGTTACTCCTTCTACAAGGATGCCCGGCTGGGCCGCTTGACCCGCTACCGGCACAACAACGCGCCGCTGGACATGGGCGGACGCTACATCTATCTCCGGGACGATGATCCCTCTCCACGCGGACCGCTCTTCTGGTCGCCATCATGGATGCCGACCCGCCATCCCCTCGATTCCTATGAATGCCGCCACGGTATGGGATACACGGTCATATCCTCCCGCCTGGCAGGCATCGCGGCGCAGACCCGTTACTTCGTCCCGCTGGGCGAATCGCTCGAAGATCTGGGAACTCACTCTCGTCAACGAACGCTCCGAGCCGGCCAACCTGTCGGTGTTCGCGGCGATTGAATTCTGCCTGTGGGACGCGCTGGACGATGCCACGAATTTCCAGCGCAACTACTCGGTGGGGGAGGTGGAAGTACCCGGCTCGGGTGCGGATGGCGCGGAGCCGGAGCCGAGTTCTCATCATTCACAAGAGCGAGTATCGCGAGCGCCGGAATCACTTTGCTTATTTTGCTTGTTCAGAGCAACTTGCAGGCTACGACACCGACCGAGGAGCCTTCCTCGGTGGCTATCGGGGCTGGGATTGCCCGCAGGCAGTGGAATCCGGTCAAACCTCGAGATCGGAAGCGCACGGCTGGCAGCCCATCGGTGCGCACCACGTGCGAGTCCGGCTGGATCCTGGCGCGCAGAAGAAGATCATCTTCCTGCTCGGCTATCACGAAAACCCCGTGCAAGCCAAGTTCGATCCGCCTGATTCGCAGAACGTGAATCGGAGCGGCCTCTTGCCGACGCTGGCCCGTTACCTGGACGCAGCCGAGGTGCACAAAGCGTTCGATGCCTTGGGCGAATATTGGGATGGGCTGCTCGGCAGATTCACGGTCAGGACGCCCGACGGGCACACGGACCGCATGGTCAACATCTGGAACGCTTACCAGGTGATGACGACCTTTAACCTTTCGCGGTCGGCCTCGTACTTCGAGAGCGGCATCGGCCGCGGCATGGGCTTCCGGGACTCGAACCAGGACCTGCTGGGTTTCGTTCACATTGCTCCCGAGCGCGCCCGCGAGAGGATCCTTGATCTCGCGGCGACGCAACTGCCAACAGGCGGCGCTTACCACCAATATCAGCCGCTAACCAAACGCGGCAACAACGAGATCGGCTCGAATTTTAACGATGACCCGCTCTGGCTGGTTCTGTCAGTTGCCGCGTACGTCAAGGAAACCGGCGACTGGCGCATCCTCAAAGAGCGGGTGCCTTTCGATAATCAGCAAGGGTCCGAGGCGACCCTGCACGAGCATCTCCGGCGCTCCGTCCAGTACACGCTTGATCGCCTCGGGCCGCACGGCCTGCCTCTCATCGGCCGCGCCGATTGGAACGACTGCCTCAACCTGAACTGCTTCTCCGAGCAACCGGGAGAGTCCTTCCAGACGACGACGAACAAAGATGGCAAGACCGCAGAGTCCGTGTTCATTGCGGGCCTGTTCGTCCTGGCAGCACGTGAAATGGCTGAGCTGACGCGGCAAATCGATCCGGTCGCCTCGTGCGAGGATCTTCCGCAGGGGGCAGAGCGGATGGAGTCTGCCATCTGGACCGCCGGCTGGGATGGCGCCTGGTTCCGCCGCGCGTACGATGACTTCGGGCATGTGCTTGGTTCGATGGAGAACACCGAGGGCCGGATCTTCATCGAGCCCCAGGGGATCTGCGTGATGGCGGGCCTGGGCCTGGACGACGGCCGCGCTGCAAAGGCATTGAACTCGGTCGCCGCCCACCTAGGAACGCCGCACGGCATCCTCCTGCACCAGCCCGCATTCACCCGGTACTACCCCCACCTGGGTGAGATCTCGTCCTACCCACCCGGTTACAAAGAGAATGCCAGCGTCTTTTGCCACTGCAATCCGTGGATCATCATCGCGGAGACAATGGTCGGACGCGGCGAGGCGGCCCACGACTATTACCTGCGCATCAATCCTTCGGCCAGGGAGCACATGAGCGAGGTGCATCGGTGCGAGCCGTATGTTTATGCCCAGATGATCGCCGGCCGGGATGCGCCGAACCACGGCGAGGCCAAGAACTCCTGGCTCACGGGCGCGGCGGCCTGGAACTACGTCGCCGTGACGCAGTGGATCCTCGGCATCCGTCCCACATATGCGGGCCTTAGAATCGCGCCAGTGATCCCGCCCGCGTGGGACGGCTTCTCCGTCACGCGCCGTTATCGCGGCAGCTCTCTTCGGATCACTGTCCACAACCCAGGGCACGTCTGCCAGGGTGTGCTGCGCATGAGCGTGGACGGGAAGAGTATCGAGGGTGATGTGATTCCGCAGGATTTGCCGTCGGGCACTCATGACGTCGAAGTCTGGTTGGGAAGTTAACATGGACGAACGCTTGCTGCAGATCCGCGACCACCAGGGCGAGGGTTTCCAGCCCCTGGTCTACTTCGGTTCCTGGCGCGTTGCAATACTGCGCCCGCGGGCGGACACCCGCGCTGAGGGCATCACTGTCATGGAACGTCACACCCAGACCGACGAGGTCTTCGTGCTGACCCGCGGGAGGGGAGTTCCTGCTCATCGGCGGGGACGGCCCTCAGCTGGACGGGGTGCATGAGACCACGATGGAGCCCGGCAAGATCTACAACGTCCGCTGCAATGTCTGGCACGCAGCCCTCCTGGGCAGCGACGCAAGCGTCCTGATCGTAGAGAACCAGGACACGGGGACCTCCAACTCCGAATACGTGCCATTGACAGCACCGCAGCGTTCATTGATCTTCGGGATCGAAAAGCGCGAGGAGCCTGAGTAGAGAGCCATGTCTCGACCGGTCGCGATACGACGGCCCTTCACGGCGCGGCCAACGGGACTCCCTGCCTCGCATTTGGAGTGATCCCATAAACCCGGAAGCCAAGGCTTCAATGCATTCATTTCCCCCCAATTTCGTCTGGGGCGCTGCCACCGCCGCATACCAGATCGAAGGTGCGTGGAATGAAGCCGGCAAGGGAGAGAGCATCTGGGACCGGTTCAGTCACACGCCGGGAAGGATCGAGACTGGTGAAACCGGCGACGTTGCCTGCGATCACTATCATCGCTGGTCTGATGACGTGGCCCTGATGAAGGAAATGGGGCTCACGGCCTATCGCTATTCGATCTCGTGGCCGCGAATTCTCCCAGAGGGTCGAGGTCAAGTGAATGCGGCCGGCCTCGATTTCTACAGCCGCCTGGTGGATGCCCTGCTGGCAACGGGGATTCAGCCGTTCGTCACCCTCTATCATTGGGATCTTCCGCAGCGACTGCAGGACGAGGGAGGCTGGCCTAGCAGGGACGCGGCCGCGGCATTTGCCGAATACGCGGACGTCGTCAGCCGGAGCCTGGGCGACCGCGTCAAGCACTGGATGACCATCAATGAGCCGCACATCAGCTCGCTGATCGGCCATCTTGAGGGCCGGCATGCACCGGGACATAAGGACAAGCACGAGGCACTTGCAGCTGCGCACCATCTACTCCTGGCCCACGGACTTGCCGTTCCGATCATTCGGGCCAACAGCCCGGAGGCGCGGGTGGGCATTGCCATCGACTATCATCCCCAAACCCCTGCCTCTTCCAGCGCTGCCGACGAGGCGGCCGCCCGGCATGCCGATGGTGTAACCAATCGGTGGTTTCTCGATCCGCTTGCGGGCCGCGGTTATCCAAACGACATCCGAGGCGCCCATGACGACAAAATGGACTTCGTTCTAGGCGGCGACCTGGATCGGGTCGCTGTACCGCTGGATTTCCTGGGTCTCAACTACTACGCGCGCGACATCGCCCGGCCCGCCGGCCGCAACTCGCCGACCGTCCACCCTACCGGGGAATGCACCGAGATGGGCTGGGAGGTCTACCCCGAGGGCATGCTCGAGACGCTAACGCAGGTCCACTCGATCTACAGGTTCCCTGCCCTCTACATCACCGAGAACGGCGCGGCCTACGTGGATACCGTCGGGCCTAATGGGGAGGTCGAGGACCCGGCGCGCATCTCGTATCTTCACCGCCACCTGGGACAAGTCCAGAAGGCGATCTCGCTTGGCATTCCCGTTCGGGGTTACTTCGTCTGGTCGCTGCTTGACAACTTCGAATGGTCCTTTGGGACCTCGAAACGCTTCGGCCTGGTCTACGTTGACTTCAAGACCCAGCAGCGTCTCTTCAAATCCAGCGCCCGGTGGTATCAGAGTCTTATCCGTGCAAATGCCCTGGATTAATTGAGCCTGCCAGACTGATTTCCTGTCCGACCTCTGAGGAATTCAAGACCGCGGAGGTCCGTTAGCGTGTTTTTGCACTAGTAACCATTCCGTTGCCGGGGCTTGGGGTCCCTGCAGCCCGTTGGAACGGGGAAGTACCATCGAAGGCCGGGATCCGAAAGGGCCGGTTGACCTCACCTCTTTTTGCTCTTACAATACTAAGGATCATGAACGCACCGGATCGTTCTGCAGGCTTCTTCCGCCCCGACCACGACCCTCCGCGGGGTACGTCACAGTCCTCATCCGCCTTTAGAGTATCGGCCCCATTTATGGTTCGGAGGAACATCAAATGACCACCCCCATCGTTTCCAAGCGTGCTGCTGTCTACGCCGACGTTCCCGACGAGAAGTGGAACGACTGGCGCTGGCAGCTTAGCCACCGTCTCAATACCGTCGAAGAGATCGAGAAGATCGTCCACTTGAACGATTCCGAGCGAAAGGCACTGAACACCAGCGGCCTTTTCCGGGTGGACATCACCCCGTATTTCATCTCCCTGATCGACCCGGACGATCCCGATGACCCCGTGCGCAAGCAGATCATCCCGACCGAGGCGGAGATCATGCCCTTTACGGGCATGATGGAGGACTCCCTGGCCGAGGACCGGCACTCACCGGTGCCAGGGCTGGTCCACCGCTACCCCGACCGGGTCCTGATGCTGGTCACGACCCAGTGCGCGTCGTACTGCCGCTACTGCACCCGTTCGCGGATCGTCGGTGACCCGGGCCAAACCTTCTCGCGCAAGGAATTCGAGCTGCAGCTGGAGTATCTCAAGCGCACGCCCGAGGTGCGGGATGTGCTGCTTTCGGGCGGTGATCCGCTTGTGCTGGCTCCCAAGATCCTGGAGGAGATCCTCACCCGCCTGCGCGAGATCCCCCACATCGAGATCGTTCGCATCGGCTCGCGCGTCCCGGTCTTCATGCCGATGCGTATCACCCAGGAGCTGTGCGACATGCTCGCACGGTTCCACCCGTTGTGGCTAAACATCCACGTGAACCATCCGAATGAGATCTCGCGCGAGCTGGCCGACGCCTGTGACCGCATGACCCGGGCCGGGATCCCCCTCGGCAACCAGACCGTGCTGCTGGCTGGAATCAACGACTGCGTCCATATCCAGCGCGAGCTGGACCAAAAGCTGACCCGCATCCGGGTGCGACCGTACTACCTGTATCAGTGCGACCTGGTGGAGGGCGCCGGCCACTTCCGCACGCCCGTTTCCAAGGGTATCGAGATCATCGAGGGCCTGCGAGGTCACACCTCCGGCTACGCGGTGCCCCAGTTCATCGTTGACGCCCCCGGCGGGGGCGGCAAGGTGCCGCTCATGCCGAACTACCTGCTCAGTTCCTCGGATCACAAGGTCATCGTGCGCAATTACGAAGGCTATGTCTCAACCTACGAGGAGCCGACCAACTACAGCGCACACGAACCAAAGACCTGCAAGTTCTGTCAGAACAAGCGACCCGAGCCGGGTCAGGAGGGACTCACCGGGCTGCTGGACGGCGACGAGATGTTCATCAAGCCGATGGGCTTCGACGAGATGCACGACCGTCACGGACTGCATCATCGTCTGAAAGATGACAGGAAGTGGCAGCCGCTGGGCATCGGCGCAGGCCACATGGCTCCGAAGGAAGAAGCCTGATCACCTTGAAGGAGAATGATATGGTCAAAGGACAGACCGAATTGAAGACGTTCTTGAGGGCGGCGGTGGTCGTGCTGGCGGTTGCCGGCCTGGCGGCCGCTTGCGGCCCTGCCCCTACCGGATTGTCACCGGAGCAGGTGCAAGTGCAGGTCGCGACCGGTGTTGCAGCGACCGTTGAGGCACAGAACAACATGGGGACGGGAGTTGCCATGACCGTTGCGGCGATGCAGCCGGCCGCGACCGCGACCCTCGCGCCGACCGATGTGCCTCTATTCCTGCCCACCCTGACACCACTTGCCACCGTGACCCCGTTCGTTGTGCAATCAGGCGGTGGTGGTGGGGGCGGCGGTGGACACAAGCCCGACTGGGCCTGCGACGTGAACACGCGTCCGTTCGACAATACGGCCTACAAGCCGGGTGATCCATTCGATATCAAGTGGATCATCACCAACACCGGCGCCAAGACCTGGGCAGCCGGCAAGGATCTCGAATACTTCAGCGGTCCCATGATGACCGCGGCCTCCGGCGTTCAGCTTCCCCAGATGAAGCCGGGAGATACATACACGTTCAAAGCCGACGCCAACGCTCCGCTCGAAAAGGGCTTCTATGTCATGACCTGGAAGCTCGAGGGCGGTTTCTGCTGGCCCTACGTGGCCATCCGGTCCGGCCGGCCGGGCATCGATCCGTAGGCACGCGGCGCACTCCGCCGCAGAGGGGAGGAGCTTACGACAAGGCGCAAATTGCTCGTTCGCTACCTGTGGTTGCTTTCGCTCCTGGTGATCAGTTGTGATATCACGTCCCTGGTCGTACCAGCGGGACCGGTCCCTTCGCCGGTACCAGGCGCCGTAGACACGATCGTGGCGCGGACCGCGGCCGCCGCCTCAACGCAGACGGCAGCCAAGGTCACCGCCGCCCCCACGGGGACGGCGAGCGCCACGCCGCCGCCCAGCGCCACGCCCACGCTGACGCTCTCTCCTTCACCAACGTTCATCTTCGTCCTGCCGTCGCTGACGCCGACAAAAAAACCGACCGCGACGAGTGAGAGCTCAACGGCTGGATTCGGCTGCCAGCTGCTGTCGCAATCACCGCCGGACGGCTCCAAGTTCTCGGCCAAGGAGAACTTCAAGGTGTCGTGGAAGATCAAGAATACCGGCCTGGGGGCGTGGGATGCCAGCTCGGTGGACTTCGCCTACTTCAGTGGCACCAAGATGTTCACGGGGGCTCAGTTCTATGATCTGCCCAAGAGCGTGGGCATCGACGATTCGATCACTCTCGCAGTGCCGATGGCTGCGCCAAGGAATTCCGGCGCCTTCAAGACCGTGTGGGCCTTGAAGCGGGGAAAGAGTGACTTCTGCCACGTCGACATGCAGATCATCGTGCCTTAGGTCAAGATCGAGTCTCCCTCCTTAACTGAAAATGCAGGCGGCGAATTGGCCGCCTGCATTTCTTTCTTTTCCCGGCTACATGGCGGGCGGGATGGGCTCGGAGGGCGTGGCAGCCGCAGGCTTGCGCCGCAGGGTGAAGAAGCCGACCCCAACGGGTACGGCAATGAAGAGAACTGATAAGCAGAGCAGGACAATGCCGAGGGTGCGCGGCATCGGGGAGTTCCCTGTCACTCCGTTCACGTTGGTCTGAAACGGCAGTTGCAAAGCACCGAAAATTCCGAATACGCATGCCAAGAGGCCAGCACACCCACATATCACCGCCGTAACGACTGTAATGATGGTAGCTGTAGTTCTGTTCTGCATGATGAGAAGTCCTCCTTTGGATTTGTAGATCAGCCCATTTTACCTGAGAGGGGACACGATGCTTTCTCCATACCGTTCAGCGAGGGGCTAGACGCTACGCAGTGTTGCTCCCAGCTCGAGCTCGAGCCGCTTCACGATCCGGTTTCGGATGGCCGCCGCCTCGGCATCGGTCATCGTTCGATCCGGCGCCTGATAGGTCAGCCGGTAAGCCAGAGACTTCTTGCCCTGGCCGACCTGTTCGCCGCGGTAGATGTCGAACAGCCGCACGTTTGTGATCGCGTCGCCGCCGGCCTCACGGATCAGATCTTCGACGCGAGAGGCGGGGACGTCCTGCTCCAGGATAAGGGCAATGTCCTCCAAGACTGCCGGGTACTCAGGCACCGGGGCGACCTTAGCCCGCGGCTTGAGGCTGCGTAATAGCGCAAGATCGAATTCCGCGACCAGAACGGGCGCGGGGCCAAATTCGTAGTGCTCCTTGACCATGGGATGCAGTTCTCCGAGCGTGCCCACCAACTGTTCCCGAATCCGGACCTCAGCCGATTTGCCCGGGTGCAGATGCGGGCTTGATCCTGCGGGGCTGAAGCTTGCCCTGCCAAGCTGCAAGCCGGCCAGCAGCTCTTCGATGCGGCCTTTGAGGTCGAAGAAATCATAGTCAGTCGTTGGCTTGTCGTCCCAGCTGGCCTGCTCGCGCAATCCCGTCATGGCAAGTGCCAGGCGCGGAAGTTCGTCTGGCAGCTCGCTGCCTTTGGGTTCAAATACCGGTCCGATCTCGAAGAAGGCCAGGCTGTCGCTACAGCGCACGTTACGCTCGAGGTCGTCGAGGACGGAGGCCAACAGGCTGCGGCGCAGGCGGCTCTTGTCCGGCGCGACAGGATTGGCGATCACCACGTGCGGGTCGGAGACGCCCAGCCGGGCCTCGCGCTCCGCGGACGTGAGCCGGTGACTGACTACCTCGTCAAAACCAAGCGTGGTCAGCACATCGCGCACACGCTCATCCCACTCATAAGCCGGGTTTCCAACCTGGGGAGGCAGGGCGTCGGCCATGTTGGTTGTGGGGATGCGGTCATAGCCGCAAAGCCGGGCTACTTCCTCGAGGACGTCGGCGACACCGATGATGCCTTCGCCGATGTCAAGTCGGTGGGGCGGAGCCGTGACCGTGATGCGAGTCTCAGCAGACTGAGCAGCCGGCTGGTTCTTGACCGCTGCGCCGCGACTTGCGGCGCGGCGGGCTTGGCTCACGGATCTTGCAGATGAACTCGAGCGATTCGAGTAGGCGGGCGATCTCCTTTGCCGGCAGGTCGATCCCGAGCAGGCGCTTTGCATCCGCCGGGGAAAAAGTAACCACTGAATTCCTGGCTCGGAGCGGATATTCGTCCACGAGACCGGGTGCGATGCTGCCGCCTGACCAGAGGGCCATATATTGCAGTCCGCGCCGGACGCCTGTCTCTGCCAGCGCCGGATGCACGCCGCGGGAAAACCGGAAGGAGGCTTCGGATGGCAGGTTGTGCTGCTTGGCCGTGCGGCGGATGTTGATGAAGTTCCAGGCCGCGCCTTCGAGCAGAACATTGGTGGTGCTCTTGCCGCGAACGCTGATCTTGCCGGGCGGCAATTCGCCCGCCTTCGTTTCAATGCCCTTAGCATCGAGAACATCTTTCGAGGCATCGTGCACTTCGCTTTCCGCGCCGCCCATCACACCTGCGATTGAAAGGGGACCTTCCCCATCACAAACCAGGACATTCATCGCGGTCAGCCGGCGATCCACGCCATCGAGCGTGGTGAGTTTCTCGCCATCCTTGGCGGTGCGCGTGATGATCCTGATCGGCTTGTTCCCGGCGCGTTCCTTCAGCACATCATAGTCAAAAGCGTGCAGCGGCTCTCCCAGCTCGAGCATGGCGTAGTTGGTCGCGTCCACGATGCTGTTGATCGGGCGCATGCCGGCCAGCTTGAGCCGCCGCTGCACATGATAGGGGCTCGGCTGGATAGTCCACGCCACGGATGAGACCAAGGACGAAGCGCGGGTTCAGCTCCGGCTCCGTGATGTGCAGAGACACGGTCTCTCTGACCGGGGCGCCGCCCGTTTTGTAGGCGATCTTCGGGTGCACGAGTTTGCGGCCGGTCAGAGCGGCCAGCTCGCGGGCCATACCGATGACACTGGCGTTGCGGGCCATGTTCGGCAGGATGTCGATCTCCAGCACGGCGTCGCCCATGTAGTCTGCGAGGGGCATGCCCACCGGTGCGTCCGGATCCAGGATGATGATGCCCTCGTGATCCTCGGAAATGCCGAGTTCCTTCTCCGAGCAGACCATCGAGTACGAATTCGACGCCGCGGATCTTGGTGCGTTTGAGGGTGGTCAGCTGCAAACCCGCGGCGTGACCGTCGAACAAGGTGGCTCCTTCCTTGGCATAGGCCACCTTGAGCGGCGCCGGCAGCCGGCCTTGACCCTTCAGATGGAACATGTTTGGGGCGCCGGTGAGGACGGTGTGCTGCTGCGCGCCGTCGTACAGATCCAGAAGCGTCAAGCGGTCCGCGTTGGGATGGGGCATGACCTCACGAACTTCTGCCACGACGATCTTGTCCCTGTCCCACGAAATGCCGCTTGTCTTGACCTCGTGCGGGCGGCCCGGTCCGCCATCTTCAGGCGACCAGCCGACATAGATGATCTCATCGACTTCAAGCCCGGCGAACGTGAGCCTGCGGGCGATCTCTTCGACCGTCAGGCCTTTCAGATTGACGAAGTCCCCAAGCCACGAAACGGGTATTTTCATTCGGGCCTCCTAGAACTGCTCCAGGAAACGAATGTCGTTTGCCCAGAAGTAACGTATGTCGTCGATGCGGTAGCGGAGCATCAGTTGGCGCTCTGGACCCATGCCGAAGGCGAACCCGGTGTAACGCCGTGGGTCATAGCCGCCGTTCTCGAGGACGGTGGGATGCACCATCCCGGACCCCAGGATCTCCAGCCATCCGGAACCTTTGCAAACCGCGCAACCCTTGCCGCCGCAGACGAAACACTCCACATCCATTTCCGCGGATGGTTCGGTGAAAGGGAAGTAGGAGGCGCGGAAGCGCACACGGGCGCGCTGCCCAAACATGCGCCTGGCAAAGTCGGTCAGAGTGCCCTTCAGGTCACTGAAAGTGATGTGCCGGCCTACTGCCAGGCCCTCGACTTGGTTAAACTGCATCTCCAGCGCGTGCCGTGATCTGCTCGTGGCGGAAGCACATGCCTGGCAGCGCGATGCGAACCGGCGGGGGGTTCTTTGGATCCTGCGCTGCAAACTCGCGCATGGCGCGGATCTGTCCGGGTGAGGTGTGAGTGCGGAGCACGATCGGGTTGTCGCCCCGGCCGGCCGCATCGATGTAAAGCGAGTCCTGCATCTCCCGGGCGGGATGGTGCGGGGGAAAGTTCAGCAATTGGAAGTTGAACTCATCGGTCTCGACTTCCGGCGAGGTGTAGACCTGGAATCCCATCTCGGCCAGGATCGCCAGAACGCGCCTGAGCTGCTGCGTGGATGGATGCAAGCGCCCGCGCATTACCGGACGCCCCGGCAGGGTGACGTCCAGCTTCTCGGCCTCAAGCGAGCGCTTGAGGGTCGAGGCTCGCGCCCAGCTGGCCTTTTCGGCGAGCGCAGCCTCGAGCGCCAGCTTGACGCGGTTTGCGGCCTGTCCAACGGCCGGCCGCTCTTCCTTTGTGAGGCCTCCCAGGCCCGAAAAGATCATCATAAGTGGGGAACTGCGCCCCAAGTGGGCGACGCGCCACGCCTCAAGGGCAGCCTCATCCTGCACGCCGTCCAGGCTCTCCCGGGCACGCTGCTCGATCTCACGAAGTTGGTCGATCATCATGTCACCTCCGCGTCCGGATCAGCTGGAACTCGGATCCCGGACCGCCAGCCTACAAAAAAATCCTCCCGTCCGTATATGGGACGGGAGGGAGTTCCCGCGGTACCACCCAGATTAGCCTCATCGGCTCACTCTGCGCTGACTGCCATCAGCCTCCCAGATAACGTTGAGACAACGGCCTGAACTACTGGGTAACCCGTTCACTCAGACGGCTCGGGAGAGAACTTCCGCCGGTTGCCGCCGAGCCGGATTCTCAATCCGCGCTCCGGCTTCCCTGTCGGCCTTCGCCAGCGTACTTTTCTCCGTCAATGCCTTTAGTTTGTGTTGTGACGATAATTATCTTCGAAAGCGGGTGACTGTCAAGTGCCCGGAGACGCCCGAGAAACCGCACAGGTATAATCTGACACGTGAGAGCGAATCGCGGCCGGATTGCGCTGATCGCAGCCTTGATCGTCCTGATCGCGACCCCGCGTCTGGTGGGAATCGGGCAATTCGCGACGATCGACGAGCCGTACTGGCTGACGGCTGGATCCGACTTCTACTACGCGCTGGGCCAGCGGGCTTTCGCCAACACGTTCTATGACTACCACCCGGCGGTGACCACAATGTGGATCGTCACCGCCGCGATGCTGGTCTATTTTCCGCAATATCGCGGGTTCGGGCAGGGGTATTTCGATGTCTACAAGGACAGCCTGGAGCGCTTTCTTATCGAGCACGGTCACACGCCGCTCGGACTGCTCGTTGCAGGTCGGGTGATCCAGACGATCCTCATCGTCGTGCTGCTCATGTGCCTGTGGTGGTTTCTGCGACGCCTACTGGGGGACAAGGTGGCCGCAGCTGCGACCCTGCTGATCTCCTTTGATCCCTTCTTCCTCGGGCACTCGCGCCTGCTCAATCATGAGGGCTTGCTGGCGTTATTGGTCATTATCTCGCTCTCGGCCCTGGTCAGCCACCTGTTCTACGAAAGGAAGTGGGTGTATCTGCTGATTTCGGGCGCGGCGGCTGCTTTCGCGGAGCTCACGAAGTCATCCTCGATTGTTCTCTTCCCAGTGGTTGGGCTGCTCTTCCTGGTCGAGTTGATGGCCCACCGCCGATCAGGTGAGCAGCGGAAACTGCTGCGTTCTCTCGCCGAGATCGGAGCGTGGCTGGTGGCCTTGGTCGCGGTCTACTTTGTGTTCTGGCCAGGCATGTGGGTGGCGCCCGGCACGATGCTCTACCAGGTCTTCGGGAACGCCCTCAGCTACGCCTTCGAAGGCTCGCGGCTCTCTGTGACCGGTGGCCTCCAGCCTCCAGCCGCACCGCTCGGTCTCGGTGGCATCATGGACTACGTGCAGTCCATGCTGTGGCGGACGACGCCGTTGGTCTGGCTGGGAGGGCTGCTCGGGATCGTGGCCCTCGTGCGCAGGGATTGGAACGCCCGTATTGTCCTGCTGTCCATCTTCCTGATCGGAAGCCTGTTCGTGATCCTCTTCGGCGTGGTGAGCGGCAGGAACTCAGCCCATTACGTGCTGACGGCCTACGTGGCACTCGATATCTTCGCTGCGGCCGGCCTGATCGGGGCCGCCGACTGGGTAGGGGACCGCCTTCGGTCTAGTCGGCAGGGCGTCACCACCGGCCTCGTGATCCTGGTTGCAGTCGGCATCCAAGCAGCCAGTGCGTTGGCGTTCTATCCTTACTACTACAACTACTACAACCCGATCATGGAGGCTTCCGAGCCGGGGTTCCAGGATCCGAATTTCGGGTACGGTGAGGGCCTGGACCTGGCCGCGGCCTATCTGAGGTCGAAGCCCGGAGCAACAGGTGCAACTGTCATTGCATTCTACGGGCGGGGGCCATTCTCTTTCTTCTATCCGGGCAAGACCGAGCAGCTGAAGCCGGTCTATGCGGATGCTGAGAATGTGCCGCAATTGCGGCAGATCCTGCGAACGAGTGAGTTCCTTGTGATCTATTACAAGCTGGAGAAGGACCGCCAATCACCCGCCAACGTAATGCGCGGGCTGGCGAACGCAGTTCCCGAGAAGAGCATCTGGCTCAACAACATCGAGTACATCCGCATCTATCGGGTGGCTGCCCTCCCGCCGGATTTCTACGCCGCCCTCGGACCGTAGACGGGCTGATTGCGGGGCTCCGGAACTTACGGAGTCTTGGTGGGATACGGCGTGTAGGTTGGGATGGAAGTGCGCGTCGGAAGGGCAGTCGCCGTTGGCGTGTTGGTGGGGAGGAAGGACGGATCGCCGAGCCAGGGCAGGAAGCGGGTCATCGACTTGACATCATCGGAGCCCTTGATCTCGCAGCGCTGCAAGACGAACAAATTGCCCTTACCCTGATCGGCGGTGAAACCCGTGGCCCCCATGGCGGCAATGTAGCCGGCAAAATGGACATAATCGACGGCAGAGCTATCGTTGTCGCCGAATGGGTAGGCGAAGGTCAGGATGGGCAGACCGAGCAGGTCGTTTAGCCTCTGGCGCGAGTCGACCACTTCCGCCCTCAACGCCGCGGAATCCAGGGAAGGGAAGCTTGCCGTGTGGGTCAGACTGTGGCTGCCCACCTCCCAGCCCGCGGCAGCCATCGTCTTGATCTGATCCGCAGTCAAATAGTTGGGTGCGCCAATGTAGCCGTAGGGCACATAAAGCACGCCGGTGAAGCCGTATTTCTGCATGATGGGGAAAGCCGTGGTGTAGTTGTCCTCGTTGGCGTCGTCGAGGGTGATGATCATGGGACGGGGCGGCAGCAGTGCGCCCCGGGTGATGGCTTTGACCAGAAGCGAGGTTGTGATCGTCTGGTAGCCCCAATCGTGCAAGAGCTTCAGCTGGGCATCGAACATATCGGGGCGGACGTAGTAGCGGCTGCCGATCGGCGAGACCGCGATATGGTGATACAGCAGGATCGGCACCTCCACGCTGTTCGGTCCCTGGGGCGTCCAGATCGGTGTTGGGGTGTTGGCCGGCGTGGGACTCAGCGTGGGGGTGGGCGTGCGGGTGATGGTCGGGGTCGCGGTCGGAGGTGCCGGGGTAGCCGTTTCGGTCGGCGTTGGCGTGGGCGCGGGCAGGACGCCACAGCCGGCGGCCGCCAGCGCGGTGACCAGGAAGACCCTGCGAAGACTCATTCTGCGTTTAACCTGAGGCAAGGCGAACGGTGCATTTTACCCGAATCCGCAGAATGCGGAGGTCGTCCGCCGGGCCATCGCCCGGGCCATCCCCCGGATGTTTATGCTAGCGATTCAGTTCCCAGATGAGGCGCAGACCTTCAAGTGTCAGCCAGGGAGCAAGGACGTCGATAACCTTGGTTTCCCGGGCGACGATCTCGGCCAGACCGCCGGTGGCGATCACTTTCATCTCGGGTCCCAGTTCGGCCCGGAAGCGCGCCACCATCCCCTCGGTCATGCTCACATAACCAAACAGCAAGCCCGATTGCATAGCGTGGACGGTGTTGCGGCCGATCACGGAAGGTGGACGCTGCAGGTCGATGCGCTGCAGCTTGGCAGCGTGGGTGAAGAGGGCGTCGGCCGCGAGATTGATGCCGGCAGTGATGGCGCCGCCCAGGTACTCTCCGTCCTTGGTGAGGGCGTTGAACGTCGTAGCCGTGCCGAAGTCGACGATGCAGGCGGGACCCCCGTAAAGTCGCAGCGTTGCGACGGCGTCCGCCACACGATCCGCACCGACCGCTTTTGGATCTTCGTAGCGGATGCGTATGCCCGTCTTCACGCCGGTGTCCACGACGAGTGGATCCTGCCCAAGATACTCGCGGCAGGCTTGGACGACGCGCTGAGTGAGCTGGGGAACCACGGATGCCAGGCAAATGCCGGTCAGGTCTTTCGAGGTTCGCCCGGCGTGAGACAACAGGCCAAGGATCTGCAAGCCATATTCGTCCGGCATGCGCTCGTGATCGGTGGCCAGGCGCCAGTGAGGATCGAGCTTTTCCCCCTCGTAGAGTCCGAGGGTCAGGTTTGTGTTGCCGATGTCAATTGCCAGGAGCATGCTGCCCTCCCTGGGGCTCCGGAGACGCCGAGGCAAAGACGGCTTCGGGTGTTGTGGTGGCGGCGAGGATGAAGAATGTGATCAACGGGAAGATCTGCAAGATCAGGCGCGTGGTTGAGTAGGACAAATGCCAGGCCAGGTCGTACGGCGTGATCAGAAAGATACCATAGTAGCCGACCGCCTGGATGCCCAGCATGACGATCCCGGCGATGTAGGCAGGTCGAATGTTACGGGCAATGGGCGCACGGAATAGGAAGTAGTACACCACGAGGATCACGAGGATTCCGACCGGCAGGAAAACCAGGCCCCAGCTGCCGAAGCCCGCCAGTTCACCGGCGACGTAACGCAGGATCTCGAGGTGGCGGCTGGGATCCAGGATCTGCTGGATAGAACGCGCGGGTCCGCTGCTCAAGACGTCACTGGGCGGCGCGAGCGCCAGCTTGAAATACACGACCACGGTCAAGGGTAGTGCGAGGCCGGCGATGTACCAAGCGAGGGCACGCAACCGGGCAACGCCGGCAAATGCCAGCGCCAAACCAGCAAATGCGGCGATCACGAAGAGGCTGCCTTCATTCTTGGTCCAGGCCGCGAGCCCGGCAGAGAGACCGGCAAGTACGAGGAGGCCCGGACTCCGGTGCAGCACATACAAATAGATCAGGACCGCGGTCGAGAGGATAAAGAAGGCGAGGGGAACATCGGCCATTTGGCGTGCGCCTTCGTTTACCAGAACCGGCGTGCCCCACAGAATCGCCAGACCCAAAGCGGCTTGGCCGAGGGACTTGACCGAAGCCAGCATCGCTACAGCGAGCCCGAGGCACGCTATCGCGAAGAGTCCGCTCTGGACCATGGGCACGCGGGGCGTATCTGTTCCGAGCGTCTCCCAGCTTGATGCAATATTCATGGCCATGAGAAGCGGATAGTCTGCGTGGAATATCGGATCCATCTGCGCCGAGAACGACTGAATCCAGTGGACCTGATCCCGGTAGACAAATCGGGCGGCGCGGTTGTACATCATCCACGCGTCCCAATCCCCTTGTCTCCGGCGCAGAAGGTAGCTGGCGGTGCCCAGGAGGGAAACCAGGAAGACGATCAAGCCGGCGGCGGCAAAGAAGTCTTGTGTAAGCGAGACACGGGAGACGCCGGCGTGCGGCAAGGATGCCTTGCCAGCCCGCCTATAATGCAGGGTTGCCGCTGACAGCAGCACGCCCAGGACGATCAGCTGCACAAAGATGAACCAATCCTTTCCGGCAAACTGGAACAGGTAAATGAAATACAGAAGTGATGAGACACCCAATCCCAGCCCGATTCCCAGGAACAGCTTGAGAGTCCAGTTGCGGAACTGCCGATCGGGCCACAGAAGATGGACCAGCAAGGTGCCCGAGACGACGGGCAGGAGGAAGTCCAGCGCCAGAGCCAACGTCATGGGGCGATCCGATGCAACAGATAGATGCCACCGCCAAACGCGGTGACATCAAACCGGCCGTTGTTGGTCGGGCTCCAAGCTTTGTATGCCTGCGGGCTGAGGTTGGCGATGTTCCACTCCTGGTCAGTTCCGTTGACGATGATGATGGGTGCCATCACATACTGCGTCAGGACGTACTCGCCGGAGTCATTGGCCGGATCCGTGTTGAAACCGGGGATGCTGGAATCGGAGATGTACCCGACGACCCCCCGCACGAACGGCAACTGTTTCTTGAGCGGTGCGAAACGGTGCTCCCAATCAGCGACGGGATCGTCCGTCATGCTCCCGAGGGTTTTGGTCGAGATCAGGCTCTGAATGCTCGCGTACAGGCTGCCGGCGAGGATCAGGACCAGCACCCCGCGTCGGATCCAGTTCAGCATCATGATGCGCTCACAGCTTCAGCGGAGGCCGGCTTGCCCAACACTGCGGCTACATGAGTCACTTCGATCCGTCGATGACGTCCGCGATCAGATCGAAGCGGCTGAACTGAGGCATGAGGTAGACACCCTGGGCCCAGGATTTGATATCATGAATCAATTCTACTGCGATCTTCACACCCTCCAGGGGCGCCTGCTCACCGGCCCGCTCCATCCGCCGGATAATCACATCGGGGATCGAGATCCCGGGGACCTCATGATTGAGGAAGACAGCATGTTTGAGGCTGACAAGGGGCAGGATGCCGACCAGGATGGGCTTGTCGAGCTTGCCGAATTCACTCTCGTACCTCGACAGTACTGCCGCACCATCCCCTGTCTGGTAAATGGGCTGAGTCACAAAGAAATCCGCACCCGCCTGAATCTTTCTGCGCAGGTTCCGGACCTCGTGTTCCGGGTCTGGGGCACAGAGATTCAGTGCAGCTCCCACAAAGAAGTTCGTCGGCTGGCCAATGCTGGCGCCGGCATGATCGACGCCGGCATTGAACCCCTCCTTGATGAGCTTGATCAGTCCGGAAGGTACCAGGTCGTAGTTGTCAGTCGCTTCCGGATAGTCGCCGATGGCGGTTGGATCACCCATGATGACGAGGACGTTGCGGATGCCCAAGGCATGCGCGGCGAGCAGATCCCCCTGGACGCGCAGGAGATTTCGGCCCCGGGTCGGAAAATGCAGGGTTGTCTCCACGTTCACCTTGCGCTGGATGACGTCGCAAACTGCCCAGGCTGACATCCGCATACGGGCCATTGGACTATCGGCCACGTTGATCACGTCCGCGCCGGCCTCGGTAAGCAGGGAGGCGCCGGCAATCAGCTTGTGGGTGGAGAGACCGCGCGGTGGGTCCATCTCAACCGAGATGGCGAAGCGGCCTGCGGCGAGCTTTTGCGCCAACTGCGTGGGCTGCTCCTTTGCTAGTTCGGCCGGTTCCTCTTCTGTCGGCAGAACGAGGTGCGGGATCTCAGCCTGAGGAGCTGCGTCCAGAGCCCGGCGCATAGCCGCAATGTGTTGGGGCGTGGTGCCGCAGCAGCCACCTACGATGCTTGCGCCTGCCTGCCGGAAGGACACTGCGTACTCCGCGAAGTACTCGGGATCCGCCGGGTACATGATACGGCCCCCGATCTGCTCCGGCCAGCCGGCGTTGGGCTTGACCCAGAAGCGCCCGTCGGGAACGGCCTGCCGCATTTGCTTGAGGATCCGCAGGAGCTGGGCGGGGCCTCCCGAGCAGTTGACGCCAATCACATCCGCGCCCAATTCATGGAGCAGGCGAGCCACCTTCAAGGGATCATCGCCCAGCACAGTCCGATCGTCGCGGGTGAACGTCACCGACGTCACCAGGGGCAGGCTGCAGACTTGTTTGGCAGCGCTGGCGGCCTGCTGGATTTCGTACAGGTCGCTCACCGTCTCAACGACGATCAGGTCGGCGCCGACCTCGCACAGCGCTTCGATCTGTTCGGCAAAGGCGGCGCGAGCCTGCTCGGGTTGGACGCGCCCAAACGGCGCGATGCGGACCCCGAGGGGTCCGAGGTCGCCGGCGACAAGCACGCGGCCGGCAGCAGCTTCCGCAGCCTTGCGGGCCAATTCGACGCCTGCCCGATTGATGTCGCGGACCTGCAATTCCAATCCGTGCTTGCCCAGCTTGAAGCGATTGGCGCCGAAGGTGTTGCTTAGGATGAGCTGTGCACCGGAATCAACGTACTCGCGATGCAACTGTGCCACGGCATCGGGCTTGGTCAGGTTCAGCTCGTCAAAGCACTTGTCGAAGCTAACGCCCCGGCTGTGCAGCATGGTGCCCATGGCCCCGTCGGCCAGTATGACGCCGGCTGCAAGGCGATCCAGCAATTCGCTCATCTCTTCTCCGCTAGGGTTGTTTTACGACCGCAAATAGAGCCTGGTCGCGTCCGATGGTGTAAACGACGCGCGCCTGTGGATACGACTGCTGATCCAGGTTAAAGCGGGTCAGCGCCACAACGAAGTCGTAGTGCGGCGCACGTTCGACCTCGTAGGTCGAGTAGACCTTCAGATCAGGGCGCGCATAGAGCTGCATCAGGTGTGCGGGTCCCTCGACCCAGATGCTGGCGTTGGCTGGCGCCGTGCTGTTCAGGTAGTCGGCCGCCGCCCGATAGGATGTTCCCCAGTAATCCAGCTCGTACTTTCGGAAGGCGCCGAGCTCACCGCCGATGAAGCGGTTGTAGTATGCGTATTCGTAGGGATGCAAGCGAGCGCCATCCACGAGCCCCGGCAGGATCACGAGGGCGATGAGGGCGGCCTGTAATAGCGGCCGCCGGATCCGGCTGAATGCCACGCCCGCGAGCATGAACACCGGTGGCAGGATGAAGATCACCTGCCGGAAATTGTCGTACAGAGGCGAGCGCGTGACGATGAATCCCGCCAGCGGCAGCACAAACCAGACCAGCGTGAGCAACAGCAGGCCGCGGGTCGAGCCAGGCTTCCTGACCGCATCGTAGATGGCAATTCCGAGACCGGCAGCGAACAAGAACCAAACCGGCTCTGTGAGTTGAATACCGAGGAGCACCGGCAGGTAAGAACGGGGGATATCTGTGGAGGCGTACATCACGCCGTTGAACAAGACTAGTCCACGCCAGGGGTACTCTGCCATGACCCGCACGCTCTCGACGAAGTGGCCGATCGGGTCCGGCCACAAGTAAGGCCATGTAAGATACATGGCCAGCGCACCTATTGCAACGTACGCTGCCAGGACTGGCACGGCCCTCAGGCGCAGTTTCCAGAGAGCGTACGCCGCCACCATCAGTGCCGCGAACGGTCCCAACACGCGGATGGAGGTTGTGACACCCAGGGCGATGGCGGCCGGCGCGATCGTCAGGACGAAGCGCAAACCTGACGGGGCCCGGCTCCAGACGAATGCCATGAGCAGCGAAGAGAGAACCAGAAAGCCGATCTGGGCATCCGCGAACAACACGAAGTACCTTTGCACATAGACGGCCGGCTTCACGCTGTGGATGTCCGAGGCAATGCGCGAGATGATGTTTGACTGACCTGCGGCGGCAGCAGTGACGAGGTTCTCGATACAGCTGTGGACGAGAGGCGTCGCGAGGAGGAGGCCAAACAGCATGACCAGCCACAGGCCCGTCAGGATCAGGAGCAGGCGTCGGGAGCGCAGCTGGACTGGCTCGGGGGACACGGGCTGAACCGCGTCCACCACGCGGAATCCCAGGAGCAGACTGAGCACGAAGAACGTCAGGAAGGGGATGTCCTTGGGGCTGATGAAGGCATGACCCCAGAACAAAGGCTGGGTCGCCAGCAGCAGGCAGGCTCCCAGGGCGGGACCGCGAGCCAACCAGCGCCGGCAGAGTGCATAGAACGCCCAAACGCCAACCAGGTAGGTTAGAAGATAGACCAGATGCCGGAGGTCGGAGGTGATCCATGGAATCACGAGGCCGAGCAGGCGGGCGCCAAGTGCCACGATGATCACGTAGGCCGGACCGTAGTTGTCATAGGTGTTGCCGGTCAGGGCGATCTGTCCGGTGGTGGGCCACGTCGAATATGCCTCAAGGGCCCGATCGGCGTACTTGTAGAACTGCAGTTCATCCCACAACTCGCCGTACTGGGTTGTGATCAGAACGCCGAGGATCAGGCCGAGCAGGAGCACGACGAAAATCGGCTCCTTGAGTGCAGGCTGGGGCTTCACGGGCAGAGAGCTGGACACGCTTTCACTCACCGGCAGTCCGCGCCTGCCGGGATGGTTTTGAGGACGGCCAGGATGGCACCGCGCCTCTTCCACAGTGTAGATCGGCACCGCGCCTTTGCAGCGGCGCTCATCCAAGTTGGCTCGGGTCAGGAAGGCCACGTAATCATATGTCGTGGTGGGTTGATCGGCCGGGATGAAGACATGCAGGTCCGGCCGCACGTATTGCGCGACGATCTGCTCCGGTCCAAACGCCAACACATTAGCGCCCGGTCCAGCAGTGGCATTGAGGTGGTCGGTGATCTCCTTAAAGGAAATACCCCAGTAGTCCATCTCATACTGCCGGTACGCGCCGCCGGTGCCACCCACCAGGGCATTGTAGTAGACATATTCGTACGGGTGAAGACGGACCGAGAGCAGGATGCCAGGCAGCGCCGCGACGAGGAGAACGGCGCCCCTGACGGCCGGATTCGCAACGAGGGCGAACAGCCGCTCGAAGGCCAGGCCTGCGATGATGAAGACGGGCGGCAGCAAAAAGAAGAGCTGCCGGGCGTTGTCGTACAAGGGGCTGCGGGAAACGACGATGATCAGCGCCGGCCCCAGGAACCAGGCCAGGAACAGAGGCAGGGGCCCGGCGTGCCGCTCCTTGAAGAAGGCGAAAACCGCGGCCGCCAGCCCGAGGCCGAACAACAAGAGTGCTGGCTCAGTCAATTGGATCAGCAGGAAGGTGGGGAAGTAGATCCATGGCAGCTCATTGGCCTTAAAGAGTTGCCCCTGGAAGAGTATGTTGCTGGAAAAAGGGAACTCTGCCATGGTGTGAATGCTCTCGAGGTAGTGCGGAACCACCGCGCCCCAGAGATAGGGCCAGCTCGGGTAGGCGGTGAGTGCCGCGAAACCCAGGTAGAGAGCCGCGAGGCCGACGGCCCGGCGACCAAGAAGGCGCAGCGCATATCCGAGCACGATGATCCCTGCCAGGGGTCCTGCTGCACGGAAGGCTACGGTCAAACCAAGGACCACACCAGCCAACAGAACATACCAATCAAGCCGCAGCGAGGCGTGATAGCGGTCGATCATTCTCAGCCCCGTGTAGACCGCCCCTGTGAACAAGGACATGAAGGGTATGTCTTTGGGATTGATGAAGGAGTGGCCCCAGTAGAGCGGCTGGGAGAGAAACAACAATGTCACGCCGACAGCAGCAACCTCACTCAGCCAGCGTTTTGAGAGCAGATAGAGAGCCGCGGCACCGGCCAGGTAGGTCAGAAAGTAGAAGAAATGCCAGGCGTCGATCGCGGACCAGCCGGGGATCACGCTGGTGAACACACGAGCCGCCACGTCGGCAGCCATGTAGTAGCCAGGTCCGTAGAGGTTCAGGTTGGTGTTGAAAGGCGGCAAGTCAGCTGGATGGAAGAAGAACGTGTAAGCATGCAGCGCGTACTGGCTATAGCGATAGATATCCGCCTCATCCCAGCTCTCGCCATAGTCCCTGACGGTCAACGCGCCAACGACAAGGGAGGCTGAGAAAAGCAGGATGATCGGAAGATGCCTGCGCTGCAACAATTTCGTCATGACGTCTGCTGTCGAGGATCCGTCCCGAAGGCCGTCTCAGCGCATGAGCTGCTCGACGCGTGATTCACCGACGCTGAAGTACTTCGCGCCGGCTGTGATGGACGATGATCGCAGCGGTGGACTGCTCCGGGATCAACTGGAATGCAGGAGACAGGCTCATTCCCAGTTCGGCGCTTGCGGCCGGCAGCAGCTTGAAAACTTTCTGATGATCCTCCAGTTCCGGTACGGCGGGATAGCCCCATGAGTAGCGCTTGCCCTGGGTTTCGCCGAGTCCCAGCTCTCGGCGGATATGATTGTGCAGGTAGTCGGCAGTGGCCTCCGCGGTCTGAACTGCCAAGCCATGCGAGAAATAGGCTTCAGAGTAGTCGCCCTTGGCCTGCATCCGGTCAAAGCGCTCGGTCGCCTCCAGTCCCACCGTGACGACCTGCAAAGCCACGACATCCAGCTTACCCAATTCGGCGGGAGCAAAATAGTCGGCCAGGCAGAGATGATCGTCGAGCGGCTGGCGCGGGAAGTTGAAGCGAGTCAGCTCGTCCGGCGAGGCCTGGTCAACGGTGGCCGGGTCGTAGATGATGAGCTCATCGCCATCGGCCTGGCAGGGGAACAGGCCGTACACGCCCTGGGGACGCAGCCATTTCTCGTGCAGCGCTGCACGGGTCATCGACTCGAGGCGGGCGTCGAATTCCTTGCTCAGCTTCTCCCACTCGGCACCATGAGCGTTCTTGGCGCCCCATGAGAGGCGATAGAGCTCATTGAGGCTGAGATGCTTGAGGACGATCTCCAGGGGCATGTCCTTAACGAGGCGCTGTCCCCACTTGAGGGGATGGACGATGGGTTCAGGCTCGATGTCCGAGCGCGCCCGATCCGTCTTGCGATACTGCGGGACCTGGGAGGCGCGGCCCATCTCCATGTCGGCTTCCCGGCGGATCCGACCCAGCAGCTCCTGGCGTTTGGCGGGCACGATGAGCTCGTCCATAGTTTCGAGTCCCTCAAAGGCGTCCTTGCAATAGAAGACGCCGGGTTCGTGCGGCGACCCATCCTCGGCAAACAAGATGCGGCGTCCAAAGCGGCGGTTGATGGCGGCGCCGCCCACCAGCACAGGGAATTTCAGCTGCCGGCGATGGAGCTCATTCACGATCAGCGGCATTTGCTTGGAGGTCGAGACCAGCAGCGCCGAAAGGCCAATGGCGGTCGCGTTGACCTCGACGGCCTTGGTGATGATGGTTTCCGCCGGAACCTGCTTGCCCAAGTCGATCACATCATAGCCGTTGTTGGAAAGGATGGTCTTGACCAGGTTCTTGCCGATATCGTGCACGTCTCCATATACGGTCGCGAGAACAACCAGGCCCTTGCTCAGACCTTCCTTCTTCTCCAGATACTGCTCCAAGTGGGCCACGGTCTTCTTCATGACCTCGGCGGACTGCAACACGAAAGGCAGGATCAGCTCGCCGGTGCCGAACTTGTCGCCAACCTCTTTCATCGCCGGAAGGAGCACGTTGTTGAGAACGTGGACGGCGGCCTCGTGCCTCGACGGGAAATCGCCGCGGGTGACGAGGGTATCGATATCCGCCTCGACGCCCTCCTTGTGGCGGTGCACGATCGACCAGTGCAGCCGCTCTTCGGGGGACATGCCCAGGGTGGGATCGGCCGCGCCGCGTTCGGCCGCCTGAGGCGAGACCTTCTCAAAGTATTCGATATAACGCTGCAGGGCATCAGGCCGCGGCGGTTGAAGATGAGGTCCTCTGCGAGCTCGATCTCCTTGGGCTCGATCTCGGCATACGGCTTCACCTGTGCGGCGTTCACGATGGCCATGTCCAGGCCGGCCTGCATGCAGTGGTAGAGCATCACCGAGTTCAGGACCGGGCGCGCCTGCGGCGAAAGGCCGAACGACAGGTTGCTGACGCCGAGCGAGGCCAGCACTCCCGGCAGGCTCTGCTTGATCAGGCGGATGCCTTCGATCGTCTCCACGGTCGAGTTGGCAAACTCCGGATCGCCCGTGGCGAGCGTGAAGGTGAGGGCATCGAAGACGAGGTCCTGGGGTCGGAGCCCGTGTTCATTCACGGCGATATCGAGGATGCGACGGGCCACCTCGAGTTTCTTCTCGCGGGTCTTGGCCATGCCGCCTTCGTCGATCGTCAGCACAATGACAGCCGCGTTGTGCTCCTTGGCAAGCGCGAATACCTTGTCGGCCTTGGTCCGGCCGGCCTCGAGGTGCGTGGAATTGATCAGGCAGCGACCGGGGGCGGTCTTCAAGGCCGCCTCGAGCACATCCAACTCGGTCGTATCGATCACGAGCGGGACGTCTACGCCCAACTCGAGCTTCTTGACCACGTTGCGCATCAAGTCGACCTCGTCCGGGCGCTCGGTCACGGCGCAGGAGATATCGAGCGCATGGGCACCTCCGGCGACCTGCTCCCGGGCAAGCTCAAGGATGCCATCGTAATCTTCCTCGAGCAGCATCTTCTTGAACTTGCGCGAGCCCTGCGCGTTGCAGCGCTCGCCCAAAAGGGTGGGGGGAGGGTCCTGCCGCATGGAGATGGCCGACATGGAAGAGGCCAGTTTCGCGTCCGAGCGATGCGGCCGCGCAGCATGGGCGCGATGACCGATGCGCTCAACAAGGAGTTTGAGATGCGCCGGTGTCGTGCCGCAGCAGCCGCCTACGACGGAGATGTGATGTCTCTCGACGAATTCGACCAGGGCAGCCGCAAACGGCTCCGGTTCAAGTGGATAGACCGCCTGTCCATCCACGTTGAGGGGCAGGCCGGCGTTCGGAATGCAAGATACCGGCAGGGCGGCGTTCTCTCCGAGAATGCGGATCGGCTCGCGCATGTGCTCGGGGCCGGTGGAGCAATTGAGGCCAATGACGTCGATACCCAGGCCCTCGATGATCGTCAGGGCAGCATTGATGTCTGTGCCAAGGAGCATGTGGCCGGTCGTGTCGAGAGTGACCTGGGCCTGGATCGGAAGCCGGGTCCCTGTTTCGGCGAAGGCACGCTGACAGCCTGCAATTGCGGCGCGGACCTCGAGCATGTCCTGCGAGGTCTCGATCAGCAGGAGGTCAACGCCGCCCTGGATCAGACCCAGGGCCTGCTCCCGGAACACATCCGCGAGGTCATCGAAGCCGACGTTGGAGAGCTCGGGGTCATTGGCAGACGGGAGTTTGCCGGAAGGGCCGATCGAGCCGGCGACAAAGCGGGGCTGGCCCGTGCGGGCGGCGTATTCATCGGCCAGGCGCCGCGACAGTTTTGCAGCGGCCGCGTTGATCTCGACCACCCGGTCCTGCAGGCCATATTCCTTCATGGTGATGCCGTTGGAGCGGAAGGAGTCGGTCTCGATGACGTCTACGCCCACGTCCAGGAATGAACGATGCACCTGCTCCACAGCCTGCGGGTGGGAGATAACGAGGTAGTCGTTGCAGCCGTTGTAGCGCTCGCCGCCGAACTCCTCAGCGGTGAGGTTGAGCGCCTGCAGGCTGGTGCCCATGGCGCCATCGTACACAAGGACTCTCTCCTCCAGGGCGTCGAGGTAACGGCGATTCGTGCATTGTCGTTCAGGCATGACTTTTTCCTTTACGGGCTATTTGACCACAGATAAACATGGATCGGAGAGGGCAAATGCTGAGAGGCCGCGGCAGACGGCGTTCAGAATATCGCACGGGGCGCCGTTCGCTGCGGGGAAAGGCGGCATTGGCCGAAAGTGCATCGGTCTTGCTCGCGGCATCAAGGGCGTCGCAGGTCCGGAGGCAGCGTCTTGAGCCCTGCGGCGGTCATCCTGCCCGCGGAGATCAGCTGCCTGGCGCGTGCCTTGTTGGTTTCAGTCCAATTGGACCGCTGGCGGCGCGGCGTGAAACGGGTCGCGTAGCGCTCGGCATCGATGCCTTTTTCGAAGCTGTCGATCCAGCCGAAGCAGATGGCTTCTTCGACCGCCTGGACGTAGTCGATGGACGGTTTGCGGGTCGCCTTCTTGTACTGGACCAGCCAGATCTCGGTCTTGGTGGCGTGGTTCTTGCGGAGCCACTGGCGAAAAACTGCGGGTTTCGTTACGTAAAGCGTCTCACCGATGTCCACGGTCACTCCAAGCGGCAAAGAGGCATTTCTAAAGCAATCGCCTCTCGAAATGAGAGGCGACGGTTATACCGGGTCATCTCTCATCTCTCAGACAAGCGTCTGCCGAAATTGGCACCTGCTCCTGGCGGGAGCGGTTGCCGAGGCTTCACAGGGTCGGTCCCTCAGCCTCTCTGGATGAGTACAGCTATCTAATTGGGGCGAGAGTGTATCACAGGCAAAGCCCGGTGTCAAACCGGCCCTCGCGGTCCATGTTACAATTCACGACGGTTTGGGGAAGACTTAATCGTCGTGAGAAACATCGATAGGCTCCACGAGTTCGACAAGATCAAGTTGTTGGCCGACGCGCGCCGCCTGAACATCCTGCGGCTCTTGATGGCATCGCCAGCCACACTGACGCAACTTGCGCGCCGCCTGAGACAGTCGCCGGCATGGGTGAGCCATCACCTCAAGGCGTTGGAGGCGGCCTCGCTCGTTGACCTGGTCGAGATCCGCACCGTCGGCAGGGCGACCGAGAAATACTATCAAGCCAGAGCCGGCGCCTTGCTCCTGGACGAGTTGATCCTGCCCAAGACCCGGGTACCGGCCATTGTCTTCTCGGGCAGTCATGACCTGGCCCTGGATGGGCTGGCGAACCGATTCTCGGACCGTGTGCTGCTGCTTACGCTGTACGTGGGCTCGCTGGACGGCCTGACCAACCTGCGGCAGGGACTGTGCCAGGTCTCAGGCGCTCACTTGTTGGATGAAAGCGGAGAATACAACGCCCCGTACGTGCGGCGATTCTTCCCGGACCGTGACGTTGATCTGATCACGCTTGCCCATCGCACGCAGGGACTGCTTCTTGCCTTGGGCAACCCCAAGTCGATCCGCGGCCTGCAGGATCTGAGTCGACCCGAGGTCCGCTTTGTCAATCGGAACGCGGGCTCAGGCACCCGACTCTGGCTGGAGGGGGAATTGAGGCGCAGACATCAGCCCGGAGCTTCGATCCGGGGATTTCAGCACGCCGTCGCGACCCACACCGAGGTGGCGGCGTTGATCCGGGCGGGGAGGGCAGACGTAGGGCTCGGCTTGCAGGCTGCGGCGCATGAGGCAGGGCTTGACTTCCTGCCGTTGTTCGAAGAGCGATACGACCTGGTGCTGCCGCGCGAGCAGGAGCGAAAGCTGGCACCCATCCTCGATCATCTGCAGACAGCCGGATTCCGCACGACGCTCAAATCCATGACAGGTTACAACACCGCTCACAGCGGTGAACAAATCCCGATCCAGAAAGGATTCTAAAGCATGAAATCGCGTGCCCTGCTCGTTTTAGCTGTCTGTCTGTCCGTTGCACTCCTTTCATCCGCCTGCGGCCCCGCCGCGAACGCGGCGGCACCTGCCAACCCGAATCTGATCCTAGCGACGACCACCTCGACCCAAGACTCGGGTTTGCTGGATGTGCTGATCCCCATGTTCCAGCAACAGACCGGGTACAACGTCAAGGTGGTAGCGGTCGGCACGGGCCAGGCACTCCAAATGGGCCAACAGGGAAACGCGGACGTCCTGCTGGTTCACGCCCCCAGCTCTGAGAAGACCTACATGGACGGCGGATACGGAAAAGACCGCTTCCTGGTGATGCATAACGACTTCATCATTGTGGGTCCGGCCGCAGATCCGGCTGGCATCCGCGGCGGCACCGTTGCGGTCGACGCGTTCAAGAAGATCGCCAGCAGCGGCTCGACGTTTATCTCGCGGGGTGACCAGTCCGGCACCAACACCAAGGAACTTGCACTCTGGAAGAGCGCCGCTCTCGATCCTGCCGGCCAGAAGCCAGCCTGGTATGTGGAATCAGGTCAAGGGATGGGTGCGACGCTTACGATTGCATCGGAGAAGGGCGCCTACACATTAACCGACCGGGCAACCTATTTGGCCAACAAGGAAAATCTGCAGCTCGACCTGCTGGTCGAAAAGGACAACAGCCTGTTGAATGTGTATCACGTGATTACGGTCAATCCGGACAAGTGGCCCAAGGTGAACTACGACGGGGCGCTCGCCTTCGCCAAGTGGATTACCAATGCGGCGACCCAGGATGTAATCGGCAAGTTCGGCGTGGAGAAGTTTGGACAACCCCTCTTCGTCCCAGATGCCACCAAGACCGACGCCGACCTCGGCCTGTAGCGCACCTGTGAAGGCAAGACATAGCGTAAGCCAGCGCGAACGGCGGTGCCTCCGAACGGCGGCCTGCCGAAGGGAGCTGCATGTTCAACGATCCTGAGGTCTTTCAAATCACGGGGCTTTCCCTAAGGATCTCCGCGCTGGCTACGGTGATCAGCCTGATGCTTGGACTACCCCTTGGCACGCTACTTGGGCTGGGACGGTTCCCGGGCCGCGCTTTCTTCCTGAGCCTCATGAACACGGGGATGGGATTGCCGCCGGTCGTAGTGGGACTGGCGGTGGCGATGTCGCTGTGGCGCTCCGGGCCCCTGGGAGACTGGCAGCTGATCTACACCCCGGCGGCCATCGTGATTGCCCAGGTGATCATTGCTTTTCCGGTAGCGACAGGCCTGACGGCCGTGGCACTGCAAGCTCTGGATCCGCGCTTGCAGCTGCAATTGATCGGAACTCGGCGCCTCGCGCCTGCAGATGATCTGGCTGCTCTGGCGCGAGGCGCGGCTGCCGCTCCTGGCCGCCCTCATGGCCGCATTCGGGTCGGTGATCTCCGAGGTCGGCGCCTCGATGATGGTGGGCGGCAACATCCGCTACCAGACCCGCGTGTTGACGACCGCGATCGTCCTTGAAACAAGCAAGGGTGAATTCGACGTGGCCATCAGGCTCGGCGTGCTACTTCTCGTGATCACATTCCTGGTGAACCTGGCGCTGACATGGATCCAACAACGCGGGGCAAAACAATGACCGCGCTGGTGCAGATACGAGACCTGCGCATTCGGCGATCGAAAGCAACGGTCCTCGAGGTCCCGTCTCTCGACGTCGAAAAGGGAGAGATACTAGCCGTGGTGGGGCCCAATGGCGCCGGCAAGACCACGTTCCTGCTGGCGCTTGCCAACTTGTTGGGGCGACAGGAAGGCGAGATTATCTTCGCGGGGAAGTCGCTGCACCGCTGGGATGTGCTCGAGCACCGGCGTCGCATTTCGCTCGTTTTCCAGAACCCGCTGCTGCTCGACATGAGCGTGGCCGACAACGTGGGCTTGGGCTTGCGTTTTCGGGGACGGCCCTCAGCAGAGATCGAGACCCAAATCAGCGAATGGCTGCACAAGTTGGGAATCGAGGCTCTGGCCAAGCGAAGGGCTGGTGAACTCTCGGGCGGCGAGGCCCAGCAAGTCTGCCTGGCGCGGGCGTTCGTTCTCAATCCGGAGCTGCTGCTATTGGATGAACCCTTCCCTGCGCTCGATCCCCAACGCGCTTGAAGCTATTGGACGATCTGGCTGCATTGCTGGCGGACGACCACCGCACGGCAATCCTGGTGACCCATAACCTGAAGGAGGCCGGGAAGCTGAGCGATCGGGTGGCCGTGATCGTGGGAGGTAGGCTCCGCCAGGTAGGGCCGGCGAGTCAGATCAAGCGGCGGCCGGCGGATGCAGAAGTGGCGGCATTCCTCCAGTCAATGCCGCGCTCAGCCCCTTATTAACGGCTTGCCCCGCGATCGCTCGCGGGGTAGCCATAGACCAACTCAGAGGGAGGAGAGAAGTCTGCCAAGCGGGGCTTCGGTTGAAGCCCTACAAGGTCACTAGATTGGGTGGTGGTCGGGTTGGGTCCCTGCCCAAACGCAACCTGGTTTCTCCAATCCGTTGCAAACCAGAGCGTTGGAACAGCGACGGGCGACCACTCGGGGAGGTTGGTCGGGCAGGTGCTCGGAGGCGAAAACCACTTGGTTCTCCAGAGCAATCTCGTGCCCTACATGCTCGCAGTACTTGATCTTTCTGACTTGCCAGGTACGGAAGGCCACTCAACCTCCAAATTACAACCACAGTTTACGGGAAGTGAGCCAGCCCTGCCAGTGACAGGCGTCACAGGTGTCCGTGACAAAACGCTCAGATTTCTGACCAAAAAGGCCAAATTCCTTGTGCGGTGCCTATCCCCTGTTCTCGAGACTAATGCCACTTCTGAAGGCGATAGATGGTGCCTGCCCGGTCGGCCAGGTAGACCTCGCCGGCAGGGTCCTGACCGAAGGAAGTGATGCTCGCCCTGGTCTGGAAAAGAAGCTGGGATTGCCAACCGGACTGCGACGGCGGATCGGATGTATTGAGAAACCCCCAGATCTTGCCTGAGCACTCATCACCATAGAGATAGATGCCGCGCCACTCGCTCATCTGGCCCGCGTATACAAAACCTCCGATGATGGCGCAGCCGCCCTCGGGATGACTGTACTCAGTCACGGGCATCGTGAAGTTCAATCCTCCAGGCGGTCGACCGCCATAGGGATGCCGGCCCTCGAAGTAGTTCCAACCGTAATTCACCCCAGCCGGATTCCCGAGGGCGACGTCAACCTCTTCCCATAGATCCTGACCAACATCGGCAATATAGAGGTCGTTCGTGTTCCTGGTGAAGGAGAAGCGCCATGGGTTTCGCAAGCCATAGGCCCAGATCTCGGGCCGGCCGCCCCCATTCGCGAACGGATTGCCCGCGGGGATGCCGTACGGGTCTCCGTGATCCACGTCGATCCGCAAGATCTTGCCAAGCAAGACATTCGTGTTCTGACCGTTCCCATTTGGATCTCCCTGCGATCCGCCGTCCCCCAAACCGAGATACAGGAAACCGTCGGGACCGAAGGTCATCTCACCGCCGTTGTAATTCGGGTAGGGCTGGGGAATCTGCAAGACATCCTTTTCGCTCGCCGGATCGGCGAGGTCGCCGCTGGCCTGGAAGCGAGCGATGACAGTATTGCCATTGCGGTCGGTGTAGTTCACGTAGAAATAGGGGTGGTTGTTGAAGTCAGGGTGAAAGGCCAGGCCCAGCAGGCCCTGCTCATTGCCGGCGCTGCCCACCCGGTCCGTGATGTCCAGGTAGGGCTGCTGCAAGAGCTGTCCATTCTCGACGATGCGTATGCGGCCCGGTTGCTCGACGACGAACATGCGGCCGCTGCCGTCGTCCGGGAATTGAATGTCATCGGGTAACGCTAAGCCCATCGCAACCTCTCCCCAGGAATAGGCGGCGGGATCAGGAAACGTGGTTGCCAGACCAGGAGGAACGGGCGCGGACGTAGGAGGCTGAGAGGTGGGCGAGTGAGAGGCGGGCGTGGGCGGTTCAGGCGTGGCGCTCGCCGGAAGCGCGGCGGTCGGGGGTGGCTGGACGGTCGGACTCGGCGCCACGGCTGAGGTCGCGCAAGCGCACGAGAGGAGCGCTGTTAGTAGAAGCGTGCCAACTCGGCACGCCACGGATTTCCACGTCACGAGTGAGTTGTCCTACGCTAAAGTCAGCGACGACGGCGTCCTAATTCTTGCGATCCTTGATCTCCACCGAGTCCGCATCCACCACGTCGTCGTCGGCAGGCTTGTAGCCGCCCTGGCTCAATGCCTTGACGTGCTCACTGACGATCGCCGGCGGACAGAGCTCGACAAACAGGTAATTCGTGATCCAAAGGATGGCCGCGTCGTCGAGCTCGCCGATCACGGGCAGGGCGATATCGGGGATCAGGTCAAGGGGCGAGACGAGATAGACTAGCCCCGCGACGGGGATGATCTTCAACCAGAAGCTGACGCGGCGATCGCGGATCAGCCGCCAGACAAGCCTGACGCGCAGCACGAAGTCGCGTATCACGCCTCCCTGCGGCGGAATCATCAAATCTTTGCGGTCGGCCATGTCATACTCCTATCACCTGGGAATGATTACATTATACACGCCCGATTTTTGACGCCCACAGCGACAATACCATATACGAAGAAATCAACCAGGAGTTAGCAGCATGGAAATGATGATCGACTTTCCGGGCGGCTCGAGGGTGGACGCGCATTTTGGGCGCTTCACTGTCCAGACAGATCAGCCGCCGACCGCCTCGGCGCCGTCGCCTTTTGATCTCTTCCTATCTTCGATCGGAACCTGCGCGGGAGTCTACGTGCTCGGTTTCTGCCGCCAGCGCAATCTTCCCACGGACGGCCTGCGGATCAAGGAGCGCGTACTCAGGAATGCCATGAGCGGCATGGTGGAGAAGATCGAGCTCGAAGATCCGGCTTCCGCCGACCTTCCCCGAGAAGTACCGGGAAGCCGCGATCAATTCGGCGCAGCTCTGCGCCGTGAAAAAGCACCTCGAGCACGCTCCGGCGTTCGAGATCACAACCAGCATGAATCAAGCGGAGCCTGCATAAATTCGGCAGGCCACCGAATGCAGGGGGAAACGGCGACCTTCGTTCTGACGCCACGGGTAGAATGGGGGGATGCCATATCTGGTCGACGGTCATAACCTGATCCCAAAGAGCGGCATCCGACTGGATTCCGCGGAAGACGAGCTGGAACTGGTCGAGGCTCTTCAGGAGTTCGCGCGCCGCGAGCGACGCGACATTGAGGTGTATTTCGACGGGGCGCCGCCTGGCTCTGCAGGAGGGCGGCGTTTCGGCAGGGTCATGGCGTATTTCGTCCCGGCGCATTCGACGGCTGATGCGGCTATCAAGGCCCGGCTTGGAAGGCTGGCAGGCGCAGCCCGCAACTGGATCGTCGTGAGCTCCGATCACGCCGTGCAGAACGCGGCTCGAGCCTCGCATGCGCGTAGTCTGTCCTCCGAAGAATTCGCAGCCATGCTTCGAGGAGGCGGAAGGCGAGGCAGCACAGAGGGTGCGCCGGAGGGGCGGAAGCTGACACGCCAGGAGGTCGAGGACTGGCTTAAGTTGTTTCGAGGGGGATAGTGAACGGCAGGACAATCACTGTACCATTCTCTAATCCAAATCTAATTTTATGTGGACTATTCAGATGTATATTAGCGACGAGACACCTCCCTCCCTCTTATTGGTATCAACGGTGTCAACCACCGTAAACACAGTCCGCATGCCCCCCCCATGTTGACTGACGGTGGTGTCCCTCCCCCCTCAAGGTTGCCAGGCGTGCCCCAAAGGCACGCCTGGCAATCTTTTAGGGCCAGCCCGGGCGCGGAAGTTCCCAGATAGAATCCTGGCATGACGACTGCCTACGCGTTTGTCCCATCACCGCATCACGTTTACCCGGAGCATCCGGAAAGCCCGGCCCGTTTTGCAGTGCTGAAACCGCGGCTGGATGCCCTGGGCGCTCAGAAGCTTGCCCCGGAACCGGCGACGCTGGCGGAGATCTCACGCGTCCATCGAACCGACTTCATCCGCTCTTTGGAGGCGACCTGCAAGCAGGGGGAGTCGATCATCGACTTCGCGCCGACCTTCGTCACGCAGAGCACATACTTGGATTCACTCCTGGCCGCAGGGACGACCCTTGCCTGCACCCGTGCGGTTCTCAGTGGCGGGGCGAAGAACGCGTTCGCGATCGTCCGCCCTCCCGGCCATCATGCCGAGCCGGATCGCGCCATGGGCTTCTGCATCTTCAACAATGTGGCGATCGCGGCCCGGGACGCGCTTGCACGCGGGTTGACCCGCGTGGCGATCGTCGACTACGACGCGCACCATGGTAACGGCACGCAAGCTGCTTTCCTGGATGACGATCGAGTGGCCTACCTTTCCACGCACCAGTGGGGGATCTATCCGGGTAGCGGCTGGATCGATGAGGCGGCGCAGGCACGGCATCGCATCGTCAATGTGCCGCTGCCGGCCGGGTCAGGAGATGAGGTCTACGGTCGGATCGCCGAGGACATAATCGCCCCATTCGTCCGTAGTTTTCAACCGGAGCTAGTGCTGGTTTCAGCAGGATTCGATGCCCATTGGAACGATCCCATCACGAGCTTGGGACTTTCCACCAAGGGCTTCTACATGCTCTCGGAGAGACTGGTTGAATTGGCCGGCGAGACCTCCGGCGGCAAGATCGTCTTTGTGTTAGAGGGGGGATACGACCCAAAGAATCTGGCAAACGAAGTCGAGGCGTGCTTTGCGGCGCTGATGGGCGCACACTTCTCTGATCCCAAGGACGCCGCGCCTCACACGGAGCCCGACGCCTCCACACGCCTTGAGGCGGTCCGTAAATGGAACGGTTTCTAGCCTGCCGCTGTAATTAGCGAGGGAAGATCAGAGAATCCAACGGCCCGACAACCTTCTCGACTGCGGTCAGGATTTCTCCCGACGTGACCAATGCTTTCATGGCATTGTGATCCGGATACAAAGGTCTGTCGACCTCGAGGTGCTGCACGTGTTTGCGGATCACCTCGCGTGCGGCCTGCGTACCCTTGCCGGGCGTGAACTGCCGGAAGTCCAGAGCTTGGGCGGCGGCCATGAACTCGATCCCAAGCACACCGCAGGCATTGTCCAGGATGCGTGCGTTCTTGAGGGCGGTGTTCATGCCCATCGACACAAAGTCCTCCTGGTCAGCCGCGGCAGGGATGGACTGAATGGAGGCGGGGGCCGAGAGAATCCTTTGCTCGACGATCAAATGGTCGGCGGTGTATTGACTGAGCATCAGCCCTGAGTAGAAGCCGGGCTCGTGGGCGAGGAAGTCCGGCAGACCTTGTGACAGCGCCGGATTGGTAAGTCGATTCAGGCGCCGCTCTGAGAGTACCGACACCATCGTGATGGCGACGCCGGCCATATCCATCGGCAGGGACACAGGCGTACCCTGGAAATTCGCGCCGGTCAGAGTCAACTTCAGTTCCGGCATAAAGATCGGGTTATCGCCGACGCCGTTCAGCTCCATCTCGACCTGGGAGCGGGCATAGGCTATGGCGTCGCGGGCCGCGCCGATCACCTGGGGCGTGGAACGCATGGAATATGCGTCCTGCACCTTAGTCTTCATCCGGCCGGTCGCGAGATCCGAACCCTCGATCACCTTCGTGATGTTCCTGGCGGAGGTGATGGCGCCCTTGAAGCCCCGCAGTTCATGCAGCTTGGAGTTGTACGGCTGCATGTTGCCGAGCAGCGCCTCGATGCTCATGGCCGCGGCGATCTCAGCCTGCTTGAGCCAGCGTTCCATGTCGTAGATATGCAAAGCCGACATCGCGGTGAGAACATTGGAACCGTTGATGGTGGCCAGGCCGTCCCGGGCCTGCAATCCCGGAGGCTCGATGCCGGCGCGTCTCAGCGCCTCGCGGCCGGGCAGGCGCTCGCCTCGATAGAAGGCCTCACCTTCACCCAGCAGCAGGAGGGCTGCCTGTGCCATTGGGGCCAGATCGCCGCTGGCGCCGACGGAGCCCTTCTCACTTACGACGGGCGTGACGCCCCGGTTCAGCATCTCAACCAGGGTCAACGTGATCTCAGGTCTGCACCCGGAGTTGCCATGCGCGTGAACGTTGACGCGTCCGGCCAGGGCCCCGCGCACGTACTCGACGGGCAAAGGATCACCAATTCCGGCGGCATGGTTGTATATCAAGAACTTCTGGAAATCGCGCACCTGGGCATCGCTGAGGACCTTCTCAGAGAATTCGCCGATGCCCGTGTTGGTGCCGTACATGATCTCCCCGGCCGCCAGCTTTTCCTCCAGCATGCGACGGCAGGCCTTGATGCGTTCAAGCGCCTGGGGGGCCAGCTCGATCTGCTCGCCGCCCCCGCGATGGCAACGATCCGCTCGATGGTGAGGGATAATTCGTCGATCACAATGGGCATAAAGGTACTCCCGGCCTTTTTTGTTATTGTACTCCACGGCTCCGGCGGTTAGAATTCGGCACATGTCCAACGATAAAGAGTACACACCGAAGTCAGCAATGAGCATCCATGCCCACCCCGATGATCAGGACTTTACCGTTGCGGGGACACTGGCGAAGTGGGCCCGCGCCGGTTGCGAAATCGTTTCCGTAATCCTCACCAGCGGCGACGCCGGTTCGAACGACCCTTCCAAAGACGCGGGCTACAAAGCGGACCTGGCGCGCCTGCGTGAACAGGAGCAGCGCGCCGCGAACCAGACGCTCGGCGTGAAGGAGACGGCGTTTCTGCGCTATCCGGATGGGGAACTGGTGGCCTCCATCCAACTCCGCAAAGACCTGACCCGCCTGATCCGGAAGTACAAGCCGGAGGTTGTGGTGACCGGCGATCCGACGGCCTGGTTCTATGGAAGCGACTACATCAATCACCCCGACCATCGGGCTGCGTCCGAGGCCGCCACGTACGCGGTCTTTCCTTCCGCCGGAACCCGCATGATATTTCCTGAACTGCTGGACGAGGGCTTGCCTCCGCACAACGTCAAACGTCTCTACGTTCACGGCAATGAGCATCCCGATACCTGGATCGATATCGCTGATACCATCCAGATCAAGATCGACGCGCTGAAGAAACACGCCAGCCAGGGCGACACGCACGACGTCGACGCCTCGATGCGCGAATGGGCAGAAGAAGAGGGGAAGGCCAGGGAACTTAAGTACGCCGAGTCATTCCGTGTGATGGTGCTCAGCCGGGATGAGGACGTCCCGCGGGAATAGAGTTGCGCCAAGGCCCGGCCGCGCTGGCCCGCGCACACGGTCGAGCTTCTACTGGACTTGCCAAAAAAGGGTAGGAAGGCCGTCCCCTATTTGGGCGGCTTGTACTCAAAGCGGTGGCCCGCCAACTCAAGATAGGGCTGGTAGGGTCCGTAGCTGACCGCGCGGATGCGGCGGGCGATCTCTTCTGGCGGCATGTCAGGCGTGATCCTGAACAGCTCCTCAAATTGCTTGCGCGTGAACGGCGGGCGGCTCCAGGTCTCGGCCGACTTGGGGAGTGGGCGTCCATCCGCAATGAGATCGGCAATCTCGAAGAACAGCGCGATCTGGTTGGCGTAGGTCCGCTCGAGCAAGGCGGCGACGTCGTCCTGAGGGTAAACGGGGAAGCGCCTGACGGCGATGATTGGACCGCTGTCGACCCGGGCCGCCATGTGGTGACAGGTCACGCCATATTGTTCAGCGCCCTCATAGAGGGCGAAGTTGTTGCAGCCAATTCCCGGATAATCGGGCGAGGCCGGATGGAAATTGATGGCCGCGATCTTTGCCCGCCCGAGCAGCTCAGCCGGCACGACCCAGCGTGAGAGGTAGGAGACGATGTAGTCTCCACTCCAGTCCCGCGCATCTGCGGGCAAGGGATCACCCCAACGTCCCAGGCAGGAATTCACCGACGTGAAGTTCTCGCGGCAAAAGTCCAGAGCGCGGGCGCAGTCCGGATCGTCTGCCTTGCTGAGGAAGAGAATGGAGAATTTGGCGGGCGGCATGGATTACCCTGGCGTTCGGGTCCGAGGGACGCTCCGGAAAACCAAGAACGGCGCCGCGGCTGCGGGTCCTCCGCAAGATGCGACGCCGTCCGGAAGCGCAGAGCCAGGCATGGATCAGGTTGCGATGTATTCTCTCAGGTTGTGCTCGACCGCGTACGCGGCTGCCTCAGCCCGATTGTTGACGCCGAGCTTGGAGAGGATGCTGGAGACATAGTTGCGGACCGTCCCCTCGCCGAGGAAAAGCGACTTGGCGATCTCACGGTTCGTCTTGCCCTCGGAGACCAGCAGCAGGACGTGCTTTTCCTGCTGGCTGAGATGAGCGAAGGCCGAGGCCTCCTCTTCCTTGACCGCCCGGCGGACCTCCTGAAAGACCCTTTGGGTCACCGCCGGATCCAGCAGCGCCTCGCCCCGACTGACGGCTTCGAGCGCCTTGATCAAGTCGTCGCTGCCGATCTGCTTCAGGATATAGCCTGAGGCACCCGCGCGGATGGCTGAAAACAGCATTTCGTCCTCGGCATAGGAGGTGAGCATGATGACCTTCGTGCCGGGGTACTTGTTGACGATCTCCTCGCAGGCTTCGATGCCGGAGGTGCCCGGGAGGCGGATGTCCATCAGCACCACCTCGGGCTTGAGGGCCGCCACCTGTTCCATGGCCTCACGGGCCGAACCGGCCTCGCCGACGACCTCGAACTGGGGGTGCCGCTCCAACAGGGACTTCAAGCCAAGACGCACCACCTCGTGGTCGTCTACCAGTACGATTCTTTGCTTGGGCATTGGGGAAGGTTTCCTCAAAGTTGGTCCGAATGAGTATAGCCGAGAGCGAGTTGTCTGACAAGGGAGGTCCGAAAAGCGAAGAGACGATCCCACGGGATCGTCTCTTGCGCCCCAAACACGGAGCGATTACTTGGCTTTGACGGATATGGTCTTGGGCTTGACTTCTTCGGCCTTGGGAAGGGTAATGGTCAAGACGCCATCCTCGAACTCGGCCTTGGCCTTGTCGGCCATGATCAAGGTCGGCAGAGGAATGTTGCGCTCGAACGAGCCCCAGCGCTGCTCCCGGATGTGATAGGCCTTGTCTTTGACCTCGTTCTTCTCCCGGATCTCGCCTTTGAGCGTAAGCATGTCGCCGGTGACGTTGATCTGCATATCGTCGGCTTTCATCCCGGAGACCGCGGCCTTGACCACCACGTCGTTCTCAGTCTGGTACATGTCGACGGCCGGTGCGGAGATGCCACCCACGCCATCCCTGGATCCCCAGGGCCGGGTGAATGCCTCGTCGAAGAGGCGGTCCATCGCGTCCCGAAGTGTGACCATGTCGCGCATCGGCTCCCAACGAGTTAGATTGGACATTTCAGCCTCCGTGTATGGTTGAATGGTTTGACGCCCAAAAAGATACGGCGCCTACGTTAGAAAAACGTAGGCGCAGAGTAAACATTGAATAAGAATGCGGAGCCGCAGGGGGGCCGCATCAACCCGCGGGAGGCCTAGTTGGTCGTGGCGTTCTTCTCCCGGCGAAAGTCGACGAACCGATAGCCCACGCCGCGCTCGGTCAGGATGTACTTGGGGTCGGCGGGGTCCTTCTCCAGCTTCTGCCGCAGATAGTTGATGTAGAGCCTCACGTAATGGGGCTCGTCGCGGTATTCGTAGCCCCAGACCTTCTGCAGCAGCTGATCGTGCGAGACGACCCAGCCTGCGTTCTGGACGAGGTGGAAGAGCAGCCGGTACTCGGTGGGCCGCAGCTTTACCAGCTTGCCCTCCAGCCAGATCTCACGGCGGTCGAAGTCGATCTTCAGGCGGTCATCCACTTCGATCAGGCCGTGCATGGAGCCCGTGGCGCCCTCGGTGCGGCGCAGCACGGCTTTGACTCGGCTGACCAGCTCCCTTGGGCTGAAGGGCTTGGTGATGTAGTCGTCCGCGCCGAGCTCCAGGCCGCGGACACGGTCATCTTCCTCCCCCTTGGCGGTGAGCATGATGACCGGCACGCTGCTCACGCCGCGGATGGTTTCCAGGACCTCGAAACCGTCCATGTCGGGCATCATGACGTCGAGCAGGATCAGGTCCGGAGTGTCGCGCAGCTTGTCGATGGCCTGCTTGCCGTTCAGGGCTTCGATCACCTGGAAGCCGTCATGCTCAAGGTTCATGCGGATGAAGCGCACCATGCGTTCCTCGTCATCCACGACGAGGATCCGGCGGCGGGCAAACTCTTCGGGCATGTCACTCCCTCACAAAGCCGATGATCTTCTCTTCTTCCGCGCTCTGGATGACCTCGATGAGGGTGAGCTTCTCGATCGGCCAGATGACCTTCAGGACGTTGTGTTCCAGGTAATGCAGGTCCTTCCCGTCCCGCTGGCGCGGGTTGCTGACAGTCAGGATCGTGTCAGTCGGCTTGGGAAGCTCGTCGATTTCTCCCAGCACCGGCAAGTCTGCGGTTAGATGCAGGACGACTGTGTAGGCCATGGTCAACCTTTCTTCAAGCTTGTTTCAACAGGATCTGGATCTTGAGGCGGCCCAGGGCGACGACGTCGCCATTGGCGAGGTCCTTCTCCACGTTCGGATTGAGGCGTTTGCCGTTCAGGAACGTCCCGTTGGCGGAACCCAGGTCCATCAGGACGATGGAATCCATGCCCGCGTTTAATGACGGCATGCAGACGGGAGACGCCGTTCGCATAGGCCTGGTAGGGCGAGAGGTCAATGTCAGGCATGATCGGTTGGCCCTCACTGATGCGCCCGAGCGTGAATTCGTTACGCTCTGCCAGGGGCAGCATCTGGCCCGTGTCCAGCAGGTGGAGCGTCAGCCAGTTATCAGCCAGGCCTTGTGAGGGGACAGGCGGCGCCTCGGCTGGCGCTTCCTGGGCCGCAGCCTTGGCCGGAGGGGCTTCCGGTTCCTGGAGGGGCCCGATATCGTGCGTGGCCGAGGTCGTCGGAGCCAGCGGCGCGCCGCACTCGCTGCAAAAGGCCGCCCCGGCGATATTCGCATGCCTGCAGTTTGAGCAAACGATCATTTTCCCTTCTCCGTTGGCGACGCGATCAACGCCCGCGTGCCATACTTGATCTCTTTACCACCCGCGCCGCTGAAGGCCTGGACCCTGACCAGGTTCTCGGCTTCCAGCAGTGTCGTCTTGGCCAGCTCATGCTGCCCCTGCGAAGCCAACTGCGATGCGAGATTCCTCAGGTGGCGGGTGGCAGACTCAATCTCACCGTCTGCGACCTCCTGACGGGCCCGCTCCTGCAGCCGGTACAGCGCCAAACGTGACAGTGCTTGCTGGATTGCGGCGGGCGGCGGTTCGGACTGTGCCGAAGATGCAGCTGGCCGATCCAGCTGGAGCCGCAATGGGGGAATTGGCGTCGGGCGCGCGCCGACGGCCGGTTTGAGCGAGCCCTCGAGCAGAGTCACCGAGTTCGCTTGTGAGGCTGCCGGCTCCACCAGGAACTCGAACAGCACGCTGAGGGGCGTATCCCGCAGGATGGAGCCAAGGTGCATCGACCTCTGGGCCTCCACCGGACCCCCCTCGGGCTGAAGGCGGAAGCAATAGGAGAGCTGGACGCCCTGGGCCGGACTCCATTCCAGGACCATATCGTCCACAAACGCCCGCTCCAATTGCTTGAACTTGTCAACCAGGATGTGCTGGATGTCCTGGGGTGTGGTGACATACGTGCTGGTGCTTCCGGTGCTGCTCGTGAGCTTGTCGAGGAAGATGTCGTTCCAATCGGTGCCGATGCCGAACCCGCTGATGCTGACGCTAAGACCTGCAGCTTCCGAGGCAAGCTCGAGGCAGGCCGGCTCATCGCCGTAGGTGTGGCCGTCGGTAAGAAGGATGATATGACTGCTGCGGCCCGGGTCCAGACCGCGCCGTACCTCCCCCAGGCCCGCCTGGAGGCCTTGGAAGATCTCGGTGGCGCCGCCCGGCTCTATGCTTTGTATCCGGCTCTGCAGTCGCTTCGGGTCGCGCATGAAAGTGGAGGGCAGTGCAACCTCGGCTCGATCTCCGAAGACCACGATGCCAAAGATGTCCTCCGGCCGCAGCATGCGCATGATCTGGATCGCTGCGGCCTTGGTCAGATCCATCTTCTCACCCTGCATCGATGTGGATCGGTCCAGGACTAGGCAGAGGTTCAGAGGAACGGTAGTGTCCTGGCCGGCGTTTCGGGGGGCGAGGTCCAGAAGGGCATAGACGAGCTGCGGCTCGTCCAAGTGGACCAGGTTCGGGCGGCTGTACTCAACCTGGCAGGATAGGACCGAGTTGTCGGGCTCTTCTCTTGGAAGCGTGGCGTCGTACAGGGCGCGGCGCTTGGGATTGGAAAGCACCTCGTAAGCTCGCTGGACCTCCAGGAAGATCTCGGTCTCTCCGTCGAGCTTGTTCCGGTCGGGGTGCAGGCGGCGCGCTGCCGCATAGTAGGCGCGCCGGATCTCCTCCGCTGAGGAATCACGCAGAACACCCAAAATGGCGTAGTAGTCCTGCTTTGGGGCGGGCACGATTATCCGATCATCTGCACGAGAACCACACTGATGTTATCGGGGCCGCCGGCCGTATTGGCGGCTGTGACCAGGTTCTGAGACGCTCGCTGGAGGTTCGGTGCGTCCATCAGAGAACGCGAGATGTCCAGCTCCTGGACCACACCCCACAAGCCGTCCGTGCACAGCATCAGTGTACCCTGGCTGGGAAACGGGATCGTGAAGACGTCCACGTCGAGGGATTCTCCCTGACCGAGGGCGCGGATGAGGACGTTGCGGTGGGGGAAGGATGCCGCCTCCTCCTTGTTCAGATGGCCGAGCTCCTCGAGCCTGCGGACGAGCGAATGATCATGGGTGAGCTGTTCGGCGCGCCCGGACGCGTGGACAATGTAGGCGCGACTGTCGCCGACATGTCCGATGGTCAGCTGCTGGCCCACAATGAGGGCGGCGGTGACGGTGGTTCCGCTGCCGGGAGCGTCCTTCTGTACGACGCGATGGGCCTCCTTGATGGCACTTTCCATGATCTCCTGCAGCGAATCCTCCGGTTGCTGGGTGGGGATCGCGAACAGGTAGGAGTGGAACTTGCGGAAGATCTGACCGGCGATCACGCGGATGGCCGCGTTGCTTGCCACCTCACCGAACTGATGACCGCCCATGCCATCCGCCACCATATACAGGCCGAAGGGGACGTTGGCCGTCTTTCCGGCCAGCGTCGCTGTGATCGCAAGCAGACTGTCTTCGTTGTGCTCCCGCTGCTTGCCCACGGATTGACCGGTGGCGGCCACCAGTTGCTGCATGTCGAACGGAGTGCCCTGTCCCTGCATGATCGTTTCGATTTGACGATCTGAGAGTGGGGCTGTCGTGGCCCGCGCCCGGCCGCCAGTAGACTGGCCTCCGAAGATCCTTTTGATGAAGTCAAGCATGCGATGCTCCTTTGTCAGGCGAGAATGGCGTAAATGTTGTGATCGGCCGAGCCCACATAGACAATGTCGTCGAATACAGCTGCCGAGCCGATGATCGGCTTGCCCGTCTCGAATTTCCAGCGCTGACGTCCGGTCCGGTACTCGATGCAATACAGGCCTCCGTCGACCGAGCCGCAGTACACCGCATCCCGGTAGGCGGCCGGCGAACTGCTGACCTGGTGTTCGGTGCGAAACCGCCAGGTCTCTTTCCCAGACTGCGCTTCCACACAATAGATGAAGCCATCCGATGAGCCGACGATCACGTAGTTGTCCACCAGCGCCGGTGACGAGAGCGAGGCTTTGCCGAGCCGGAAACGCCAGATGACCCAACCGTCCTTGGCGTCCAGACAGTACAGTGTTCCATCCATCGAGGTGAAGTAGACCGCCTGCCCCGAGGCGACCGGAGACGATGTGATCGCCCGTTTTGCCTGGAAGCGCCACTTGAGCACACCCCGATAGTCCACCGCCAGAAAGTCGCCGCCCTCGGTCCCGAAGTAAACCAGTTCGTTCGCCACCCAGGGGGTTGAACGGACCTTCTCGCCGGCTTCGAAGGTCCACGAGCTGCGGCTGGTGTTTACGTTGACGGCATGAAGCAGCTGGTCGTCGGATCCGATGAAGGCGTGTCCCTCCGCGATCCGGGGAGACGAGTGAATGCGCCCCTGGGTGAAGTAGGTCCAGGCCAACCGTCCCGTGCGGGCATTGACCACGTGCAGGCGCTGGTCCTCCGAACCGAAGAAGATGTTGCCCTCGTACGCCGCGGGGCGGGATACCACGCCGCCGTCGGTCGCGTATTTCCAGTTGAACTTGCCATCTCCCGCGTCCAGCGCGTAGAGGTTGTTGTCGTAGCAGCCGATGTAGACGACTCCCTGGTGGACCAACGGCGTGCCGCGGATCTCATCCTCGCATTGGAATGACCAGATCGGTTTGACCCCGGTGGCGGGGGCGACGGCGGTCTGCTTGATCTTCGCCAGCGCCCCTGTCTTGCGGGCCGCGCCCATCAGCGCCTCTTTCATGGCCTCGGCATCGGGAAAGCGATCGGACGGATTGTAGGAGAGCGCCACGTTGATCACCGCCTCGAGTTCCGGCGAAACCCGGGAGTTGATCTTGCGCATGGGGCGCTCGGCGAACGAGAAGGGCGGCTCCAGGCGCGGATCGCGCCGTGTGAGGGCGTGGTGGACGGTCGCACCCAGCGCATAGAGGTCGGCTGAGGGCGAGGCCTCGCCGCGGTACTGCTCGGGCGGCGAATAGCCCTCCGTGCCGATCATCGTGCCCTTCTGACCGATCTGAAATGTCCGGGCGATCCCGAAGTCCACCAGGATGACATCGCCGGCCGTATCGATCATGATGTTGGAGGGCTTCATGTCGCGGAAGATGATCGGATCCGGCTTGTGCCCGTGGAGGAAGGAGAGGACGTCGCAGAGTTGAATCGCCCAGGTCAGTACCTGGTCTTCCGACAGGAAGCCGCTGGTTTCGCTGATGATGGCTTCCAGGTCCTTGCCATGCACGAACTCCACCACAAGGTAGGAGCGATCCTCTTCCGTGAAGTAGTCGTAGATGCGGGGAATGGAGGGGTGCCTCAGCGTCGCCAGGATGTTCGCTTCCCGCTCGAAGTTCTGGACGATGGTCTGTCTGACCACCGGATCGGGGGCGGTATTGATCATCTCCTTGACGGCCACCAGCTTGGTGACACTTGGGAAATGCAGGTCGCGGGCGCGGTAGACCGATCCCATTCCCCCCACGCCGATTACCTCCTGGATGTGGTAGCGCTTTACCAGTGCAGTCCCGGACTGCAGCTGTCGGCGGGCGACGGGTTGGTCGCTAAGCGGTTGGGTTATATCTTTTTGATCCAGAGGGCCCTTTCGAGCATGGATTATAGTGTGCCCCGACGGGAAATGCAACGCCGGGCGTTCTTTTCCACCTTTTGGGGCATCCCGGGGGGCTTGCTTGCGGAGAAGATGCTTCTGCGGCACAATGGGGAGAGAATGAAGATCCTTGCCGTCAGTGACCAGGTGGTCGAGCGCGTCTACGAGCTTGTTCCGCAGGGCCACTTTGCCGGCGTGCAGATGATCCTGGGCTGCGGCGACCTGCCGTACGCCTACCTGGAATACCTCCTTACCATGCTCAATGTGCCGCTTTTCTACGTGCCGGGCAACCATGACCCGGCCCACAGCGACCGTTTCGTTTTGGCGCAGGCCGAAGGCGGAATGAACCTGGATCTGAAGACTGCGTGCTGCAACGAGCTGCTTCTGGCCGGATTTGGCGGCTCCATCCGCTATCGGCCCTACGGCGTCAACCAATACTCACAGTCGGAGGCCTATCTGAGGGCGGCGTGGCTGCTTACAGAATTGTTGGTGAACCGCCTGCGCTACGGCCGGGCGCTGGACATCCTGGTGACCCACTCGCCCGCCTACGGGATCCATGACGACGATTCCGCCGCCCACCGGGGCCTCAAGGCCATCAACTGGCTGCTGCGCGTGGCACGTCCCAGGTATCACCTGCACGGTCACATGCATGAGATCCGGCGCAATATTTCGCCGGATGTCACGCGACTGGGCCCAACGACGAGCATGAACATCTTTCCCTACGAGGTGATCGAGGTGCCGGATGCAGGATGATCTGAGCCACCGCGCCCAGGCGGACTTCAGTCGGGCGCGGCTCAAATCCTTCCTCCGCCGCGTCCGATCGATCGTCTCGGGCGAACCACGCACACTGCTGTCGTACGACGATGTCAGGGCTCAGCTTCACATCGGTGGTCCCATCTACCGGGGCGTCCAGACCGTCCGGGTGGATGCCATTGCGGGCAGCCTCAACCGCTATCATCAGTTCGACCGCGCCTTCCTGCCGGTCGAGAACGAGCTCGCGGCGCGCTGGGAGAGCGTGGACCGGGCGTTCTATCGGGACGTCGGTCTGCCGCCGATACTGCTCTACAAGGTGGGGGACGTGTATTTCGTCGTCGATGGGCACCATCGTGTGTCTGTGGCGCGCGAACAGGGGCAGGAGTTCATCGATGCCGAAGTGCCGCGAGTGCTCGACCCGGGTCAACATCACGCCCGACCTCAAGCCTGAAGACCTGGTCATCCTGGGTGAGAAAGTGCACTTCCTGGAGAGGACCCATCTGGATGAATTGCGGCCGAAGTCGAGGGTGCGCCTGACGATCCCGGATGGGTTCGACCGCATGCTGCAGCACATCGCCGTGCATCGCTACTTCATGGGCCTGGACCTGAAGCGCGACATCTCCGAAAGCGAGGCGGTCGTTCACTGGTACGATACGGTCTACCTGCCCATCGTCAAGGTGATCCGCAAGAGTGGAATACTGAGCGATTTTCCGGGCAAGACGGAGGGGGATCTCTATCTATGGGTGCTCGATCGGCAGGACTACCTGGCGGAGTCGGAGGGCCAGTCGCTGCAGCCGCCCGAGGCCGCCGCCCGCGATTTTCTTGAGGAACGGGATGACTAGTCTCGCACGGCATCCGTCGACGGTGGAATCAAAACGCGGGTGCCGCCAGCTCTGGATGAAGGAGCATTTGTGACCAGAATTGCGCTGTCAGGTGTCTATGCAGCTGCCGTCACGCCGCTCAAATCGGATTTCACGCCGGACCTGGATGCCATCGCCTCATTCTTGCGCTTTCTTGCGGGACGCGGTTGCCACGGCGCGCTGCTGCTCGGCACCACGGGCGAGGGCCCGTCGTTCTCAACGGAGGAGCGCCTCAGCATCTGGCGGGCCGCGCTGCAAGTGCGCAGCAAGCACCCGGACTTTGGTCTCTTTGCCGGGACGGGCACGCCGAGCCTGACCGAAACGATCAACCTGACGAGGCTTGCTTTCGACCTCGGCTTCGACGCCGTGGTCACGCTGCCGCCGTACTACTACCGCTCGGCGACGGAAGATGGACTGTTCAAATGGTTTGGGGAACTTATCCGGAGGGCTGTGCCGGCGGACGGACGCCTGCTTGGCTACCATTTTCCGGGCGTGGCAGGCATCGGCTTCTCGCTGGATCTTCTTGCCCGCCTGAAGGACGCCTTCCCAATGCAATTCGTTGGCATCAAAGACTCTTCGCGCGATGCAGGCTTCGCCAAGTCCCTGGGCGAACGGTTCGGCACCGACTTGGCGGTGTTCTCGGGCACGGACTCGGAGTTCAGCCTTGCACTCGAGAATCATGCGGCCGGGTGCATCACCGCGCCGGCAAACCTGCTCTCTCCGGATCTACGGGCCGTGTACGATGCTTTCGCTGGGCACACCGAGACGTCGGCCGTGCAGGCAAAGATCAGCGCCCAGCGCCATATCCTCGAGAAGTACCCGCCATTTCCGCCGATGCTTAAGGCATTATTGAGCCGCCGGCATCGACTGCCGCGCTGGCCGGTTAGGCCGCCATTGGTGGAAGCCTCGAGTTCAGCTCGAGGCGGAAGCCGATGCGGCGCTGGCGGCGTGGAAAGAGACGATCTCAGCAGATTGAGTTCAAGCCAGGGGGAGGATCAGCCCCAGGCATCGTAGACAGTACGTGCCAGGGAGGCGACGAAGGCATGGGCTCGATCGGCGTCATTTTCCGCATAGCCGCGGGTGAGGATCGCGAGCGAGAACGCGCCGCTTTCTTCGGGAAAGACGATCCCCACATCGTGAAAGTGCTCCGCCATCCAGCCGGTCTTGTGGGCGACCCGAGTTCCCGGAGGGCAATTGCGCCGGGATCATCTCATTGAGCTGCTGTCGGGCCAGGATCGCTATCATCTCGTCTGAGTCCTCGGGCGAGACCACTTCCCTCTTCGCCAATTTCGTCAGGATCTGCATGAAGCCGCGGGCGGTGGCTGAATTGTTGAGTCCCAGCCGGTAGGCGGACTTGTCTTCGACGCCGCGCAGGACGTGCAGATCCGTCGCACCCAGTGCGCGCATGAAATCCGTGGTTCGCCTGGCAGACACGCGGGCCACCAGGAGATTTGTGGCCAGGTTGCTGCTGAGGGTGATCATGCGCAGCACCAGCTCACGGACCGGGAAACTTGCGCCCACTAGAATCATAGAGGGCTTTCTCTGAGTCGTCGGCGGGATCGAGCGAATAAAGGCTGCCGTCGGCCAGGCTTGGGAACACGTTGATCACCTGGAGCGGTTCGTCCAGTGACAGGACGCCCTGGCGCGCCTGGTGGAAGACCTCCATCATGAGGCACACTTTCATGGTACTGGCCGCGTAGAAGGGCACGTCCGCCTCGATCAGGATCTCACCGCCGGTCGTGAGTTCGATGCGCGGCGACTCCGACTTCCGCGGCCGCGCTGGCGGCAATCAGGCGATCGAGCTCGTCCTTCAGGGAGGCAGGCATCGTCCAACATTATAATGTTCGCATGACGAAAGACTGGCGGCTGCTGGTGACCGGACCGGCGCGAGGGCCTTGGAACATGGCGGTCGACGAGGGCATGGTCGAGCACATCGGGCGGGGCAAGTCACGTCCAACGCTGCGGCTGTACGCGTGGGCGCTGCCGTGCCTCTCACTAGGACACGCCCAGCCGCACGGTGACATCGATCTGAGACGCCTGAAGGCGCACGGCTGGGACATGGTGCGCCGTCCGACAGGCGGCCGTGCGATCCTCCACACGGACGAGCTGACGTATTCGGTGACGACGGCGCCGGATGAGCCGCTGATGGCGGGGTCAGTCCTCGAGAGCTACAACCGCGTTGCCGAGGCGCTGCTTAAGGCTGTTCGCCTGCTGGGGCTCAAGGCGGAGATCAAAGACACGGGATCTGCCGAGCGCGATCCCAGCAACCCGGTGTGCTTCGAGGTCCAGTCCTCGAGCGAGATCACCGCGGACGGGAAGAAACTGATCGGCTCGGCACAGGCCAGGCGCAAAGAGGGCATCCTGCAGCACGGATCGCTGCCGCTGACCGGTGACCTGAGCCGGATTACCGAGGCGCTGACCTTTGAGAGCGAGGCGGCACGCGTTGCGGCTGCGGAGCGCTTGGTGGGCCGGGCCACAACGGTCGAAGTCGGCGCTTGGACGCGTGGTGACATGGGATGATGCGGTCGCAGCGTTCGCCACGGCTTTCGAGCGGGTGCTCGAGCTTCGGTTCGAGCGCTGTCCGCTTTCGGAAAGCGAACTGCGGCGGGCAGATGAGCTGGTGCGGGACAAGTACGGTCATCCAAGCTGGATGCAGACGCGTGTGAGCGCCATCAGTTCCACGTAGAGGGGCAAAGCCGGGCTCGAGCGGATGCACACGAAGACGCGGGTCATTGAGATCTTCAAGCACAGGTTTGGCACGCCGTGCACTGCCGTGGCGCGGGCGCCCGGGCGGGTGAACCTGCTGGGCGAGCACGTTGACTACAACGGCGGCTGGGTCCTGCCGGCGGCGATCGACCGAGCGACATATGTGGCATTCGGGCGGGGTGATGAGGACGGGTGCGAGATATTCGCGGCAGATTTTGAGGAGCAGGCCAGGTTCTCGCTGCCTGAGGTCGAGAAAGGTCGCGGCGGGCCAAGCGCCATGCCTGCGTGGGCGAAATACCCGGCGGGCGTGGCCTGGTCTCTCCGCGAGAGAGGGATGCAGACCAAGGGTATGAGGGCGGTCATCACCTCTGAGGTGCCGCGCGGAGCGGGGCTGAGCTCATCCGCCTCGGTCGAACTTGCGTTCGCGGTGGCGTGGCAATCACTCGGCGCGTGGCGCCTGGCCCCGATGGAGATGGCGCTGACCTGCCAGCGGGCGGAGAACGAGTATGTGGGCGTCAACTGCGGCATCATGGACCAGGCAACGTCCGCGTGCGGCGAGGCGGGAAGACTGCTGGTCCTGGACTGCAGGTCATTGGCGTACCAGACCCTGCCGCTGCCCGAAGGCGCTGCGATCATCATCGCCGACACCGGAGTGCGGCATTCACTCAGCACGAGCGCGTACAACGATCGACGTGCTGCCTGCGAAGAGGCAGTGCGCATCTTAAGTCCGGACCTGCCCGGCATCAAGATGCTGAGAGACGTCAGGCCGGCGGATTTCAACCGGCTGGCCGGCAAGTTGCCGGACGAGGTCGCGCGCCGCGCACGACATGTCGTCGAGGAAATTTCGCGGACGCAGAAGGCCATCGAGCTGCTGGGCGCGGGCGATCTTGAAGCGTTCGGCCAGTTGATGAACGAGTGCCACGCGAGCCTGCGGGACCTGTACGAGGTCTCATGCCCGGAACTGGATGTGATGGCGCGCATAGCCCAGTCGCTGAAGGGATGTTATGGGGCGCGATTGACCGGGGCCGGGTTCGGCGGCTGCACCGTGAACCTGGTCGAACGTAGACAGGCAGCCGCCTTCACGAGGAAATTGGGAGCCGGGTACGCGAACGAGACGGGACGGAAGGCCGAGATCTACGTCTGCAGCGCGGCCGCGGGAGCGGGACTGGTCTAGCCGCGCATTTCAGGATTCATCTTCAGAAAAACAAAGCCTCCGCTCGAGCGGAGGCTTTGTCGCCAAATCGAACGCCAACTCTATTCCTAGCCGCCCCGACGATCGCCGGTGTGGACATGACCGTGGGCGTCCTCGTCTTCGGTCGCCGCACGTACGGCCGCGATGGTGACCGCAAAATCCAGCGTCTTGCCGGCCAACGGATAATTCATGTTCAGGCGGATGACCTGATCTGAGACCGACTGGATCCGGGCATAAACGGGATGTCCGGTCTTATCCTGCAGCTGCAGCTCGGTTCCGGGGATGAGAGGGACACCGGCGGGGAAGGCCTCGCGTGGGGCATCCATGAAAGCCTCGGTATCGAGCTCGCCGTATCCGTCGACCGGGGAAACCCTGACGGTCTTGCTTTCGCTGATTTGCATGTCGTAAAGCTCGTGCTCGAGGCCGGGGATGATGTGGCCCATGCCCTGGATGAACTGCAGCGGCTCGGCCTCGCCCGAGGCGTCGACCAGCTTGCCATCAACGTGAAGCGTGTACTGCATGGAGACGACTACACCGTCATCAACCTTTAAGGTTTCTGTCATGAATATGCTATCGTGGCAAGGCGATCAAATCGCGATGCCAGTGTTCGAAATCAGTATGAGGAGCTTATCAGGCGTGAGTGAGGACTACGTCGTCGCCGCCCGAGGGAGCGCCGCGCGGGATCGCCTGCTGGGCTTGCTCGATCAGAGGCTCCAGCTCTGTGGCGGCCGTGATGCGCAGCACCGCCGTGACACCGGCATGGGCCGTGATGGTCCGGGCGCGTTCGCCGACGGTCAGGGGCTCGGCATGGATGCCCTTGAGGATGCGCTCGGCGATCTTCTTGGCATCCTCACCGATGACGTTGGGGAGAGCGATGACGAATTGGCCATCGGCCCAGCGGCCGATGCAATCGTACGGACAACTCTTTTCACGGATGATCTGGGCCACGGGACCCAGGATCTGCTCGCCGTTGGGCACTGAGGCGAAATCATCGATCTCGAGGGCAAGCACGCTCAGGGGCGCGGACGCCCGGCGGGCACGCTCCAGTTCGCCGTGGGCAGTTCGCAAGAAGGCGGCCTGGTTCATCAGGCCCGTCCTCTCATCGTACAATGCCATGCTCTTGAGCTGCTGATTGGCTCGGCTGAGACGATCACCGAGGGTGAGGAAACGTTCGGCAACGAGGATGCGCGCGCGCAGGTCCGAAACCGAGAAGGGCTTCTTCAGCAGGTCATCCAAGTCGACCAGGTCTTTCTCGCCGGACGTCAGGATGAGGATGTAGGTCGCGGGCAGGTCAGGGGCGCGCAGCAGCTGGATGAAGTCTGCTGTAGGCATGCCGAGGCTGTCTTCATCGGCGATGACGACGCGGCCCTGTCCGGATTTGAGGAGACGGACTACGTCCTGGGAAATCTCACCCAGGACGAGCTGATGATGCGCCTTGTCAAGAGCGGTCTGGATCAGGGACCGTTCGGTCCCGCCACCTGCGAAGACGATGACCTTCATGGGAGCCTCCCTGCCGGAATTATACCTTCGGTTGACAAGGGCCAGCCGGCATAGTACCATTTGCGCCGCCCGAAACCCGCCGAGGTAGCTCAGTGGTAGAGCAGGGGACTCATAAGCCCTTGGTCGTGAGTTCAAATCTCACCCTCGGCACAGAAGAAAAGGGGCGATTTTCCCAGAATAATGGCGGTCCCAGACACTGGAGGCCGCCATGTTTGTTCCAAAAACGCAAGACCAGGGGACTATCACACTTTCCCAACAGGACTACCTGCCCATTCTGGTCAAGTCGTTCCTCGTCGACAGGCGCTCGCAAGCGCTGTCGCCAGAGACCGTTGGCTTCTACAGGAAGAAGCTCAACTACTTCCTGTCGTTCTGCGATTCGCAGGCAGTCACCCAGGTCTCGCAGATCACATCGGACCTCATTCGCCGGTTCCTCCTGCGTCTGTCGGAGTTCCACAATGGCGGTGGCGTCCACGCCTGCTTTCGACCGCTGCGGACCTTCCTGTACTGGGTTGAGTCTGAGGAAATCATGCCGACCGATTGGCGCGATCCGATGCGCAAGGTGAAGGCCCCGCGCCTTTCCGTGGAACCGATCGAGCCGGTATCCTTACAGAATGCAGGTGCTCTCGCCGCCGCCTGCGCTGACGGCTTCGCAGGCGTGAGGGACAAGGCGATCATCCTGGTCCTTCTCGACACCGGCGCCCGCGCCCGTGAGTTCTTGGAATTGAATCTCGAAGACATCGACGTCGCCGCTGGATCAGCTTTGATCCGGAAGGGGAAGGGCCGCAAGCCGCGGGTCGTCTTCTTCGGACGCAAGAGCCGTCGGGCCATTCGGGCCTATCTGCGCCGCAGGCACGACAGCAATCCAGCTCTGTGGCTGACTGATGAGGGCGACCGCATGACCTATTCGGCCCTGCGGGGAGCGGTCAGGCGACGATCTCAGGCGGCTGGCCTAGAGCACGAGCCGTCTCTCCATGATTTCCGTCGGGCGTTTGCGTTGAACATGCTCCGCAGTGGCGTAGATGTCTTCGCACTCCAACGGCTGATGGGTCATGCGGACTTGCAGGTTTTGCGCCGTTACCTCGCTCAGACTGACGAGGACATCCAGGCTGCTCACCAGCGCGGTAGCCCGGTCGACAACAATATCTAGAGACGGCAAGCCGCTTCGTGCAACGACCCCACCGAATTCGGCGGGGTCGCTCATTGGAGGCCAATCTGGTGGGCGCGGAGGGGCTCGAACCCCCGACCTCATGTGTGTGATACATGCGCTCTAACCAACTGAGCTACGCGCTATTCTAGCCGTCATGTCACCCGTCGAAGTGGGGGACACAAGCGCGCATATCCTACCGCAACGCGGCCACCGCGTCAAAGGGTGTTGCCACGTGGGGCCTGCAACGCGGACCGCCCAGCACCTCAGAGGGTTATCTTCTTCCAGCGCGCCCGGTCATCCTCCAGGTAATCGTGTTCACGATGCCTGTTCTTCTGCCGCCAGTAGTCTGTGATAAGGAAATGCGGCGCGTTGCCAGTACTTACGATCTCACACACGTAGAGCCTTTGTGCTTGCTCCAGCTCCCGGCGCGTGTCTGCTGTTATTCTGTAAACTCGTCTGCCCCCTTGAAATCTTGGCCGGGAAAGATACACCGTCATGGCCCCTCCTTGTCCGACTGAAGGGGAGTATACGGCGCCTGTTGACTTCCGACAATGGGCTCCGGGCAGGGTAGGCATATTACGGGCGGATGTTTCGCGCCGCGGCCCGAGATCGGAGGTAGGCGGCTAGTCCTTCGATGTAGCCTTGCGGGTAGTAGCGCGGCCCCTGCCTTTTTTGAAGGGGATTGAAAAGCTGGCTGGTGTGCGCGAGAATGGGTTCGCAGCCGGGAGGGATCGAAGCATGCCCGTGTGGCATCGCACAGATGCGAGGGTCCTAGATGGGGGTTTCTTCTACTGCCCGAAGTGCAAGGCTTCGGCGGAGTATCGGCAAATCGGTCTGACCCAGCCCAGTTGGGTTGACATCTGGTTCTGGACCGTAAACAAATCCAAGTCCGAGCGGGTCAGCGAGTATGTGGAGTGCTGTGTGTGCGAGTGCAGATTTGAGGCAAGCACATTGCGCCCAGACACCCAGAAGTTACTCCGGCTTGTGGCTGAGGTTGTGGTGCTTTGCCGTCGAGGAATCCCATACAATGCGATTCGGGCGCGCATTTTGAGGCTCTGCGGAAGTGAGTACATCACAGATCGTGCTCTGCAAATCGCGCTGAGCCAGTGACACGGAAAGAGACCGCCTACTACGCGGCACTCAGCTTGATAGTGCTTCTGGGCGAGGCATCTATCATCGTTGGCCAGGCCGTGTACGATCTTGCCATTGCGATGGCTCGGCAGCGGGAGGCCAAATATGCCGGTTCTGCTTTGGACAATCCTTTGCGAAGAACTGCAAGACCTCGGCGACACGATTTCGCTAAAGCACGTGTTTTGCCAAGTCGGAGCCAAATCCTTCCCGGTGAAGGTCGAGAAGTTCTCCGTTGTCTCGGCTTTTGATGGAGAGTTAGGGGAAGAGTTCGACTATAGGGTCAACTTCCAAACACCCAGGGGGAGACCATACGGCCCGTGGACGGATACTATTCGCCTTGTCATGCGCAGAGTCCCAGAGATAGCAAGGGCCGATTTTGAGGACTTCGTGTTCTATGAATACGGCGTCTATGTCCTGGAAATCGAAATCAATGGCAATCCGACACACCTTGTGGACCTCAAAATCACGAAATAGGCCGGCCATCTCAATCCTTCTTTATCGCTCCCTGGCGATGAATCCTCCTGCGTCCTAGCTCCGGCTTGCAGGTGCCAAATACCACAGCTTTTGAAGCCTGGCTCGCCCGCACCTCATTCTCGCAACATAGCCGCGCCAGTATTCAAGCCTATACTGCTCAGGCTCACTCGGGTGAAGATCTGCTGAGGCCGGAAGACGCCTATTCATGAATACTCGAGTACCGCTGGCGCGGAAATCCAATAGGGCGCTGTTCTTCATCCCGCTTGTTGCTCTCGCTGTGGTCTGCCTTCTGCTCCTGTCAGCCTACTCGTTCGGGGGTTTCAATCGGCCCGAGCCGCGCCCAAGTCGCAAAGCAAGCGCCATTCGAACCAATGCCGCGATGACAGTCATTGCCCAATTCACGCAAACCGCAGAAATGCAGTTGGCGTCGGCCGGCAGAACGGAAAACGCCCACGCCCTTGAGACAATCGCTTGCATACCGACCTGGACGCCTCGGCCCGTGCCCAACGCAACGGAGACGATGCAAGCACTGCTTTTCGCACCACGTGAGGATGGCGTCTATCTAGTCGGCGTGGACATCGGTACCGGCGCGTGGCGATCGACGCCTGGTTACGCAGTCTGCTATTGGGAGACGACGACCCGAAACGGAGACATCGTCGCGAAGGACCTCGGCCCATCTGGTGGGACGGTCAGCCTGGATAGCCAGGTTTTCCAGGTCAGGCTAGAACGCTGTGGAACGTGGATCTATGCAGGTCCGCCGTAGTTCGTCGCCGGCTCCCCAAAGCTATTTTCTCAGTTCACTGAAACGGTCAATCGGGCCATGCGCCTCGTGGACTTGCAAGGCGGTGTGTGTGTCAAAGGATGTTGCGAGGTCGGAGGTTCAATTCCTCTCGCCCCTCCCTTTCCCTGATAGGGTTTGCAAACGGCCGGCGCCGGCGCGACAATGTCCTTGAGTCCATGAGGGATTGAAGCGTGTATGTCGGACGCCGTGTCGAGGAGCAAGTCTTGGACCGCGGAACGTTCTACTGCCCGAAGTGCAAGCTCTCAGAGGCTTACCGGCATGTGGGGCTCTCAAGATACGGTTTCATTGACATCTGGTTCTGGACTGTCCACAAATACAGGGCGGAAAAGGTCGGCGAATACGTAGAGTGTTGCAGTTGTGGAAACAGATTTGAGATAAGTGTATTGCGATCGGACACGCAGAAGATGCTGAGCTTGGTGGCCGAGGCCGCTGGCCTCTGCCGTCGAGGAGTTCCGTACAACGCGGTCAGGGCGTGGCTCATCAAACTGTGCGCGAGCGCCTACATTGCGGATCGCGTTATGGCTATTGCACTGGGCGAATGACCCACAAAGCGATGGCCTACTACGCGGCACTCGGCCTGATAGTGCGGCTGAGGGAGACGTCACCTCGGGGGATTACTATCTAGAGGGGCGATGGCGGAATGGGCAGACACAGAGGACTTAGAATCCTCCGGTGGAAACACGCTCCATCTACGGCTAATGCGGGGCTGTAGTCGAGGCGTCTTCACAAGAGTCCTCTGTGTGTAATTCAACCAGATACAGTATGCGCTTTTGTCCGTGCCCCGTCAAGGGGCAACGGGATGACAAACCCGTCTGCCCCAGATGTTACACTACAATCAACTCGGCGTAGTATTCGCAAAATGCGTGGAGGAAGACGATGGGCGGCAATGCAGAAATCGTACATGCCTTCATTGATAGCCAGAATCTGAATCTGTCGGTCCAGAATGATATCGTGAACGCCGCAGGCGTGACGATTTATGAGGGTTGGAAGCTAGACTTTAGGCGTTTCTTCATCTATTTGAGAGACAAGTACAAAGTCGATAAGGCGTATCTGTTCATTGGGCGCGTTGTTGGAAACAAATCGCTATATAAATTCCTGGAGGATGTGGGCTATCGAGTAATCTACAAACCAACTCTTGAGTATACAGACGGAAAGGCGAGATTCACTAAAGGGAATGTGGACGCCGAGCTAGTCCTTCATGCCATGATTGAGTTTCCCAACTACAGTAAAGCGATTATTGTTTCAGGAGATGGAGACTACCACTGCCTGATTGAGTATCTAGAAAAGCAGGGCAAGCTATCCCACATAGTCATTCCCAACAAAACGAGCTACTCCTCTCTGCTCAGAGAGTACAGTCGATATTTCGTTTTTGTCACCGATCTCAGGGGGAAACTAGAGTACTGTAAGTAGGCAACAAAAAAAGAGGGAGTAACCTTCGGACGAAACCTTAGGTGTGCCCTCTCATCGTGATTAGCTGCATAATAACAGCAAGTCCGGTTACTGTCAATATCCCCGTGCAATCTTAGCACACGTGTTCGTGCCCAGTTTCAATTCTTGACCCTTCTTGCCGTGGCATGCTCGCCAAGAAGCAAACCAAAAACGGCCCCCGAACTGGAGGCCGTTTTGTCTGTTCTCTCGTTGCGCGCTTGCTAGGCTAGGCTGGCTTTCCGGGCCAGCACATAAAGGCCGAGCACAAGGGGCAGCGCGATGCAGATTTCGTTAGCGTCAAGGATCGGCTGGGGGACAAGAAAACAGATCGCCCCATAGATCAACGCGGCCGCCACAAATGCCAGTGTCCAGGGTTTCGCTTTCATGCTGGGTGGACATTATGCCAAGCCGTGCTCTTTGCGGCATTTTTCCAATGCCTCTTGCAGTTTCACCCTGTTCTTAGTCGCCTCGATCGCCAGGGCGGACTTGCCATCGCTGTTGATTACTGGGTTCTCCTCACCGGGCTCCAGTGAGCGGGCGACAAAAGGCTCCGCGGCCTTGTTTGCCTCCGCCTCGACTTCTAGGGCTTTGCGATAATCATCTTCTATCCGCTTGCACGGATTGTATGCGGACCCGGGATCCTTCTTTGGCGCATCCATTCTTCCATTCTCCCTTCTCTTTCACGTTGCCTAATTCGAGAACGGGCCAGGCGGAGCGGCTAGGGGCAATCCGCGATCTGCGTGCGGCTTCTCGCTTCGATCTGCGCCTTGCCGGCGTAGATGGAGACAAGCCCCGTGACAATCAAGCATCGTCCGTTATAGTCGCTCCAATCCTGCCCCCACACCAAGAGCGTGAAGCTGTGTCGGGGGTACGGCGCGTCGTTGCAGAAGGTTGGTTTCCCAAGTGTCTTGGGCTGATAGGAGCACGACGCAACCGGAATGGTGCAGGTTACATTGTGTCCTGCTTGGGACAAGGTGTCGGAGCACTGGAGCACGGCGATAGCGAGAGGGGAGGTCGGCAACGGGGCCACGGGCGCGAACGTGGGAAACGCGGGGGGTTGGGCCCGCGTAGGGAATACGACTGGCGCTGCGACGGTGCTGGGTTCACTCGCGCACGCCGCGAGTAGCACCAAAGGCACGAAAATGGAGAATAACGAAGTTGCTCGGCGCATGAGTTAGTCCCTCCTAGAAGCGCCCGAAGTCGGGGCGACGTTGGACAGATTGTGGGGGGTCCAAGTGATTGGCCGACCCGGCACGGGCTCTCAAGTTATTCTAGGAGGGGGCAGGCTTCAAGGGAGGCTCCACGGAGACAGCTGGCAAACAAAGGCGGTGGCCTGAGGGGGCAGGTCACCGTCAAGCGAGCCGCTAGCTCGCTCCGGTCCATCATAGCATCCGCCCAATGCAACAGCCGCACAATCTGCTCGGCGGAATGAGGCCGTCAAGCGCGCACCGCGCACTCCCCTGTGGACAACCTGGGTCGGCTCAAGTAATCGGGCTGCTCCTTGCCGATGGTTGCCATGGATCACGGCAACGTGAGTGGCGCAGACTTCGCCTTTTCGAGTAACACATTGGCGACCTTCGCTGCAAACGCGGCCGTCGCTTGACTTCTCTAATCCATACAGCTCTATCACATGTTGGATATTGCGATACGAGAAGTAGAAATCGTACCAAATGAGATTCCCCTTTTTTGTCACAAACGCACGCGAACCATCGCCCACCTGGGGTGGGTCTTCGACCTCCTGAGATGAATCGAACCCGCGGGCACTGTATTTGGCTAGACTGAGTTGCGCACCGGGGACTGTTTGATACAAGACAACATTGTCGTACACCTCCGACGGGACTGCGGCCTTGCTGGAATTGCGCTTGAATGCAATCCACCACCCGTCCACGCGGCCTGTGGCGTTGATGTATTTTCCGCCCTCCTCGGCTCCCCATTCAATCAGAATCTGTTGATTGTGCAGGACTCCTATCCAGCCGGTCCCCGGCAGAGTGTATTTGCCTTCTGGGGGCAAGTCTGCTAGCGAGAGCATCAACTCCTGGGGGTCAATCTTGAGCACTCGCACATCTGGAGTGGGCGTGGGGACAATCGTTGAAGTAGCTGTTGGCGCTGGCGTATCGGTGGGCGGAACTTGCGTGCTGGTCGCGGCGGCAAGCTGTGTTCCCGCAATAGCCGTCTGCACGACCTCAGCGGAGGGCGCGCACGCAGAAGCAAGAATCAGCAGTACTACGGCAAGCCTATTCATTACCCGCCTCCTTTGCTTCATGTAGTATCGCGCACGGATAGCCCATTGGTCAAGGAGCAAAGGAAAACGCCTCCCGATCCGGGGAGGCATTCGGCGGACAGCCCGATCGACAACCTGTGCCGGCTAAAGCATTCGACCCCTGCTGCCATCCGGGCATGGGCCAACGTGACATTCAGCACGTGAAATCATCCCGCCGGCGTGCTACGCTCAACTTAGGTGCTGCAAGAGAGGGAAAGGAATCGCGGTCATGAAAAGATGTCCGTATTGTGCTGAGGAAATCCAAGACGCGGCGATAGTGTGCCGCTACTGTGGAAGGGACTTGCCGCCGCCTGCGCCCCAGACGCCTCAAGGCAAAACGCTGAGAACGGACGAAGCCCGGACGGTAGCCATTGGACCAGAGCCGCCGCTTGGCTTGATCTTGCTGTTCGGGCTCCTGCTGCTTCTCATGATCTACGGCCTTAGCGCGCTGCTCGCCCTGAACGGGAATGCTTTCGCGGGCGCTGCCGTTGTTTTCCAGCTAGCCGTTTACATTGGCATTACGCTATTGGCCACCTATGGCCTCAATCCGCTCAAGAGAGGCTTCAGGCGCTCGCTCGGAGTGTTCGTCCTGGCGTTGATTCCCCTCGTCAACTGGGTTGTCATCTACTGGGCCGGAAAAGGCGTGGCGCGGAAGGCATATCCGCGCGGCGTGGCGAGTATGCTGGCCGCGTTCGGAGGTCTGGTGGTGATTGTAGGCTTCGGCATCTACAGTGCGCTTGGGCCCGCGCCGCTCGCGGGCTCCGTCTTGCCCACGCCAACGCGTACGCCGTACCCTGCCGCTAGGCCGATTGCAAACGCTCCCACACTCTCCTATGTTTGGCCTACCGCCACATCGGACCTGAACTCATCTATGCCCGGATGCATATCTTGGAACAATGTTACGGACAAGCTCACTAAGGGCTGGCCGCCACCCTCGTATTGCGTCTATGGAGTCATCCAGGCATTGCTAGAAGGGGGAGGCATGCCTGACCCCGACACCGGAAAATACCAACCTTACTTCTATCAGATAGCATTCGAGCGCAACAACCCCAGCGCCTTTCTGGTAACAGTGCCGCCGGGCTCCAACCAGTTCTTTTTCAAACTCAAGATTGGGGAGTGCGTCGTGGCTCATGGAACCATCTTGTGGAACGGCAGTGGAACGCACCTATTCATGCCGGCAACCAGTCTGTCATACTGTTCTCAATAGCGCTTGTTGTCTGAGCCGCCGAGCGAGCCAGGGACATTCTTGATTCAGTATTTGAGGGACTTCAGGCCGGCTCGTATGAATCCAGGGTATTTGTGAACAATCGGCTTCTGCGCTCTTCGATCCTCCAAGTGCTTGAAACCGGCGAATGAAAAGCGGGGGTGTTCAATGTCGTTCAGTTCCTATAGAAATCCATCTTGCCTCAGGCTGATGAATTTCGGGATCTTCGGCTTGATGGCTGTCTGGGGTGCCATAGAGTTCCTGAGCACGGGTGACACGACGTATCTCGTGGCGTTCCTGATTGGAGCCGGCATCACGGCTGTACTGTGGGTGACTATTCCCCGGAAGCAAGCCTAGCTGGCACGGCGCGCGTCGTGCGCACAGCCCAATCGACAACCTGGGCCGGCTGAAGTAGTCGAGATTCATCCGCCGGCCGACCACGGGAATATGACGTTTGGTACGTGAGGCCGCGATTCCGATGTGCTAGTCTGTATCTAGCTGCTTTACTAGGAGAGGAATCGCAGCCATGAAAAGATGCCCGTATTGCGCGGAGAAGATCCAAGACGCAGCGGTAGTCTGTCGCTATTGCGGCCGTGACCTGCCGCCAGATCGTCCAGGGTCCGAAGAGTTGAACAGGTCAAACGCTACGCCCGCACAGGCTCGCCGCTCCTCTTGGCGGGCTGGCGCTGTCGGCGCGGCAATACTGACCGTGGTGTATCTGATTTCGACCATCCTTCAATTCCTGACAACGCCCGTGGGCTCGCCACTTGCCTTCAAGGCCTCTTGGCAGAATTTGATAGGGCGCCTCACCCTCGGGCTGGCCGTAACATTCTTGGTGTTTTGGCTGATCTGTGCATTCGTGGTCTGGTTGTGGCGGCGAGCTGGCGCATCCCTAGTCTTGGTGACTGCGGTGATAGTCGGCCTGATAGTCGTTGTGATCGCCAGTTCGGCCGGCGGCGGCTCCGGGCTGCTTGCGACGGTAGTACCGCCAACGGATACGCCATACCCCACCGCTAGGCCCATCTCCACACCCTCGCCCGCGATTGTCCTGCAACCAACCGCCGGTGCAGACACCCTATGGCAGGATTGCATTCTGGCCAAGAGCATCACGAAAGAATACTACGACGACCGACTGTTGCAGAGAACCTGCATATTCGGGCAGATAAGTTGGAAGACGCAGCCGAAGCCCGGTGTCGTTGTGTACATGATCCTCCCCACGGGAGAGCAGGACCGTTTCTATTTCGGTGTCGTGGTCCCGGACACCAAGAACTCTCGCGACTGCATTTCCCAACGCACTCGGCATATTGACTACGGCGGGCGCTGGTGACTGCATTGTGGTGGTCGGATACCCAAGCCGAGATGGCACTCAGAACTCGTTTCTCGCCATAGATGTGGTGGACCTACCGCAACTGACCGCGGCGCTGGGGGCTGCCGATACGACCGTGCGAAAAGTCCGCGCACTCTGCAAGTAGTCCTGAGCCGGCTGAAGTGACCTGAGGGCAGAAAGAGCAGGATCGAGTTGAGTTGCAATCAAATCCCGCGGGGCGACGGCAGAATCGGCAAGGAGGGTGAAAAGGTGAACGCAATATGGGGCTTCGTTGAAGTCGTTGTCGGGACGGTCGTCGGGGCGATCGGCTCGTACCTGGCCACCCGCGCTGTAGAAGTCCAAAGATGGCAGCAACAGAAAAGAGATAGGCTCCAACTGGATAAACGCGAGGCTCTACGGCAAGTCATGGACTGGTTGAACCCCATAGATCTCGCGGTGCTGAGTGTGTCCGTGTACGGTGCGCAGCCATCTGAGAGCCTTCTTACACAGATCGCCCAGATGGACTTGCGCCCGAGCGCCGTTGAACTACTCCCCCCAGGAGTCTACGGTGAGGCTGGCAAGATCTTGACCGCGCTCGAACACGCTGAAGCGATGGCTAGGTATTTGAGGGACGAGCAGTACAAGGTCGCCGACGATCACGTTGAGCATCCCAACGAACCCAACCGTGAGCGCCTGGACGCACTGAATAGGCATCGAGAGGACTTCATCACAGAGTGGGTCGCGCTGCAAGCGGCCGCGAGCCAATACCGCAAACGCCTGGGAGAGGAATTCCGCGCTACTTACGAATAGCAGCGTCTCGGCAGGAGTGGTGTGAGAACAAAGAGCCCCGCTGCCATTCCTCGCGCTGGAGTCTTGTCGAGATCGCAAGCAAGTCATATACTGGCCAGGAATGGGGTGATTCGCATGGAACTGGTCAAGACGCCAAGCATACACTTACAGCCCTCGACGCCGACGAAGCCCGGCACCTCAGACTGGGTGAACGAACTGCACCGAGTCAACTCCCTCGGTCAGTTGGCACAACTGCTGCAGGGGCACCAGGTGAAGCTGATATCGGTCAAGTTGCCGCCGAGGAAGCGGCAACCCTGGGATCGACCACGATGAGGCGCGTCGTCTCGATCGCGCTGCTAGTCTTGGCGGCTTGCGCGCCCTCAACCGAGGCCATTCAGGCAGCGATCGCTCAGACGGAGGCTGCTTATCCAACGGCGGCTTTCACGCCGAGGCCAACGGCGACGCTGTACCCCACCTCAATTCCTCGACCATCGCCTACTCCTGACCCCTGCATCCGTTGGGACCAGGTCACGACGGCCATGAAAGGGCAGGATGTCTGCGTCCGCGGAATAGTCACCGAGTTCATTCAGACACGCCACGTGGGATCGCGGTATCAATTTTCCAAGCAGTCGGGCACATTTTTTCTTTACAGCGCGCGCTGGGAAATCACGAGTACGCAGACCGGCAAGACCCTCGGGCCCGGAACGTGCGTACAGGTCACCGGCACGATCGAGGTTCAATCTGGCATTCCATATATCAACCTGGACCGGATAGTGGGCAAAGTGGGGGAGGAAATCGAGGGCTTCTTCTCCTATGACGATCCAGGCGCATGCAAATGAAAGAACCGATAGCCGCGACCTCTTGCTGGAGGGGCGGGCGCGCCGGCAACTCTGCTTTTTGGATTCTGGGAGCCAGCATCTTCACGGATAGAGCCTCGTCGCATCTGACGAGAAGATCGGACGGGTCTTTACTCGACTTCGCCAGCCGCACGCGGGCGAGGCTTGTTATCCTCTGTTATCGGGGCAGTTTGAGGGGCTTCCGCAAGGGAGGTTGTACGGTCTACTTTCCTGCCCTCGTTTCGGCGGAAGCAGATCCTTCTTTGATGGTGCGAGCTCGATCTGCGGTGCCGGCAGCGAAGCCCTTGCAGTAGGCCTCGCCCGCGCGCTCATCATCCGGGGCATCAGCCGGCAAACCCTGGTACGCGCGCGCATAGCCCCGCAGCCACCAGTCCGTGTCGGATGGCCGGTAGGATGGGATGTACCGGGGCGGTTCTCTGTCGAACATACGTCACCCGCGATCTCGAATCACTTTCGCTTCCTGTATGGCAGGTGCAACAGCTTCGAAGCCTTCTGCTTGGCTTCCTCTGGCCGGCGATCGTAGCGCGCGGTCGTGAGCACGGACGCATGGCCAGCCATCTTCGAGACGGTTGCGATGTCGGCGCCCCGGTCCAGCAGATCGGAGATGAACGTGCGGCGGAAATCGTGCGGGCTGAAGTCCTCTACCCCGGCCTCGGCTCCCCGTTTGAGCAACACGTTGTAGATCGCCTGGGTGGTCATTCGTCCTGGGATGAGCTTCGTGCCCTTGTTGACCCGGAAGAACAAGGCGCCGGCCGACGATCCGCGGATGGCTATCCAGTCGGTGAGAGCGTCTAGGGCACCATTGTTCACGTACGCCGTGCGCTCCTGGCTGCGCTTGCCTCGGATAACCAGCTTGCCGGCCTTAGGGTCGAGGTCGGACAGGTCCAGGGCTACGACCTCAGCACGCCGGAGGCCCGCCGCGTACAGCAGAGCGATTATCGCTGCGTCACGTACACCGGCGGGGCCAGGATCCTTCTGGCAAACCCGCATCAGCGCCGCAATCTCGCCCTGGTCCAACTCCCGGCCGGCAGGGACGCGCTCGCCATCCACGCGCTTCAAGTCGATGGAGCGCTGATAGTCCTCGGCGGACATGTAGCCGAGGCGCCAGCACTCTTTGAGCACACCGCGGAGCGCCGAGAGTATCTTGTTCACCGAGGCAGGGCTGTAATGCTCGATGAGCTTCGATCGGATGGCGGCGGTGTGCTGGTAGCGCAGACCGGGCCAATTCAGATTGGAGACGTCGGCCTCGCCTCCCGTCAAGATGTCGGTGATGACGCGCAGGCCTTGCTCCTGGGTCCTGCGGCCGGTCTTTGCTGGAAGGCTGGCAAGGTAGACCAAGGCTGGGTTCTTGTCCGCCAGAGGCTCGTCACGGGGCGACAGGATGAGATTGTCCATCGTTCCTCGCTCTCCGGATAGAACGTCCGTCTCATTTCGTGAAGCGCCATTCTCATAAGTAATGTAGCACGAAAAAGGTAGCATTTCAAGTCCCCAATTTGCGGGGGCTCATCGCTGTTTCGTCGCTGTTTGCGCCCCGCGTCGCGGTCCGGCGGCCCCCCCTGCAAAATGGCAGTTGATCACTGTTTTGTCACTGTTATTCGGGAGGGGCCCTAGATTGGCGTGCCGGGTTTCCGCGTGCCGCCACAGAAAAGAGACCGTGCTAGCGGAGCCCCTGCACCGCCCTCGTACGGTTCGACTCCATCGCCCAGAACCTGGCAAACGGTGGAGGATCGGAGGCCTCGGCCGCTGGGCCGACGCGACCTGAGGAAGCCTGAGGTTTCGGCGGTTGTTGTTTCGGCTGACGGCCTTGCCGAGAACCGTGATCTGGGCTCGATTTCCGCTTCGAGCACCTATCCCCCCAACAAGTCTCAGTTCAGACCGAAGGCCCCAGAGCCCTTCCTAGTGGCGCTAAGCAGGGCCCTGATACAGGCGGCCAGACCTAGTTCGACACTTGGATCAGAAGCCGCAATTCCGTGTCGCTGCATTCTGTTATTTGACGTAACGGGGCATCTGAGGGCCACTTCGCGTCCAGTATTGGCCGCGAGTAGAATCACTGGCAACGATTCGGCCTCCGGTTTTACGAGGCCTCGGCCGAGTATGTTGCATCCTGACGACACGTATGAGTTGAGCGAAATCTGTCCTAAAGCCAAAGCAGAAACTTGAACAGAGGCGTCCAGCGAAACCCGTACAGGAAGCTAGGCCCAAGCCGGTACGGCAGTCCAAGCTCTACTTCAGGCAGCGGCTCAGAACGACGCCTGAACACATGATTGACATTCTTCGGAGCTTCATCCCCGCTTATGTCGCGCGCGTCCCGCGCCTCCGGGATCTGGAAATCGAGGCCTGCGAATGGGGGAAGCACAGGTTTCAGTATGTTCTGGTGTTGCGTCGGTACGGTGACTATGGAGCCGTGGGGCATGTGGAAGTGACCCCTGTAAACGACTCCGTGGCATGGGTGCATGTCACCTCTTATTCCGGAGAGGGTCCCTGGGAACGTCGTGAGGACCGCCGGGTCTTCGCGCCGGTCAACCGTTTGCTCCTGGCCTTGACCCGGCATCTACACAAGAGCTTTATTCAAGGTTTGGCGGGCAGAGGGGCGGCCAATGCTGCGAGGAAGCCGGGAGGTCGGCCTCATTTGGGAGACGACATTTGGGCTTGGGAGCAAGTCAAGCAGCTGGGCCGGCCGAGCGCCGAGGTCTACAAGGAGTGGATTGAGCGGGAAGGAGTGCAAGCCCGGAATTTTGCGGAGCCCAAGCGGCAATTCAAGCGAATCATGGAATCCGGTTGGAGGACTGGGCGGGGACAAAACCTTTAGTCACTTTTTTGTCCGTGTGAAACTTGGTAACCTGTCACAGAAACATGTGGCAGGTTGCTTTTTTGGAGCCAAACATGCTGGACCGTTTCACCATCTATCTGAGTAGGCGTGAGAAGGTCGCGTTGGTTGCCCTCGCTGCGTCTGACATGCGAGATCTGCGCGACGAAGTTCGCTTCCTCCTACGACAAGCGTTGGAGAGCAGAGGTCTGCTTCAACTCGACGAGCGCCAAAACCTCAACCCTGACAATGTCGGCCCGTCGCAAGATGCGGCCCATTCTGTCTGGCCACGGTTCCCGGCGTCCGACCAGCACCCCGATGAACATCCTTGAAGCCAACACTCGACCCGGTTTGATCACCGTCAGCGCCAACCCCACCAGTGAGATTTCTCGGTCGGTGCAGCTGTTTCTACAATCGTGCAGGTCCCGCAATCTTGCCGCTGGAACGGTCGAGTTCTACATGAAGAAGCTTGGCAAATTCATCGGCTACTGTGACTTTCTGGCAATTATGGAGGTCGCACAAGTGACGCCGGAGACCGTGCGCGCGTTCTTGGGCTTGCTCGTCGATCAGGGTCACAACCCGGCCGGCGTGCATTGCTACTATCGGGCGCTGAAGACCTTCCTTCGCTGGTATGAGGAGGAAGTGGAGCCGGACGGCTGGCGCAATCCAATGGGCAAGGTCAAGGCGCCTTTTGTGCCACTGGAGCCACTGGATCCCATGAGTGTCGAAACCGTCAAGGCCCTGGTGGAGGCCTGCAAGGCGCACGGGCAGATCGGCTCACGGGACAAAGCCATCCTCCTCTTCCTGCTTGACACTGGTGTGCGTCTCGCGGAGCTTCTGGCCTTGAACCGGGAGGATGTGGATCTCATCTCGGGAGCTGTCCAAGTCCGGATTGGCAAAGGGCGCAAGCCGCGCCTGGTCTACCTGGGCGAAAAGTCACGCCAGGTTCTTCGCCGCTACCTGAAAGAGAGACAGGATCACAACCCCGCCGTCTGGGTATGTCGATCCGGAGAGAGACTTGCGGAGAGCGGCCTCCGGATGATGCTCCGTCGGCGTTCACAGGAGGCCGGCGTCCCGGATCCCTCGCCTCACGACTTTCGCCGAGCCTTTGCTTTGGAGCGCTGGCGCGCTGGCGTGGACATCCTTACGCTCTCCAAACTGATGGGGCATTCGTCGCTGCAGGTTCTCACTCGCTACTTGAAGCAGGCCGGCGAGGACCTGGAGAAGGCAGCCAAGCAGAGCTCGCCGGTGGATCGGAACTTCTGAGGCAGACATGATCTCGAATAAGAACGCCCGCTGCTGGAACAGCGGGCAACTCGGAAACACGCCCTTCGCAGGAGTATCTCCGTGAGAGATGGTAGCACCAATTCTGATCCGTGTCCATCTACGCTGGCAGCAGCAATGAGGTACTTCACGGATCTGGGCTTCGACACCATCCCGCTCCTGCCGCAATCCAAGCGGGCGTGGATGAGCGGCTGGCAGTTGCGTTCACCGCAGGACTTGTGGGATGGTGCCGCACCAAATTCAAACGTCGGAATTCGCGGGGGCGGAGCGGCTCATGTGGTCGTCTTCGATTTCGACGACAAGAAGAGGCCCGGCACATCTCAGCGCGGCTTGCAATGGCTTGGAGGCCTCGGGCTGGGCCCGAGCGACTATCCATTGGTGCGAACCGCCTCCGGGGTTGGCCGGCATGTCTACGCTCGCCTCGACGGCGCGCTACCGGGTCAAAGCACCGGTTTTCACACCGGCCTCGGTTCCGGAGAGGTCCGACACGGCTCAGGAGCCTACGTGGTCGCGCCACCGAGCACCGTCGGCGGCAACCGTTACGACTTGCTGAGCGGATCGTTCCGACGGCTCCCCACACTAGCTGTTCACGATGTCCTCACGTTGCTGGGAATCCCGCCGATAGCCAGGGAATTGGTCACCCCGCCTGCAAACAATATTCTTGCAGGGATCCCCCCTCGAACCTGGCAATTGCTTAACGGCATTGGGCTGCGGCGCTACCCCAGTCGGAGTGAGGCGGAGCAGGCCATCGTAATGAGCCTCATCGTGGCAGGCTTCGGCCTTGATGCTGTCATCGCTACGTTTGACATGTACCCGTGCGCTGGTCGCTTCCGAGAAGAAAGCGCCAAGTCTCGGGTGCAGGCGATTGCATGGCTGGCGCGGGGATACGACAAGGCAGTTCTCCTTATGAAGAACTCGGAGGGTGCGGCGCGGCATCGTGCGCGGCAGGCCGAAGAATGGGCACAGTCACGGCGATGGGCGGGCCGCACAGGTCAGCAGGACAAGCTGGTCTTTGTGGCTCACACACGGCTTGCCGGCCGCTCTCGCCGGCTCACTTATGCTGCCTCCGTTCGCGACCTCGCTAGCGTCACAGCGCTCTCTCCCAAGACCTGTGCCCGCGCCACGAAGCGACTGGAGAGAATGGGTCTCCTTGAGTTGGTTTCTGCGGGCGTGAGCGAATGGGCCAGCACCTATAGATTGGTGTCTCAAAGTGCAACACTCCCTCACAGCGGGGGTGGGGGAGGAGTGTCTCAGTTTGAGACAGGCGGGGCAGCTTATACGTGATGGACTACCTGCAGCTGCTGGGTCATGATGCCTTCAGGTACGGCGGCGGTCTCAATAAGTCGGCTGCCGAGATCTACTGGTGCCTCAAGCAGGAACCTATGACACCCACTGAACTGGTCCGAAAATCGGGGCGCGCAAGAGCCACGGTGTACCGAGCGTTGCGGCGTCTGTCGGCGATTGTCGATGGCGCGACTGGCGAGGTCTTTAGACTTGTGGAACAGGATGGCGAAAAATGGCGCGCCCGAGAAGTGTCAGACTTGGATCAAATCGCCCGCATTATCGGGACCGCCGGCAAGGGCAGTCAGAAGCAAGATCGGTTCAGGCTTGAGCGGCAGCGGTACCACGGGTGGCTCGCCGACCGCCAGCGGCGCCACAGGACGGCCTCGCCGGAAGGAAATGCATGATCCCAAATGTCTCTTGGGGCCATCACTGCTCCCTCGTTGATTTCGACGTTTACAGCGACAAATCGATGCCATGACGAAAATCCAGGTTGAGCAGTGCAAGAGGATTCGTATCTTCGACTTGAAGTGGCACATGGCGCCCGGCATGAAAGGCCTCCTGGCATGGCGCCACGACGATGGCTCTGCAGACAGTATCGCCTATGAAATCATCGGGGAGCACGAACCTATCGGCATTCGGCTGGTCTACTCGTGCCATAGGAGCGATGGCACACGAGAAGATCAAGATTACGTCGTGCGCCTTAGAACCACCCCGTTGCCCTGGGGTAGCGTGCGTTACTGGTTCATCTGTTCCTATTGGGGTAGCGAGGAGAGGGTGGCGAGTTCTGTATCTGCCTCCCGGCAAATCAGTCTTCGCGTGCCGGCATTGCCACCGCCTCACCTATGCAAGCCAGCAGTCACGAGATGACATCGGCAGGACGCTCCGGAAGATGGATGCCATGCTCAAGATGAGGCAGCGTCAGGAAGCGCAAATGCCGCCTCCCGATCCTCACGCCGACTACGTGACAATCAGGCAGCTATCCGAAAAGACAGGGCTAGCGCCGGCTGAATTGAACCAACTCCGGAAGGCGCGGTTGCTCTTGCCCGATACCGCCGACGGCCGCTTTCGCCCGAAGATGGTCAGCTGGGGCAAGAAGTTGCGCTACCTTCTGCACCGCGGCTGGGAGATCGACGAGATCAAAGCTTGGTCAGCGGGTCGGTGGAAGCTCCGGAATCCGCGCCAGTGGCCGCCGAAACCGAAGATGTGGAGGGCGCCGTGAAATGTGCGGGCGCAAGGAGAAGAACCAGGTGGTCTACCGATAAGCTGTCAGCAGTGCCCGGAGCCCCTCTCCACCGAGAGACTCGGACCGTTCAGCAACCGAGCCTCCTGCCGGCAGACGTACCACTAGTGCACATCCGGAGAATCCAGAATGTTGTCTACGGCCCCCAATTGGAGAGCACATTCACTACAAGGTCGGGGCTCTTTGGATCGTTGGTGACCAGATGCACTGCATAGTTGTGGAGCCCATCCATGCCGGGGTGCATCATGAAGATCGTGGACTCTACTGTGGTGCTTTCGCCCGGATTGAGGACCATCGAACCGATGGTCAAATCGGGAGGTCAGCACCCCTCCAGGACTTCGATGTACGGTTTCTCCTTGAAGCGGAGCACGCCGTCGCCGGTGTTCGTGACCTTGACGGCGAATTGCTTATCGTTGCCAAACGCGACATAACCGTAATCGATCTTCTGCTGGTCTACCGCGATCTGTGGGGTACCCCCGCCAGTGCCGCCGCCGCTCCCGCGGTTGGCAATTAGGAACGCGGCCGCGACTAACAGTATTCCGCCCGCGACGATGATCGGCCAGACAAGGCTGCGTCGCTGTGAGTGCCGTCTGTGTTTCCTGCTCATTCATCCTCCTCAACGATAATCGAACTGGAACGTGTACAGGTAGGCCACCAGGCTCCACGTCTGTTCGTCCGTGAAGATCGGCCCCCAGGATGGCATCCCCGTGCCCATGCCTCCGCGCAGGATCTTGCCCTGCAGGAGGGCGGGGCTAGCGCTCAGCAACCGCGCAGGATCCGTGAAATTGGCGGGGCGCTGCATGCTCATTCTGCTGGCTGCCATACCTTGCGTGGATGCTTGGCCGGCTGCCGAAAGATCGTCGGAAAAGACGCCGTCCCCTGCTCCGCGCTCCCCGTGACACGCGGCGCAGTTCTGCGCAAAGAGTCGTTCGCCTTGAGCGAGCGCTTTGGGAGTGGTGCTCGACCTCCAGGTGGAGGCGACCAGGTCCCATATTTCAGCATCACTCCTGGCGGCCAACGTCGGATCGCGGCGCAGATCCTGCCAAGCTTCGTAGGGTGAATGAGATCGATAGTATTGGGCGGACTCATACGCAGTCAGGTCATCGGACAGTTGCTGCGAGGCGATCTCGGCGACGGGCCTCCCCGTCGGGACCTGCGCGATGCTGCGCGGGGCATCTAGGTCGATCCCAAGCGACACGTACAGTGGCCGTTCGACGGGTGCCGCCTCTGCCTGTGCACCGCTGACCTCGATGGTGCCGCGCATGCGCCAGTGATTAACTCCACACCAGCGCGTGCAGTAGAAGGTATAAGTGCCGGGTTTGTCGAAGAGCAGCGTGACATCCGTGACCTTGCCGGGCACGATATCGACGCTCGGTATGTCCAGCCTGCCCACCGCAAATCCGTGCACCACGTCATCGGAGGTCAGGCTCAAATGCAGCGGCTCGCCAACCCGGGTTCTTAGGGTTTCGGGACTCCATCCGCCGTTCTCTGGGAGACGAGCATGGATGAGCGGCGTGCGGCCCCAGAACCACAGCGGGAGGCCTACGGCACCGATAGCCACGGCACCGATGAGAAGGCGTGAATAGAGTTCCGCCCGTTTCATATGAGCAACCACAGCAATACGAGGGCCGCTGCGAGGCAATAGACGATGACCGGTCCGGATGAGACGCGCGCTTCGGCCGCAGCGGCCTGCGCGGTGCGCGCGGACCAGATCACGCCGCCCACTAGGGCCAGTGTCTGCGCAGGCGCCAGCACCGAGGTGAGCATGGGCTGCCAGGCAATGTTCGCTGTTCCGGCCAGATTCCATCCCAAGCCGAGCGGGTCGGACAGTGAGGCCGCGATGTACGTGGCGTTGGTCAGCACGAAGGACAGGCTGAAGGCGATCCAGGCCATGAGCCCCAGCGGAACAAGTGCGGTGGAAAGCCTCGCAAAGCGCTGGCGGAATGCGACCTTGTTGTCCACCGGCAGGGCACACGCGGCAAACGCCGCAGGCATAAGGATGCAGATGAATGCCAGGAATGCAGCCGCATAGATGAACCATGACGATGAGCCGATGCGATATGCAGCATCCTTGAGAATGCCCCACGGCCCGAGAAGCACCGCGGAGTAGATCGTGGCCGAGCCCAGCATCACAAAGGACTTGAACAACTCATCCAGGCGGGCAGAAGGGGTGGCGAGATCCGCCGCGAATGGCCGCAAATTGACCGCAATGTTGTCCTGCGGGCAGGTGCGGATGCATTCCAGACACAGGCCGCAGTAGCTGTTCTTCTTCAGTCCACCGGGGAACACGTCCCAGGGACAGCCGTAACCTTCTGCCGACCCGTTGTAACAGGGCTTGTCCGGGCAGGCGGCGCACAGCGCTTTGTTCTTGATCCTCAGCTCTACCGGCGCCGCTTGCGAGTACAGTCCGATGAAGCCTCCGACGGGACAGAGATAGCGGCAGAACGAGCGCCGCTCGAATACGAGACTCAAACCGATGGCAGCCGCCAACATTCCGCCGAGAACGATTGCCGTCGCCAGGGGCGTGGTGAGCAGGACGATGCTGAACAAGGCCAGGAGCAGAAACATAACACTCTGCAGCCAGATATTGCGCAGCGCTTTCGGCCATCTCAAATTGAGGCCGCGTGGCTTACGGCCGGCAGCGGGTCCGAGCACCGCGCCGCTGCTGCAGCCACTCTCCCGGAAGCGGAATGGGGCAGACAGCGCACCAGCCGCGGCCCAGGAGCGGAACTGCAACCAGGATCAACACAGCCCACCAAGCGATCCATACGAACACGATGCTGAAGTTGCTGTTGCCGACCGGCGTCCCGAGCAAGCCCGCGGTCATGGCAAAGAGGAAGGCCGCCAGCATCAGCACCAGGATCAGCAGCTGTGGATAGCGGCTTGTCAATGCCGCTTTGAAATATCCGCTGCGGGTGAGCTCAAGATGGCTCATACGATCAGGCCGCCCGGAACCGTCTGTCTCTTGAACAGCAGTACCCCGATGGCTCCGATCAGGGTAAGCCCGACGCCGCGAACTAAAGCCCCGTCGGTGCCGACCGTGAGCCTGCCGATCATGAAGGGATGCAGCGCGCCGCACGTTACGCTGCAGCGGAACCGGAAGGAGCCCTGCCGGCTAGCCACGAACGATAGCGTCGCAGTCTGCCCCGGATCCGCCTCGACCGGGGCGCCGTAGCCGTCTATGTAGAGGCCGTGAACGACGTCCAGGCTCACCAGCTCGATCGTCACGCGATCGCCAGGATTGACGTGCAGCTCGGCTGGCGAGTATGCGTACTGGCTGGCCTCGACCCTGAAGGTGCGCGCCACTGGCGCTGCCGCAGTCGAGCCAGAGGGCAGAGGCGCAAAAGCGACCGCCAGTGCGGCCGCCATGATCGGGAACCAGTAAGTAGTCTGCGTCTTCATGCTACGGCCCATGCCCACTTGCTAGGGCATGTTCGAGACCCCGTACTTCGCATAGGTCGCGTCGACATACGCCCGGATTTCCGGCAGGCTCTTGCCGTCCCTCAATAGCCGCATCACGTCCTGCGTGATGTCGACGCAGAGCGAGCAGCCGAGGGCGTGATTGTCATAAGTGATGACGCCATTCGTGTTCGCCTGAGTGACGTAGCACGAATAGTTCGAGGTGTGGCCGATGCGGCCGCATCCGCAGTAGCACGGGATGTTCTTCATGACCTCGGCGTTTGCCGTGGCGAATTGATAGGCCGTCCGCACACTTGCGGGCGCCGACTGGACCTCGGCCGGGAACTTGTCCATCGGCATCAGGTGCAAATCGGCGGCCCGCGCGGCCGTTGAACAGGCAGGCAAGGCGGCTGCTAGCAGCACCGCCAACAGACCAAACGACAGTAACTTTCTGGAATGGGTGGGCATCCGTGACCTTTGCTTTGTGAGACATGCCGATGGTAGCCCACCGGCGTCGCCGTCCGAAGCGCAGGATAGCCCCTCGCTTCATACGCCGAATGGCCTATGACAATTGTCAAATGTATCGGTGGGATTCTCGGCGACCCTGGGACCATTGCCCCGAACGCCGCCTGTGAGCTCTTAGAACACGTCTCCCCGCCAGCCGAACCACAGCCAGCCAATGCCGATGCCCGCCACGGCCCCGACCAGTCCGCTCAACCAGTGATAGGGATGGGGCTGGCCGTCCAGCACGATGCGGGCGAAGGCATAACTCACGATGGCCAGGCCAAATGCCCAGAGGTACACAACAGCCGGCCACTCCTTATGCACATTTGCTTTTCTTGATCTATTGGTTTTCACTGGCGGCCTCCATCTACGGGAGCAATGGATCGATGAGCGCTTTGATCTCGTCGGCCCTGCTGAACGGTCCGATCTTGATGTACCTGAGCACGCCCGTCCTGTCCAAGACGTAGGTCTCGGGCACACCCTGGATGCGGAACAACTGCGAGATGCGCGTGCCAACGTCGGCGCCGTTCGGATAGGTCGCGCCGAACTTCTTCATGAACACGCGGGCTGCCGGCTCGGTGTCGACGTAGTCGACTCCCAGGAAGACCACCTTGCCGTTCGGCTCATAGTACTTCCACGCACCTTCTAGGGAGGGGGCCTCCTGTTCGCAAGGTTTGCACCACGAGGCCCAGAAATTGACCAGCACGACTTTGCCGCGCAGATCCGCAAGCTTCATCACCGTTTGGCCGTTGTGCTCATAGCCGCTGTAGAGGGCCAAGTCAAAATCAGGGATGGTATCCCCGGGCTGCACGGTTCCCTGCTGAGTGCGTCTCAGCCCCATGCCCACCAGGATGAGCAGTGCGACCAGAGCGGTCCAGATCAGGACCTGCGCCCACCTGGGGACGCGGGACCGGGTTGGGACATCAGTTTCTGTCATGTGCTATAACCCCTGTCGGTCACGATCCAGCGCCGGCCGGCGCGCCGCACTGCGGACAGTGCGCCCACTCGGGTCGCAGGGCAGCCCCGCAGTGTGAGCAAACGCCCGCATCCGAGACCGCCGTGGGTCTCGGGCTCACAGCGACAGATGGGGTCGTCCGGCCGGCAATTGGCCGGAGCATCAGTACGATCAGGCCTACGGTCAGTAAGAGTGGGACAGCCAGTATTGCCAGCATCACCAAAAGGCCGAATCCCATCATCATAGATCCTCCATTTCACTTGACGGCCGCGTAAAACCAGATTGGTCCAAATATCGTGTTCACGGGTTCGGCTTCCGTTACGCGCGCAAATCCCGAAGCGCGAAGGATCGGCGAAATACGGCCGTCGAAGTTGTCGCCCGCCTGCTCCAGGTTCTTCATGATTGCGCTCTGCAGGCGTGTCAGGAGGCTGAAGGGACGGCCAAAATCAACGATATGAAAGCGTCCGCCAGGTCGAAGGATCCTGCGAACTTGTTGAAAGGCCCGCAGCTTGTCCTCGGTGACGAGATGGTGGATCACCAGACTGCTCAGGACCACGTCGAAGGAACTGTCGGGATACTGCAGGTCGTATGCCATGCCGAGATCCCACTGAATGGACTGGCGCAGGCGCGCCGCCTTTGCCCTGGCGATGGCCAGGAGCTCAGGGTCACCGTCCAGGCCCGTGACACGCGACCCGGGCGCCGCCTGCTTCAGCATCAGAGTCAGTGTTCCGGTTCCGCAACCCAGATCAAGCGCGCGCTCACCCGGCCGCAGATTGGCGCGCTGAACCAGCGTCTTCTTAAAGGTCTCCTCGCGCATGCCCCACTTAAGCAATGGATCGTACAGCGGCGTGAGCCACTCAAAACTCAGGGCAGGAATGTAGCGGATCTCCGATGCAGTCATCACATGACCTCGCCGTCCAGTGTACGGCACAAGGCTGCAGTTTTCGAGAATGATTCAGCGCATGCCCCCATAAGCAAAATGGCCTGCCCGGGCTGAGCGGACAGGCCATCAACGAAAGGAGAACTACCTTAGCAGCACGTATCTGTTTGTGCTGGTTCAGCCTGGCCGAGATACCTCTCCGGCTGCCGGTCAAAGGCATCCTTGCAGCTGAGGGAGCAGAAGTAGTAGGTATTTCCGTCGTGCTCCGACTTGCCGGCCGCGTTTTCCGGATTCACATCCATACCGCAGACTGGATCTCTGAAATGATCTGTCATAGTCGCTCCTATGCGACCATTATGTGTCCTGCACCCGGCCGGCGTAAGCGCAGGCCGGCGGGGCTTGGCATACGCAAATCGGCGTGCCACCCCCAGCGATTTCAGCTAGTCCCCAGAGGCACTCGGCGGAGGAGTTGAGCATTGAGCGCTACGATGATGGTGCTGATAGACATTAGCAGCGCCCCCACCGCGGGAGAGATCAGGATGTTCCACGGCGCCAGCACGCCGGCTGCCAGGGGCAGGGCGATGATGTTGTAGCCAGCCGCCCACCACAGGTTCTGGATCATCTTGCGATAGCTGGCGCGGCTCAGGGCGATGATCTTGACCACATCCAGGGGGTTGCTTTGCACGAGGATCAACCCAGCGGACTCGATCGCCACATCCGTGCCGCCGCCGATGGCAATGCCTACATCCGCACGTGTAAGCGCCGGTGCATCATTCACGCCATCTCCGACCATCGCTACACGTTTCCCCTGTGCTCTCAGCTCTGCGACGTGGCGGTCCTTGTGCTCTGGCAGGACCTCCGCGAAAACCTGGTCGATGCCGAGCTCGTCGGCGACGGCTTTTGCCACCGCCTGGCTGTCTCCGGTCAACATTGCCACCTGGACATTCATCTTGTGCAGCCGGTCGATGGCTGCGTGACTCTCGGGGCGGATCACATCGGCGACGGCGAAGGCAGCCACCAGCTTCTTTTCGACCGCCAGGAAAATCACCGACTGGCCTTTGCGTCCAGCCTCGTCGCTGAATTCTCGTGAGTACAGGCGCCGGCGTGACTGCGAGCATCTCAAGCAAACGTGGCCCCCCGACGTGAACCATCTTGCCGTCCATCGTCGCCTGCACGCCGCGGCCCTTGATGGCGGTGAAGTTGCCGACGATGGGCAGCGACAGCTTGCGCTCGGCGGCAGCCTTACGCACGGCGCGGGCAATCAGGTGTTCGGAGTCGCCCTCGACCGCCGCGGTAAGAGCCAGGGCATCGTCTTCCTTCCATGCCTCTGCAGCCACCATCCCTACCACACCGAACTCGCCCTTCGTCAGCGTGCCGGTCTTATCGAAGACGACCACATCGATGTCACGCGCGGCCTCCAGCGCCAGTCGATCGCGGATCAGGATGCCGTTGCGGGCGCCCAGCGACGTGGTGATGGCCACTACGAGCGGCACAGCCAGCCCAAGCGCATGCGGGCAGGCGATCACCAGGACGGTGACCACACGTTTCAGACGACCTCGAGATTGAACCCGATCGCGACGATCCATGCGATAGCCGTGATGCCCGCGACTGCCACCGCGATGTAAAAGAGCCAACCGGCGGCCTTATCCGCAAGCAGCTGTGTTCTGGACTTCGACTGCTGCGCCTGCTCCACCAAACGCATGATGCCGGCCAGGGCGGTCTGATCCCCTGTCGCCGTGACGCGCACCCGAAGACTTCCATCCCCATTGATGGTCCCGGCGATGACCTTCGCGCCCGGCTGCTTATCCACGGGCTTCGATTCGCCCGTGACCATCGACTCGTTCACGCTCGGACTCCCCTTCCACCACCGCACCATCGGCCGGGATGCTGGCGCCCGGGCGGACGAGGACGACATCACCCGTCTTCAGTGCCTTCGTGGAGATGGACGATGTACTGCCGTCAGGCCGCACCAGCTCGGCGGTATCCGGCATGAGCTTGGCCAGCTCGTTCAGTGCCCCCGATGCCTGCCGGACGCTGCGCATCTCGAGCCAGTGACCAAGCAGCATGATGTCGATCAGCGTCACGAGTTCCCAGAAGAAACCCTCGCCGAGACCCAGCACCTGCGCCGCCAGGCTGTACACCAACGCGACGCTGATGGCCAGCGTGATCAGGGTCATCATCCCGGGCTCGCGGTTGCGAATTTCGGGCAGCGCCATGCGCATGAACGGCACACCGCCGTAGGCAAAGATGATCAGTGCAAAGATGAACGGGATCCAATCGCTGCCCGGGAATGCGGGCAGGGTGAATCCGAGCAGATGTTGGACGGCGGCGCTGAATATCAGGACGGGTATGCTCAGCGCCAGGCTGCCCCAAAAGCGCGTGCGGAACATGCGCTCATGCCCTGTGTGATCGGCGTGATGGGCATGCTCCTCGTGACCGGCGTGTGAGGCGATGGCCGGCGGCATTGGACTCGTCCCAGTCGGGTGTTCTGGGAGTCCGGCCATGTCGCGCGGGCCGTGATGGTCATGCTCATGCTGTTCATGTTCATCGAGCCGTGGCGGCTCCGGGCCTTCACGGTGATCGTCGTGCTGATGGTGGTCGCGTTCGGGGTGAGACACTTACAGCCTCCTTCAAAGGAGTACGGCACGTGAGGCATTTTGCGAGCACAGCCGTCTGGCGTGATCCTCGCGTTTCATTCTAGTCCTGCTGCCATGCCGCCAAAAGTGGGAATTGACGCAGTCGGAACCGCGCCACACAGCCCGGCTCGAGTCGGGCTTACTGGCGGGGATATGCCGGCAGAACGGCGGAGGCGGAGCCTACTCCACCATTCTGCCGGTGAGATCAGGCCAGTGCGGGCTAGTTGGCCCGCGTGCGTGTGTCAAGCTCCGTGACAGGCAGGCGTACGAACAAACGGGTCCCGCGACCCGGCTGGCTCTGCACCTCAAGGCGTGCCCCGATCAAGTCAGCTCGCTCGCGTATCCCGAGCAGGCCGAAGTGTCCGCCCGTGGCGAAGTCGGTGGGCGTGCGCGGCAGCTCGAATCCGTTCCCGTCATCGCTCACCTCCAGCTTGATCTCCCTGTCGGAAAACCCGATCTGGAGTGAAGCTCGCTGCGCATGCGCGTGGCGCACGACGTTGTTCAGGGCCTGTTGTGCGATGCGATACAGGGCCAGTTCGGCCTCTCGCGGCAGCCGGCGTTCTTGGCCCACGCGTTCGAAGCCGACGGCCAGGGCATCGGGCAGGGTTGTCTCACGGACCAACATTTCGAGCGCCGTGACCAGCCCGAGGTCCTCCAGGTAGATAGGCCGAAGTGCGCGGGTCAGCCGGCGCACATTCTCGATTGTCCCTTCCGCCAGCTGCTGGAGCTCGGCGAGCAGTTGGGCGGCGTTCGGATCCTTCACGGCTTTCTCAGCCAGCTGCAGGCGCTGTTTGAGCGCGATCAACTCCTGGATCGTGTCATCATGCAGCTCACGCGCCACCCTCAGCCGCTCCTCCTCCTGCGCGGAGGTGATGGCGCCGATGTAGTCGCGCAGTCCCTCCTGGGAGGCCTGCACTTTGCGCGCCATCTCAGCCAGCTCTGACTGCAGGTGCTGCACTTCGGAGATGCCACCCACAGAGTGCTGGATCGTGTCGTAGTCGCCCTGCGCCACGGCAGCGGCTTTTGATTCGAGTTCCTGCAGGGGTTTGACGATCTGTCTGGCGCCAAACCACAACGCGGCCAGCGCGAACAGCAGCGGCGCAATCAGCGCCAGAGGTGCTACCAGGGTCAGCTCCAACGCCGCGTCGGGAGTCGGCTGTGCGCTTGGAGGCAGGCTCGCCCGCATGGCCTCCTGGTGGATGGCAACGCTGCCGACCGCGATCACCATTAGCAGCACAGTGAGGGCAGGATGATGAGCACCAGCAGCTGGAGACTCAGCCCGCGCCCAAAGAACGAACGAGCGCCCTTTTTCATCTCCGGCGTCTATTCATTCAGCGTGCCGGCGTCCTGCGGGATCCAACCCAACGAGACCGCGCGCGCATTACTGCCTCCGTGCGGCTGGCCGCCTGAAGCTTGGCAAAGATGTGCGCTAGGTGACCTTGCACGGTGCGATCACTGATGCCCAGCTGCACGCCGATTGCCTTGTTGGTATAGCCCCTCGCGGCGAGACGCAAGACGTCGAGCTCCCGGTCGGTGAGTGCCTCCACGGAGTTGTCAACTGCCGGCTTGAACAGGTTCGCCATGAGCTTGTGCGTGATGGTCGGATCGAGGGCAGACTTGCCTTCGTTCACATCGCGCACGGCTTGAATGAGTTCGTCGGCGCGTGCGGTTTTCAATACGTAGCCGTTTGCCCCGGCCTGCAGGACTGCCATCACATAGGGATCGTCGTCGTAAGCGGTCAGTATTAGCACCCCCACCGCGGGCTGGTTGGCGCGTACCCAGCGGGTCACATCGATGCCGCTGGCCTTTGGCATCTGAATGTCGAGCACCGCCACGTCGGGCTTGCTCTTTTGGATCAGAGCTTGGGCCTCTTCGCCATCGCCGGCCTCCGCCACGACCTGCAGATCGCCAGCTCCTTCAAGCAGCTCGCGAATGCCCGCCCTGACCATGTGATGGTCATCAGCCAGAACCACGCGGATCCTTGACTTAGCTTTCGGCAAACGAGGCCTCCACGTGCGGCATCGCGAACCAGACGATTCCGAAGCCGGCTAGCACTCCTGTGATCAGCCGCACCCACGAGTTGAACGACCCCAGTGCGTCGCCCGCATAGAAATGTGCCGGCAGGGCACCATTGGTGAGCACGGCCAGCCATTGATTGCTGTCCCGGAATCCGTTCCCGATGCCCGCGAAATCGCTGATAGCATGGGTTCCGCCGTCAAGCACAATGGGGAGCAGCAGGAGCGCGAAGGCCCAAAATGCCAGGGGCCTGCCCCTGCGCCGCAGCAGCCACCAGACGATCGCGAACACCCATATGCTCGTGTAGAAGGAGATCATGCGGTCGGACCAGGCGACCTTCCAGCCCATCGATCCGTTCCCGATGAATTTACGCAGCACCATCGGGTTGATCGTGTTCTGCCACGCGTTTTGAATGTCGGTCAAGGAATACATCGGCAGGCGCCCAAACAGGAAGAACGAACGCTCGGGCAATTGGTGGCAGAAGAATGAATAGACTAGGTAAAGTGCGCGCCCGGGCTCACTCCACCCAATGTGCATGAACAGGGGGGCCAGCCAGGGCAGCCAGACCCACAGGCCGTAGATTACGAGGACCGCCGCGAACCAGTGCGACGCCACCCACTCGCCGATGGACAGCTGAGCTGATGGCCGGGCCGTAACGGCAGCGTTGGACATGACTGGATTATAGACCTTCTTAGGGTGATTTGATTTGGAGGGCGTGCTCGATGGCCGCGCGCAACGAGGCGTCGGCCTGTTGCGCCGGAGTGTTCACCAGTGAGAGCCAACTCTGGCCATCATTGCCATGCAAGATCAGGGTGGCCGGCAGGGCACCTTGCCCGTATACCAGCAGCACGACCATCTGGCAATCGCAATGGGTCGTCCCGTGGTGTGGGCACGGGCAATCCGCAATTCCCAGGCGAGCATCGCGTAGATCGAAAGTCTGCAGCACTCTCAGGCCCCGGCGGGACAGGCAGCGCCTGATCCAGTGCACGGTCGAACTGCAGGAATGCTCTACTGACCAGAAGGGCATGACGGTGTTCATGGAGCGGATCACACTCGACCTGATTATAGGAACCCGACACGCGGCGCTGAAGCGCTAGCTGACCCATTGGGGGGTAGGCAGAATCGCCTAGACAGGAAAAAGGCCAAGTGGCGCAAGACGTTCGAATCTTGGACGCATATCATATTGAGGCTTGGAGTCACAATGAGACGCGCTTTCATACCCCTGGCGGCTTTCCTGCTCGGCTCAGCCCTGATCACGGCGGTGTATCTTGGTTTCTTCTTGGCTGTCGAGGACTGGAACTATGCCATCTTCCAGTTCTCACGCGATAGCCTCTACGTCGTGCCGATCATCGGCGCGTTCGGCATCCAGTCCGCCTTGTACTCGATCCTCCGCCTAGGCCTGTACGCGCCAGCCATGACGGCGCGTCCGGGTGGCGCCATGATGGGCGCAAGCGGAAGCACCTCAGCCACAGCGATGGTGGCGTGCTGCCTTCACCACGCGACCAATGTCCTGCCCATCCTGGGACTTAGTGCCGCCACCGCGTTCCTCGTACGCTATCAGCGGCCATTCATGCTAGTGGGTCTGGCCATGAACATGGCAGGCATCTTGTTCATGCTTCTCGTCCTCTATCGGGCACGCCAGAGGCTGGATCTGGCCCTGGAGGTGGAATGAAACGTCTTCATTTGCCGGTTCTGATGGCCCTAGCACTGATAGCCTCGGCTTGCTCCGCGGGTTCACCCCGGCCGGCAGCCGCAGCAGCACCGGCTGTTACTTCTCTGGCGACTATCCCTGCTGGAGTCGATCCGTTCGGCCCGCCCGCCGGCGACCTCGTGCGTGTCGATCAGCAGGACGCCGTGATTGTGGAGGTCACACTTCTAGACCTGAGCGAAGCATCGGCTAGCCTCGATTTCGAAGTCGCGTTGAACACCCACTCGGTCAACCTCAGCATGGATCTGGCTGCCCTCTCCACCCTGAGCACCGATAACGGCCTCACAATTGCGGCAACGCGGTGGGATGGGCCGCGCGGAGGGCATCACGTCCGTGGCACACTGAGTTTCCTGATCAACCCAGACGACAAGTCAAGCCTTGCCGGCGCCCACCGGCTCACGCTCACGGTCCGTGACCTGGGCGCCCCCACGCGGATCTTTGAGTGGGATCTGAAATAGGCCACCGCTCATGCCCAGTGTCGATATGTCCGACGACCATCGCGCCGGCATAAGCCGCCGCGACTTCATCAAAGGCACAACGTACTTGATTGGCGGCCTAATTGGTGAAGTGGTCGCCGCGCCGGCCATCGCCTTTCTAATCTCCCCCATCCTGGGCAAGAAGCAGGACGGTGCATGGGTCGATCTGGGACCGCTCGACGGGTATCCGCTGGGTCAGCCGACGCTGTTCGAATTCTCCCGCACCGAGGTGAACGGCTGGGAGAGGACCGGAATGAACTATGGCGTCTTCGTGGTGCGGACGGATGAGGCGATCGTGCGCGTTTTCTCCAACATCTGCACGCATCTGGGCTGCCATGTCAATTGGCACCCCGAGGTGCAGCACTATATCAGCCCGTGTCATGACGGCCACTTCGACGCGCTAGGTCGCAACCTCAGCGGGCCGCCGCCGCGCCCACTGGATGAATTTATTACCCGGATCGAAGACGGCAGATTGCACATTCAGCTACCTGCATTCAAGCGAAATTCCTGAACGGAGGAAGACATGAACGGGAAGCACATGCTCATCATGCTCGTCTGCTGCCTGTTGCCCGCTGCGGGCCTGGCCGCGATCTTCCTGCTAGGCGTTCCAGTCAGCACGGTCCTGGTCCTCGCGATGGTTGTGCTTTGCCCACTTTCTCACCTGCTGATGATGGGAAGCATGGGGCATGACCACGGAGGCGAGCCCCGCTCCGGGCACGTCCACGGCAGGTCTCCGGACCAGATCCACTAGGTGGGCGCAGCCGCGACGAGGCGACGCCGACGAGAGACAAGTTGAAGTATTGCAAGCACCCGAAGAGGCCGGATCGGGATTCAGATGTGGGATGACTGGTGGTCAATCATTCAGCACGCAAATTCTTCATTCACGTCCTTGACGAAAACGGGATCTCGAAATATCCTCCGCTTACCTGCATTTGAAGTGCAGGGGATTATCGCGAACGATAGTCACATCCGAGACCGCCATATATGGGGAGATTGACCCCGAAACTGAGTATCCTGCCCACATCTGGTGCCCTCAATGAGGCCAGATAGAGCAGGGGACTCATAAGCCCTTGGTCGTGAGTTCAAATCTCACCCTCGGCACAGAAAAAAAGGGGCGATTTTCCCAGAAAAACGGCGGTCCCAGACGCTGGAGGCCGCCATGTTTCCATCAAAAAGGCAAGACCAGGGGACTATCGTACTTTCCCAGCAGGCAATCGACCATCTGCACCTGATCAAGAAGATCCGTCTCAAACGTAGACGGAGTCTTAAGGCGGGGCAGGAATGGGAGCAAGAGACAATCGAGATTGAGCTCCACGATGCCCAAGCCGCACTCATCCAGATCGGCCGCCATCACAGGCTCTTCACGGACCGGGTGGAAAAGTTTGGCCCGCTTAATATATTGGGATTCGAAGAGGCGCTGGAAAAGGCCTATGGCAAACGTCATGGCAAGAAGCCGGCTCGTGGACAAGTGGCCCGACGCTGAAGCCCGCGCAAACCGGTTCAACTCCTTTTGGGATGACTGACACGTGCCTTGTCGATGACCCAATGATAGGAGTCCGATGCTTGCGTATCCCTAGACCTGATGGCAGCAGAGCCCTCGCAAAGTCGAGGGCTCTCTTTGTACTGCAACTGGAGTCGATCAGAAACACGTTGTTGGTCTTCAAGCCTAACCAAGCTGACCGGTTCATTGAAGCAGTTCTTTTCGCTACTCTTGCCGTTTGATTGGCACTGGAAACTGCCATATTGGGTGTGTGCGCCTGACGTACTCCGACGTAGCCGGCCGGCGTAGGGAGCCCAGAGCGATGTTGCGCGCGGATGCCAATTCCCCAAGGCATGCTTTAGCTTCTCAGCCGCAAGGAACTTGATTAGCACCTCGCTATGTTTCTTGGATCTTTCTTCTAGGGTCATGTTTAGGCCCAAGCTAGGACCGCATAGATATTGGCATATGGAAGAGCGAGTTGTCAATCCCCAATCCTCTTGCCCACATGTATAATTCTCACAGCTCGGTGACAACCATCCCGTATTGGCCCTCCGGAACCGCAACCCAAGGAACCGTCCGCACGACGACGTCGGAATGGATCCAAAGCCCCGTCGCTAGGATCTCTGCAGGAGCTCGAAGAAGGGGCACCGTGGGCGGATCTTGAAGTACAAACCAAGCCAAACGGAGTATTGGCCGAAATCAAGTGTATTCAGCCAGGCGAGCTCTATAGATGGCAAACCCTATGCGCGGAAGCGAAAACCGTCCGTCTGAGCCAGAAGCCAAAGACCAGCCCTATTGGGGGATCTTCGATGCCGTCAGCGACGGATTGATCATCCAGGACTCGGAGACGCTTCGCGTCGTCGAGGCCAACCCCGCGGCCGCCGCGATGCATGGATACGGCCGCGAAGACTTCATTGGCCTGCACCAGACTGAATACATCCATCCCGAGAGCCAGCAGGTTTTCCTCCAATCCGCCAAGGCGGTTCAGTCTGGCGGCGTGTTCGAGTCGCCGGCCATCCACGTACGCCACGATGGCTCCCCCTTGCATGTGGAGGTGCGCAGGACGGCATTCACCTATCAATCCCGACCATGTCTCTTGAGCGTCGTCCGCCATGTCAGTAAGCGGGTCCAGACCGTACAGCTTCTTATCCAGCAGGCGGAGGCGCGCCAGCGCGAGCAAGCCGCATTGCTGGAGATCTCGCACACATTGGCTTCCACTTTGGAGCTCAAGCCGGACCTTATTCTCGATCAATTGGGGGCAATTGTGCAGTACAGCCAGGCTGCGCTATTTGTGTTGAAAAACTCATCGCTGGTGGCCGTCGCCTTGCGCGGGGTGCAGCAGCCTGAAGATGGGATGCCCTTCCGCATCCCGTTGGATGACCCGGAGACCCTGGTGCAGCTGTTCAACGAACACCGTCCCATCCGGATCGCCGACGTGTCGAGCACCAGCCAGCAGGCGCAATTCGTGCGTGGGCTGTTGGAGCAAGGGGCTCCGATGCTGCTGGCCGGGGTGCGGGCGTGGATGTGGGTCCCGCTGGCAGCGAAAGGCCGCGTCTTGGGCGGCATCGGCGTGGCACAAGCTGAGCGGGACTACTTTTCAAGGCATCATGCCGATCTGGCCCTGACAGTGGCCAATCAGGCGGCGATCACGATGATCAATGCGGAACTATACAGGAACGCGCAATCGCTTGCCGTCCTGGAGGAACGTCAACGCCTGGCGCGGAATCTGCATGATGCTGTCAATCAGTCGCTCTTTTCTGCCGGTCTGATTGCCGAAGTCTTGCCGCGGCTGTGGGACCGGGACCAGGATCTGGCCCGACAATCACTCGAGGACCTGCGCAGGTTGACTCGAGGCGCGATGGCCGAAATGCGCGCCCTGCTGGCCGAGCTCCGTCCCTCGACCCTCACCGATGCCGACCTGGGCGACCTGCTGCGCCTGCTCGCAAATGCGTTCACAGGACGCACCAATATCCCGGCTCAGGTCAACATCGTGGGCCAGGGCGCGTTGCCCGCTGAAGTGCAGGTGGCGATTTACCGTATATGCCAGGAAGCGCTCAATAATGTTGCCAAACATGCCGGAGCGGAAAGTGTGGAGATTTCTCTGGAGCACGCAGAGACCGCCATTGAATTGAGCATACGCGATGATGGCCGGGGTTTTGATCCTGGACAGACTACCTCCGGCCACTACGGCTTGAGCATGATGCAGGAGCGCGCGGAGGCAGTCGGCGCAGACTTGTCCGTGAAGAGCCAGTCTGGTCACGGTACGGAACTCACCATTCGCTGGTCGGAGCCCGAAAAAAAGGAGGCAGTGTGAAAACGTCCCCCTCCAAACCCATTCGCGTCCTGGTTGTTGACGATCACCCAATGGTGCGCAGAGGACTGGCGGCCTTCTTGAAGGCCTTCGATGATCTGGAATTGGCGGGGGAGGCCGGGAGCGGACAGACCGCCATCGAGCTCTGCGCCAAGCTTAAGCCTGACGTCATCCTGATGGATATGGTTATGCCCGACATGAACGGGGCGACTGCTACGCGAACAATACGTCAGCAATTCCCAGCAGTCCAGGTAATAGCGCTGACGAGCTTCAAAGAAGAGGAGCTAGTTAAGAGCGCGCTGGAAGCGGGAGCCATCGGGTATTTGCTCAAGGATGTCTCAGCCGAAGATCTGGTCAACGCCATCCGGGCGGCATCTGCCGGCCGCGCCACGCTTTCGCCTGAGGCTGCTCAGGCGCTGGTGCATGCCGCCAGCCAGCCACCCGCGCCGGCATACGATCTCACAGAACGCGAGCAGGCTGTTCTGGGCCTCATGGTCGAGGGTTTGAACAACACACAAATTGCCGGAAGACTGACCGTAAGTCCATCCACCATCAAGTCCCACGTCAGCAACATTCTCTCGAAATTGGGCGTCGCGACCCGCACGGAGGCTGTGACGCTGGCCCTACGTCAGCGGATCGTTTCCTAATCCTGCGATCTCCCCCAAGTGGCGTACCTGCAAACTCCCCGGTCGATGGATGCGGCCGGGGAGTATTTGGCCTAACATAAGATATCAGGCCACGTGGTCTGGCCCGCTGTGAACAGTAGAAAGGGGACCAGCTGGGGGCTCGCGCGTCCGGCCGCGAGCCTTCGTTGTTTGATACAGGCAAGTCGCCACATTGTGATTTGTTAAAGGAGCGGGACCATGACGGATAATTACCTGGCAAAGTTCACCTGTACCAAGTGTGATGGTCATGAATTGATCGTCACTCACATTTGGAGCATCCAGGCCGGAAATGACAGTGAACGCTGGAGAGAATGGGGGCCGCTCAAGGACGATCACCACTGGCAATATGAGTTCAAAGAGAAGATTGAGAAGAATGCAGACGACGAGGTTGACAGAGGTGACCTCGGTGAATTCGAGGAGGATGACTTCGCCTCTGAGCCGGAAGAATATGAAACCTACGAGCCGCAGACCAACCGGGAAGGCGACGAATTCTTCGTGAATTGCGCGAACTGCGATCGCGAGATTGAATTTGGCTGGTCACAACCCGACCGCCGTGGTCTCATTCTGCCAGTTGAGTTCTCGGATTTCGATCCTGCTCAAAGCTGGTCCGACCCGAAATATGTCGAAGCGTGGCAGCAAAGGGGTTGGCTCCGAGAGGGACACAGCAAGCGCTGAGGAGATGGCTGTCGCCGTCGACGAAACGGACTACTCTACGGCCACGCCGCTTCATATACCCCCCCCCAAATGGCGGAGAACGACACTCCCCAGCGGATGGATGCGGCAATGTATTGAATGCCATATTATGAGAGAAAGTGACGAAAAGGAGTCGCAATGGCTAAAAAATCACAGGGTCGTGGGGCAAATAAGGCATCCTCTTCAAGGGGACGTGGCGCTCGAAGTTCCAATCGAGGCGGTGGATCCGACGAAATGAGCGACTATAAGCAAAAGCGGCGCGCAGGAAAATTGGCGCAGGCCAACAAGAAAGGCGGGTGCGTACCGAAGTTGTTCATGCTGCTCCTGCCATTCGCGGCCGTCGGCACATACTTCCTGCTCAGGTCATAAAACAACCCGAAGTCAAGCGAAGACAGAAGGAGTCCTTCCATGTCCATCGCCAAAGTCACCGAGATCATAGCATCTTCCCCGAAGAGCTTTGATGAGGCAATCAAGTTGGGCGTTGTCCGCGCCCAGAAAACGCTCAAGCACCTCAAGTCCGCCTGGGTGCAGAATCAGCAAATCAAGCTGGACGATAAAGGACAGATCACGGAGTACCGTGTCCAGTTGAAGATCACCTTCCTCCTTGACGAAGAGTGATTGAAAAGTAGTCGCACCGGAAGTTGCCGCCCATCTCAGTAGCAGACAGATTCTCATTCGAAGGCGAATCCCACGCTTGGCCAGACTGCAAGTGGTCACGAAGCCGGGCAGGGGTCTCCTTAGATAGACAAGCACCGCGCCGGAAATTCAAGCGCAATGCTTGTTCCATCTCATGACCTGAGCGCGGCCAACTTATCACCACACTTCCTGGTCAGACTATCCTGCGCTGGCAGCCGGGCAGAGCGGGGTGCCGGCCTCTCCCCCAGATGACGGACATCGATACTCCCCAGTCGCGGGATGCGGCCCGGGAGCATCGACCGTAGAATGAGAATCGCCGAATATGGTTTCGCAGGTCGCTAGCCTGCCACGGGTCCATCGCCCGGCGGCCCTGCAAGTTCAGATCCGGAGGTGAAGGATGAAGAAAAGAGTATTCGTGTTCGTTGTCATGATCCTATTGCTGGTAATGGCCTCGGGGTGTGCTCCCGGTACCGGCGTACAAGTCAATCCGTCCGCTCCGAAGACACAAGAGGGCACACCGGCGCCCAGCGGTCAGATCAACGTTCCTGGCGTAAGCATCAACATCAATGCGCCCAGCCCGGACCCGCTGTTCAATAAACCAGGTCCGAACGGTCGCGTCGCGGGCATCTTGCTGGGAATCTGGCACGGGTTCATTTCCCCGGTGACCATCGTGCTCTCATTTGTCAACAAGGATTTGCAGATGTACGAAGTCCATAATGACGGGGGCCCATACAACCTTGGTTTCCTTATTGGACTCGTCATCTGGTTTGTCGTCCTGGGTTTGATCATTGGTTCGAGGCGCTGATAACCACCGCACGCCTGTTCCCCAAGTCTGTGGACAGGGAAGCGGCTTGACTTATCATATCTTGAAGCATTTAGAAGAGGAGATTTCGAGTGAATACCACCTATATCATCATCGCCGTTGTTGTGGTACTGGTGATCCTGGCCGCCATCCTGGCACCCAGGTTTGCCCGTCGCCAACGCTCAGATCGGTTCCAGAAACAGTATGGACCTGAGTACGATCGCACTGTGCAGACCGCGGGAAGCGAGAAGAAGGCGCAAACAGAGCTGAATGACAGACAGAAGCATGTCGCGACTTTGAAAATCCGTCCCCTTTCGGCCAGCGAGCGCGAGCGGTATATGGCGGATTGGAAGACTGTCCAGGCCAAATTTGTGGATCAACCCGGACAGGCAACCGTCGAGGCCGACCACCTGATCATGGAGGTCATGCAGCTTCGTGACTACCCGGTATCTGATTTTGAGCAGCGGGCGGCCGACGTCTCGGTGCAGTACCCGGCCTTAGTAACCAACTACCGGGCCGCCCGGGAGATCGCGATCAAGAACGAGCAGCACCACGTGGGCACTGAAGACTTGAGGCAGGCAATGATCCATTACCGGTCGCTGTTCGATGAGCTCCTCAAATCGGAGACAGTCCCCCCGGAAAAGAAAGCGGCATGAAGCGAACGTACTCTGGAGGGTGATCTCCCAACGGATCGACCTCCCCCAAGTGGCGGAGAACAACACTCCCCGGCGGCAGGATGCAGCCGGGGAGTGTTTACTGTAGGATGATTGTATGACCCGCGTGTATTTGGCCGATGCCAGGCCCGAAGAGCGCTCCGCCCTGCGTCTCGTACTGCTTGATCTGAAGATGGAAGTGATTGGCGAAGCGGCTAATTGGGCCACCACGTTAGCTGAGGCCCCAACCCGCCAGACGGATATATTGTTGGTGGAATGGGAACTACTGCCCGACTCTTCGGGAGGGGCTCTTGCCGATCTTCGAAAGGCCTGCCCGGCCGCGCTGGTCGTCGTCCTCATCAGCCATCTGGATGCCCGCGCGCAAGCTGCGCTCTCCGCCGGCGCCGACGCGTTCATCAGTAAAGGTGAAACGCCTGAGCGTGTGGCAGAACACTTGCGAACCGTCGCCGCAAGTATTGTATCCAAATGATGCCAGGTGGCTGATAAGACCTAAGGAACCGGCGCGATAGGCTGCCCCGAGCGCCGGCGCAAGCTGGGACGGCTTCTGCAATGGATCAGGAGGTTCCAACTATGAACAAAGATGTATTCGAAGGCAAGTGGAAGCAGGTGCGAGGCCAAGCCAGAACCTGGTGGGGCAAACTCACTGACGATGATCTGGACAAGGTAGCAGGCAAATCCGACGCCTTCGTTGGCTTGCTCCAGGAGAAGTACGGCTACACTCGTCAGCAAGCTGAAGACGAGATCGAAAAGCGTATAGGGCAATATGAGGCCACTCTGAAAAGCAAGACCGTACCGGCCCCCGCCAAACGATCGAAGTAATGCCGCAGCTCTTTTTCGCCTGAGACGGTGTATGGATCAACAAGAAAGCATATCGGATTCCGAGTAAGTCAAACATTCGCAGAGGAGACAAAGATGAACCTTCTTATTTACCTCATCGTTGCTGCAGTAATCGGCTGGATAGCGACCGAACTCATGCATGACCGGTCGAACCTGCTGATCAACATCGTTGTGGCTGTTGTGGGCGCATTCCTGGCAGGCTACTTCCTTACCCCCATCTTTCACGTCGGGACAATCAATGATGCGATCACCGTCCCGACCATGCTGGTGACACTGCTGGGTTCCGTCATCCTGCTGGCGATCCTGCATTTTATCCGCGGAAGCCGCTAGCCGTTAGCTTTCGCTCTATTGTATAGCAAGGGATTACGCCGGCAACGAGGCCGGTTGCGGCGGCGGCCAACCGTTCGGCGGAACCATGCGGCACAACCGGCCCACGTGCTTTAACCAGTATGATCCGCTCATTATTGGATGTGGACCATACGCCGAAAACAGAGAAGCATCGAAATGTCAAACGACAGAACGACGCAAGTCACGTCCTCACAACAAGAACCGGAACGCGAACGACGCATCTTCACCTTTAAGGCCAGCCAGTTGATCTGGTTGTTGTTGGGCATCCTCGAGGCCCTCATCGCGCTTCGCATTGGGCTTAGGCTGATCGGTGCCAATCCCGACAGCCCGATCGTCGCGCTGATCTACGGGTTTACCAACCTGTTCCTGTTGCCGTTTACCGGATTGATCAATTCGCCAACCGCCGGCAACATGGTGCTCGAACTCTCTTCCATGTTCGCAATGCTGATCTATGGCTTGATCGCATGGGCGGTGGAGAGAGTTGTATGGTTGGTCTTTTACCGCCCGCAAGGGCCGGTAGTGGGCACCACTCAAACCACGACGAGCGAGCGCCATACCACTCCGTAGACCTGGGAGGCAAGAATGGATATTACAGTCGGCGGCCAGCATGGATCTGGGACGCGGCATCCGACCAGCGCCTTGGCCAGCCTGCAGATAGTGGGCAGGATCCTGAATTGGCTGACGGGCCCCTTTCGCCTGACGACGGCGGAGCAAGAAAAGGACGCCGGTATCTACCTGGGTGATCAACGCTAGACGGGGAACGGGGCCCAAGGATCTGGCCTGCCTTTTCGGCGCGTCAACCGTGGCAAGCGCTTGTCACAATCAGAGACTGAGGAGAAGACCTAATGGTAAACGAGAATCAAGATCTGAAATCCAACAATAGCAATGTCCTGGGCATTTTGGCTGGATTGCTGATCGGCTGTGTGGCCGGCGCGGTTACGATGCTGCTGCTGGCGCCGCAATCCGGAAAAGACACGAGAAGGCAGATCCAGCAAAAAAGCATCGAGTTGCGTGATCGAACCACCGGAATGATGGATGATGCGATACACCAGGTGCATCTGAAAGCCGACCAGATCACGGTTGGTGGACGGCAGAAGGCGGAAGACCTGAGGCGACAGGGCCAGGAGCTGCTGGCCGAGCAATTGGGGCGCGTATCCGCAGCCGCAAAGGCCGGGAAAAAAGCAATAGAAAGTGCCTAGGGCTGTGATAGCGGCATGCATGAACCTCACGAAAGGAGAATCATCAGACTGATAATGGCAGAGTACCACGCTCTTTGTAGATGGCAATTCGGTCTAGTATGAACTCAAAGGAGAGATCAAAATGAACATGGAAAGACTTAAATGGATATTGCTTGCCGTATTTCTGATCCTGGAGGGTTTGATGCTGCTGGGTGTGAATATCGGCGGATCGATCATAGCCCTCATCGCCGGCATCTGTGCGATAATTGCGGGCATCTTGTTCCTGATCAATCGCTAAGGTCATATCGTTCAAGGGCACAGCCTCCCCGTAGGAGGCTGTGCTCCCTCGTCAGACTTTGTGTGACTTGTGTTCTGGTTGAGCGCCGCAATTGGGGGATTGGCGCCTGCGCTTCATTCTTCCGAAACGGTCGCTGTTTTCTGTCTTGAAAGCCTTCCGGTTCCGAATTTCCGAGCGAATCGAGCGAGAGGAGAAAATATATTCCCGGCATTGAAGCCACGTGCAGATCCCGGAGAACTACGAGGGCCCAAAGACGCAGGCGCCCTGATGGCAGCAGAGCAGAAGGCTCACGCCGAAGACACCAAGACCGTCGCGCCCCTGGCGCGTGAAGTTGACGATACTCTGGGAGGATGCTGCGCTCAGGGCCGCAGACTATGACAATATCGACGGGCGGCTGCCTGTCGAGCCAGAGCACGTGACTAATCAAATAGTGAAGCCGCTCCCTAAGCCTCCATCGGCGGTTGCGTCGGAAGACCATGTACTCAGCGAAGGGCTCCTGACCAATGGTAGCCTGGGCGGCTAAGAGTGGCCAACAAGACCGGCTACCCGCTATAGGTTCTGCGCTCTGGTTGGCCTTGGGGACTCCTAGGAATCGGAAATTGAAATGCAATCGTCGAAGTCAGGTAAATTCAAGTCCGGCTCCCTCCGCCCTCTCCGGGCGAAACTGATCTTTAATGCCGGCTCAGGCCGGCCGGAGGAATCGCCTCAGCAGCTTGCTAGCATCCTCTCGGCAATGCAGGACCAACAGATCTTGCCCGAGGTCTATTCCGTGCGCCCGGACAGCCAACTTGACAAGGTTGTGCGGGACGCGATCCGGTCGGGAATCAAAGTGATCGTCGTGGCGGGCGGCGACGGGACGATCGACAGTGTCGTGGGTGCCATGGTCGGAAGTGAAGCCACCCTCGGCATCATCCCCACCGGTACTCGAAATAACGTCGCCTCCAACCTGGGAATTACGGGGGACATTGCGAGTTGTGTTGCGCTCCTGCGTCGCGGGCGCCAGCTTGAAGATCGACGTTGGACGCGTCCACAGTGAGCTTGCCCGTCACTGGTTCCTGGAGGCCGCAGCGATTGGGACTCGTGTCCGATCTATATCCCATGGCAGATGACCTCCAGCACGGCGATCTGACCCAGATCGGGGGATTGTTGTCAACCCTCATCTCGGCAACACCTTCGCGGATCCGTCTGATTCTGGACGGGCACAAGCACCTGGACACAACTGCGCATATGCTGTTGATCACGAATATGCCGTTTCTCGGTCCACACTTCCAGATCTCCCCCAAGGTTTCGTTCAAAGATGGCCGTCTTGATGTTTTCACCTTCTCGGATATCGGCAAACTGGGCATGCTCTCCTATGCCATGCTGTCTCTCGGTGGGCCGCTGGAGGAGGCCGGCATTAAGCATTATCGTGCCAGGCACATCAAGATGATTTCGAAGCCACAGATGCCCGTGATTGCCGACGGTAATCTGGTCAGCCAGGGTGCAGGTTCATTGTCGATACACGTCCACCCGCGGGCTCTGACGGTTATCGTCGGGACAGTGCTCACGGGGCAGTCCTCGCCAAAGCCGGCAATCGATTCCGAAGTTGGCGGTTGATGGATAGCAGCGCCAAAAAGGCCCCCGTTTCGCCAGGGGTGCACCGCGCCTTCCTTCTGGTCTCCCAAAAGACGACGGGCTGCCTTCCTGTGCAATGCTTGCGGCCGGACTGGCACTCTTCCTCATCTGGCTCCCGGGCGGGGCGCGGGCATCATTGTGGACCTCGTTGAGCGCCCAACGAGGACTGGTCGTTTTGCTTTCCGTGTTTGCGTTGCTGACTTTGTCCTTGATTTGGTCAGCCGGTCAGCTCCTGGACGCCCGGGTTTTTGCACTCCTCAATATGCGGATCTATCCGCTGTGGCTGGATCGCTGCATGTGGCTCGTGACGCAGGTTGGCAATATGCTGGCCGCCTTGGTTTCGGCCCTTGTGTTCTTCCTGCTGAGGTACCGCGATCTGGCTGCCGAAATTGTTCTGGGCACGCTCACGCTCTGGTTGCTGGTTGAGGCCATCAAGATACTGTCGGACCGGGACCGCCCCTTTCTCACGCTCGAACAGGCACGTGTTGTCGGCTGGCGGGAAATCGGTGATTCCTTTCCAAGTGGTCATACAAGCCAGATATTCTTCCTGATGACACTGTTCATCCAGCGCTTCCAGCCTGGAATAGTTGGGGCTGCTGCCCTGTATGTCGTAGCCGCACTGGTTGGTTTCACGCGGATCTACGTCGGCGCGCATTATCCAAGGGATGTCATTGCTGGTATCGTGCTTGGATCGGTCTGGGGGCTTCTGGTAACTCTCGTGGGTGCCCATTGGCTCATACCACGCTTCTAATAGGCCTCCCCCAAGTGGCGGAGACAAACACTCGCCGCCCGATGGATGTGGGTGGAGATCATCCACCTTATGATTAAGCAGAAGAACAAATCCCCCGGAAAAGGACAAACCTCATGCTTACCTGGATCATCATCATTCTGCTCGTACTCTGGCTGCTCGGGTTTTTTGGCCCGAATTTCTTCTCTGGATTTCCACGCGGCGGCAACATCGTGCACGTGTTGCTTGTGATCGCGGTCATCCTCATCATCTTGTCACTATTGCACGTCATCTAGGTCCGGGCTCGAACGGAACGGAGGGGTGGCCAGACCGGCTGCCCCTTCTTATGAACCATATGAAAGGAGCTTCCAATGTTGTGGACAATTCTTGTAGTCCTTCTGATACTAGTTCTGCTTGGCGTTTTGCGATAAACCAAAGGGCCAAGAATTATGGCCGGTGCAGGCGGTTGGTGGGCTTCCTTTGAAACGCGACAACCAATACAGAAGTGGCCAAAAGGGGTTGGCCCTTTTGTGGTTGTCCGGGGAAACCGAAGAACCAAGATGCCTCAGATGACCACTCCCGAACACATCATGTAGAAGAAGGGAGATCAGAATGGGAATACTTTCCTGGATTGTCGTTGGCTTGATCGCGGGCTGGTTGGCCGGGTTGGTTGTGAAGGGGGGCGGCTACGGATGCGTCGGTGACATCATCGTGGGCGTGATTGGTGCATTGATCGGTGGCTGGATTGCTTCCTACTTCTTCCACATGGGCGACCCCGTATCAGGCATCAATCTGCAATCCATCCTGGTTGCGTTCGTCGGAGCAGTGATTTTGGTTTTCATACTACGCGTGGTAAGCGGAAGAAGGGGCTAACGCGGGGTTGGACCCTTCCGACATCCGCAGCCTTCCGGTTCTGAGGGGGGAAGCCCATGAGGGAGTCATGTATTTGGCTGGCTTTCTGAAGGAGCATACATGATGGACATGCCGTTGAGGATCCTGTTCGTCTACCCGGAGTTTCCGGATACCTTTTGGAGTTTCAAGCATGCCCTTAGATTCGTCAGGAAGAAGGCTGGCGCGCCCCCGTTGGGTTTGCTGACTGTGGCGGCCATGTTGCCTCCGGCGTGGGAAAAGCGGCTGGTTGACCTCAACGTAAACGAGTTGACCGATGAAGATCTCAAATGGGCCAATTATGTCTTCATCAGTGCGATGGTGGTACAGCGAGAATCGGCGCGCCTCGTCATCCACCGCTGCAAACTTGCGGGCGTCAAGGTGGTGGCGGGCGGGCCGCTCTTCACGATGGAATCCGAGCAATTCCCGGAGGTGGACCATTTTGTTTTGAACGAGGCCGAGGAGACTCTTGCACCGTTTCTGCGCGACCTGGAACAGGGTCGGGCTCAACGCGTGTATGCCTCAAAGGAATACCCCGATATCCACCAGACCCCCGTCCCGCTTTGGAGCATGGCGAATCTCAAGCATTACGACACGGTGAGTATTCAGTTCTCACGCGGCTGCCCTTTCAACTGTGACTTCTGCAACGTGACGGTGCTATTGGGGCATCGCCCCCGTACCAAGAGCGCTGCGCAGATCATCGCCGAGTTGGACGGCCTCTACGCACTGGGCTGGCGCAAGAGCATCTTCTTCGTGGACGACAACTTTATCGGCAATAAGAAGCATATCAAGTCCGAAGTGTTGCCGGCATTGATTGGATGGCGTAAGGGCAAAACCGGCATGCCGTTCAACACAGAAGCCTCAATTAACCTGGCCGATGATCAGGAATTGATCAGGCTGATGGTAGAAGCCGGGTTCGATACGGTATTTGTGGGCATCGAGACCCCCAACAAAGATAGCCTGGCCGAATGCAACAAGAACCAAAACAGAGGCCGCGATCTAGTGGAGAGCGTTAGACGGCTCCAGCGTGCGGGTCTCCAGGTACAGGGCGGATTCATCGTCGGGTTCGACAATGATTCCCCCTCGATCTTCCAACAGCAAATTGATTTCATCCAGAAGAGTGGCATTGTGACGGCCATGGTTGGTTTGCTGCAAGCGCCTCTTGGAACGCGCCTGTACGAGCGCATGCAAGAGGAAGGCCGCTTGGTGAATGAGCTTTCCGGCGATAACATGGATGGCTCGACCAATATCATCCCGAAGATGGGCCTGGACCCGCTGCGGGAGGGATATCGCAGGATCCTCAGCCAGATCTACGCGCCCAAGTTCTACTACGAGCGTGTGGTGACCTTTCTCCGCGAGTACCAGCCCCCCAAGATCAGGGTCCAATTGGAGCCGCAATATGTCCTGGCCTTGTGGCGTTCCATTTTCCAGTTGGGTATCCGCGGCGTCGAACGTGTCCAATATTGGCGGCTGTTCTTCTGGACTCTGTTTAGGCGTCCGCGATTGTCCCCCGTAGCAATCACGCTGGCCATCTACGGTTTTCATTTCCGCCAGGTAGCCGACTTGCATGTTGTCTAAGCAGACGTCCAGGAACGTTGACACGAAATCCTTCCGCGAAGTAACAAGGAGATCCTACGAATGATGGCCAAAAGCACCAGAACCAAACAGCAGCAATTGTCCCGAGGGCAGCGCAGACACGTGCGGAGGCTCAAGCAGGAGGCCCACCACGCCGGGACCGTCTACCGACCGCCGTTTGGTGCGATCCGCCCACAGGCGATTCCCAAGAAGGAAGCTGAGACGCAGAAAAGCCGGTGAGTCTCTTGATTGCCCACCTGCGCCTTGGGTGTTTCAACGTGACCCCGATGTGCGACTGACAACTCGAGAATACGCATGATCGATGGCGCCGAGCGCAACCTCGGTGAGTTCGTCCATCGCTAGGATCAGCTTACGAAACGGTGTGGCGGCCCTTGGGTCGAATGTTCACAGAGAGAAAGTTGCCGGAGATGCCATGCCACAAACGCCACACGTTGAGACACATTTTGGGGGTTCGGAGCGCATTAGAGACATCGTGATTGGAATGTCCGATGGGCTGACAGTGCCTTTTGCACTCGCGGCCGGACTCTCCGGGATTGCCAACTCGACGGCCATCGTCATCACCGGAGGGCTGGCGGAGATCGCGGCAGGGTCAATCGCCATGGGGCTCGGCGGCTATCTCGCTGCCAAAAGCGATGCCGAGCACTACGCCAGCGAAAGGGAGACCGAGCGGCGCGAAGTGGAAACGATCCCGGCCAAAGAAAAGCAGGAAGTGGAAGAGTTGTTGTTGGCCTACGGACTCAAGAGCGAGCAGAGCACGCTGGTTGCAGAAGCGTTGAGTCAGCGCCCAGAAGCATGGATTGATTTCATGATGCGCTTTGAGCTGGGACTCGAAAAGCCCGACCCTAAACGGGCGTTGACGAGCGCGGTAACCATTGGTCTGTCATACGTGGCCGGAGGCCTGGTACCGCTGGCGCCGTATATTCTGATTTCCAAGATGGGGTTAGCCCTCCTATTCTCAGTCGGTCTTACGCTTGTTGCGTTGTTGATCTTTGGGTATGTCAAGGGCAGCTTCACGGGCGCGCCTCCAATTCGCAGCGCACTTCAGACCGCGTTGATCGGCGGACTCGCTGCTGCGGCTGCCTTTGGCCTGGCCAGACTGATTTCGAAATGAATCGGAGACCTCATGCATGCCAATGATCAAAACCACCGTGCCATCCTGCAGAGCATCGCCCATCGGGTGATGCTTGAGGGAGGTTTCCTCCCCGATTTTTCTGCCGCAGCGCTCGCCGAGCTCGGCAGACTTCAGGATTGGCTGGCCGAAGGACCCCCCGGGATTCCAGACATGCGGAGTCTTCTGTGGGCTTCCATCGACAACGATGACTTCGCGCGATCTGGATCAGCTCACGGTGGCCGAGGCCACGTCGGCAGACAAAATGAAGATCCTGGTTGCGATAGCTGATGTGGATTTGCTTGTCAAGAATGGCACAGCCATCGACGAACACGCCCACCAGAACACCACCTCGATCTATACCGCTGCGGAGATATTCCCGATGCTTCCTGAGAAGCTCTCCACAGGCCTTACCTCGCTCAACCTTGATGAAGATCGCCTCGCGCTTGTGGTCGAGGTGACAATCGATTTGGATGGAAACCTGCTCGATTCGGCCGTACACAGAGCTCTTGTTCGCAATCATGCCAAGCTTGCCTACAACAGTGTTGCAGCTTGGCTGGAGGGTAATGGTCCTGCCCCTGAAGCTGTCTCTTCCATCCCCGGGCTGGATGAAAATCTTCGCATTCAGGATCGAGCAGCCCAAAGCATGAAGAAGTCTCGGCATATTCACGGCGCACTTAGCTTGGAAACCATTGAAGCCAAACCAGTTTTCGACGGCGATCAAATTCGCGCCCTCGAAATCGAAGAAACGAACCGCGCCAAGCAGATCATTGAGGATTTCATGATTGCCGCCAACGGTGTGACTGCCGGGTATCTCTCGGCAAGCAAATTCCCATCGATCCGCCGCGTCGTGAGAACTCCCGAGCGCTGGGACCGGATTGTCGAGATTGCCTCACAACATGGCGTCAGGCTTCCCGAGGTTCCCGATTCGAAAGCGCTTGAGGAGTTTCTGATCAAGGAAAGGGCGGCGGATCCAGTGCGGTTCCCGGATCTCTCTCTGGCTGTGATCAAGCTTCTGGGTTCCGGCGAGTACATTGCCGAACTTCCCGAGGGGAATGCCCCAGGGCATTTTGGTCTCGCAGTTAAGGACTATGGTCACTCTACAGCCCCGAATCGTCGCTATCCGGATTTGCTGACCCAACGCTTGTTGAAAGCCGCCCTGGAAGGGAGGCCTGTGCCCTATAGCAAGGATGAACTGGATGCTCTGGCGGCTCACTGCACCGCGGCGGAAGACGCGGCCCAAAAGGTCGAGCGACGGGTCGAAAAATCCGCGGCGGCCCTCCTGCTCGAATCTAAAATCGGAGAGCAGTTTGATTCGATTGTCACGGGGGCTTCCGACAAGGGCACATGGGTTCGGATCCTCAGCATTCCCGTCGAAGGCAAGCTGGTGAATGGATTCGAGGGCCTGGATGTGGGCGACCGGACGCGCGTGCAGCTGCTTAGCACAGACGTCGAGCGGGGTTTTATTGATTTCAAGAAGGTTGGTTCTTCGTGAAATGGTTGAGGAGCGTGCTATGAAAAAGGAAATCGGCTTATGGATTGACCACAGGGAAGCGATAATCGTGGTTCTCACGGGAGACGCACAGGAAACCAAGTACATAAAATCAAGCAGCGGGAAGCACATGCGATATTCTGGCAGTTCACATTCGAAAACGCCTGAGGGACTAAAGGAGGTCACCTCAGAGGATCAAAGGGACCGGAAATTCGGAAACGTGCTCAACGAGTACTACGATGACGTCATTGCTACTATTCGTGATGCTGAAACCATCCAGATATTCGGCCCAGGCGAGGCAAAAGGCGAGTTGGAGAAACGGATTCAGCATGAAGGGCTCAAAGCACACATCCTCGCCATTGAGACCATGGACAAGATGACTGATCGGCAGATCGCGGCCAAGGTCCGCCAGCGCTACATGCCTTAGGGCCTGGTGAGACACCCAAGACGGCACAAGAAGGAGGACAACCCCAATGTTGCCAATCGGTGATGATGATAGCTCTCGCAGAACGGTTCCGGTAGTAACTTATGCCTTGATCGCGCTGAATGTGCTCTTCTTCTTTGTCGAGCTGACTGGCGGCGACGCGTTCATCAACAGGTGGGCCTTTGTGCCAAGCCGCTTCCTTGCCAATCCCGGCGCTGATTTCCTGACGCTCTTCACGTCCATGTTCATGCACGCCGGCTGGCTTCACCTCGGCGGCAACATGCTCTACCTGTGGATTTTCGGCGACAACGTAGAAGACCGTTTCGGGCACGTCAAGTACTTGATCTTCTATTTGGTCTGCGGTCTTGCCGCAACGTTCGCTCAGCTGGCATTCAGCACGGGTTCAAACATACCGAACCTGGGAGCCTCCGGAGCGATTGCCGGCGTGCTCGGCTCTTACATTGTGATGTTCCCGCAAGAACAGGTCAAGGTGCTGCTCGGAACCACGGTCAGCTCGGTATCGGCACTGATAGTCATTGGCGGCTGGATCGTGCTGCAGTTCTTCAGCGGCGTTGCTTCCATCACCAGTGCAGCGGCGGACACGGGTGGCGTGGCGTTCATGGCGCACATCGGCGGATTCATTGCCGGCGTCGTGCTGACCTTTTTGCTCAGAGGCAATTCCGCTCGGCAACTGACTGGTTAGATCACGGCGAGTACGGAAGACTGGCGCTGATACCAGTATCGCGCTGAAGACCGAAGTTGGAGATGTTCCTAATGGAGGCGGTTTTGCACTGATGTACCCCTGGCTAATCCGCTCAGTTAAGGATGTCGAGAAGTCAACCTGAGGTCGCTAAGTAACGCTGTTTCAAGACGGGATCCACAATAAAAGAAAGGAAAGGTCCGAAATGCAAATCACATGCTTCAATGACCAAAACACCTGGACCGTGAGTGGAATAAACATTGCCGCAGCCAAGCTGCGCTTCGCCCTTGGCTTCGCTGAAGAAACGTTCATCTGCCCCAAGTGTGGCAAGGGAAACAAGGTCTCCAAGGCGGATTTCCAGGCAGCTATGAATTCACCGCAAACCGGGGTATCCCCCAAGCCGGCCGGCCCGGCTGCTCCCATGCCCGGCCCGGGCCCGGTACTTGCCACGGCACGTCATGGCACCGTGCTTGTCCGGAGCCTTCATGTCCGCAAGGACCATAGCACGCAGGCAGAAACGATGGCCGGACTGGTCAAGGGGAATAAGGTGGACATCATTGCTACCTGGTCCGACGGCAAGAACACCTGGGCCCAGCTGGGGCCGGAGCGCTGGTCGGCGATTGTGTACAACGGCGAGTCCCTGATCCAGCTGGATGACTAGTCATCCGAAGCAAGCAAGCCTTCGCCTCCGCCTCGATGCGGGCCACGCCGATGCCGTCTTGAAGGAGCCTGGCCCCTAAATCAGGGGTTCGGGGTTCACCTGTGCCTGCGGCACTGGCGCCGGCAAGTCCCTGGTCGGTCACCTAGATACAGGGGTTTTGTGCTTGAAAGACCTAACATATCATCGCAAGAGAGCCCTCACCGACGTGAACTGCACCCACTAGAGAAGACACAATCAGAAAGACCCCAAGTGGCTAGTGAAACAGGCACCTTTGCTGGAAGGGTGTCTGTTTCGTTTTCAATTGTATGCGTTCGTAGTTGTAGAAGTCAACGTATTCCTCAATCGCTTGGCGAGCCTCTTCAAAGCTGGGGTTGTGCAGATGGCGCAGATACTCTTCTTTGAGATGGCTGAAGAAGTTTTCCATAGGCGCATTGTCCCAACAGTTGCCACGGCGCGACATGGAGGCAGTGATGTTGTACTGTTGAGTGAGGACGGCATACGCCTGCGAAGTGTATTGCGTTCCTTGGTCACTGTGGAGGATCAGCCCATCAGTGACCTTTTCTTTTTGTCTGGCTTGTTGGAGCGTGTGGGTCACCAATCCAATGGAGTTCTCGGGTCCAAATTGATGAGCCACAATAAAGCCATCGAATAGGTCTTTGATGGTAGACAGGTACGCCCAGCCCTGTTGGGTTGAGACGAAGGTAATATCCGTGACCCACTTCTGGTTGGGGCGAGTGGCAGCAAAGTCGCGGTTGAGCAGGTTGGGATAGCGGTGATAGATGCCCAGCTCTTCGAGTTTCCGGTACATTTTGCGTTTGCGGGCCCTGGAACGGATATTGAGCTTGTGCATCAGGCGCAAAACCGTCTTGGGATTGATCACCAGACCCTGTTGTTGCTTCAACCACAGGCTAATCCGCCGGTAGCCATAGATCTGGTGCGAAGCCGTGTAAGCCCGCTGCACGAGTTCTAAACGCACCGCATCTGTGTCCGGCTGTTCCAGCTTCTTGCGCCAAGCGTAATAGGCTGCTCGCGAGACACCTAGGAAGGCACACATGGCCTTCATTTCGAACTCTTTTCGATGGTGATAAAGCACCCGATATTGCGCTGCGCGAGCCGCACTTCCCGCAATTCGGAATGGAATTTTTTTAGCAGGGCCACTTCCATCCGCAGCCGCACCAGTTCGGCTTGCGTCCCGGCCCTTTTGCGAGGTCGACCTCTCGGCTTGGCAAACGCGCTGGCGCCTTCGGCTCGATATTGCCTCAACCATTTCTGGATTCGTTGCGGATCCCGGATCCCGAGCGCCGCCGTGACCTCGGCAGCGCGTTTGGCCCTCCTCATAAAATAGCCGCACCGCTTCCAGCTTCAGCTCCGGCGGATAATGCTGCATTCCTTTCTTACCTGCCATAGAAAAAAGCACCTCCTGTTCCATTTTCTCACAGAGGGTGCTTTCTCTTCGTGTCTCGTTCTAGGGGTTCAGTTCAACGTGAGGGCTCTCTTCTTAACACCTACCTGACGGCTACAGTCTGGAATAGCTCTGGCTCGGGGAGGACAAAGTACAATCAGAACACAGTCTGCGATCGCCGGGCCTTCGACGGGCGCTGATCTTCCTTCGGGGAGCTGTCTTTGAAGCATGAAGACCATCATCGCTAACGGGATTGTTCTGTCACCGGACGAGGAGATCCACGGACGTCAGGTGGTTATCGAGGACGGACGTATCCGGGGGTTGGATGCCCGCGCGCCAAGTGAAGCGGGGGTCAAAGCTATCGATGCTCAAGGTTGGTTCGTCATCCCCGGCCTTATCGACATCCACGTGCACGGAGCGAACGGCTGTGACACGATGGATGCCACCCCCGAGGCGATTCAAGGCATGGGACGTTTCCTGGCGCGCCACGGAGTTACGTCGTATCTGCCAACGACCGTTGCAGCGTCGCCTGAAGCCACGCTCGCGGCCATTGAGAATGTCGGCCGCACGCCTTTTCCCACAGATGGTGCGCACCATCTTGGGATTCACGTGGAAGGCCCTTATCTAAATTCTGCCTGTGCCGGCGCGCAGCCAGTTCAGCATCTGCGCCCCGCAGCCCCCGAAGAGTACGAACGCTGGATCACCACCGAGGCGGTAAGACTAATCACCGTCGCACCGGAGGTGAAAGGAGTCCTGGCTCTGCTTGACACGGGCGCGGAGGCGGCAATCGAATTCTCGATTGGGCACAGCGCCGCTTCGTATGAACAGGTGCGTCTCGCCATCGAACACGGGCTGCGTCAGGTCACTCACGTCTTCAACGGAATGCCACCCATGCACCATCGTTCGCCGGGCGTGGTCGGCGCCGCCCTGAGCGACGAGCACTTGAGGTGCCAGATTATCGCAGACGGTGTCCATGTCCATCCAGCAGTCGTTAAGATCCTCGTGAAATCAAAGGGCATCGACGGGACGATTTTGATCACAGATGCAATTCGCGCAACGGGATTGCCGGACGGCGATTACGCTTTGGGGGACCAGCAGATCCATGTTCAGGCGGGAGTGGCGCGTACAGGGGCGGGCAGTCTGGCAGGCAGCACTCTGACCATGGACAAGGCTCTGCGCAACGTCATCCGGTTTGCCGATCTGTCGTTATTGGAGGCACTGCCCATGGCAACGCGTGTCCCGGCCGCTGCGATGGGCTGGGATGGCAAGAAAGGGGTCATTGCCTCGAACGCCGATGCTGATCTCGTCATTATGGACAACGGTTTTCAAGTGCGGCTGACCATGGTCGCGGGCCGCGTGGTCTTTGACGCCCTCTGATGTGAAGGGAGTCGCCTCGAAGCGGAATCTCCCGGGGGTCGCGTTGGACTGTGATCGTGGTAGCACGCGGGGTCCCATCACTCCAACGCCTGCTGGCCAGTAATCCTCAGGTTCGCAAGGCCGTCATCCATTCCGGGCTTGTACAGCCGCCAGCTGACAGGGGTCAATCGAAGGCTCAAGCCTTCGGCTCGCCAAAGGCGTTTCTCGGCTGTCTCTCCAGTGCGACCGTGACAATTTAGGAGACGGAGGAGGACGAATGTCATTTGACTTTCATGCCTCCGTCGCTACACTGTAAGTAAGTCCAATCAACTTACAAAGGCTATCGACCTAACCTTGTCTAGCCAGCTTCCTTCCTGATGGAAAAGGCTACTCGGCAGCACACCAAGGAACACAACCGGAATCTGGTTCTGGGAACCATCTTCGCGCACGAACAGATCAGCCGGGCCGAGATCGCGCGTATCACGCGCCTCACCCGAACCACGGTGTCCGATATGGTGGCGGAGCTGATCCATGAGGGGTTGGTCAGCGAAATTGGTGTGGGGCGATCGCAAGGTGGCAAGAGCCCGATTCTGTTGAGTTTGATCGAGGACTCGAGGTGGTTGATCGGCTTGGATCTGGCCCAGAACGAATTTCGCGGAGCTGTGGTGAATCTGCGCGGAAAGATCCGCGATGTGGTCACCATCCCGGTCAGGGATGGTGAAGGCATCGACGCTTTGCCCGTTCTCTACCAAATCCTCGACAAGTTGATAGGCAGCACAAGCCAGCCGTTATCGGGGATTGGGGTCGGCGCTCCGGGTTTGATAAACACCACTGAAGGTTTGGTGGTGAACGCAGTCAACTTGAACTGGAAGAATCTACCATTGACCAGTCTGTTGGAGGATCGCTACCACCTGCCGGTGTCCATCCTCAATGACTGTCAGGCAGCTGCCATCGGCGAAATGACGCATGGGAAGGATTGTCAGAAGGACGAGAATCTGGTACTGGTCAAGGTTCACCACGGGATCGGCGCTGGGATCATCATCGATCGAGAGATCTTCCAAGGAGATGGCGGTTTCGCTGGGGAAATTGGACACGTTGTAGTCGTGCACGACGGGGGAGTCATGTGCCGTTGTGGCAAGCGAGGCTGCCTTGAGACCGTCGCCAGCGCACAGGCTCTGATCCGTCAAGCCAGGGAGCTGGTCGAGGAGCATCCGGAATGCGGCCTTCCACGCGATGAACGGAAGATAAACCTGGAGGCCATTGAAGCAGCCTTCAAGTCCGGCAACCCGCTGGTCCGGGAGCTCGTTTTGAGGACCGCGGACTACATCGGTATGGCAATCGCCAACTTAGTTGGGATACTCAATATCCAGAAGGTTGTTCTCGAGGGAGACATGACCCGCTTCGGTGCCCCCTGGCTGGAGCAGGTTCGAAACGTGATGATGGAGTATGCGCTGGATCGGCCACTGGAGAACACGCGCGTTGAGATCGGACAACTCGGTGACAATGCGGTCCTTCTGGGGGCGGCAGCCGTCTTTGCCAACAACTACTCCTATCTTTTTACTCAACTCGCTAGGCCGGCGGGACCCAACCCATAACCGAGAAAACCAGCCTTCCATGGACAGTAGTTTCCAGCTCGTGAAACCGAAAATCGCACCTCCGCTCGACGAGGGATTTCTGCCCGCGGTGCTGGCAAACCATGGGTTTCAGATGCAGGCGATCGGGCTGGGTGTGCCCCTGGTGATTGGATTGGAGCGCGAATCCGAGAAGATCTCACGGTTTGAGACGCACGTGTTCCCCGACGACCATCCTCATGCTCCTGCGAACTTCCACTATGTCGAACGCCTGGTCAAGTTCCTTCTCTGGCAGCGTGGCGGATTTCGTCTGTTCATGGGAGGGCCCCGCAGCATCGGTGAACACATTCGCCAGGCGTACTCAGAGGGCGGTGCCCGAACCTTTGACTATCACTTTATGGGTGACCAGGTATATGAAAGGCCCTTCGAGGTGCAAATCTGTCGGCCGAGCGATGTGCCTGCCACAAATGAGATCGGCGCAGTAATCGGCCGGCATCTAGAGGGCCATCGAATTGGATTCGACCTGGGGGCATCTGACCGCAAAGTCAGCGCCGTCGTGGATGGGCGAGTCATATTCAGCGAGGAGAAGATCTGGAATCCATCCATGCAATCAGACCCGGCCTATCACTACAGGGAAATCATGGATTCGCTGAATGCCGCAGCGTCCAAAATGGTGCGAGTGGAGGCCATCGGCGGCAGTTCAGCCGGCATCTACATCAATAATCGTCCAATGGTGGCCTCACTTTTCCGTGGAGTCCCTCCAGAGCGCCTGCCCGAGATACGAGACTTGTTTGGACGCATCAGCAGGGAATTCAATGTCCCACTTGCGGTGATCAACGACGGGGACGCAGCGGCCCTGGCGGGGTCCATGTCCCTCGAGGAGACTGGCATTCTGGGAATTGCGCTTGGTTCCAGTCAGGCGGCCGGTTATGTGGATGGGAACGGCCGCATTCTGGGCTGGCTGAATGAATTGAGCTTTGCGCCCATAGACTACAGCCCCGAGGCATCGATCGATGAGTGGTCTGGTGACTGCGGATGCGGCTCGACGTACTTCTCACAACAATGTGTGTTTCGTCTGGCCCCCAAGGCTGGAATTGCACTCCCGCAGCAGATCTCCAACGCAGAGAAGCTGGCATTCATGCAGGAGAAGCTGGAGTTGGGTCATGAGGGCGCCAAACGAATCTGGCAGACAATGGGAGTCTATCTGGGCTACGGAATTGCACATTACGCCGATTTCTACGATATCAGGAACGTGATGATTCTGGGCCGGTGCACGTCGGGGAAAGGTGGACTCCTGATGTTGGAACAGATCGACCGGGTGCTGCAAACCGAGTTCCCTCTTCTTGGGGGACGCGTCAACATTCGACTTCCGGATGAAAAGAGCCGCCGGATCGGCCAAGCGATCGCGGCCGCCAGCCTGCCGATCTTGGATGAATGAGAGGTCATCCGTATGGAATTCCATCAAGCTGCGGCCGAGTCATTCATCCCTGACGGCTTGCCGCCAGAGCAAGCGCTTGCTCGTACAACTCACCTGGCGGTAAGCGCCCATCAGGACGATATTGAGATCATGGCAGTCGAGCCGATTCTAAGATGCTTCCAGCAGCAGGATTGGTGGTTCAGTGCGGTGGTGATGACTGACGGCCGCGGCTCGCCGAGGGACGATCTCTATAGGGACTATAGCGATGAAGAGATGCGACTGGTACGCTGGAAGGAGCAAAGAAAGGCGGCAGTCGTCGGCGAATATGCTGCCCAAGTGTTGCTTGACTATCCGAGCGCGGCAGTGAAAGATGCGAAAGACAAGCGGCCCGTGGAAGATCTGCTGCAGCTACTGAAGGCGGCGTATCCGAAACTAGTGTACACGCACAACCTCGCCGACAAGCACGATACGCATGTCGCGACCGCATTGCGCGTGATCGAAGCAATCCGCCGCCTGCCAGTGGGCGAGCGACCGCAAAAGTTGTTTGGCTGCGAGGTGTGGCGCAGCCTGGATTGGCTGCTGGACGACGACAAAGTGCCGTTCGACCTGAGCCTGCACGAAAATCTGCAAGCGGCCCTGCTGGGAGTTTTTGACTCCCAGATCTGCGGCGGCAAGCGTTACGACCTGGCCTCGATGGGACGCCGCAGGGCCAACGCAACGTATTTCGATACCCATGGCCTGGATACAGCCCGGGGACTCTCATTTGCCATGGATCTGACGCCTCTGATCGAGGATGACACCAAATCGATCGACGATTTCGTCCAAACCCACATTGCTCGCTTTGGGCAGGATGTCCGCGATCGATTGGAGAGAATTGGTTGATGTTTGGATGAGCGCACCCATGCCAATGGCGGAGAACTGCGTTGGGACCTAGTCGCGCAGATCAGCAACGAATCATAGGGGCAGACGTGGGCGGCACCAAGATCGCCGCTTGCCTGGTTGACGTGGACGGTAAGGTCTTGTCCTCCGTTCGCCGGCCAACGGATCTTGCGGGGCCGGAGGCGACGCTGGATAGCATCGCCAATGCGGTCAAGGAATTGATGGCCTCGAACGGCGTTGACCCGAAGGGGATCGATGCGATCGGGTTCGGAATCCCAGGGCTCGTGGATGCCGAGAAGGGGATCGGGATCGCGTCGGTGAATCTGGGCTGGAAGGATGTGCCCGTTCGGGTCGGATTGGAGAGGCGACTGGGGATCCGCTGTGCGATTGACAACGATGTCAGAGCTGGTGCTCTGGGTGAGGCCCGATTTGGTGCTGCCAGAGGCTTGAAGAACTGGGTCTATCTAAACATAGGCACCGGCATTTCGGCCGTAATCCTGCTTGAAGGAAGGGTGTTCCTGGGAGTACGCGGCCTGGCCGGGGAAATCGGGCACGCGGTTATCGTCCCGGATGGTCCCAAGTGCAAGTGCGGTGGGGAAGGGTGCTTGGAGGCTGCGGCGTCCGGACCCGCTATTGCGGAAAGGGCACTCGAAAAGATCACGAACGGGCGGATCTCCAGCCTTGCTCCCCAGGCTTCTTCGGCTGCCAGGGAACGTCTGACCGCGGAGGCGGTTTTCGAGGCGGCTGGGGCGGGGGACGGGGTGGCCGTTGAGACCCTCGAAGAGGTGGGGACTCTGATGGCTTACGCACTGCAGTACCTCGCACTCGCGTACGACCCGGATGTCATCGTCATCGGCGGGAGCGTGGTCCGGGGCAGCCCGCTGCTTTTCAGGATCATTCAGCAGAAGCTGCGGGAATTGAGCGACCGTTCCTGGGTGTTTGGCAAATCCTATTCCAAGGATTTGGTTGTGCTGTCGGCCCTCGGCAACAATGCCGGAGTACTCGGTGCGGCTGCGCTGGTGGCGCCGCAACTTTGAGAGGCCACATTGACTATTCCTGCTGGAACCTTGAGAGGAGGTGTGCGGAGAAAAGAGATGGAGAAAGTCAGCTCATTTCGAACCTAGTCAACTGCAAACGAAGAGGAGAATCATGAAACGCACACTGCAAGTAACGACGATGCTGGTGCTGGTGGCATTCTTGCTCGCGGGCTGCGGTGCCCCGGCAGCGCAGCCGCCGGCTGCCCAGCCACCGGCTGCCCAGGCGCCCACGGCGGCTCCCGCGGCCCCGGAAGTCTCGAAACCGGTGACGATGGATTTTGTGGTCTGGTCGTACGGTCTTGACACGATCAATGACAATATCAAGAACTTCCAGGCGCTCAATCCTAACATCACCATCAACCTGAAGGATTACTCCTGGCTGGATTACCACGACACGATGGTTGGCCTCTTTGTGGCCAACAATCCGCCGTACCTGCTCTATGGCTCAGATCACTGGCTGAACGAATGGGCCGCGGCCGGCTGGCTTGTTCCGCTGGACAAGTATTGCCCGAACGTAGCGGGATACTCCGCCGAGGTGGCTCCCTATGCGCTCCAGGGCATGACCTACGACGGCGCGGTCTACGGCGTGTCTTACTATGCCGACACGCAGGACTTCATGTACAACGACGCGCTGCTTCAGAAGGGCGGATTCACAGCCCCCCCGGCCACCCTGGATGAGCTCTACACTCAGGCCAAGGAACTGAAGGCCAAGGGCGTCAACCAGTACCCGATCCTCTTTGCCTGGTCCCAGAAGGAAGGCGCCTACCCGGAGGCTTGGACCTCCCTGGTCTTTGCCCAGCAGCAGGGTGCCAACGCCCTGTTTGATGCCGACCTGAATCCGGTTTTCAACAAGGACGGTAGCGCCGCATTCCAGGTCATGGAATGGTTGCGCAAGGTCTACTCCGAGGGCTTGCTCGATCCCGCCAGCCTCTCGACGGCCGAGATTGACCAGGTCAAGTCCATGCAGGCGGGTGCGCACACTTTCACGATTGCACCCCAGTACAACATGGCCGAGTTGAACAAGCCGGCCAGCGGGGACTACGCTGGCAAATTCAAGATCGGCTTGATGCCCGGCCCGAGTCATGCCACCGTCGGTTACGTGCGCTTCTACGCCATGACCCAGAAGGTCGTTGACGCAGGTCCCGACTACATTGCTGCGGCCTGCAAGTTCATGGACTACTTCGGCGGCAAGACGAATAGCGACTACACAGTCGTGAAGCGCTGGGCCGTTGAGAACGGTCTGGGCTTTGCGCAATTGCCGCTGTTCGATGATCCGGCTGTCATTGCGGCCTTTGGCAAGTGGGGTGACGTACCTACCATCAAACAGAACGCCACGTTGGCCCGCGCCAAAGAGGGTATGACCCCGTGGTACGGTTCATGGGATGTCTTCGCCCGAGCTGAGATCCAGAAGGGGATACTGGGCCAGGAAACTTCCATGGACGCGCTGAACAATATGGCCAAGAACTGGAACGATCTGAAGGCTGCTCCTTAGAGTATGTTAGCTGGGAGGCCAGGGATTCGGTTCCCTGGCCTCTCAGGACCGCGCAGGCCGGCGATATTGGAGGTGCGCTATGTCCATTACCCAGACGGCAAGAGAAGGGCACCGCAGGAATTCCAAGAGGCTGTTTGAGCGGATCTACCCCTTTGGTTCGGTGCTGCCTGCCGTGCTCGTCATTGTCCTTTTCACCGTCTATCCGGTTTTTTATGCTGTCCGGATCAGCTTCTATCAATATGTTCTGACGAAACCCAATGCGCATCCCTTCATAGGCCTGAAGAATTTCTCTGATGCAATTACCAGCTATTACTTCAAGAATTCACTAATCAATACCGGCATCTACACCGTCGCCGCTGTGGCCGGGGTGATGGTATTTGGCGTTCTGGTCGCGCTGCTGCTGAACACGCGGCTCCGATCCGTCAATGCGTTGAAGATCATTATCCTGCTGCCGTGGGCGATCCCGGCGGTCGTCGCAGGTTTGATGTGGAAATGGATCTTGAACTCGGATTTCGGCATCTTTAACGGGATCCTATACTCGTTGGGCGTCATCCAATCGTATATTCCCTTCCTGGCAGACCCTCTTCTCGCAAAGATCAGTCTCGTGATGGCGCACATATGGAAAGAGGGCCCTCTGGCGGCCATTTTCATCCTGGCAGGTCTTCAACTGATCCCGGACGAATTCTATGAGGCGGCAAAGATCGATGGGGGAGGCAGGGTCACCGTATTCCGATTCATCACGCTGCCGCTCCTGCGGCCGATCCTGCTGGTGGTCCTGGTCTACGAAACCATGACGGCGATCCTCACGTTCGACATTGTCTACGTGTTGACGGGGGGCGGACCGGCCAATTCAACTTCGCTGATCAGCTGGTTTGCCTATGCCGAGATCTTCAAGTTCCTTAATCTGGGAGCCGGCGTTGCGCTGTCAATCATTATTGCGTTCATAACCCTGATCCTCATCATTCTCTACATGCGGGCCCTGAAGACCGAAGACGTGATCTCCTGAGGATGGCCAACCAATGAGAACCAAACCGCTCGCGCTAATCAATTCGATCCTCCTGAATTTGCTGGTGGTTCTGCTGCTCATATACATAGCGGGCCCTTTCTTGTGGGTGATGTCCGCGAGTTTCCAGGGTGAGAACGAATTGCTGAGCAAACCGCCCTCGTTCATCCCCAAGAACCCCACAACGGACAACTATCGCTACGTGTTCACCGGTCAGGTGCCCACCGCCTATGCGGTGACCGGTCAGCTACGCAGCCGGATCTCCCAGGAAGCGCGGCTGATAGCCCCGGCTCTTCTAAATAGCTTCATTATTGCCACATGCGTGTTGTTGATCAACCTATTGTTTGCCACCCCTGCGGCCTATGCCTTTGCGCGCCTGCGCTGGAAGTTCAAGAACGGATTCTATAACTTCATCCTGGGTAGCAGGCTAATGCCGGCCATGGCGGTGGCCATTCCCTATTACATCATCATCCAATCAATGAAGTTGATGAATACCCGCCTCTCCCTGATGCTCGTATACAGCGCGCTTACGATCCCGTTCTCGATCTGGTTCCTGACCATGTACATCACCAATATTCCGCGGGAAATGGAAGATGCCGGGTTGGTGGACGGGTGCAACTACTTCCAGGTCCTTACGAACATTGTTGTGCCCATGATCATTCCAGGTCTGGTCGCAGCTTCGGCATTCGCCTTCATGACATCGTACAACGAGTTCCTGTTTGCGCGATTCCTGACGACGTCGATTGCATCCCAGACCGGGCCGGTGATCATTTCTTCAATTTCCGGCAATCCGGATGCTTCATACTCATTGATTTCTGTATGTCTCACCCTGGGCATGATACCGCCCATCATTTTGGCAATTACCATGCGCAAGTGGCTCACCGAGGGTCTATCTTCCACGATTACGTTCCGCTAGATTCGAAGGATCGGGGCTGTGTCGGCGGAGGAAAAATGCCTGGCCTAAACGAGAAAGTGCGGGTGTGTGAGGGCAGCCTCACCCTGCCTACATCCGAAATCAGGGCGCTCAACCGGAATCCTGTCTTCCGATCTCAATACGGCGTGGCGCACATCTACCCGTACACGTTGATAGATGACATTGACCCCACGATCAAGGATACGGCCTACCACACGTTGGTATTGGAGAATCGATACCTGCGGATAACCGTGATCCCTGACCTGGGCGGACGCGTCTATTCCGTCTTTGACAAAATCTCTCAACGGGACGTGTTCTACAAGAACTCCGTCGTGCGGTTTGCCCCCTTGGCGATCCGCGGAGCTTTCTTTTCGGGAGGCCTGGAGTTCAGCTTTCCGGTGGCGCATGCCCCGACTACTTGTGACCAGGTCAATTGGGATATCCGAGAGAATGAGGATGGATCGGCCAGCGTCGCCATCGGGGGAATCGAGCATATTTCCCGGCTCCGCTGGATGATCACCTTGACACTCTTTCCGGATCGTTGCGCGTTGGCGCAGGATGTCTATCTATGCAACCCGGGCACCATTCCGGGGCGCTACCACTACTGGACTAATGCCGCCTTGGAAGCCAACGAAGGCACCGAATTCGTCTATCCGTTTCATCGAGCCCGATCTTACGAATACGCGGGAACGGCCTCCTGGCCCGTTGCACGTCTCGATCTGATCCAGGCTGACGCCGGCCTGCCGGGTATGGAGGGTGTGCCGATGTGGCCCGCCAACCGGCTTCAGTCGCCTGTCAATTTCCGCTGGCAGAAGAACATGCTTGCCCAAGTGTCCATATTTGGCAGGGACGTGGAGTGGGACTATTTCGGTGCCTGGCAGCACAGCGTGGATCATGGATATGCCCATGTGGCCAACAGGCGAGACGTCTCTGGCATGAAGCTGTGGTCGTGGGGGAACGCACCGGTGGGCGTGGTGAATCAGACTGCGCTGACGGACGATGGATCCCTGTATGCCGAGACCCAGTGCGGTGCGATGGAAACACAGTTGGACTTCGATTTTCTGCAGCCTGGAGATACTCGACGCTGGAGCGAGTGGTGGATTCCGCTGCGGGGAATTGGGGGCCTGACCTGTGCTTCAGAAACGGTGGGGGCGAGGATCGGCTTGGCGCCCGCTGCCGACGGTGAATTGGTCAACCTGGTCGTGGCGCTTTGCCCGGCGATGGCCTATGACGACGCTCTGGTCACGGTGTCGGTGCCCGACAGAATGCTGCTCGAACAGACTTGTTCCGTGTCACCCGAAAAACCATGGATTAGAGAAACCTCGATCCAGGCTGTCGAGATCGCGGACAAGCCGATTACGCTCGTCGTCAGAGATGGCTCCGGCCGAATCATTTTGGACAATACTCAAAGCCGGGAACCCAGCCAAATCCCGACACCTGACGGCGGGGCAGATGTCCGCCCGAGCCCAGCCGAGGATTTCTACCTGCTGGGCCTCGGGCATGAGAATCTTGACAACCGTCAGCAGGCGAGAGAAGCCTACATGGAGGCCTTGCAGATCGATGCTGCTCACGACGAGGCCCATTTTCGTTTTGGCCTGATTCTGCTGCGGTCCGCAGAGTTCAAAGAGGCCGATATTCATCTCTGCCGTGCCGAGGAACTCGGACACGTTGAGAGCTCCTACTTTCGTGGGCTCATTGCAGTGTTTCAGAATCGGTGGGTTGACGCCGAGAAGCACTTCAAGTCCGGACAGGCGTCGGATTCTCTCTCAGTTGCGGTGCTCGCCGGCCTCGGCAAAGTGGCGCTGCACAATAACAACTGGGATCAAGCGATTGGATTCTTTCACCACGCCAGCCAGCTGGCTGGCGTGGCAGACCCCGCGGCGAGCCTCCTGGCGATTGCGTTTCGGCACGCCGGCAAGGTGGAAGAAGCACACGCGGCGTTGCAGCGAGTGCTGGTGCATGATCCGCTCAACCACCCGGCCCTGTATGAAATGGCTGCCGGCAGGTATCCGGAAAGCACGATGGCTCAAAACAAGTTGGAGCGTGTCCTATCGGACGACCATCAATACTTTATTGACCTGGCCTGCCAGTACCTGGATGCCGGGCTGCCGGGCGATGCGCTCGGTGTGCTGACATCCGCCTGGACGCGCGAGGAAAATGGCATGACAGCGTACCTCGCCGCATTCCTAAGCCATCGGATAGGCGACGCTCGGTTAGAAAGCACCTGGTTTGAGAGGGCCAGAGCGGCCTCTCCGGATTTCGGATTCCCAAGCCGCCTCGAGGAAGTCCTGGCGCTGCAATATGCCTTGGAGGCAGATCCTCGTGACTCAAGAGCAAAGTATCTTCTCGGGAACTTCCTGTATGCACACGAGCGGTGCGACGAAGCGATCCGGCTCTGGACGGAGGCCCTGGATGGAATGGCCGCCTATGATGTGCTCCTTCGCAACCTGGGTATCGGCGCCTGGCAGCAGCAGAATAATCCCTCGGCGGCCATCCAGTGGTTCGAAAAGGCCTTGGCCCTCAATCCCGGCAACCAGGACCTCTATCTGCACCTTGATCAGTTGTACAAGTCCCAAAAGCTAGATGACAAAAGGGAACAGCTTCTTGGTCGAATAAAGGCTCTTACAGATGCCCGGGAGGATGTGCACAAGCATCGAATCACGATGATGGTGGAGCTTAGGCACTACCAGGAAGCGCTGGACCTGATGGCGGCGGAGAAGTTCGTTCCGTTGGAGATGGACCAGAGTTTCCACGAAATCTACGTCGAGGCTCTCATGCTGCGCGCCAGCGATCATCTTGACGCGGGCCGGATCGATGAAGCCATCCAGGACTACAACAGCATGCTGGAGTATCCAGCAAATCAGGGGGTGGGTGCTCCAACCACCCGGTCTCAGGCTCATATCTACTACCGTCTTGGCCTGGCACATGAGAAGCTTGGGAGATATCCGCAGGCGATTATTGCCTGGCGCGCGGCAGCCGGCGAACATCATCCTCACGGCACGGAACGCTTCATGTATGTCCAGATGGCGCTGGACAAGCTCAGCCGCTACAGTGAGTTAGGCATGGATGTATGACCCAATCCTGGCCCGGCACCCAGGCATGTACGTGCCTGATCGCGCACAGAATGGCGCCGGGAAAACGCAAGAACAAAGGAGAAGAACAATGAAAGTCCTGTATGCAGGTGATGCCGCATCGAAGATCGGCCCGATCTTCGTCGCCTCGCCTTTCAACGTGGAGGTCAAAGGATTCTCCCACCACATTTGGGGCCAGCCCCTGATCGATTCGCTGAATGAAGGTCATATTGACGTTGTTCATATGACGTGCGAGCAGGCGATTGCAGATTTTCCCCGCACAGTTGAGGAGTTGTCGGAATTCAATGTCATCATCCTCTCAGACTGTGAGTTCGAAGTGCTGGCTCTCTACCCATTCTGGGTGGCGGGCACACCCTTGCCTCGCACCAACCGCGTCAAGGCAATTCGGGAATATACGCGCAGCGGGGGCGGGCTGTTGATGGTTGGCGGCTGGACATCTTTCAGCGGTCGTTTTGGCCATGGCGGATACTACAATACGCCGATCGAAGAGGCACTGCCGGTGACTTGCCTAAGAGGCATGGACGATCGGATAGAGAACTCCGGAAGGTGTGAAGGTCAAGATCCTGAAAGGCGAGCATCCAATTGTGAAGGGGATTCCCTGGGCGGAATGTCCGGTCTTTGAAGGCTTTAACAAGATACTGCCAAAACAGGGCGCGGACGTGCTCGCAACGATCGGCGAAGGTGAGGACGAGAATCCTCTGATCGTTACCTGGGAATTCGGCAAAGGCCGGGCGATGGCCTTCGCCAGCGATTGCAGCCCGCACTGGGCGCAATTCTTCCAGCCCTGGAAATATTACGGTCAGTTCTGGCGCCAGGCCGTGCGGTGGCTGGGAAAAGAAAAGGGATCCGCAGCATCTTGATACGCGCGGGTTGAGTTACTGTTGCCAATAGCCGGGAATGGGACGGCCGGAAGCCGGCTATGCCCTGCGATGCCTGGCTCTAGATTTGCGGCTTCATTACTTTCCTGCTCGAGGAGTGCGGAATATGAGAGATATCACCTTCGCGGTCATCGGTTGCGGATTTATGGGGAATGTGCTGGCAAGAGCCGCGAGCGAGTTGCCGTACGCCAAATGCGTGGGTGCCGCCGATGTTGACCCGGCCCGAGCACACAAACTAGCCACTACCTATGGCGGAAATGCCTATCAGGATCTTCGGCAAATGCTGGACCGGGAAAAGCCGCAGACCGTGTTCATCGCTACTCCCGAATGCGATCACCTGGAGCCTGTGGTGGCTGCCGCGGCGCATGGCGCGCAGATCTTCCTCGAGAAACCGATGGCTACAACTCTTGAAGACGCGGCTGCGATTGACGAGGCCTGCAAGGAGGCGCAGGTCAAATTGATGATCGGTTATATTCTACGCTTTGAGGTTTCGTATGCTTTGATCCAATCTGCCGTAGCCGAAGGCAGCATTGGCCGATTCCTCTCCGCCTATGCGCGCCGCGTGACTTCAATTTCCGAGGCTCGCAGGTTGGGGGGAAGGGTCAGTCCGTTGACCTATATCGGTGTGCACGACATCGACCAGATCCTCTGGTACCATCCGGTTCCCGTGAAAGCCGTCTATGCCAGGGCGATCAGGGGGCGCGTTTGGGAAGAGCTGGGAACGTTTGACTTTGCCTGGCTCATGATGGAATTCGAAGATGGAGCGTTGGGAGTCCATGAGGTGGGATGGTGCCTGCCGGAGGAATGGGCCAAATGGCAGAGTCCCGCCTCCTGGAGCGGGTTCGGCGATGTACGCATGAACGTTACCGGCACGCACGGGAATCTTTTCCTGGACTTTACCCCGATGAACCTGTACGGCGTAAATCAAGAAGGTTGGAAGATGCCAGATACCCGTCACTGGCCCGCCCTGCACGGCAAGACAATTGGCTCGGCAAAACTGGAAGTGGAACACTTCTTTGAATGTGCGCTGACCGATAAGACCCCCCTGGTGACGGGAGAGGATGGTCTGCGATCTCTTGAAGTGATGCTGGCGGCCGAGAAGTCCATAGCCGAGGGCAAGAAGATCGATCTGCCGCTATAGATGCACCGGGCGACCATCTTGATTGATCCCACATCAACCACTATCCAAATTGAAGTGCAGGGGATTATCACGATCGATAATCACTCAAGAGTGAGCCATAAACAGGGAGATCGCCCCCGCAATTTGGGAACCTGCCCACATTTGGTGCCTTCTTTGAGCCCAGAGTGAGCAGGGGCCTCATAAGCCCCTGGTCGCCTGCGCTCGACGAAGAGACCGCCCGTGAGGCGGTCTTCTTCTGTTGCCCGGGATAGCCAAGGCTGCACAAGGCGAGCCTTGCCTCCTATAAGCGCTTCAGAATGTGCGTGACGATGTTGGATCCACTCCCGCCGATGTTCTATGCCATGCCGATCCTGGCATCCTCGATCTGATTGTCTCCCGCCTCGCCTCGAAGCTGCTGGACAATTTCGAGCACCTGGTACGCGCCCGTGGCGCCCACGGGGTGACCGCGGGCTTTCAACCCGCCCCGGGTGGCGATGGGAATTCGGCCCTTTCGGCAAATCTCACCGTCAAGGCCGAGGCGCGGGCCCTGTCCGCGCTCTGCAAAGCCGCAGGCTTCCAAGGAAAGCGCTGCCATGATCGAGAAGGCATCGTGGAGTTCGAAGAGATCCAGGTCTGCCGGCTGAATGCCGGCCTGTCCGTAGGCTTTGGCCGCCGTTGCATGAGCCGCAGAGAGCCACAATCCATCCTGGCGATCGTGGACCGCGATCGAATCCGTGGATGCCGTTGAGCCGGCGATGACGATCCGCGACCTGCCGTTGCCGCGCAGACTGTCAAGCGGTACCAGGACGAGGGCTGCCGCGCCATCGCCGGTGGGTGAGGCATCCAGCAAGTTGATCGGATCCGCGATCATGCGGCTTTCGCGATAGTCCCGCTGCGTGATGCGATCATGCAACCTGGCGCCTGGATTGCCCATGGCGTTCTCGTGGGCATTGATCGAGAAGGCGGCGAAGTCGGTATGCTTCCACTTGTACTCGTACAGATAGCGCTGCATGACGAGCGCATTCAATCCGACAAAGGACACGCCGTGGTCGCTCTCAAAATCGGCGTCCGCGGCCGTCGCCAGTGCTGCAGTTGTGTCAGGCATGGTGGTCTCGGTCATTTTCTCCACGCCCATGGCGATGGCCGAATCCATGTAACCGGAAGCAATGGCCATGACTGCCATATGAATGGCCGCGCCGCCGGAACCGCAAGCCGCCTCGACCTTGAAGGCCTCGGCGCCCAGCATGCCTGACCAGTCCGCGATCAGTGCGCCAAGACTTTCCTGGTGGCTCAGGATGCCCGACATCATATTGCCCACGAAGATCCCGTCGACCTTGTCACGGCCGGCGTCTGTCAGCGCGTGCAGGATCGCATGCGCGGCAAGGTCCCTGAGAGATGTTTCCCAGTGCTCCTCCACGCTTGTTTGGCCGATGCCGATGATGGCGACTTCGCGGATGAGAACTCCTTTTCCCGCTGACCCGGCAAATGCACCAACGGCCGCCGGAACCTTCCCGGTATTGCCCCTTCCACCGCAGAGTATATGCTTGGGGGCTCTCAGGAACTGTCAGGCCGCCGTGGATGACTTCTGTCAGGCAGGCTGATGACGAACGGCGTCTTTACGCTAATCCACCGGCGGCCTAGAATCATATTCAAGGAACCGAATAAACCCCGGAGAGGCATGGACGCCTACGACTCACAAGCCAAGTTGTTCAAAGCCTTGATGCACCCGGCACGGCTTGCCATCCTCGATGTGCTGCGCAGCGGGGAGGCGTGCGTTTGTCACATGGAAGCGGCCCTCGGCTATCGCCAGGCGTACATCTCTCAACAGCTCATGCTGTTGCGGGACACCGGCCTGGTGGAAGACCACCGCGATGGGTGGAACATCTACTACCGCGTGATGAAGCCCGAGATCTTCGACGTGATGGATTCGGCGCGTGCGGTACTCGGACAACGTGCGAAGAAGCGCGTCCCGACCGTCGTCCCGGCCTGTTCCTGTCCACATTGCAGCGCGTAGGGCCGTCCATGACCGAGTTTCTTGAAACTGCGATCGATAAGTTCAAATTCAGAGTCCTCATGGACCGCTCCTATAGCCGCGAGGGCGTCTGGGCGCAGGAGGTTGGCAGCCGTGTCCGCGTAGGCCTCACGGACTTCCTCCAGCAGCGCAGCGGCGACGTCGCCTTTGCCGAGATCAAGCCGCAGGGCACGGCACTGAAGGTGGGCGATGAGTTCGGCACGATCGAGACGATCAAGGTGAATATCAGCCTTGCCTCCCCGATCAGCGGGAAGGTTGTTGATGTCAACCCGGCCATGGAAACCGCCCCCCAGGCGATCAACCAGGATCCATACGGTGCGGGCTGGCTGGCCCTGCTTGAACCCGTCGATTGGATGACGGATCGGGCCGCGCTGCTCGGTCCACAGGCCTACTTCGCTCTCATGCGGGACCAGGCTGAAAAGGAGACAAAGAAATCATGACCGGCGCGCCTAAGGTCGTGATCGTCCCATGTAGTGGCATTGGCAAAACCTACGGCAGCGTGAGCCGTGAGGCAGCTTATGAAGTGACTGAAGACGTCCGGCCAGGGCAGACTCAGCTGGTGGCCCTGGCTCTGCTGGTCTTGGGAGACGAGGCCGCTAGGGCGGCCGTCGAAGGCTGCCCGGCCATCACGATCGATGGCTGTAAGTTGGCCTGCGCGGCGAAGATGGTCAGGCAAAGCGGCGGTACGGTGACCCAGGAATTTGCGGTGCTGGACGTCTATCGCCGTTACAAGCAATTCAAGCCCCAGGGCATTGCGGAGCTTAATGAACGCGGGCGGCAGCTGGCGCATGCTCTCGCTGAGGAGATCGCTAGCGTTGTGGACGACCTCTCATCGCAGGGCGGCCGAGGTCAGAATGGTTGACCTGCCGAAGAAGAAGGTGGGGATTGTGACTTGCTCTGGCGAAGAGATCGCCGAGGGCACGGCGACGCGCCTGGCAGCGTTGAAGGTCCTCGAGCAGCTTAGACCTGCTGGCACGGTGACCATTTGCCTGCCGCTCTTCCTGGCTGGCGGGGAAGGGGATCGGGCCTTTGCCAGGTTCTATCCGACCATTGCCATAGACGGTTGCGACAAGCGCTGCGCGGCGCGCGGCACCGAGATGTATTCCGGAAAGCCGGCCGCCAGTGTGGTGCTGACTGATTTCATCGCCGAACGTGGACTCGGCAAGCCGGAAGGCGCACGCCATTTGAATGAGGCGGGGCTCCAAGCCGTTGAGGCCGCCGCGCAGCACGTGGCTGAGATCGTGGACGACCTCCTTGAGAAGCACTGGGACCGGCAAGCAGGCGATTTCGTTGAGAATGCTGCGCGGTCGGAGGCCCAGGAGCCGGTCGAGGTGACCTGCTCGTGCGGCTCCGGCATCCCCATCCAGAAGGTTGAGATTAACAGGCAAACGGTCACGCTGATTGGCCTGCCCCTCATCTTCCAACAGTTCCGCGAGGCCGGCAAGGAAACGACAGACGCAACCCTGCGCCAGCTCCTGGACGAGATCAAGATCTACAACCCGGTGCCCCTCGAAGATGAAGAAGCCTACCTCGCCATGTTGAGGCGCGAATACGCTGCGTACTGCAGAAGACAGGAGTTCCTCCGCATGAGCCGCACTGCCGTCTATAACACAACGGTCTCCTGGAAAGGTGAGCACTGGGGACACCTCCGGCTCGGCAACGGTCCCGAAATGGATTTCTCCGCCCCGCCGGATGCAGAGGGTCATCCGGGTGCGCTTACTCCCGAAGATGCCTTCGTCGCAGCCGCCAATACGTGTGTGATGATGATGTTCATCTGGGCGACCGAGCGGTTCAAGCTTCATCTCTTGTCATATGAGTGCCGCGTCGAGGGCACGAAGCTGATCGAGTTGGATCGCACCGAGACGTTCACGCAGCTGCGCTTTCAGCCGGTCATCCGGATCGCAGCCGGCGGCGAAGATCCGCAGGCGGTCGAGGCACGGACCCGTCGCGCACTGCAATCCGCCCGAAAGTACAGCCTGGTCGCCAATTCCGTCAAATCCGAGATCCTCATTGAACCGACCATAACAATCGAAACAGCGAAGGAGGTTGCCCCATGATCACCGTGAAAGTACTCGGCCCCGGCTGCGCCAACTGCAAGGCAGTCGAAGCGGCGGCGAGAGAGGCTGTTGCCAGCCTCAGCCTGCAAACGGACATCGTCAAGGTGCAGAACCGTGAAGACATCGTGCAGTACCGGATCCTGTCGACCCCGGGCCTGGTGATCAATGAGAAAGTCGTCTGCGCCGGGCGCATCCCCAGCGTCGCCGAGGTGACCACCTGGCTCGCTGACGCGGCCACGCAGGAGTCCTGAAACGTGGACGAGTGAACCGGCCAGTCGCGCGCACGCCGTTTGTGGTGGTGGACCGCGATATGTTCGGCAGTTGGGGTCGCAAATCTGATCTGGAGGGTATTACATGTCTGAAGTAGCAGCAATCCAAGCTCCCGCGGCGAGCGTGCCGAAACGGCTCTCGTTCCTGGATCGCTACCTGACGCTGTGGATCTTCCTGGCGATGGCCGTGGGTGTGGGGATCGGTTTCCTGTTTCCGCAGGGTGTTCAGGGATTCAATGACGCCGTTTCGGTGGGCACCACCAACGTCCCCATTGCGATTGGCCTGATCCTGATGATGTACCCTCCGTTCACCAAAGTGCGATACGAGGAACTGGGCAGGGTTTTCCGCAATACGAAAGTGCTTTCTCTCTCGCTCATTCAGAACTGGGTCATTGGGCCGGTCCTGATGTTTGCGCTGGCCATCATCTTCCTGCGTGGCTACCCCGAATACATGGCGGGCCTCATCCTGATCGGCCTGGCACGCTGCATCGCCATGGTCATCGTCTGGAACGAGTTGGCGCACGGCGACACCGATTATGCGGCCGGCTTGGTTGCATTCAACAGCATCTTCCAGGTCTTGTTCTACAGCGTCTACGCGTATGTGTTTATTACCATCCTGCCGACTTGGTTTGGAATGAGCGGCGCAGTCGTAAGTATCACGATCGGTGAAATTGCGAAGAGCGTGTTCATCTATCTGGGCATCCCGTTCCTCGCCGGTTTTCTTACCCGCCTGGTCTTGGTGCGCATGAAAGGTAGGGACTGGTATCAAGCCAGTTTCGTGCCGAAGATCAGCCCGCTCACTTTGATTGCCTTGCTGTTCACGATTATCGTGATGTTCAGCCTGAAGGGCAACCTGATCGTGCAGATTCCGATGGATGTGGTGCGCGTGGCTATCCCGCTGTTGATCTACTTCGTGGTCATGTTCCTCGTGAGTTTCTGGTTGGGGCATCGCCTGGGAGCAGACTACTCGCAGACCGCCACGCTCTCCTTCACCGCGGCCAGCAACAACTTCGAGCTGGCGATCGCCGTGGCAGTGGCCGTCTTCGGCATCCACAGCGGTGCGGCGTTCGCGGCTGTCATCGGCCCGCTGGTGGAGGTGCCCGTTATGATCGGGCTCGTCAATGTGGCGTTCTTCTTGCAGAAACGCATGTTTGGCGTCCAGAGGACGCCCCAGTTGGTCCCTGCCGCTCATGGACCTGCTACGGGTGGCAGTGACCATGCCGCTCTATGACTACAAATGCGGGAACTGCAAGGCCGTCTTTGAGGTCCGGGCAACGTTCAAGGAAAAGGAGGCCGGGCTTGAGCCCCAGTGTCCGGAGTGTCACAGCAAGAAGACTCGCCAGCTGTTGACGTCCGGCCAATTCCTGCGCCAGGGCGGGGACGCCGGATCCGCCTCGGCGTCGAGTTGCGGACCCAACTGCGGTCGAGGCAGCTGCGCCGACTGCACGAACTGAAATCGGTGATGTGAAGGAGTCAACAATGGAAGCGAAGATCGAGACGACTGAAAAGGGGCTAAAGATAGAGGTTACGGACGTCGAAAGCAAGAAAGAGCAACTGCTCGAGGCCTTCCAGGAGTGCAGTGAAGAGGGCTGCACCTGTCCAACGCAAGAGTATGAGAAGGTGGAGAAGATTGAGATCAGCGACGCCGAAGACAAGATCCAACTTTCGATCACGGCCAAGGACGATCAGGGAATCGACGTTGCCGAGATCGAGAAATGCCTTGACCACACTAGGAAGCGGGTCTCCGAATAGATGTCGGCGAGGTCAAATCCTGCTTATCGAAGAGACCGCCTGCTGAACTGAACCCCTAGAACGAGACACGAAAAGAAAGCGCCCCCTGTGAGAAAATGGAACAGGAGGTGCTTTTTTCTATGGCAGGTAAGAAAGGAATGCAGCATTATCCGCCGGAGCTGAAGCTGGAAGCGGTGCGGCTATTTTATGAGGAGGGCCAAACGCGCGCCGAGGTCACGGCGGCGCTCGGGATCCGGGATCCGCAACGAATCCAGAAATGGTTGAGGCAATATCGAGCCGAAGGCGCCAGCGCGTTTGCCAAGCCGAGAGGTCGACCTCGCAAAAGGGCCGGGGCGCAAGCCGAACTGGAGCGGCTGCGGATGGAAGTGGCCCTGCTAAAAAAATTCCATTCCGAATTGCGGGAAGTGCGGCTCGCGCAGCGCAATATCGGGTGCTTTATCACCATCGAAAAGAGTTCGAAATGAAGGCCATGTGTGCCTTCCTAGGTGTCTCGCGAGCAGCCTATTACGCTTGGCGCAAGAAGCTGGAACAGCCGGACACAGATGCGGTGCGTTTAGAACTCGTGCAGCGGGCTTACACGGCTTCGCACCAGATCTATGGCTACCGGCGGATTAGCCTGTGGTTGAAGCAACAACAGGGTCTGGTGATCAATCCCAAGGCGGTTTTGCGCCTGATGCACAAGCTCAATATCCGTTCCAGGGCCCGCAAACGCAAAATGTACCGGAAACTCGAAGAGCTGGGCATCTATCACCGCTATCCCAACCTGCTCAACCGCGACTTTGCTGCCACTCGCCCCAACCAGAAGTGGGTCACGGATATTACCTTCGTCTCAACCCAACAGGGCTGGGCGTACCTGTCTACCATCAAAGACCTATTCGATGGCTTTATTGTGGCTCATCAATTTGGACCCGAGAACTCCATTGGATTGGTGACCCACACGCTCCAACAAGCCAGACAAAAAGAAAAGGTCACTGATGGGCTGATCCTCCACAGTGACCAAGGAACGCAATACACTTCGCAGGCGTATGCCGTCCTCACTCAACAGTACAACATCACTGCCTCCATGTCGCGCCGTGGCAACTGTTGGGACAATGCGCCCATGGAAAACTTCTTCAGCCATCTCAAAGAAGAGTATCTGCGCCATCTGCACAACCCCAGCTTTGAAGAGGCTCGCCAAGCGATTGAGGAATACGTTGACTTCTACAACTACGAACGCATACAATTGAAAACGAAACAGACACCCTTCCAGCAAAGGTGCCTGTTTCACTAGCCACTTGGGGTCTTTCTGATTGTGTCTTGTCTAGTGGGTGCAGTTCATGCCAGGCGGTCTCTTTTTATCGCGTGCTTTCGCTGGCCGGGCCCTCATGCCGCCGCACCGTCGAAGGTTCTGAACAAGCTGCACCGCGTGTCGATTGCATCCGATCCGGGCACCACCGATTTCCCTCGATGTTCACTCTTGAGAAACAGAACAAGTGTTCTATAATTAGAGCATGCCTAGTTGCCCCCAAGTCTCAGTTGTGCTGGCCGTCCTCACCGCTCAGTCTGGCCTCGCCCGCACCTGGCATTCGTTCTTCTTAGTGTCGCAATTCAACTCTCGTACCAGCGAGCCACATCAGCGAAGTCGAAGATTCCGCACGGCGGGGCGATCCGGAGGACGGGGTGCCGCGGTTGCCCGCCGCGATGTTTTTCATTGAATCCCGCACTCCTACTCATCACCGTGCGCGTAGGCCTAGCCCTGGCAGGGGTTGAGTAGGGGTTGAATGGTTCGCGCAATACCCTCTTTCTGGCATAGTCTCTGGCTGCAGTGCAGCCGGAATCCCGCCGAACCTTAACAACTGAATACTCTACGCTGAGAACTGCTCAATGAACTCGGCAGCCGCCTGCACGTTATCGGTGACCAACATGGACCTGGCGAAGTCGGCGCCGAAGAGGCTCTTCAGGACGTCGACGACGGGATTTGTCTCGGTCCAGTACTCGACGCCAAAGATCACCATAGGGCTGAGAGGGCCCGAGGTCCGGTAGTAGTTCAGCGCCGCGTCCTGGAAGATCTCCTGGATCGTACCGGCTCTGCCCGCCATGCAGATGATCCCCTGCTTGGCGATCGCAAGCAGACCGTCTTCCCGCACGATGTTTTGGAAGTACTTGGCGATGTGTGTGGCAAAAGGGGTGGGAGGCTCGTGGCCGTAGCCCCAGGTTGGGATCGCCAAACTCTCGCCGGGCGACCGGATCGAAACTGCTAGCTCGAAGGACGGCTTGAACCAGGCGAAGGCTTGCGCCGCGAGGGAAACATCCACCACTCCGTCAGTGCCGACGATCTTTGCCAGCCATGGCACGACCGGCTGCGGCTTCAGCAAAGCCAGGGCGTGATCCAAGTCTGAGTCGCTGGAGTTGGCGAGGGCCGCGCCGAGGTGCCCGGCCTCCATCGCGCCGGGTCCACCGCCGGTGCAGACGAGTATGCCGCTGCGGGTGAGACGCCGAGCGAGAAGGGCCGCATCGCGGTAGGCATCCAAATCGCGGGCCAACGCATGATCTCCGATGATGGCCGCGACCTGTCGGCCCTCGATGTACACGGTAGTCGCCTCGCTGATGGCATTGTCGTGCAAGGCCTGCATCATGCCCATGTAGGGATTGCGAGGTGTCGTCCGGCCTTCGAGGACGAAATGCCGGTAGATCTCGAAGTCGACGGTCCTGAACCAGGAGGCCGGGTCGTGCGCATCAAATCCGCGGAAGATATCTGCACTCGTGTACAGCTTCTGAGGGATGGGCTGGTAGGGAAGGCTGAAGCCCTGCATCAACGGCTCCTTTCGGCTCAAGAGAGAATGGGGTTGACGCAGAATATACCAAGAAAGTGCCCAGGGTGGCTCGCCCTGGGCACGCATCGTGTCTGCGCTTGAGAGAACGTCGGGAGACTCAGTCGACGAAGGCTTTCGGAGCGGATTGACCCGGTTCCTGGGCTAGGGCACTCCGGTCCTCCGGGCCGCGCACGAAGGAGATGCCCGCCGCGATGACGACCAGCACGGTCGAGACCGTGAAGGCACTGTGCATGCCGGTAACGAAAGCCAGCATCGGGGCAGAGCCGAGCGTGACGTTGTTGCCGACGAAGAGCTGCATCATCACATCGCGCGGAAGGCTGCTGGCCGCGACTGCCAGGGACAGCGCGAAGCTGGTCACCATGCCGGCCTGGCGGAGGGTCGCCAGGGTTCCGGAGGCGATACCCAGCCGGTTGCGCGGCGCGGCATTCATGGCGGCGCTGGTGTTCGGCGGATAGAAGAGACCGCCGCCAAGGCCCATGACCCCCAGCCCAATCGCGAGGTCCCAGTAAGGCGTGGACGGCGTGATACGCACGAACCAAAGCAGGGCCGCGCCCTGAACGAGGAGTCCGATCGTCGCCGGAATGCGGGCGCCGATTCGGTCCGCAATGTTGCCGCCGATGGGCGCGACGATCGATGTCACGATCGGCAGCGGGATCAGCAGCAAGGCCGCCTTGAGCGGGTCATAGCCGAGGACGCCCTGCAGGTAGAAGATGATCAGGAAGTTCACTGCGAACAGGGCCAGCGCCTGGATCATCGCGGACAGAACCGAGAAGTTGTAGATGCGGTTCTTGAACAACGACAGGTCAAGCACGGGGTTGACGGCCCGGCGTTCCCACCACACGAAGAACGCCACGCCGACGAGGAATACCCCGAAGAGGCCAAGGATGGTGGGCGAGGTGAAGTCGGCCTGAATCCCAAGGGTCAATGCGATGAGCAGCGCGGTCAGATCCAGGCTGAAGCTGAAGGCGCCCAGAGTGTCGAAACGCTCACCCTCCTTGCGGGTGGACATCTCCTGCAGGACACAATAGCCCCAGATGGCACCGAACAACCCGATCGGGACGTTGATGAAGAAGATCCAGCGCCAATCGGCAAGGCTTAGGATCAGGCCACCGAGGATGGGCCCCACCACGCCTCCGATGGAGAAGGTGATGGCGTTGAGTCCCAGCGCCTTGCCGCGTTCGTTGGGCGGGAAGACATCAGTGATAATGGCAACGCTGTTGACCACCATCATGGCCGCGCCGCTGCCCTGGACCAGCCGGAAGAGGATCAATTCGAAGGCGCTGAGGGAAAACCCGCACAGGGCCGAGCCGACCGTGAAGACCACGAAACCGAGGTTGTACATGCGGACGCGGCCGAACATGTCGGCCACGCGGCCGAAGGTCAACAGAAAGACGGTGCTGACCAGGATGTAGCCCATGATGACCCAGATCATTTCTATCAGGTCGGCATGCAGCTTGACCATCATGTCAGGCAGGCCCAGGATGACGATGGTGCTGTCGATGGCGGCCATCAGCGCGCCGATGGTCGTTACGCTCAGCACGATCCACTTGTATTGGACCTTTCTACCAAACAGGGAATACTCCTTTTCCATTACTCCAACTCTCCTTCAATAAGATGACGGGTAAACCGGGATTTGTGATATGGGAAGGGCCTAGCTGTGCGCCTCAGGGGAAAGCATGAACAGCCTTTGCAGCGTGTCGATGGACTCGGCCAGCTGGCTGCGCTGCTCGCTGGTGAGCTCGGCGAACTTGCCGGCAAAGAAGAACTCGACGTGGCGGTAGGCCTCGTCCAGTTCACGTTTGCCGGCGGGGGTCAGGCCGAGGCAGATGCGGCGGCGGTCCACGCCATGCGCGCTGCGGGTGAGGAGCTCCTGGTTCACGAGGCCGTCTACCAGCCTGGACATGGAGGGCAGGCTCAAGCCGATGTGACCTGCTGCCTCGGCGATCACCTGGAGGTCGCCAGCGCCTTCCAGCAACTCACGGATGCCCTCGCGGACAATGTGATGGCCGTCCGCCAACAGGACACGGATCCTGGCTTTAGCTTTCGGCAAACAACTCCCCCATATAGGGGAAGACGAACCAGACGAGGCCAAGGCCCGCCAATAAGCCCGTGATCAAGCGCATCCAGGAATTGAAGGACCCGAGAACATTGCCCAGGTAGAACCAGGTGGGGAAGGCATGCTGGGTCAGGAGGGCAAGCCATTGATTGCTCTCGCGGAAGCCCTGGTCGATCCCGGACAGATCGCTTACGGCATGTGAGCCACCGTCCACGACAATGGGCAGAAGCAGGAGGGCCAGGCCCCACCACGGCAGGGGTCGGGTCCTGTGGCGAAGAGGCCACCAAGCCAGGGCGAATAACCACACACCCCCGTAGAAGGAGACCATCCGGTCAGACCAGCCCAGCTTCCAGCCCATGGCGGCATTGCCGACGAACTGCCGCAGAACCAGGGGATTGGTGGTGTTCTGCCAGACCGCCTGGATCTCACTCAGCGAATACATGGGTTGTTGTCCGAAGAGAAAGAAGGAACGCTCCGGCAGCTGATGGCAGAAGAACGAGTAAATGAAATAGAGGACACGGCCGGGTCCGTCCCAGCCGATGTGCATGAAGACGGGAGCAAGCCAAGGCAACCAGATCCACAGTCCGTAGACGATGAGAAAGACCTGTAACCAATGGGTTGCGAGCCAGTTGGTGCTCGAGCGGGAAGCAGCGGGACGCGCCCCTGCGGACGGCGCGGAAAGGGCCACATCAGACATCGCATCATCATTCTTGCCGCGCATGCCGGCGGCCTAGAGTCGTCCGGGGATAAGGAGCAGCATCGTCGACAGCATGTAGATCGAAGCGTACCTGTACAGCCGCAGATTCATTCTCTCCGACGGCCGGAACACCACGATGGCGGCCATAAAGAGGAGCACCGCGCTCAAGAAGATGATGAGCGCCAGTATGCCCTCGGCAGCGCCGATCCAAACGGCAGCAGTGCTCATGGCAAGACCGGCGAGAATGCTGGAGAAGGCGATCGCCATGCGGGTGACCCCTACGCTATACGTGGATGGGAAGGTTGGCACGCCGGCGGCCTGGCAATCGTCAAAGAACTTCAAACTGAAGGTTAGCGTGTGGGTGGGAATCCAGAAGAGGACCGAGGCGGCGAGGAGAGCTCCGATTGCGTCAAACCCGCTGACCGCAAGGACGCGACCCGCAAGGATCGGCATGGCACCGGCGACGCCGCCCCAGACTATCGACCAGCACGTCCGGCGCTTCAGCCAGACGCTGTAGATGACCACGTCGAAGAACCAGCCGGCAAAGACGACGATCCCATAGCGAGGGTCGAGCACGAATGCCCACCCCAATCCGATGAGCGAAACCGCCGCGCCGAGGCCCACAACCTCACCCGGGCTCACGTAGCCGGCCGGTGTGGGGCGCATGTGAGTGCGCTTCATCCTGGCGTCGATGTCGCGATCCCACCACATGTTCAGGATGGTCGAACCGCTGATGGCGAGGAAGAGACTCACGAGCATCTGTGCGAAGTCGCGAGCGTGGAAGCCGGCATGGGCGCTCAGGTAGCCTGTGACACCCGTCATGAGCAGGAGCCCGCTCTGCAAGGACTTGATAAGCGACCAGTACAGGCGGAGTTTCCGCCAGACAATCTTGAGGATGCGGCCCAGCCGGCTGAAGATTCGCATGAAGAACTCCTGAGGTGATGACTGACTGAATACTAATGAGCCAAGCTAAGTAAGGGATAAGTCCCGCTGAACAAGGTCGTCCAAGGTTTCCCGGCGGACGATCAGGCGCGCCGCGCCCTTCTCAAGCCACACGACTGCGGGCCGGCGTGCGCCGTTGTAGTTACTGGACATGCTCAGTTGATACGCGCCGCTCACGGGAATGGCGATGAGCTCGCCCTCTTCGAGTTCCGGCATGCGCAGGTGCTCGAGGATCACGTCGCCGGATTCGCAGTAGGGACCACCGATCGAAACCAGTTCTTTCAATGGGCGTGAAACGCCCCTCAGGGGCAGGCACGAATATCTTGATCCATACAGGGCGTGGCGAGGGTTGTCGGCCATCCCGCCGTCGGTCAGGAGCCACGTTCGGCCGCCGCGTTTCTTGATTCCGCCGATGCGGTAGACGGCAACGCCAGCCCGGGCGATCAGACTTCGCCCCGGCTCGAGATGAAGCTCCGGGAGCGGCAGACCATTGGTGCGGCACCGCCTGACGACGGTGCGGCCAATGGCGCGCACGTAGGTCTCGACCTCCGGCTGCGGGAGTTCATCTTCATGATAGGCCACCCCCCAACCGCCGCCGGGCGAAAAGTGCCATGCTTCAGGGAAGCCAACCTCGCGGACCAGGTCCAACGCCAGTTCGATGGCAGACATGAGTGGGGCAGTATCGCGAAAGTTCGATCCCAGATGGAAGTGAAGGCCCGCCAGCGGAAATCCGTGCGCCCTGACCAGCTGGGCCGCTTGAGCAAGCTCATCGGGCGTTAATCCAAACTTGCTGTCGGCGTGGCCGGTCTGCGTGTGAGCGTGATGCGTTTCGACTTGGATGCCGGGCTGGAGGCGCAACCACACCTTCGGGAAAGAGTCGGCCCGAGGGGAGCCGGGGCGCTTTGCGCCGAAAACCGAAGCGAGGCGCTGTAGCTCATCCAAGTTGTCAACGACGAGCGTCCCTGCATGCTGGACGGCCGAACGCAGGTCCGAGCCGGACTTATTGGCCCCGTGAACGATGATCGAGTTCAGGCTGCAGTCCCGCGGCCACAGCGCAGGCGATCTCGCCTTCGCCTGTGCAGTCCAGCAAGAGTCGCTGCTGCCGGGTCCATTGGGCGATGGCCTTGCAGAGGAAGGCTTTGCCGGCGTAAGTTATCGAAGCGGCGGCGGGATAGAACGCCTTGAGGGCGTCTTTGTAGCGCCCAACGGCGGCATCCAGAGTGAGGCGGTCATAAACGTAAAGTGGAGTGCCATACGTTCCCGCCAGGGCGGAGAGATCCTGTCCGCCGATGTAGATCGCATCATTCTCGATCCGCGTGCAATCTGGAAAGAGGGAGAGACGGTCCATGGGCTCGATCAATACCCCGATGCCCGCATCCGACCGCGTGGGGGCTCCATGCCCACCCAGCTACTCGCCAAAGAACAAGTTCCACCAAACCTGCCAGTTGGGCGCAGGTGTTGGAACGGGTGTGGGCGACTGGGCCTCAGAAGGAGTTGCGCCGGGCTCGCCGACGGGAACGACCAATTGATCACCCGGTTGGACGTAGTGGCCCTCGGTGCGGGCCCAATCCTGGACTGCCTGATCGGAGCCGGCGTATGCCACTTGGGTTTGCAGGGCCACCTGGGTTTGAATTGCCTGAGTGGCTTGGGTGCTGATAACCTCTTCGTGCTTTCGCAGCAGGTTCAACTCCTCCAGACGGGCATTGAAGTCAATCACCATCAGCATGAGCACCAGGATGCCTGCGAACACAACCACCCGGCGAGGGTTGATGGGCCAACGATCCATACGAGTATCTTACCCGCAGTTGTGGAGGTTGGCAAGAATGGAACCGTCTGGTACAATTTTGCGCTCTGAATCATCGCAGGACGTTGTACCCTTCGCCTGCGAAATCCACCACGAAAGGGCTTGAAGATCAGATGAAAGTGTTGCTTGTCAAGGACGTGTACAAGTTGGGCCACGCGGGGGACGTGAAGAAGGTGGCCGACGGCTATGGCCGGAATTTCCTGCTCACACATGGATTGGCAGTGTTGGCGACGGCGGGCGCAATGAAGACCGCGACGAGGATCCGGTCCGACGGCGAGGTCAAGAGGGCCGCACTAAACACCGAGTTGAAAGACCTGGCCGACCATGTGAACGGGATCACCCTGACGTTTGCCGCCAAGGCCGGCGAAACCGGCAAGCTATATGGCTCCATCACGACGCAGGATGTGGCCCAGGCGATCCAGGAGCAGACGCGGTACGAAGTGAAGCGACAGCAGATCGACATGCAGCCGATCCGCGAGGTGGGGGAGTTCAAGGCGCACGTGAGGCTGACGATCGACCTGGTGCCCGAGATCAAGATCTTCGTGCACCGCGAGGGCGAGTTTGCGGAGGCGGCGGCCGAGGTGCCTGAGGAGAAGGAAGAGAAGCCGAAGCGCGGCCGGCCGCGCAAGAAGGCCGAAAAGCCTACGGCCGAGGAACCGGCTGCCGAAGAAACGGCGCCGACCGAAGAAGCCTGATATGATGAGCGGCGGCCATCCAAGGGTCGCCGCTCCCCTATGTTAGAATCTATTCATGAGTGAATCAATCGGGGCGAGGCTCAGGGAGGCGCGCGAGAAGCGCCAACTGAGCCTGCAGCAAGCCTCCGACACGACCAAAGTCCGCACGCATTACCTGCAGGCCCTGGAAAACGACGATCTTTCGGCGATGCCATCCGTAGCCCAGGCGCGAGGATTCCTGCGAATCTACGTGGAGTTCCTGGGACTCCAAGTCGCAGACCTGGTGCCGCCCGCTCCGCCCGCTTCAGCTGTCGCACCGGTGGCCGGACCGCCAGCCTACGTCGAACCCAAGGCCGCACCTGAGCCGGGGACGGGTGCAGCATCCAAGGCGCCGCGTCCCAGTCTGCTCGACAATGTGCGGCAGCTGCTGGCGCGCCGCGGGAAACCAGAAGCATCCTCGACGGTTGCTTCATCGCCTGTGGAGACTGAGACGACCGGCACTGGGTCTGCGCCCGGTGAGCCCACAGACGGTACGCTGACATCAGCCAAAAAAAAAAAGAAAGAAGAAGAGAGCGGCGCAGTAATCAAGGCGCGGGTCAAGGCGGCTGAAGCACCAGCCGTACTGCCACCGAAAGACGCCGAATTCAGCGGCGAAATCCCTCATCAGGTCGAAAATCCGAAAGATGAAGTCCCGGTCGAGCAGGTTGACCGCGTGGATTCGACTACCGCGGCGGGGCACGCTGAGAAGCGCGCATCCAGGATTCTGGCGTGGCTGGCTGAAATCACACCGCGGATCCAGTTGCGCCGGCGGGAAGCACCTGCGGCCCCTGTACCCGATGAGGCAAGCGAGGCGGCAGATCCAGCTAAAGCGCCCCAGGGCGATCAGGGGCAGCTATCCAATGCCGCTGACTTCAATCCGTTGCTGCAAGATTCGGAGGGAGCACTCGAAGTCTCCGGAGCTGGTCTTTGCGGAGATCGGCCACAGCTTGAGCAAGCGCAGGGAGATGTTGAGCCTGACCTACGAGGAAGTCGAGCGGCACACCCGGGTGCGAAGAGCCTTCCTGCATGCGATGGAAGAGGGCGCAATGGAGGATCTGCCGTCGCCGGTGCAGACCAGGGGCATCCTGGCGAACTATGCCGGCTTCCTTGATCTTGACGTGGATGCCATCCTGCTGCGATTTGCGGACGGACTGCAAGCGCGACACCGGGAACAGCGGATGAATATGCCAACACGATCGCGGGCCCCGATGACCGTGAACACCAGTCTGCCCCCGTTACGAAGCTTTATCGCCAGTGACCTGCTATTCGGCGGGGGGGTAGCGATCGTGCTGCTGCTATTCGCAGTGTGGGGCATCAACCGGGTCATCACGGTGCGATCCTCAGCCCCGGCAGGAGCCACGGCGCCATCCATCTCGGACGTCCTGGTGGGAACGCCGCTGCCCACGCTGGCGCAGCAAGTCACGCTGATACCGGCGCAGGATACGGCGGCCGCGCCGAATGCGGCTGCTACCGCGACGGAGGTACTGCCCACGCTCGCAGCCAACGTCACAGTGGAAGTCAAACTGACGGCCACGGCACGGACCTATATGCGCGTGGCCGTGGATGGCAAGACGCTATTCGACGGCAGAGCGGATCCGGGCCAGACGTATACCTATCAAGCAGCAAAGACGGTCGAGGTGCTGACCGGCAACGCAGGCGCCCTGCAAGCGATCTTCAACGGGCACGACATGGGCTTCCTGGGTCAGTTCGGTGACGTGATGGATCTGGTCTACACGGCACAGGGAGTGGTCACACCCACGTCCACGCCGGCGCCCACACGGACACCGACCCTCAAGCCAACGCCCACGCCATCTGAGACGCCGACGCCGAATCCGTCGGTCACCCCAAAGCCCACAACGGGAGGCTAGTCTTGTCGTCTCCAACTTTTCACCTGGTATCGCTGGGTTGCGCCAAGAACAGCGTCGATTTAGAACTCGATGGCGCAACTACTGGTCAGCAACGGCTACCGCGCCGTCGCGAAACCGGTCGAAGCGAACGTCCTGATCGTCAACACGTGCGGGTTTATCGGTCCGGCAAGGGAAGAGTCATTCCGGGTGCTGCGTGAGCTCGCGGCGGGCAAGACGAACGGTCAGATCCTGATCGCGGCTGGATGCCTCACCCAGCGCTCTGGAATGGAAGTTGCGCGCCGGGTGGAGGGAATCGACGGGGTGCTGGGCACGCGCCGGTGGATGGACATCGTTTCGGTGGTGAGGGAGCTGCGCGGAGGAAAGCATCCTGAACCGCTCTATCACCTCCCAAGCGACGCCACCACTGTCGGGACGGACGAAGGGCAAGTAGTCAGGGCGAGCGTGGCAGGGGGCTCGGCTTATCTCAAGATCGCGGACGGATGCCGTCGGCCCTGTGCTTTCTGCGCAATCCCCTCGATTAAGGGCACGGCCGTCAGCAGGCCGAAGGAGAGGATCCTGGACGAGGCGCGGCGGCTGCGGGATGCGGGTGTGCGCGAACTGGTCCTGATCGCGCAAGACACAACGGACTACGGTCACGATCTTGATCTGAAGGACGGACTTGCGGTGCTCTTGGAGCAATTGACGGAGGCCGTGCCAGATCTGGATTGGATCCGCGTCATGTATGCGTTCCCTGGCTACGTGACGGATCACCTGATCGAGGTCATGCGCACGCACACCCAGATCCTGCCGTATCTGGACATGCCGCTGCAGCATGCACATCCGAAGACACTCTATCGTATGCGTCGGCCGTCCAATGTAGACTGGGTGCATCGGACGCTTGCCAAGATGCGGCAGGCAATGCCAAACCTGGCGATTCGCACCACGTTCATCGTTGGGTATCCAGGTGAGACGGAAGAGGAATTCGCCGCACTACTGGATTTCGTCCGGGAGATCCGATTCGACCGCGTCGGCGCGTTCAAGTTCTCCTTCGAGCCGGGCACCACGTCGGAGCCCCTTGGAGATCCGGTGCCGGCGGAGGTCAAGCATGAACGCTACGATCGCCTGATGGAGCTGCAACAAGGCATCTCGCTGCAGATCAATCAAGCGTTCGTCGGTCGCACCCTGGATGTCCTGATCGAAGGGCGGGATAAGAAAATCTCGATCGGTCGGAGTTACCGAGACGCTCCGGAGATCGATGGCCTGGTGTTCATCCAAGGGAAAGAGTCAGTCGGCGAGATCATGCCCATCAAGATCACGGGCGCGATGGCATACGATCTGACCGGGCTGATCGCGTCGGCGAGCGCGCTCCCGATCGTCGATGCGAGCCGTAGAATTGATATGTCGCGGAGCGCCGGGCCTTCGGAATAGCAGAATGAAGCCCGGGCTGGCCTTTAGTCCTCGGGGACGAAGCAGTCTGGATGGGAACGGGGGACGTAGAGTAACAGGCGCAGTACAAGCCCGCGCTCAATCAGGATGCACGCGCGACTGCGGTGGCCAACAAGATGAGGGCGGCTAGGACGAGGCTCCAGCGAAGCAAGAGCGCCTCACGCTGCTGCAGGCCGGCGAGTTGCAGCGCGTCGATTTTGTCCTTGCGCATAAGGGCGCGCCGGATCGCAGGCAGGACGTCCCAAGTATTCGTCGCGCTAACCGCGATCAGAATGGCCACCAGGATGTGCTTTGAGAGGATCGCCAGGGACCATTGACCGCTGGTTGAAAGAAAGCCGTTGTAGTGGGGGTTCACGCTCATCTGGAACAGGCCGGTCACGATCAAGAGACTGACACTGAACCAAACGATGGGCTCAAGGCGCTTCTGGATGGCTTCAACGAGGGCGAGTCGGTCAACAGGCTGGAGGGTCCGCCTGGCAGCCGGCTGGACCAGAGCGTAGATGGAAACAAGGCTTCCGATCCAGGTGACGGTCGCCAACAGATGGAGCCAGAACGTGAGGGCCAGGGCCCAAGTGGGAACGACGGACGGCATCCGCTAGGGTGATAGTGGGGTATTCGTCGGCGGCTCAGATGTTGGCACCTCGGGTGGTGCTGCGGTAGCCGGGATTTCGGTGGGTGGATAGCATTGCTGATAGGCTTGATTGGCGTTCTTGGACGCGATCTGGTCCAGATCCCCAATGCCCTGAGCCGTCTCGTACTGGGACCAGGCATCGCAGGCGTTGCCTCGTGCCCACAGCTGGTCGCCGTATCGCATCAAGGCCTCCTTGTAGCGGGCGGTGGCGTTCATACTACCATCCCACATGGAAGGCCAGCCGGATGCGACCTGTGCGAAAAGACTGACGGTCTTGCCCCAGTCAACGCCATAGAAGCTCGCCGCCTGGATGTAGGCGCGGGCGCCCTCGCGGAGACCGCTGGCCGTGTTATCCAGCGGGGCGAAGCGTTCTGCCAGGGTCAACTGGTAGATGCCCCCTTCCAGATTGCCCTGCTGTTGGATGAGATTCGCCCCGTAGTTTCGCAAAGCAAAGTAGTACATGCCATCGACCTGGGCGGTGTTGTAGTTGGGGTCCTGCTTGCGGAGCTGATCGAGCTCGGACAGAGCGTTCACCCAGTCTCCGGCATTGATGAGCTGCTGGGCGGTTGCGAACATGGTCTGTTCGCCGCGCAGATCGGGTGTGGGAGTTGGCGGGAGTGTGGCCGTCGGTGTTGGGATCGTCAATTGAACAAGGACTTTGGCCAGTTCGGACTGTGCGCCCGGGAAAGTCGGATCGGTCTGGATTATGAATTCAAGGCGCTGCTTTGCTACGCTGTAGCGACCGAACTGTTCATCAACGAGGGCGAACTGGAACTGCTCCGTGAGCTGCTCAGTCCTCGTGCTTGCCTCGGCAGAGGTCCGGACCGCGAGGCCGCTGCCATAGCCGCCCAGTGCACCCAGTCCAAGCAGGACAATTACACCCAGTAGGCTCAGAAGGATTGAGCGCCAGCGCGGCGCTTTCTTAACAGGTGTTAGAGGTTGTGTATCGCCTGGTGTGAAAGCCGCCCCGGCTTGCTTGTTGTTTATCTCTTGAGGCATGGGCGCTATTATACCGCCCTGCTGTACAGCGCCCGCGAGCAGGTGAAGCATGATCGCGTGCAGCCCAGGAATGCACGATCAGATTGGAGCGACCCGCTCAGAGACTGAGGAGAAGCCTTATCTCGCGGAGAATGAAAGGAACGGCAACGACAGCCCCGGCGACCAGAGCTGCGAGTGCGGAAGGAATGCTGGAAAGCGGGAGATATGCCTGAAGAAGAATGGTTACGCCGCCTGCCAAGGCTGCGGCCAAAAGTGCCCTGGGCGCCGTTCCCCCAATATGCAGCAGCCCGGGGAATTTGCGATTAAGGAGAAGGAGCAGCACAACGGATTGGGTGGTGAACGTCAGGGCTGCAGCCAACGCGACCGCGGCAAGGCCGAAGATCGGGGACAGAACAAACGAAAGGATCACAAAGGCCACGACTTGAGCGAACGCGGCGGCAAAAGGAGTCCGGGTATTCAGGTTGGCGTAGTAAGCGCGAACGGCGACCTCCAGCCAAGTGTCGCCGACCAGCCCGGCCAAAAACATCCACGTGCAAGCCGTGAGCAGACTCATGCGGGCATCGTCGTAGCCGAAGAAGCCCCTTGCCAACGGCGGCACTGCCAGACCGATCAGTACAGCGGCGGGCAACGAGAACGCCAACATGATCTTGAGAGCGCGGTTGACTGTCCGGATAAAGTCTGCGATCTGCCCGCGATCGATGAATGAGGCCAGCGAGGGCAGGATGGCAACTGCCATGGCCGAGCCGATAATCGTCTCGGGCACCTGCTCGAAGGTCCAGCTGAGGTTGAGTGCGCCGACGCCGGCGGTCCCAAAGTGGGATGAGAGGCTGTCGCGGGCAACGAAGTAGGCCTGTATGCAGGCCATGGTCAGGACGCGCGGCCCGAGGAGGATGAGGACGCGTTGAACGCCGGCGGACCTTAGGGCGAAGCCCGGCTGCCAATGGAATTGGTAGCGAAGCAACCCGGGAACCTGAATGAGAAGGTGCATAAGGGCGCCCAGAATCACGCCGTACACCATTCCGTAGAGACCCAGTCCAAACGCCGGCAGCTGAATTGGACCGACATGAAGTCCTTCGGCAGGACTCAAGATGGTCACGCCGAAAATCTGGCCCAGGTTGTAGAGCAGGGGCGCGATCGCCGGCAGCAGGAAATGCTGACTGGCATGCAGGCCGGAGGTGACCAATCCGCTGATCGAGAAGATGAGGATGGCAGCCAGGTCGAGGCGCATCAGCGAGGCCGTGAGGGCCTGCTGATCGGGGGAGAAACCAGGCGCAATGATGTAATGCACAAAGGGCTGGGCGAGCAGGATGATGAGGGCCGAGGCCGCGCCCGTGATGACGAAAGCGAGGTTGATGATCCTCGAAAAGAGGATCCACGCCGGGCCGGTACCTTCACGATCGATCGTTTCGCGGAGCACAGGGATGAAGGCGATCCCCAGTGCACCGCCGGAAAGCAAAGCCGACAGATAGTCGGGGATATTGTTGGCCGCGCCAAACACTCCCATGCCTTCGAGGCCCACGATCTTGTTGAAAAGCAGAGTTTTGCCGAACGCGAGGACCTTGTCCGCTGCAAAGAAGAAGCTCAGAAGCAGGGAGGTCCGCGTCAGAAAGGATAGTTTACGCATGCACTACATCATGCCTTTGTATTGTCCGCCATCGATGACCAACATCACGCCAGTGAGGTATGAGGCAGCCGGCGAGAGCAAGAAGACCGCGGCGTTGGCAAATTCCTGCGGGCGTCCGATCCTGCCGAAGACGCTCTTCTCGGCATCCTTGGCCAGTTCCGCCTCAACGGACGTGCCGTTCTTCTGGGCACGGAAGGCGGCGAGATCGCGAACGCGATCGGTCGCGATCGTGGCCGGCAGGATGGAATTAAAGCGGATTCCATCACCCCCGAGCTCGAGGGCTAAGCTCTTGGTCAATCCGATCGTGGCGAGGCGCACGCTGTTGGACAAAACCAGGTTCATCAGCGGCTGCTTGACCGTGTAGGAGGTCATGGTCAGCACGCTGGCGCACTTCGACTTGCGTAGATGGGGCAGGGCGGCGCGAATCAGCCGGACGTGGCTCATGAACGACAGGTTCACAGCATTCTCCCATGCTGACTCGTCCAGAGTCTCAAAGGCGCCGGCCGCCGGTCCGCCTGCGTTTGTGACCAGAAGGTCGAGGCCGCCCAGGGCCTGCACCGTCTCGTTGATCAACTCTGCGGGAGCCGAAGGCTGGCTGACATCTCCCGCAATCCCCAGGACGGGGCGACCGGCCTCTTTGGACATGGCTTCGGCGGAAACTTTGAGTTTGGCCGGATCGCGGCCGTTGATGACGACACTTGATCCCTCTTTTGCCAGAAGAAGGGCGGTGGCGTAGCCAAGGCCGCGGGATGAGGCGGCAACCAGCGCGCGTGTATCCTTCAGTCCCAAGTCCATGTTTGTCTCCTTGGTCATTGGTCCGTGACGGATAAGCCTTTGGGTGGGTCAAGACCCTGTACGAGCACCCGAATTGTAATGTACAGAAAGCGACCTCTAGCGGAGGCCAGGGGTCGCGGTGATAGTCGCGCGGGCGTTTATCGGCCGAACAAACTGGCCTCTATTTTATGACAATTTGGAGAAAGTTTCAAATGCATTAAATAGGCCACTAGTAACCCGTCTGGCTGCGTCCCTTGAGTTCGACTGGCAGGAGGCAGGCGTAGACGAAATCAGCGACGGGGGTGGGGACCCCCAGCTGCCGGCCTTTGCGCCCAATCACGCCGATCATGGATTTAAGTTCGGTCCGGTGGCCGGCCTCCACGTCCAGCTGCATGGAGGCTTTAATATTTGGCCCGGCGTTGTCGATGAAAGCCAGCGCTTTCTCCACAGCGTCCGCGTCCAGTGTGACGGCACTCGCGGCGGCGACGGCCACGACCTCGCGGATGAGCGAGATCAGCAGCGCCCGGGTCTCCAGGACGGACCGAAAGCCGGCCATCGGCAGCCGCGTCAATGAGCCAACTGCACTAACCGAAGCGATGAAGACGAACTTGGACCACAGGACCTTCAGGATGCTCTGGGAAAGCTCAAGGGTGATGCCTGTCTGCTGAAGAGCAGCGTAGATGGCCTGTGCCCGTTTGGTGATGGTCCCGTCGAGTTCACCGAAGACTAGGCGGCGAAAATCCGACACTTGCTTGATCACGCCCGGTGCCTCGACCGCGGACGAAATCCACGTGGCCCCGACAAGCATGTGCTCAGGGCCGAGGACCGATCCAATCCGCTCTGCCGCATCCACGCCATTCTGGATACTCAGAACGCTCGTTCCCGGTCCCACCAGAGGCTTCGCCACGGCGGCTGCCTCGTCGGTATCGTACGCCTTGGTGCAGAAGAGCAGGAGATCGACCGGGCCCACTTCCGCCGGCTTATCCGTGGCGAGCCGGGGCCTGACTTGGAAGTCCCCGAAGACGCTTTTTATTTGAAGGCCGTTGTTCCGAATAGCCTGCAGATGGGCCCCCCTGGCGATGAAATTGACGTCTTGGCCGGCACGCGCCAGAAGCGCACCGTAGTAGCCCCCCGTGCCTCCGCTACCCAAGACCGCCACTCTCATTGGATACCTTTGGCAAGCATCGCTTGATCTAGTAAAACCCCGCCAGAATGCCCCAGATGCGGACGTAGTCCGTCAAATCAACTCGATCTTCTGGTCAACCAGCATCCCATCGGGCCAATTGCCTTCAACCCAATGGGCCACATTCTGGAGGGCCGACTCCAAGTGCCTGCGCTCATTCCCGACCATGGCACAGGCGACGACGGCCTCCTGCCACTTATCCTGCAGATCCATTTCTGCAACCGAGAGGTTGAACTCGCGGTGCAGCCGCGCGATCAATGGCTTTAGGCGCCCGCGTTTCTCCTTGAGGGACGAGCAGGCTGGCAAGTGCAATCGGAGGGTCAGCGTTCCCAGCATCTTGGGACTGATTTACTGCCCAGCACTTCGGCCTTACAATCCATCCCATGCCCGATATCGACGCTGCCTACAACCTGGCGCTGGATTACCTGTACTCTTTTGTAGATTATAGTCTCAAACACTCCTCCGAGCTCGCGAAGGCGGATTTCAATCTCGACCGCATGCGGGCACTGATGGCAGAGCTTGGCAATCCTCAAGACACGTATCGAATCCTTCATGTCGCGGGCACGAAGGGGAAGGGTTCGGTGTGCGCGCTGGCGGCCAGCGGCCTGCGGGCTGCCGGCTATCGGACCGGACTGTACACGTCGCCTCACCTAGTCGATTACTGCGAGCGCATCCAGGCAGATGGTGTGCCGATGCCGCACGAGCGCCTGGTGGACCTGATCGAGACCATCAAGCCAGCCGTCGGGAAGATCCCTAAGCTGACGACATTTGAGATTACGACTGCCCTGGCATTCCTGTACTTCGCGAGAGCAAAGGTGGAGGCGGCAGTCGTGGAAGTGGGGCTGGGGGGCCGATTGGATGCGACCAACGTGGTCACGCCGGCGGTGGCGGCGATTACATCGCTTTCATATGATCACATGGCAGTGCTCGGCGATACCCTGACCAAGATAGCCACTGAAAAGGCGGGCATTATCAAGATCGGGATCCCGGTGGTGTCCGCGCCGCAGAAAGAGGAAAGCCTGCAGGTGCTGCAGCAAGTCGCCCGGGAGAGGGGCGCGTCCTTCACACTGGTGGGACGCGACGTCAAGTTCAAGCCCCTCAACCATTCATTGGACGGGCAGTCGTTAAGCGTGTCGTGGCGCCAGGAAGCACTGACCCTCACTATCCCGCTGCTGGGTGTGCACCAGGTTCAAAACGCAGCCGTAGCTGCAACGGCGCTCTGGATTATGCGCGGCCAGGGATTGGACATCACCAGTCCAGCCATCCAGAAGGGTTTTGCCGAGGTCAATTGGCCGGCTCGCTTTCAAGTGGTCCGGCGGGAGCCGCCGGTCATTCTCGATTCGGCGCACAACCAGGACTCCTTTGCCCGCCTGCGCCAGGCCCTGGATGATTACTACCCGAGCCATCGCATCTACCTGATCTTTGGAGCCTCAGAGGACAAGAATATCCCCGGGATGTTCAAGGAAATCAAATCCCGCGTGAAGAAGCTCTTCATCACCAAAGCCGACCATCCGCGGGCACTTGCCCCGGAGCTGATCGGTCAACTTGCCGACAAGGCCGGCCTTCCATATGAGGTGATCGTTCCTGTCAAGGCTGCGGCCGAGCACGCGCTGGAGCTCTCGGAAAAAGATGGTAGCATTGTCCTGTCCGCCGGCTCCATGTTCGTGACCGCCGAGGTGATGGCGGCGTGGCAAGCAATGGAGCCGCGTGCGGCGCGAACACAACCTTAATGCGCCCCAATCCATTCGGGGGGTGCGGTGAGTCCCCATATGAATCACACAACAGAGTGGAACGAAGAGCAAGACAGCTTTAACCTGGCACTATCGCAGCGAACGGAAGAGCTTTACCGGGTGCCCAACCTGGAGCCCAATGAGGACGGCATCATCGAAGCCGCGGTCCTGCCGCTCCGGGACCTGGTCGTGTTTCCAAGGATGGTCGCGCCGATATTCATCGGCCGTGAGTCGTCGCTCCTGGCTGTGCAGGAGGCCCAGGCAAAGAATCGGACCGTGATCGGTCTGGTGCAAAAGGATGCCGAGGTCGATGACCCGAAACCCGCCGATTTCCTGACCATTGGGATCGAGATGGCTGTCGGGAGGCTTCTATCCATGCCGGATGGCTCGTCGAGCGCACTGGTGCAGGGCAGGCGGCGGGTCGAGATCGTTGACTTTGTGCGAACGGGGCCGTATCTGGGAGTACGCGCCCGCCCCGTATTCGAACCGCAGACGGCGGACCGGCAGACCCAAGCCCTGATGCGATCGGTGCTGGAGCTGTTCGACCGGTGCGTGCAGCTGGATCGATCCATTCCTGAAGAGGCGCATCTGTTCGCGATGAACATTTCGGAGCCCGGCTGGCTGGCCGATATGATCGCCACCTCGCTCTCCCTGAACTACGAGGCGCGGCAGGGCTTGCTGACCTTGCTGGAGCCCCGCGGGCGGCTGCAAGCCGTCAATCGTATCCTGGCGCAGGAACTAGATGTGCTGGAACTCCAGGATGAAATCCACTCACGGGTTCAGAACGAGGTGGACAAACTCAGCGCGAGTTCTACCTGCGAGAACAGATGCGCCAGATCCAGAACGAACTTGGGGAGGGCGATATTTTCAGCCGGGATTCGGCGGAGCTGAAGCGCAAGATCCTGGCCGTCAACCTACCCGAGGAGCCCAAAGCGGTTGCTCTGAAGGAACTCGAGCGGCTGAATCAGATGCCGCCTATGGCTCCGGAGATCGGCACGATCCGCACTTACATTGACTGGATCATCGACCTGCCCTGGGTGGTCTCCACGCCGGACAATCTGGAAGTGCGGCACACGGCCAAGATACTGGACCGCGACCACTACGGACTCAAGAAGGCCAAGGAGCGCATTCTCGAGTACATTGCGGTGCGATCCCTGAAGCCGGCGAAAGAACGCCAGCCGATCCTGTGTTTTGTTGGGCCGCCGGGGACTGGAAAGACGTCGCTCGGTCGGTCGATCGCCGAGGCTCTTGGACGGAAATTCGTGCGGGTTTCGCTAGGTGGAATCCGTGACGAGGCGGAGATCCGGGGTCACCGGCGCACGTACATCGGTGCGCTGCCGGGGCGCATCCTGCAGACAATGAAACGGGCCGGCACGGTGAACCCGCTGTTCATGCTGGACGAGATCGACAAGCTGTATTCGGACTTTCGAGGCGATCCGGCCTCCGCCATGCTGGAGGTTCTGGATCCGGAACAGAACAATGTGTTCAGCGATCATTACCTGGAGCTGCCGTTCGACCTCTCCAAGGTTATGTTTGTTACAACAGCGAACTACCTGGGCCCGATCCCGCCGGCGCTACTTGACCGCATGGAGGTAATCGAGTTCCCGGGCTACATTGAAGAGGAGAAGCTGGAGATCGCGAATCGCTATCTCATTCCCCGTCAGATCGCTGAGAACGGTATCCAGGACATCGGTCTGACCTTCGAGCTAGCGGCGCTACAGCGGATCATCCGCGAATACACGTTTGAAGCGGGGGTCCGCAATCTCGAACGCGAGATCGGCCGGATCGCCCGCAAGGTCGCGCGACTGAAAGCCGAGGGCAAGAAGTATCCAGAGGCGATCACCCCTGACAGCATCGAGAAATTCCTGGATCCCCCACAATACATACCACCCGAGATGGAAAAGGCCGATGAGGTGGGCGTAGCTCAATCACTGGCGTGGACCGAGAACGGGGGGGAGATCATGGCGGTCGAAGTGGCCGTGCTGGAGGGCAAGGGCGCGCTGCAAATGACGGGCCAATTGGGAGAGGTGATGCAAGAGTCCGCGCAAGCCGGCCTTACCTATATCAAGTCGCGGGCGGCATCGCTTGGTATAGACCCCGAGGTATTCGAGCGGATGGATATCCATCTCCACATGCCCGAGGGCTCGATCCCGAAGGACGGCCCGTCGGCCGGCATCACGATCGCCACTGCGATGATCTCTGCTTTGACGGGACGCCCGGTCTTTCGACAAGTCGGGATGACCGGCGAGATCACGCTGCGAGGGCGGGTCCTACCGATTGGCGGGGTACGCGAAAAGGTGCTGGCTGCGCATCGCGCCGGCCTGAGGACGGTGCTTCTGCCCGAAAAGAACCTTAAGGACCTGCACGACGTTCCCAAAACAGTAAAGGCGGAGCTGAAGATCGTCCCGGTCACGCACATGGACCAGGTGGTGGAGGTGGCGGTGGCGGCGAAAGCAGCGATCGAGCCTCCGCGGCCCAGAAAGAGGAACGAAGAACCGGGCGACGAGCCGCCAGAGAAAGAGGCATGACTTCCTCGCCTTCAGGCAGCGGCGAGCGTGCCGGCCTGGGATGAATTGCCGGCTAGGTCGTCCAGCCGACCGCAATGTGGATTGGCCAGACGTTGCGCCGTTGATTCCGTCTGATCACACACAACCAACTCAGATCAGGTCGAGGAGAGGATTTGCATGCACGCTTCCCGTCTCGAAAAGCTGATGGCCGCGCTCGGCCTTGCCGGCCTGGATGCCGTCGCCTTGAATCCCGGGCCGACCCTAACCTATCTGACGGGGCTGCGCTTCCACTTAATGGAGCGTCCGGTGGTGCTCCTGGTCGCGCCTGGAAAAGACCCCGTGATCGTGCTGCCCGAGCTGGAAACGCCGAAGGTCGGTCAGCTTCCATACAAGGTGACGCCGGTTTCGTACGGCGAGAACCCCGCAGATTGGGACGCTGCCTTTCGCAGGGCGGTCACGCTATTGCAGCTGGACGGAAAGCGGATCGGGGTCGAGCCCCGACATATGCGCCTGCTTGAGTTCCGGCACGTGCGGGCGGGCGCGCCCGAGGCCGACTACCCGGATGCCTCCGAGACCCTGGCTCTGCTGCGGCTGCATAAAGATGAAGCAGAGGTCGAGGAGATGAGGCACACGGTCAGGGCCGCGCAAGAGGCCTTGAAGGCTACTCTTCCGTTTATCAGGACCGGAGCAACGGAGAGGGAGATCGCAGCAGAATTGAACGTGCAGCTGGTACGGGGTGGATCTGATTCGGAGCTGCCTTTCGCCCCGATCGTATCCAGCGGGCCAAACTCCGCCAATCCCCACGCATCACCATCTGACCGCAAGCTGCAACAAGGCGATCTTCTAGTAGTGGACTGGGGCGCAAATGTGAATGGATATGCGTCGGACCTGACCCGCACGTTTGGTCTTGGCGAGGTAGAACCCGAATTCAAGAAGATCGCGGAGATTGTTCTGGCTGCGAATGAGGCCGGCAGGCGAGCCGGCAAGCCGGGCGTCGCCTGCGCCGCGGTGGATGAGGCGGCGCGAGATGTGATCGAGCGCTCAGGATACGGGAAGTACTTCACCCACCGCACAGGGCACGGCCTGGGCATGGAAGACCATGAAGAGCCTTATATGTATGCCGAGAATCAAAAGCTGCTGGAGCTAGGAATGGCGTACACGGTGGAGCCGGGCATCTATCTGCCGGGTCGCGGCGGTGTGCGGATCGAGGACAATGTAGTGGTGACGAACGAGGGGGTGGAAGTGCTGAGCGATATGCCGTGTGAACTCAGAGTGGTGGGATAGCCCCTCCTCCTTGGCCGATGCGGCCTCTAGACGGCAGCCACGGCTGCACGGACGCTCAGCGAATACCTGAGCGCCAGGACGAGGATCCAGGCATTCACGCCGAATTCGCTGGCACCGCGCAAGAAGTCAAGGAAAGCGCCCATCGAAGGCGGCAGGACATTCACCTTCGCCAGGGCAGCGAGAATGTAGGCCAGGATGTAGGCCGACGCTGGGATCAGCACCCAGCCATTGAAGGCGGCCTGCTTCAAGGCCTGCTTTTGCTGTAGCAGCATGAGCATTGGGGGGATAAGGATCATCGCCATGTGAATGTTGGAATGCCACGCGACCATGCTCGTCGCCGCCAGAGTCCCGAGGAGGGCGAAGGCGAAGGAGGTCGAGCTTCCTTGCAGGCGCACGCGCCAGAGATAGAGGGCGGCGACAACCGTGACGGCGATGCCGAGTGCTGCGAGGCCCCAACCAAGCACGGGGGAGAACCAGTTCGATAGATGAAGACCCAGCATCCGCCAGTTCATCATGAGTTCGACATCATTGGCTGGAATCCCCTGAGCGAACCCGAGCCAGACCTGCAGCACAGCCGCGGCGCCGTTCGCGCCGACCAATGCGACTGAGCCGGCGAGCAGTGCGGCCGCGGATGCGGCCAGGCCGGCAACCATCCGGATCGAGCGTTGGAGAAGGAGCGCAAGCACAAGAAGAATCAGTGCTTGGGGCTTCAGCAAGAGGCCCCCGAGCCAAAGGCCGGACCGAAATCGTTGGCCTGCAAACGCGTGCCGCGCGAATTCCCCAAGGCAGATCATCAGCCAAACGTTTACCTGGCCATCAAGGAAATTCCAGTAGACGGGCAGCGACAGCGAGAGCAGGATCAGCAGTCGATTGGGAAGAGGGCTTCCGCTCAGCCTGGCATTGAAGAACCTGAGATACGCAGCAAAGCAGACGCCATTCACGGCTGTCCAAATCCAGAAACCGACAGTGGGCGGAAAAAGCGCAAGGATCTGAAATGGGAGGAGAAAGACCGGCAGATAGGCGACGGGCGAGACCGCTAAACCCTGCGCGGTAGCCGGGAGATTGGCGGATTGCAGGCCAGAAAGAATGCCCGGGTCGTATGCACTGGCGTATCCGTACAGATTGGCAGCACGGCCTGCGCTCCAGAATGCACAGTAGTCGATCCCAAGGTTGGCACAAACATTGTTCCAGGAAATGTCCAGCATCACTTGGGCCGCGTAGAAGACCGCGAGGCCGGCCATGCCGATATTCAGCCAACCTGCGGCAGTCATGTTCCGGAATGGCAATCTTGTCTTGAAACTCACGCCCGCAACCGAATTCGCGATCTTGCAGCAATTCTATACCATCAGAGGAGCTCGCTGGATCGAATCTGATATGATAGACAACCATTGGCCGAGTAGGGCCCTCGCTATCCGGCGCATCCAGGCAGTATCGCGCTGCCGGGTCGGACTCTTTTCAATGCCAGCGATAGGGCTACCGGGAAACCCAGGGCGCAATTCCATCTGACATGAATCGTTCACTGATCTGGCTTGGGGCAGCATTGTTCCTCTGGGGGGTTGGGGAGGGCATGTTCCTGCTCCTACAGCCGATCTACCTGCAGCAGATGGGCGCGTCACCGATCGAGATTGGGGTCATTCTCGGTGCATTCGGCGCGGCGATGACCCTGACGCACATCCCGGCCGGGCATCTTGCCGACCGCATTGGTCGCAGGCCGCTGCTAATCATTGCCTGGCTGATCGGTGTTGGGGCCACTTTGATCATGGCGCTGGCGTTCAATCTTACGATCCTAGTCATCGGCCTGCTGCTGTATGGCTGCACGGCATTTGTGGCCTCGCCGCTCGACAGCTACACCACCGCTGCCCGCGGCAATTGGTCGGTCGGCCGGGCGATCACCTTCGTTTCGACGGCATTCAATGCGGGCGCCGTCATGGGTCCGCTCCTGGGAGGATGGATCGCTGATCAGAACGGGTTCCGAACCGTGTTCTTCATCGCGGCGGGGATCTTCGTGATCTCGGCGGTGGCGGTTTCGTTCGTCTCGTCCCAACCCCGCGATCATCGGGATCCAGAGAATCCACCGGCCGGACTGCTGCGAAATGGACGCTTTATCGGCTTTCTGGTCGTGTATTTTCTAGTTGCCTTCGCGGCGTATGTGCCGCAGCCACTGAGCCCCAACTTCCTCAAGAATCAGCAGGGGCTTTCGCTGAGTTCCATCGGTCAGCTTATATCGCTGGCATACCTGGGGACGACGATCCTCAACTTGATACTTGGCCAGATGGAGGCCCGACTGGGATTCCTGCTCGGACAGGTCGGCGTCGCTGCATTCACGGTGCTATTGTGGAGAGGCCTTGGCTTCGGGTGGTTCGCGCTGGGCTATTTCCTCCTGGGCGGCTATCGAACTCTGCGGGTGCTGGGAGTGGCCCAAGTGCGGGCCTTCGTACACAAGTCGCAAATGGGCCTGGCGTATGGGGTGGCCGAAATGCTGGGGGCGATCACCACTCTCCTCGCGCCGCCCCTGGCCGGATATTTGTACTCAGTGGATCCGCGGTTGATGTATCCGGTGGGGCTGGCCTTGATCTGCGTGGGAGCGATCATCACGCTGATCTTCGTCCCCCGGTCGAAAGTATTGCAGTCTGAGCGCATCGCGCTGGCTCCGGATCTCTGACCTGCGGCTGAAGCGGATGGATCTGGATGCTTGACATTGTCCAGTTCGTTCTCGGGCCTGTCCACACCAACGCCTATCTGATCGCGGACGATGAGACGGGTGACGCGGCCGTGATCGACCCGGCCTGGGACGGTCAACTCATCCTGGACGAGGCGGGCCGTCGCGGTTGGCGGATCGCGCATCTCTGGTACACCCACGCACACTTCGATCACATCGGCGGCGCGGGCGCGATCGCGGATGGTCTTAACCCCTTGCCGCTAGTAGCCCTGCATCCGGCGGACCACATCCTGTGGCGGGCCGAAGGCGGTGCTTCACTGTTTGGCTTCAAGATCGACCCGGGCCCCGAACCAACAATCGATCTGTACCAGGGGCAGCGCTTGGTGTTGGGGGAGATCCAGCTGGAGGTACGTTACACACCCGGGCATACGCCCGGTCATTGCATATTCCATGCGCCGGAGGCGGGCGTCTGCTTCTGTGGAGATCTGATCTTCCAGAGGGGGGTGGGGCGGACCGATCTGCCCGGCGGCGATTGGGACCGGCTCTTGCTGAGTATTCGGACGCAGGTTTTCACACTGCCGGACGAGACCCGGCTGCTGTCCGGTCATGGACCGGAGACAACAGTGGGGCAAGAGAGAAAACTCAATCCTTTTGTCGGCACCAGTGCAGTGGCATAGCTGATGGAATCAATCGAGTCGAGTCCGCGCCGTTACAGTGCGCTCAGGTACCGGAACTTCACGGTGCTTTGGTCCGGGCTGATCGTTTCGAACATGGGCACGTGGATGCAGAACGTGGCCAACGGCTGGTTGGTGCTGCAATTGACAAACTCCCCGCTGTGGCTGGGAATCCTGGGGTTGAGCTTCGCCCTGCCGATGATCATCATTCCGCCGTTCGCGGGGGCGGTTGTCGACCGCGTCCACCGCGTGCGACTGTTGTTCTTCACCCAGAGCATGCAGATGGTCACGGCCCTTGTGCTGGCCGCATTGACCTGGCTGGGTGCGATCCTGGTCTGGCACATCCTGGTGGCATCCTTCGTCGGCGCGATATTGCTGGCGTTCGATAATCCGGCGCGGCAGGCTTTGATCCCGGACCTGGTCCCGGCTAATGACCTGCTCAATGCGCTGTCGCTCAACTCGGCAACCTACACGGGCGCGGCGCTGGTGGGTCCGGCGCTCGCGGGCATCCTGCTTGGTCCCGTAGGTCCGGGCACACTGTTCTTCCTCAATGGAATCAGCTTCCTGGCGGTGATCCTGGCCCTGGCCAGCCTGCGCGGGCTGCGAACCCACAGCGGGGAGACCAATGCCTCGCTGCGTTCATCGTTCTGGAACGGACTGACCTACGCCGGGCACAACCGGCTCATTGTGGCGCTGCTGGTACTCTCATCATTGGGGGGCGTCTTCGGGAGGTCCTACCAGAACCTATTGCCCGCCTTTGGGCGGGACATCTGGCACGCAGGCGCCGAAGGATACGGCCTGCTGCTCTCGGCGGCGGGAGGGGGTGCACTGATCGGGGCGTTCGCGCTGGCATCCTTCAGGCGCCTTAGGAATCAAGGCGCGGTCATGATGGTCAACGGTTTCCTGTTCAGCCTCGCCCTGGTGGGATTCGCACTCAGCCCAGCGTTGTGGCTCGGGGCGATCCTCCTGATCATCGCAGGTATCACCTCGACCGTCTTCTCCACGATCATTTCCACGTTCATACAGTTCTCGGTGCCAAACGAAATGCGGGGGAGGGTGATGAGCCTGTATACGGTGACGCTGATCGGATTGCCCTCGCTAGGGGCGCTGGGTTCCGGATCGTTGGCGGAGTGGCTCGGCGGCGTGCAAGGTGCACCAAGAGCCGTGATGCTTTGCGCGCTTGTCCTCGGTCTGCTCACCATCGCATTGGTGCCCGTCTTTGTGAAGCGCGATCTGCCGCAACGGTACATCAGTGGCACATCGGCGAAGGGTCCAAGCGAACCCCGCGAGGAGTGAGCGCCGAATCGCTGCAGGGTCGGGCCAAAGGAAGAGGTCACACTGGATGTGTGACCTCTTGGGTGTCTTTCTTGATCTCTCCGTGCCTGCTGGGCTTGCGAGATTAGGCCATCTTCTTCTTCATCGAGAACTTGAGCGCGGTCTTGTAGACAGACTGCATCTTCTGGGCAAGGGCCTTGGCTTCCGCACCGCCCTGGGCTGCCTGGGAATCGATCTGGGCCACTAGACCGTTGAGGGCTTGCATGAACGCCTCGTTGACCAAGCCCTCGTTGGCGGCGAGCATCTTCTCGATGCCGGCCTCGTCGGGCGCGTCCAAAAGCTGCTCGATGAAGGCCACTTCCGGGGGTGGCGCAGAGGCAGCCTGCAGCACCTCCATCATCTTCTGGAGCTTGCCCATACGGGCGTAGTCGTTCTTCTCCGAAGCCTGGCGCAGCATGGTCTGCACCAAATCCACTGCGTCTTGGGTGAAGCCGTCCAGATTATCGCGGGTGGCCTGGGCAACGTCCTCCTGGGTCAAGATCTTGTCGATGAGCACCTGGGCCTGCTTGTAGCGCGCCTCCAACTGCTTATCAACTTCCTCGACGTCAGCAAGCAGCTTGCGGCGGAGATCCTCCAGCTTGTTCTTATCGTCTGCCGAGGCCTTGTCGATCCTGTCGCTGAGGGTCTGGAAGAACACGTAGTCCATGCCGTTGCGGGCCAACGAGACGTAGGCCTTGAGGCGAGCGTCTGCCGGCGCCTGGATGGCGAGGTCGAGCAGTTTCTCGCGGGTGAGATTTGGGCCGGCCTCCTGCAGCGCCTTGGCGGCCGCCTCCAGTTCGCCGACAAACTCCTGCAAGTGCCGACCGTATTCGGTGTCGGTCAGGAGCTGCTTCTGGAGCTCGGCCATCTGTTTGGCCAGGTCGTCCTGACCGCTTCCCATGCCGGCCTGCAGGAGGCGGCTGAACAGTGCGAAGAACTGCTCATCAAACAAAGCGGCGTTTTGTTTGATCAGTTCGCTGCGGACGTCGGCCGAGGAGGCTTGCAGCAAGCGATCGATCAGGTTCAGACGGTCCTGCTGAGCTTTGATCATCTCAGGCGTGATACCGTCCTTGCCGAGAATCGTTTCCAGCATTGACTCGTAGGTGAGATTCGCGATCGGTTTGAAGAGGTAGGCCTTGCGTTTCTCGGAGGGCAGCCGGTTGGTGATCTGGGTGATCATTGGACCGATGAGTCGCTCCTGCTCCGTGACCGGCATGGCGAGCTCCGCCGGAAAGTAGGTGAGCAGGAGCTCCTTGTCGGCGTCGTGGTAGACGATGGGCGTGGCCAGGCGTCCCTCGTAGCCGCAATAAGGGCAGCGGGCGACGTTGGAGACGCCGCCCAGGAGACGCTGCTTGGCGCCCGGATCAGCTGTCACGTCGAAGAGCTGCTCAACGTTGGCCGTGATCATCTGTTTGCAGCGGGGACAAGCGATCTGTGTTTGAGGCATGAGATTGATTTCCGATCTACGATTTCGAGTTTGACGCCGGCGGAACCGCATGCATGCGGAATCCGCGGGGCGCTCCGATCCGATCTAGTTCAGCAACTTCTCCAGCCGATCGATGTAACTCTCCATCACGGCGAACGTCTCCTGGAGGGGTGCCGGGCTGGCAAGGTCAACGCCGGCGCGCTTGAGCACGTCCAGGGGATAGGCCGATGAACCGGAGCGCAGAAAACCAAGGTAATCTTCCACGGCGTTCTTCTCGCCGCGCAGGATGCGCCCCGAAAGGGCATGGGCACCCGAGATGCCGGTCGCGTACTGATAGACATAGTAGTCCGCGAAGAGGTGCCCGAACGTGGACCAGACCATTCCGACGCGCGGCCGGTCAACGTGGACCTTTGGCCCGAACCCTTCGGTGAAGAGGTCCGCCATGAGCTCGATCATCGAGTTGGCCGTCACCGCCTCACCCTTTTCGATCCGCTCGTGAATTTCCAACTCGAACCGCGCCAGGGTGGGCATCTGGAAGAAGTACCTGAAGAAGTTCCCCATGGCTTCCTCGATGAGCGCGATCTGGAAGCTCCGGTCGCGCACGGTGTTCAGCAGGTGGGTCCGCACCATGGCTTGATGAAAATTCGAAGCGACCTCAGCTACGAACAAGGAATAGTCCGAGTAGACCAGAGGCTGGTTCCTCCAAGTGAGGTACGAATGCAGCGAATGCCCCAATTCGTGGGCCAGCGTGCTCAAGCTGCCGACATCGCCGGTGAAGCTCATCATAATGAACGGGTGTGTACCGGGAGCGCCATATGAGAACGCGCCATTCTGCTTGCCCTTGTTGGGGACCCAGTCCACCCAGCGTTCCTGCAGGCATCCGTGGCGGAGGGTCGCGACGTAGTCTGGACCCATGAGCTCAAGCCCGCCGCAAATGAAGTCGACAGCTTGCGCGAACGTAAGCTTGGGACGCCTGGCGGTCAGCGGAGCCCACATGTCATAGTAGGCGACGTCGCGCTGGCCGAGCGCCTTGCGCCGGATCTCGAAGTAACGGTGCCAGACGGGGAGATGCCGATTGAAGGTATCGATCAGATTGCGAAAGATCGGGACAGGCACGTTATTGTCAAACAAAGAGGCGGCGAGCGAGCTCGCGTGTTTGCGGACGCGTGCGTTAAGGACATTGGCTTTCATGGATGTCGTCAGGTTGCTGGCCAGGGTGTTCTTGAACTCCAGGTGACGATCCATGTAATGGTTCCAACCGCTCTGGCGAGCTGCCCGATCCGGCGCGTCCAGGATCGCATGCACTGAACTCTGCGTCACTTCGAGCTTGCGTCCGTGGCTGTCGAGCGCGGGAGCAAACCTGAAATCGGCGTTCGTCAGCATGCTGGCCGTCTGGCTGGGGCCGCCGAAGGGATCGGCGAGCATCCCCAGGATCTCCTCCACCTCGCCGGAGCGCACATGGGCCTGCCGGCGGAACAAATCATCGAAACTGTGCGTGTAGATTGCGAGCTTGGGATCCTGCTTCAGCCAAGTATTGAGTTGATCCCTGCCGATGGAGATGAGCTCCGGCGAGATGAACGCAACCGCCGCGGCCACCTGGCCCAGCATGCTGCCCGCCTTGCCCTGCATGCCTGCGGCTTCCTGATCAGTGGTATCCACCGCGGATGCAAAGCCGGCGTACATGAAGACACGTTGGGCGCGGACGACTAATTGATCGCGGGCGTTCAGGGCCTCGAGCAAGACCGACGGGCCCTCGTGCAAACGCCCTGTGGACTTCTTGACCAAATCCAAGTCGGCCAGGAGACGCTGGCGCTCAGCCTCCCACACGCGAGGATTCTCAAACACGCTCTCAGCATTCCAGGTCTTTCTTTTCTCTACCTTGCTGCGCGGCGGATAGACTGGCATCTGCGGATTCCTCGAGAGTGAGTTGTGAGGATATGTGGGAGGCGCAAGAACGGCGCTTTGCCCGGGCTACTGCCGTGTATCAAGCCCCAAATCGCTACGATCGGGCCTACCCAAGCGCTTCATTTTACCACCGGGCCCCGCTGCTTCGCGCCGAGCTTCGGGCTAACGCGGCAGGGAGAAGCAGATCCGGGCGCCCGAGGATCGTTTGTTGTCGGCCCAGATGCGGCCGCCGTGCAATTCGACTATGGCGCGGGCAAGATATAGTCCCAAGCCTGCACCCTTGGTCTGCCTCACGGCGTTGGTCGAACGGTAGAAGCGCTCGAAGATGTGCGGCAGGTCACGGGCATCGATGCCGGGGCCCTGATCGCTCACGCAGACGGCTACTTGCTGGGCTCTGGTTGAGCCGGTGATGCGGATCTCGCCGGCGGGCGAGTACTTGAGCGAATTGGAGACAAGGTTTGCCAGCACCTGCTCGAGCCGGCGCTCGTCTCCCAGGATGATCGGGAACTTGTCCGGAAACTCAGCGATGATCTTGTGGTTCTTTGACTGGGCCCGAAACCGTTCGGCAACGCGGGCTGCCAGGGCGGGCAGCGACACATCGGCGCGATTGAGGCTCAGGCCTCCGGCCTGCAGGCGGGAGGCATCGAGCAGGTCGTCGATCATCTGCGACAGGCGATCGGCTTCATCTTCGATGACGGCCAGGCTGTCCTTGACCACTTCGCGGTCCCACTTGGCATCGTCGCGGCGAAGCGTGGAAGCGTACCCCTTTATCAGGGTCACAGGCGTGCGCAGCTCGTGGCTGACGATCGAGATGAAGGTGGACTTGATCTCTTCGGCGGTCCGGAAATGGGTGATATCGCGCACACTGACGACGATGTTGCTCAGCTTGCCGTCCTCGGAGAGAAGGGGGGCGTAGGTCACACCCACGGGCACGGGCGGAGGCAGCTCACGTTTGAGATCGCCCTCGACATAGAGGGTGGCCTCGGGAGATAACAGCCAGCCACCGCGGCTGGCTTCCTCCAGTGTTGTTCCTTGCGGCTCTTTTTCCCAGCGTATGACCTGATCGTGTGCCTTGCCGACGATCGCCTCCCGATTCTCGCCGACGAGCTTTTCAAAGGCCGTGTTGCAGCGCTCTACGCTGAGATCGGGATTCAAGATCAGGATACCATCTGCGGCCGAGTCCAGGAGCGCGTCGGTCCGCTGCTTCTCATACTGGACCTGGCCATATAATTTCGCGTTGAAGACCGCCACGGCCGCCTGGTCGGCAAAAGATTGAAGCAAGACCCGGTCGTTAGCAGTAAAGAGGTCCGGATAATTGCGGAAGATGAAGATCACGCCGATGACCTGTTCATGGGCTGCCAGTGGAAGCCCAGTGCCATTCAGCAGGCCCAGGCTGGCAGTGTAGGTCAGGTCCTGCAGCATGCGGTTCAGTTCGCGTACATCGAGCTCGCGCACCTTGCCATCGGCCAGGAGTGGCTCCAGATAGCTGAGAAAGGCAGGCTGGATCCTATGCGCGGCGGCGACACGCCAGCCTTCGGCCTCTTTGAGGGCGATGAGACCGGCCTGCCCGGCCAGCATCTCGATCGAGACGCGGAAGAATCCGCTCCAGGAGCTTCTCGAGATCGAGTTCCTGGGTTAGGAGCCGGGCGATTTCCAGCAAATAGTCGCGTTGCCGGACGCGAAAGTCGGGCAGCATGGGCGGAGGATCCTGAAATGTGGACGCCGTAGCGGCAGAGTCATTTTATCACCCGGAGGCGAAGGGCCGCGTGACGGCCTTTTGGGGCCGCCCGGGCTGCGCCCGACACCTTCGCTAGGACTCGATTGGAACCCTTGAGGGATCCAACGTGGGCCCTCCCGCGCGACTGGCGGGCGCCGAGGCAGAACTTTGCAATACTTCAAGGGTTTTCCTGCTTGACATGGGGGTAGCGCCCGACTTAAAATAGGATGAGATTGTGATGCATTGTGCTTTATTTACATAGCCACCGTTCCAAACCGGCGCGAGCACAGTTTTCGCGTCCCGCATGATTGTTCATAGGGTAAGCCGATCGAAGCATCGTTGACGGCATCGCAGCTCGGAGGAACTCGTATGAACCATCGGCTCGCATTCATTGCCAAGCTTTCATCGCTGGCGGTCGTTGCGGCTGTGCTTTCTTCTGCGATCGGTGCAGCGTACGATGTGAAGCCTGCCTATGCCGACAAGGCGGGGATCTGCGGCACGCCAGGACAGCAAGGCACGTCCAACATCACCGGAATCGTCAACTCATACTATCCTGGTGCGGCGACTGCGACCGCCGGTGCAACCACAATAAGTCTCGGAGCTATTCGCGACGTCACCGAGCCTGCGATCGCCGCCGGGAATCTGGTCCTCGTGATCCAGATGCAGGGCGAAGACATGAATGCCACCAACACCAACAACTATGGCAACGGCACCGGAGATGGCGGAACCGCAGTCAATACCGTAATCTATCCGGGGGGGGAACCCAACTATGCCGGTGGAAATCTCGCGACCAATTTCCAGGCCGGGCAATATGAATATGTGAGGGCGGTGTCTTTGGTCGGCACGACATTGACGATTGCTACGGGGTTGGTGAATACCTACGTTTTTTCGGATCCCGCTACCAGCGCGGACCAGGGACGGCGCCGCTTCCAGGCAGTCCGCGTTCCGCAATACATTAATGCGACACTTGGGGGGACGGTCAGCGCTCCTCGCTGGAACGGAAGCACGGGCGGCATCGTCGCCTTGGATATCGCCAATCAACTGAATTGGAATGGCAACACGATCGATGTCACCGGACTCGGTTTCCGCGGCGGCGGCGCTCGTCAGCTGACGGGCACCACAGGCTTCAATTGGTGGGATTTTCGTACGATTGCAGGGACAGGGAACAACGTGGCGGGAGCCAATGGCGCCAAGGGCGAGGGCACGGCCGGCACGCCGCGCTACGTGAATGACAACGGCACGCTGCTTGACGCGGGTGCGGGCGCGGAAGGCTACCCGAACGGCAGCAATGGGCGCGGTGCGGGCGGTGACGGGGGTGGGGGCAGCACCGATGGGAATCCAAGTGCAAACGATCAAAACAGCGGCGGTGGCGGTGCGGGCAACGGCGGTTATGGTGGAATGGGGGGCTGGTCATGGAATTCAGCAATTATCTCTGGCGGTTACGGGGGAGCTCCCTACAATCCTTCGGCAAGCGGCCCCTCTCAGGCACTACGCCTCTCGATGGGCGGCGGCGGTGGTGCTGGAACCACGAATAATGGCACCGGCGCACCTCTCGGTTTTGCGAGTAGCGGCGTCGCCGGCGGCGGCATGGCGCTGGTTCGTTCGGGCACGATCACCGGCTCGGGCACTATTAATGCAAATGGCCTCAGCGCACCTGCACGCGGCGATGCAAACGTGGTTTTGAATGATGGTGGCGGTGGCGGCGGCGCCGGTGGAACCGTCTTGGTGATCGCGAACAACGGCTCCGGCGGCGTTGGCACATTGACAGTCAACACCAACGGTGGACGAGGCGGTGATGACTGGCCGGACCAAGACCCCGGTACATCCGGTGTGGGGTCGGGCAACAATCATCATGGTCCGGGCGGTGGTGGTGGTGGCGGCCATGTCTTTGTATCCGGCGCAATCACGTCCTCAGTGTTGGGCGGCGCTGCTGGTATCAGTACCACTGATAACAGCAACTTCGGCGCAACGGGGGGTGGCCCGGGCGAGGTTGTAACGGTGCACCCGACGGATACTCCCCCGATCGTCGCTGGCGCGGATTGCGTCGATCTATCGATCACGAAGACGGATGGAGTGACGACTCTCCCTACAGGCACGACGACGACATATTCCATCGTGGTAACGAATCCGGGACCATCGTCCGCGGACGGCGCGATCTTTACTGATCCCGCGGTCGCAGGATTGACGGTGACGAGCGTGACCTGCGGTAGCCCCACGGGCGGTGCCGTATGTCCCACAGGGGCAGGCATCAGCATTTCCTTGATGCAAGGGGCAGGTATTGTGATTCCTACGCTGCCAGGGGGCGCCTCCCCCGGATCGTCGGTGACTTTCACGGTGGTCGCACTGGTGACTGCCAGCGCTGGCGGGACTGTGACAAACGTCGCGACGGTGGCGCCTCCGCCGGGCCCGCCTGCCATGAACGAGATGAACAACGCCGATAACACAGCCAGCGACTCAGACACGGTGATTGCGGCGGATCTGCATCTGGCGAAGACGGATGGGGTCACGCAGGTGGTTGCAGGTGGAACGACGCCCTACACCCTGACAGTGAGCAATACGGGTGCGGCGGCGACGAGCGGGACGATCACGATCGTGGATGTGTTGCCGGCTGGAATGAGCGTGCCCGATGGAGCAGTGACTCTTACTGGGGGGCAGGCTGCGAACTGGATCTGCACTGCGGCGAGCAACGTCATAACATGCACAAGCAGCACACCGATCGCGGCGACGAGTGGGACGAGTGTGTTCAGCTTCACGGTGAACGTGAGTCTGAATGCCGTTGGGCCGCTGGTGAACAAGGCACAGGTGGGTGGTGATGGAGATCCTCTTGCGCCGACGCCGACGCCGGTGACGGCGGGTGCCTGCACGGGTACGGACACGCCGACGAAGGGCTGTGCGATGGACTCAGACACGGTGATCGCGGCGGACCTGGGGATCAGCAAGACCGATGGATCCGCGACGTACACGCCTGGGGCAGGGATCACGTACACGATCGTGGTGACGAACGCTGGGCCGTCGGATGCGACGGGGGCGAGCGTGACGGACACGGTGCCGGCGGTGATCACGGGGACGACGATTGGATGTGTGGCGACGGGGACGGCGAACTGTGGAACGAACGGATCGTTGGGGAACAGCCTGTCGTACACAGGCGTGAACATAGCGGCAGGAGCAGGGAACTACCTGACGATCACGGTGAGCGGGACGGTGAGCCCATCGGCGATTGGGAACCTGGTGAACGCGGCGACGGTGACGGCGGGAGCGCAGACGGACCCGAACAGTACGAACAATACGGCGACGGATACAGACACGCCGAATGCGCAAGCGGACCTGACCGTCATCAAGACAGACGACGTCAACGGGGCGACTACACTCGGCAGCAGCTTCACCTGGACCTTGACGGTGAACAATGCAAATGCGACGGCGGCGTTCAGCAATGGGAATGTGATCTTGCATGACGACCTGCCGAGCGGGCCTACGTACGGAACCGCCAATGAGGCCAATGTGGGGGGCGTGAGCGGTACGATCTCATGCTCCATCACGAGCCACATCCTGGAGTGCACTGCGAACGGCCCGGTGAGCCTGGCCGCGGGCGGGTCATTCACTGTGTCGTTCCTGGTCACGCCGGCGGCCGCGGGGACCCTTAACAATCCAGGCACTGCAGTTTGCTCAGTCGATCCGGGCAACGCGGTCAACGAGAGCAATGAGGAGAACAACACCTGCTCGAATAGCGTCACAGTCAGTGTGGTGACCGGGATCCAGAAAACGCTTACTGGCACGAATCAGACCTTCACAACCGGCTCGAACGTAGCCATCGGCGAGATTCTCACCTACACCGTCGTGGTGAACCTGGAGGCTGGGACGTACAACAGTGCTCAGCTGGTCGACACAATGGATCTGGGCTTGGCGTTCATGGACTGCACCTCGATCACCGGCCTGGGGACCACGCCGACGGACTTCAGCACGGCTTGCGGCGGCCCCACCTTCAACTTGGCCTTGTCGACCGACCCGGCCTATCACAGCGTGGCCACGTTCGACTTGGGAGATTTGACCGCTGCGTCGAGCGGAGGCAGCATCACGTTTGTGTACCGCGCGGTCGTCCTGGATAGTTCGGGCAACATTACTGGAAAGACGCTATCGAATCACGCTGTGTTCCACTGGATCGACCCGCAAGAACAGCCTCAGACGGTCGCCGCCAATCCGACCACTGTCACGATAGTCGAGCCGAGGTCTACCATCACGAAAGTGGGTGATGTCCAGTTCATCGGCGTGGGCTCCATCGTCAACTTCACGATGACCATCCAGAACCTGGGCAACACGGACGCATATGACGTTCATCTGACGGACCCGATCCCATCGCAATTTGATTTGATCGGCAGCATCGACTGTTCAACCACGGCGGGCAGCACTCGCGATCCGGACTTTGGGCCTTTGAACGTAGCTGGCGTCATCACTGCATACTGGGCCAGCGCCCAACCCAACCCCACGGCGTTCGCGCCCGGAGATGTAGGTGTCTGCAAGTTCCAGCTACAGGCCAATGCGACGCTGCAGCCGGGGCAACAGGTGACCAACATCGCTTATGTTGAATGGTCCAGCCTGCCCGGTGATTTCAGGCAGCCTCAGATCCCGAACGATCCGTTCTCCACAGAGCGGTTCTACGACCCAAATGACCCGGCGATCAACAACTACATCGCCAACTCCAATACGCCCTTCAACCCACTGGGCGGCGGTGGTGGCGGCGGCTGCAAGAACTGCTTCCGCATCCCGCAGGCCGGCTTCGCGCCGGGTGTGCTGACTGACCTGAGTGGTGTGCCCTGGGTCGCGTACGACGACAGCATGGGTGTTTCGCTTCGGATCCCCAAGATAGAATCTCAACATGGGGATCGTCGGCGTGCCGCTGGTGAACGGTGTCTGGCAGGTCGATTGGCTGACCGGCGTTGGCGGCTGGCTGCAGGGAACAGCATTCCCCGGTTTCAGCGGGAATAGCGTGATCATGGGCCATGTGGTCACTCACTATGGCTCGGACGGTCCGTTCGCGGACTTGGATCGCCTCCAGGCCGGCGACCTGATCTTCGTCACTTCGTTTGGTCGGCAATATGTCTATGAGGTCAGATCCGCGGGCAACGTGGCGCCGAATGATATTTCGGTCCTGAACCATGCAGACCACCCGGTGCTGACGTTGATCACGTGCTCGAAATACAATCTGCTGACACAGAACTACGACGCACGGTTCGTCGTCCGAGCCGACCTGGTTGAGGTCGATCCCTTGCGGTAGCGCAGGAAATCACTCGTCCTGTATTGACGACACAGCGCGCCGCAAGGCGCGCTGTGTGTTCAAGCGGAGCGATCGGGAGGCCGATCAGGCCATGTTGGATTCCTTTTCAGCCAGGGTGACCGCCTCTTCAAAAATCTGAAGGCCCTCATCGATCTCCTTGGTGTTGATGCTCAGGGCAGGGACGATGCGGATGGCGCTCTTGCCGCAAGTCAGCATCAGCAGGCCGCGCTCGAAGGCCAGATCGACCACACGTTCCGAGAGCTCCTTGGCGGGTTCCTTCGTCGTCCGGTCCTTGACGAATTCCACACCGATCATGAGCCCTTTGCCGCGGACGTCGCCGATGCTGGGGTGGCGGGCCTGGATCTCTTCTAGCGCGTCCATAGCGTACTGGCCCACCTCTGCGGCGTTGGCCATGTACTGGTCCTGGATGAGCTCGAAGGTGGCCAGTGCCGCGGCGCAGGCAAGCGGGTTTCCGCCGAACGTGTTGCCATGTGCGCCGCGCTCCCAATCCATGACCGACTGACGAGCGATACAGGCACCCATCGGCATGCCGGAGGCGATGCCCTTGGCCACGGTGACCATGTCCGGTTCGACCCCGAAATGCTCGATGGCCCACCATTTTCCGGTGCGGCCCATGCCGCACTGGACCTCGTCTACGATCATGAGGATGCCGTGCTCGTCGCAGAGCTTCCGTAGGGCCGGATAGAAGCCTGCAGGCGGAACTATGTAGCCGCCTTCACCCTGGATGGTCTCGACGAGGATCCCGGCAACCTCCTTTGGCGGCAGGATCTGACCGAGGATCTCATTCCGAATGTAACGCACCACGGTTTCGCCGTAGTCTTCGCCGGGTCTTCGTTCGAGGACGGGGCGGTACGGATTGGGATAGGGCGCGTGCACGACGCCGTTCATGAGGGGGTAGAAGCCAGCGTGATAGGCGGCCTTGCTGGCCGTAAACGTGACGGCGCCCATGGTCCGGCCGTGAAACGCGCCGGTGAAGCCAATGAAGTTGGAACGCTCCGTGTGATATCGGGCCAACTTGATCGCCGTCTCGACCGCCTCGGTGCCAGAGTTAGTCATGAAAGAGACCGCGGCCTCGTCAAACGGGGCGACCTCGTTGAGCTTCTCGGCCAGCTCGATCCACTTGGGATGATAGAAGTCGGACGAGATGTGGATGAACTGCTCAGCCTGCTCCTGGATGGCACGGACCACCTTGGGATGGGCGTGCCCGGTCGAGGTCACCGCAATGCCGGCCATGAAATCCAGGAAGCGGTTGCCATCGACGTCCCAAACCTCCGAGCCCTTGCCGTGATCCATCACGAACGGATACGGCCTCATATAGGAAGGCGATACGACGGCCGAGTCCCGCTTGATCAGCGCTCTAGCTTTTGGCCCGGGTAGTTGCAATGGTTCCATACAATTCTCCTTCTCAGACTTTCGCAGAAAGCTGTGCCAGCGCCAGGGCACCGAGCAGGCCGGCGTCATCGCCCAGCGCGGCCATTTCGATCTTCAGGCCCTCCAGATAGCGCGGGTGGAAGACCCGCTTTTTCAAGCTGGCCAGAAACGGATCGAACAGGAGCGGTCCAACGAAGGAAACGCCCCCGCCAAAGATCACGATCGACGGATCGAAAGCGTGCAGGAAGTTCGCCACTGCGATGCCGAGGTATTCCCCGGCGCGGCGGTAGGCCGCAATGGCGAGCTCGTCGCCCCGGTTGGCTGCTTCGGCGATAGAGAGTGCGTCAAGCTTCCCGTCGAGTTCGAAGCGTTGAGGCGGTACCGGCCTCCAGCTTCTCGCGCACATACCGGTCGATGGCCGGCCCGGAGGAAAAGGCCTCGAGGTGGCCGGCAAACCCGCACGAGCAGAGCGGCCCGTCGGGATCCAGAATCGTGTGCCCCAATTCGGTCGCGAGCCCATGAAAACCCTGGAGGAGGTGATTGTCGACTATCACACCTCCGCCGACGCCAGTGCTGATCGAAAGGTAAAGCACATCACGATGACCTTTGGCCGCCCCGAACGTCCATTCGCCGAGCGCGGCCAGATTCGCATCGTTGTCGAGGAAGGCAGGCACGTGGAAATCCCGGGTGAGATTCGGTGTGAGCGGAAAATTCCGCCACTCCGGAATGTTCGGCGTCTTGAGAATGTAGCCCGTATGTGGATCGAGCGGGCCGGGTGAGGCAACGCCGATGGCTTTCACTGCGCCGTCGCTCGGCCAGATAGAGCGGATGACGCCCTGCATCCGTTCGTACACGCCCGGTTCGCCGGTGCGGGTCGCTACACGCTCATGGGCTATGGGGTGCGGGTTATCTGGATGGTAGAGGGCGGCGCGCAGGTGTGTCCCGCCGATGTCGACTGCGATGATTGTGCCCACAGGTGCGATTATACCAAGCCCGCAAGTATATACCGATGAACGAGGCTGCATCAAGACGCCGTGCAACCAAAAACGGCCCGGAGATGGGCCGTTTGTTCTGCTTGCTTTGCTGTTAGGGGTGGACTTGCCTGACGTGATTAGAACCGAGGTATGGAGGCGTCTGCACGTATGTCCCCGTGGGCATTTGCGCAGTCGCAAAGGTCACCTCCGTATCTGCTGGAACTCGCCAATTCCTCCACAAGTCCCTAAGTCGTGCTATCGCCCTATCAATCTCAAGGGCCAAATCCCTAGAGATAATCTCATCTCCGCAGCGATCGCATTTGAGGCCGTCGACAGTGAAGGACTGAAAAAAGAACCCGACCTTCTTGTTGATCTTCACGCTCTGGCGGGTCAAGGTACCGCCGCATCTGTGTTCCATGTTCTTTTGCCTTTTCCCTATCTCCGCACCCGAAATTCTGGTGCTACAAACTTAATCGAACTTGGCCCATACGCCGTTATGACCTCTGGTTGCCCGTCGGACGTCCCAACACACACATGAATGGGGAGATCTGCCTCAAACCAGCCGAGTATCAGACAGGACTCACCCCGCGGATCGTCCAGGGCGTCCTCGATAATCTCAGGCGAGTCTCCTCCAATTGCGGTTTCTAGCCTTTCAATGGTTATGCCGTCGTTGTCCAACTCCTCATACCGTGCTTTGTAATTGAATACTGTCCGCTACGAAAGGACGCAGAGATCATCCCCAAATCGAAGGGCATTGCTATCCCCTCGCCTTACCATTGCTCGTTGCCGAGCTCTAGGGAGTTTATTACCTCCAGCGGAATCGCGATCTGCGTTTTTGTTCCCGCCTCATAAATCTTGATTTGCTTCTTCAACAACATACCCATGACCTTCGCGTGTTCCAGACTCATTCGCACGCGGACTACCTCCAGAACGTCTAGCAAATTCCCGGCTCCCGTTTCCTCCGGGTGCGGTGCGCTCAGTCCGAACGTTACGTTTGACTCCGAACACGGTGACGGTTAGGCGCATCCTGTCTGTGTAGAAATCGGGAATGTCTGGGAAAATAGGCTTGGACAATCTCGGCCTCCATTCGTGCTTCGTATTCCGTGTCATTATACCCCGGTGCGCAGAGCGAATCTTGTCAGGTTCTCCGAGCGCGAAGTCCAGCAACATAGCCACGCAGATATTCGGTTACGTAGTGCTCCGGTGCCTTCACGTCGCGGCCCGCGTGCGCGTCGCCGTAGCCCCGCAGCCAAGCCTCGGCCGCGCTGTCGTTGTGCGCCCTCAACGGCTCGGTGGGCGCGGGTTCGTTCTTTGCGCGTTCAATTACGTCTTCCATATGGCCTCCTCAGGCCAGTTCGTGCAAGTCACCCCGCTCGCTGGGGGGCAAAACCACCATCGTTAGGAGTCTTCTTGCTCTGCCCCTGAGTGGCGAGAGTGGCGTGGTGGCTGGCGGCTGTGTTCTTGCTGCCGCTGCAGCTCTTGGCGGCGTTGCGGCGGCTTTTGGCAGCCTGGCTAGCCGTGAATCGCCGGCGCGCGCCAGCGCAGTCACCGTGTTCCCTCCCGAGTGCGAAGTGCCGGGTGAGGCCGGCAGAGTTTGCCATGCCCGGCGTATTCGTGGTGCTTGCGCTTAAGTCCGAGCCGGGCGTCGTCGTCATGACGTAATGACGACGGGCGGATCGCCGGCGCTTCACTGGTGCGCAAGTGCCACTGGTGAACGAGTGCCAGGGCAGCAAGCGGGCGTCTCTGATCGCTGGTGAAAGCATACGATTATACCGTCCCCCTTTACGCGATGCCATCGCGTCGAACCTTTCGCACCGGTGCAATATAATGAGTTTACAATGCGACGAGAATGGTTCCCTGTTCTTTTGGCGCTGCTGATCCTGATCATCGCGGTCACCGGTCCGATCCTGTATGCAGGATGGCGGAACCTGGGGTCGGCGGACCGGGCGGCTGCCGAGGGGAGATATGCGGAAGCCTCCGGCCTCTATGAGTTGGCGGCGCGCCAGCTGGCGTGGCGAGGCGATCTCTGGGAACAGGCGGGGCTAGCTGCTTTTCGCGGACAGGATGCCGACAACGCCATTCGACTGTTACAGCTTGCCGAACACAAGACGCCTCTCTCCGTCGACGGCTGGGCAGCCCTTGGCTCGGCTTTGTGGGTCAAGAAAGAATCGACGGCAGCCATCGCAGCATGGCAGGCAGGTCTGGGAAAGCATCCCGGCGATCCGGCTCTGCTTGATCGATTGATCGCCGCCTATGATCGGCAGGGTGACTACGCCGACGAGCAGGTAGCATTGACGGCGCGGCTGGCCGCGGGTCAGGAGCCGGCTGCCAACTATCGGCTCGGGCTGCTTCTTATGCAGACCGACGCAAGCGGAGCCGAGGCAGAGATTTGCGCGGCCGTCTCTCTCGATCCCCAGTATGAGTCGGCGGCGACGACCTTGGGCGCGGCGATTCGGGAGGCAGCAGCCGAAACCGACAATGCAAGCCGGCTTGTCGTAATCGGTCGCGGCCTGGGTTTGGTCAACGAGTGGGGGCTGGCTTTCAAGGCTTTCGAGCAGGCCGTCCACGCGAACCGGAACGACGCCGAAGCTTGGGCCTGGCTCGGCGAAGCACGGCAGCAGATTGGCCAGGACGGGCGAGATGCCCTGGATGAGGCCCTCCGTCTGGGGCCGCAGGACGCAGTTGTTCACAGCTTGCGGGCGCTGTACTGGAAACGTCAGGGGGACTACTCGAAGGCACTGACGGAGCAATTGCAGGCTGCGCAGATCGAGCCACAAAATGCAGGACTCCAAATGGCTTTGGGGCAGGCGTACGCCGCGGCCGGTGACCTCGTCTCGGCCTTGGCCGCCTATCAACAGGCAACGACGTTGGCGCCTGGAGACGCGACGGCATGGACGCAACTGGCGGCGTTCTGCGCGGACAGCGGCGTGCAGGTGCAGACGATCGGTTTGCCGGCCGCAATGAAGGCTGCTTCGCTCGCCAAGGATGATGCACGGACACTGGACATCCTGGGCTGGTCTTATGCGCAGGCCGGCCTGCCCGATACGGCGAAGCAAACACTATTGCAGGCAGTACAGGCTGAACCCGATCTCGCGCTCCCGCATCTGCACCTGGCACAGACATATTTGCGGATGGGGGACTACGACTTAGCAATGCAACAACTGAACAAGACTGTGGAACTCGATCCTAATGGTCCCGCGGGACAATTCGCCTCACAATTGCTGAGCCAGTACTTTCCTTGATCCGAGGTGAGCGGCTAGACAATCGGTTGCCCGATTGCCTTCATCAAAGCGACGCGCCGAGGCTGAGATGATCGCCGCAGGCCGTATGATAAAATCCGATCGATGCGCTTACGAGACTTCTGCATCTTGTTCATGCTTGGGACGTCGGGGTGCGTACTGCCAGCACTCGGGACGCGGCCGGCGAATGTGCCGTCGGGAACCCTTCTATTTGCGGATGACTTCTCGTCGCCGACGACCGGCTGGGAACGGATTCGATACGGCGAAGATGGCATCATGGACTACGACAGCGGCGGTTACCGGATTCTGGTAAATGCACTGCAGGCGAATTTCTGGTCGACGCCACACAAGGATTTCAGCGATGTCCGGCTGGAGGTCGACGCCGGGAAATTGGCTGGGCCGGACGAGAACCGAATCGGTTTGATCTGCCGTTCCACCGGGGAAACCTATTACTTCTTTATCATTGGCAGCGATGGCTATTATGGCTTGGGCTTGTACAAGGATCACCAGGCGACCCTGCTTGGACAAAGCGCGATGCAATCGAGCACGGACATCAAGATGGGTGCGGCAGTCAATCATCTACGTCTCGACTGCTCCGGCAATAGCCTGGCTGCATACGTTAACAGTGTCCAGCTAACCCAAGCCCAGGATACGACACTGCAGCACGGGGACGTGGGGTTGCTCGCCGGCACATTCAGCCAGGCCGGTGTCGACGTTGTCTTCGACAACTTCGTGGTGCTGAAACCCTAGGCGGGATCTTCTCAGACATTCCTTCCCCGGATTACGCCCGGGATCCATCCATCAAATGAAAGTCTTTCTGGACACGGTCGGCTGCCGCCTCAATCAGTCCGAAATCGAGGCGATGGCCGGACAGTTCCGGGCGGCCGGTCACGAGATCGTGAGCGGAGCGGAGGCGGCAGACGTCGCAGTGGTCAATACCTGTGCGGTGACGGCCCAAGCCGCCTCCGATTCGCGGGCCGCAATTCGACGGATCGCACGTGCCGGAGCGAGGGATATTGTCGCGACCGGATGCTGGGTCTCCCTGCAACCGGCGGCTGCGAGGGCGTTGCCGAGCGTCAAACGGGCGGTGGTCAACACAGAGAAGGATCGATTGGTGGCGACGGTCCTGGGCTTGCCGGAGTTGGACTTCGAGCTGGAGCCCCTGGCCCGCCGACCATTGCCCGGCCTGCGCAAGCGCACGCACGCGTTCATCAAGGTGCAGGACGGCTGCGACAACCACTGCACGTTCTGCATCACGACCGTCGCGCGCGGAAAGGGGCGAAGTCGTGCCCCCGCGGCAGTGCTCGCCGATATTCGCTCAGCGCTTCAGGGAGGCGCCCAGGAGATCGTCCTGACGGGGGTTCACCTCGGATCATGGGGCCAGGAGCTCGGCTCTCATCTGCGATGGCTGGTGCGAGCCATCCTGGACGAGTCAGATGCGCCGCGCCTGCGCATGTCGTCGCTCGAGCCGTGGGATTTGGACGAGGAGTTCTTCTCACTTTGGGAAGACTCACGCCTATGCCGGCATTTGCATTTGCCGCTGCAAAGCGGGTGCGCCGCGACCTTGAAGCGGATGGCACGCAAGGCTACGCCGGAATCCTTTCGTAAACTCATGGTGGCGGCACGGCGGGTCATGCCGGAGGTCGCGATTACGACCGACGTCATCGCGGGATTCCCTGGAGAGACCGAGGCTGAGTTCCGGGAGTCGCTCGCATTTGTGCGCGAGATGAGATTTGCCGGTGGGCACACGTTCACGTACTCAGCGCGGCCGGGCACGGCGGCCGTGCGGCTGGGTAATCACGTGCCACCGCGTGTTCGCCACGAACGGAACGCTGTCTACCGATCGCTGTTTGATGAACAGGCCCGAGCCTATCGGACGGGGTTTGTCGGGCAGACCGCCTATGTCCTGTGGGAAGCGACGACGCTGATCGATGGCAGCGGCTGGCGGCTCGAAGGCTGGACCGGGAACTACATTCGCGTCACAGCCTGGGCACCAGAGCCGCGCTGGAACGTGATCGATGCGGTCGACCTCACCGGCTCGTCTGACAACGGCCTGAATGGCGTAATCCGCAATTCGGGATAAGTGTCACTTCTGAGGTTGGGGGAGCGAGCGTATAATTCCTGTGCATTCCCGAACAGACTGGATCAAGGAGGGACCTATGACGGTTCAACCGGAAAAGACCACGACGGCGCAGATCATCGATGGAAAGATGATCGCGCAGCAAGTACGCGATGGGGTGGCGGCGGCCGTTACCAAGCGGTTGGCCGCAGGCAAGTCCAAGCCAACTTTGGCCGCGGTCTTGGTGGGTGATCGGGTCGATTCGCAGACCTACGTCAAGTCCAAAGGCAAGGCGTGTGAGGAGCTGGGAATGGGCTCGGTAAGTCATCACCTGCCGGCCGAAACAACCCAGGAAGATCTTGAGAGCCTGATCAAGACCTTGAACGCCGACAAAGCCATCAATGGCATACTGGTCCAGCTGCCGCTCCCGTCGCACCTTAACGAGGAACGCGTGCTGCAGCTCATCAGTATCGAGAAGGATGTCGACGGCTTTTCGCCGATCAACATCGGGAGGCTTGCTCAGAAGGGACGCGAGCCGCTCTTCGTCCCATGCACGCCGTTCGGGTGCATCTACCTGCTCGATCAGGCCGGCGTGAAGATCGAAGGAGCGAATGCCGTGGTCCTGGGGCGGTCGAACATCGTCGGCATGCCGGCGGCACTGCTGCTGATCGGGCGAAATGCCACGGTGACGGTGTGTCACTCGCGCACCCGCGATATCGCGGCCGTCGTGCGGCAGGCGGATATCCTGATCGCGGCGATCGGCAAGATGGAATTCGTACGCGGCGACTGGATTAAGCCCGGAGCGGCCGTTATCGATGTTGGGATCAACTCCAAGCCCGATCCCACGAAGAAGAGCGGCTACCGGCTGGTCGGCGATGTGAATTTCGAGGAGGCCAAGCAAGTGGCCGGATTCATCACGCCGGTTCCGGGCGGCGTCGGTCCGATGACAATCGCAATGCTAATGAAGAACACGCTGCGCGCGGCAGAGATCCAGGATCCGTAGTCCGCCGCGACCAGCAATCAAAGAGCCTCCCGCCTGAACTGAACCCCTAGAACGAGACACGAAGAGAAAGCACCCTCTGTGAGAAAATGGAACAGGAGGTGCTTTTTTCTATGGCAGGTAAGAAAGGAATGCAGCATTATCCGCCGGAGCTGAAGCTGGAAGCGGTGCGGCTATTTTATGAGGAGGGCCAAACGCGCGCCCAGGTCACGGCGGCGCTCGGGATCCGGGATCCGCAACGAATCCAGAAATGGTTGAGGCAATATCGAGCCGAAGGCGCCAGCGCGTTTGCCAAGCCGAGAGGTCGACCTCGCAAAAGGGCCGGGGCGCAAGCCGAACTGGAGCGGCTGCGGATGGAAGTGGCCCTGCTAAAAAAATTCCATTCCGAATTGCGGGAAGTGCGGCTCGCGCAGCGCAATATCGGGTGCTTTATCACCATCGAAAAGAGTTCGAAATGAAGGCCATGTGTGCCTTCCTAGGTGTCTCGCGAGCAGCCTATTACGCTTGGCGCAAGAAGCTGGAACAGCCGGACACAGATGCGGTGCGTTTAGAACTCGTGCAGCGGGCTTACACGGCTTCGCACCAGATCTATGGCTACCGGCGGATTAGCCTGTGGTTGAAGCAAAAACAGGGTCTGGTGATCAATCCCAAGACGGTTTTGCGCCTGATGCACAAGCTCAATATCCGTTCCAGGGCCCGCAAACGCAAAATGTACCGGAAACTCGAAGAGCTGGGCATCTATCACCGCTATCCCAACCTGCTCAACCGCGACTTTGCTGCCACTCGCCCCAACCAGAAGTGGGTCACGGATATTACCTTCGTCTCAACCCAACAGGGCTGGGCGTACCTGTCTACCATCAAAGACCTATTCGATGGCTTTATTGTGGCTCATCAATTTGGGCCCGAGAACTCCATTGGATTGGTGACCCACACGCTCCAACAAGCCAGACAAAAAGAAAAGGTCACTGATGGGCTGATCCTCCACAGTGACCAAGGAACGCAATACACTTCGCAGGCGTATGCCGTCCTCACTCAACAGTACAACATCACTGCCTCCATGTCGCGCCGTGGCAACTGTTGGGACAATGCGCCTATGGAAAACTTCTTCAGCCATCTCAAAGAAGAGTATCTGCGCCATCTGCACAACCCCAGCTTTGAAGAGGCTCGCCAAGCGATTGAGGAATACGTTGACTTCTACAACTACGAACGCATACAATTGAAAACGAAACAGACACCCTTCCAGCAAAGGTGCCTGTTTCAGTAGCCACTTGGGGTCTTTCTGATTGTGTCTTGTCTAGTGGGTGCAGTTCAGCCACGCAGAACAGACGGGAGGCTCTTTTCGTGCGAATACGGTTAGCCCTGGCCCGCGAAGGCGTGGCATTTCTGACAGACCTGTTGAGTAGCGGTCTGATCGAGAAAGACCGCGCCGGCATCGTTGATCGTGTCGTGACTGAGGTGACAGTCGATGCAACGGGCAGCGTTGGCGGGATCAAGCGACTGCCATTTCGGGAGAAACGCATGGAAATGGTTGTTGAAGTCCTGGCTGTTGTAGATATCGCCGTGACATTTCGTGCAATTGCCGTCGCCGAGAGGGGTATCTTGCACAGCCGGCTGGGCGTAGTTGCCACGGAAGTATGAGATCAGGTCCGAGGCACCGTAAGTCAGGGTGATGTAGCGGCCGATAATGCCGGGCGCGCTGTGGCAGTCAATGCAGCGCGTGGCGCCCCGCTGGGCGTGAAAACTGGCCAGATCCGCAGCCGCAGACGAGGTGGCGCGCTTGAAGAATGTCACCTCGCCCTCGGTATGACAGGAGGCGCAGAAGGAATCGTGGTTCTCGAATTGTATGGCAGTCATGGGGATGGCCAAGCCAAAGACCGCGAATGCAGCCAACAGGGCACCGACGACGACCTGGATCCGCCGGTTTGTCCATCCTGCTTTCCGGGGCTGCTTGCGCGCCCTTGCCACCGCGTGCTGCGTTCGATTCCTCACTGGATTCCGCGATTGTATCCAGCTTACATTACGGACCGATGAAACCCCGGGTGCAGTGCTCCTAGAACTCGGCAGCAGCGAGGGTGATCGCTCCCTGCAGCGGACTGCCACGCGCCTCAATTCGTGCGCGAGGCCGGCCCGCCTCCGCCTCGAAAAGCAGACAGTATAATGACGCTTTGCTCCGCGGCCAGGAAGCTCGGCGAGCATCAAATGGATCGGGATAACTAGGAAGGCGTGAAAGAACGGATCGCATCCAACGAATTTCTTGCGGCGGCCGGGGCGTTGCCAGCCGAGCGAAGTACATTTGCAGCCCTGCGACATCGCAACTATCAGCTCTACTTCGGTGGCCAGCTGATTTCGAACGCGGGCACCTGGATGCAGGTCATCGCCCAAGGCTGGCTGGTCTACCAGCTGACGCACTCCGATCTGGCGCTAGGCATCGTGGGCTTCGCGGCCGCGATCCCTGCGGTGATCGTCACCCCGTGGGGCGGGGTCGTCGTTGACCGCGTTCCCAAACGCACGCTGCTCATCCTCACCCAGGCCGGTGCCATGATCCTGGCCTTCATTCTCGCGGTGCTCACCTTTACGCAGGTGGTGCAGGAGTGGCACATCGTGCTTCTCGCGGCCGCGCTTGGACTGGTGAACTCCTTTGACGTGCCGGCGAGGCAGGCATTCGTGGTCGAGATGGTCGGTCGGGAGGACCTGCCGAATGGCATCGCATTGAATTCGCTGATGTTCAATAGCGCGCGTGTGATCGGGCCTGCCATGGGAGGCTTGCTTCTGGCGCTGGTGGGCGCTGGCTGGTGCTTCACGATCAACGGCCTGTCCTTCCTGGCGGTGATCCTGGGATTGTGGGCGATGCAGTTGAGCACCAGGGCGCCTGAACGGTCTGAAGAATTTACGCTCACGCAGCTTGTCAATGGGCTGCGCTACGTATCGGGGCAGTCGGAGCTGGGCGGTCTTCTGCTGTTGTCCCTGGTTTTCAGTGTATTCGGCGTTTCGTACGCGACTGTGATGCCCGCCTTTGTTGAGCAGGTTCTGCGACAGGGCGCGCTAGTGTACGGCTGGGTAACCGCCGCCACCGGCATCGGCGCCGTAGCAGGCGCGATCGTGATCGCCAATCGCAGCGGGACGGATTGGCGTGGTAAGTGGCTTGTGGCGTCCAGCCTGGGATTCCCGGTGGTGCTGGCGATCTTCAGCTTCGTCACGTACCTGCCCGCCAGCCTGGCACTTGCGTTCGGTCTGGGGTGGGGATTTATGGTGCAGTTTGCAATGCTTAATACCCTGCTCCAGACTCGTGTCGACGATCGCCTGAGGGGGCGTGTCATGGCACTCTACTCGCTTACGTTCTTTGGCTTCGCTCCCTTTGGCAACCTGGCCGTGGGGGCTCTGTCGGAACGAATTGGACTGAGCTATGCGATGGGCCTGTTCGCGCTCATCAGCCTTGTGCTTTCAATCTGGGTGCTGCAGAAAGTCCCTGAGCTCCGCAGACTCCCTTAGCGTGACGCCCGCCGTCTGTGAAAGGACGGGCTCGCGACCTGACGCGGGGCCGCTTCCAGACGATGCGTCGGGGGAATATTGGCTCACAGATTCTCGATCACTATGGGTTCGATCGGGTCGGCCGCCGCGAAGCCAAATACCTTTGAGTAGAAGTACAGCTCTGCTTCGAGGGCGCGTTTGATGTTCTTCGCCTGGCGGAATCCATGCTGCTCCCCCTCAAAGAGCAAGTAAGCCACGGGCAGGCCCTTGGCGCGCACAGCGTCGAACATCATTTGCGACTGGCTCGCCGGGACGATCTTGTCTTCGTCGCCCTGGAACAGGATGAGGGGCAGGCGAAGTTCTGAATGAAGTGAATGGGCGACCGCTCGTAATACAGGTCCCGGCGCTCGGGATAGGGTCCGATGAGCGATGTCAGATACCGGGATTCGAATTTATGAGTGTCCTCAATGAAGCGTTCGAGATCACCAAGTCCGTATTGGCTGGCTCCGGCGCGGAAGACGTCATTCCGGAATGCCAAGCAAGCCAGTGTCGTGTAGCCGCCGGCGCTACTGCCACGGATAACCAGCCGGTTACAATCCGCGCGGCCAGCCTTTGCAAGATAGAGCGCCCCATTGCAGCAGTCGTCGACGTCGACGACGCCCCATTGGCCATTGAGCCGCTCGCGGTAGGCGCGGCCGTAGCCCGCCGAGCCTCCATAGTTGACATCCAGGACGGCAAAACCGCGGCTGGTCCAGAACTGGATCGAATAGCGAAGCGTGGTGCTGGTGGCCCCGGTTGGACCGCCGTGGCTGATCACGATGAGCGGCGGAAGCTCGCCGGCCGGAGCTTGAAAGTCGGGGTTTCGAGGCGGGTAGTGGAAGGCGTGCGACTGCAGACCGCTTTCCGTGGGGAAATCCAGCGTCTCAGGGATCGAAAAATACGCCGGGTCGACGGCTGACTCGCGACCCTGTTTGAGAGGCTGGATTTCGCAACCCGGAAAATCCATACGCACGACCGCCGAAGGAAGCATCGGCGCCCCCGCGAGAAACACAGCGAACCCATCCCCGCAATGCACATCGGAGATCTCGGTGTAGGAACTCTTCACCGGAGTCAGCCTTCCTGAGACCGTGTCGAGCCAAGCCAGGTGCGAGAAACCATTTTGGGCGTAGGAGCAGAGAATTCGTGGAGGCGGACGCGAATCCATACAAGGATGCCCCAAATTGCCATTGGGGCTTCCCGAACTCGGCTTCCATTGGACAGAGAGCCTCCGTCCGGCTCCCGTTCATGCGATAGAGGTTCCACCAACCTGTGCGGTCGGACGCGAAGTGCAGCACACCGTCGGGCGACCATTCGGGCTGGAAGATGGACTCGCGGATGCCTCCCGCGATGAGCCGGGGTGCATTCAAGACTCCCGCCGTATCGATCTCCGCCACCCAGAGTTCGCAACCATCCCATGGCATGTGCGGATGATTTCACGTTAAGTAAGCCAGTCTGGCGCCGTCAGGGCTCAGACGCGGAGACGAATAGAAATCGTTCCCGGCGGTGAGGACCTGCCCGTTGTTGTCACCCTCTTCGCTGACGCCTACGATGGTGTTGACCGCCTGTCCAACTCCGCGGTGATCCTCGCGGACACAGACAAGCCGGTTTCGTCTGGTCTCGAGGACGATGTCAGCATAGCGGCAGCCGTCTCCGGGTGTAAGAAGCTTGGGCTGCTCACCCAAGGGTTGTCTGTAGAGATGCTGGTCCTTGAAGTTGACAAAATAGATGACGCCATCGCTTACCGTGAATGCGCCGCCGCCATATTCATGCACCGTGCTGCGAACATAGAAGCCGGACGGTGTGCACTCATTGAGTGAACCGTTGGGCTGGCGGCGGACGACCGTGTAGCGCCCGCCCTCATTTGGGTGGGATTCGATCCAGTAGATATCGGGGCCGTCCACGGCGGCGGTTATCAGAGAAATCGCCGAGGCGGCGGTGAGGTCAGCAGTGATCGGTGACGTCCAAGCTCCGTATTGGCCGACTCTGGGCATTGCGCTCCTCCCGAGGTCGATGCTTCACGTCGTATCCTAGTTGAAAGTCGGCAAGGGAATGATGGTCGGTCCAGCCAATCTGTGCTTAGTGATGCTTGCGGTACGAGCTGGAGAGGTCCTTGAGATTGCCAGTGAAGAGTTCCATGTAGCCGCACCGCCCACAGATCCAGGCGCGGATCTCGCCCTCGGACTGTCCCTGGACCCAAACGGCGCCGTGTTTCGGAGGTTCAGGCTCAACAACTACGACGCGCAGGGGGTGATGTCCACTCCGGCCGTCATCCCGGACTTCGACGTCAGCCATCGCATCCTTCGATCCGCATTTGGGGCAACGTCCTCTTTTTCATGCTGTCACTCCCTGAGTGAAGTCTGGCACGGCAACCGACGGGACCGGGCCCGGTGGCGATCTCTCACAGCACCGCTACATGGCGGACCATTCTCGCCGCGCGTAGGGCATCCGAATTCTAGCATGCGAAGTGGGGCCCTTTTCTGAGCGAGGTCACTCCCCGGCCGAGTCGGAGAGTTCTGAGGTACGCATGACTCCTGCGCGCGGTGAATCGGGCACAGGCGATCTATCTCAGAACCGACTACGCCACCTAGTCAGGAATGTCTTCCACGGCATTCACGCAACACAGAAACCCGGCCGAAACCGGCTCTATCGTGCCGATCGGATCCCACGAGTTCACAAGTCCCGCTTTTGAAAACTTCGGATAGCGATTGCGCCGACAGACATCAAATACACGACTGTGTAACCGATCATGAGTGGACTGGGCACAGAAACGGTGGCAAACGGCGACATTCCGAGCGCCCCGGAGAGCGGCGTCTGCATCTCAAAGGCTGCGCGCCGCCAAAGAGATTCGGACGGGATGATTAAGCTGGCAATGATACCGACCTTGATCGCCGTCTGATTCTGGAGCAGTGCACCAAACTGCTCGATCCAACCACCGATGAACGCCAGACCATACAGGCCGAAGACGATGCCGCCCGTTGCCAACCCCGAAAACATGCTTGAGCAAGCGAGCGAGATTGACATCATCAATAGTGCTTCAAAGTAGATGAGCGCGAGGCCCGCCGCCAGATTCTGGGGCAAGTAGCCAGCTTGGAGGAAGACACTGAGGACCGTACCGCCCGCCATGAGAAAGAAGTACAGGGCCAGCCACAAGGCAAAGCCAAGCCACTTGCCCAGCACGATGTCCGATCGACGGATGGGCTTGGTGACTAGTGTCTGGATTGTGCCAGACCCGATCTCGCCGGAGAGGGTATCCGCGGCGAGAAGCGCCGCCATCGCGATCGTCAGGAAAGTGACGGCGTACAGCCCCATCAGCATCAGGGTGTTGGATCCCTCGGTGGCCGCGATTCGCGCCACGGCGCGCTGACTGGGTTCGGACTCCACTGCGGGGAGCGCAGTACGGATCTGCGCGACAATGAAGTGCAGTCCGATCGAGTAGAGGATCAAGAAGCATACGCCCAGCACCAGTCCGGTCAAGACGATCTTTCGGCGGACGGCCTCTCGGAAAGTCATGCGTGCCAGGATCCAAATGTTGCTCACAGTCCACCGTCCTGACCAACCGTCTCGATGAAGATCTCCTCGAGGGAAAGTCGAGTTGGGATGATGGCATGTATGTCTGCGCTTTGCGCCACCAGATACCGTGCAATCTCGGGGAGTACGGTCTCGCTGTGGACCTGCATTGTGAGTGTGCTGCCGTCCAGCCGGATCTCCTCCGCCCAGGTTGACAGTCCGGCGCAGATGTCACGGGTGAGGCCCCCGGCATGGATGGTGACCCGACTGTGCCCATCAACGAGCGAAGACAGCTCCATAACCCGCCGGACTTCGCCGTGACTGATGAAGGCGACCCGATCGCACGTGACCTCGATTTCGCTCAACAGATGCGAATTCAGGAACACACAGGTGCCCTCGGCCCGAAGCTCCCGAATAATGTCCCTGACCAAGCGACGACCGACAGGGTCCAGGCCCGAGGTTGGCTCATCCAGTAGCACCAGCCGGGGGCTGTTCAACAGCGCCTGCGCCAAGCCAATCCGCTGCAGCATGCCTTTGGAGAAGGTGCGCAGCGTCTTGCCGCGGAATGCCGCCAAGCCAACGCGCTCTAGCAGCTCATCGATCCTTGCCGACAGCTTGTGAGCTGGCATCCCGTACAGTTGACCGTGGAGATGCAGGAACTCTCCGGCCGTCAGCCAGTCTTGAAACCGGAAATGTTCCGGCAGGAAACCCGTCTGGCGGAGGGCGTTGCGGTTTCCGATTGGCGCACCCAGCAGCGTCGCTGCGCCCGAAGTCGGCGCGACAAGGCCCAAGAGCATCTTCATGGATGTGGTCTTGCCTGCGCCGTTTGGGCCCAGGAATCCAAACACCTCACCCTGTGGTACGCGCAGGGTGAGGTCTTTCACGGCCACTTGCTCGCCGTAGACTTTCCGCAACTCGCGGGTTTCTATCGCGAAGTCGGCTGGCATACCCCGATTTTACGGCAGGGAGTTCGCCATGTCGATCGCTTGCTGGGAATCGGCTCCGAGGCCGCCGATGGCATAGACCACGCCGTCCTTGACCCACAAGAGAACGTACTGAGGTGCATCGTCGGCAGGCCGCTGGATGAGTGTGCCAGTCACGCCATCGACCGTCAATTGCTGATATGTGGCCGCGTTCTTGGGAATGGGAACCACCAATGTCGAGGTCCAATCCACGGTGCTTGTGAAAGCCGCAGCTTGCGCGCCGGTCATTCCGGTGAACTCCAGACCGATCTGCGCCAGCTGGGAGACATCTACATTGGCGGGCGCATTTACGCTGGGACTAGGAATCTCGAACAGGATTACGCAGTCTGGATAGTTGCGACCCGGGGAGCCGGCCTGCAGGCTGTCCGCCGCAGAGGGGTCGGGGCAGGTGCCATAATCGGCGCGCACAGAAGCGGGGATCGTGACCGAGACCACGGCGCCGTCGATGTCGGCAAGCAGCACCAGATCGCTGCGACCGGCTTCGTCCAGCAAAGCCTGGGCCTTGGCGCGGTCGATGGTGAAATCAAAGGCCGCGCTGCCTCGAACGCTCAAGCGCGAGTAGGCTGAATTGGAGGGAAGACGGACGTTGAAGCCGACTCTCTGAACTCGCGTCCGCTGCGCTGCTGGCTGCAACCGGATCGCCCGGCTTTTGTAGCATCGTCATGGAGTCCGATACCAGTTGGCTGATCTGTGTGCCGAGCGCACTGTTTCCGTTGAGGCTCTGGAGGCCGGTAAAGTCGACCGGCAGGACAGTTACCTGCTGAATGCGGAAGAGATTCAACAGCTGGTCTGCTAGGGCACGTGTGGCCGGCACCGAAAGGATGACTGCCAGCGCGAGGGCGGCCAAGGCGGTGCTTTGGACCACGCGGGACCCTATCAATCGTTTGAACATAGACATCTCCTTTTGCTCGAGTTTCTTCTTGTAGAACCTGTCTAGGCTCGGTTGGATCGACGGCATTGCGACGGTCTCCACGTGACGGAGGAATGCCAGATTCTGGGCAACCGCCTCGGCTTGGGCACGGATGGGTTCCAGCCGCAGCCGGCACTGATCGCAGGACTCAAGATGTTGCGAAGCCGGCTGGTCCAGCTCGCCATCCAGGGCGGCGCGCAGCTGGCCGTTGTTCAAGTGTCTGCTCATGTGTCCTCCTGTGCAAGTGCGCGGTATTGCCTGGCAAATTCTTGCTCAGCCCGAAGTAAGAGTGGGCCGATCGAGGTGGGGGAGAGGGAGAGTGCGTCGGCGATCTCCTTGTATGACAAACCGGAATAGCGCATCAGCAGCAGCTGTGACTCCCGCGGTCTCAACTTGGAGAGAGCGGTCCTGGCTAGATCATGCTCCTCGCGCTCCGTCAAAATCTGGAGCGGGCTGCCGGACCGCAAATCTTCTTCGCTGAGCCTGCCCGCACTCAACTCGTGCGCCAAGCGCCGCCGGAAGGTTCGGATCGAATGCAACCCCAGATTGACCGCCACGCGATGCAGCCAACCGGCAGTATTGAAGCCCGGATCCATATGGTCGCGGCGCCGGTACAGGCGGTAGAAGGTCTCCAATGCCAGGTCCTCGGCCTCCGATGGATCTCCAACCATGCGGGCAAGAAACCCGTAGATCACAGACCAGTACTGCTCGAAGGCCTGCTCAAAGGCCTGGAGTCCGGACGTTGTGGCCAGATCTCGGGGCGCCGCCGATTTCTTCTTAGGGAGCTTCATAAGATTTCAGGCTCGCCTGATGCTCGATCCGATCCATCCGTGTTGATCCTCTCCATACCAGGTGATCCCGATCGAAGCCAGTTTGAGACAGGCTCACTGAGCCGCATGATCGCGGACCGAGACGCGCTTGTATGCGAGACGGGACGGGCTGCATGTGGCAGGCGTTTGTGCGCGTGTCCCGACTGACCAAGGGCGGTGAATCTCGGAAATGTTATCACTTGGGTTGCAGCACGCGGATCCGAGTATTTGTGAGGAGCGTATCAATCGTTGACAGTGACCGCTTTCTTTGCTAAACTAGGCGTGTAAGTTGTCAGACAACTAGTCAAATCCGATGGCTTCTCTCCTAATTCGGCACGCGCACGTGGTGACAATGGACGACCACCAGCGGGAGATTCCCGATGGTGGTCTCTCTGTGCGCGAAGGATTCATCGATCAGGTGGGGGCCACGAACGAGCTGCCGTCGTCGGCAGACGAAGTGCTCGATTTGCCAGGGCACGTTCTTTTGCCGGGCCTCATCAACACCCATCACCATTTCTATCAGACGTTGACTCGCGCCCTGCCCGCTGCGCAGGACGCGAATCTTTTTGATTGGCTGAGAACGCTGTATCCGATCTGGGCTCGGATGACGCCCGAAGACATATTCATCTCAACACAGACGGCGTTGGCAGAGCTGGCGCTTTCGGGCTGCACGACCGCCTCCGACCACCTATACCTTTTTCCCAACGGCTCGAAGCTCGACGACGAGATCGAGGCGGCGAGGGAAGTTGGCCTGCGCCTGCAAGCCTCGCGTGGCTCGATGAGCCTGGGCGAATCCAAGGGCGGACTACCGCCGGACTCCGTGGTGGACAGCGAGGAGTCTATCCTGAAAGACTCTCAGCGTCTGATCCAGAAATATCACCAAGCCGGGCGCGGGGCTTCAGTCCAGATCGTGCTGGCCCCTTGTTCGCCGTTCAGTGTGACGGGCGAACTCATGAGGCAATCGGCACGGCTGGCGCGCGAGCACGGAGTGCATTTGCATACGCACCTGGCCGAGACCGAGGACGAGGAGCAATTCTGCCTCAGCAAGTTCGGCCACCGTCCTGTCGGCTACATGCAGGAAGTCGAGTGGGTGGGAAATGATGTATGGTTCGCCCACGCGGTATGGGTGAATGAGGCGGAGATAGGGGTCTTTGCACAACACAGGTGCGGAGTGGCGCACTGTCCGACTTCGAACATGCGCCTGGCTTCAGGCATCGCGCCGGTCAAGGCATTCCGGGCGGCCGGTGTAAACGTGGGACTGGGCGTCGACGGATCAGCCTCAAATGACGGCTCGCACCTACTGGCCGAGGTGCGCCAGGCCATGCTGGTGGCACGTGTCAAAGAGGGTATCACGGGTTTCTCGCTTTCCAACGATCCCACGCGAAAATTGATGACGGCCCGCGAAGCGCTGTGGCTGGGAACCCGCGGCGGCGCGGCCGTGTTGGGTCGCGAGGATATTGGCAGCCTGGAACCGGGAAAGTGTGCCGACTTTTTTGCGGTGGACCTCGGTCATCTCGACTATGCCGGTGCGCTACAGGATCCTGTGTCAGCCCTGGTGTTCTGCCAGCCGCGGCGCGTGGACCACACCGTCGTCGCCGGCAGGTTCGTGGTCAAAGGCGGAAACCTTGTAACGCTGGACGAGTGCCGCCTGGTGGAGAGACACAACAAGGCCGCCAAGAGACTCGTGCAGACCTAGCCGCGGTGGGCACTCTGCGTCAGCAGATGCAGTATGGTGCGCCAGCGGAGGCCACTCTTCGCAGCGGTGTTGAACCCGTAATATGGAGTGAGGATGACATCTCTGGTCAGTCTTGAGCGATCGTTGGTGGATGTGGCCATGGGCCGCAAGCCGGCGGACCTCGTCGTCCGAGGCGGACGTTGGGTCTGTGTTCAGACGGGCGAGATCATCACGGACACCGACATCGCCGTCAAAGATGGTCACATTGCGTTTGTGGGCGCGGATGCCCGCCGCACGATCTCGAAGGGTACGAAAGTCATCGATGCCAATGGCCGCTATCTTGTTCCGGGTCTGCTCGATGCGCATCTGCATGTCGAGTCGGGGATGATCACGATCACCGAATTCGTCCGGGCCGTTGCGCGGCACGGCACGACAGGCCTCTTCATCGATCCGCACGAAATGGCCAACATTTTCGGCCTCCGAGGCGTGAAACTGATGGTTGAAGAGGCTTCCAAACAGCCGATCCATGTGTGGGTCCAAATGCCATCCTGTGTCCCGTCGGCGCCCGGCCTGGAGACTCCCGGGGCATCGATCGGTCCGCGGGAAGTTGCGGAAGCCATGACCTGGCCCGGCATCATTGGCCTGGGCGAGATGATGAACTTTCCGGGCGTATACGGGGGCAATCAGAAGATGCTGGCGGAGATCGCGGCAACCCACGCCGCCCGGAAGACGGTTGGGGGTCACTATGCCTCCCCGGATCTCGGCTTGGGGTTCCACGGATACGTAGCCGGTGGTGCTGAGGACGATCACGAGGGCACGCGGCTGGAAGATGGCCTCGAACGCGCCCGCCAGGGCATGAAACCCATGCTCCGATACGGCTCGGCATGGCATGATGTCGCAGCGCAAATTGGCGCCATCACGGAGAAAGGCCTGGAATTCGCGTCATTTTATCCTGTGTACGGACGACTCTCACGCGCAGACGCTGGCGTTCGATGGCCATATGGATCGTGTGCTGCGTTACGCCGTGACACACGGCCTCCCGCCCATGACCGCAATCCAGATGATGACCATCAACACGGCGGAACATTTTGGCGTTGCCCGGGAAATGGGGATGATCGCGCCGGGCCGCTGGGCCGACATCGTCCTGGCCCAGAACATCGAGGATTTCCAGGCGGATGTGGTGATCGCGAAGGGGCAAGTGATCGCCGAGCAGGGCAAATTGAAGTATGCGGCAGCGAAGTTCGCGTATCCTGCCTGGGCCAGGAACTCTGTCCACGTGAAGAGCACTCTTCGGGCAGATGATTTTGCATTGAAGGCCGGCAATAACAAGTCGCGGGTCCGGGCGAATGTCATCGGGGTCATCGAGAACCAGGCACCGACCCGTCACTTGACCCTGGAGCTGGCGGTCGAAAACGGGGAGGTCAGGCCCGACATAGCCCGGGACGTGGCCAAGCTTGCTCTGATCAAGCGGCACGACGGGACGCGCGGTATCCGCATCGGATTGGTCAGCGGCTTCGGATTTACGGAGAAGTGCGCAGTCGCGTCGACGGTAGCCCACGATTGCCACCACATGCTGGTAGTCGGCACCGACGAGGCAGACATGGCCATCGCGGCCAACAAGCTGACACAGTTCGGCGGCGGGCAGATCGTAGTGAAGGATGGTCGTGTCATTGGGCAGGTCGAGCTGAGTATCGCTGGATTGATGTCCGCCGAGCCGGTGGATGTCGTGGCACGCAAGGCCGAAACGGTCCTGGCAGGATTCCGCGCGTGCGGCTGCAGCATCAACAATCCCAATATGCAGCTGTCCCTTCTGGCCCTGGTGGTCATCCCCGAGCTGCGCCTTTCGGACAAGGGTCTGGTCGACGTCACCAAGTTTGCTTTCATTCCGGTTCTGGAGAAGGCTTAGGCCTATGGCGAATTTTCCATTTCAACGTTTGCAGGCCGATCTCGGGGCAATGATCGGCAAGATGGAGGCCGGGGGTCGGCTGCCTTCGGAGCCCGATTTGGCCCGGCAGATGGGTGTGTCTCGGGCGACGCTGCGGGAGGCGATGCGGACCTTCGAGGTGCAGGGTCTCATCCGCCGCCGCCAGGGCTCGGGCACGTTCGTCGTGGGGCAGGTGCCGGTGATCGAGGCCGGCCTGGAAGTGCTCGAGAGCCTGGAGACGATGGCAGTGCGACGCGGCCTCGAGGTTTCGGTCAGCGACCTGCGCGTCGAGAGTCTCCTGGCGGACGCGGAAAACGCCCAGGGGTTGGGGGTTTCGGTCGGAACGCCTCTGACACGTGTGCGCCGCGTGATGCGCGAGGACAGTCGGCCGGTGGCCTACCTGGCCGATACCCTGTGTGCCACGGCCCTAAAGCCCGAGCAACTTGGTCCCGACTTCAAGGGGTCGGTGCTGGACTACCTGCTCAAACGCGGTGACACGCTGACCGTGTCCAAGGCCGGCATCACTGCGGTGGCTGCGCCGGCAGATGTTGCCAAGGCACTCCAGATCCAGCGCGGGGACGTGCTGCTCCAGCTTATATCGAAGCTCTATCGATCGGACGGCACCGTCCTCGATTATTCGTCGAGTTACTTCATTCCCGGGTATTTCAATTTCCATGTCGTGCGCCGGGTGGGCCGCTGAAGCCGCACAACCGGCAGGATCCGGTGGGTCCGCGATCCGAAACGTTTTGAATCATCAATCAGAATCAGGAGGCTTGTATGCGCAGTTTTGCTGGACGTGACATCTTGTCGCTCAAGGACTTCGAGCGGAACGAGTTCTTCCATGTGCTCGACGTCGCCGCGAAAATGGAGCCAATCGCCCGGGCCCGCAAGAATGTGGACATGTTGAAGGAGAAGACGCTGGTCACCGCGTTCTATCAGCCCTCGACCCGCACGCGGCTGGCACACGAAGGGGCGATGCACCGCCTGGGAGGGCACGTGACGGGCTTCTCAGATGCGAAGATGACCCGGGCCGGGGATTTCTACCAGGAGTCGATCAAGGACACGGTCAAAATGCTTGAGTTCTATGGCGACGTCATTGTCATGCGCCACTTCCAGCAGGGAGCGCCGCACGAGGCCGCCAAGTGGGCCAGCATTCCGATCATTAACGGCGGCGACGGCTGGGGCGAGCATCCAACCCAAATCCTGACCGACCTGTACACGGTCTATCGGGAAAAAGGGCGGATTGACGGGCTGAAGTGGCTGGCTGTGGGCGACATGCGAATGCGGACTATGCACTCGCTGGCATATGCCCTGACGCAATTTGACTGCCCCATCAGTTTTGTCTCGCCGCCCGAGATGTCCCTGACCGACGAGTTCAAGAAGGAGCTCAAGGAATACAGCCTCAACTACCAGGAAGTCGATCATGTAGAAAAGGCCATCGGCGATGCGGACGTGATCCTGGTCGAGCCGGTGGTGCAGCCTGACTACACCAAGTCGCGCGATGAGCGCTCGGGCAAGGACGTGGGCATGACCCCGGCGAACTACAAGATTACGCGCGAACTGCTGGAAAAGAAGGCCAAGTCCGACGCCATTCTGCTTCATTCCCTGCCGCGCATGGATGAGATCCCGCCGGACGTCGACATCACACACTGGTCCCGCTACTGGCAGGAGGCATTCAACGGCGTCGTGATGAGGATGGCGCTGCTGGCCCTCGTCCTCGGCGCCACGGAATAGGAGGGAGATCATGCAAACCGACCTGCGCCGCCGCGACCTGATCGGTGACCTGGACTTCAGCAAGGAGGAAGTCGAGACCGTGATGGACGTGGCATTCGATCTCAAACGCAAACGGGCCCTGGGTGAGTCCCATGCCTATCTGCGTGACAAGGTGCTGGCCATGCTGTTTTTCTTCAGCAGCACTCGCACGCGCGGTTCCTTTGAGGCCGGCATGGCCCAGCTCGGGGGCCACGGCGCGTTCATTGAAAGCAAGACCACGCAGATCGCACACGGGGACACGCCCAAAGAAATCGGCGAGATCTTCGGCCGCTATTTTGACGGTATCGCGATCCGCCACGTGGATTGGAAGATCGGCAACAAGTACATCAATGATGTGGCCAAGCACTCCCGTGCGCCGGTCCTCAATATGCAGTGCGAGATCTATCATCCGTTTCAATGCCTGGCCGACCTGATGACCATCATGGAGAAGAAGGGGCGGGACTTGCGCAAGCGCAAGGTGGTCGTTTCGTGGGCTTACGCTGCGTCGTACCAGAAACCGATCTCCGTGCCCCAGTCGCTGATCCTGCAGATCCCTCGTTTTGGCGCGGATGTCGTGCTGGTCCATCCGCCGGAGTTCAAGCTGATGCCGGACATCACGGAGGCTGCCCGTGAGCAATCCCGGAAATTCCACACCGGGTTCGAGGTGATGTCCGACCCGGACGGAATGGAGAAGGCCTTCAAGGACGCGGACGTCGTGTACGCCAAGTCATGGGGGGCCATGCTCACGACTGACGACCCCAACGAGGGCACGAAGATCATCGAGAAGTATAAGCATTGGATCACAGACGCCCGGAAGATGCGGGTCGCGAAGGATGACGCCATCTACATGCACCCGCTGCCCGCGGATCGGGACGTCGAAGTAACCAGCGAGGTAATGGACGGCCCGAATTCCGTCGTGTTCGACCAGGCCGAGAACCGCCTTCACGCACAGAAGGCGGTCATGGCATTGACCATGGGATAACGCCAAAGGAGAAAACGGTTTATGACCAGCAAAATCGCGGTGATTGCCATCGGCGGCAACTCACTTATCAAGGATGCGGCGCACCAGACCGTCGAAGACCAGTACGAGGCGGCCAAGGAAACGTGCCTCCACATCGCCGACATGATCGAGGCCGGATACGAGGTGATTATCGGGCATGGAAATGGACCGCAGGTTGGCTTCATTCTGCGGCGCTCGGAAATCGCTGCCAAGGCCGAGGGTATGCACGAAGTCCCGCTGGATGTCTGTGGCGCCGACACGCAGGGAGCGATCGGATACGCGCTGCAGCAGAATCTTCAAAACGAGCTTCGGCGCCGGAAGATGCAGAAGCCGGTGGCGACGATCGTGACGCAGGTCCTGGTGGATCGAGCCGATCCGGCTTTCAAGAATCCAACCAAACCGATCGGCAGTTTCATGGATGAGGCTGAGGCCAAACGCCGCGAGAAGGAACTGAGTTGGAACGTGGTCGAGGATGCGGGTCGCGGCTGGCGGCGCGTCGTGGCCTCACCCCTGCCCAAGGAGATCGTGGAGATCGAGGCGATCAAAGCGCTGATCGCGGCCGGCGTGATCGTTATCTCCACCGGCGGCGGTGGCATACCGGTCGTTCGCAACGCTGCTGGTGACCTCGAGGGTATTGCGGCGGTCATCGACAAAGACTTCGGCTCGAGCCTGCTCGCCACGAACGTCGGTGCCGATTTGTTCGTCATTTCCACGGCAGTGGAGAAGGCCGCTCTCAACTTCGGCAAGCCCGATCAGAAATGGCTCGACAAGATGACGCTCGCGGAGGCCAAGGCCTACCTGGCGGAAGGCAAGCACTTTGCCAAGGGATCCATGGCGCCGAAAGTGCAGGCCATTATCCGGTTCTTAGAGGCAGGCGGAAAGCGCGCCCTCATAACCAATCCGGAGAACATCGGCCGAGCGCTGAAGGGCGAGACCGGCACGTGGGTTGTGCAGTGACGGTGCACAGTGCGCTGCAACATGTCCCGTCAACACAGAATCGACGTCAAGTTCGAGCAACGTAGCTAGGGAAGTCAAAGCCACGACCGCGATACGCGATCGCCTCTTTAGACGAATCCATCCTGCCATCCTGCTGCTGGTAGTGGCAGTGCTGGCATACGGGCTGCTGCTCCCGCAAATGGGCTTCTACTGGGATGAGCTGCCTATGACGTGGATTCGATACGAGCTCGGCCCGGCGGCGATGACGCGCTACTTCTCCACCAATCGCCCGGTGTGGGGTCTGCTCTACCAGGTCACTACTCGGGTCCTGCCCCAGGTTCCAATCTATTGGCAGCTTTTCGCTCTCTTGTGGCGCTGGGGTACGGCCTTCCTTGTTTGGGCTATCGTCCGGCACCTGTGGCCCACCGAGCGCCAGGTGGCGATTCTCGTCGGCCTCGGGTTTCTGCTCTACCCCGGCTTCAGCCAGCAGTGGACGTCGTTCCTATACGCGCATTTCTTCATCGTCTTGTGTTTCCTGCTGTTCTCGTTCCTCTGCATGACATGGTCGCTCGAGAGGAAACGCTGGTACTGGCCACTGACCGCCTTGGGAATGCTGTTCGCCGGCCTGAACCTTTGGATGATGGAGTACTTCTACGTCCTCGAGCTCTTTCGCCCGTTCATCATTTTCCGCAAGGTTTGGGCAGAGGACGACCATCGGTGGGGGGCGCGGATCCGCCGGACGGCTACACTCTGGTTGCCTTACCTGGGCGTGTTTGTTGCGAATGTCCTTTGGCGGGTACTTGTCTTCAATAATCAAATCTACAAGCCCTCGCTCCTCTCCAACCTGAGTTCGGCGCCGGGGGTGACTGCGCTTGGTCTGTTAAGAACGATGATCGCGGACCTTTACACAGTGAGCCTTGCGGCTTGGGGAGAGGTCTTTGGCCTTCCAGACCCTGGGGTCAACGGTCCGCGGACCATCCTCTTCTACGTCGCGGTAGTCGCAGTCGCAGCTCTGCTCGTTGGGTTATGGCTCTCAAGCCTGCACGCGGAACAAGTGGGCACTCACCAGGCCGGGCTCTCCGCCATCGGGCTCGGTGTGGTCGCCATGTTGGCTGCGGGCTGGCCGTTTTGGCTTGCCGGACTGGATATCACGCTGGCATTTCCGGCCAACCGCTTTACCCTGCCGTTCATACTTGGCGTATCCCTGGTCCTGGGAGGATTACTCGCGCTGCTGCCTGCCAACGTACGTCTTGCCTTGGCAGTCATCCTCATTGCCCTCGCGGCAGGCCGACAGGCCCTGTTGGCGGACTCGTACCGACGAGATTGGGCGACACAAAAGGCCATGTTCTGGCAGATGTACTGGCGGGCGCCCGGGATCGTACCGCACACGATGGTATTGCTGAATGAAGGTGCCCTTCCCTATTTTGCAGACAACTCCCTTACGGCGACTCTGAACTGGATCTATGATCCTCGAGAACCGCGATGGAGCCATGGACTACGTTCTCTTCTACCCGACCTCGCGTCTGGGAGGCACACTGCAGGGGCTGGCCCCAGGCCAGTCGATTACCTACGACTTCATCGCCGAGGATTTCACCGGTACCACATCGCAAAGTCTGGCGTTCTTCTACCAGCCACCGGGCTGTCTCCGCTTGCTGGATCCGCTGTACGACACAGGAAACCATTTCATTCCAGATGCCAGCCTTATGCGTGATGCGGCCACGCTGTCCTCAAGCGAGTGGATCACGGCGCAGGCGACCGCGCGCATGCCGGCGATCTACGGTCCCGAGCCGGTGCACGACTGGTGCTACTACTACGAACAAGCCGATTTGGCCGCGCAGCAGGGGGACTGGCGTCATGTCACGGCCCTTGGCGATCAGGCCTTCGCACTCAACGACTATCCCAATGATCCTGTCGAGAGGTTCGTCTTTGTCGAGGGCTATGCTCACGAAGGCAACTGGGAGAAAGCGCTGGATCTATCTAATACATCCTACAAGGTCTCGAAAGTCTACATGGGGCCCCTGCTATGCCGTCTCTGGGGCCGCATTGAACACAGCACAACAGGTTCGGTAGCTCGGAGCTCCACCCTCGCCGAAGTCAAGAGGTTGTACGCCTGCTCTAGTGAGTAACGTACTTGCTTTCAGTGCACCGAATTGCCATAGAATGTGATGATCGAGTGCTTGTATGCTACAATCAGATGTATAGACGAGTATGAAAGGAGGCGCTCGCCACAGCCGACCTGCTGGTCTAGTCCCTCACATCCGATCCTCATCAAAAAAGGAGAAGAAGCAAATGCGTAGAGCAATTTGGTACGTTGCTGGATTGACACTTGCGCTCGCGATGATCTTGTCCGCATGTGGTCCGGCGCCCGCCACGACGGCCGCACCGGCCGCGCCGGCTGCAACCGCTGCCCCGGCTGCGACGGCCGCGCCGGCTGCGACGGAGGCACCCCCTTCCGGTCTGCAGATTCCAGATGTTGAGTCGGGCAAATTCAACGTGGCTGCCGTTTTGATCGGCCCGCATGATGACGGTGGTTGGTCACAGGCCCATTATGAGGGTCTGGTCTACGTTGAGAAGAACGTCCCCAATGTGCACGTTGCTTACATCGAAAACGTGCCGGAGGGAGCTGATTCCGAGCAAGTGTTCCGCAGCCTCGCCCGCAAGGGCTTTAACCTGATCCTTGGGACGTCCTTCGGCTATATGGATCCCATGGCCACGGTTGCTGAGGAATTCCCGGACCAGACGTTCATTCATATCAGCGGCTACAAGTCCAATATGAAGAACTTCGGGAATCTGTTTGGCGCGATGGAAGACATGAAGTACCTGGCAGGCATGGTGGCTGGGTCGCGCGCAAAACTCGATGGTAATCCGAAGTTGGGCTACATGGCGACCTTCCCGATCCCAGAGGAACTCCGCTTGGGTAATGCCTTCATGCTCGGCGCGAAGAAGACCTGCCCTGAATGCACGATGGACGTCCGCTGGATCAACACCTGGCACGACCCCGTGGCTGAAAAAGATGGCGCAGCCTCGCTGTTCGACGGTGGCGCAGATGTCGTCCTCACCGGCGCGGACACGCCATCCAACGCCGATGTGGCTCAGGCGAAGGGCAAATGGGGCATCACCTACGACTATATCGGTTCCTGCAAGGTGGAGCGCTGCCTTACTACCATCTACTGGAACTGGGGCCCCATCTACGCCAAGATCACGCAGGGCCTGATCGACAAGACGTACAAGCCGGGTTTCGATTACTTTGATGCCGACTCCGGCTCGCTTGGCCTGTGGGGCTTCATGGAAGGCCAGACGTTGACCAAGGGAGAGTCCGATCTCCCCGCGGCAGATATCCAGATGGTGAAAGACACGCTGGCAAAGATGCTGGCGGGTCAGTTCACGCGTTTTGATGTCTTCTCGGGCCCATCACCGACAACAAGGGCAACACGATTGTGCCGGCCGGCCAGAAGTTCGCACAGGCCGACATCGACCAGTTCCCGCCAGGTGCGCCAGGTTTGGAGTGCAAGTATTGCATGTACTGGTGGGCCGACGGTGTAACGGCCGAACTGCCCAAATTGACGCCATAAGACTCAGTATCAAAGAGGGCCAGGCCATCTGCGGCCTGGCTCCTCCTTGCATTAGTTGATCTGATCCTGCCGTTGCCGCCAGCGTCTCGAGGCAACATTCGATCCATGGCCGAAGACCCGGTGGGACGTCGGCGCACTGTTGTGGCTTGGAGCAAATCCGTGGCTGAGTCGAAGTCACCTGCACCTCAAGCACCGCTGATTGTTGAAATGCGGGGCATCGTGAAGCGTTTTCCTGGCGTGCTTGCCAACGATCACGTTGATTTTGAACTTCGGGCGGGTGAAATCCACGCTCTATTGGGGGAAAACGGCGCCGGTAAAAGCACGTTGATGAATGTGCTTGCCGGCCTCTACCGTCCCGAGAACGGAATTATCAAAGTACGCGGCCGTCCCGTCGCATTTTCATCGCCGCGGGATGCCATTAAGGTTGGCATCGGCATGGTGCATCAGCACTTTATGCTGGTGCCTTCACAGACCGTTACGGAGAATGTATTGCTCGGGCTTGACGAACCAGCGTTTCTGATGCGACTGCCCGAATACGATGTCAAGATCAGCGCGCTCGCCGAGCGCTTTGGCTTGAAGGTGGATCCCCGAGCCAAGATATGGCAGCTCTCCGTCGGCGAACAGCAGCGGGTGGAGATTCTGAAGATGCTGTATCGCGGCGCTGAGGTCCTCATTATGGACGAGCCGACCGCGGTATTGGCACCTCAGGAGATCGAGGGCCTGTTTCGGACGCTGCGTTCCATGGTCGCCGAGGGCAAGTCCGTGATTTTCATCAGCCACAAACTTCAGGAAGTGACTGCGATTGCAGATCGTGTGACGGTCCTGCGCCGCGGAGTCGCTACTGCCTCCGCCGTCCCCGCGAAGGGTGTCACACGGCAAGAGTTGGCTCGCCTGATGGTGGGCCGCGAGGTCATCTTCCAAATGGAAAAGAAGGCGGTGAAGGCTGGCAGCGTTGTCCTCGATGTCAAGGATCTGTATGCTGAAAATGACAAGGGCTTGCCGGCCCTGCGCGGCTTCTCTATCAACGTCCGCGCCAGGGAAATCGTTGGGGTTGCAGGCGTTGCAGGAAACGGGCAATCCGAGCTGTCGCAGGTCATTAGCGGGCTGCGTAAATGTCAACAGCGGCGAGGTGCTGCTTGAACGGCGCGTCCGATCAGCCGGCATGACACCCTGTTTGGGATCCAGCACGGGGTGGCCTATGTTCCCGAAGATCGGACGCACGTGGGGACGGCACCCGATCTCAGCATCACGGACAATGTGATCATGAAGAAGTACCGGCAGCCCCCGATTTCGCACGGCGGGCTCCTGGATATGATTGCCGCGACCCGGTTTGCCACCGAGCTCAAGCAGGCCTATGAGATCATGGCCCCCAGTGTATCAACGCCTGTTCGGCTCCTCTCAGGAGGCAATCTGCAACGCGTGATCCTGGCGCGGGAGATCTCGGGACAGCCGACTTTCATCGTGGCGGTGCAGCCGACGCGCGGGCTTGACGTGGGCGCTATCGAAGGCGTTCACAGGCTTTTGCTGGCCCAGAGAGAGCGCGGCGCAGCCATCTTGCTCATCTCGGAGGAATTGGAGGAGTTGTTGTCCCTGAGCGATCGCGTGTATGTGATCTACGAGGGACGAAGTATGGGCGAGCTGAACACCGAGACTGTTGATCCCGATCAGCGGCTAATCGAGACGGTGGGTTTGATGATGACCGGCACCCCTCTGGACCAAATCAAGAAACAAGGAGTCGCGCAGCATGGCTGAGTCGACGGCACGGGGGCGGCGCGCAGGCGCCTTCCGCATCAGAGTCGAGCCCCGACTTCATGAGCCGCCCGGCTGGTATTCGCCTGCCATCTCGGTCGTGGCGATCGTGGTGGCCTTGATCCTGGGGGGTGCGGTCATCAGTGCAGCGGGGGGTGATCCGATCCGATCCTATATACATATCGCCAACGCGTCGTTTGGTGATATCGGCGTGCTCTCCGATACGATTGTCAAGGCTACGCCGATCCTGTTGGCGGCTTTGGCCTGCTCTGTGGCCTTCCGCATGAAGTTGTGGAACATTGGAGCAGAGGGGCAGTTCATCATGGGCGCTTTTGGAGCCAGCGCCATCGTCCTGGCGCCCGTCTTGCCTGCCTCGACCTCGCGGTGGCTGTTTATCCCCGTGATGATGCTGGCAGGCATGGCTGCGGGAGCGGTGTGGGGTTTCATTCCAGGCTATCTCAAGGCGAAATTCAATGTGAATGAGATCATCAGCACGCTGATGTTGAACTACATCGCCGTTGCCTGGGTGAACTTCTGGATTTTTGCCGTTTGGACCGAGGGCGGCTTTCAGATGAGCACGAAGTTCCCTGACAGTGCCTGGCTTCCGCGCCTTCTGGACTATGCGAGTGCTGTGCCAGCATTTCGCGGCTTGACGACGCATCTGGGCCTCCTGCTCGGAATTGTGGCGGCCGTCGTACTATGGCTCCTTATCTATCGCAGCCGCTGGGGTTACGAGATCCGCCTGATAGGGGACAACCCGGGCGCGGCGCGCTACGCCGGCATCAACATCATGCGCAATACGGTACTCACCATGATGATCTCAGGTGCCTTGGCCGGCCTCGGCGGCATGTCCGAAGTGGCAGGCGTGGTCCACCGTCTGCAGACTTCCCCTATCGCCGCCGGATACGGTTTCACCGGCATCATCGTGGCTTGGTTGGCCAAGCTCAATCCCCTCGTCATCATTCTGGTTTCGGTTTTGTTTGGAGCCCTGATTCTAGCCGGGCGGGAGATTCAACCCTCCGGCGTCCCAAAGTTGATCCAGGGTGTCATACTTGTGTGTCTGATCGCGAGCGATTTCTTTCTGCGCTATCAAATCCGCATCGTTCGCACGGGCGCGGAGGATTGACACATGGATTTCATCAACATTCTCCAGGCGGGAGTTGCGAGCGGCACCGTGCTGCTGTTTGCCACCCTGGGTGAGGTGCTGGCTGAACGCTCAGGGGTGCTCAACCTGGGGGTCGAGGGCATGATGCTCATCGGCGCCATGAGCGCATACAGCGTTGCCGTCAAACTCAATAGTCCTTGGCTCGGAGTCCTGCGTGGCCATGCTGTTTGCGGGGGCAATCAGCCAGATCCACGCCTTTATCTCGATCGCGCTGCAAGCCGATCAGGTTGTGAGTGGCTTGGCTCTGACCTTCGTGGGTACAGGAGTCAGCCTCGTTCTGGGTGAGGGCCTCAGCAAGTCGGGCGCGATCTCTCTCTTGCCCACGCTTACGGTACCACTGCTGTCACAGATTCCGGCGGTTGGTCCAATCTTCTTTACCAATCAAAGCATTCTGGTCTATCTGGGATATTTGATGACCCCGCTGGCCTGGTATTACATCAATCGCACGCGGCCTGGTCTTCACCTCCGGGCCGTCGGGGAGTATCCGGCCGCCGCGGACGCGCTTGGCATCAATGTATTTCGCCTTGCGGTACCTCTATGTCTTTGTGGGCGGCATGTTGGCTGGACTGGCCGGGGCCACCATCAGCCTGGCCGTTTCGCCGGGCTGGTTCAGTGAGCTGACAACCGGCGGTCAGGGTTGGATCGCAATCGGCCTCGTGATCTTCGCGCAGTGGGATCCTCTACGTGCCGCCGCCGGCTCGTACGCATTTGGCGCTTTGCGCCGCCTCATACTTGACATTCAGGGCCCCACCTTGCTGCTTGGTTTGCGCAATCCTTTCTACTACAATCCCTACTGGGGCTTCTTCCTGCAGATGATTCCGTACGCGTTCACCATAATCGTCCTCGTGATTGGATCGCGGGAGGCCACGCGGAAAAGGATTGGTGCGCCTGCAGCCTTGGGCGAGCCGTACATCCGTGGCGAGCGCGGCAAGTAGCGGCAGACATGATGCCCCTCGGAGGGCAGGATGCCTGACGAATTGAGCGCGCCCGATTCCGGCGCGCGGCAGTAGAATCAAGAGAACATGGTTCGGTGGTCGCTGCGGAAGTAGCTCTCCCGCGGCGGCGTGGGGTCTGGCCCCTCGAAAAGTGCCGCCGTCCTCCAACTTGGACCGAACCACATGAACCTTTGGCAGAGATATGTTTGCGCGACTTCGGTCTCCGAAGCGCTGCGGGCACTCGCGTCTGCGCCTGGCCCAGCCTTCCCAATCGCGGGCGGCACCGACCTCCTGCTTGACCTCAATCAGGGCCGGCATTCCCCGGCACACACCCTAGTAGACCTGAACTCGATCGATGCCTTAACGGCGATCGAGGCGCGTGGCGATCACCTCTTTATCGGCGCCGCTGCGCCTCTGAGTTCGCATCGTTCAGAATGCGTTGGTCCTCGAACATGCGCAAGCCATCATTGAGGCCTGTGATCTCATTGGCGGTCCCCAGGTGCGCAATGTGGCCACGCTCGGCGGCAACGTTGCTCACGCGCTGCCTGCTGCGGACGGCACGATTGCTCTGCTGGCGCTAAATGCCGGGGCCGAGATTGCGAGCCTCGCCGGCACACGCCGCGTCCCCATGGTCGACATGTTTCTGGGCCCCGGAAAATCGGCGTTGAGAGTTTCCGAGGAAATCCTTGTTGGCTTCGAGGTGCCGCTGAAGAAGGCCAACGAGGCCTCGAGTTTCAAGAGGATCATGCGACCGCAGGGCATTGCCCTGCCGATCATCAATGTCGCGATCTGGATCAAGGTGCAACGCAAGGCCATCCGCCAGGTGAGGATCGCTGTTGGACCAGGAGGTCCAGTCCCGTGGAGAGCGCGCGCCGCCGAGCAGCTCCTTGTCGGCAAGTCGCTTTCGGAGGATGCGGTTCGTCTTGCACTGGATGCGCTGCTGGCGGACGTAGGCTTCCGGTCCAGCCCGCGCCGGGCCAGTTCGGATTACCGTCATCACTTGGTCGGAACATTATTCCGGGAGAGTATGACGTGCGCCTGGGAACGTGCGCTTCAGAAGGTAGACCAATATGGAACAACTCAATCTTAGGGTCAATGGCCAAGATTTGAGCTTGCCGGCTCTGCCCGGCGAAACCCTGGCGAACCTGCTGCGGCAGCGACTGCATCTTACTGGCACGAAGATTGCCTGCGGCGAATCAGAATGCGGGTCGTGCACCGTACTCGTCGATGGCGAACCCATTCTCTCCTGCATGTACCCGTCGGAGCGGGCACACCGACGGGAGGTGCTGACGATCGAAGGCCTGGCGGCGCCATTTGCCCCGTCAGATGCCGGCGAAACGAGGCCAAGCCTGCATCCCCTGCAGCAAGCCTTCATTGACTATGGCGCGGTTCAGTGTGGATTCTGCATTCCGGGACAGATCATGACAGCATACGCGCTGATCCGCCGAAATCCGAATCCAAATAGAGACGACGTTCGACTGGCACTGAAAGACACCCTGTGTCGCTGCGCCGGATATCCTGCGATCGAGGGCGCCATCCTCGCCGCTGCCGAATCCCTGCGAACCGGCGCGCCGGTTAAGCCGCCGCACATCGCAGATTCCATTCACCCGCACGCTGTCGTCGGTCATATCCAGGTCCGGCCTGATGCGATCGAAAAGGTGAACGGCAAAGCTATCTACACCGACGACCTGGCGTTCGAAGGCATGCTGCATGGCAAGGTGCGGCGGGCAATGATCCCACATGCCTTCCTCAAACGACTTGATACAACCAAGGCGAGGGTCCTCCCGGGCGTCGTGGCGGTCCTGACCGCTGATGACATACCGGGAGAACACAACCATGGCCTGGTCATCTACGACTGGCCGGTGATGGTCGGCGTCGGAGAACGGGTCCGATACGTAGGGGATGCCCTGGCGATCGTCGCTGCGGAGACAGAGGCAATTGCAGCGCAGGCAGCAGCACTGATCGAAGCGCAATTTGATCCGCAGCCTGTCATCGTTGATCCTGTCCAGGCTCGGCGCGATGATGTGCTGCAGATACACGCTCACGGGAATCTCCTGGAGCATATCAAGGTGCGCAAGGGTGATATGCAGCAGGGATTTGCCGCATCGGATGTCGTGCTCGAGCACACGTTTCGCACACCGACCACTGAGCATGCCTTCCTCGAACCCGAGTGCAGCATTGCGATTCCGACGCCGGACGGCAGACTCGAAATATATTGCGGGTCGCAGATTCCGTATCAGGATCGGCTGCAGGTCGCGCGGGTGCTTGGCTGGCCGGAGGAGCGGATTCGGATCGTGGGCCAGCTAATGGGCGGGGGTTTCGGCGGCAAGGAGGACATCGCGGGGCAGATCCACGCTGCCCTGCTTGCGATTGTTACGCGGCGACCCGTGAAGGTGCTCTTTGATCGCCATGAGAGCCTGCTGGTTCACCCCAAGCGGCATGCTACCCAGATACACGTAAAGGTCGGCGCCACTAGGGACGGTCGGCTGATGGCAATGGAGACCGAGCTTCACGGTGACACGGGCGCCTATGCTTCGCTGGGCGACAAGGTCATGACGCGCGCCACGACCCACTCCGCGGGTCCGTATGAGATCCCGCATGTCCGTGCAGACTGCTATGCCATGTACACCAACAATCCACCGGCCGGAGCATTTCGAGGGTTCGGGGTTACGCAGTCTGCCTTTGCGGTCGAGTCAACGATGGACATGCTGGCCGAGAAGCTCGGGATCGACCCCATCGAGCTGCGCCTCAGGAACGCGCTGCAAGGTGGGCAGCCTGACGAACACCGGTCAGCTCCTGCGGGACTCCGTCGGCCTGACCGAATGCATTCAGAAAGTCTCGGCTGAGATGCGCCGCGTGGCAGAAGCTACGTGTGGGGTAGCTCCGGAAGCCATTTTCGCGGCCCACACGCCTCCGGGCGCCGGGCACTTGATTCACGCCTGGGGCTTTGCTGCGGGCTACAAGAATACCGGCTTGGGCGGCGGAGTGACGGACAAATCGGGAGCCGAAGTGGAATTGTTCGACGACGGTCTGCTCGAGGTGCGCAGTTCATCTGCTGAAATGGGTCAGGGCCTGGTCGCCGTAATGCAAATGGTCGTCGCCGAGGAGCTTTCGGTGACGTCGGACCAGGTACGCGTGCTCGTGATGGACACGGATCTGACACCGGACGGTGGTCCGACGACGGCTTCGCGCCAGACCTATGTCACCGGGAATGCGTCGCGCTACGCTGCCCAGGCCCTCCGCCAGGCAATATCGCTCACTCTGGCCGAGAAATTCGACGTACCGCCGCAGCAGATCAGGTTCGAGAACGGTCTGGTCCATGCGGATGGACACTCCCTGACCTTCGCGCAAGTGGCTCGCGAGATGAAGGCCATGGGCCGGCCACCGCGGGTCCTGTATGAGTATGAGGCTCCGAAGACTCAGGCGCTCGGAACCGGCGGGGATATGCATTTTGCTTTTTCGTTCGCGGCCCAAGCTGCCGAGGTCGAGGTCAACCTGGATACCGGCGAAGTGCGGGTGCTGCGCGTGATCGCCGCCAACGATATCGGGGCGGCGGTCAATCCCCTGGGCCTGCAGGGACAGGTCGAAGGGGGGATCATGATGGGGATCGGGACCTGCCTGACGGAAGAGTACATCGTGGAGAATGGGCAGGTCGTCACCGACCGCCTCGCGCGCTATCGCATGCCCGGCATCCTGCTGACGCCCGAGATCACATCCATTGTCGTGGAACACCCCACCGCTGAAGGCCCGTACGGGGCCAAGGGGATCGGGGAGATCTGCACAATACCCACGACTCCCGCGATAACGAATGCGATCTATAACGCCGTCGGCGTCAGAATAGACAAATTGCCAGTAGACCAGGAAGTCATCGCGCGGGCCTTGAGAGACACACGCTAGCAAGATCTCATGCAAAGCCAAAAGGCTGCGCTTTCTGTCAATGGATGGCGGATGCCCCAGATGCGCGTCCGGGGGCGGTACTATCGGGGGATACTCGATTAACCCGCCCAAATTCAGCGCGCTGAAATTCGGACATTTCCTATGCAATCTACGATTCCACATCCCTGCTGCGGATGGTCCATGGTGTGCACGGGGGGTAAAATTGGATGACGCTTATGGGCAAATTCCTCGGTTATCGCTGTTCGCTCTGTGGAACAGAATATGGGCCCGAAGAGGTGACCTACACGTGCCCGAAGGACGGCGGGAAATCTGGACGTCGTCCTTGATTATGCGGCGCTGCGCACCAAGTTTCAGCCGTCCGACATCCTTTCCCGTACCGATTTTTCGCTCTGGCGCTACCTGCCCCTCCTGCCGGTGCCTGAGTATCCTGGCGGCGCGACTCCCCTCCACTCTGTCGGTTGGACGCCAGTGTACAGCCTGCGACGGCTGGGCGAAAGTCTGGGCCTGAATCAACTTTGGCTGAAAGACGAGAGTGGAAATCCGACCGCCTCGTTCAAGGATCGTGCCAGTGCCGTTCTGATGGCGCGGGCGCACGAGATCAAGGCCGAAGTGGTGGTCACGGCCTCAACCGGCAATGCCGGTGCTGCCTTGGCAGGAATGGCTGCCGCAGTGGGGCAGAAGGCGGTGGTTCTGGCACCCAAGACGGCGCCATCAGCCAAGGTGGCCCAATTGCTGATCTTCGGTGCGACAGTCATCCTCGTGGACGGCTCGTATGATGATGCGTTCGATCTGACTGTCAAAGCGGCCGATGAGTTCGGCTGGTACTGCCGTAACACGGGCTACAATCCATTTACTGCCGAAGGCAAGAAGACTGCCGCTCTTGAGATTTGGGAGTGGTGGCAGACCGCCCACGAACAATGGCACGCTCGAATCGGCGAGGGCGCCGATCATGCTCCACTCACAGTCTTCGTCCCGGTGGGGGATGGCAACATCATTTCCGGTATTCACAAGGGTTTCAAGGACTTGGCGGAGCTGGGGTGGTTGTCTCGTCTGCCTCGCCTGATCGGCGTGCAAGCCCGCGGCTCCGCGGCAATTGCCAATGCCTTCCACGCCAATACCGAAGAGATCAAACCGGTCTCAGCGAGGACGATAGCTGACAGCATATCAGTGGACCTGCCTCGGGATGGAGTGCGTGCGGTGCGGGCGGCGCGTGAAACGGGCGGCACGTACATCACTGTCAGTGACGATGAGATCCTGAAGGGAGTTGCGACGCTTGGGCAGTTGGGGATTTTCGCTGAGCCGGCAGGCGCCACTGCCTATTCGGGCCTGCCGCGGGCGATAGCCGAAGGCATCGTGGGTGCCGATGAGCCGGTCCTGGTACTCAACACCGGCAGCGGGCTCAAGGATGTGAAGGCTGCCATGCGCGCGGTTGGGGAGGCTCCGATTATTGAGCCGACACTGAAGGCGCTGAAACGCGTTTTGCGAGACAAGGCATGAGCATCACCTACTCCATTGTCGTACCTGTCTACAATGAACTCGAGAGCCTGCCGCACCTCTATCAACGCGTGCGAAAAGTCATGACGAGCACCCGGGAATCCTGGGAGCTGATCATCGTCGACGACGGCTCCAGCGACGGCTCGACGGACCTCATCAGAGATCTGGCGCGCAAGGATCGGCACGTTCGACCTGTTGTCTTTGCCCGCAATTTTGGCCACCAGATCGCCATCACGGCCGGATGGGACTATGCCCGCGGCGATGCCGTCGTCACCATCGACGCGGACCTCCAGGATCCACCTGAAGCGATTCTGGAGCTGGCGAAGAAGTGGAAAGAAGGCTACGAGGTTGTCTACGCCGTGCGGGCCGAACGCGCCGGAGAGAGCTGGTTTAAGAAGCTCACGGCTTCGGTGTTCTACCGGCTGATTTATCGCATCACGGACGTTACCATCCCGGTCGACAGCGGCGATTTTCGTCTGATGGACCGCAAGGTCGTGGATGTGCTCAAGAAGATGCGCGAGCGCCATCGCTTTCCGCGCGGTATGTCGGCCTGGGTCGGTTTTCGCCAAGTCGGTGTCAACTACAAGCGGAGCCCGCGCTACGCCGGGGCCACCAAATACCCTTTCAAGAAGATGCTGCTGCTGGCGCTCAATGCGATCACCAGCTTCTCGTATTTCCCGCTACAAGTGGCAACTTACTTTGGATTCTTCTCGGCCGGCCTCGCCATCCTGGCAATACCGGTCGTCGTATACCTGCGCATGGCCGGAATCCCCCAATTTACCGGTCAAGCCACAACCTTGATCGCAGTGCTGTTCCTTGGGGGAATCCAGCTGATCTCACTCGGGATCCTGGGCGAGTACATCGGTCGGCTCTACGATGAGGCCAAGGGGAGACCTCTGTATGTGGTCCGCGAGGAACCGGAGTAATAGAAGCCGAAGACTGAACTACATCTAGCCGCGGGTAAAGACCCCCGGCTAAGAGGCCCCATTCCAAAACCAGCATGTGAACAACGTCCGGGCGGGCCCTTCGCAGATGAAGATTGGCTCCTGGTCCCCCGCCGGGCGACTTCTAACTTAGAGGTGAGAATGGCCGAATTTGATTTCTCCAAAGTCCAAGACTTCCTGATCAGCCTCGTGCCCGCGCGCGAACCCGAAATGCAGGGGATGGAGGAGTATGCCAAGCAGACCGAGTTCCCGATCATTGGCCCAGCGGCAGGGTACGCGTGCTACCAGATCGCCCGGCTGATCGGTGCCAAATCCGTCTTTGAAATGGGGTCAGGTTACGGATACTCGACGGCCTGGTTTGCCAAGGCTGTGAAGGAGAATGGGGGTGGGATCGTGCACCATGTAGTCTGGGATGAGAGGCTGTCGAAAATGGCGCAGGCCCACCTCTCCGCGCTTGGGTTCACAGACATCGTGCAGTATCATGTGGCAGAAGCGGTTGAGACCCTGCGACAGATCATGAAGCCAGTGGATCTTATCTTCAACGATATTGACAAGAAAGGTTATCCGGCATCTCTCCCAATCATCAAGCAGAAGCTGCGCCGGGGCGGCGTTCTGATCATCGACAATATCCTTTGGCACGGCCGGATCTTCGACGATCAGGACCATTCGCCGGACACCGACGGCGTGCGGGCCGTGACTGGCCTCCTGGTTCGCGATCCGGACTGGATCGTGACACTGGCGCCGATTCGCGATGGGATGATCATCGCGTACCTTAAGTAGAACGGCTACGATTCCGCGACGGCGCGAGCTGCCCGTACTGACCGGGTGGTCTACGCTCCGCGAATCCCCACTAAGGCGAGGTAACGGCACAGCTTCCGTTGCCGCCGGAATCCCAGGGAGTCCCGCTCTGCCCGAGAAGGGAGCGAGGGGTGGGATGATGGTGAATTCTGATTGTGAGATACAATACAATTTGTCAGACAACTTTCAAGGGAGAATTCAGATGACGACAATCGACCTGACCATCGACAAGTCCCGACGGCAGAATGCCATCAGGCGGGCGAAGGAACGAAACATTGTCATTCCGACGTATGCCCAGATGAAGGACCCATCCAGAATTCCGACCGCGGTGAAGGAGGAACTTCGTGGGATCGGGCTGTGGGATGTGCATCCTCGCAACCTTTTTCGGATCACCTGGCACAATGAGCCTAGGGCGAGCGGCGGCGGATTCGGTCGCGTCAACTTCCTGGAGCTGCCCAGCAGTCTGACCGGCGTTCCGGCTCGCATCGTGGTGCTCGTCGGCAAGTGGTTCCCGACCGGAGCCCACAAGGTGGGTGCGGCGTTCAGCTGTCTTGTGCCGCGATTGGTCACGGGCCAGTTCGATCCAACGACTCAGAAGGCTGTCTGGCCGTCGACCGGCAACTACTGCCGCGGTGGAGCCTACGACTCGGCTCTGCTGGCATGCGAATCGATCGCTATCCTGCCGGAGGGGATGAGCAAGGAACGCTTCGATTGGCTTTCGAAGATCGCGGGGGAAACGATTAAAACCCCCGGCTCTGAATCCAATGTCAAGGAGATCTTTGACAAGTGCAAGGAGCTGCGCGCCTCGGGCCAGGACCTCATGATCTTCAATCAGTTCGAGGAATTCGGCAACTACCTGTGGCACTACGAGGTGACCGGACATGCCATGGAGGAGGTGCTGAACCAGGTCAAAGGCCCACACGGCCGGTATCGTGGCATGGCCTCGGCGACGGGTTCGGCGGGCACGATCGCAAGCGGCGATTACATGAAACAGGTGTATCCGGATAGCAAGATCATCGCCAGCGAGGCTCTGCAGTGCCCGACCCTGCTCGAGAATGGTTTTGGCTCACACCGGATCGAGGGGATCGGAGACAAACACGTGCCCTGGATCCACAATGTCAAGAACACGGATGTCGTGGTTGCCATTGACGACAATGCCGTTGTCAACCTGGCGCGGCTGTTCAATGAAGAGAACGGGCGGGCTCATCTCGTCGAAAACGGTGTGCCAGAGTCCATCGTGTCCCAGCTGGATCTGCTGGGCTTTTCCGGCATCTCGAACGTGTTGAGCGCCATCAAGGCCGCCAAGTACTATGAAATGAACGAGAACGACATCCTGCTGACGGTGCTTACAGATTCGATGGAGTTGTATCGATCCCGACTGCATGAGATGAAGCTGGAGTCCGGCGAGTACAGTGCCGCAAACGCGGCGGCGGATTTTGCCCGGTACCTGCAGGGCCAGTCCACCGACAACATGCTCGAGTTGCGATACCCTGACCGCCGACGGGTTCACAACCTCAAGTACTATACTTGGGTGGAACAGCAGGGCAAGACCTACGGCGAGATCCAAGCCATGTGGTCCGAGCCCGACTACTGGAGCGGCGTCCAGGATCAGGCCGACCAGATCGACGAGCTCATCGTGGCATTCAACAAAGACGTCGGGCTGATCAAGTAGGCAGGCGCAACCAATTCAGGTGGCCAACTCCCGGCCACCTGAATTTATAATATCGGCATGCCCGTAGAGAACTCGGACCTAGTCCTAGTCCTAGTCTGTGTGATGCCCTCCCCGCGCGATCTCGAGATCGCCCGTTTGCTGGGCTGGTACCGCATCCCGCTGCGAACCGCTCCCAAAGTTGTCGCCGTGGACCAGCTTGCTTTCTATCAACCCTCTAGCTTGAGCGACGAGGCAGGGGGGATCGAGTTCACCGCCCGGGTTCGTGGTCATGAATTGACCACACGGGGAGAGCTGCTGAAGGATGAGGCGGACCACCCACGGGCGCACGAGGAATACTACAAGATCGAGCTGAGTGGCCTGGAGCGTCTGCCGCGGCCCATCCTGGCGAAAAGGTGGAAACGCCTGAGCTTTCTTTATACAACCGGCGAGTACTTGCTCAACGCCCATGACCTCAATGATCTTGTGGTCAACTCGGATGAGCGCGCCCTATTGTGGCGTTCCCTTAGAGAACGGGCCGAAAGCGCTCAAGCCTACCAGACCGAACCGCCTCAAGCAGACGTTCCGCCTGAGGTCCTGGCGGCGCTACTGGGCATGGGCGAGGAGCACGCTGCGTACAACCTGGAGGATCTGGATTGAATTCCGGCGCCCTGGGCGGTTCCTTCGCAGGGTTGAGGCGGATCATGTGCGCCTGGTTCAGCTCACATACGGAGGCACGAGCGACCACATGACTCTCCCTCAATGGATCCTGATCGCCGTGGTCTGCATTCCGTTGGCGTTCGTGTTTCTCGGACGTTTGCGGATGGACTTGGCGGCGTTGCTCATGGCGGTCTGCCTGGGCATCCTGCAGCTGCTCGGAGTGGATCTACTGGGCCCAGTCAGGAGTCCCGACGCCGTTCTCTACGTCATTGGGGGATTCAATCAGCCGATCATCATCATCCTGATTTCATTGTTTATTCTGACGCGCGTTTTGGAAAAGAGTGGTGTAACGCGTTGGATTGCCCAGCATCTTGTAAGACTTGGCGGCACGAATGAGAGCAACCTGATCCTTCTTCTGGCCGCAACGACGACGCTGCTCTCCCTCTTCATGAACAATCTTGCGGCCGGTGCGCTTGTACTCCCGATCGCCATGGATGCGGCACGTCGCACGGGCATACCGCCCAGCAAGCTGCTCATCCCGGTCGCTTATGGGAGCCTGCTTGGCGGGACGGCCACTTACTTCACCACGGCCAACATTATTGTGAGCACACTCCTGCAGAGCGCGCACCCGCCTCAGGCCGCGCTCCGTTTTCTTGATTTCACGCCAACGGGCGGTCTGATTATGCTCGCCGGCCTGGCCTTTCTGGGTTTGTTCGGGAAATATCTCCTTCCGGAACGCCGGCCGACCGAGGAACAAACTCTTGCACGGCTCACGGGCAGTGAGCTGGAGGGGCTGTATTCGCTCGGAGAGAGACTCTGGGAGGGCCGCGTGCTGGAGACCTCCGAGCTTGTCGGACTTACGCTAAGGAGCTGCGGCATCGGCCAGAAGCTGGGGATTGTGATCGCGGCCATGCGGCGCGGCAGAGGCGCATACTTCATTCCGACCCTGGCAGAGGTGATTCAGCCGGACGATCAGCTTCTGATAGTAGGCCGGGAGGAGCGAGTCGCCAAGCTGTCCGGACTCGGGTTCCAGCTTCGGCCGGAGATGCACACCTTGACCACCTTCGGTCTCACCCTGACCGAACTCGTCCCTGCACCACGCTCAGCTTGTCTTGGCAAGACCCTCAAAGAGATCAACTTCCGTGGACAGTATGGTTTTGCAGCGTTGGCGCTTCTGCGCGGACAGTGCAGCTACCGCACGGACATAGCCAATATGCCGCTTCAGCCGGGCGACTCTCTCCTGCTGGTTGGTCCCCGCCGAAATCTGCGTGAGCTGCACCGAGGTGCAGAATTCATCGTGTTCGAACCCAACCTGAGGGATCTGCCTGTTGAGCCTCGGCTGGCGGTCTCGGCCCTTCTGCTCGTGGGTGCTGCCATCGCGGCCTCCATCGCCGGTGTACCGGTGTTTCTGGCAATGCTGTGTGCTGCCGTGATTGCCCTCCTGGCCCAGAGACTCACCATGGAGGAAGCCTATCGGTCAGTGGAATGGCAGGCTGTGTTCCTCATCGCCGGCATGTACGTGGTTAGCACGGCCATGGTGGAGACGCGCCTTGCCGGCCTGCTTGGAAACGGAATGCTGCAGTTCGTGACGCCTTACGGGCCGCTGGGCTTGGCGGCGGGCGCCTACGTATTGAGCGCCCTCCTCACCCAGTTCATGGGAGGACAGGTGACGGCCTTGGTCACGGGACCGGTCACCATCAGCGCCGCGATCCAAATGGGGGTCAGTCCGCAAGCCATTGCCGTGGCAACTGCCATCGGCTGTTCGGCCGGCTTCCTTACGCCCCTAGCCCATCCCGTCAATATCCTGATGATCGCTCCCGGCAACTACACGTTTGGCGACTTCTTGCGCAACGGCTGGCTGCCGACACTCTTGAGCTTTCTGATGCTCCTGGCAGGCATGGTTGTTTTTTGGCACCTATAGGATCCCCGATGACTATCCTGATCAAGAACGGGACGATTATCACGGCCGCAGAAACGTTTCGATCCGACATCCTGGTCGCCGGAGAGAAGATCTCGCTCATCGGTCAGGATCTGAATGTGCCTGCAGATCAGATTATCGATGCGACCGGCAAGTTCGTAATGCCAGGAGGGGTGGATCCGCACACGCACTTCGACCTGCCGATGTTCGGCACCGTCTCCTCGGATGATCATTACACAGGTCACAAGGCCGCGGCCTTTGGGGGGACGACGACAGTGATGGACTTTGTGTCACTTGATTTTGAGAGCCTTGGGGAGTCGGTCGCGGCTTGGCGCAGGAAAGCCGAGAAGGCGGCCATCGACTACTCCTTCCACATGAACCTGACTCGGTTCGATGATCGGATCGCCGGCGAGATCCCTACATTGAGATCAATGGGCATCACCACGCTGAAGGTGTTCACCGCATACAACGGACGCCTGCGGCTCGACGATGAAAGCATATTCCGTGCGCTGAGGATCGCGCACGAGAACGGCATGCTCGTCATGGCCCACTGTGAAAATGGAGATGTGATCGACGTGCTGGTCCCCGAGGCGCTGGCTGCCGGGCATACCTCCCCGGAGTGGCATGCTCTCACACGACCTGCTTGGGGTGGCGTCGAAACCACACTGCGAATGGCCGGCATGGCTGCGGAGACCAAGGCCAGCGTCTACATTGTGCACATGAATGTTGCCGGCGAGGTGGACATGCTCAACTACGCCCGCCAGCGCGGTGCCCACGTGATGGGTGAGACTTGCCCGCAGTATCTCTTCTTCACCATCGATGAGCTGCGCAGACCCGACGGATCGAAATGGATCTGTTCGCCGCCGATGCGCAGCGAAGAGGACAATGTCCGGTTGTGGAACGGCCTCCGGGATGGCACGCTCCAAACGATCGGCACGGATCACTGCCCGTTCTTCTTTGACGGCACCCAGGCCATCATATATGAGGGGCGGGAAGTCAAGATCCCGGGCAAGGAACTCGGCCGCGGAGACTTCACCAAGATTCCGAACGGATTGCCCGGCGTCCAGGATCGTCTGCCGATCCTTTGGACCTACGGGGTGGGGGCAGGGAGAATTACGGCCAATCAGTTCGTGGCGCTGAACAGCACCAATCCGGCGCGGATCTTCGGGCTCTACCCGAGGAAGGGCGCGCTGCTGCCAGGCTCCGACGCCGACATCAGCATCTGGGACCCCGAGAAACGTGTCAACTATGGGGTTAAGCTTTCACACCAGCGCACGGACTACAACCTGTATGAGGGCTGGGAGCTGGTGGGCTATCCTGAGCAGGTCTTCCTGCGTGGACGACTGATCGTGGATCGAGGCAGCTGGCTGGGTCGTGCGGGACAGGGCCAGTTTCTGGATCGGACGGAAGGGGAGGTTCTCAGATTCGTTCCTGTGTGTAGGAACCTAGTGGATCCCAGCTGCGCCGCCTGCAAGTAGTTCTTTCAGCCTGGGGTGGTCGGCGTATACGCCCCGATTCTTCTCCGGGATCAGCACGGCAATGCGGCACATGATCTCGTCGGTATAGCCCTTGAGGGCGCCCGAGCGATCCTTGTGAGGAAGGCCGGGCAGGGAGAAAGGTTTGCCGGCGGTAACGACGATGGACGTACGCCGGAAGTGCTTTAGGTTGTCCAACACAACCCTGTCTTCCGTGCCGGCCAGGCCGACTGGCATGATCGGCCGCTGGAGTTTGGCGGCTAGGTAGCTGACGCCCGGCTTGCCTTCATTCATGCTTTCCACACGCGAACGAGTGCCTTCGGGGGCGATCACCAGTATATGTCCGCTCTCCATCAACCGGATCATGGTTCGCATAGCTTTGAGGTCCGGATTGAAGCGGTCAATGAAGACAAAGTTCAAGTACAGCCCGAGCCACCTGAGGAACGCGCTCTCTTCCCATTTCTCCGCCACGGGAATGAAGACGTCCCAACGATCGATGGCGTAGAAGAGCATGGTCACGTCCAGCATGCCAAGATGATTGGTGGCTATGACGTATGCACCGCTCGTTGGAATATTGTCGAGGTCGCGAATTTCCACCCGTGCGATGAGATCGATGAGCCTTCTCATGCACCAGCGAATGATGTCTCGCACGGAATAATTGTACACGAAAGGAAGCAGCGGGCAGCGTGATCCAAAACAAAAAGCCCCGTCGCGTGAATGTCGACGAGGCTTTGCATGGCAGGCTTGTCAGCGATTTCTCAGCGTCCCCAGAGGTAGTCGCCTGTCGAATCCGGCAGTGGACCCTGGGAACCATACTTGTCAAATATCAGTCCAAAAACCCGGCCATCTTCGGGACTCATGTCCACGATCTGAAAGCCCACGTCGTACAGCGTGGGATCGATCCGATCGGGAGGCTCCACTTGCTGCGCGCCTTGAACACCATGAAGGGCTGATGAGCGACATCCGGAGGAATTTCGATCCGGATGGGGAGATCCGTGTCGCTTCGGATTGGCCTCAGGCTTTCCAACCGGAATCCCGACGTGCCGATATCGACCAAGTGGCCCACGAGTTCGCCCGTCATCTCGTTCATGAGCCGCATGTAGTGGGGGAATGCCCGGCGTTCGGCCCTGCGGCGCTCCATGTACTTGCCAGAGTTCTTGGCCTTACGGAACCACATAATTCCTCTCGAAGTATATAACAAGGCGTCCGTAGTTTCAAGGGGTATTCCGCCCCTTGGTCCGGGGCCGATAGGTTACTCGGCTCTCAGGATGTGGGTCAGAACCGTGGCGCCGCTGCCGCCGATATTCTGCGCCATACCCACCCTGGCGCCGTCAACCTGGGTGCCGTCGCAGTCGCCCCGGAGCTGCTGAACCAGCTCCACGATCTGATACATGCCGGTCGCACCCACAGGGTGCCCCCGAGCCTTCAATCCACCTCGGGTGCAAATGGGAATCCGCCCCTTCGGGGTAATAGCCCCCTCCAGTCCCAGCCGCACTCCCTGACCGCGTTCTGCGAACCCACAGGCCTCCAGTGACAGAGCGGACATGATCGAGAATGCATCGTGCAGCTCGAACACATCGATGTCGTCGACTGTGACACCGGCCATCTCATAGCAGCGCTGCGCGGATTCACAGGCTGCCGCAAGATACAGAGGATCCCGCCTTGAATGCACGGCAATTGTGTCCGTGGCCGAGGCCGAGGCGGCGATGACGACGCGGGGCCTTCCCGGCATGGACGCCACGCGCTCAGCCGGCACAATGACGGCGGCGGCTGCCCCATCTCCGATTGGAGAGGCATCCAAGAGGTTGATCGGCGTTGCCACCATGGGTGCCTTCTCAAACTTCTCGACCGTGATTTTCTCATGCAGGCGGGCGAAGGGATTGCCGACTGCGTTAGCGTGGGCGTTGATGGAGAAGGAGGCAAAGTCGCTGTGCTTCCAGCCGAACTCATGCATGTAGCGCTGCATGACCAGCGCGTTGAGGCCGACGAATGAGACTCCCTGCTCGACTTCGTAGTCCGCGTCGGCCGCCGTGGCCAGCGCCGCAGTTACATCGTGCCCTGCCTTGTCGGTCATCTTCTCGACACCGATCACCAGGGCCGATTCGACATCGCCGGCAGCGACCGCCATAAGAGCTGACCGCAAGGCAGCGGCGCCTGAACCACAGGCGGCTTCCACCTTGACAGCCTCGGCGTGCTGCAAGCCCACCCAGTCGGAGATCAGCGTGCCCAGTTGGTTTTGCCCATCAACAAGGGGTGAGAGCATGTTGCCGACGTAGAGAGCCCCGACTCTGGTGACTCCGGCGTCCTGCATGGCCGCCATGGCAGCCTCGCCCGCTATCTCCCGTAGGGACCTGTCCCACTGCTCGCCGATCGCCGTCTGCCCAATGCCCAGAATCGCCACTTTTCGCATGCCGGTATTCTACCAACAGCGGCTATCAGCGTCTATCAGGCTTCCTCCACACATCCGGGGCACTGCTTTGCCCCATGGGGAACATTAGCGTGCATCCGGCGTCTCCATACGTGTATACTATCCATACAGGAGAATGCATGCGAGGAAATCCGTTCGTTGGGCTCATGCTGCTGGTTTTCACACTCATTTCCGGCTGCGGATTGGCCCGTCCGACCTCTTCAGCGCCACAGACTTTGCCCTCCCCAGAAGGCACCTGGACTCTCGAACTCACACAGTCGGGAGGATTCGCGGGCGTCCATCTCGGTGTGGAGGTCACGAGCGCGGGCCAGCTTACCGCCACGGATGAGCGATCACGCCGCACGGCCACTCAAACATTGTCCGCCGACACGATGGACGAGTTGCGACGGCTGATCGCGCAGGCCGCGATCTCTAGCGCTGCGGGGAAGCCGTCGTCGTGCGCGGACTGCTTCATCTACGACTTGGTGCTAAAGTCCGGATCCGGGACCGCCCAGATGCAGGCTGATGATGTTACCCTTCCTACCTCCAGCACTCAGGCGCTGATCACCTATCTCCGATCTCTCCGCGCATTCCGCGTTGGCTTCACAGCCATAGTCCGCCCATGGCCGCCCCGTCCGAGTGGCTCGCCGATCTGTTGGCGAGCCTTCAGCACTCTGGCCCGGAAGCAGAAGCCACCGCGCGGTACATCGGTGAGAATGATATCCACCTGGGCGTGCACGCCCAACCCGCCGGTGCGCGCTGGAGGCCTGGACGCCGGATTGACCTGCATCCCCGGTATCTGGAGAGTGCGCCGCAGGATGCCTATCCTCTTTCTCTAGTTATTCACGAAGTCCGCCACCTGCAGCAGGGACCTCTTATCGCCCTATCCGTGTATGGCGAATTGGATGCCTGGCAAGCTCAATTCCACTTCATCAGAAGCCGCGCAGCCCCGTATCACGAAGTCGCAGGCAGGGCTCAATTGATCGGGCAGTTGATGTCGCTGCCACTGGGCTGGGACCGGACTGTTCTCGCCCGGGCTCGCAGTTTGATGAAAGAGTTCGCCGGCACTAGGTATCGCATAGACCTCTTGCCCTTGTACCCGCTGCACTTGGAGCTTGTCTGGGCAATTACCCGCCGGCCACCCAGGCCTCCAAAGTGACACGAATGCAAAGCGACACTACTGCAAAGGGACACTAAGAGTGCATTCATCTGTTTTTAATGCAACGACCTGCGGCCGGTGTAGGATGAGATCAGAACATGAAAGGAGGTGCGAAATCGAGACACCGCCCGAACTGCACTCCCCAGGAAGGACCGCTGCCCTCTAGACTGGACAAGGCCTTCGGTCTCGTTCCAGACGATCTCTGAACTGAAAGAGACCTGTACCGCTCCTTCCCTTGCCTCGTGCAAGCAACCTTGACGGATGGGTGACACCCATCCGTCTTTTTTACTCGGGTACTGCAGGCTGGTCAGGTGATGCTTGGGTGACCTCGGTCAGGCTGAAGGGCTCCGGTTCTTTGACCACGAACCACAGGGCGAGTGCCATCACGAGGCCTGATACTGCGGACACAATGAAGGTGGTGCCAAAGCCAGCAGTGTCCGCGAGCCATCCGCCAATCACCGGCGCAAGGATCGCCGCGGGCGCCGGGATCGTGTTGGCGAGACCCACATAGAGTGGGCGTTCCTTTTCATGTGCCGCGAAGCTGACACTCATTGCCAACGGCACCGTCCAGATGGCCACGATGGCGACTGCCTCTAGCAGAAAGACCGGATAGAACCACACGGCCGAGGGAGCCTTCCAAGCGAGGACCGCGCTCATCGCGGCGCCCAAGCCCCCGATGCTCATCACGCCCCGATGGCTCCATCGATCTCCCAAGCGTCCCATCAGGGGACCGAGGACGACCTGCCCGATCAGAAGGAAGACTACAAGAACTGCGGCAGCGGCGTCGCTCATTGCATATTGCTGCACCGCGTAGATCACGTAGAAGGCAAATGCCATTGCGGCGAACTGGCTGATGACCCGGACGATCAGGAACGCCCTGAAGTTGTGGTCCGTGCTGAGAATGTGAAGTGACTTGCCCAAATAGGCAGTGGCGTGCTCGTCGGTGCGTGGGACTGAGTCCCCTTCGCGGGTTGCCGCCAGGAATCCGAATGAGACCACCATCGCAAGAAACGTCAGCGTGAAACAAACGGCGAAGCTCAACGGCTCGGCAACGCGACTCAGGATGAGACTCGCCAGCAGGGCGGAGACGCCGGCAAGACCGTTGAACGCGGCGGATTGCGCGCCGAAGAAGGTGCCATGCAGTTCCTGGGGGATAACTTTGGAGATGAGATTGGTCCATGGGTTGGCGGCCAGGCCGGCCCCGAGACCCTGCCACACGAGCATGGCGAAGGTCAGCACTAGGATGACTGTCTTCGATGTCTGCGGCACGAGCAGGGCCAGGAGGGCCAGTCCGAGGAATGGTACCCGTTCATGCACGGTCATGAACAGCGTCAACGGCCTATACCGCTTGGCGCGCGCCAGCCAGCCGGCTGTGAGCAGCTGGGGCAATTGCCAGCCCATGTTGTGAACGGCCGGAACCAGGCCGATCAGCAGTGCCAATTCGGTTAGATGATGAACGAAGAGGGGGACGATCGCCAAGAATGAGCCGAATCCCATCCCCAGGCCGAAGAAAGCCCCGTCCAGCAGCCCCACGACGAAATTGAAACGCAGATGTCCTTGGACAGGATCTCCGCTTGGGAACGACATGAATGCGATTTTACCACTTGACATTCGTTGCCCGCCGGACGTAGAATAGAAACGAACGTTCGTTCACATCGGAGGCGCCATGTCCAAGGCTCGCTCGGCTTCAAAGGGTGATCGAACCCGCCGGCAGATCGTCGACGCCGCCTACCGACTGATGATCCGTCAGGGGTACGCGGCCACGTCCATGCGTCAGATAGCGGCCCGGGCCCACCTTGCGTTGGGCGGAATCTACAACCACTTCTCGTCCAAGGCCGACGTGTTTGCTGCGATCGTCGAGGAAAGGCATCCCTTCCTCGAGATCTTGCCTATTTTGAACGCCGTGGATGGGGATTCGGTGGAATCATTCGTCCGCAATGCTGCCCACACCTTGGTGGATGAGCTTGGACACCATCCCGACTTCCTCAACCTGATGCTGATTGAGATCGTTGAGTTCAAGGCAGCTCACGTGCCGCGCTTGTTCGGCAGGTTTGCGCCCCTGATCCTGCCGGTGGCTCAACGGATCGGCCAGTTGGACGGAAACATTCGCCAGATGCCTCCTCTGGATCTTGCCCGCGCTTTTCTGGGCATGTTCTTCTCGTACTACATCACCGAGATCCTGGTCGGGCAGGCCGTGCCCTCTGGGCGGCCGAGCGAGACCTTGGATCATTTCGTCGATATCTTCCTGTACGGGATCCTCGTCCAGGAGGCGGTATGAACCTGCGACTTCTCTCGATCATCCGCAAGGAGTTCATCCAGATCCGTCGCGATCCCCGGACGCTGGTGTTGGTGGTCTTCATGCCCATCATGCAGCTGTTCCTCCTGGGTTACGCCGCAACGACCGATGTCAAAAACGTCTCTTTGGCTGTTTGGGATCAGAACCGGACTCCCCAGTCGCGGGAATTGTTGGACGCGTTTGCCGGCGCCAACTACTTCCGAATCAACTACTCCGTCGGTTCGGACGCTCAGTACCGTGACCTTATCGAACGGGGCTTAGCGCGGGCGGTCCTGATCATCCCCGCCGACTACGACCGTAAGCTCTCCGAAGGGACGGCGCAGGTCTCGATGGTTCTCGACGGCTCAGATGCGATCGTGGGCAGCAGCGCGCTTTCGACAGCGCGGCTCATTGGTCAGGCCTACGCCACAAAGGTCCTTGGCGAGCAGTCAGCCCTCCGCGGACGGGGCGACGCCGTTAATCCACCCTTGGAAGTCCGCACGCAGGTTTGGTACAACCCGGATCTTGTGTCAGCGTTCTTCAACATTCCAGGCGTGATTGGCATGATCCTGTCTTTCCTCACTGCCCTGCTGACTGCAACCGCGGTGGTGAGGGAACGCGAACGCGGCACCATTGAGCAGCTGATCGTCACCCCTATCCGCTCCTGGGAATTGATCGTAGGGAAGATCCTGCCGTACGTGGTGCTGGCCTTCGTCAACGTGGTCGAGGTGCTGATTATCGGGCATTGGTGGTTTGGAGTGCCCGTTCGGGGCGACCTGGGACTGATCTTTCTCCTTTCGGGGCTGTTTGTCCTATCCAGTCTTGGCATCGGCCTATTCGCCTCGACGATCGCCAATACCCAGCAGGAGGCGGTGCTGACTGTGATGACCACGCTGCTGCCAACTGTCTTTCTCTCCGGGTTCTTTTTCCCAATTGACGCCATGCCTCAGTTCCTACAGATCGTTTCGTACGCAATTCCATTGCGCTATTACCTAGTCATCATCCGATCGCTCTTGGTCAAGGGTGTGGGTTTCTCAGCCCTGGAAGGCCCGACCGCGGCGCTCGGCCTGTTTGCCGTAATCATCATGGTAGCCGCGGCCGCCCGCTTCCGCAAGCGGCTGGACTGAGGTCGGCGGGGCAGACGACGGATCCGAAGATTCCGGCCACCATGACACTTCTCTAGAATGGACTATCTGATCGAGGCGAGCGACCTTCACAAATCTTTTGGTCCCATCCACGCGGTGGACGGTGTGAGCCTGCGTGTCCGACCCGGTGAGATCTACGGACTTGTAGGATCTGACGGCGCCGGCAAGACCACCACCATGCGGCTGATCGTGGGTGCCCTCAAATTCGACTCTGGGGCCTGCAGCCTGGTTGGCTACGATATCTCCCGAAAAGCTGAGGATGCCCGCGCTTTTGTCGGCTATCTGTCGCAGCGGTTCTCCCTCTATGAGGACCTGACCGTGTTGGAGAATATTCGCTTCTTTTCCGAGGTCCGGGGCCTCCGGCCGGACGAATGGCGGCCCCGTTGCATGGAGATCCTGGAGTTTGTCGGTTTGGCTGATTTTAAAGACCGCCGCGCAGGGCAACTTTCCGGCGGTATGAAGCAGAAACTTGGCCTGGCTTCCGCGCTGGTTGCGCGGCCGCGCGTCCTACTGCTCGATGAGCCGACAACTGGCGTGGATCCGGTCACCCGGCAGGATTTCTGGCAGCTGCTCGTCAGGCTCGTGTCGAGCGATGCAATCGAACTCAGCGCCCGCCGGCGGCACGGGTGACAGGCACAGTGATGGAGCGGTTGCCGTGCTGATCTCCACGCCCTACATGGATGAGGCTGCCCGCTGCAATCGGGTCGGCTTTATGCGCCACGGGCAGCTGATTGCCGAGGATACGCCGTCGCAGCTGCGCTCCCGATTGGCCGGGCGGATTCTTGAATTGCGCGGCGCGCCGCTCCAACTCCTGCGTCGCCTGGCGCAGAGCGATCCCGGAGTTCAGGCGGTGCGTGCATTCGGTGATCGAATTCATCTGCGCGTAGGCGAGTCTCACGCCGACGCTGTGATTAAGCGCCTGCCGGGCGTCGTCCGGTCAGTGGGGGGGACGGTCGACTATCTCCGAGCGACTGCTCCGCTCCTCGAGGACGTATTCATCCTACTCTCGGAGCAAGCGTATGAGTGAGCCCGTTGTTCAGGTCGACAATCTGACCCGCCGTTTTGGAGAATTCCTTGCCGTGGACCACGTGAGTTTCGAGATCGAGGCGGGGGAGGTGGTGGGCTACCTGGGCCCCAACGGTTCCGGAAAGACCACGACCATCCGCATGCTGCTCGGACTGTTGCGGCCCAGCGAAGGGAAGGCAACAGTCCTCGGGTTCGACGCGTTCCGGCAGTCGGAGTCGGTGCGTTCCCTCGCTGGGTACATGTCGCAGAAGTTTGCCCTCTATGATGACCTCACAGTCTTGGAGAACCTGACCTTCTACGGCGGGGTCTACGGAATCGGCGATCCGGCGCGGATTCGCGCCACACTGCAGCAAGTTGGCCTGACAGGGCATGAGCCGACGCTGACGCGCTCGCTATCGGCTGGCTGGAGGCAACGCCTGGCGCTTGGGATCGCCCTGGTCCACCGACCGAAACTACTCTTCCTTGACGAACCCACGAGCGGCGTCGACCCGACCGCCCGTCTTGCATTTTGGGATCTGATGTACGAGCTGGCGCAGACCGGAGTGACGATCCTGGTGACCACACACTACATGGACGAGGCTGAGTACTGCGAACGAGTGGGCATCATGCGGGATGGCCGCCTGCTGGCCATGGACACGCCCTCTAACCTAAAGCACCAGGTTGTCCCGGGCGACGTGTGGGAGATCTCGTTGCAGCCGCTGGAGCACGGCCTGACCGTACTTGCCGGCCTCGATGGCGTACTGCGCGTCAGCCTCGCCGGCGATCACGTGCGGGCCATCACCGCGGACGGAATCCAGGGCGATCGACTGAAGACTGGCCTCTTGGGCGCCGGCTTGCGCGTAAGTAGCCTGGCGCTGGGGGAGCCGACTTTGGAGGACGTGTTCCTCTCCTTGGCGCGCTGATCCTGCCTAATGAATCAGATGATCCCGACCGTCCGGCAGGATTCGGAGCCGGATGGCGGGACCATCGCTTGCAGCCATCCACGGCCGTCTCTGGTTCAGGGCTGCTTGGCTGGCTGTTCCGGGATGATCAGTGCCATGATCAAGTACGCCAGTATAATGCCGGGCCCGGTGAGGAATAGCAAGAGGACGGCCACGAGACGGATCAGGGTCGGATCAACGTTCGAGTATTCTCCCAGGCCCCCGCACACGCCCGCAATCATACGGTTGGTGCTTGTGCGCTGCAGCTGCTTGAAAGTGGTATTCATGACTATGCTCCTTTCGGTGTCCACCACACGTACGTGTGAAGGCACCCGAAAGTTGCACACCCCATTCGTATTTCCTGCCCTCGACCAAATTGGCGATGGCCGCGTACAGCAGGAACAGCCCGATCAGCATGAAGAAGACCGCCTCCAAGCCGAGGAAGCGATACTGGTATAGGCCAAATCCAGCGAAGAGTGCCCCGACCAGCCCATAGAAGATCGTATTTCGGAGAGGTACCCCGCCCTAATCCGCTGAGACTGTTGCAGGGCCCGGCGCTGCCATTCTTGGGCCATTCGGACTTGCTGCTCATGAGGACCCTTGCAGGCTAGCACATCCTCGACAAGCGCAGCGCAGTCTACGCAAAGGCCGCGTTGGCAATGCCTGCATAGGCCTACTGCCGGCCTGTCTGGATGGTAGTAGCAGTGCACCTATTCACCCACTATTTGAAGCAGTACATCGCGCCTGCGCGGCCGATTGTCGAAATCCACGTGGACGATTTGCTGCCATGTGCCAAGTGCGAGTCGGCCCCCGATGAATGGAACCGTCAGGGAGGCTCCCAGCAGTGCGGCCCTAACATGGCTGTGGCCGTTACCGTCCCCCCAGGCGGCGTTGTGCGCGTATTCGCGGTCAGCAGGAATGATCTCATCGAAGAGCTGCTGGAGGTCGCGGACCGCGCCGCTCTCGTACTCGATCGTGGTCACGGCGCTGGTTGACGAAGAGCAGAAGACAGTCACGGTGCCTGCCCTGATTCCGCTCTGTGCCACTGCTGCGGCTACCTCGTGGGTGATGTCGTGGATGTCCGCCTGTCCCCGGGTGCTAACTGAAATCGTTGCGCTCTTGATCACGGTCGGATCTTCTCCACCGGATGGCGGAGCACTGTCTTCAATTTGGCGGGATCCGCCCGGCGCGGATCGCCCAGATAAATCTCATGATGCTTTCCGCCCAGCCCGACGCAATCCCGGTAGCCGTTCTCCTCGGCAAAAGCCTGCATCCGCTCGACGGTAACCGGCTCGTCCGCATACGGCCCGATATGCATGACCTGCACGCACAGGCCTTCATCGAAGCGTTCGAGACGGAGCCTCCCCACGGCCGGATTGTCTCCACCCTTGCCACGCAGCTCTGCCCGCCCTGCCTCGAAAATGTCCGGCGTGATGACGTCCGGCTGCATGATCATCACAGTGAACAGCCAGTTGTCCTTCTTTGTGATCACGAACTTGCCGCCACGGACCCACCACAGTCCCTCCAGTGCCATGACCGGATAGTCGATCGGATTCTTCTTCCGTTTCTTCAGCATGAACTTGAGGGTGTAGGCGATGCCGTAGAGCGCCTGCATTGTCTCTGTGAAGGCCGGCGACGTGCCGGGTTCCTCGCCTTTCTCGATGGCCCCATCGATCGCTGCGAACTGCATGGGCGGAACCCGGAGGATCTCCACCTTCTTCGCCGAGGGAAAATACAAGGGCTTCAGTTGCTTTTTCAAGTCGAGGGTTTTCATTTGCACCTCCCCAATCCTCCCCAGTATAGGGTTCCTGTTCGGCTGCTCCAAGTGAACAATGTCACGAAGAGTCTCCGTGCTGGATGACCTCGTCGCCATACTTCTCCCGCAAGGTCTCGATGGCGGCTCTCAGTTTGCGGGATTTCTCGGACTGGGTGTCCCACAACGCCAGTTGCCGGACGGGCACCCCGAGTCCGCTTACACCCACTCCAATTAAACGCACCGCCTGGCCGGGCTTCCGCACGGAGTTCATCAACTCCAGGGCCTGCTTGTAGATCTCGTCACCCTCATCGGTCCGATGGGGCAATGTGGCCTGACGGGTCAACGTGGTGAAGTCGGGCCAGCGCAGCTTTAGCTTGATGGTCGCGCCGGCGAGGCTGGATCGGCGCAGGTTGCGGCCGACGTCCTCGGAGAGCTCCCGGAGCGTCTTCTTGAGAGCAGTGTCATCCCGGATGTCGTGAGCGAAGGTCGTTTCCTGGCTCATCGACTTGGCCTCATGCTCGGTGACGATCATGCGCTCGTCCTCGCCGCGCACCCGGCGCGCCAGATCACGTCCGTTTTCCCCGAAGGAATGGATGAGGCTGCTTTCGGGCCACTTGGCGATATCACCAATAGTATGGATTCCCAAGCCCTCCAACTTCGCAGCCGTCTTGGGACCGACCCCCCAAAGCATTTCGATCGGCAATGGAGCCAGGAAAGCAGCCTCCTCGCCGGCCGGCACGATCGTCAAGCCGCAAGGTGGGCCGTTGCCCTTGGCTGCCTTCTTGCCAACCTCCGTGGCGATCTTTGCCACTAGCTTGTTGGACGCAATCCCGATGGAACAAGGGAGTCCCAGCTCGTCGCGGACCCTGGCTTGGAGCCGCCGGGCGATGTACTCAGGCGGATCCTTCAGGCCCGAGATGTCGACGAAGGCTTCATCAATGGAGATTTGTTCCACGGATGGGCTGAGATCATGGATTCGAGACATGACCTGATCGGACACCTCCCCGTAGATCCGATGCCGGCCCGAGACAATCCGCAAACCGGGGCAGAGGCGCAGGGCTTGTACCGTCGGCATCGCGGATCGGACGCCGTACTTGCGGGCCGCGTACGAACACGATGCCACGACGCCGCGTTCATTTGGACGGCCGCCCACGGCGAAAGCCAGGCCGCGCAAACCCGGGTCCCAGACCTCCTCTACGGCGCAGAAGAAGGCGTCCAGGTCGAGGTGCAAGATGGTCTGCAATCCACGGTTTTTGCCGTCTTCCGAACCAAAACCGGTCATTTCTGGTATTGATGTTTTGTCAGGGAATCGCTATACTCACCATAGCGCATAGCCAATATAATGTGCGTATCGACACAAGGAGAGGCCATGAAGCTCCGCTTGTCTCATGCTCTTTGGATTGTAATCCCGGTCGTATTCATCCTTGCCATGACGGCGAGCGTTCGCACTGCGGCGGCTGATAGCGCTTGCAATGCTGCGCAGTTTGTCTCGGATGTCACGATCCCAGATGGGACTTACGAGGATCCTGGCGAAGTCTTCGTGAAGACGTGGCGCCTCAAGAACGTGGGCACGTGCTCTTGGTCAACCTCCGATGCTCTTGTCTTCTCCAGTGGGGCGCAGATGGGCAACACGTCCACGGTGCTCTTTCCCCGCTCTGTGGCGCCCGGCCAAGCTGTTGATCTGAGCGTCACATTGGTTGCGCCAACCAACGGGGGCGTGTATCAGGGATTCTGGATGCTCAAGAGTGCCTCGGGCACGCTCTTCGGCATCGGCGCCGCACATGTGAATCCGTTTTGGGTCACGATTCACGTTAAGACGCCTCTCCAGACCTCGGTGGCCTATGATTTTGTTGCCGAAATGTGCTCCGCCCAGTGGATCTATGACGGCGGTCCTATCCCGTGCCCCGTCAACTCCAACAAGCTGCAGTTCGGCTATGTAGAGAAGCTGGACAATCCCACTCTGGAGACCGGGTTGCCTGCGGGAGCCCCGGCCCTCCTGACGATTCCTCAGCAGAAATACAACGGCTTGATACGTGGCATGTTCCCCGTGGACGACATCTTCCGCGGCGATCATTTCCAGGCGACAGTCGGTTGTCAGTACGGCGCGACCAATTGCTACGTGACGTACGCTCTTGAATATGAGCGGGACGGCAACTTCTTCACGCTATGGAAGTGGAAAGAACGCTATGACGGCTTGACCGCCCCGGTCGATGTAGACCTGACCCGGCTGGCCAACCTCAGGAACATGCGTCTCGTTCTGGCTGTATTCGCTTCCGGACCGGCCATACCTGACGAGCCTCTGTGGGTCGCACCGCGCATTGTTCGCTCCGTCTCTGCTGCGGCGTCAACCCTGACGCCGACGCCCTCCACTCCCGCCACACCCACCAGCACGCCGGTTCCCACGACGACTGCTGGGTGCGATAAGGCCCAATTCATCTTGGACGTTAGTGTGCCCGACAATACGACATTCGCACCCAACGCGACCTTTACGAAGACTTGGCGCTTCAAGAATGTCGGCACGTGCACGTGGACGACCGCCTATAGTGTCACCTTCATCAGCGGCGATCGCATGGGCGGCGTGGATGTCTTGCTGCCCCAGACCGTTGTTCCCGGCCAGACGGTGGATGTGGGCGTCAACTTGACGGCGCCCAGCCTGGCGGGTTCATACCGTGGATACTGGGAGCTCAAGAACGCCTCGGGCGGCCTCTTTGGGATTGGCGCCACCTTCGACAAGCCGTTCTGGGTGGCCATCAATGTTGCCGGAGGCAAACCCGGCAGCACGGCGCTTGATTTTGTAAGCACGGTGTGCACTGCTCGATGGACCAACGGCACTGTGACTTTGCCGTGCCCCGGCAGCGATGGCGACTTGCGCGGATTTGTGCTGAGTCAGACCAGCCCTCGGATGGAAAACGGGACCGTCTCCTCGCAGCCGGGACTGCTCACCTTCCCACAAAGTGTCACCAACGGCTACATCCAGGGCATATATACTGACTTTACGATCCAGTCCGGCGACCGCTTCCAGGCCACCATCAACTGTGAGTACGGGGCAAGTGACTGCTTCGTGATCTTCCGAGTGGATGTGGAAATGGCCGGGGGAGTAACCCAGAACTTGGGGACCTTCGCTGAGAAATATGACGGGCTCTACTATCCCGTCGACATTGACCTCAGCTCGCTCGCCGGCAAGAACGTGCACTTCATTCTGACGGTGCTGGCAAACGGATCGCCCACCGGTGATCGCGCCCAGTGGGTTGCGCCGAAGATCTTCCGACCAGCCTCGATCGGAGGCGCTTCTAACAGCGTGCCGGCTACGGATACTTCGGTGCCGCCTTCTACCGATATGCCGGTGCTCACCGATACGCCCGCGCCCACCGACACACCGGTGCCAAGCGATACACCGGTGCCCACAGACACGCCGTGACACGTGGCTTGACAATGTCCATGGACTGCCTCGGGAGGGGCAGTCCACGTGGCATAATGGGGCAGGAACGCGGGCTGGATCCGACGGCGACCAAGAATGTCAAGACCATGGCGGTCAGCACGCTTGGTGTGGAAATCATAGCGATCATGGAACTTTTCAATAGATTATGCGTCTTTGTCGGGGCTCACTATCGTTTGGCCTCTTGAACGAAGGAGAATGCTCATGAAACCAAGAATTTCCGTGGGTTGGGCGTTGATGCTGGCCGCAATCGTCCTTTCAGTGGTCCCCGCCGCGACCATCAGCACGCAGGTAGCGGGCGCCGCCTCGATCTGCGATTGGGCGCAGTTCGTCGCGGATGTGACGGTACCCGACGGTACGAATTTTGCCGTGGGTGCGGCATTCACCAAGACCTGGCGCCTCAAGAACGTCGGCTCCTGCACGTGGACCACCTCCTACGCGTTGGTCTTCGACACCGGCAGCAAGATGGGCGGACCATCGTCCGTCAACCTGCCGAACACAGTGCTGCCCGGTCAGACGGTCGATATCTCTATCGGCTTGACAGCTCCCACCGCCGCGGGGCACTACATTGGATACTGGAAGTTCAAGAATGCTTCCGGTGTGCTCTTCGGCATCGGCTCAACGGCCAACAAGTCGTGGTGGGTTGAGATAAACGTCACGGGCACGGCCTCCAACGTGGCCTACGACTTTGCCGCCAACTACTGCTCGGCAGCCTGGTCGAGTCTGCAGGGCAGCCTTCCTTGCCCTGGAACTGATGGAGATTCGCGGGGCTTCGTTCTCAAGGTGAACAACCCCCGGCTGGAAAACGGCATGACGGATTCGGGCGCCGGCCTGATCACGATGCCACAGAACACGTTCAATGGTGATATTCATGGAGCCTTCCCCGCCTTCCACGTTCAAAGCGGCGACAAGTTCCAGAGCGTCGTGAACTGCGCGTACAATGCCACGAGTTGCTATGTAACCTTCCGGCTGGACTACCGGATCGGCAGCGGCCCAGTCAACACCTTCTGGTCGTTTCGTGAGAAATACGAAGGACTATTCTTCCGGGCGAACATCGACCTCAGCCCGCTCGCCGGTCAGGACGTCAAGTTCATATTGACCGTCCTCGCCTCAGGTACGGCATCAGGGGACCGAGCGCTCTGGTCAAATCCTGTGATCCTGCGGGCCGGAACTCAACCTCCGCCTCCTCCTCCGAGCGCCCGCAACTTTGACTTCGGCACCTCGACCTCGCCGGTCGCCAGCGGCTATACCCGGGTCTCCGAAGCGACTGCCTACTCGGCCGGCAGCTTTGGCTGGACCGATACGTCGACGCTCGAGTCACACGATCGCACCGGGATCGCGGACGATCTGCGGCGCGATTTTGTGATGGATAGTTCCGCAGCCCGAACCTTTAAGGTCGACCTTCCCAATGGCACCTACAATGTCGCCGTCACCATGGGCGATCAGACCTTTGCCCATGACAACATGGTCGTCAAAGCCAACAACGTGACCCGCCTTGCAGACGTCGACACGCCAGTCGGCTCCTTCGTGACAAACACCTTCAGCGTGGCAATCACGGGCGGTTCGCTGTCACTGCAGTTCTCCGACGCCGGCGGGACAGATCCGACTTGGGTTGTAAACGGCGTCGCCATCAGCTCGGGCACGACTCCGCCGCCATCCTCCTGTGACAGGGCTCAGTTCATCGCTGACGTCACAGTTCCCGACGGGACGTCATTCAATCCCGGCGCGGTCTTCACCAAGACGTGGAGGCTGAAGAATGTCGGCACCTGCACCTGGACGACCACGTACATGCTTGTCTTCGACAGCGGCGACAAGATGGGAGGCCCGGACTCAGTCAACCTGCCCAAGACAGTATCTCCCGGCCAGACCGTTGACCTCACCCTGAATCTGACGGCGCCGAGCGCAGCGGGATCCTATCGGGGCTTCTGGAAGTTCCAAAATGCCAGCGGCGTTCGTTTCGGCATAGGGGCCGACGGCACCAAGTCCTGGTGGGTGGACATCAAGGTCGCAGGTCCCACGGCCACGCCGGGCACGCCTGGTCCCTCCCCGACGCCCGTGGCCGGCGTCACGTATGACTTCGCAGCCAACGTATGCCAGGGTGTGTGGTTCTCCGGCGCCGGTCAACTGCCCTGCCCGGGCACTGACGGCGATCAACGCGGTTTCGTGTTGAAGCTTCAGAGCCCCCAGTTGGAGAATGGAACCGTGGATCCCCGGCTGGGGCTGTTGGTGCAGCCGCAGAATGTGTTCAACGGATACATCCACGGGATCTTCCCGCCATATCGGGTCAAGGCGGGCGATCACTTCCGCTCGATCGTGAATTGTGCCTACGGCGCGACGTCGTGCTACGTGGTCTTCTATCTTGACTACCAGATCGGCACGGGCCCGATCACGACCTACTGGGCCTTTGTCGAGAAGTACGAAGGTCAGTACTTCCAAACCGACCTCGATCTCAGCCCGCTGGTGGGTCAGGATGTGAAGTTCATCCTCAAGGTCTTCGCGGCTGGATCGCCCACCGGCGACCGGGCCATGTGGGTCGCACCTGTGATCTATAACTCAGCTGCAGCCACATCGACGCCCTCACCGGCGACCGCCACACCGACGGCGACCGGCACCCTGGCGCCCGCAACCGCAACTCCAACCCCGACTTTCACGGTCACGCCAAGTGGCACGAGCACCAGCGGCTGGAACACGTATCAGAATATCAAGTACGCTTTCTCGTTCCAGTTTCCCCCTGGCTCCTCGATCGCCAGCCAATCTGATAACTCCGGTCGCGTCGTACCTCCCCTTCATGCCGGGCACGAATCTGGTGCAGAAGTACGTTGATGTGAGCGTGGTCGAAGGCGCAAGCACATGTCAGTCCCCGGAAACCACCCTCCAATCATCCTCCGAGAACGTGACCATCAATGGCATCCAGTTCCTCAAGCAAACGGGATCGGAGGGCGCTGCCAGCCAAATCTATGACTGGGTCGGATACTCCAGTACCAAGGGTACTGCTTGCATCAGCCTGACGTTCGTGCTGCATTCGACGAACCCCGGCGTGTTCCCCACGCCGCCACCGACTTATGACCTGAACGCCGAGTCGGCCATCTTCACGACGATCATGTCCACGTACGCAAACCAGTAACTGGTGCAACCCGCTCCCTCCAGGGAGCCAGCCCTCACAAATCGAGAGTGCGAATGGCCAAGGCCTTTCGCACTCCGTTTTTCTGCGCTTCAGATTGAAACCCGGTGTTTGCCGTCCGTTACTTCTCTCTGCGGCCTTTCACCACCAGCCGGATCGGCGTACCCAGGTAGCCGTACTGCTCTCTGAGGCGATTCTCGAGGTATCGCCGATAGGTGAAGTGCAGCGACCCGGGATCATTGACGTAGATCATGAACGTTGGCGGGTCGGAGCGAACCTGAGTACCGTAGAAGATCTTGAGCTGCCGTCCTGCACGCGTCGGTGGCGGCTGCAGATCCTGGGCCTCAATCAGCACCTTGTTGATGCTGGACGTCGTAAGGCGCACTAGTCGTTCCTCCTGCACTTGGAGCGCGAGAGGCAGCACCTCGTGCACACGCTCGCCCGTCTTCGCGGAAATGAAGAGCAGCGGCACGTAGTCCACAAAGTTGAGGTCCGAACGGATCCTGCGAGTTTGTGCTTCCATGGCGGTCCGGTCGTTGGGAACGGAGTCCCACTTGTTCACTAGCACCACGCAGGATTTCCATGCCTCAAGTATGAAGCCGGCAATGTGACTGTCCTGCGACGTGATGCCCGTGGTCGCGTCGATGATCAAGAGCGCCACGTCGGCCCTCTCAATAGCCTTGAACGAGCGCAAGACGCTGTACTGCTCCACGCCGCGATCGATCTTTCCCCGCCTTCGGATCCCGGCCGTGTCAATGAGAGTGATCGGCAGTCCCTGGAACTCGATCTGTGTGTCCACGCTGTCACGCGTTGTGCCTGGGATGGGGCTCACGATCGCCCGGTTCTCCCCCACCAGCTGAATTCAGCAGGCTTGACTTGCCTGCGTTGGGTTTGCCCACAATGGCGATCTGGATCATGTCCTCGGCTTCCTCTTCGGCGTCGGGGAACGTGTACACCAGTGCATCCAGCACGTCGCCAATGTCTGTCCCATGGATCGCCGAGACCGGGTGCGGATCGCCGAGACCGAGTTCATAGAATTCGGTCGCGGCTTCCCTCCGCTCGGCTGTCTCGCACTTGTTGACCACCAGCAAGATGGGAGGATGCGTCCTCCCGTCCGGCAGTTTGTTCTGAACGCGGCGCAATATTCCGGCTACTTCGCGGTCGGGCTCAGTGATGCCCGCTTCCCCGTCGGTCACAAAGAGGATTGCGTCGGCGTCCCGGGCCGCCACCAGGGCCTGCTCCTTGATATCCTGGATGAAGTCCGCCGATCCCACTGAGAGGACACCAGCCCCGCCGTGAGTTGGGTCGATGCCACCTGTGTCGACGATGGCAAAGGTTCGACCATTCCAGGTGCACTCCGCGTACAGGCGGTCGCGGGTCGTGCCAGGCGTGTCGTCTACGATCGCCAAACGCTCCCCTACGAGGCGGTTGAAAAGGGTGCTCTTGCCAACGTTGGGGCGTCCGACCAGCGCTACGATTGGTTTCGGCATGAAATTGCAGTTCGACCTATGGGGATTCGGCCAATCCGGGTGCTATGAGAGCCATCCAGCGCGCCGGCTTCACGGCTTCGTTGTCGGGGTTTCCTTGGGTTTCAGAACCAGTTCGACGGTGCCCGGCAGTAGGGACTCAACTGTTACACTCGACGACAAAATCTGGACACTCGGCGTGAGCTGATAGGTGCCCGGGGCCAGACCGGTTGCGTCGACGGTTACGTGGATGTCCTGTCGCGTCAACGTATCGAGGATGGGCAGCGGACCTGACAGGATCACGTCTACCATCGCAGGCGAGATCTGCGCCGCCAGACCATCTGGAAGACCCGCCACCTCCACCTTCTCGCCGGCAAGCGTCAGGCTGCTCTGTATGGGCGAGATGCCTGCCTGGATGAGCACGGTCTGTTGCCCTACTGCGGAGATCCCGGAGGGAAGATTGAGCGAGACCCGCATGTTCAGGCTGTCCTTCGCAGCCTGCAGCTCGAAGAGGCTGCGTCTCGATGACGCCAGGTAGAGCGTTGACCAGGTCCGGATTGGCAGAGTAGACGGTTACGACGGGAGGATAGACGGAGATGCTGTCCAGCCGGTAGCCCGTGGCAACCTGGCCGTGGACGATAACTTTTACAGCCACGTCCCTGAACCCACCCTGGCGGTTGATCGGAAGCGTCACGTGAACCGAATCGGGCTGGATGGTCAGGTCGCTCACTGGTGCGTTTCCAGCATCCAATGCCACCACAGGTATGGATTGATCAATGCCCTCGCGGCACCGGCGATGTCGATGACGATGCGTACCTTGGCCACCTGCTGGACGATCAACTCCGGGCCCGCCAGAACGACCTCGGTCGGGTCGAGAGCCAGGTCTCCAGCCTGATAGCCGACGGCAGGCTGGCCTGAGATCGTGTACTGCAACGGGAGCGTGCGGCTCACCAGCGGCTCGAGCGAGAGTAGCACGGACGACGGACTAACCGTGACGATCCTGATGGGCCGCGCATCGACCTGGACTTGCACACTGAGCGTGTGCTCTCCAGCCTTCAAGCCCGCCAGGTCCAGGACCGCGCGCACGCTTCCTGGCTGCGCTGTCAACCTGCTCCACACGGACTGCGGCGCACGGATGCTGACTTGAACCTCGGACGGCGTACTGCCCTTGATCAGCAGGCCCGGATCCTGCCCGATGATCTCAATCCTCACCGGCGTCGGATAGGTGCGCAGCTCATCCGGATCGGCGGCTGTCACGGCCGCAATCCACACTGCAACCGCGAGCAGGAAAGCCCAAATCAGCGTACGCAGGTTCCGCCCGAGGTTACTTAGCATTTCGCTGGCCTCTGCGCCCAGACACGTAAGGGAAGGCACGCTTGTACCACCTGTCGGAGGGTTCCGTCACGGCCGGTCGGAAGAAGGCCAGTAGTATGTTCTCAAGTCTCTCGACGTCGATCCGCCGGATCATACGCCCGGCATGCGCCACGGAAATACCGCCGGTCTCCTCCGATACGACGATTGCGATCGCGTCGCTTCCTCCGAGATGCCGAGGGCTGCGCGGTGCCGGAGCCCCATTTGCCGGTCCGGAGAGCGATTTAGGATTCCGCTCGATGAGAGTGGCATCACGCACGCTGCAGCTATCAGGCGGGATCCCGCCATGATGACCGCGCCATCGTGCAGCGGCGTGTTCGGGTAGAAGATCTGCAGGAGCATCTCGGCGGTCACCAGCGCGTTGAGCCGGACGCCGCTCTCGACATACTCATCAAGATTGTCGAACTCGCTGCATGATGATCAGCGCCCCGTGCTGCCGGGCCGAGAGCCGAGCCGCCGCCGTGACTACGGCATGCACGGAGGCCTCCAGCTCTGCGGCTGACACCCTGCCGAACCTGGACAGGAACGTGCCAGCGCGCCCGATCCGCCCAAGAGCCCGACGGATCTCAGGGGCGAATATCACAGGGATGGCAAGCAGCATAACCGGGACCGAGTTTCGAACCAGCCACGAGAAAGCCGGCAGGTCGACCAGGCTGGTCAGGAGCACCAGAGCTACGACGATCAGGATCACGCCGCGCAGCAGAACCATGGCTTGGGTGTCGCGCAGCCAAAACATCAACCCAAAGAAGATCGCCGTAACGAGCAGAATGTCAATGACACTCAGCCCGTTCAGGCGCTGGAATATGAAGAGCAGGTTATTGAGAAACTCCGTCACGGCTTCTGCGATTCAACAGTTCTGGAGCAGCCAAGTGATGGCCTGTCTCCGGATTATGCCGCAGGTCAATTAGGCTGCGCTTAGCGGCGCTCGTTCTGGTAGTCCTGCGTTCCTATAAGCTCCTCTGCCCCCACGGGGCCTCCTGCATCCAACGAACGGAGAGCCAGCCCGAGCGCTCCGCCCGCTCTACCCTTAGCCGGCGCTCCGCTCAGATCGGCCGAAGGACACGGTCCTGACGCAACTGCTTGAAGAGGAGCGCCGTCCCGGCAGGCATGGATTCCTGCGCCGCATCCGTCCAAGCCTGCACTCCCAGCGCTTCAGGCGTTCGCCCCTCGTAGCCCAGTCGTTTCCATACTGCTTTCTGGGAGGCAAGGTTCGTTTCCGGGAACACGAGTGAAGCCTCACACTGCAAGTCCGCCGAGACCTGCTCGATCTCCCTGACCAGCTTTTCCAGGGCCTTGTCAACCTCCAGCCCGGGTTCCAGGTAGAGGTCTGTCGTACGCACGACCAGGTTTTCCACTTGCCACCCCGCGAGCCCAACCAGTTGGCGGTCAAGCTGCAGAAGCATGTACGCCTTTTCGCCAAACTGCGCCATGATGTCATCGGCGGTCAGCTTCGGTTTGCCGCCGTTGAGGCGGTTGATCAAGCCCGCGATCGCCTCGGCATCCTTGGGCTTGCCGCGGATTACACGGAATTCGCCGGCCCTCACCTCCGCCACCGGAGCAGGTTTCTCCGCCGCGCTCGCTGGGACATTCTTGCCCCACGCCTGCGTCACCTGCTTCCAGAGATCATCGTACGAACCGATGTTTCGGATGACGACATTCGCGAGTGCGATTTTGTCCGTCTGAGGGCCCTGGGTATTCACCCGCTGCAGCGCCTCTTCCTGGCTCATGTTCCGCTTCCGCGTCAGCCGGTCGACCTGGATTACAGGAGGCGCGTAGATGACCCAAATGCTGTCGCATAGCCTGTGTAAGCTGCCTTCCAGGAGTTTGATCGCCTCGATCACCACCACTCCCTGGGTCGCACGCTTCATCAGTACTTCGACGGCTTGCCGGACGAGCGGATGCACAATGGATTCGAGTTCCTCGAGTGCTGCTGGGTCTCGGAACACGAGGCTGCCCAACTTGGTCCGATTGATCTCGCCGTCGGCATCCAGGATCCATCTGCCGAAAGTTTGCACGACCAGTTGATACCCCGGCGCCCCCTTGGCCACAGCCCGGTGAGAAAGCCCATCGGCGTCTATCGTGTAGGCGCCGAGGTGCTCCAGCATTCTTCGGACGACAGTTTTACCCGTCCCGATGTTGCCGGTCAGACCAATTACATACTTGCCAGAGGGGGTGCCCAAAGGTGATCCGTTTCTCTCAGCTTGCAGGCCTATTTTACATTAATCCGACCCCAAAACCGCGATCTCAGCCCAAATTGTGACGGATCCGCGCTGCAGACCTCATGCCAGTGCCGGCGCACGCGAAATCACCGTGATTTGGCGGGCGTGCCGACCAGAACTGCGACGCGGACGCCGGCCGTCCCGTTGACTTGCCCTGTGCTAGCGTGTATGATGAGGGCGCCTCAGGCCGGTTGGGCGATCGCGGCTCTCCTTGTTGGGAGTCGAGGAAAGTCCGTACTCCGCAGGGCGCGGCGCCGGGGAAATCCCGGGACGGAGTGATCTGTCGGACAGGGCCACAGAAAACAACAGCCAGGAGGGTGTTCGCACCGTCCGGGCGATGGTGAAAAGGTGGTGTAAGAGACCACCGGCGTCCGCAGCAATGTGGGCGGCCAGGCAACCCCCGTCGGGAGCAAGGTCAAACAGAGACGATGGAGCGGCCCGCTCCGTTCGAGTCTCGGGTAGACTGCATAGATAGATGATCGCTGAAGCGAGGATGCAGGGATGAAGCCCTCGTGGCGTAAACCTGTGTGACTCGCCGGACAGAATGCGGCTTACAGACTGGCCTGAGGCATCTCGCCGCCCCCGATTCTTCCCGTCCGCTGCTTATCTCGTCCGCCGCGTGTGGGCACGCTTCGCCGCGTTCTGGGAAAGGTGCCGCCAATTGGAGCTGGGATCATGCATGAGCTCTATGCAACACAAGCCATTCTAGACAAAGCCCTGAAGAAAGCGGCTGAACAGAATGCCAGCCGGATCACAGATCTGTATCTGGTGGTGGGGGAGCTATCCACGTACAGCGAGGAATCAGTCCGGTTCTACTGGGACGAGATCTGCAAGGGCACGATCGCCGAAAAGGCGACTCTCCACTTCCGCCCTGTCGCCGCCGAGATGCAGTGCATGGCCTGCTTTACCAGGTATCAGCCGCCGGAAGGCGAGATTGTCTGCCCGAACTGCGGAAGCAACGGTGCCAAGATCCTCCAGGGCGAGGAATTCTATATGGAGGCGCTTGACGTCGACTGAAGCGAAACGCGGGGCAAGCCTCCACGTCAGCGGCATCGTCCAGGGCGTGGGGTTTCGTCCGTTCGTGTACAACCTTTCCAGGCGTCTGGGTCTGCTGGGTTGGGTCCGCAACACGTCAGCGGGAGTCGACATCGAGGTCGACGGAACTGCTCCTGACCTCGATGCCTTTGTCAAGGCACTGCGAATGGAGGCACCGCCTCTCGCGCGGATCGACGACTTGACCGTCTTGGATAATCCCCCCCGGGGCTTCACCACATTCGAGATCCTGGACTCTGAGAGCATTCCGGAAGCGTTCCAGCCCATCTCGCCCGATGTGGCGATTTGTGATGATTGTTTGCGCGAAATGCGCGATCCGGATGACCGCCGATTTCGCTACCCGTTCATCAATTGCACAAACTGCGGGCCGCGCTTCACCATCATCCGTGACATACCCTACGACCGCCTGAAGACCACCATGGCGCACTTTGCCATGTGCAACGACTGCAGACGGGAGTATTCCGATCCAGGCGATCGCCGCTTCCATGCGCAGCCGGTCGCGTGCCCGGCGTGCGGACCGCAGGTCTGGCTGGAATATGCAATTTCCAACGGCGTGCGGCGCGCGGCTGAGAAGGACGCTGCCGTCCTTGAGGCCCGCCGCCTGCTGGCTGAGGGCCGGATTGTGGCTGTAAAGGGACTCGGCGGCTTCCACCTTGCGTGCGACGCCATCCGTCCTGACACGGTCCAAGAGCTGCGCCGTCGGAAGTTGAGGGTGGACAAGCCCTTTGCCCTGATGTTCCGGGACATGATGGCTGTGGAACACCATTGTTTTGTGGATTCCACAGAGCGCGCTGCCCTGATCTCCGCGGCGCGGCCCATCGTGCTGCTGCGGCGACGGCCCGAATCCGGGATCGCAGTGGATGTTGCCCCGGGACAGGGCTGGCTCGGAGTGATGCTGCCGTATACGCCGCTGCACCACTTGCTGTTGGAGACGGCCGATGGATTTCCGGAAGCCCTCGTGATGACCAGCGGCAACCTGAGTGAAGAGCCGATTTGTACGGGTAATGGCGAGGCGCGCCAGCGGTTGGCGACCTTGGCGGATGCCTTCTTGATGCACGACCGTGATATTCACGTCCGCTGCGATGATTCGGTGCTCAGAGTGTTCGTCGACCCCGCCCCGGGAGCTGCGCGTGCCACGGGACCCGAGGCAAGCATCTACCCTCTCCGCAGGTCGCGCGGCTTTGCCCCCTTTCCGGTCAGACTACCCTGGCAGGTTCCCCCGCTCCTTGCGACAGGCGCCGAACTCAAGAACACCTTCTGCATCACCAACCGCAACTACGGCTTCCTGAGCCAGCACATTGGCGACATGCAAAACTTCGAGACCCTTCAGTCGTTCGAACAGAGCGTCGAGCATTTCGAGGCCCTCTTTCGAGTGAGGCCCGAAGCGGTCGCCTACGATCTGCACCCTAACTATCTGGCGAGTCGGTATGCCTCTTCTCGAGCCGATCACGAAGGTCTCGCGAAGATTGGCATCCAGCATCATCACGCCCATATCGCCGCTTGCATGGCCGAGCACGGATTGGATGGAGTCAACCCCGTCCTGGGTGTGGCAATGGACGGAACCGGCTATGGCGAGGATGGGGCAATCTGGGGCGGCGAATTCCTGGTGGCAGACTACGTGAGTTTCCGCCGCGCCTTGCATCTTGAATACTTCCCATTGCCGGGCGGTGACGCGGCCATCCGAGAGCCTGCCCGGATCGCACTGGCATTGCTGTGGTCGCTCGGTTTGGAATGGGCCGAAGTCTTGGCTCCGGTTCGGCAGTTTCCGCCCGCCGCCCGGGGAATTCTTACCAGGCAACTGGAGAGGCGCATCAATGCGCCCTTGACTTCAAGTATGGGGCGCCTCTTTGATGCAGCGGCGGCGCTGGCCGGCGTCCGTCAGACAGTCAACTATGAAGCCCAGGCCGCCATAGAGTTTGAAGCGCTGGCGGATGAATCCGAAGCAGGGGCGTATCCCTTCGATGTCGACGCAGGGCTAATTAGGCTAAAGCCGGGCATTCAAGCTCTGCTGGCTGACGTGTTGACGGGACTGAACGTGGCACTTATCGCGGCGCGTTTTCACAACGGGTTGGCGCACATGATCCTGTCCGCGGCTCGCGGGGTACGCTCCGACACCGGCGTGAATGTCGTCGTGCTCTCGGGTGGAGTTTGGCAGAATATCACATTATTACGACGCACTTTGTCACTTTTACGGGACGCCGGTTTTCAGGTATACATACATAGAGAAGTGCCGACCAATGACGGTGGCTTGGCGCTCGGACAAGCTGCCATTGCGGCAGCCAGATTGAGAGCAGGATATGTGCCTGGGAGTCCCGGGTCTGATAATCGAGACATTTGACAAGAGTGGTCTGAAGATGGCCCGCGTGGACTTCGGCGGTGTTAAGCGCGAGGTCTGCTTGGATTATGTCCCGGAGTCCCGGGTGGGCGACTACTGCATCGTCCATGTGGGCTTCGCAATCAGTCTCCTCAGCGAAGCCGAGGCGCAGCGAAACCCTTGCGCTGCTCCAGGACATCGCCGATATGGAATCAGCGCCTGGGCCCTCATCGGACGCGCGACCTGCCTGATCTGGCGAAGTCGCGAGGAAGCCCCCTTACCAGTTCGCGAGCTCTTGCCTCCCGGAAATCACAATGAAATACGTATCTGAATACCGCGACAGCGTTCTGGTCAACCACGTGATCGCCGACATTCGACGGTCGATCACCCGTCCATGGACGCTTATGGAAATCTGCGGGGGCCAAACCCACTCCATCGTTCGCTACGGTATTGACCAGCTTCTGCCGCCTGAGATCGAGCTCGTGCACGGACCCGGCTGCCCCGTCTGCGTCACGTCCCTCGAGCTCATCGACAAGGCGCTGGCCATCGCCGGGCGCCCCAACGTGATCTTCTGCTCTTATGGCGACATGCTGCGTGTTCCCGGCTCCGGCCGCGACCTCTTCTCGGTGAAGGCCGCTGGCGGAGACGTGCGGGTGGTGTATTCCCCGCTAGATGCCGTCGAATTGGCACGGCTGAATCCGGATAGGCAAGTTGTCTTCTTCGCCATTGGTTTCGAGACCACCGCGCCACCCAATGTGATGAGCGTCCTGCACGCTCGCTCGCTTGGATTGACGAACTACAGCGTGCTGGTCTCACATGTCCGGGTGCCTCCGGCGATCGAGGCCATCCTCTCCTCGACAGCCAATCGCGTCCAGGGATTCCTGCTGGCAGGTCACGTCTGCTCCGTGATGGGGTATCACGAATACCCGGCTCTTGCGGAGAAGTTCAAAGTACCGATGGCAGTCACGGGCTTCGAACCGCTCGATCTCGTCCGAGGCATTCTGGAGACAGTGAAGCTCTTGCAGGCTGGCAGGGTCGCGGTGGTCAATGCCTATAGCCGCGCCGTTACCTTTGAGGGCAATCTTCCGGCACAGAAGACAATCGCCGCGGTTTTCGAGGAATGTGATCGGAAGTGGCGCGGCATCGGGACTATTCCAATGAGCGGCTGGCGTCTTAGACCCGAATTCGCCGACTTCGATGCGGAACGCAGATTTGACGTCTTGGACATCAACTCTGCCGAGTTCCCGCGCTGCATGGCGGGTCAGATCCTGCAGGGCCTCAGGAAGCCGCACGAATGCACCGCCTTTGGGGAAGCCTGCACACCCGAACACCCGCTCGGGGCCACAATGGTTTCGTCTGAAGGCGCCTGTGCCGCCTACTACCGCTACGGCCGAATTACAATTCGGGCATGACCACCCCCCAGGGTCGTATCTACCTAGCCGTGGGCCTGATCTTGGTCTGCGGCTTTGTGTTTGTGGCCGGCGCCTTGGCTATCGGTGCGTGGGGCGCCCTCTTAAGGACGATCCGCCCGACGCCGGACTTTGCCGGAACGCTCCAGGCCCTCGTCACCTCAGGAGCCGTTCCCACATCCACACCAGAGGTTTCCCACTCGGGAGCCACCGTCACCGCTGCTTCTGCCGGCGGTCAGCTTTCTGGCCATATCGTCCTGACGTGCCTGATCTACAAGTACCAGTCATCCGAGCAGATTTGCATAATGAATGCCGATGGATCGGCCTATCACAGATTGACCACCGAAGATGGGGTCCGTCACTGGTATTCGTCGCTTGCCCCTGATGGGCGAAGCATCGTCTACTCGCAATATCGCGAGGACAACGTCTATGAGATCTACGAGCTGACGCTTGCTGATGGAGTGGTCGCGCGCCTGACAGACAGGTTGGGGACCCTGACCGGGCCGGAGATCTCACCGGACGCCAAGTCGATCGTCTTCATGCGCTGGACCCTTGCCTCCAACCAGGAGCAGGTTTGGTTAACGGATCGGGACGGCAGCAACCCGCGGAGTGTCTTCAAGGGGAAAGGCTGGGATCCGACCTGGTCGCCCGATGGCACGCGCATCCTTTTCGCCTCCGACATCGACGGTTCGAATCAGCTCTATGTCGTGAACCTCGACGGAACGGGGCTCCACAAGATCACGAATTTTCCGGCCCTGCGGGGCCGCAGTGATTGGTCACCGCAGAATGAGATCGTCACCTACTCCGGGGATTTGTGGAAACGTGAGCTGTTCCTGATGAACGCCGACGGCTCAGACGTGCATCAGATCAGCCCGCCAGGCGGCAACAGTCAGGGCCCCGCATTTTCGCCCGATGGCCAATGGATCGCCTTCACCGCTTACTTCGATCGGATGAATGATGACAACGGCTGTGAGATCTATGTGATCCGCACGGATGGCTCGGATCTGCGCCGTCTCACCAACAACGACTATTGCGATTACCAGCCTCGCTGGGGACCATAGCCCTGTCGCTGCCTGCTTCACTCGCGGGCCCAGCATTCCCCCTTGCAGGGTAGATACCACTCTTTCCGGGATCGATCAGTCTGCGGTACCCGCTGGCTTTATGTCCTTCAGATTCAGTTGCAGCGACGTGCGGCCATTGTACTCGTTAGACTCCAGCGCATAGATAATATCGACTTTCTGTGGCAGTCCTTCGCGGAGATGTCCCAGTCGGAAGCCGATGGCGTCAACCGTCACACCGCGTGCGTCCTCGAGCGTCAGTTTCAGGTGCTTGCCTTCCTCCCCAACCGCACGCGATGTCCTGACCTTTGCCCCGCGTGATACAAACCTGGCATCCGGATTGCCATAGCCGGTCGGCTCGAGCCTGGAGATCTCGCTGAGAAGGTCAAAGTCCAGATCGGAGAGTTGGGTCTCCCTGTCTGCCAGAAGTGTCGGACGTAATTCCTGGGTTCCCAGCTGCTCCTGTGCCAGGGCTTTCAGCCTCTTGATGAGCTCAGGCAGATTTTCGTTCTGAACCGTGAATCCCGCGGCCGCCATGTGCCCGCCGTGCCGGACGAGCAGGTCCGCGCAACTGTCCAGGGCGTCCGTGATGTGAAATTCCGGAATGGACCGGCATGACCCGCGTGTCTCGTCGGGCCCTTTGGCAGCGACGATCGCGGGCCGATAGTAGAGTTCGGCCAGGCGTGAGGCTGCCAAGCCAACCACGCCCGGGTTGAACGCCTCGTCCGCCGCGAACAGCAGAATTGGATTCGGCTCCTCCGCAATAGCTAGCGCCTCGGCCTTCTCCTGCGTTTGCCGGGTCAACTCCTGCCGTTTTCGGTTCTGGACTTCCAGCTCCTGGGCAATTTGCCCGGCCCGCATCCGGTCGCTCGTGCACAGCAACTCCAGTGACTGCTTCGCCGATTCCAGTCGTCCCGCCGCGTTCAGCCGGGGACCAAGTATGAAACCGATTTGGCCCGCTGTCGTACTCCCGATCTCCATATTGGCAGCCGCGGCTAGCGAGTACAGACCTTGGCGTCTCGTTCGCCGGATCTCGCTCAGCCCACGTCGGACCAGTGCGCGGTTCTCGCCCACCAGCGGCGCGAGGTCTGCCACCGTGCCCAGCGCCACCAAGTCCTGGAGGTCCTCCGGCCGCAAGCTGGAATCTCCGGCCGATGTCCCGTGATCAGCAATCAGCGCCTGCGAGATCTTGTAGGCAATTCCGACGCCCGCAAGGTGCTTGTCGGGATATGAGTTCCCCCGGCTGCTTGGGATTCACCACCGCAAAAGCCGGAGGAAGACTTCCCTCCAATGGATGATGATGATCACTGATGATCAGGTCCAGGTCAATTTCCCTGCAGAAGAGAGCCTCATCCGGTGAGCGGATTCCGCAGTCGACCGTGATCACCAGCTTGACGCCGCTGTCCTCCTTCAGATGGCTCAATGCCTCCCGGTTCAGCCCATAACCATCCTCGAATTGGTTGGGTATGTACGGGATCACCTTGCCCCCCATGTGTTCGAGCGTCTGCAGCATCAGGGCGGTGGCGGTTACGCCATCCACGTCGTAGTCACCGTAGATGGCGATCGACTTGCCGTGGCTCAGCGCGTACCGAATTCGGTCGACGGCTGTGCTCATCCCCATCAATTGCCAGGGATCTGTGTCGAAATCGGGCTCGGCCGCCAGGAAGGCCTTGGCCGCCGCCTCGGTTGCATATCCCCGGTTGAAAAGTAGGCTTCGCAGTACCGAGGGATACGCGGCCAAGTTCTGATCGGCCTCAGGCGTGATAGATGGAGCGATGCGCCAGTGTTTTGTCAGCATGTCGGTGGGACGGGCCGAGTATACTGCCTATTCGCCGGGGGGCGGGGACAACCGGCTGAGCCCTTGAAAGCCATTCGCCACCACATTGAAAGCCTCTGGCGACTAGGAAGAAAGTGGGGATGCGCTTTCGTGCCGCCTGAATATAATGAGACGCAAGAGCAAGCGGACCGGTGTGCGGCCGCCGGCGATGTTTCCTGGCGCTTCCTTCGGCTGGGATTTTGGTTGGGTGACCGGGCGAGGCAGGCGTGTATACTCTGGCTTCCGACGAAAAGGCAACAACGGTCATGCTTTACTCCCGCAACAAGCTGATCCACGGGGATTTTGTGACCAAGAAGGATATTCGAGTCAGCATATGGCCGCGCGCAGATAAGCCGACATACATGCATTTGTGGAATGCTGCGGTGTTGTTCATGGCAGGGACGCCTCCCAAATCACTAAACTACTCCGAGTTCTACTTTCCGACGGAACGCATAATCGGATTTCACGTCGCCCCTCCCGCCTCTGAACCCTTGGATTATGATGCCTCAGTCGAGAATCGCACGATGCTGGCCGTGACCATGACCCTCGGCGCGTTCATGCTCAGGGGCAAAATGCGAATGTCCACCCGCACGGACTTTGCTTCCATGCTGGAGATTGCTCATAGGACCTGGATCTCGATCTACGATGCAGATATTACAAACCCCTTCTTGCCGATCATGCCCACGATCCATGTCCCGATGATTCTCGTGAGCCCGGCGCAGGTGAGCTTTGGGCTCTGAAGCCCGCAGGAGCGGGCCAACTCAGATGCCTCAACTCGGGTGTGCAATAGCATGAGAAGGCTTGTGGATTTTCTTCTTGTGATTCCGCTCCTGGCAGGCCTGGGTTACTTGTTCTATTCGGCGCAGCGTGAGGGAACGATCTTTGGCCGCACCTCGCCGACGCCGACCCCAACCCCCATGCCGACCCGCACCCCCACCGCGACGTTCACGTCCACCGCGACGCCAACTAGGACCCGCACAACAACGCCGACCCCGCCCCCGACCAGCACGCCGACTTTGACCCCCACGTCGACGGCGACTGAGACGGCGACCACCGCCTCGCAGCCGACGGGCGCTCCCACAGAATTGACCGCCCCACCGGGCACGCCCACCGGACCCACAGTCCCGTCCGGCACGCCAGTGGCGAGCATTTTGAGGCCCTCGTCGGCCCGCCTGCCAACTTGAGGTTGGTGTTCGCCGCCATCGCTTATAATCACCGCGCATGTTTGAGTTCAACATTGCCGCGACGGACGGGCGTGCGCGCGCCGGGGTGTTCGTGACATCCCATGGTGATCTGCCGACGCCCCTTTTTGCGCCGGTCGGAACTCAAGCCGCGGTCAAGGCTCTGACGCCCGCGCAAGTCCGTGAACTCGGCGCCTCGCTCGTCCTGGCGAACACTTACCATCTGTATCTGCGGCCCGGCGACGAGCTCGTGCGGGACCTCGGTGGCTTGCACGAATTCATGCAGTGGCCCGCGCCCATCCTTACCAACTCGGGCGGCTTCCAGGTCTTTTCCCTCTCAAAAAGTCGAAAGATTGATGACGATGGCGTGACTTTCAAGAGTCACATCGACGGGTCATCCCATCGATTGACGCCTGAGCGGTCCCTTTCAATTCAAGAGAACCTGGGCGCCGACATCATTATGGCCTTCGACGAGTGCTCAGACCCCAATGATCATGCCTACACTCGGCTGGCCATGCAGCGTACACACCGCTGGGCGGAACGATGTCTCGAAGCTAAACGCCGATCCGATCAAGCCTTGTTCGGAATCGTTCAGGGCGGCACCGATCCTGAGTTGAGGGCCGAGTTAGCCGGGTTCATAGCGGGGCTCGACACGCCAGGCATCGCCATCGGCGGGCTCTCAGTAGGGGAGACCAAGCGGGAAATGCATGCGATGCTGGACGTGGTCACTCAACTCCTGCCTCCCGGCAAACCTCGCTACTTGATGGGTGTTGGCACACCCGAAGACCTGATCGATGCTGTCGCCCGCGGGGTCGACATCTTTGACTGTGTCTTGCCGACCCGCCTTGCCCGCCACCACGCGGCCTTCTCGCCACAGGGCCGCCTGAATCTCATGAACGCCGGGTTCGCCCGCGATGAAGGGCCGATCGACGAATCCTGCGACTGCTACACTTGCCGCACGTTCAGCCGGGGCTATCTGCGGCATCTCATCGTCGCACGGGAACTGCTGGCGGGCACGCTTCTCTCCATCCACAACCTGCGCTCACTGATCCGACTGGTCGGCGACATGCGCCTCTCAATCCTGGCCGGGACCTTTCAAAACCGGGTCGCTGCCTGGATGGGACAGTGGCAGGGAAACGCCGAGAAGTCTGATCGCACCGCGCTGGCAATGAGTTGAGATAGGACCTGCCTTTGAATAACCGCCGCTTCCATTTCAGAGAGGATCAATCTTCATGACTGTCATCCACGCCTTCTTGCTCGGGATCATCCAGGGTTTGACTGAATTCATACCGGTTTCGAGCACTGCCCACCTGCTGATCGCGCAGACCCTCCTGGGAATCCCCTCCGACAACGCCATCTTTGTGTTCCTAGTCCTGGTCCAGCTCGGGACGACGCTGGCACTCATCGTGTATTTTTGGCGCGATCTGGTTTCCCTGGTGCGCGCCTTCTTCGCCAAGCCGTTCTCAGCGCCCGAGAACAGGCTTGCCTGGTACATCATCATCGCTACGATACCTGCTCTGATCGCCGGGGTGCTGTTCAAGAACTTGGTTCAGGGATTGTTTCGCACCCCGCTGCTTGAAGCCGCCATCCGCCTGCTGGCAGCCGCCGTACTCTTGTCTCTGGCTGAATGGCTCGGTCGCCGGACGCGTACCTTGGAGACCATGAATTGGCTCGATGCGCTGATCGTCGGCCTCTTCCAGGTCCTGGCGATCTTTCCGGGGGTATCGCGCAGCGGCACGACGATCAGTGCGGGCATGCTGCGGGCATTTGACCGGCCATCAGCGGCGCGCTTTGCCTTCCTGATGTCCGTCCCCGTCCTTTTGGCGGCAGGGGCCTACGAATTGCTCGATGTGGTCAAATTACCCCACCTGGGGGGCTTTTTGCCATTCCTGGCGGTCGGCTTCATCGTTGCCGCAGTAGTCGGCTGGTTTGCCATCCGGTGGCTCCTGAACTACCTAATCCGGCATTCACTCTACCTGTTCGCCGCCTACTGCGGCGTTCTCGGCCTGATCGTGCTTCTCGTTCAGGTTGCCTGAGGCCGCGGAGCGTTGCACGTGCCGGGCATGGTGACTTCCGGATGCTGAAGCACATTCTCCCGTTGCTCCTGCTCTCCTGGCTCGTGCCGGCCTGCGGCGTTCCCCCGCCGCAGGCGACACCACAGTTGATCAGCGTGTATGCGACCTCGGCCGCCTACCCATGGTTGGACGAGGTCTACAACTGTGCCTCCTCCTCTGTGACCGTGAGATTGTCGGATCCGAGCGCTGCCGAGATGAGCCTACGTTTGGGTGAGCCGGTGGCGCTGGATTTGCCGGCCTTTCAGATCGGCAGGGACGATCTCCTGGTCGTTGTCCAGCCGCAGACGGCCGTCGGATCCCTTACCTTGAACCAGGTGCGCCAGCTCTACTCCGGGCAGGTGACCCAGTGGAAGGATGTCGGCGGTGCCGGCATTCCGGTTCAAGTGTGGACCTACGCCCAGGCTGAGGATATTCAGCTGATCTTTGACCGTGTGGTCATGCAGGGCCAGCCGATTGCCTCCCTCGCGCGCCTGGCTGTTTCAGCCCAAGCCATGTCTGACTCAGTCGGTGCTACTCCCGGCTCCATCGGGATCCTGCCGCGCCGCTGGAAAGCAGGGAATACCAATGCAGTCCTTGCGGTCTCAACTGTCCCTGTTCTGGCGATTCTTGCGTCCCCACCCCAAGGCGCGGTTCGCGACTTGCTCAGCTGTCTCCAATCCAAGGAATAGTCTGTCTCCCGCAGCTTGCCGGTGTCTGGGCGGACGTCGCTCGCAGCCTGCCTTGCCAAGCACCGCTCTAAGCCCGAATCATCACCCGTTTTTCCTAGTCGAATTTAGCGACGACTTAAGTGGTGCGAGCCAGCACGGTGTCGCACGCCGAGTTAGGACTGACCCAAACGGGGGAATAATGCTGGGCGAGCCAGGTGCTAGAATGCTTTCGCACTTCCCCTCTTGATCCCCAGCGCTTTCTTGCGCGCGTCGCCAGGGGCCGACGTGGGTCAATGCAGCATGGGGGGGGAATTTGCCAGGCGAACATGACTGCCCCAGAAGAGGCTTTTATCGCGGTTGATGTGGAAGCCGCCGGACCCTACCCGGAGCGTTACTCGCTGCTCGCCATCGGGGCATGCCTCGTCGAGGACCCGGCACAGGGATTCTACATAGAACTGAAGCCGCTCAAGAGAGAGGCAGACCAGCTCGCGCTGCAAGTGACGCGGCTTTCGATGGATAAGCTCGCGGTTCATGGAACAGAGCCGGACAGGGCAATGCGTCTCATGGCCGGCTGGATCCGCCGCGTCGTGCCGGCGGGCCGCCAGCCCGTCATGGTGTCCTACAATGCACCGTTCGACTGGCCGTTTATCAATCATTACTTCATCGAGTATGTTGGCGAGAATCCATTGGGCCACAGTGCAATCGACATCAAGGCCTTCTACATGGGATTGATCGGCTGCGCGTGGGAAGAGACCTCCATGTTCTATCTCTCGCCCCGCTTCCTGAAGGGCCGGAAATCGCCCGGAGACGCGCTGGCAGACGCACGCCGGCAGGCGGAATTGTTTCGCCAGCTTCTTGCCCAGGCGCGGGGCGCCCCACCCGAGCCTAGCACCTGAGGGTGTTAGTCGGGCTTTCTGCCTCTCCTTGAGGCGCTGACTGATGCGCATGGCTGGCCGCGCAGACTCTTCACGCTGCGTCGTATAATACGTGCCCATGCAGACCAACTCTGCGCCGAGGCTTCCGCTCTGGACGCCATCCGAGGCGAGGCGGTCGCACGCAAACCTCACCCATTTCATCAAGCAGCTCAATCAGACCCATCACCTTTCCCTCAGTTCCGACAGCGAACTCTATAGCTGGTCCATCACGGAGATCGATGACTTTTGGGCCTCCATGTGGGAGTATGCCGGGATCAAGGCTTCGCGCACCTACGATGCGGTGCTGGAGAACATAAACACCTTCCCCGGGACAAAATGGTTCCCGGGAGCCAGGCTGAATTTCGCCGAAAACCTGCTTCGTTTCCGTGACGATCGCCCAGCTCTGATCTTCCGTGGCGAGACCCAGAGAGCCTCCCGCATGAGCTACGCACAGCTGTACGACAACGCGGCCCGCCTTGCCCGCTCACTGCGCGCGCTCGGTGTGACGGCCGGCGATCGCGTCGTTGCCTATATGCCGAACCTGATGGAAACGGCCGTGGCCATGCTGGCGTCCGCCAGCATCGGTGCTGCCTGGTCCTCGTGTGCTACAGACATCGGTCCATCGGCTGCCTTCGAACGACTCGGCCAGATCAAGCCGAAGGTGCTGTTCACAGCCGATGGCTACTTCTACAAGGGCAAGGTTTTCAATACGTTGCCGCAGGCAGCCGAGGTTGCGCACCGCATACCTTCACTCAAAGCCGTCGTGGTGGTCTCGTATGTGACCGAACATCCCGACATCCAGAAGATCCCCCTCTCGGTTAAGTGGGCTGACTTTCTTGCTACTGATTCCGGGGGCAGCATCAGGTTCGAGCAGCTTCCATTCGATCAGCCGCTCTACATCATGTTCTCCTCAGGCACGACCGGCAAGCCCAAGTGTCTGGTGCAGGGCGCAGGCGGCGTCCTACTCAACCATCTAAAGGACTTGATACTGCACACCGACCTGCGCCGCGACGATCGGATCTTCTACATCACCTCCTGCAGTTGGATGATGTGGAACTGGCTTCTGAGTTCGCTTGCCGTTGGCGCCACCGTGGTGCTCTATGATGGAAATCCCAACTACCCCGACGTCGGTGCCATGTGGAGGCTCATCGATGAGGAGCAGATCACCATCTTTGGCTGCAGCGCAAGCTACCTCCTGTTCCTGAAGAAGGAGGACTTTTCTCCCCGCGCCCATTTCAACCTGTCCTCGTTGCGCCAGATCTCCCAGACCGGCTCGCCCCTCTCGGCCGACGGCTTCGAGTTTGTCTACAAGGAGATTAAGTCCGACCTGCACTTCAATTCGATCTCGGGCGGGACCGACATCAACGGGTGCTTCGCCGCCGGCAGCCCTACCTTGCCGGTCTATGCAGGGGAGTTGCAGTGCCCCGCTCTGGGCATGAAGATCAGAGCCTATGATGAACGCGGGGAGGCTGTCCGGGACCGCCAGGGAGAACTGGTTTGCGAGGCGCCATCCCCGTCCATGCCCCTCCATTTCTGGGATGATCCAACCGGGGAGAAATATCAGGACGCGTACTTCACCGTCTTTCCGAAAGTCTGGCGCCACGGGGACTACGTGCTCTTTCACAGCGACACGGGCGGCGTGACGTTCTTTGGCCGCTCCGATGCAGTGCTCAAGCCCTCCGGCATCCGGATCGGCACGGCCGAGATCTACGCCCAGCTCGAAAAGCTGCCTGAGATCGCCGATAGCCTTGCCGTCGGCCAGAACTGGCAGGACGATCAGCGCGTCATCTTGTTCGTGAAACTCGCGCCCGGTGCGGCTATGACAGAGGCGCTCAAGGACAAGATCCGAAAGACCCTGCGAGAGAATGCCTCTCCGCACCATGTGCCTGCCCTTATTCTGGAGGCGCCCGAAATTCCCTACACCTTGAACATGAAGAAGGTCGAGAGTGCCGTGACGAATATCATCAGTGGCGGTCCTGTGATGAATCAGGACGCGCTCGATCAATCCTGACTTCTCTGGACTTCTATCGGCAGGCGGCCGCACAACTCCGGGCCTGATCTGAGATCCGCCTTGCCGTGCTCCTGCTGCGAGATGACCGACCGGACCTTCGGGGGAAAAGGACGCCCGCGACGATGTGCGGGAGTATCACAAGCACGGCCCTCCGGGGCAGACGCGTGCGATGCTCAAGGCGATCCGTTCGCTTGGACTCCACGAGGCGACCCTTCTGGATATAGGCGGCGGAGTTGGCGTCCTACACCATGAGCTCCTCCAGGACTTTGCTCTAACCGCGACTCATGTCGACGCTTCCTCGGCGTATCTGAGCGCTGCGAGAGAGGAGGCTGCGCGCCTGGGCCACGCGGCCCGCGTCGAGTTCATCCACGCCGATTTCACCGACATCGCTTCCAGCATCCCGGAGGCCGACGTGGTGACACTCGATCGCGTCGTGTGCTGTTATCCCGATTCCCAAAGGCTTTTAGTGCTGCCGCCGGCCGATACCGGCAAGCCTTGGTCCTTGCCTACCCCCGCGAGACTTGGTATGTACGCCTGGTCATACAGGCAATCAACTTCCTCCAAGGATTACGCAAGGAGGCATTTCGTGTCTTCCTGCATCCGGTAGGAAAAATGGAGGCGGTACTGCAAACGGCTGGCCTTCAGCGCGCGTCGCTGCAGCGGCTCTTTGTCTGGGAAGTCGCTTTGTATACGCGCTAGCATTCACACTGATCGCCCAGCGTTGCACTTTCGTGTAGGCAACTCAGGCACTTCAGCGGACCGCGCCGCCTGGTCCTCCGCCTAGCTGCGTGCGTCCCGGATTTGAAGACGCGTCACCGCGGCCGCTCATGAGTCACGGTTCCTTGTATCACTTGGGCGGGTGCTGAGGGCTGGTCGTGCCGCGCCGGCGCGATAGAAACACGCCGCCTCCGAACAACAGACCGAGTAGCGCGACGATGATGATGATCACCGCCGTGCCAGGCAGGACCAACACCGGGCCCGCCACGGGCGTAACGATGGGACGGTCAGGCGGCACCGGAAGTGCCGCCCCGGACATCGGGGTGTCAGTCGGAGTCGACGTCGGAGAGGGTGTCAATGCCATCTCCGTCTGTGCGGTGAACATCTGTAGTTGCTGATGGAGGGTTAGCGTCGGCGAGGGCGTTGATGCCGCCCCATCTCCAGATAGCGGCATAAGCGGCTGAATCGCGATGGCCGTAGGCGACGGCAAGGGCGTCTTCGTGGGCACCTTCTGCTTGTCTCCCCCTATGCTGCATGGAGGCGTTCCCGGCAGCCCGCACAGAGCGTAGGCTGTCGGCGGTACCAGCGCGGACGTAAGGGCCAATAGGGCAGTTGTCAAGACAATGGCAGTCAATACTCTAGCTGAGCTCATTCAGGATCCTCTATCCGAAAAACAATCCGTTGGATGAATGCATATCGGGACAAGATTACTCTTGATTCACTTGTTCAGCAAGGGCCTGTGTCACATTATGCGTTGGATCATGAAGCCCGGCGCAGTCGGAGTGGCGTCCGGGCGGTGACCTAGCGCAATCTTTGAGAACAAGATATGCTGAGTGCCGGCGTCAATCGCGGACCAAATCAACCACAGACTCTCTGTGAGACAGCCTGCCGCCAGCAAATCGGCCCTGCGCCATGGACTGGGATTTTCACTTGGGTTTCGAATCTTGAGACAGACGGCCTATAATGTGATTGTTGATCGAGGGGGCTCACCAGACGGGAGGTTTCCATGTACAAGCGCGTGTGTTTCTCCCTTATTGCCCTCTTAGTGTTGTGTTTCCAGGCGGCCTGTGGGGCAGCACCCACGGCACCGCCGGCCCCGCCACCGGCTGCTGCGCCGACAGTTGCACCCTTGGTTCAACCCACCGTCGCGCAGCCTGTCGCCGAAGCCACGGCCACTGTGGCGTCCGCGGCACCTCCTGTGCTCGCGATGGAGGTTGGCACGACCTTCAGCTACTTTGATGGCAGCCTGTTAGTACCTGTCCCGGCTGGACCGTTCATCATGGGCGCTGGAGGGCCGGACAATCCAATCCATACGGTCTATTTGAGTGACTTCTGGATCTACACCACGGAGGTCACTAATCGGATGTACTCGCTGTGCGTCGCTGCTGGCAAGTGCAGCCCGCCGGACCCCGCCGACAATCCGATGTTTACGGATACACGTGGAGGAAACAGGCCGGTCGTCGGCGTGAAATGGCAGCAGGCGGCTGACTACTGTGACTTTGCCCATGGCCGTCTGCCAACCGAGGCCGAATGGGAGAAGGCCGCCCGCGGCCCCAACGGGAAAATCCGCCCTTGGGGAGACGCGCCTCCCACCTGCGACCTGTTGAACTTCGGCTCATGCGTTTTCCAGACCACGGATGTCGGTGCGTATCCGAAGGGCGCGAGCGACTACGGTGCCCTGGACTTGGCCGGCAATGTCTTCGAATGGGCCCATGACGTGTATCTCGCCTCCTACTACGGTGCGGCACCCACGCAGGATCCATTGGGACCGGATACCGGCTCGAAGCGATCTGTGAGGTCGAGCAGCTTCAATACGGATGGCTACCTCACTGAAGTTGCGAGGCGCTTCTCGGCCTTGCCGGATGAGACACGTGCTGACCTCGGCTTCCGCTGCGTCGTCGAGGATCCTACCTATTTTGCGCCCTTCTGCACCACACCACCGTTCTACGGTAGGGTGCCCCCGGCCGGGCAGAGCAACGCGCAGGCTGTGGGACCGGAATGCGCCGTGATAACCCAATCACAGGTGCAGATGTGCGTGAACAAAGTGTCCTGGACCAGGGTCGTAGTTACAGCGACCGACGGCGAGATCGCTTCCGCGGGCGCCCTTGATGCGGGTTGTCATAAGGACCCGAGCAGTACCCCCACCCACATCGTGTACCTCTGCGAGGCCACCGACGGCGTCACCTCGTACAACGCCTGTCCCAAATGCACCACCCCCTCTGACGTTGAGCTCTCCTGTGCCGCCGGCTATCACCTCGTTGGCCAATTGTGTGTCCTCAAGCAAGGCTGGCCGGGCCACTGCCCGGAAGGCGTTGCCTACGATCCGGCTCAACAGTGCTGCACGCCCCCGGCCCGCATCCGATCAATCTACGATCTGAATTGTCCGTCAGGGTTCTACCCGTTCGTGGATGGCGATTCGGTCTCCTGTTTCCAGCTTAGCTCTGTGCCCTGCCAACCGTTCAATGTGGCCTACAAGACGTGCGAGGGCCACAAGCCGCCATGCGACCCAACTACTGATCCCAACTGCGCGCCACCATGCGATCCACAGACGGATCCCAACTGCTGTCCTCCAGGCACAGCCGGCTGCGGGCCGCCACCCAACAACTGCAACAATTGCCCCACCTGCCCCGGCTGCCCCGGCAATCCGACTGGCTGCCTGCCAGCCCAGACCATGATCGATACCCCGGCCGGGCCAATGGCGGTTGAAGGGTTGCAAGTGGGCGGCCCAGTCTGGACCGTCGACGCCGCCGGAAGGCGCGTGACTGCTTCCATTCTCAAGGTTGGCCGCACGCCGGTGATCGCCTCCTACGCGGTCATCCATCTTGTATTGGCCGATGGCCGTGAGCTCCAGGCCTCCGCCGGTCACCCCACCGCTGATGGCCGCACTCTGGGCGATTTGAGCGTCGGTGACACGCTGGACGGCGCGCTGATCACACTGGTCGAGCGCGTGCCTTACGGTGAGCCTGCGACGTACGACCTGCTGCCGTCCGGTGAGACGGGCTTCTACTGGGCTAATGGCATTCTCCTGGGAAGTACGCTGTTCGGCCCATAGCCTCCTACAGGGACTCTAGAGCCAAATGCACTAGCCGGCCCCCGCCCGAGCGGGGGCCGGTCGTCTCTACTCCGCACGGGCCTCGCCCGACCATGATCAATGCGCGCTGCCGGTCGTCGCCGCGTTTTGAGTGCGCCTCGTGCATGGGGGAGCAATCTGGAGGCGCTATAATCTCGAAGGTTTGTTGGGATTTACATGCCACACCCACGCTGCTTCCTCGCGGTGCTGATCGTCGCCGCCGCTTGCACTCCACCGCCCACGCCGATCCTCGTCACATTGACCGTTGCCCCTCCGACGCCCACGGTCGCGCCGGTCGACCTGTCGTCACCCATGCAGCTGGGCTCCACCTTCTTGTATGTCGATGGCACGACGCTGGTTGCCGTGCCGAGCGGGCCATTCGTCATGGGGCATGGCACGGCTGATAATCCCGCTCATACCGTCACCCTGAGCGACTACTGGATCTACTCCACCGACGTGACCAACCATCAATACTCGATGTGTGTGGCACAGGGGCGGTGCACGCCGCCGGATTCCGTTGACAATCCCGACTACTCCGATTTCGATAACCTCAACAAGCCCGTTGTCGGCGTGACTTATGACCAAGCCAGCGCTTACTGCAACTATGTCAACGCCAGCCTACCGACTGAGGCGCAGTGGGAAAAGGCCGCTGCAGGTCCCGAGGCCAGTCCGTATCCGTGGGGGACAAGTCAGCCCTCCTGTGATCTCTTGAACTTCGGCACCTGCCTGAAACAGACCAGCGGTGTGACCCAGTATCCCAAAGGCAAGAGCTACTACGGGGCGTTGGATATGGCCGGCAACGTGTATGACTGGGTCTCGGACTGGTACGATCCCCTGTACTACAAGAGCAGCCCTCCTGGCGATCCGCCCGGTCCTGATTCCGGAAGTACCCGGGTCGCTCGCGGTTCCGGCTATCGCAGCATGGAAACCCAGGCCCTCACCTACGCACGGAGCTTCACGTCACCGCGCGATCATCGGCGCGACCTGGGGTTTCGATGCGCCGTGAGCCAATTGGTGTATTTTGCGCCCGCGTGCCAGCTCGCGCCGGCCGTTCCCGTTTCAGCAGAAGCCTCGATCACTGCAGATTGTCCCAACATCTCCATCGATGTGAAGACAACAGCCTGCCGGTACGGCGGCGGCGCTGTCGTCACCTTCAATGATGACCACCCTCAGGATCCAAATGCCTCGTTCGGGGGCATCGTGGGCTGCGCGCTGCTTTCGGGAAAGCCCGGATCGTACCCGCTCAGTTACCAGTGCCGCACCGGCTCCACGGCCGTCATGAGTTCGAGCTGTTCGTACTCAGGTGTGAGTTGGGGGGAGTGCTCGGGTCACTACACGCTCGAACTCGACCTCGGCCTTGTGCCAATGGGATGGCAATCGCATGGTGGGCGTAAATTGCCCGACCGGGGAATTCTACGATCCCGTCCACCATTGTTGCCTGGTCGCTGACGGGACACGTAGCCGACTTTCCCGTCTGCCCCGTGGGTACCATTCTTACGGAGACCCATCCCAACCAATACGCTTGTCTACCAGCCTCTACAGTCGCGCGCGCTCCCTCAGCGGTGGTAAGCGTCAATCCGCCGGACTGTCCGGGTCTCTGCAACCTCAGCCAGGAGCTCTGCACCCAGCACAATCTCGTCTTCTGCCCCAATAACTGCACTTGTCTTTCCGTCGGGGCCAAGTGCCCGACACACTAGGTTCTATTCTGGGCTTCAACTGCAGGCCGCTGGCGAATGCATTGAGTTCGTTGCGCTCAGGGGGAAGAGTCCCCGCCGATTTGGCAGGGTATAATCTTTTCTTTTCTAAAACAGTAAAATGTGGTATTTCTTTTCACAATCGCACGCAGCGGCCCAGTCCGGGCGCGCATACGGCAGCACCACCGAGCGGCAGCGATCCGCTAGGGCGCCTGGGCCGCACGCTTGCACGCCGGCGGGAGGGGGCTGGTGCGCGCGCTCGTGCTTTGCCCATAGCAGTGGCGGCGTGTACTCACTCTGGCGGGCGGGTGTACCACGCTGTACCACCTAGTCAAGGACATTTTCCAGCAACGATTCTGGAAGAGTTACCAAAGTGCGTGGTACGGGGCGGTACAGGGGGCGGACAGCCCCGCCGGCGCTTGTACCCGCGGTTTTCTTGGGCTATTTGCCCGTGGATGAGGCCTGCTGCGCTCGTTTGGCTGGCGAGATAACTGCCGATCGGAGACTCGCGACATCCGTGTATAATAGTCAGACAAATTGCTAGAGATGATGCCGATGCACAAGGAAGGAAGTCTAGCGGAACCTCCGCCAACGGGGAGCGATGAAGAAGTTCTCTAGACAATTGCTGGATATTCGGATTAGCTTCTTACTAATCCCTGAAGCCGCCATTTCTCCCCAAAGCTCCTTGACTTTCCAAGACGAGATTCGCAAAGCTGGCCTGGACTTTTCTGGAGTCAACATCCAAAACAACGCAATTGTTATTGCTAGAAGCGACCCTTCGCCATTACAGATCACTGTTGGCATGGCCCAGCCGCCGCAACCCCCAATCTGCCAGTTGGCGCTTGTGTCGCAAATGCCCAAAACGGCAATTGACGGTTTCTGTAAGGATGCTGAGGCCGCAATTATCGCATTTCAGTCAACGTGGAGCCCTCCCGCATGGCAAATCCTAAAATGCGACGCCATGATACGAGAACTTCACGAAACCGAAAGTGAGCACGCCTTCAAAGAACTATGGGAAAATCGCTTGGGACAATCGGCAAAATCACTCAGCATATTTGGCAAGCCCATCCGTGGCGGAGGGCTCAGATTTGTATTAGATGCTCTCCCCACCGACGAGGACCCAATACAAATCGACATCAAAATAGAGTTGTTTCTGAATGATGTTAAGAAGATATTCGTTGAAACCACGTTTAGTTGGGGAAAACCCAATCAGCCAAGCCCCATCATCAATGCTGCGGATCGCCTTATTGGTATGAACAAATACATTGAGGAGCGTGTAGAAGGATTCATAAAGGGAGAAACCAGTGGAAATGGATAACAACGTGAACATTGACCGGATTGACCGCGAATTAGGGTGGATTCAGCCGTCGATTAACAGCCTTGACTTATCTTTCTACACACAGAAGATAATTGACGGAATCTACTCTGTCGTTGATGCAAAATCCGAAACCCCTGCCCATATTGACCAATCATGGTACTGGAGTGACGAGTGGCAGCTGGGAGAAAAAAGAGTTGACGAATACATCCAAATGGGCAACATTGAGGAGTTTGACACGATAGAAGACTTCCTGACGACCCTGCGGGAATGAACATGCATGAAGTTCCGACGCACGCCTCAATTTAGGGAGGATTATGCGGGCTTGCAGGAAAAGGACAGGGAGGCCGTAGACGAGGCATTTAGGTCTGTTGCGCTAGCTTTGCAGGGGAATGTTGATTTATATAGACTCCATAAGATCCAAGTGATGCACGGTAAGCCTGGAATTTGGGAAGGACATGTCAGGCAGAATATCTGCTTCACTTTTCATTATGAATATACCGCCGATGGAGAGAAGATTTGTTTCTTTCGAAGAATCGGAACCCACGAAATATACGATAAGCCATAGGGCTGGCTAATCGCCGGTTCCATTGATTACCTCGCGACCGAGCCGCCCCAGCCTCGACGGGCTATCAATAGGCCCGAGCACCCGATGCGCGGTCAGCAAGTCCTCGAGGACAGCGGGGTACAATCAGCCCATGAAAGCTCATCCTTGGAGGCTGGCATTTGTGGCGGCCGCGTTGGTCTACGGTGCGATGTGTTTTCTGGTCCCGCAGCGCATACTTGACGCCAACGAAATCTGTCTCGCGCCGCCATTCGTGCTGGGCCTGTATCTGCTGGCCCGAAAAGCTGGCCTAGCCTAGCGAGCGCAACGAGCAAGACAGACGGCCCAACTCCGGGCCGTTATTGTTCTTAATTCGACAGCCTCATAACTGGTTTACCGCATTTGGGCGCATTCGCATTCATCACCGTAATCGCCGAGGCTATTTCCTCCTCGAGCACCGACATTTGGTTGAGTATCTCTTGCGCCCGCCCTATATGGAACCGTTTCACGACTCCCGCCTCTATCACTTGACCGTGGGATACCGTACTCGCCAGGATTTGCAGATCGGTTGCGTAATTCCGCCTTCTGACAAAGGCGTTTTCCATCTGTTCCTTCGCTCGTTGGTATTGTCCTAGTGCAACGACATCTTGCGCCATATCGAACCTCCCTTGTTCTTTGATTATCGCGCCGAATTCGGGCGGTATATACTTCTTTTCTGGGTATAATCTTTTCGCGATAGGAGAAATCCGATGAACCGCATGACATGGATCCCGCTGGCAGCCGCTCTGCTCCTGGCAGCATGTGCCCCCGCCTCGACGCCCACTGCAACCGCTGTCCCGCCTACGCTGGCTCCGAGCCCAACCATGCCCCCGGCACCTACTGGAGTGCCCACTTTAGTGCCGGCGGCACTGGCCGGACCGCAGGCCGGCACCTCCATGGCATGGCTCGACGGTTCCGTGCTCCTGTATGTCCCCGCTGGCAGCTTCACAGTGGGCACGGGCGTCACGAGTACACCTGAGAAGACGGTCAACCTGGGTGGGTACTGGATATACCAGACTGACGTGACCAACAAGATGTATGCCCAGTGCGTTGCCACGGGCAACTGTGCCCCGCCCGCGCAAGAGGTGGGTGCGCCTGCGTATTCCAACCCCATCTACGGAGACTACCCCGTTGTGGGCGTCACCTGGGACATGGCATCCAACTACTGCAAGTGGGCTCAAGCCCAACTTCCGACGGAAGCGCAATGGGAGAAGGCTGCCCGCGGTGACAGTGGCGCCGTCTACCCTTGGGGCATCGATGCACCTGGCTGCAGCCTCGCCAACTTTCATGGCTGCCTCGGTCATATCAATACGGTCACTGACTATGCCGCCGGCAGCAGCCCATACGGGGTGCTCGGCATGGCCGGCGATGTCTTTCAATGGGTCAATGATTTCTATGATGAGCATTACTACGACAACATGCCTGCGCAGAATCCGACCGGTCCGGGATCGGGCGATTTGCATGTTGTGCGCGGCTCGAGCTTTCGAATCCGATGCGTCAATTCTGGCGTCCGGCGTTCGGCACTTCGGCCCCCCGGCCTTCCACAGCGGCGACCTGGGATTTCGATGCGCCGTCAGTCAACCGAAAGCCATCGCGCCGTACTGTCAGCTGAGTTCATACATCCCGTCCGGTGCGGGCTCCTCGACCGCAACTTGCCAGTCGCCCGAGATCGGCTCGCAGAGCACCTACTGCACCGCGCAGGTTGCCTACGCAACCGTGGAGATTCCCAGTGGTGCCACCTGGGCCTCGACAACGAAGGGCTATAGCTGCACGGAAGCGGTCGTGAACGGTCGGCGCATTCTGACCTGCAGCGGTCCAGATAGCTCAAGCGGCAAAGTCACGGTCTGCAATGCCGCCTGCAGCGGAGCGCCGGCACAAACCGGGGGAACGGTAGTCTGCGACCCCGGCTATGGCTTGGCCGCCTCGACCCATGCGTGCGTGTATGCTCCCGTCAGCAGTCAGCCCACGGTGGCCGGATGCCCGGAAGGCTACAATTTGATTCAACGGGGACCCCAGAAGCTCTGCGCGATTTCCCGAAATCAAAACGGCCAGTGTCCCGCTTCCACCTATTTCGACGGGCAATACGGAGCATGCGTTTCGCCCGCAGCCCCGGATGCACCATATGGGACCAACAATCCGGCGCTTGCCGCCCAATCGTACGCAGGCTGCGCCGCCGGCTATTCCTTCAATGCGACCAATCAGTGCTGTGAGGCCAAGGCGGGTGGTTCCTATCCGGGATGTCCGGTTGGCTTTACCTACGATTCGAATCGGAGCGCGTGCGTCCCGGAGCAGGTCCAGGCGAGCGGACCAGGTTGCGTGACCGTATCGCTGAATGTTCTGCGCTGCGTCCCGGTTGTGGATGTATGCCAACCCATCACGGATGAGCGGACTTGCATCCGCACTCTTTCCTGCCAATGGGATGACCATAAGGGATTGTGTTCGCGCGTGAGGCCGTGAAGCCGATTCCCTGAAATCCTTCTGGATGAGATGCGGAGCATGAATTACGTGCTCGCTACGGGCGGCCGACTTCCTACCTCGCTGGATGCCCTCTCGTAGGCGAAGGCTGCACGCAGGAGCCGGGCTTCCTGCCACGGTTGGGTCACCATCTGAAGGCCCATCGGCAGGCCCCCGCCATGCAAACCGCATGGGAGCGAAATCGCTGGCACGCCCGTCAGATTGAATGGGGCTGTGAAGCGCGTCAAGTGCCGGGCCTGCTCCAATGCGTCGTCACCCAGGATCAGGGGGGCTGTGATCGGCGTGGTGGGCAACATCAAGACATCATAGCCTTCGAACAGGTGCTCAAGTCGGCGCTTCATCTCGGTCTGGGTGCGTCGCGCTAGGCTGTAGTCTGTTGAGGTCTCGCTGCGGCCTGCTTCCAGCCTTCTCCGCACGTCCTCGCCAAACCACTCTGGATGCTCCGCCAATCGGTCATGATGGAAGGCAGCTCCATCAGCCTGAGTCATGATCCCGTTTGCCAGCGCCGCCTCACGCAGGTAGGAAACGTCAACTTCCTCGATAACCGCTCCCTCATCCTCCAGGAACTCTGCGGCGCGAGCCACCCCGTCAATGATCTCGGGCAACGCGCTGGCGACGTACTCTCCAGCGCCGAGGGCAAATCGCCACCCTTTCACGCCTTTGCCGATGTCTGCCCGGTAGTCGTCGACCGCTCGATCCACGGACCAAGGATCGTCAGCATCATAGCCGGACATTAGTTGCAGCAGCAGGGCAGCGTCCTCGACTGTGTTTGTAAGGGGTCCCACATGATCCAGGTTCCATGAGAGCGGGATCACACCGCGCACGCTGACTCGGCCGTACGTAGGCTTTAGCCCGATCACGCCGCAAAGGGAAGCCGGAATACGGATTGATCCACCCGTGTCGGTTCCGAGGCCGGCGAGCGCCATTCCGATCGACACGGCAACCGCCGATCCTCCTGAGGAACCCCCGGGAATTCGGGCGTCATCCCATGGGTTGTGGCATGCACCAAAATGTGGATTCTGGGTGGTGACGCCTAGGGCGACCTCGTGGGTGTTGGTCTTGCCAATGACCATGGCGCCGGCCCGCTTGAGCCTCTTGATGACCGTCGCGTCATCGCTGGGGACATTCTCCTTCAAGAAGAGCGATCCGCCGGTGGTCCGGATACCAGCAGTCTCAAAGAGATCCTTTGCGGCGATGGGGATGCCTGCCAGGGGCCTTTCGGGACTTCGCCGGCTCGACAGCGTGGACTGTCCGATCTCTTCGACGTGATTGCCTCTCGTGCTTGGATCGTTCTACCTCAGGCGCGAGTGTTATGAACGCGTTTAGGGAGGGATTGAGCCGTTCCACCTGATCCAGGCACGCATCCAGAAGCTCCTGGGCAGACAGATTCCCGGCCTGCATTTGGCGGATCGCTTCGTTGACTGACAGCAAATTCGGCTGGTTCATTCAATCCATTATAATGTTTCGGCATGTTCAAAGCCCTTTCGCAGGATGCCAAATTCAGAATCTGGCTGATGGTCCTCTCCAGCATCGGGCTGGCGCTGATTCTCATCACGACCTCGAAATACGGCGCCGGCGTTTCCTCGGATGCCGCCCGGAATCTCTCCACGGCAGACAGTCTTCTTCAAGGAAAGGGCTTCGTCGATATGCTCGGCGCCCCTTTGCTGCTCTGGCCGCCACTTTATCCGCTGCTGCTTGCCGGCCTGAGTCTGATCACGGGCTGGGGGACATTCCAATCCGCGTGGTACTTGAATGTCGCGCTTCTTGTCGTGAACATCTGGCTCGCAGGTTGGTTTCTATACCTGATCTTCCGCAACAAACCAGTCCTGGCGATCATAGGTTCGCTCATCATTTTGCTCTCGCGGTCCTTGCTTCGCATTCATGCGAATGTCGCCTCCGAACCCCTGTTCGAAACGTTCCTGCTGGCCTTCTTCCTCGCTGCAGCTGGATTTCTGGAGTCCCGTTCGATCGCTACACTGTGGACCATGTTTGCCCTAGCCGGTCTTGCGACTCTCCAGCGCTATCTCGGGATTGTCCTGATTGGCGTAGCACTGGTGGTCGGGCTGAAAAGGGTTGGATTCTCGAGGATCGGCCGCGTGATTCCCCCCGCCGTGGCTTCGGCCCTCCCAATTGGCGGGTGGGCGCTACTGCACAACTATCTGGTAAGTGGGACATTCTTTGGGCCCCGGGATCTCGGGGCCATGTATCCACTCGAGAACATTGGCCTCTCGCTTACCAAGATCCTTTGGTGGTTTGTCCCGAGATTCGGGATCCTGGATTACCTCCTTTTGCACCCGTGGATTCCGCTGCTCAGCTTTGCTGTGATCATCGCGGCAATCAATCGGCGGGCTGAGTGGCTCTCTTGGCTGAGAGCGCTCTCCAACGCACATCTCTGGCCCGCCCTGCTCTTCTCCGTCGTCTATTTCTTCCTCCTGGCCTTCACCGTGGTCACCGCTGACCACCTCGACCTGACCTCCGATCGGTATTACATCGTGATACTGCCTGTCATCGTGGCATTTGTGCTTATCACGATCGATCAGCTGATCCTGCCTCACATCCGCGTTAGTCAGCCGCTTCGGACCTACGCCTTGGGCGCACTGGCGTTTGTCTGGTTTGTCTATCCGCTTTACAGCCTGCAGGCATATCTTCGACAAGCACTGGTCCAGGGCGAGCCCACCAATTACAATATCGCCAATTCAGCCAATTTCCGGGAGATGAGCGTCGTCAAGGCCGGTGAAGACATTCTAGCCAAGGATCCTTCCAGCTTGCTCTACAGCAACTACCTCAACATCGTTTGGTTCATCTATCATCATCCAGTGCAGGCTCTCCCCTTTGAGAATGAGAGCCTCGCGGGGCCGAGCGTCTAGCCGCCCTCAAAGACAACTATCCCGATTGGCCGAAGCAGAGTGGATATATCATCTGGTTCGTACCCAACCAGTACCATCACATTGTTGCCCCTGATGAACTGGCCACGATTGCCGATTTGAGACTTCTCTATGCCGACCGGACCGGTGAGATCTACTATGTGCAGGCGAAACAACCCTAGGAGATTCGCGCAACACGCTACCAAGAAGACAAAGCAGCCCCCGTCGCAAGACGGGGGCTGCTGTCTTCAGGAAAGGGGCGACCGGTGCTCTAGAAGAGGCCGACGACCTTGCCGGTCCTCAGATCCAGGTCAACATCGTAGAACACGGGCCGTGTCGGCAAGCCGGGCATGGTGCTCATCTTGCCGAATAGCGGAAAGATGAATCCGGCGCCGACCGACGCCCGCACCTCGCGTGCGCTGATCCGGAAGTTGGTGGGTGCACCTTTCACACCCGCGTCAGTAGTGAACGACAGATGCGTCTTCGCCATACAGATCGGCAGCTTGTCGAAGCCCAGCCGAGTGTAGCGGGCAATCTCCTCCTCTGCCTCGGGGCTGTAGTCCACGCCGTCCGCGCCGTAGATCTGCTTTGCGATGATCTCGATCTTGGCCTTTATGGGCAGGTCCAGCGGATAAAGGAACTTGAAGGCTGTGGGTTTCTCGGCGGCCCTCACAACGGCCTCCGCCAGCTTGACTGCCCCTGCACCGCCGTCCGCCCAGTGTGTGGCAACGACCGAGTCCATCGCGCCGAATTCCAAGGCGGCCTTGCGAATCAGTTCCATCTCTGCGGGCGTGTCGGTCGAAAACGAGTTAACGGCCACCACCACGTTCACTCCGTACTTGAGAGCGTTCTTGATGTGCCGCTCCAAGTTGGGCAAGCCTTTCTGCAAGAGGTCCAGGTTCTCATCGGTGTATTCGGACGCGAGCGGCTTGCCGGCTACGACTTTCGGTCCGCCGCCATGCATCTTCAAGGCCCGCACCGTTGCTACGAGCACAACCACCTGCGGGATCAATCCGCTGTAGCGGCACTTGATATCGAAGAATTTCTCCATGCCGATGTCGGCCCCGAAGCCGGACTCTGTGATCACGTAGTCAGCCAGCTTGAGGGCGATCTGGTCCGCCAGGATGGAGCTGTTCCCGTGCGCGATGTTCGCAAACGGACCGGCGTGTACGAAGGCCGGCGTTCCCTCCAGCGTCTGCATGAGGTTGGGTTTGATCGCATCTTTCATCAAGACCGTCAATGCGCCGGCAACGCCAAGATCCTCAGCGGTGACAGCCTCGCCGCGCTTGTTGGTCCCCAGCACCATGGCACCCAGACGTTCGCGCATGTCTTCCAGACTGGTGGTTAGGGCTAGGATGGCCATGATCTCGCTCGCCACCGTGATGTCGTACCCCGACCTGTGCTCAAATCCTTTCTCATCCGGCCCGAGTCCTACCTCGATCTCGCGCAGCATGCGATCGTTCACGTCGATGACCCTGCGCCACGTGATCGTGGTTGGATCCAGATCCAGCCTCGCGAAGCGGCTGCGTTCCTCTGGCGTCAGATCGTTCGGATTGGCCTTCTGAATACCCAGTCTTTTCAGTCGGCGCAGCATGGTGGGGGAGAAGCGGCGCTGGCCCTGTTTATTCGGCGGGCAGAGAGCGTCAAACAGTTTGGTGTCGTCCTGCTGTGATTCATGCATCATTCGGGTGTCAAGCGCCGCGGCGCACAAATTGTGCGCGGCTGTGATCGCATGGATATCGCCCGTAAGGTGCAGATTGAAGTCTTCCATGGGGACGACCTGCGAATAACCGCCGCCAGCCGCACCCCCTTTGATCCCAAACGTGGGCCCTTGTGACGGCTGTCGCATCGTCATGATGACCCTCTTGCTGAGGTGAGCACCCAGGGCCTCAGCCAGGCCCACCGTTGTTGTCGATTTTCCCTCGCCCAATGGCGTCGGGGTGATGGCCGTCACATCTATGTACTTGCCGTTCGGACGGTTCCTGACGCGATCAAGGATCTCGAGCTTGACCTTCGCTTTATACGGACCGAACAACTCCAATTCGTCAGGTCGAATCCCCAGCTCCCCGGCGATCTGCAGGATCGGCTTGAGCTTGGCTTCCTGGGCGATCTCGATGTCTGAAGGCACCGGCCTTCGGATGTTGAGCTTGCTGACCACAAACGGCGCAGAGCCTTTCCGTCCGCTAGGCGAGCGCGTGCGTGGGCTGGCCTTGCGCTCGACTCTGTGTGTGACAGCCTTTCGCGTGGGCTTCTTTGCAGCGACCTTGCGTTGTTTTCTGCTTTTGACTGCCATGACTGCTCCTTTCAGAGGATTTTAGTCATTATCGAAAGATTTCACAATGCTTGCAAGGGTTTTCCTTCCGTCGATTGGCGTACATTAGTCACTCGCAAGGACTGTTCCCAGCCGTGCGCCAGCCAAGGCCTTCCCCACGTTCCCCACCTCGTCGCCGGAAAGGATTTGTACGGTCAAACCGGGCATCCTGCCCACCAGTGCCAGCATCTCCTGGACCTTCGCCTTCATGCCGCCCGTGACGTCGGTCCCGTGTGAGCCCCCGACCGTTTCGGCGATGCCTTCAAACGAGCCCGGTGTGATTTGCGCGATTGGGTGGCGGCGCTCGGGGTAGTCCGCCCAGACCGCGGCCTCGATCCCCGCCAGCAGGATCCGCCTTGGGCGAAGATGAGGGGCCAGGTGGATCATGAGAGCTTCTGTGGAAAGTACCGTGCTTCCCCGGGTCGAATCGAACACGATATCCCCGTAGATCACGGGCACCAATCCTGAATCAAGCGCCGCCTGAACTGTTGTGAGATCCCAAGTGGACACGGCGCCATCCGCGGCCTTCACCATCGCGGACGGTTGCAGGGAAATCGCCGGTATCCCCGCCCGGTGCAAAGCATCCATCACGTGCTGATTGAGTACTGCCGCCCGATATCGTACCTCGGAGTAACCCCGCCAATATGCTGTGACCGCCGATCTGTCCCCGTTTCCCGCAAAGGGATTCGGAAGTCCCAGGAGGTGATCCTTGACTGCGAAATGCCCGAATGATCCTGAGCCGTGCCCAAGGAGAAGCCTCAGGTCCTGTCTGCCGGACAGAGTTGATCCGATTTCGACCATCAAGGCCTCGAGCGTGTCGAGTCTGACGGTATAAGGCCGGGTCTTGTCGGTGATGAGAGACCCCCCAAGCTTCAGGAACACCAGCTCGCGCATGAAACCGATTCTACCTTGACAATCCGGAGGACGCATCCACGATTTGTGCGCTGCCTGATTGCGAGGCGGCGTGCTGAACGCGTCGAGCCGCGACTCATAAGCAGTATAATGCCGCGCATGGATGTCCAGTCGGGCGTGATTGCTGTCGTAATTATCGCCGCGATCTTCGCATTCTTCTCGATTCGAAACGGCCTGCGGACAATTCGTTCCGCGCGCAAGATGACCTTCTACAGGCTGCGGCGACAGCGGGAGGCAGCGGGTTGGCGCCTGCTTGGCCTCGCGGTGCTGCTCCTGGGCATTGCCGTCGTCCTGCCGGTCTACGGACTGCCCATCGCCTATGATTATTTTCCTCCCTCGCCCACGCCCTCCCTCACACCCAGTATCACCCCCATTCCGAGTATCACCCTCAGCCCAACCATTGCGCTGAGCCCCACCATCACAGACACCCCCGTGGTGAGCGATACACCAACCGTCACCCCCACGCCGTTCATTCCGGCCGCGATCCAGGCATTATTCCAGAGTTCAGTTACGCCGAATCCCGATGCGGTCTTTTCCCAGCTGCAGTTCACAACTGCCGGCAGCGGGTATCCCGCCGTGAATCCCAACACACTCTTCGAGAACCCGGTGGGTCATATGTATGGGATCTTCACTTACGATCAAATGGTTCCCAGCGCGCAGTGGACGGCTCTCTGGATGCGCCAGGGGCAGCTCCTGTACTATGAAACCAAACCTTGGAACGGCGCCACCGGGGGATCAGGGTACACGGACTGGAATCCCTTGCCAGACAAGTGGGCACCCGGCATCTATGAGGTGCAGATCTTTGTGGGAGAGCAATTTAAGGTGAGCAGCCGCTTCGTCGTCGAGGGAAATCCCCCAACGCCTGTTGTGTCGCGTACGCCCACGGTCACGAATACGGTGTTCCCCAGCCCCCGTCCGATCTACACACCCATTTCTACCCCTACCCCGCCGCGGACGTTGATTCCCGTCGCATCAGAGACAGCAACACCATGACCAAGCAGGCTTTCCAGGATTACTACCCGGACCACATGGCCCACTGCTACGGTTGTGGGCGCCTGAATGACCAGGGTCACCAGATCAAAAGCTACTGGGAGAGGGACGAGTCAATCTGCCATTTTCAGCCGAAGCCGCACTACATTTCTATCCCCGGCTACGTGTACGGAGGTCTCCTCGCCTCACTGATTGACTGTCATGGCACCGGCACGGCCGCAGCCGCCGCGTATCGCGCCGCCGGCCGGCCGATGGACTCAGATCCTCCCTTGCGTTTCCTTACTGCCTCGTTGCACGTTGATTATCTCAAGCCCACGCCTCTGGGGATCGTGTTGGAAGTGCGGGGCCGGGTAAAGGAAGTCAAGGGGCGGAAGGTTGTCGTGGAGGAATGGATCGCGGCGGGCGGCGAGATCACCGTTCGCGGTGAAATGATCGCGGTCCAGGTTCCGGACGCGATGGTGCAAGACCTTCTGGACCGTCAAAAGGGCAAGTCCTAGTCAGGCCCGTTCGGTGCGACGACGCGCGACCTCAAGCCCTTAGTTTGCCGAAGTACTCCCTCATGGGGGCGAAGTAGGATTCCTCCCAACCGGACTCGTAGCTCTCTGATTGTCCTTCGGGCAGGCTGGAGTGGAAAAGGGTCAGCTTAGTGCCACCCTCGATCGGCTTCAAGACGAGCTCAAGTCGCGAATCGGGGTCGGAGTTTGCAAACTCGGATGTACGCCACGCTTGGACGATGAGGCTATAGGGCTTGAGTTCCACGGTCTTGCCTGTAATGTAGCCGTCCCAAGCCGTGAACTTGCCGCCCACGCGGGGTTCGACCGTCGCGGGGCTGCCCGTCATGTCCGAGTGGCCCTCGCTTGAGAGCCAGGCGCGAAAGACCTTCTCCGGCGTCGCAGCCAGCTTCGTTGATACTGTAAACTCCCTTTTCATATTCATACCTCCTTCAGGTTATCTAAGCTCGCGACCGCGCCTGCGATACGCGCGGCCAGCCGGGCATTATTAAGCAGCAAGGCCTCGTTCGCCTGCATCGATCTTCTTCCTGTCAACTCGCTAACGCGCCCTAGCAGGAACGGCGTCACTGCCTGCCCCTGGATTCCCTGCTGTGCAGCCTCCCTGGAAGCCCCCGCAATGATCGGCTCGATCTCGGACCTCGGGATCGCGTCGGCCTCAGGGATCGGGTTGGCGATCAGGATCGCACCCGGCATACTCAGAGCGCGCTGGGCAGCCCAATACTCCGCGATCGCTTCTGGCGAATCCAACCTCAGGCTCACCCTAAGGCCACTCTCGCGCGAATAGAAGGCTGGGAATTCCTCGACCTGGTAGCCAATCACCGGCACCCCGGCAGTCTCCAGGTACTCGAGAGTCGCCGGTAGGTCCAGGATTGCCTTGGCGCCCGCGCACACCACGATCATGGGTATGTCGGCCAGCGTTGGTAGATCCGCGGAAATATCGTACGACGATTCGCGGTGGACACCACCGATGCCGCCGGTCGCGAAGACTCGGATTCCCTGCCGCGCGGCCAGGAACATCGTAGCCGCCACCGTGGTGCCGCCACATGCTTTTCTCACAACAGCCGTCGAGATATCGCGGCGGCTGACCTTGACTTTGACTCTGGCCTGGGCCAACTCAGATAATTCCTGATCCCCCAGCCCGATTCGGATCTTCCCGTCGAGCACGGCGATCGTTGCCGGGACTGCCTCTCCCTGCCGCACAGCGGCTTCCATGTCGTGCGCAACCTGGGCGTTCTTTGGATAGGGAAGCCCGTGGGTGATTAGCGCTGACTCGAGCGCAACGACAGGCGCCCTGTTCTTGAGCGCCCAGTCCACCTCAGCTGTCAGGACGACAAGGTCAGGCTCCGAGAACATACTAACGTCCGTAACGCTCAAATCGAAGAAGGATCCGTTGGATTAGTTCTTCGCGGCTCAAATCAGGATGCCTCTTGTTCTCGTTCGCGATCATGCCCTCCGCGACCCGGAAGTCTCCACCCAGTTTTCCCAAAAGGGCGCGATACCTATCCGCCTCGCCACGCGAAGAAGGTGCAGGCGGTGCCTGATCCTTTGCCGGCTTGGACCTCGGCCTGACCCTGCTCATGGTCCCCTCACCAACCAGATAGCCCAGCTGGCGGATCTTGAGCAATTCCTCCAGCCTTGTCACTGCTTGTTCGAGGTTGGCCTGCTCCGGCGACAACGGTCCGCTGTCGTAGCAGACGTTCAGTGCATCACCCATTTGCCCCCAGTAGTCCTGCAGCAGGCACTCTACCAGAACATCCTTGTCCGAATACCTTGACTGATTCTTCTGATGGCTTGCGATCGGGACCTCGCGGATCAGTCGAAGCGTTTCGTCCACGAGCGCGGTCTCGGAGGCCGCCTCCAGAGGCTTGGGGTCGGCGCGCCTCGTTGTGTCGCGATGGATACGCCAAGCTTCGAGGTGCTTTTCCTTGACAGCTTCACTGCTGCTATCGTCCGGCATTTGCCAGGTGCCGACACCGATCCAGTGCAGTTCCAAGCCGTATTCCCGGGCGCGCCTCGTGAAGTCCTCGCCGTTCCCCAGGAATCTTGCAGTCAGCTCGGTCCGCGGGTGGAACTTGGGCTTGGGCGACTTGCTCGTCGCGCTCACCTCTGTCGCTTCGGTGGACAAGCGCAGGGTCTGTGATAGGATCGTATCCTCCCGGAACTCGGAGAGTTCGACCTCCTTTTCTCCCACGCCTGCGACGTATTCGCCCAGCTTGTTGTGACTCATGAAGTCGGCCAGCGACTCCCGAATCAATGCCTGCATTGTGCTATTCCAGCCCCCCGGCTGTCCCGAAGGAAACGGCCCGTCGGTCAGAACGGGCACCGCCTGGCGATAGATCAGGTCCTCGATCGCCTCGGGATCGAACGGGTAGGGGGTTTCACTTGCCGGTCGGGAGAGGTCGTCATTCGGCTTGCGCCGGATGCTGTATACGCCTCTGACGTCGACCGCGCTGATCGGCATCCCATCCAGGCTCCGGCTGACCACGGTCATGGGCTCGCCACCCAAGCTTCCGATGTATTGGTCGCACAGGTTGACGATTGGTTCGCGGATTCGTTCAAAGCCTCCCAGGAGCGTGGCCGCGCTCGCACCGCCCCCCGACGTAGGTCCCACGACGTGGGGCGTACCATCCGGCTTCTCAAAGAGGGCGGCAGTATCATTCTCCGTGATCACGTAGCCCGGACCCCCTATCAGCACGACCGGGGAGTTGCTGTCTTGCTCAGCAATCCTGCCATCCCGCAAGTGGAGGACCTCGCCGCCGGCGCCCGAAATGAGCCGACTGATGAATTCCCAGGCCACGTGGGCATCCTTGATCTCGAAGATGTCGACCAGGTAATCCCCGGCGACCCGCATGCCGAACAGGATCGCAATCCCGAGAACCAGGCCAATTCGGAGCGCGGTAATTACTCCTGCAGCGATCAGGGCAGGCAGTTGCTGCGGGGCCGGCGCCGCAGCCAGCGGATTCACTACGAGCAACATATGGATCAGGAACCCCAGCACGCACACCGCCAGCAAAAGCACCAGGGTCCGGATCCCGCGATAGCTCGCGCCGTGCACAGATAGATCGAAATACCTGTTGAGTTCGTGACTGATCCATCGATCCAGCAGATCCATGGACCGCCGCATCTCAACCCGAAAGCCCGATGGCCCCTTCGCGCGCCTCGGTCCTCGCTCACTCATGCTGGCCGGACTCCACCCATCGGATCAGGCTCGAAACAGCCTCCGCCTCCGCGCCTGCGCGGGCGAAGAGGCGCTTATCGGTGACGATCTCGGACTCAGTTGCCTGCAGGAGGGTCTTGACTGCAGCGACCATGTCTGAGGACTTATCACGTTCAATCGCGCGGCTGAGAGCGAGCGCATGCTCAAGCAGCGCCTGTTGCCTCCCGTTCTGCGCTGCCAGTCGTTCCAGCTGCTCCACCTGCTGGCGCTCGGCTTGAGCGTTTGCCAGCCAGCCGGTGTTCCAGAGTTGTACGATCTGCCCTTCGATCGCTGGATCGAACCGCAGGCCGCTGATGGTGACCTTCTGAACGGCCAAGCCCCTTTCGTTCAGCCTCCTGAACTCGGGGCTGATAGTGTGACCCTCGAGGATTCGGCCGCATTCATCAAGGACCGGAACGGCCGCCTGGGTCATGCGCCTCTGGATCATCTGCCCGATTGTCTGCAGCGCCGTGTGGTGCCGGCCGTCATCACTCGTCCAGGTGTTCCCGAATCTTTCGGGCGGCTCCCGAATCGGTTTGGCTTGCTGGCCAATGCCTTTGCGATCGAGCCACTTCTCAAAGGCATTGTTGCGCTGCCTGAGGAGCCGCACGAACAGATTCCGTTTCACGATTAGTGGCGTACTGGGTATTTCGATCGGTGGGGGCGGCTCGGCGGGTTGAGGGACACTGGGCAGCGCGGGGAATGTCGGGCTGAACAGTTCATCCAGTGTGAACTTCGAGAGGTACTCTCTCCACAGATCGATCGCAATCAGCCCTGGAAGTTGGTTCCAGGCTACCCGACTCTGCAGAGCCGGGTCCCCGTCCGCGTTGATGCCTTCGGCACGTGACGCCCGCTCGACTGCTTCTTCCGAAAACCCAAATCGCGAGCCGGGCCCCTCTCCGCGGACCGGCTGGGAATCCAGTCGGAAGGACACCGTGATGTTCGGCACGACCTCATTGCCGTCTCGCGTCCGCCCGCTGACCGCAGTTCGACTTGCCTGCATCGCGCCGTGCTTCTTCCGTTGCTCTTCAGAGGTCTGCTCCGCCGGCTTCTCGAATATGGGATCTTCCAGGCTGGGTCCGAGGCTGCACGTCTGAGTATGCAGGCTGAACGTCCGGCCGATCCTTTGCCCTTCCTCTGTGAAGTGAATGCCTGGACCCAGCACTTCTTTGTGGCCCATGCTTGACCACATCACAACCGCGCTGGCGCTGTCCACCCAGATGAGACCCGGGCCTCGTCTTTCCCCTTCGCCGGCTCGGGCGATTTCCCGGCCGTCTTTAACGAATACCGCCGGGCCGTGCGCCTTTCTCCAGTGCAACCACAACCTGGAGCTGATTCTCAACCTGTTTCGAAGCGACCGGACCGGAAGCATGAACTGGGCATGGAAGAATACGCTGATCTGGATGAGCAGGAGCAGCAGGATTACGTCGAAGATGATCCCGGCGATATTTCGCAGGATTCCCCCGCGCCAGATGATCGCGTAAACGTACAGGCCCGCGAGCACAATTCCCAGGACGAGCATCCGAAAAGAGGGCCTTTGATGAAGAGGGATCTCCTCCATACCATCGTATTCTATAAGAAAAGACGAAATCGGGCAACAGCCAGTGCAGTAGAATACGCTCGATGTTGCGCGTTGAGTTTCACTGCCATACCGTCTATTCCAAGGATTCGCTGACTTCCCCCAGGGTGCTTCTTGAAGCCTGCCGGCGCAAGGGCGTGGATAAGGTGGTCGTGACGGATCACAACACGATTGCAGGTGCCCGGGCAGCCCAGCTCATGGACCCTGAACGCGTCATCATCGGCGAGGAGATCATGACCACCGCGGGGGAGCTCCTGGCCGCTTTCGTCTCAGCCGAGATCCCGTCTGGTCTGTCACCGCGTGAGACCATCCGCCGGCTTCGTCAGCAGCAGGCGTTCATCAGCGTCTCTCATCCCTTCGATGCATCTCGCAAGGGCGGTTGGGTCTTGGAGCAGCTGTTGGAGATCAGCCCGCTTGTAGACGCGATCGAGGTCTTCAACTCGCGCTGCATTAGCCCGTCTGCAAACGACCGCGCCCTTGCATTCGCCCGTCAGCACGATCTGCCCGGCACCGTGGGTTCAGACGCACACACCACCTTTGAGCTCGGATGGTCTGTCCTGCTCTTGGACCCTTTTGCGGATTCGGCCCAGCTCCGTGCCGTCATCAGCCGTGGTTTGCCTCAAACCCGCTGGTCGCCGCCTTGGATTCATCTGACTTCGCGCTATGCGCGATTCCGCAAATGGTTGGGCCCTGGGCTTGACACGCCGCGACGCACGTGATAATCTTGCGCCCGCGTCCCGCACTCGCCGATCGGGCGGGTGGGATGAATTTCATTGCAGGAGCAGGGTAAGATGTCTGAACGTTTCACCGGCACCGTCAAGTGGTTCAACGCCACCAAGGGCTACGGCTTCATCGGCCGCGAGGGTGGAGAGGACGTTTTCGTCCACTTCTCCGCCTTGCAGATGGACGGCTATCGCAAGCTGGAGCCTGAGCAGAAAGTCGAGTTCTCCATCGAGGAAGGGCCAAAGGGTCTGCAGGCCGCCAACGTCGTCGTCGTTCAATAGGACCGTCGCTCTGACAAGAAACAGGGTTGCGAACATCGCAACCCTGTTTTGATTCCTGTGGTCCAGTGCATCCTTTTGGACTGTCTATTTGCCGACTTTCTTCTTGAAGGCCTCGGTCAGTGCCGGAACGATCTGGAACAGGTCGCCCACCACACCATATTGGGCCACTTTGAAGATCGGCGCGTCAGGATCCTTGTTTATCGCGACCACCAGCTTGGCTGAGCGGATCCCGACGATGTGCTGTATGGCACCTGAGATTCCGCAGGCAATATAGAGCTCTGGCGCAACGACCTTGCCCGTCTGTCCGACCTGGTGCGAGTAGGGGATATAGCCACCGTCGACCGCGGCCCGGCTCGCGCCAACTGCGCCTCCTAGGACGGCCGCGAGTTCCCCGATCAGCTTGAAACCCTGTTGTGCGCGCCATATCTCGGCTTGCTTCTCGTCCATGCCAGCTGGTGGCGTCAGTGCCGGATTGTTGGATGCTCCTCTGCCCCCTGAGACTATGACCCCCGCATCCGATACGCTCACGGCCTGTTCCGCTACCTCATAGCCGACCACGGTTGTTGATGAGCTTGTCTTGGCAGCAACCTTGGTCGCTGAACCCGTCCGGGATGCATCCCGCGCCGGACGTGGAAACGCTCGCGCCCGAAGTGTGGCAATCACTGGCTTCGCGGAACATTGCACCTTCTCGCCCAGCTTGCCTTCATAGATCGGCCGCGTGGCGATCAACTTTTCGCCTTCCTTAGCTAGACCGGTGAGATCGACCAGCACCCCAGTCCTGAGGTCGACAGCCGCCATCGCCGCCATCTCCCGCGTCCGCGTCGTGGTGGGGAGCAGGATCAGATCAGGACTCTGGTCTGCAGCCACCGCCGCGAGTGTGGAGGCGAACGCGTCCGCCCGGTAGTCGACCAGCGCGGCGTCGTCCGCGATCAGGACGTCATCGGCGCCGAACTCGAAGGCGGCCTTTGCCAGTGCCTCCAAGCCGCTTCCGAACAGAAGGGCGATCGCGGTCCCGAAGCTTTTCGCCACACCCAGCGCCTCCCACGAGGCCTGCTGCTCACTACCCTTGAAATGGTCGATGTAGACGAGGGTCTTCATAGGACCTTCTCCGCCAGCAGCTTGTCTGCCAATGCATCAGCGATCGTAGCCGGACTCTCGCCTTTCACAATTTCGCAGATCACTTCCCTGCTGGGCGGCGTGATGAGTTCGGCCCGCCTGACTGTCTGGACCGGCCCCTCGATACTGAGATCTGCCAGTTTCCAGGTCGGGATATCTGCCTTGGAGGCCTTGCGGATACCCATGAATGAGGGGTAGCGCGGTTCGCCAATAGACTGGACGATGCTGAGCACCGCAGGCATCGCCGCCTTGACGTTTTGCCGGCCCTCCTCGATCACCCGGGCGACCTCGAGATTGCCACCATCGACCTTGATGCGCCCGACGAACCCAAGCATCGGCCACCCAAGCACGCGGGCAGTCTGGGCGGCCGTCAAGCCGGAACCGTCGTCCAACGTCTGGCGCCCGAACATGACCAGATCCACTCCGCTGATCTTGTTGATTGCACCGGCGAGCACCCGGGCCGCGCCTTGCGTGTCGAGAGAGGCCAGCATTGGATCGGAGATGAGAATCGCGTTGTCAGCGCCCATCGCCAGCGCATGCTTAAGGACCTCCTTGGCGGCCTCCGGACCGATGCACACTGCTGTGACCGTTCCGCCGCTTGCTTCCTTTTGCAGCAGCGCGCCCTCGACCGCGTATTCGTCGAACGGATTGATCACCAGAGGCGCCTCGCCCCAGGAGATCTCTCCCCCGGCAGCGGTCACCTTCGCCTCCGAGTTTGGCACTTGCTTGATGCAGGCGATGATTTTCAAAGTGTTCCTCCGTACGAATTCATGATTTCAAGAATGTCCTCTAGATCCGGCCCGCGGCAAACGCTGCCTTCGACTGGCGGGCAATCGGCGGGATTATACGCTCGGCGGCGCGTCCATGGACTGGATGGAAGGCACCGATTGACGCGGATTTCATCCTGAGAGTTCGCGTCGCAACCGCCGTCAGGTGGGACGCATGGCCGCGGCCCGCCGTGGTTGTTCGTGGCCGATATTCTCCCTGCTACTTGAATTCGATCTGGCTGATCAGCTTGCCGGAATTGATGTCAATATCGCACGCGTGCCGGCTGGTCGTATAGGCCGATAGTCGCTTGCCGTCATCCTCCAGTCTCACCCGAATGTAATGGGCGTCGGGAGCCGGCCTCTCTGCAAACCATATGGCTTCACCGATCTCAGAGACAAAGTACAGATTTGACTGGTCCACCGGGTAGCCGCTGTATGCCTCCAGGATCACGTAGCCGCCTTTGATCTCAATGATCTTCTCGATCTTGGTGTGCTGCGGTTCTAGTTTGTCGAACATGCTGCAGTCCTATTATTGCCATGCGGCAGGGTCGTAGGCGGACAGCTCACATCGCAATGGCTGGTCCTTGCGCTCACCGAGAGCATATCCCGCCTGGATCAACGTCTGGATTTCCGAGCTGCCCTCGTAGATCATCGCGCCCTTGGAATTGCGCAGGTAGCGCTCCAGGTCGTACTCGTCGCTGTATCCATAGGCGCCGTGGATCTGGACCGCCTCGCTCGCGGCACTGAATGATGCCTCGGTTGCGAACTTCTTGGCGTAGGAGGTCTGCAGCGTGCTTCTCTTGCCCGCGTTTTGGAGCCAGCCGCATTGTAGGTAAAGCAAACGAGCGATCTCATAGTCCTGCGCCATCTTGGCGATCTTGGCCTGGATCAACTGGCGTTCGGCGATGGGCGCACCGAACGTTTGGCGCGTCTTGGCATATTGCACACTGGCCTCCAGGCACGCTCGGATGATCCCCGTCGCCCCGGCCGCGACCGTGTACCGTCCATGATCGAACGCCGACATTGTGATCTTGAAGCCCTCCCCTTCTTCACCAATACGGTTATCGGCCGGCACATGCACGTCTTGGAAGCTGATCCAGCCTGTGCTCCCGGCCCGAACCCCAAGCTTGCCATGGATATCTCCCCGCGTTATGCCTGGCGAGCTCAGGTCCACGATGAAAGTCGACAAACCGGAAGAACCGCGGCTCCCTTTGGCATCTGTCCTCACGGTCACCAGGACGTAGTCGGCCTTCGATGCAAGCGATATCCACATCTTCTCGCCGTTCAACACGTACTCTTCCCCGGCACGTTTTCCCGATGTGCGCATTGCGGCGACATCCGATCCCATCCCGGATTCAGTGAAAGCTCCGCATCCGATCTTCTCGCCCTTGGCCAGGGGCACCAGGAACTTGCGCTTCTGCTCCTCGGTTCCCCACTGGAAGAGGGTCATACCGCACAAACCCGTGTGTACCGACAGGACCACCCGCAGGTGCGTGTCGACGGCCTCGACCTCTTCGCAGGCGAGGCCCAGGCTCACATAGTCCATGCCTTGGCCGCCGTAGCGCACGGGGAAGGGCAGCCCGAGTATGCCCAGCTCGCCCATCCGGCTCAGAACCCAGGGGATGGGTTCCTGCTTCCTGTCCGCCTCCTTGATGACCGGCACGACTTCCTTGCGCGAAAACTCGCGCACTGTCTTCTGGGCCAGCAGCTGCTCCTGGGAAAGTGAAAAATCCATGGGCCGATTATATCCGCAACCGCATTCGTGCTAACGCGCACAGATCCGCTGGCTTGGCCGGCGTGTCAATGTTTCGCGAGGCATCACCTGTGGCGAACCCTCGGGCCCCGGAGGAGAACAAAAGAGAGCCCGGCGCGCGTGGACAGCGCCGGGCTCCTGCGTATTGGCACACGGTTTCAGGACTTGCGCTCGACACCCATCTTGGTCAGCTCGTCTGAACTAATGTTCGAAACGAGCAGGTCGGCGCCTGCCAGGGCCACGAGAACGAGCAGGGCAATTCCGCCCACTACCGCGATCATGTTAGTCTCCATCAAGATCCTTCTCACAATATATAACGCTCATGATGGGAAAAGGATGCGCACCGGGCGGGCCGCGCCGAGCGGCATCGCGGCTCCGTATTCCAGGGCTCCGCTCGTCTCCCGGTTGACAGACGACTTGTTTGCGATAAAATACAGTCTACTGGCCGAAGTGGCGGAATTGGCAGACGCGCTACGTTCAGGGCGTAGTGAGGGTTCCCTCATGTGGGTTCAAGTCCCACCTTCGGCACTCGAGCGCGGCTCACGAGAATCCCGCGATTGGCTTCTTACGGAATGGCAGCGACGGAAGGCTTCAGCCGCCCGTCCTGGTTCTAAGTAGACGGGCACCGGCGATCCACCGTCCTGATTGTGCGTGACCGGGTCCTAGAATCGGCCGCCCGAGCCGTTCTGGAGGAGGAACTCTCGGCGCTGCCGGCAGCTCGACTTGGGCACCCTTGGCTTGGCGAAATGGCTCTGGATTCCCGAGTGAGCGGTGAATGTCGACCGCTAGTTCGCGCAAATCGGCCGGGTGGTATAATTAGCCTATTCCAAGCGTGAGCTTCATTTAACGCGACACGAAGCCACTATATCCCGGACTTCGTGTTTTTTTATGCCAAATATCAGGACTCTCAATGGACATAGGTAGCGTTCAACAAGTCGATATCGACGCCCAGATGCGTACCGCGTACCTCGACTACGCCATGAGCGTCATCGTGGCCCGCGCCTTGCCGGATGCCCGCGACGGGCTGAAGCCCGTCCACCGCCGGATACTTTATGCAATGCAGGACATGGGCATACGGGCGAGCTCCGCCTACAAGAAGTCGGCTCGCATAGTGGGCGAGGTCCTCGGCAAATATCATCCTCACGGCGACGCCGCGGTGTATGAGAGCATGGCCCGCATGGCGCAGGATTTTTCCATGCGCTACATGCTCGTCGACGGGCAGGGCAACTTCGGCTCGGTCGATGGCGATGCCCCGGCGGCCATGCGTTATACCGAGGCCCGCCTCCATCGCCTGGCCGAGGAAATGCTGGCCGACATCGAGAAGGAGACTGTCGACTTTGGGCCCAACTTCGACGACTCGCTCGAGGAGCCCCTTGTTCTTCCTTCCCGCATCCCGAACCTCCTGATGAACGGCGCGTCAGGCATTGCCGTCGGCATGGCCACCAATATTCCCCCGCACAACCTGCGCGAGCTGGCTGCCGCCGTCATCTTCCTCATTGAGAACTTCGACAAGATCGACGAGGTCTCAGTCGAGGAGCTCATGCAGCATATTCCCGGTCCCGATTTTCCGACAGGTGGGATCATTGTCGGGCGGTCCGGGATCGAGTCCGCCTACGCCACAGGCCGCGGCCGGCTTGTGGTGCGAGGCGCCGCCCACATTGAGGAAGGCGCAGGCGGCAAGCACGAGATCATAATCACCGAGATCCCATTCCAGGTGAACAAGGCCACTCTCATCGAACGGATCGCCGAGCTCGTGCGCCAGGACAAGATCGATCAGATCGCTGACCTGCGTGACGAGTCCGATCAGCGCGGCATGACCATCGTCATCGAGCTGAAGCGCGGCGCCCAACCGAAAAAGGTCCTGAACCAGCTCTACAAATACACGGCCCTGCAATCCACCTTCGGCGTCCAAATGCTGGCCCTGGTGGATGGTGAACCTCGCATCCTCCCACTCAAGAGGGCGCTTCAGATCTTCATCGAACATCGCCAGACGGTGATCGTCCGCCGCTCGAATTTCGATCTGGCCAAGGCTCGCGCCCGCCTGCACATCCTGGACGGCTACCTGATCGCGCTGGGTCATCTCGACGCGGTCATCAAGACGATCAGGGAATCCCAGGACGCGGATGTTGCCAAGACCAACCTGATGAATCGTTTCAAGTTGAGCGAACTGCAGGCCCAGGCGATTCTGGAGATGCAATTGCGACGCCTGGCCGCTCTCGAACGGAAGAAGATCGAGGACGAGCACAAGCAGGTTGGCGAACAAATCGCGTTCCTGGAGGATCTCCTGGCGCATCCAAAGAAGATCCTGGCACTCATCCAGGGGGATCTGAAGGAACTGGCCGAGAAATACGGCGATGATCGCCGGACGCGTATCGCTGCCGATGCCACCGAGGAGCTAAGCGACGAAGACCTCGTACAAGATGAGGCCGTACTCATCAGCCTGACCGAGCGCGGCTACGTCAAACGTGTGGCGGCCTCCGTCTTCCGGTCGCAGAGCCGCGGCGGACGTGGGGTGATGGGGCACACAACGAAGGACGAAGACGAGGTGGTGATGCTGATCCCCGCCCGCAGCCTGGATTCCATGCTGTTCTTCTCAGACCGAGGCAAGGTCTACTCGGAAAAGGTCTACCAGATCCCCGATGCCGACCGCACCGCGCGCGGCATCCCGCTCGTCAATGTGCTGGCCCTCGACGCGGACGAGAGGGTCACCGCCGCGATCGCGGTCTCAGATTTCTCAAAGCATGGCTACTGCATGCTGGCGACCGCTCGCGGCCGCGTCAAACGGGTTAATATGCAGGAATTTGCGGCCGTCCGGCCCTCCGGACTGATCGCGATGTCATTGGGGGAGGGGGACTATATGGGCTGGGCTCGGCCCACATCGGGCAAAGATGAGGTCATTTTCGTTACGGAGAAGGGGCAAGCGCTGCGCTTTAGAGAGGACAAGGTCAGGGCAATGGGTCGTCAGGCTGCCGGTGTACGTGGCATTCGCCTTGCGAAAGGCGATGTCCTCACGAGTATGGACGTGCTGGAGAAGAATGCCTTCCTTCTGGTCGTGACCACGGGTGGATTCGGCAAGCGGACTCCGCTGAAGGCATATGCGCCCAAGGGGCGCGGCGCCGGCGGCGTTGCCACCATCGACAAAAAGGCGCTGAAAGAGATTGGCAAGATCGCCGCCGCGCGGGTCGTGCGCGCCGACGATGACTTGACGATCATGACCGCCAATGGCGTGGTCCTCCGCCTCAAGGTCAGCGACGTGAAGGAGGCCGGCCGTGCCACCCGCGGCGTGCACCTGATCAAGCCGCAGCCGGGTGATTATGTGGCCTCCATGGCGCGGATTGCCGCAGAGGACCTGAAGAAGGCCGGAGCAGAACCTTTGGCGGGGCCCAGCGAGTCCGCGGCGAAATCGCCCCCTGCCAAGTAAGCGTCTGCAGATTGTCCGTGAGCTCTGATTGGACTAGATGAATCCGATCCGCCCTGTGACCAGCAGGCACATTGTCCCCAGAATGCAGACTGCAAGCATCAGCAAGACGGCAATGATCAGCCGCTGAGGGGCGGTCATCCCGCGAAATCGCCCACCGGTGGGGGGGTATGCGGGCGATAGTTCAGGACCCGGGTCCCCGTCGATGGTGGATTCTGCGTTGAGGGTTGGATCGCCGCTGGCTTGGTCGCGCAGGCTGTCAAACATGGGTGCCTCGGTGGTTCATCTCATTCTATCATCGGTCGGTCGCAGAGAGATCTGACCGGCGCGAACGGCAACAATTCTGTGATTTGTTTCCAGGCGGGCGCTCCCGTCAGCGTCCAACCCCAACAAGGTTCCGGTCAGCGCCGTGCCGTCTGGACCCGTAACCTCCACCTGCCGGCCGCGAAACGCCAGCCGGTCTTCCCAGGCTCGCAAGAAATCATCGCCGTCAAGAAGATCCCTCCAGCCCCGGATGGAACCCAGGATTTGTCTCAATAAGGCAAGCCTGTCAACCGCGTGCCCGAGTTCGGACTCCAAGCAGGTGGCGGGGTAGGAGAGCGCGCTTTCTGGCGGAACGGCCCCAGTCAGAACATTCACCCCAATTCCCAGGACAGATGCTTCCAGTCTATCGCCGGTCCATATTGACTCAACCAGGACGCCGGCTACCTTGCGCCCGCGCAGGAGGACATCATTCGGCCATTTGATTGATGGCCGGAGTGTGGACTGCGTGCACGCCTCGGCGACTGCCAGCGCGCCGAGGCCGGCTAGGCGGCTGGAGTACTCGGGCTGCTGCAGCGGCGGCCTCAGTACGAGGCTGAAAGCTAACGCCGTGCCTTTCGGCGTAAACCATTTGCTGCCCGAGCGTCCGCGGCCGGCGGTCTGCTCTTCGGCGATCACGAGCGACCAGTCAGCGGCGCCTCGCGCGACCCAGGCCGCGGCCTCGTCGTTGGTCGAGCCCAGGCTCTCAAAAAAACGAAGGCCGCTCAAGGGGATCTCTCCCAGAGCGGCCTGGACCTCAGCCTCTTGCATCTACTGGAGAATGCTCCAGGGATTGATGTTCACGCCACCCTCCCGCACCTCGAAGTGTAGGTGAGTTCCGGTGCAGTTACCGGTGCAGCCCGCGATGCCGATCACCTCTCCTGCAGTCACGTACTGGCACGGGCTGACGTTGATCTGGCTCAAGTGGGCGTACACGGTAGCGAATCCCTGCACCCCGTGATCGATCTCGATCACGTTGCCATATCCATATTTACTAAAGCTAGCGAACACCACCACACCCGCGCCGGAGGCATAGATTAGGGTGGTTGGGGTGGCAGTAATATCAATGCCCAAGTGGCTGGGACTGTATTCGTTTCCAGAAACTGTGTGTGGACCGTTCGTCGGCCAGAGCCCTGGCGGCGAGCCGGCGGCCGCCCCTGGGCATGCGCCGCCGCCCAACTCGGACGTTGCGGTGGAGCCACCTGAGCGGTTGCTCGTAGGCACGAATTCCAGCCATGAGATGAGTTCACGATGGCCGCCTGGGATCATGATGACCTGACCCGGCTTGATGACTGGATTCGTGAGGTCGAGGTTATTGCCAGGGTAGCTCACGATCGCATCCTGCAGCAGGGCAGCGTCCTTGGCGTCGGCCACGCCGTCGCCATTGAGGTCGGACTTGAACTCATCGGCGACCTTGTCCAGCGTGTCGCCCTCTTTCCACGTGTAGGTTAGCCCATCGACCGGGGGTATGGTGAGCTCCATCCCCGGACTGAGGTTCGAGGGATTGTCGTTGAGTGTCGCTTCGTTGCTGTACAGTATGCTCTCCGGCTTGATACTGTATTGCTTGGCGATGGCAAACACCGAGTCGCCGACCATAACGCGGTACGTGATCGGTTTTGCGTTTGTCTGGAGAGACACGTCGGTCTTGAGAGCCAGCTGCCGGCCAATGCCGGCGTTGGCGACTGGTTGATTTGGTGCGGGGGGAAGTCCCACGCCCGAGACACTCCCGCCGGCGGCCGTCGGGGAAGAAGCGGCTGCTGCGGGGGCGGCGTTGACGTGGGCCAGCCAAATCGTCGAAGTCAGAATGGCTGCCACGAGCAGTACGGTGGCTCCCCAGGAAATGACGCTAAAGCGGTGATCCTTCATGTAATCGATTAGTCTTTGCATAGTCTCAAACCACGTCTCCGCGGAATATGCCGGTATTGCTAAACGTCCTCCGTGAGCGTCTCCAGGAAGTTCTGGTTGTTCTTGGCGCGGTCGAGTTGGGTCAGAATTGCCTCGGTCGCCACGGTCTGGTCCATGCCGGCGCCACCGGGCGGCGGGCTGACCATCTGGGCGTACATACGCCGCATGAGCCACACACGCTGCAGGAGATCCGGACCCAGAAGCAGCTCCTCGCGGCGCGTGGAGGAGCGCTCGATGTCCACGGCCGGGAAGATGCGCCGTTCCTGGAGTTTGCGCGAGAGCAACAGTTCCATGTTGCCCGTGCCCTTGAACTCCTCATAAACGACATCATCCAGCCGGGAGCCTGTGTCGACCAGGCACGTGGCGATGATCGTCAGGGAGCCGCCCTCTTCGATATTCCGGGCGGCACCAAAGAAGCGCTTGGGCGGATAGAGAGCAGAGGGGTCCATGCCACCCGACAGCGTGCGGCCGGAGGGGTTCACCACCAGATTATACGCACGTGCCAGCCTGGTGATCGAGTCCATCAAGATCACTACGTGGCGCCCAATCTCCACCATCCGCTTCGCCCGGTCTAGAGCGATCTCGGCAGTTCGGACGTGTGAGGTCACTGGTTCATCGAAGGTCGAGGCCACGACCTCCGCGTCCACCGATCGATCCATATCGGTGACTTCCTCGGGCCGCTCGCCGATCAGGGCAACCATTAGGTGCACGTCAGGGTATTTTGTGGATATGGAATTGGCAATGTGCTTGAGGATCGTCGTCTTGCCGGCCTTCGGGGGCGAGACGATCAGCCCGCGCTGCCCGCGCCCGATGGGCGCAACTAGGTTGATGAGGCGCGATGACAGCGTGTCATGGTCAATTTCCAGATCGAACCGCTTGTCGGGGAAGACCGGGGTCAAGTTCTCGAATACCGGCCTCCGAGAGGCCTCCTCGGCATCTATTCCGTTGACGGTCTCCACCTTGAGCAGGCCGTAGTGGCGTTCTGACTCACGCGGGGGCCGGACGTGGCCGATCACAAGGTCGCCAGAGCGAAGCTCGTAGCGGCGGAGCTGGGCTTGGGAGACGTAGACGTCCTGATCGCTAATGCGATAGTTGGCGGTCCGCAGGAAACCGATGCCCTCGCTCATGATCTCCAGGACGCCGCCGCGCAGCTCGACGCCTTCCTTCTGTGCCTCGGCCTGCCGGATCTGCAGGATTAGAGCCTCTTTCTTGAGGCGATTGAAATTGGCGACATTGAAATCCTTGGCGACCGTGCGCAGTCTTGCCAGCGGTTCGTTTTCGAGCTCCAGAATTTTCATATTGGCTTGTGCCTTCCAGGATGAAATAGTCTCAAATGCCGGCGCCCCCATGGCTGCGGGCAGAATTCACATTGCGATTTGGATGCGCGGGGATTGGTTCAAGCTCAAAATGCAGAATGGTACGGTTGGTTGCCGTGCTCTTCGGACGCGACTGTGGCCTAGCGGGGAATTTGCAGGCATTATAGCACACTCGTTCGAAGGATGCAAGTTGTCAAGGCCTGATCCAAATGCGGTTTTGCAGGTCCCAGAGCCGCCTATACGTGCCCCGGCGCTCCAGCAACCTGGCGTGAGAGCCTCGTTCGACGACGCTGCCCCGGCTCAGAACCAAGATCTGGTCGAGATTCTCCAGTCCGACGAGCCGATGCGTGATCAGTAGCGAGGTCTTGCGCTTCATCACCTGAAACAGTGTTTCCAAGATCAGCCTCTCGGTCACGGTGTCCAGGTTGGCTGTCGGCTCATCCAAAATGAGGAGCGGCGCGTCCTTGATTAGCGCCCTGGCTATCGCCAGTCGCTGACGTTCGCCCGCGCTCAATCGCAGACCATGCTCACCCACGAGGGTGTCGTAGCCCGCCGGCAGTCCGGCGATAAAGTCATGGATCTGAGCCTCACGCGCGGCCCGTTCGACCGCTTCCCTGCATACTCCGCGGCCTGCCATGCGGAGGTTCTCGAAGATGCTGGTGTCAAAGAAATGCGCATCCTGGGAGACCAGGCTGATCTGCCGGCGGACCTCGTCCGCCGAGCAAGATCTCAAGGAGGCGCCGCCCAAGAAGAGCTCCCCAGAATCGTACTCCCAGAACCGCACAAACAGATTGACCAGCGTTGACTTGCCTGCACCGCTGGCACCCACTATGCAAAGGCTGTGACCAGCTGGGATATCAAACGTGATGTGCCGCAGGGCAGGAGTGAGTTCTCCGGGGTAAGTGAAAGTGAGGTCTGTTACGCGCACGGCCATGGAATTCGGCGCGGCCGGAGTTTGCGCGGATGAGAGCCGGCGGGAGTCGGGGGCATCAATGAGCGGGCGTTCGTCAACCGCCGGCTGCGTTTCGACTAGTTCGAACATCCTGCCAGCGGCGGTGCGCACAGGGTGCCACCACTGGGCAGCAAGCGGCAGCGAACTGACAGCCTCGAACGCGGCCAGCGTGATCAGCGCGAGGGGGGCCAGCATGATGCCGCCGAGTTTCTCTGCGGTCACAAGGGGAATGGCCAGGATGAGAAGCGACCACATTGCGAGATTTGTCAGGCTGGCGGTGAGGGCGGAATGCACGGCATTGAGGCGGGCGAGGTGCGTCTGTGCGTCCGCGTACGTGATCCCCGCGGCGCGGATGCTTCTCAGGCGGTCGCCCTCGAGGCCGAAGGCCACTACGTCTGCGAGGCCCTGAATCGTGTCCACGAGCCGGCTGGTCAGGGCGGCTCGGCTGCGGATCAAGTCGGCTGCGGCCGGCCGGCTGGCTGCCTGGATGACAGGCGGAATCGCGAAGCCGACGACGAGAGAGAAACCCAGAAGCGGCAGCGCCAAGCTCACCCCCTGACCGGCAAGATACCCGCAGACGCCAATCGCGACAAAGACAGCTACGAGCGGCGGTGCCAGGATCCGAACGAAGAAATTCTCCAGGGTATTGACGTCGTCGACCACGCGTGCCAACAGGTCCCCGGAGGCGTAGTGCATGAGCCGCGCGGGCGCCAGGGGCTCCAACTTCTGATAGAACCAAACGCGCAGATTGCCCAAGAGTTGCAGCGTTACGCTGTGTGTTACGAGGCGCTCGAGGTAACGGAAGACTGCCCGAGCGATGCCGAATAAGCGCACCCCGACAATGGCCAAGTCGAGTGCCGCGATCGAAGGATGCATGGCGGCCATCGAGATCAACCAGGCCGACGTGCCCATAAGGGCAACGCTGCTACCAACAGTAAGGCTCCCAAGAAGCACCGAGAGGGCAACCCAGCCCCACGAGCCTCTTAGGAAGCCCAACAGCCGAAGCAAGGTCGCGGCTGGTGCACGCCACGAATGGCTCTCGACGACAGCAGGATCCTCCACGAAGCCGCTGCTTGCCTGCGGTCTCGGCAGCAGGGTCGCCGCTTTGGCCGCAGCGTCGCCGTCTCCATGGGTTGCTATGGGGGCCGCCTCGCTGGAGGGTGTGCGCCACGTTTCGGCGGCCGCGTCGACCAAACGGCAATACTCCCCTCTGAGCGCAAGGAGTTGGCGATGGTTGCCGGTTTCGATGACCCGGCCGCCGCGCAAGACCATGATCTGATCGGCCTGGAATACCGTGTTCAGTCGATGGGCGATGGTGACTACAGTGCGTCCGGTCATCAACTGCCGGGTGGATTCTTCCAGGAGGCTTTCATTCTCGGGGTCGAGGTTGGAGGTCGGCTCATCGAGGATGAGAATTGGAGCATTCCGCAGGAATGCTCGGGCCAGGGCAAGACGCTGAGCCTCTCCCTTGGACAAACGCGAGCCGCCTTCGGCAACGACGGTCTCGTACTTGTCGGGCAAGGATTCGATCGTCCCGTCGAGGCGTGCGAGCCGCGCCGCCTGGGCGACGTCGTCGAGCCGCGCGTGGGGGCCTCCCACCCGGATATTGGCCGCTATTGTGTCGTGGAAGAGATGTGGATGCTGCGGCACCCACCCGATCAGGCTGCCCCTGACAGCACCATCGACCTCGACGCCCGCGTCCGAGCGGATGGAGAGCTGCCCACTGGTCGGCCGGACGAAGCCGAGGAGAAGACTAGCCAGCGTGCTCTTGCCCGCGCCAGTCGCACCGACGAGCGCGATGTGTTGCCCCGGGGGAATACTCAGGTTGATGTCTTGAAGGGCGGGCCCGTCAGCGCCTGGATAGGTGTAGGAGACGCCGGTCAGCTCGATGGTCCAACGGGCAGGTGCAGTCTCGGTCCGGCGGCTTGGGATGTCCTCCACCTGAAGTGAGCCGACCGGCACTGGTGTATCGAGGATCTGGAAGATGCGACGCGCCGCAGCGGTGCCCGCAAGACCGGCATGGAAGCGCAGCCCAAGCATGCGCAGGGGCAAATAGAATTCCGGCGCCAGGATCAGCAGAAAGAGCGCCTCGCCGAACTGCATCTGCGAGTAGAGCAGGCGCAGGCCGACCTCGACCGCTATGATCGCCGTGCTGATGGTGGCCAGCAGCTCGAGCGCGAAAGCCGACAAGAAAGATCCCTGCATCACTTTGAGAGTCGCACGGCGGAAGTCGTCACTAACCCGGGCGATGTTCTGAGCCTGAGCCTTGGATTGTCCAAATGCCTTCAGTGTGGTCAGGCCCTGGAGGCTGTCGAGGAAATATGACGAAAGCCGGCCAAGGGAGCCATATTGCCGACGGGCCGTGGCCTCGGCACCGCGCCCGATCATGTACATGAAGAATGGGATGAGCGGCGCAGTAACGAGCAGGATCACGCCGGAAAGCAAGTCGAGCGGCAACACCACCAGCAAGATGCTGACAGGCACAAGAATGCCGATGATCAGCTGCGGCAGGTACTGACCGAAATAGGCGTCCAGGGCTTCTATCCCGTCGACCGAGGTTGCAGTCAGCTCGCCCGTGCGTTCGCCTCGGCTGAAGCCCGGCCCAAGCGCCAGGATATGCTGCAGCAAGCGCTCGCGCAAGTCCGTCTTGACCCTCTGTGCAATCTGGTTGGCGGCCAGCCCGCTGCCCCAAGTCAGGATGCCGCGCCCGGCGATGATCAGGAGAAGCAGGGCCATTGGGCGTGCGACTTGTGCCAGCGTCTCATGCTCAAGAAAGACGCGGCTGATCGTGCCGCTGACCAGCTGCGCCTGCCCGATGATCAGCCAGCCGCTGAGGAGGCCGGTGACAACAGTGAGTATCAGGGCAAAGCGCGAATCACGTGCGAGCGAGAGCAGTCGACGATGCATGTTCAGGAATCAAACCCGGGGGGAAGGATCCCTTCGCCCCCGCCCCCCAACCTCTGGTCCTAATAGACGAGTGTTTCCCTCGCCGTACTGATCCTGCGACGGAACATCGTGTATGACCAGGCCTGGTACGCCAACACAATAGGCACGAAGATCAAGGCCACGACGCTCATCACCCCGAGGGTGTACTGCGAAGACGAGGTGTTGTAGATCGTAAGGCTCCAGGCCGGGTTAGTGCTGGAGATCATCACCCGCGGAAACATGAGGCTGAAGAAGGCGATTTGCGTGAGCACGATGTTCGCGCCGGTGAAGATGAACGCCCAACCCTCCATTTTGCGGTTTATGAAGTAGATTGTCACAAGCAGCGCAGTCACAGCCGCGATGGGGGTGATGCCGGGATTGATGCCGATCTTGGTGGCAATGTCAGTGTAGATGTAGGTGGTGCCAGCCAACACAACCACCATCACGGCCGCGGCGATGTAGATCTTGCGGGCGGCTAAACGGGCACGTTCCCGCAGGTCGCCATCCAGCCTCAGGGTGAGGAAATTGGCGCCGTGCAGGAGGAAGACGGAAACCATGGTGAGCCCGCCGATCAGCCCGTACGGGTTGAGCAGTGTAAACAGGTTCCCGGTGTACATCATGGTGCCGTCGATCGGCAGCCCGCGGGCCAGGTTGGCGAATGCCGTACCGAACAAGAGCGAGGGCAGGAATGAGCCGACCGCGATCATCCAGTCGAACGTGCGGCGCCAGCGAGGGTTGGCGTCCTTGGAGCGATACTCGAACGACACGCCGCGCATGATCAGGCCAACGAGGAGGAGAAACAGCGCCAGGTAGAAGCCGCTGAACATGGTGGCATACCATTGCGGAAAAGCCGCGAAAGTGGCGCCCCCAGCGGTCAGCAGCCAGACCTCATTGCCATCCCAGGCAGAGCCAATCGTGTTGATGATGGCGCGGCGTTCCTCGTCCTTCTTTCCGAGGAAGGGCAGGAGCATCCCAACGCCGAAGTCAAAGCCTTCGAGGAAGAAGAAGCCAATCCAGAGAATGGCGATCAGAATGAACCAAAGAGTTTGGAGCGATGGGTATGACATGGGATCCTCCGGGTTAATCCTGGGCCCCGATCGGAGCGGGTGAGAGGTCCTCGAACTCATGCATGGCAGCATCCGGCCCGGCCACGGCGTATTTCTTCATCAGGTAGATGTCCGCGGCAGCAAGGCAACCATACAAGACGACGAATCCGACCAGGCTGATCAGGATGTCGACGGGGGTGAGGTTGGGCGAGACGGCGTCCTGGACCTTGAGCAGACCCTGAACGATCCAGGGCTGGCGGCCCATCTCGGTCAGGATCCATCCCGAAGCGCTGGCCACGTACGGCAGGACGATGACCCAGGGAACCCATTTGAGCCACCGTGCTCTCTCGATGTCGCGGCGGAGTGACCAAAGGAAGAAAGCGCCGAGGGCGATCATGAGAAGGCCGGCGGTCATCATGGAGCGGAAGCTCCAGTAGGTGACAACCATCAAGGGCACATAGTCACCGGGTCCGTACAGCTGCTGATACTGCACATTGATGTCATCCACTCCCTGGACTGCACAATAGAAATTGTTGCAGGACAGGAAGCTTGTCAGGGTGGGCAAGCGGAGCGACCAGACCTCACGTTTGCCGCTCAGGTCGCCAATGGTCAAGACGGAGAAGGATGCGGGCGCCTCGGTCTTCCAAAGCGCCTCGATCGAGGCCATTTTCATCGGCTGGGTTTGGTAGACATACTGTCCTTGGGTGTGGCCGCCCAGGAAGATAAGCACGCCAGCGATGAGGCCGATGAGGGATGCCATCTGAAATGAGCGCTTGAACACGTCGACATGGTTGTGGCGAGTAAGGTGATAGGCGCTGATGCCGACTATCAGGAAACTGGCAGTCGCCAAGCCAGCGGAAATCGTGTGCCCGAAGAAGATCCAGCCCTTGGGATTGGAGACTAGGGCAAAGAAGTCAACGAGGGCGGGCCGGCCGGTGACAGGGTCTATGGCAAAACCGACCGGATGCTGCATCCAGCCGTTGGCAAGCAGGATCCACAAGGCTGAGAGATTCGAGCCCATCGCGACCAGCCAGATGGAGGCCAGATGCACCTTATCGGGAACCTTGCCCTCGCCGAAGATCCAGATGCCAAGAAAAGTGGATTCCAGGAAGAAGGCAGTCAGGGCCTCGATCGCCAGCGGCGCGCCGAAGATGTCTCCCACGAAACGGGAATACTCCGACCAGTTCATGCCGAACTGAAACTCCTGGACGATGCCCGTCACCACGCCGATGGCGAAGTTGATGAGGAAGAGCTTGCCCCAGAACTTGGTCATCTTGTGGAAAGTCTCGTCCCTGGTTTGGTAGTGCCGGGTCTGCATGTAGGCCACGAACCATCCTAGGCCCAGGGTGAGGGGGACGAAGAAGAAGTGGTAGACGGTCGTTAGACCGAACTGCCAGCGCGACAGGGTGACTGGATCCATAGGTTCTCCTGAAGCAGAACTTGGAGGTTTCCTCCCACGAACAGACGATCAAATCCCCGGAGTGCGGCTTACGCCGGAGCCCTGCCCAGACTCCGCGTGCATATTATCACAACTCGTCCACCGGGAAGGAGTCCCGGTCAAGGGCGAGATCGCCGCGAGCAATTCGAGCTTCAGCCGTGCAGCGTCGCGGCCCATCTCCGGACCCACTTCCCGTCCATTCTGGTGAGCCGGCTTTTCTTGAGGTTCTCCTTCATGATCCAGCGCACGTTGGGATCGGGGCTCTTGAACCACTTGTCCATCAATGGCTTGCCGGCCTCCGGCGCGGCGGCGACGACCACGCTCCAGGCGTAGCCCATGGTCTGGCGGAAGACCTTGAAGGATTCTTCCTTGGGATCCTCTGCAGATTTCATGTCGGCGGTGAGCGCGTCGAGGATATCGAGGACTTGCGCGGCGATAGCGGGATCCTTCAAGAGCCGCGGCTCGGCCAGGGCGGCCGCGATGGCGCGCCTTTCGTACCAGGTGCCGTTGCGCCAGGTTTGCGCGGTCCCCAGCAGGGTCTTCATGGCCAAGTCGCCAACGTATTGCAGTGCGATGGCGACAGCCTCGCGCACACGCCAGCGTGGGTCGGATGCGTATGTCCGAAGCCGCCTGACGTGCTGAAGTTCGCCGCGGGCGACCCATTTGCCGAGGGCGGTCACTCCACAGAAAACCAAGAACACACTTGGGCTGTTCTCCGGGGCCTGCCCAAGTGGGATCGAGAGGAAACCTTCAACCTGCTTGACGCTCGCCTGTTCGGCGACGACCTGTGCCAACTCCAAGTTACCGCGAGGGCCGGGCAGGCCGGATTCCCTAAGGAGGTAAGGAGTCCAATTGCTGAGCGCAAGAAGCTTCCGGCGATAGTCCTCAGTCTTGGTCATTGCCGGAGCTCTTTTGTAATTACGCCCCGAGGTGGTGTGATTGCGAAGCTTCCAAGACCGCGCGCCATGACGTGCCGCTACGGAGTAACGGCAATCTGGGTGTAGAAAGCATCCCCGAAGACGAGGCCGTCGGGGTTCATCGCCTTCCACTGACTTTGATACAGACCGGCCTGCTGCGGAGCCGTGAAGACAATGCGAATGGTGGCCTGGGTCCCGGCGCGGGCGGGATAGAGGGCCTGCAGCGGCGCGGCAGCCATGGCGTCGCCGCCGATGAGCTTGAGGCGATAGCGAGAGTCCCAGTTGCAGGTGCCGCTGTTGGACACAAGCCACTGTTTGTCGATCGGCTGACCCGGCGCGTAGTTCGTGCCGTCGGGGACGCTCAAGTCCTGGACATAGGTCAACCCGTCCGTGCAGGGCGGAGTTGGCGTTGGGAGGATGATCGTGGGAACGGCCGCAGCGGTCGCGGCGGGGCCTTCAGGCGTCGAGGTGGCGCCGGCGAGGTAGGCAGGGGGAGGATTCGGGAGGCTCCCGAGGGTGGGTGGTATGAAGTAGGTCGGCGTGGCTGTCGGGCTGCAGGCGGCCATCCCGAGGGCGCAGGCTAGAAACGCGGCGAGGCGTGGGAGGCCGGAACGGAGTCGGAGGCTCATTTCCCCATCACGAAAGGAAACGGGGCGCGGAAAGAAGGCCCGCGTCCTGTAAGTCAACTAGTCCTCGGCGGGGGTGTTTCCAGCCGAGTCGTCGGCGCCGTCGGCGCCCATGTCGAGCGGCAAGACTACTTCGCCACTGAGGGCCTTCTGGCGGATCACAGTCTCGATCTCGGCCAGCAATTCCGGATTCTGGCGGATGTATTCCTTGGCGTTCTCACGGCCCTGTCCAAGACGGGTGTCGCCGTAGGAGAAGAAGGCACCGCGCTTCTGGATGATCTCGAACTGCGTAGCCAGATCGAGAACATCACCCGACTTGGAGATGCCCTCGTCATACATGATGTCAAACTCCGCGGTGCGGAAGGGCGGGGCGACCTTGTTCTTCACAACCTTGACGCGGGTGCGGTTGCCGATGATCTCGGCACCCATCTTGATGGCCTGGATGCGACGCACGTCGAGGCGGATGGAGGCATAGAACTTGAGGGCCTGCCCGCCGGTGGTGGTCTCGGGATTGCCGAACATGACGCCGATCTTCTGGCGGAGCTGATTGGTGAAGACGACGGTGGTCTTGGTCTGGTTGATGGCGCCCGATAGTTTGCGCAAAGCCTGCGACATGAGACGGGCCTGCTGGCCCATGGTTGGATCACCCATATCGCCCTCGATCTCGGCGCGGGGGACCAAAGCGGCGACCGAGTCGATCACAACGACGTCGACGCCACCCGAGCGGACGAGGGTTTCGGTGATCTCGAGGGCCTGATCGCCCGTATCGGGTTGCGATATGAGGAGGTTGTCAATGTCCACGCCGCACTTGGCAGCGTAGCCGGGGTCAAGGGCGTGCTCCATGTCAATATAGGCGCCGGTACCACCGCGGCGCTGCGCCTCGGCGACGATGTGCTGACAGAGGGTGGTCTTGCCGGAGGCCTCCGGGCCGTAGATCTCCGTGATGCGGCCGCGGGGGACGCCGCCAACACCCAGCGCAATATCCAATGAAAGAGAGCCGGTGGAAATGGAATCCGTGTTCATCAGGTGCTGGGCCTCGCCGAGCTTCATGATTGAACCCTCGCCGTAGCGCTTCAAGATGTCGCCGACGGCCTTTTCGAGCACGAGACGCTTGGCGGCGTCGGGCTGCGGCGCCAGGGGCTCCGAGGCTTTGGCTGCGGACGATTTGCGTGGGGACATATTGTTCTCTCCGAATGCAAAGGTGTAAGGATCAATAGGTGTAGGTCAATTCTGGAAGATCAAATATCGATTGTATCCGATGGACGCGCCGAGAACAAAGGGCCGACAATTCCGCAGTCGCGCACGGGGATTTGTTCCGCGAAACAAATCGAAACAAATGCTCTTCCGGGGGGGCATACCCATCCAGGCCCTAGACGTGGAGAGGCACAAGCGGTCGTGTTCACGGCCCCAGTATAGCACAGATGTTCAGTAAGTCAAGGGCGAGGCTGCTTTCGCGGCCGGGAGCCGGTGTATCATAGCCGCGAACGCCGACGAACCCACAAGGACGGACTCATGTACATCGTACACGTCTTCATTCATGTGAGACCCGACAAGGTGGCGGAATTTGAAGCCGCAACGCTTGAAAACGCCAAGAAGAGCGTCAAAGAGTCCGGCATTGCCCGCTTTGACCTGATCCGCCAGGTGGACGACCCCACGCGTTTTGTCCTGCTCGAGGTGTACCGCTCGCCGGCGGGGCACCCCCAGCACAAGGAGACGGCGCACTACAAGCGCTGGCAGGAGATCGCGGAGCCGCTGATGGCCGAGCCGCGCACGCGGATTATCTGCGAGAATGTCTACCCGGGCAACTCGGGTTGGGGATAGCCGCCGTGCAATTTGATTTTGCGACGGCCAGCCGGATCGTCTTTGGACCGGGGACGGCCAAAGAAATGGTGCCTGCTGCCGCCTCATTCGGGAGGCGTGCCTTGTTCGTGATGGGAAAGTCGAGCGAACGGGCGCTCACGTGGATCGAGAAGCTCAGGGCGGATGGATTTCGGGTTGCAGAATTCCATATGGCCGGTGAGCCAACGGTCGAGACGGTTCTGACGGGGATGGAGGAGGCGCGATCCGAAGCCTGCGAGGTCATTATCGGGATGGGAGGGGGGAGCGTGATCGATGCCGGGAAAGCTGTCGCGACGCTGGTGGCCAACCCCGGGCCGGTCTACGACTACCTGGAAGTCGTGGGCAAAGGAAGGCCCCTGGTGCATCAGGCGCTGCCGTTCGTAGCGGTGCCGACGACGGCCGGAACCGGCTCCGAGGTCACGCGCAATGCAGTGTTGGGTGTGACGGAAAAGCGAGTCAAGGTGAGCTTGCGTGGTTCGCAGATGCTACCCAAAGTGGCGATCGTGGATCCCGAGCTCACATGCAGCCTGCCGCCAGAGGTCACGGCAACCTCGGGCATGGATGCGCTTACGCAGCTGATCGAACCATTTCTATCGGCCGGTGCGAACGCGATCACCGATGCGATCTGCCGGGATGGCATCGGCCGCGTGAGACGATCTCTGAAGGCCGCGTTCAACAATGGCGAGGACCGGCGAGCGCGCGAGGACATGTCACTGGCGGCTCTCTTTGGGGGCATGGCGCTGGCCAACGCCAGGCTCGGGGCAGTACACGGGTTTGCAGGCCCGATCGGAGGAATGTACCCAGTGGGGCACGGCGCGGTCTGTGCGAGGCTGCTGCCGGTGGTGATGGAGGCGAATCTGGCTGCGCTGCGCGAACGGACGCCGCAGGCGCCGATCCTGGTTCGTTTCAAGGAATTGGCGGCGATTCTGACCGGGAATCCGGGCGCGGCGGCTGAGGAGGGGAATTCGAGTGGCTCTACGAGCTACGAGAGGCGTTGCAGATCCGCCCGCTAGCGGCGTATGGGGTGCGACAGGAAGACATGGCGGAGATCATCACACGAGCCCGGCAGGCCAACAGCATGAAGGGGAATTCGGTGGCGCTGAACGAGGCAGAACTTGAGGGCATCGTAGAGTCAGCGCTTTGATTGCGACGATGTGATGAACGGGGGAGACAGAGCGAGCGTTATGGAGCCGGTGTGGCGAGGGCGTCCGAGCTGGGGGCCGGCGGGGCGCCGACATTGAAGCCCGCGGTGCCGAGAAAACTGAAGTAGGTCACCTGGCCAGCATAGATGTACATCCACTCTTGCTGAGGGTGTCCCTCATGAACGAAAGACACCTTATAGAGACCCGCAGGTAGATCCCCGAGCACCATGTTCTCGTTGTAGTAGGGATCTGGATTTACAGGGCCGGGACCGTAGGTGTTAACGGTCCGGGTCTGTCCCGACTGCGTATCCTGAACAGTCACTTCCAGCTGTTGCAGCGTGTTGTCTTTGGTATCGGCGATGCGCCCCACGAGCACACCCCAACCCTCCGGTGGTGCCATCCACAACTCGGGATTGTAGGTATGATGGAATCAGTCCTCACCCCAGCGAACCTCGAAGTGAACGTGGGGACCGGTGGTTGCGCCGGTGGAGCCGACCAGGCCGAGGACATCTCCGGTCTCAACGTGCTGCCCGGGAATCGCAATGAGCTTGCTCATGTGAGCATAGACGCTATAGAGCTGTTGATTCTTGTAGCCGAAGTCCATGCGCACGACGACGGCCTGACCGTAGGGATCCGTGCGATCGCCAGGCGCCTCGCGGAAGAGGCCCCAGTCTGACCAGACCACGGTGCCGGGGCCAGCAGCCAGGATTGGGGTGCCAGACGGGGCATCGATATCTACGCCGGTGTGAACGGTATTCCCGAAGAAGACGCCACCGTAACGATAATTGGGCAGGGGCCAGTTGACCTGGTCCGCTGCGATGGGCCGCGCAAAATAGAAGTGGTCATACGGCGAGACGGCCCAGGGGACGGGATAGAGCGGCGGGCGCCATCCCGAAACGGGGGCGGCAACCTGCAGCGGCAGGTTGATGCGGAAAGGTTGCAGTGTAGGCGTCGGACTGGCGCTGAGATCACGCGTCTCGGCTGGCTGCACGCCGGCGATCAACGGCGTGGGAGTGGCTTTCGGGCGGGCGGGGCCGCACGCGGCGATGAGGACGGCGAGGAGCAGAGCGGGATACCGAAACCAACAGCGAGTGGACGGTCCCTTCATGGCGTCGGACTCGGGAAACTTGGAAGGACGGTCGGTGGAGTGAAGGTCGGAACCGGGGCCTTGGTTGGCGGCCGCGTGTTGGTGGCGAGGACAGGCGTTGGAGACAGCGTTGGTGATCCCGTCGGGCGCGGGGTACGAGTGGCGCCCGGCGTGCTACTCGGAATGGGCGTCTTCGAGGGGGTGGCGGTCGGGGGCAGGATCGCGGTGGGCGTCAGCAGCGCCTCGGGTGGGTACAGCTGGAGCATGGCGGAATACCAGTCGAGGCCGTCGTCCTTGAAGAACTCCGTAAAGCGGGCACCCGGAAAGTAGCTGCGCCAGTCCGATAGAGCCGGCAGCCGTTTCCAGCCGTAGGCTTGAGCAAGAGAAGTGAGATCGATCCAATATCCGGGAGGGACAGCCGCGAAACCGCCGCCTGCCTCATAGGTCTTTGGATCGAGTTGGTAACGCTCGTTCAGATCCCAGGGTGGGTCCTCGATCGGGGCGCCCTGAGAGCCATCCTGGTTCTGGGTCCGGAGAAAGAGACGCCAATAAGTTTGTGTGCCGATATCCTTGCGGGCCACCGACATCCAGCCAGCGTTTACCATCAGTGAGTTGATAGCGAAGGCGCGACCGGTGTAGAGCCAATCATCACCGAGCCCGGGATCCAGGGCGACGGTGAGAGGCACGTAGGCGTTCTCGAGGCTTGCCAGTGCGTCCCAGCCCGCCTCCGCGATCACACGCTGGCGCAATTGCTCAAAGGATCCGGCCACGAGGGCCTGGAGCTGGGGATAGGGCGCCTGCACGTTTTGCAGCGGCGTGACGTACCAGCGCTGCGACGGCACGCCGGCGACCGGCGTGATGGGCAGTGCCGAGATCACATCGGGCGTCTCAGCCGCTGCCGCCTGAAATGCGTTTGGGAGAGGATCCGGCAGGGGGGAGCGGGGCCAAGCGAGGCCATGGAAGCGACCGGGCATCAGAGTGGGCAGGAGGACGGGCCGACCGTCGAGGGTATAGGCCACGAGCAATTGCTGATTGGCCGCGTCGGATGCGCTGACCAGTTCGGTTCCGTCCGCATTCCAGGCAGGCCAATCGCCGTCACCGACCCAGACTGGGGCATGCTCAGGCTGGCCCGCATCCCAAACATAGATGCCATCGTAGCCGGGGCTCGGAAGAGTCGAAGACCAAGCCAGGTGAGCGCCGTCCGGACTCCACACGGGATGATTCTCGGCGGCCTGAGGGGTGTTGCTCAAGTCGGTAAGGCGGTCGTGGGTTTTGTTGAGATCTGCGACCCAGACGTCGGCATTGCCCGTCGTATTGGAAACGTAGGCGATCTCGCGGCCGTTAGGAGCCCAGGCCGGGGAGTGGTCGGCTGCGGCGTCGTTTGTGAGAAGGACCGGGGACTGACTTAGGTCCGTCATGGACTGGATGGCGATATCGAGATGCCCATCCTGATAGGTTTCGAACGCGATCCAAGCCATGTCGGGGGACCAAGTGGGCGAGGAATTCGTAGGCCGGGGTGTTGGTGATCTGAGACACCTCGCCGCTCGAGACGTCTAGCTGGTAGATATCCCAGAAGCCACTGCGATTGGAGGCGAAGGCCAGGTATTTGCCGTCGGGGCTGAGGGCCGGAGTGATGTCGTTCCACTGGCCGTAGGTGAGGCGAGTGAGGGTGGCGCTGGATGGGTCATAGGCGAACAGATGCGCATAGCCACTTTCATCCATCGATAAGATCAACTCCCCGATCGAACCTGCGATGGGCAATGAGGCAGTGCCGGTGGGAACCGGGGGTCGGGGCGTGACAGAGGGCGGCGCACTGGTCGGAGGCAGGCTGGTGGTGTAGCGGCCGCATCCAGCGAGGACCATGGTCAGTGTCACGGCGGCGCAAAAGCGCCGGAGGGCAGCGGACCGATGCAGCAGGTGTGCTGTATTCACTTTGCGGGTACGATGTCGAAGGCTGCAGTGACCGGCGCGGCCCGCGGTCCGTCTGGATAGTAGAGACGGGCCTCGAGCTTGAATGGGCCGTTGCGGGCGCCGCGCAGGTGCAGCGTGATTTCCAGCTTCCAACCCATGGGTTCGACGATGCTGGTGGTGGCGACCTCCCGACCTGCGGCATCAGTCAAGATGACGTCGATCTGCGGCCTGGTCTGGAATGGGGTCATCTCAAGATCGACACGGACGCGTTCCACGTCCGGATACGGTTCAGCATGCAACGTAGTAATGCGGGTCTCGGCGGGCGTTGCGCGCTGGATTCCATCCTCGGCGAAGAAGAAATCCATGCAATGATTATAACCACGCGGAAATGCCCGGTTTCGATTGAAACCGGGCATTTGGATTGCAGTTTTCGGACTGCAGAGCGTCCCTTAGTAGTCCACGAGTTGGGAACTAGCCGTGCTTCTTCTGGAACTCGCGCATGAAGCTGGTGAGAGCCTCAGCGGCTTTGATGTCCAAGGCGTTGTATAGGGAGGCGCGCATGCCGCCGACCGAACGGTGACCTTTCAAGCCGATCAGATCGTTTTTCTTTGATTCGGAGGCAAACGCCTCTTCCAGGTCCTCGGCGGGCAGACGGAAGGGGATGTTCATGACCGAGCGGGAGGGGGTCTTGGCATGGCCGCGATAGAAGCCGCCACTTTCGTCGATGGTCTTATACACCATCGATGCCTTGGCTTGATTGCGGGCGGCAATGGCCTTGAGGCCGCCCATCTGCTTGGCCCACTTGAAGAGTCAGGCCAGTGATGTATATGGCGTAGCAAGGAGGTGTGTTATGGAGCGATCCGCTCGCAGCCAACGTCTTGTAGTCCAGCATGACCGGCGTATTGGCGGGCGTGCGCTCCAGCATATCCTCGCGGGCGATGACGATCACAACACCGGCGGGGCCGGCGTTCTTCTGGGCGCCAGCATAAATCAGCGCGTACTTGGACACGTCGATCGGGCGGCTGATGAAATCGGATGAGGCGTCACAGACAAGAGGCACGCCGGCGGGCGGCAGCGGTTCCCGAGAGAACTCGACGCCATGGATGGTCTCGTTGGAAGTGAAGTGAAGATAGGCGGCCTTGGGATCCAGATCCACGGTGGCCGGCAGGTCATTGAATCCGCTGGCCTCCATGTTGGCCGCGGCGCGGGTGACACCAAGTTTCTGGGCCTCCTTGAAGGCGGTCTTGCTCCACGTACCGGTGACAATATAGTCAGCAGAGGCCCCGGCGGCTCGCAGGTTCATTGGCAGCATGGCGAACTGCAGCGAGGCGCCGCCCTGGAGGAACATGATCTTATAGTTGGCCGGAATCCCCAGCAACTCACGCAGGTCAGCTTGGGCCGTCTGGATGATGGCCTCGAATTCCTTGGAACGGTGGCTGATCTCCATGACGGACATGCCGGTGCCGCGATAGTCAAGCATCTCGGCCTGGGCTTGCTGCAGGACCTCGAGGGGAAGGGCGGCAGGTCCCGGATTGAAGTTGTAGACGCGCTTGTGATCGGTAGACATGGGCTGGTCTCCTGACTAAGGGCGTGCGGTGCGGAAACTCTGTCAACGGATTATATCCGGCGGAGGCTGACGGCCGCAATAACAATCAGCACCAAACCCGGCTGATTTATGTCGTTGACATTGGATTCTCGGCTGATTACAATGACGCCCGAGGAATGATCTTCATGGAGGCAGGAACCAGCCGGCGCGCCGGTAGGGTTCCTGTCATTTATATGAAACCTAGATAAGGAGAAATCCGATGAAAATCCTGGTGTGCGACAAGACCGAAAAGGAAGCCATCGAGCAGATGCGGGCGGCGGGGTTGATCGTGGACGTGCGGGATGACATCACCCCGGAGGAGCTTCCGAAGGTGCTACCTGCCTACGATGGAATGGTTGTTCGCTCCAGAACCAAGATGCGGCAACCCCTGATCGATCTGTGCCCCAACCTGAAGGTCATCGTGCGCGGCGGCGTGGGCCTAGACACGATCGATGCGGACTATGCCAAGTCGAAGGGCACCACGGTGATGAACACGCCTTTGGCGAGCTCGGCCTCGGTGGCGGAGCTGACGGTGGGCTACATGTTCGCACTGGCGCGTTCCCTGCCCCAGGCGACGGCGTCACTGAAGGGCGAGAAATGGGAGAAGAAGAACTTCGAGGGCGATGAGATCGGCGGCAAGACACTTGGACTTGTTGGCGTCGGGAACATTGGCAAGGAAGTCGCGCGCCGCGCCAAGGCGCTGGGCATGACCGTCCTTGCGTACGATCCGTACGTGCAGGTGGCGGACGGGGTGCGGATGGTGAAGTTGGACGAGCTCCTGGCTGCGGCGGACTACATCAGCCTGCACCTGCCCAAGTCGAAAGAATCAGCCGGCATGATCGGGGCGGCGCAGTTCGCGAAGATGAAGACGGGTGTGCGCATCATCAACTGCGCCCGAGACGGAATCCTCGACGAGCAGGCGCTGTACGATGCACTCGTAAGCGGCAAGGTGGCCGGCGCGGCAATGGATGTCTACGCTGAAGAGCCGCCGACGGACTGGAAGCTGGTCAAACTGCCCAACGTGATCGGGTCACCGCATATTGGGGCTGCAACCAGAGAGGCGCAAGGCCGGGTCGGAGCGGAAGTCGCCGAGAAGCTGATCGCGTTCGCACGAAAAGCTCAGCCTGCGTGATCGCGCTGAAAGCGCGTGAGGGCAGCGAAATCCAGACGACGCGGAGACCTGCACTGTGAAAATCCACGATGATATCGGCGTGCTCGTGCCGGAGGTACAGCTGCCGAAGGCGGGCACAGACCTGAAGAAGTGGGCGGTGATCGCCTGTGATCAGTTCACGTCGGAACCCGAGTACTGGCATGAGGTCGAGAAGATCGTGGGCAGCGCGCCGTCGACGCTCAACCTGACGTTCCCCGAGGTCTACCTGGAGGCACCCGGAAAAGAAGGGCGAATTGGACGGATCCAGGCGTCAATGCGCAAGTACCTGGTCGAACAGCTGCTCGAACCGCAAGAAGGGATCGTCTACGTTGAACGGAGCGTGGTGGGCAAAGTCCGTAGGGGGCTGGTGCTGGCACTAGACCTGGAATGCTATGACTACAACAAGGGGTCGACCAGCCTAATCCGGGCGACAGAGGGAACGATCGTTGACCGGCTTCCACCGCGGATGAAGATCCGGGAGGGGGCGGCGCTCGAGTTGCCGCACATCCTGGTGCTGATCGACGATCCGGATGGCAGCGTGATCGAGCCGGTGGGGAAGCGGCGCGGTTCGCTGCGGAAGCTTTACGACTTCGACCTTATGCTGGAGAGTGGACACCTGACGGGGTATCTTCTGGACGAGGAGAGGGAACGAGGTGTGGTTGCGGCGCTGCGCGGCCTGGCGCGCCCCGAAAGCTTCCGAGCGAGATACGGTATCGCTGCAGACAAGCCCGTCCTGCTGTTCGCGATGGGGGACGGCAATCATTCCCTGGCGACGGCCAAGGCGGTGTGGGAAAAGACCAAGCCGCAGGCGGGAATGGACCACCCGGCGCGGTATGCCTTGGTTGAGATCGAGAATGTGCACGACCAGGGTCTGCACTTCGCACCGATCCACCGGGCGCTGTTCAACCTGAAGCGGGACCTGCTGGCTGATCTGCGGTCGCAGTTCGGCCGGAATCTCAATCATGTTCCCGTCGCGACCACCGGCGAGATGATCGAGAGGGTCGATGCGAGCCGTGGAGAACGACACACGATCGGCCTGGTGCTGGGCGGGCCGAATCCGAGCTACGGTCTGATCGAAATCTCACATCCATCGTCGAACCTGCCGGTCGGGACGCTTCAAGCCTTCCTGGATCCATTTATAAAGGACGGCGGCGCGGGCAAGATCGACTATGTTCATGGCGGGGAGGTCGTGGTGCGGCTGGGGTCACAGCCGGGCAATGCCGCGTTCTATCTGCCACCGATGGGGAAATCGTCACTGTTCAAGACTGTGATCCTGGATGGCGTGCTGCCGCGCAAGACCTTCTCGATGGGCGAGGCGCGCGAGAAGCGCTTCTACATGGAGGCCCGGCAGATCGCTTGAGAACCGTGGTGAGCCGAAGTCAACGTGCGCAGGCAGCAATCCCTGCACACGTTTGTTTTTAGCGGCCATCGCTGCGGGCGACGCCTCAGGAGGCGCGCGCCCGCGAGGACGTCAGGGCCTCGAGAGCACTCCGGAAATCATCCGGATAAGGCGCCTCGAACGAGACCGACAATCCGGTGGAAGGATGCACCAGGACCAATGAATAGGCATGCAGGGCGGGACGAGCGATGAGCTCGCTTGACGGTGCACCGTACAAGATGTCGCCCAGGAGGGGGAAGCCCAGAGCGGCGGCGTGGGCGCGGACCTGGTGGGTCCGTCCGGTCACCGGTTGGGCCTGGAGGAGGACGTGGCCGCGGAATCGCTTGGCGACCTTGAACAAAGTTCGCGAGGCTTTACCTTTTCGCCGATCGACGATGGTCCGATGCCTGTGGCCGACATTGCCTCTCAGCGGCTGGCTGGCGGTCGTCTCATCCCAAGAGGGATTTCCTTCTGCCAAGGCATGGTAGGTCTTCATGGCCTGATGCTTCTCGAACTGAAGACTCAGCTCGCGATGTGCTTCGGCGGTACGGGCGAAGACCAGGACCCCGCTTGTGACTTTGTCCAAGCGATGAACGATCCAGATCTTGCCGAATTCTGCCTCGAGGAGCTTGACCAAATAGGGCGCATCGGGCTCCCAGCCGTCAGGCAGCACCGGCATGCCGGCGGGTTTATTGAGGACCAGAATCGAGTCGTCAGAGTGGAGGATGTCCATCGGGTTGAATTTAACCACACAAGATGCCCAAGAGACGCCAGCCTGCAACCGAGGTTGAGAGCGGGCGAGAAGCGCACCAGCGGAGAAGGCCTGGCCGATGGTCGGCGCCAAAAACACACATCCTACATTAATGTAATCCCGATAATATTGCCCGTCGCTTGGAGGCAACTAAAGAATGAAACGCATGACATTACTTTCCGGTTTTGTCGGGCTGGCCCTGGTGCTATCGGGCTGTTCTATGCACCTGGGGCTGAGCAAACTAGTCGGTGGAGGCGCTGCATCCCCCACCAAGACCATCAAAGCCACGCACACGCCGCCGGCCAACGGCACGCCGGCCGAGAGCGGGACCAACATTTCCATTAACAATGCCAAGTACCGACCGAAGAACATGACCGTCAAGGTTGGGACGACGCTGACGTGGACCAACAACGACAGCGTTCCGCAGAGCGTGACCTCGGACACACCGGGATTGTTCGACAGCGGCGCGCTGCAGCCCGGCGGGACCTTCTCGTACACGTTCTCGCAGGCTGGGACGTTCCCCTATCACTCGACCGCGACGACCACGACCTTTGGGAGCGTCACAGTAACACCGTAGCACCTCGCAGACCAATCATCAACGCCCTCCGTCCAAGGAGGGCTTTTTTGTTTTGGCGTGCCCGGGTTGGGACTGGGCGCGATCGGCCGCACAACTCTACAGAAAGCCCTTGACATTGACGTTACGTCATGGTTTAAAGTCGGGGTCGAGGCGAGACGTGTACACGGTAAAGCAACTCTCGAACTTGGCAGGGATCACGATCCGGACCCTGCACCACTACGACCAGATCGGGCTGCTCAAGCCCACAATGGTCGGCGACAACGGCTACCGCTATTACGGCGACGAGGCGCTATACCGGTTGCAGCAGATCCTCTTCTACCGTTACCTGGATATGCCGTTGGACGAGATCAAGCGGATCCTGGGCCGGCGTGACTTTGACGTCATCGAGCGCGCTGGCCGAGCACCGGTCGTCGCTGGAGGCAGAGATGCGGCGGATGCGCCTTCCTGGTCAGGACGATCGATGAAACCATCAATCATCTGAAGGGAAACTCGAAAATGAACCCCAAGAAGCTATTTGAAGGCTTTGGCGAAGCCGAGCAGGAGAAGTACGCCGAAGAGGCGGCCACGCAGTGGGATGCGAAGACCGTGCAGGCCTCGAACAGGAGGTGGAAATCCTATTCTGCCGACCAGAAGAGGCGCATCCTGGACGAGGGCAACGCCCTGTACGCGGACCTGATTGCTGTTAAGGCCAAAGGGCCGACGAGCAGGGAGGTGCAGGCGGTGATCGCCCGGTGGCACGCGCACCAGAAGCACTTCTGGTCACCGAGCGACGATCAACTGCTGGGGCTCGCCGATCTGTACACCGACGATCCGCGATTTCGGGCCAACTATGACAAGTTCGCCCCCGGGTTGGTCGAGTTCATGCGGGAGGCGGTGAAGGTCTACGTCAAGAACAGGAAATAGCGAATTGGAGGGCAGGGCGCTGGAGGAAGCGCCCTGCCCGCTCGCTCACGTGACCAGCTGTCGGTGCTGAGGATATTTCTCGTAGTGCTCTTCGTCGACGGCACGACGCACGCGGTCGATACCATCCCAGATTTCCAGGAACGAGGTGTAGATGGGTGCAAACCCGAGGCGGATGTTATCGGGTTCGCGGAAGTCGGGGATCAAGTTCATTTCCTCGATGAGGGCGCGATTGATGCGGTAGCCCTCTGTGTGGCGCAGACTTATGTGTGAGCCGCGGCGAGCCGGATCCCGGGGGGAACCGAGCCGGAAGCCGAGGGGGGTCAGATAGGCATCGCTGAGCCGGACCGCGAACTGAGTCGAGCGCGATGGACTTCTCACGGAGACGCTGAATGCCCGCCTCCAAAAGGGGGGTCAGGGCCTCTTCCATGGCGAGGGCGGAAATGATCGGGGCGGTGCCAGTCAGGAAACGGTCGACGCCAGGTGCCGGGCGATAATCCAATTCAAAAGCGAACGGTCTGGCCTCTCCCCACCAGGCCCAGATAGGCGATCGAACTTCTTCCTGCAGCGCCTGGTTCACATACAAGAAGGCCGGAGCGCCAGGCCCGCCGTTGAGGTACTTGTAGGTGCAGCCAATGGCGAAATCAACATTGCCGCCATCCAACTCAATCGGCAACGCTCCAGCCGAGTGGCTCAGATCCCAGAGGATGAGAGCACCACTGTGATGGGCCAGTTGCGTGATGGCCTGCATATCGTAGAGGTAACCGCTCTTGAAGGTCACGTGCGAAAGGGTGACGAGGGCAGTGTTCTGGTCAATCGCAGCTTCGAGGGCTGAGAGATCCGGTGTGATGTCATCGTCCTTCGAACCAATCCGAACGATTTCATAGCGACCACCGAGGAGCCGGACGAGGCCCTGCAGGACATAGAGGTCGGACGGGAAATTCAGTGTGTCCGTAACGATGCGGGTTCGATCAGGACGAGCTTGGAGGGCTGCGGCTGCGAGCTTGAAGAGGTTGAGGGAGGTCTGGTCACTGACGATGACCTGACCGGGGCCGGCGCCAAGTAGGAAAGCGATCTTCTCGCCGAGGCGGCGGGGGGTCTCCCACCAGCCCTGATTCCAACCGCGGATCAGGGACTTACCCCATCCGTGCTGCACAACTTCAGCTGTGCGGCTGGCGACCACTTTGGGCAGCCGGCCCAGCGAGTTGCCGTCAAAGTAGATCAGGTCGGGATCGGAGATCTGAAACCGATCGCGAAAGGACAGCGAGTGGATCGTTTCGGTCCAGCTCGATGGCATTCTCGCGGGATAACGGATCCGTGAGAATCAGCGCAATCCGGGGCAGCCAGCGTTGGAGTGTGCCCAGCGCAGGTCAGTATTGATAGAAGCCTCGGCCGCTCTTGCGGCCGAGGTAGCCTGCATCGACCATCTTTCGGAGCAGCGGAGCGGGGCGGTACTTGTCTTCGCCGAGATCGCGCTGAAGCAACTCCATCACATAGAGGACGACATCCAAGCCGATCAGGTCGGCGAGGGTGAGCGGTCCCATGGGGTGATTCATGCCCAGCTTCATCACGGTGTCGATCGCCTCGCGAGTGCCAACGTTTTCCTGGAGGGCGAAGACGGCCTCGTTGATCATCGGGCAGAGAATGCGATTGGAGATGAAGCCGGGGAAATCATTGGCTTCCACGGGTTCCCTGCCCATGGCCTTGCACAAGTCCATCACGAGTTGAGTCGTCTCATCGGACGTGCCGAGGCCGCGGATGACCTCCACCAGTTTCATCAACGGGACGGGGTTCATGAAGTGCATACCGATCACCTTATCCGGCCGTTTGGTCGCGGCCGCGATCTTGGTGATCGAGATCGAGGAGGTGTTGGAGGCCAGGATCACGCCGGGGCGGGCGGCTGCCTCCAAATCGCGGAAGATCTTGAACTTCAAATCCGGATTCTCGGTGGCGGCTTCGATGATGAGGTCCGCTGTGGAGGCGGTGTCGAGATCGCCAACGAAATCGATCTTGTCGGCCGCGGCCTTCTGCTCCTTCGTCAACGCCCCCTTCTCGAGCAGGCGGGCTGTGGACTTCTCAATGCTGGCTCGGGCCTTTTCCAGGGCGGCGGGGACAACATCCATGCAGCGTACATCGAACCCCGAGGTCGCGGCGACCTGAGCAATGCCGTTGCCCATGGTCCCCGATCCGACGACAAAAATGCGCTTGACAGTCATGTGCCCTCTTCGTTGAAGTCGCGAGCAGGGGATCTAGGGCCTACTCAATGCTTCTTCCAAGCCTCGTAGCTCTTTTGGAGCTGCTCGATGTGGTCCGGGATATGGTGTGCATAAATGGTGAGCCACTGATCGAATGTGTAAGGCTCATCATACTCGGGATGGACGACCGCATGCCGAAAAACATCGTCGGGCAGCGTTTTCAACAAGCGATGGGTGGTCTGGCGGGCAAACCTGATGATCTGGAGTGAGTCCTCAACATCCTGATTCTGGTAGTTGAGGGCATTGGCCCAGCCCAACTCGTCGTAGCCCATCAAAGTGCTGCCGGGTTCGACGATCAATTTGCGGACGCGAAGTGCAGCCATCAACTCGCTGTCGCCCATGTGGACCACGATCTCCTTGACGGACCAGTCGGTAGGCGAAGGCTTGTACTCCCACGCTGCACGCGGCACGGCGGCGAGGGCGGCAACCAGTAGGTCGTAGCCCCGCCCATACTCCTCGATCTTGGCGTCACGTTCCTGTTTGTTCATCGGTGCTGGTTCCTCCTGGTTGGGCCGCTAATCGGATTCAACCGCCATGGCGACGGCTTCACCGCCGCCGAGGCAGAGGGCGGCAATACCCTTCTTCAAACCACGATCCTTCAATGCGTAGAGCAAGGTGGCCAAGAGCCGAGCGCCGCTGGCGCCCAATGGATGCCCAAGGGCGATGGCGCCACCATTCACGTTGACCTTGTTCCAGTCCCAGCCTTGATCGGCCAGGGCGTATCCATCGGCGAGAACCTGGGCGGCGAAGGCCTCGTTGAGCTCGATCAGATCAACGTCGGAAAGGGTCCAACCGACCTTCTTTAGCAGCTTGGGAATCGCGTGGGCGGGTGCGGCGAAGAGGTACTTCGGTTCGACGGCGGCTTGGGCGTAGCCTACGACGCGTGCCAACGGTCTCAGATTGTGCGAGTCGGCGTATGCCCCGGAGGCAATGATCACGGCGGCGGCGCCGTCGTTCATGGGTGAGGAATTCCCAGCGGTGACCTTGCCATCGGCTTTAAAGGATGGCTTCAGCTTCGAAAGCGACTCGAGGGATGTGTCGTTGCGAGGACACTCGTCAACGTCCACCGTGAGCACCTCGCCCTTGCGGCCGCGAACCTCAATGGGGACGATCTCAGACTTGAATTTGCCGGCGTGCTGGGCAGCAACCGCTTTCCGGTGGCTCTGGAGAGCAAAGCGATCCATCGCTTCCCGGGTCACCTCGTACTCGTCGCCGATGAATTCCGCGGCGTTGCCCATACTCCAGCTTTCGAACGGATCCCAGAGGCCATCGTTGAGAAGGGCGTCCGTGAGCTGCTGGTGACCGAACTTGAGTTCACCCGGCCTTCCGGCAACCAAGAACGGGGCCCGGCTCATGGACTCAAAGCCGCCCGCTATCAGAAGGTCCGCATCGCCGGCGCGCACAGCCTGGGAGGCGATCATGGCTGCCTTGAGCCCGGAGCCGCAGACCTTGTTGATGGTCGTAGCGCCGACGGTAGGAGGCACTCCGGCGCCAATGCCGGCCTGGCGCGTAGGAGCTTGTCCTTCACCCGCCTGCACAACGTTGCCCATGATCACTTCCTCGAGGTCATCGGGCTGGATGCCGGCGCGTTCGACCGCGGCCTTGACCGCAATCGCGCCGAGCCGAGTCGCTGGCAGGCTGCTCAGGCTGCCCTGATACTTGCCGATCGGCGTACGTGCCGCGCTCAGAATGAGAGCCTCATTTTGGCTGCCCACGCAGCCTCCTTTCCGAACGCATTGTAGTCGATTCCTGAACGGTGCCGCCGCGACCGACACGCAACTGACGACATCCCGTTGCCGAGGTTGCTATTTCGCTCCGGGCGGCATGAAGAAGGTCAGATCCCACGTTCCAGGATCGGTCTGCTCAACCGTCGTCTCGGGCGTCACAACGAGGATCCAAGTGTGACCCGGCTTTAGGGGAAGGGGTTTGTCGTCCGGAGTAAGGAAACGGATGGGATGGATGCCGGTCGCGGCCTCGTCCTGATTGCTTTCGGTCCGCCACTCGGCCTGAAAGACCTGACCGTCGCGAAACAACCTGGCCTTGCCATGCTTGCCCGGATCGAGATGGATGTCGAGGTTGGTCGGCTCAACGACCTCATGCTGGGCATAGAGGACGATGATGTTCTCCACATGGAGCTGCCGGCCGGTCAAACGATCGGTGTCGGGGTGAAGAACGCCAGCCTGGGCATAGTCCGAGGTGTCGACATAGCGCATGTACCCTTGATAAAGCGGATCGTACTCCCAGGCGGATTGGTTCTGATATGCAATGTAGACCTGCAGCCTGGTGGCTGCCGCGCCACCCGGCGGAGGGTCAGCGGCGTACGTGTTTCCGGAGTAGTCGAAATCGGATCCTTTTTTGCGGGCGTTTGCGGCGGCGACGGACTCCATCTCGTTCAGATCGAGCATGAATCCACCGCCGGCCAATTCGTGGAAAACGATCAGGCACTGCGGCAAGTGCACGAGCACCTCCGGCGAAGCGGATCCGAAGATCAGGCAGCTATTCTGGAAGTAATGCGCTATGTATTGGTAGATGAGCCGTCCCGAACGGATGGGACCGACCTGGGCCGGCGGCGGGCTGGAGGCCGGAGCGGGGCTCAAGATGGAATTGGAGGCCGGGACAAGCCCCGCGTCGACGGCGAGCGTATCGGATGTCACGTTGACAGTGACGCGGCCGTTCGCGGGATCGGGGTCGCTATCCAAGCCAGCATCGCCCATGTTTCTCAAAGTGAAATCCAGTTCCGGCGGCTTGACGAACTCAACCGTATACTGACCCGGGTCCACGTTGAAGCCATAGTAGCCGTTCGGATCGGTGCTCGTCCGATCAATCAGATTCCCCCGCTTGTCGTAGAGGTTGACGCAAAGACCGCTGATGCCACCCTCGCCGGGATCCTGGAGACCGTTACGGTTCGAATCAAGCCAGACGAGGTTGCCGAGCAGAGTGGCGGTCTGCACGAACGGCGCGGTCCGCGTTTCGCAGCCACCAGCGACTGGCGTTTCCACTGCAGGAAATTGACCGTAGAAGACGGCCAGAAATCGTGTAGCACCCTCGGTGATGTAATACTCATACACAAACGGTGCGAAGGAGAGTCCCGATTGCGGACGGGCGATGGCGGGGAAATTGGTGATCGAGACGAGAACAGCAGGGATCTTCAGGAGAGAGGCGTCCAGGACCGGCTGGCCCGTAAGTGGATTAATCGGCGTGACGCGAGGCAGCTCGGTCGAGGCGGGCTGGGCCGAACCCGCGCCGGGCGAGGGCGTGATTGATTTTGACGATGGCTGGGATTGGCACGCGCTGGAGAACAGGCAGATGCAGAGCAGCAGGCCGAGTCTCAGCCTGCTTATTCGATATGCCACGAGTTGATTATATCTTTGCCGAAGCACTGCAACTCAACGAGGCCACGAACGCAGAACTCGCGTTGGAGCGCCCATGGTCGAGGACGTTGAGGGGAGGATGGGGGCGGCGGCACCGGTTCTACACAGGGGCGGCCGCGGATCTAGCGCGCCTCACCTGCGGGAGGCGCGTAGGTAATTTGGTAGATCCCCGTACCTTCAGGTTGGAGAGAGCTGAACGGCGTCACAATGATGATCCATGTGTGTCCCGGCCTAAGCGGAGCCGGCGAGCCATCTGTATTAAGGAACTGGAGAGGGCGACGCAGACCGGTTGTTTTCTCGTACTGACCGGCGCGGGTGCTCCACGCAATCGAAAATATCTGCCCGTCGCGAAAGAGGTAGGCAGGACCTGTGTTGCCTTCATCAAGGTGGACATCCAGAATGGTCGGGCTGATCACGTCCGCATCCGCCATGATCACGATTACATTCTCGAAATGGAGCTGGCGGCCCGTGAGCCGGTCGACATCGGCATGCAAGACACCGCGCGCCTTGGGATCGGCATTATCCACGAACCGCAGGTAAGCCTGATACAGTGGATCATAGGTCCAACCCGATTGGTCCAGGTTCCCAAAGAACACCTTTAGCTGCGAGGCGGGAGAACCACCGGCGGGAGGCAGCTCGGAATAGGCATTGCTGGCATAGTCGAAGGGGTGGCTGGTCGTGTGCCGCATATTGTCTTGAGCCACGGCCTGCATGCGCTGGATGCTCAACATCTCACCGCCGCCCGCCGTCTCGTGGGCCACAAACGCACAATGTGGAAGCAAAGGCAGGACCTCGGCGGAGGCGAACGCATAGATCAGGCAACTATTCTGGTAGAACGCTCCAATGTAGGCATACAGCACACGACCAGAGCGGACGGGTCCCACCTCGGGCCGGGGGGTGGATCTTGGATCCGGGGTAGGAGCCGCAAAGGCATCATCCGGAAACAGGCCCGCGTCCCAGCGCACCTGATCACCATCCGCTGTGATGGGAGGAGTTTCCCCAGTGTCTGGAGCGGCATCGCTATCCGTATTCTCCGGCCCAACGTTGGGAGAAGTGAATTCGAGATACGACGGCCGTTCGAAACGCATGCTGTAGCCCCTACCCGGCTCCACATTGAAGCCATAGTAGCCGTTGGTATCGGTAGTCGTTGTCTCGATCTGTGCGCCGGCCTCGTCGATCAGTCCAACGCAGACGCCCGGGATTCCTTGCTCGTCCAGATCCTGGGTGCCATTCCGGTTTGCGTCCAGCCAAACGCGACCGCCCAGCAGGGTCCCGGTCTGAGTGAAGACCCCCCGGCGCACAACACAGTCGCCCTTAAGAGGCACTTCAGGCGCAGGGAACTGACCATAGAACGCGGCGAGGAAACGGGTTTCGCCGCCCGTGATGGAGAACTCATAAACGAACGGGGCGAATGAAAGCCCCGCTTGGGGACGGGCTGTTGCTGGAAAGTGCGACACGGATATCAAGACTGCAGGGATCTTCAAGAGACTTGGATCGACGACACGCTCACCGGTGAGAGGGTTGATGCCAGCTGGGAACTGTGACAGAGCGGGTCCATAGGTGGGAGGCGTCGTTGTGGCTTTCGGTGTGGCGGTCGAAGCCGGTATGGTCGCCGTGGCGGCGGCAACACGCGGGGTTGGGGAGGCTGTGCTTCCAACACCGCTCTTCGGCTCGCGAGTCGCCGTAGATCCACAGGCGCCTGTCTGGAGGACAAGCGCGGCAATGATTGCCAAAACAAGGCGGGGGTACCGTTTCACTCAGGCCTCACAACGATGATACGACAGGTCCCGCGCCAGGGGGATAACCTATCGATTCTGCAGGGTACGCAAGGGAGAAACGGAAGAGCCGAGCGTGCTGTGGCTACGGGTTGTCAAAAGCGGCCTTGACGCGCTTCCAGGTCGTGTCGAGCGATTTGGGAAGGACGCGCGTTTCGGCGAGAGTGGACATGAAATTCGTGTCGCCAACCCAGCGCGGAACAACGTGGATATGGACGTGCTCTTTGACGCCCGCTCCGGCGGCCTCCCCCAGGTTCATGCCGATATTGAATGCATCCGTCTGGTAGAGGCGACGCAGTACACCGGTGGCCAGCGAGGTGAGTTCCATCATCTCCGAGCGCTCGGCCGGCGTGAGGCCTTGCAGGTCCGGTTTGTGCTTGAGGGGCACGACCATGACGTGGCCGCTTGTGTAAGGATAGCGATTCAGGATCACGTAGGCCAGCGCACCGCGATGGACAATCAGATTGCCGGGACCATCCTGCAGGGCTTGGGCCTTGCAGAAGACACAGCCATCTTCCTTACCGTGACTCTCGATGTATTCCATGCGCCAGGGTGACCAAATATGTCTCATTGGGAGAAAAGGTCGATGCGAGAGAAACGCCCTTGCTGGGACTATTCTATCATTCGAGGAGATTCCCGGTGGCGGGGAGATGCCTGACTGGCATACAATTAGCAGGAGGAATTTGTTGACATTCCACCCCCATTTGAGTATCCTACTCCATACATGCAGCCATCGTTGTTCGGATCCGTACAATGGACCGTCAGCGGTCTCACCAAGCACATCCGCGATGCACTTGAGTCGGACGCGGAGCTGCAGGATGTATGGGTGCAGGGGGAGATCTCCAACCTCTCGCGGCCGAGCTCGGGCCACGTTTATTTCACCTTGAAGGACGCAAGTGCCTCGCTGCGCTGCGTGATGTGGCGGAGCAGCGCGGTGCGCCTGGGGGTCGCTTTGGCAGAAGGGTCCGCGGCGGCCGTGCATGGCAAGATCGGTGTCTATGAGGTCGGAGGACAGTACCAGCTTTACGCCGATCAGATCCGCCCCGCCGGTGAGGGTGCCCTCTATCAGGAATTCCTGCGGCTCAAAACCGCGTTGGAGGCAGAAGGATTGTTCGCAGCGGAGCGCAAGCGACCGATCCCGGAGCTGCCGAGGCGCATCGGTGTCGTCACGTCGCCGACCGGCGCGGCGCTGAGAGACGTGCTGAACACTCTGAAGCGGCGACTGCCGCTGGCAGAGGTCACGCTGGCGACTTCGGCCGTGCAAGGGGAGGAGGCACCAGCCGGGTTGGTAGAAGCGATCACGGCGTTGAACGCTCTCCGGCCGCTGCCCGACGTGATCCTAATCGTGCGGGGAGGCGGTTCCATCGAGGACCTGTGGGCCTTCAACGATGAAGGAGTCGTGCGTGCGATCTCGGCCTCCACGATACCGATCATTGCCGGGGTCGGTCACGAGACCGACTTCACGCTGGCGGATTTTGCTGCCGACCTGCGGGCACCGACACCAACGGCAGCCGCAGAGCTCGCCACCCCAATCAGCATGCTCGATTTGCAGGCCAATCTGGAGTCCGCGCGAACCGAGATAGCAGCGTCGGCGTTGACCATCCTGGGGGACCACAGGAACGAGGTGCTTTCTGCGATGCAAGACCTACGTTTCCAATCGCCGATGCGCCGAATCCAGACCGGCCGGCAGCAGGTGGATGACCTGGCGCACCGAGCAGCGGCAGGCCAGGTCCACACATTGGCGCTGGCACAGAGTGAACTGCTGGGACTGGACCGGAGGCTCGTGGCCCTGAGTCCTCTCGAGGTGCTTGCTCGAGGCTACGCGGTTGTCACAAGGGAAGCGGATGGCAGGGTTGTGCGCAAGGTAGCGGATGCGCGCGATGCGATCCGAGTGCGGGTTTCCGATGGAGAGTTCGGGGCACGCGTGGTAGATCAAGGGAGGCAAAAGTGAGGATGGTGCAGACCTTCTGTGGCGCGATCCCGACGCCAACCCCGGCCGATGCAGACACGAAGACGGAATAGTCACAGGCGGACTTCACATGCCAAAATCAACCACTCCCAAACCCGCTAAATCGCTGACCTTCGAGGCCGCGTTCGGTGAATTGCAGGAAGTCGTCGCTGCACTGGAAGGCGAGCCCCGATCGCTCGAGGAAGCCATGTCCCTGTTCGAACGCGGACAAGCCCTGGTCAAGCGCTGCACAGAGCTTCTGGATCAGGCCGAATTGAAGGTGAAACGCCTGTCGGGCGGCGAGCTGACCGATCTCGAGGAGGAGTGATATGGACTTGGGCGGATTGCTCGCCAATCGTGTGCTGATCTGTGCCCTGACGGCCTGGGCAACGGCCCAGATCGTGAAGGTGCCGATCGAGTATCTGCGATCTCGGCGCTGGCAGTGGGCGTGGCTCCTCACGACCGGAGGCATGCCGAGCTCACATTCGTCGCTGATCGTCGGCGCCACGAACTCGATCGGATTGTTCTACGGTTATGACAGCCCCCTATTCGCACTCGGGGTGGCGATCGCAATGATCGTCACGTACGATGCGGCCGGCGTGCGCCGGCAGGCGGGAATGCATGCCGAGCGGATCAATTTCCTGTTCGATGAGCTGCTCAAGGGGCACATTTGGAATGAAGAGGAACTGCGCGAGGTGCTTGGTCACACGCCACGCGAGGTGCTGGGCGGATTCCTGTGGGGCGTGGTGGTCACGACCTTGATGTGGCTGCTTTGGAGATAGGGATTGCGGGCGTTGCTCAAGCGCTGCCGTGGGCAAGCCCCAATCTACGCCTGAGAGCGTGATAGACGGCCTGCAGCTCGGGGACCCGGAGCGCCCACATCATCAGCAGGTAGACGACGCCCCCGAGTGCAACACCTCCCAGTCCGATCGAGAGACCTGAACCTGTTCTCTGCGACCACAAGAGCAGAACCAGGCTCATCGCGAGGGTGCCAGCGGCAGCCTGCACCAAGCCACGGCTGATATTCTCTCCTTGGAGCCCGTTGAGGCGCCGACGCATGATGAGGAACAGGGTGCCCATCTCCAGCGCGGTAGCCGTTGAGTTCGCCAGGGCCAAGCCTCCGAGCGGCAGCCAGCTGATGCGTGCGAACAAACCCGAGAAGACAAAGCTGAGAATCACGTTCAAACTCATGGCGCCTACGCCTACGATCACTGGCGTTCGGGTGTCGTGTTGCGCGTAGAACGCGCGGGTCATGACCTCCAGCATCGAGTGTCCCACAAGTCCAGCGGCATACCACAATAAGGCCCAGGAGACCATCGTGGTCATCTGAGCATCGAATTCACCGCGTTGGTATAGCAGAGCCACGATGGGTTCGCGAAGGATGATCAGACCGAGGCAGGCGGGCGCGGCGAGGAGGAGGACACCTCTGAGGCTGGCGGTCAGCGAGGCGCGCAACTCATCGAGCTGGCCGAGGGCATGCTGCCGCGGAGAACGTGGGCATGGCGGCGATCGCAACGGACTGGGCGATCGCGGCCTCCGACATGAGCATCAGTGAGAATCCATACTGGATAGCGGCAACGCTCCCCGATATCATCTGGGAGGCAAGCCAAGTGTTGACCCAGAAGTTTAGCTGCACGACGCCAATGCCGAGGATGCGCGGGCCCATGAGAGTGATGACCTCGTGCACAGCTGGATCCCGGAGTCCAACGGTGGGCGTATACGCTCCGCCCCGCGATTCAGGCGCTTTGGCCGCGTCACGCCTGGTCACCGAGAGCATGAGCTTGACGAGCGAAGGAATCTGGAGGGCGAGGTACAAGACCGCGCCGATCACGACGCCCCAAGCCAATCCTTGGACGCCCAGGCGCGGTCCGAGGACCAGAACGCCAAAGATGAGACCGATCTGGTACATCGAGGGCGTCAGTGCAGGAATGAAGAAGATCTGATGAGCGTTCAGGATGCCGACGAGGAGGGCACCCAGACCGAACAGAAGAACGCTGGCCAACTGAATGCGAAGCAGCTGTACCGTCAGCGCAAACTGGGCGGGGTTGGCAGCAAAGCCCGGCGCAAGCAGGTAACGAACGATCTGAGGGGCCAGGATCCCGGCGAGGATCGAAAGGGCGCTCAAGATCAAGAAGATGATGTTCGCAAGAGCAGATGCAAGGCGCCACGCCCACGCGGTTTCACTTCGCGCCAGCAGACCGGTAAACGTGGGGATAAATGCCGATCCCAGGGCACCGGCCGCGATCAGGTTGAACAAGGTCTCGGAGACACGGTTGGCAGCAAAGAAGGCATCCAAGTCGGCGGGCGCGAAGGCGCGGGCGACAAGGATGCCGCGCACCAAACCGGTCAACTGTCCGAGCACAATCGCGACCATGACGGTGCCGGCAGCCCGCGCAATCTGACGGTTGGTGTAGATCCGGGTCTCGCTCTCTGATTCAATCATGTGAGCGCGCGCATTATACTGCCTTGCCGGTTCCGGCAACGTTCAAGAACCCGGGCTGCAGCGCCGATCAGACAGACAACAATGCCGCTATAATCGCGTACAAGATGGAACCAATTCACCGGGCGGGCATGATTTGCTTGGCGATCAGTGTAGCGCTGACCGCATGCGGATCAGCAACGCCCTCACCCACGCCCACTGCGGCTTTTCCTCGGCTCCTGACGACCGACGTGCCCACCACAGGGATTGCCCCCGACGCCACGGCGACTGAGAGCGACACGCTGACTCCGATCGACCTGCATGTGGGTACGGGTTTTGGCAACGATTGGCTCCAAATGTACTTCACGGATCCATCCAATCGGGCAAGTCGGCAGTTCAGCGGTGGACCGGATGGTCCGCTGGTGGCGGCGATCGATGCAGCACGCCTGTCCGTCGACGCGGCCATGTACAGCCTGACGTTGAACAGCGTGCGGAACGCGCTCATTCGTGCCCACCGGCGGGGGCTGAGTGTGCAGGTGGTCATGGAGAGCGATAACCTGGATGACGCCGATCCTCAGGCACTGATGCAAGCAGGCATCCCCCTGCTCGGCGACCGCCAGGAGGGATTGATGCACGACAAGTTCATCGTGATCGATGGCACCGAGGTATGGACGGGATCAATGAACTTCACCGACTCGGGTGCGTACAGCGACAACAACAGCATGGTCCGGATGCGCTCCGAGCAGGTGGCCGCGGACTACGAGGCCGAGTTCAACCAGATGTACGTCAACGATCTCTTCGGTCCCGCCAAGCAGGCTTCCACGCCGGATCGGCCGGTCACGATCGAGGGCACAACCCTGGAGGTCTACTTTTCGCCGGAGGACCATGTGCAGGACGCCCTGGTCCAGTTACTGAGCGAGGCGAAATCCAGCATCTATTTTCTGGCCTACTCGTTTACGGCGGATCCCCTGGGTGCGGTGATCCGTGAACGAGCAGCAGGCGGAGTCAAGGTGGCGGGCGTGATGGATAGCGACCAAGTGTCCTCCAACCTCGGAACTGAGTTTGACGCATTCCGCGCAGACGGCCTCGCCGTTCGGCCTCGACGGCAACCCCGACCAGATGCACGAGAAGCTGATGATCATCGATGGGGAGACCGTCGTGGTCGGATCGTACAACTTTTCACGGAGCGCGGACACGACCAACGATGAGAATTTGATCGTGATCCACGATCCGCACATCGCGGCGCAATGCACGCTGGAATTCGTGCGAATTTTCGGCCAGGCAGCACCGTAACGGCCGCCCACTCCGGCAGAAGGCCAGTTCGCGCCTGAGAAGTCGCGTTCTTCATCTTTGTCCGTATTTCTGAAGAATTGCCGACAGAGGGCCACCGGCCGGACGAAAACCCAACGCCTGCCGACCAGGCGTAACTCCATGCAAGGTTCATCGACTATATCTAGGAGCCGAATGGAGGTACCTGAGTATGCCAACCAAGTTCAGAATCGTTCTACTAGCAGTGCTCGTGCTTACAGGCCTGGGGTTCAGCGCTTACGGCGTGGCACTTGCTGCGCCCAGCCTGGGTATCAGGCATTTCGTCAATTCCCTGGCTATCAGTGAGGCGTCCGGAACGCCCGACGTCTCACAGACACCGGAGGCCACCGAATCGCCTGAGGCAACCAAGTCGCCCGAGGTGTTGGGAACACCGGAGCCTTCTGACACGCCCAATGTCTCCGAGACGCCGGACGGGAAGGATGTGCAGGGTCAGGATGGAAACAGCAGCCTGCAAAATCAAGATCTGCAAAATCAAGATAATCAAGGCCAGAACCAGAGTGACGGAAGCCAGAACTCACGACGGTGCGCACCAAGGAGGCGGCGATGGCGGTTCCGTGCAGCACGGGGGTGGCGGTGACAGCCTAAGCCCGTGGGTGCTGCTCGGTGGGCGGTACTAAGCCGAGGTCGGCATGCCAGCACCCTCGAGGCTATGATTGACAGGATCGAAAAGGGTAATAGCAGCCCCGGAAGCCGGCCGCGAGTCGAATGATATACTGCGTGTGACTGCACAGCTGTACTTCAACGACTACAGTCGGGGGGCTGTCGAACTCATGCCGAATTGGGACGAGAGTCAAATGCTGGATGGCCTGCGAAGGTTGGATGCGCGGGCCATCGGCATTATCTACGATCGGTATTCAGCCGATGTTTTCCGCTACCGCGTTACCGACTTGATGATGAGCATTTGGCCGAGGACATCGCCAGTGATGTTTTTGTGCGGCTCCTGGAAGCGCTCCAAAATGGTCGTGGACCGCAGTCCAATGTCAAGGCCTGGCTGCTCTCGACGGCAGCCCACATTGTTACGGATCAACTGCGTCGTGCCTACCGCCGCCCCACCACGGCGATCCCAGAGGACCTGGCGGATCGGGCAGGGACGCCGGTGGATGAGTTCGACAGCCGCGAGCGCTCGCGCGACTTTCGGCACGCGTATACCCGGTTGACCGATGAGCACCAGCACGTGCTGGCGCTGCGATTTGGAGAAGGTTACTCGCTCGAAGAGACAGCAGCCGTGCTGAAGAAGAAGATCAATGCTGTGAAAGCCCTGCAATTCCGGGCGCTCGCCGCGCTTCAACGCAACATTGGGGAGGCTCGCAGTGAATAGCCTGCATGAAGCTCTGCAAGAATGCCTGGCGGCGGTCGACAGCGGCCAAAGGCTGGAGACCGTCCTGGCGCGATACCCAGACCAGGCTAGCGAGCTGCGCCAAATGCTTGAGGCCGCCCAGGCGGCCCGGGCAGAGGCGGCCTTCGAAATCCCTGACTCGCTGCATGGACGCAGCCGGGCTCATGTGCTGCGGCAGGCGGCTGATATACGGGTTGCCAAGGCAGCCCGCAGGCAACAATTCATCGGGCCAGTGGCGCGCGTGGCGGTCAGCCTGGCCCTGGTGGTTGTCCTGGTCCTGACGAGCACCAGGTTGGTGAGTGCTTCGTCGGGAGCGCTGCCCGGGGATCAGCTCTATTCCGTGAAGCGCAGCTGGGAGGATGTCCAGTTGTTCTTCGTTTTCCAGGCAGGCGAGCACCAGCTTTTGGAGAGCCAGTTCACGCAGGAGCGACTGGATGAGACCAGCCGGCTGCTCGGTCAGGGCCGGGCCGTGCCGATCTCTTTCTCCGGCCTGGTCATGCACCAGCAGGACGGCACCTGGCTGGTATCCGGAATCCGGGTCTCGATCACAGCCAACACGCTTATGCCTTCGCGGCCGATCGGTGCAAGTGAGCCGGTCAGTGTAACGGGCATCACTCGCAGTGACGGGACGGTGGTAGCCGAGCAAGTCCAGCTCCTGCAGCCGGGTGTCGCACTTCCGCCGCTCGAACCCACCTGGAATGAGGCGGAGGCGACGGATGGCGGCGCCCCCGCAACCGGCGCACAGCCGGGAGCGAATTCACCCGGCGGGCAGCCGTCCAATTCCACGAATCCAGTGCCCTCGTATCAGTTCAGTGGGGTTGTTGGATCGATGCAGGGCGCGGCATGGATCATCAATGGGCAGCCGGTGTACGTAGACCAAGCCCAGATCACGGGGACTGTAAAGGTCGGGGCAATCGTCACGTTCCAGGGGTACTACAGCGCCAACGGCCGCTTCGAGGTCACGCAGTTGAACGTGAATTGGAGTCCGCGGGTTAGGAGTGGAGCAAGCCAGGATACCGGCAACGGTTCGGGAAGTTCGGGCACGGGCAATTCCGGCGGGGACAATTCAGGCGGCGGTAAGGGCAGTGACGACAGTGGCGAAGGGCATTGATGGAGGTCCGAGCGGCCGCTGACCAAGCTGTGGGCCGCCCAGCGACCACGGCGGCCAATCAGACCAACTGAGGCGGCATCGGCCTTGTTCCGCTAGTCACACCTGGCAGTGACTTTAGTCACATCTTGCGCACCCACCTGGGTCGAAACTGGACAAGGTGGGTGCTTTCAGTTATTATTCCGCAGATTGTAACCATTTGTACAACCCGCCCGGATAATGCCCTTATCCGGGCTCTTGTACGTGATGACTCTATTGAGGGTAGGCGAGGGTGCACATCTCTGGCGTCTTGCGTTTGGAGGCGGAATGACGGACCTGATCACTCAGATCACGGACGACTTACATCGTCAAATCCAGGAATTTGAGCCGCAGATCGAAGTAAGCGACGTTGGCTCGGTGCTCGATGCGGGAGACGGGATCGCGCGCCTTAGCGGTCTGGCCAACATCCGCTCGCAGGAGCTGGTGCAGTTCGCCAGCGGGGTGATGGGAATCGCATTCAACCTGGAGAAGGACAAGGTCGGCGTTATCGTGATGGGCGATTACGCCGACATCACCGAAGGCATGACCGCCCGCGGCACGGGGCGGATCGCGTCGGTGCCGGTCGGCGACGCATTAATCGGCAGGGTGGTGGAGGCACTGGGCCAGCCCATCGACGGCAAGGGGCCGATCGCGGCTACCGGTTTCCGCCCGATCGAACGGATCGCGCCCGGCGTGGTTCAACGCCAGGACGTGGACACGCCAGTGCAAACGGGGATCAAGTCGATCGATGCGATGATCCCGATCGGCCGCGGCCAGCGAGAACTGATCATCGGCGACCGCCAGACCGGCAAGACCGCCCTGGCGATCGATACGATCATCAATCAGAAGGGAAAGGACCTGGTCTGTATCTACGTCGCGATCGGGCAGAAGAAGGCTGCAGTCGCGCGAACCGTGGGCATGCTCGAGCGCTACGGAGCCATGGAGCATACGATCGTGGTAGTGGCGGCGGCGGATGAGTCAGCTGCCATGCAATACATCGCGCCTTACGCTGGCTGCGCCATCGGCGAAGAGTTCATGGAGACGGGCCGGGATGCGCTGATCATCTACGATGATCTATCGAAGCATGCCTGGGCCTACCGGCAGGTGTCGCTGCTCCTGCGGCGCCCGCCGGGACGGGAGGCATATCCGGGCGACGTGTTCTACCTGCACTCGCGGCTGCTGGAACGTGCAGCCCGCCTGGCCAACCAATACGTGATCGTTCCGGTTAACGCTCGACGAAGATACTAGCTTCTGCGAAGGATGCAGTGGACGGCAAGGTCTACGGGGGACCGATCGCCAAGGATGAGGCTCAACGTGCCCACAAGGCAATGACCGACTTCGAGCGCTACAAGGTGGTCAAGGTCAAGGGCACGCGGTGGCTCGTTGACCGCTTTGCCGATCATCGAAACCCTTTTGGGCGACGTGTCGGCCTACATCCCGACCAACGTGATCTCCATCACGGACGGGCAAATCTACCTGGAATCGAACTTGTTCAATGCCGGCATTCGGCCGGCGGTCAACGTGGGCATCTCCGTGTCCCGGGTGGGCGGTGACGCGCAGACCAAGGCCATGAAGCAAGTGGCCGGCCGCCTGCGCCTCGACATGGCTGCGTATCCGCGAGCTGGCCGCCTTCGCCCTGATGTCATCAGACCTGGACAAAACCACGCAGCAGCAGCTTGGCCGCGGCCAGCGCATGCAGGAAATCCTCAAGCAGCCGCAGTACGTTCCCATGTCTCTGGCAGACCAGGTCATCGCCATCTTTGCAGGAACCAACGGCTTCGCAGACCAAGTCCCGGTCGACAAGATGGTCGCCTGGCAGGCTGAGCTCCTGCGGTACATGGAAGCATCTTATCCCGAGATCGTCAAAGAGATTTCGGAGAAGAAGATCATCACGGATGACGACGCGCACGCGGCTGATGCAGGCGCTTCAGACCTTCCGCGAGACATGGGGCGGTTGATACATGGCTTCCGCCCGTGAGATGCGGCAGCGCATCAAGAGCGTCAAGAACATCTCCCAGGTAACCCGGGCCCTGGAAGCCGTTAGCGCTGCCAAGGTCCGAAAATCGGTGCAGGCAGTGGCCGCCACGCGGCCCTACGCCACAAAAGCCTGGCAAGTTCTTACCCACGTGGCAGCCCAGCCAGGGCGCCAGAATCTGCATCCGCTGTTGACCGAACGCCCGAATCCCAAGGCTGCCCTCGCGATCGTGATCACAAGTGATCGGGGACTGGCCGGAGCATACAATACCAATGTGATCCGGTTCATCGCGCAGCACTTTGACAAGTATCGCTATCCGGTGAAATACATTGCGGTCGGACGCAAAGGTCGCGACCTGATGCTGCGACGCCGGAAGCCGCTGCTGGCCGACTTCAGCAACCTGCCTGCGGCGCCGTCGTTTGCGGATGTATCCGCAATCGGACGGCTGGCAGTCAAGGAATTCGAGAAGGGTGAGGCGGACGAGGTGTTTCTGGTCTACACTGACTTTGTTAACATGAGTCGTCAGATGGCAACGATCAAGAAGCTGCTCCCGCTGGCGACGGCCGCGGGCGGCCGGGTGCTCGAGCTGGAGCGGAACAACGGTCCGGCCGCGGCCTACGAGTACGAGCCGGATCTGCGCGAAATCCTGGATGAGATCATCCCGCGCTTCACCGGGCTGCAGGTCTACCAGGCGATACTCGAGTTGCAGGCCAGCGAGCATGCGGCGCGAATGGTCGCCATGCACAGCGCGACGGAGAACGCGAAAGACCTGGCTGGGGCCTACGAGCTGCAGTACAACAAGATGCGTCAGCAGACGATCACCAATGACATTCTGGATATCGTAGGTGGGGCTGAGGCGCTGGTGGCAGCATGACAGAGCGTGAGGTCGCGCCGGCCGGCGGGGCTTCGCGCTGAGCAGAATCAGTCCGAGAAAGACGGAGGTACCGAAGCGTGGCAAAAGCAACAGGCCGTGTGGTGCAAATCCTGGGGGGCGTGGTTGACGTCGAATTTCCCGAAGGACAGATGCCGCATCTCTATGAGGCAATTCGGGTCGACCGACCGGGAAAGGCGCCTCTGGTCCTCGAGGTGGAAAAAGATCTTGGCAACAACTGGGTGCGGACTGTCGCGATGGATGCCACGGACGGGCTGCAGCGCGGGCGTCCCCGCGGAAGCGACGGGCACGCCGATCATGGTTCCGGTCGGGCCCGGAACACTCGGCCGCATCTTCAACGTGCTGGGCAAGCCCGTGGACGAGAAAGGCGATGTTCAGGCCGCGGACTATTATCCCATCCATCGCGCAGCGCCACCCTTTTCGGAACAATCCACCCGGGTGGAGGTGTTCGAAACAGGGATCAAGGTTATCGATCTGATCGCGCCATTCACCAAGGGCGGCAAGACGGGCATCTTTGGTGGAGCCGGCACCGGCAAGACCGTGATCATCATGGAACTGATCCGGTCGGTGGCCAGCGAGCACGAAGGCAACTCGGTGTTCGCAGGCGTAGGCGAACGGACGCGCGAGGGCAGCCAGCTTTACCGGGAAATGCTGGAGTCGGGCGTGATGAAGGACACCGTGATGGTGTACGGCCAAATGAACGAGCCGCCGGGAGTCCGGCTGCGGGTGGCATTGTCGGCCCTTTCGATGGCCGAGTATTTCCGCGACCACGGGCGGGACGTGCTGCTGTTCATCGACAACATCTTTCGTTTCTCGATGTCCGGATCGGAGGTGTCGGCGCTTCTCGGCCGAATGCCATCAGCAGTGGGATACCAGCCGACGCTGGCGACCGAAATGGGTGAACTCCAGGAGCGGATCACGTCGACGCGGACGGGATCCATCACCTCGATGCAAGCCGTCTATGTGCCGGCGGACGACTACTCCGATCCCGCGCCAGTGGCGACCTTCACGCATCTGGACGCTACGATCGCGCTGGAGCGTTCGATAGTGGAAAAGGGCATTTACCCGGCGGTGGACCCGCTCACATCGACGTCACGGATCCTCGATCCCAATGTCGTCGGCCCGGATCACTATTCCACGGCACGCGAGGTCCAGCGGGTGCTTCAGCGCTACAAGGACCTGCAAGATATCATTTCTATTCTCGGCATTGACGAACTAAGCGAAGATGATAAACTGGTCGTGGCGCGGGCACGCAAAATTGAGCGGTTCTTCTCGCAGCCCTTCTTCGTGGCCGAACGTTTCACCGGGATCGCGGGACGCTACGTTCCGTTGAAGGAGACCGTGCACGGCTTCAAGGAGATCCTAGACGGTCACTGCGATGATCTGCCGGAACAGGCTTTTATGATGGCGGGTACCATAGACGACGTCAGGGAAAAGGCAGAGAAGCTAGAGAAGGCATCCTAGCCTGCTTGCGCCAGGGCCTGCGGCTTCGTCGAACTCATGGCGGCACCCGCGGGAACTCAATATGCCAATCCGTTGCGAGATCGTTTCCCAAGACCGTACAGTCTTCCAGGGCGACGTCGATATGGTCGTCATTCCCGGAGCGGCAGGAGAAATGGGAATCCTGCCCCACCACGCGCCGGTGCTGACGACGTTGAAATACGGCGTCATCAGGGTCCGCAAAGGCGGCCACGAGCAGATCTTTGCGGTGGCTGGCGGGGTCGCAGACGTGCAGCCCACGCTGGTCACGGTGCTGGCGGATGCCGCCGAGAACGTCGAAGAGATCGACGTGGCACGCGCCGAGTTCGCCAAAAAGCGCGCAGAGGAGGCGTTGGCGAAGGGCGTACCCGTTGAGCCGGATGTCCTTCTGAGCCTTGAAGCCGCCCTGCATCGATCCAACCTGCGCCTGGATGCGGTCCGGCGCTACCGGAAGAGCACCACCCGATTCCCTTCGGAGTAGACGCCTTGCCCCTATTCTCAAAAGATCTGGGGATCGACCTGGGAACCATGTTCATCCGGCTTGCGGACAGCACGCAAGTGCTGATGCAGGAGCCCACGATCGTCGCGATCGAGGTGGATGAACAGAAGATGGTTGCGGTGGGCCGGGAAGCATTGGACATGTCGGGCCGCGTGCCGGAGAACATCGAGGTATCGCGTCCGCTGCGCAGCGGCGTAATCGCCGACTACGAGATCGCGGAGACACTGCTGTCTTATATGCTGCAGCGGGTCAGTGGCTCTTTGAGAGTGTTCCGGCCGCGGGTGATGATCTCTGTGCCATATGGAGTGACCAGCGTCGAGCGTCGGGCGGTGTATGAGGCGGTAATGGAGGCCGGCTCGCGAGGCCACACTGATACAGCAGTCGCTGGCGGCCGCGCTGGGAATCGACCTGCCCGTCGGTTCACCCTCAGGAAACATGGTGATCTGCCTGGGTGGAGGCTGCACTGAGGCCTCGATCATGGCCATGTACAGCATCGTCGCGGCGGAGACACTGCGAAAGGGTGGACTGGACCTGGATGAGGCGATCGTGAACTATGTCCGCCGGAAATACGGGGTAATCATCGGCCAGCTGACGGCCGAAATGCTCGAAGATCAAGATCGGGGCGGCCGTCCCGCAGGACACCGAAAACAGCATCGAGGTCCAGGGTCAGGACCAGGTCAGTGGACTGCCGCGTCCGGTGACGCTGACCACGGGTGAGATCGTGGAAGCGCTGCAGGATCCGCTGAAGGACATAACGGAGACATGCAGGCGGGTTCTGGAGAGGACTCCTCCGGAACTGGTCGCCGATATCATCGACCGCGGCGTGGCGTTGTGCGGCGGCGGCGCGCTGCTGCGCGGAGTTGACAAGCTGCTGACCAAGGCACTTGGAATCCCCGCCTACCTTGTGGATAATCCGATGACTTGCGTCGTTGAGGGGGCGGTACGCGGTCTCGGGATGATGAACATCCTGCGGCGCAACCTGCCGCAAGTGTGATCGCAAGTAAGAGAGCGACCGCTGATGTGAACTGCACCCACTAGACAAGACACAATCAGAAAGACCCCAAGTGGCTAGTGAAACAGGCACCTTTGCTGGAAGGGTGTCTGTTTCGTTTTCAATTGTATGCGTTCGTAGTTGTAGAAGTCAACGTATTCCTCAATCGCTTGGCGAGCCTCTTCAAAGCTGGGGTTGTGCAGATGGCGCAGATACTCTTCTTTGAGATGGCTGAAGAAGTTTTCCATAGGCGCATTGTCCCAACAGTTGCCACGGCGCGACATGGAGGCAGTGATGTTGTACTGTTGAGTGAGGACGGCATACGCCTGCGAAGTGTATTGCGTTCCTTGGTCACTGTGGAGGATCAGCCCATCAGTGACCTTTTCTTTTTGTCTGGCTTGTTGGAGCGTGTGGGTCACCAATCCAATGGAGTTCTCGGGCCCAAATTGATGAGCCACAATAAAGCCATCGAATAGGTCTTTGATGGTAGACAGGTACGCCCAGCCCTGTTGGGTTGAGACGAAGGTAATATCCGTGACCCACTTCTGGTTGGGGCGAGTGGCAGCAAAGTCGCGGTTGAGCAGGTTGGGATAGCGGTGATAGATGCCCAGCTCTTCGAGTTTCCGGTACATTTTGCGTTTGCGGGCCCTGGAACGGATATTGAGCTTGTGCATCAGGCGCAAAACCGTCTTGGGATTGATCACCAGACCCTGTTGTTGCTTCAACCACAGGCTAATCCGCCGGTAGCCATAGATCTGGTGCGAAGCCGTGTAAGCCCGCTGCACGAGTTCTAAACGCACCGCATCTGTGTCCGGCTGTTCCAGCTTCTTGCGCCAAGCGTAATAGGCTGCTCGCGAGACACCTAGGAAGGCACACATGGCCTTCATTTCGAACTCTTTTCGATGGTGATAAAGCACCCGATATTGCGCTGCGCGAGCCGCACTTCCCGCAATTCGGAATGGAATTTTTTTAGCAGGGCCACTTCCATCCGCAGCCGCTCCAGTTCGGCTTGCGCCCCGGCCCTTTTGCGAGGTCGACCTCTCGGCTTGGCAAACGCGCTGGCGCCTTCGGCTCGATATTGCCTCAACCATTTCTGGATTCGTTGCGGATCCCGGATCCCGAGCGCCGCCGTGACCTGGGCGTGCGTTTGGCCCTCTTCATAAAACAGCCGCACCGCTTCCAGCTTCAGCTCCGGCGGATAATGCTGCATTCCTTTCTTACCTGCCATAGAAAAAAGCACCTCCTGTTCCATTTTCTCACAGGGGGCGCTTTCTTTTCGTGTCTCGTTCTAGGGGTTCAGTTCAGATGCGGTCGCTCTCTTCATATTCCGAGGCGTAACGTAGCCGGTCTGCCCGGCTCATTCCTCGTCTATTCCAGATAGTAGGTCATACGCTGAAGATGGGTAGCAGGATCGATGTGTTGGACATGCACACCCTTGGGCACATTCAGGTTGGTGGGTGCGTAGTTGAGGATCGCCTTGACGCCGGCTTGAACGAGCCGATCTGCAACGTCCTGGGCGACGGCAGCGGGGACAGCGAGCATTGCGATGCGAAGCTTGGCCGCCCTCACCCGTTCCGTGAGCTTGGCCGCATCCTCAACAACGAACTCGCCCACCTTCTGTCCCACCTTGGAGGGGTCCACGTCGAAAATCATGACGATGCGGAAACCACGGTTAGAAATCCCTGGTAGCGGACCAAGGCGTGGCCCACGGCCCCAACTCCCACGACGGCCACATCCCACATCCGGTCGACCCTGAGGATCTCACGCAGCTTATCGATCAGGAATGGTATGGAGTACCCGGTCCCCTGCTTGCCGAACTCGCCGAACTGGGAAATATCCTTGCGGATTTGCGCGGCTGAGATCCCGACGTAGTCGCCCAGCTCCTGAGAGGAGGTGGTCTTCTTGCCTTTCTCTGCCATTCTTTGGAGAGCCCGCAGGTAAATTGGCAGGCGACCGATAATGATGTCAGGGATCTTGTCAGCATTCATAATGCCCCTCTCCTTTCGCTATTTCGCCTCTAATCTACCATAAAACACAGTTTTGTGCAATTCTCCACAAATCTGAACTAGAGAGGCTGTATCGCAGACTCGCCGAGGGTGGTTGAGTTGGACGCCACTCTATAGAAGGCTGTCGATGGTGAGCGTGAAGTGAGCGTATGCCTGCTGGCCCTGTCCTGGGTTCAAGAACAGCCTGAGCAGGTAGGGTTGCCCTGCGGATAGTATGAGAATGCGGGTCGTTCCACATGCGGGGAGATCTTGACCAGTCTGCACTGTCCCGCTCTGCGTAAGCTCGAGGCGGAGAGCCGCTGTGCCCTGGCAATCCAGCCGAGCGCTCAGTCTGGTCCCATACGGCGTAAACCGGATCCAATCTTCGGCGTCACCGGCGGGCGCGGACACATCACCGGCGTAGATGAACGAACCCGTACCCCCCGGCGAGAATATGACATCGGCCGCGGGCGCCTGGGCTGAATCGTTATCCGTGGCGGCAATACCTGGCGTCGGTATCGCTGTTGGTGGAATCCCCGTGGGTGTTTCGGTGCCGATCACCTGCCCAGTCTGGCCGACAATCGGCAGCTGGTCGAGTCCATCGGCTTGGACGTAGCCAGATGCCACCCAGCCTTTGCCTTCGGGCCCCGCCGGGTACTGTATCTGGAGCCAGAGTCCACCCAAGTCCTTGCCGACAAGGACCACGACGTCCCTCGCATTCAGGGTCCCCACAGAGTTGGAATCCGTGCCGGGCCCGCTGCGAACGTTGAGCTGCTGAGTAATCACGCCGCTCGGGCCCGAACCCGAGGCGCCCGCCACGACCGGGATTGCAGCCTGGCTCTGCACAGTGACATACTGCGCCGTGACCCAGCCCAGACCATCCTTTCCCTGCGCGTACTCAATCTCGTACCAGTTGCCGCTTGGATCCTTGCCCCGGATTTGCACGCTCGAGAACGGTTCGATCATCCCGAGGGGCGGGCTGGCAGAGGATGGATCGCCGCGGACATTCAGTCGGGACGAAGTGGTGCCCGGGATCGGGGCGGTGGCCGGGGCGGATGTCGCCGGCGGCGGCAGGGACGCGACTGGCGGAGCCGGTGTGGGCGGCAGGGTGGATGTGATGAGGAACGGCGTCGCGGTTCCCGAGGAGGGAATCGAGGTGCAGGACGCCGCCGCGATGGAGGCCAGAACTAGTGTCAGGCAGAGGGCGCGCACGCAACAATTGTAATCGGACCGTTCGGATGAGAGCGGGAGGGGGCTCCTGGCATCGTCAGGCGGATGCGCAGTCGCGTGAGGCTAGTGGCGGGCAAATGGCAAGGAATCAGCGAAACGCGGGCCGATGCGGAAACAATGAGGAACAATGAGCGGGGCTGGGCCCGTGCGTGGAAGAACGCCACGAGGCCTCAGGGAAAGCGACTTACCCAATGCTCAATTGATCTCACGCGACGGCCCGTGAGACCCGAAGCCTGTCCGATTGTCAGGAGCGTCTGGGGTACTTCAGCAGTTGTCTTCGTAGCACACGCTTTCGCGCATTATAGCGCTATGTGCGACTGCCGACGGCTTTTTTGTGTCTACTTGGTGTGTCTCGCAGAAGAGGAGCTAGCGGCGCGATGACCCCGGCAACTGCTCAAGTTTCGTGGCTTGCAAGCAGGTCTTTCGCCTCGTCCTCCAGCAGCAATTTCCTCCGGAGACTGGGAAACAGCGCCGTTGCGAGCCGCACGAGCGAACTTCCTGAAAGTTCTACGAGATCTCGGTGCCAGGGGTTGGCCTCTTGCATCTGGAGCTCCCCCGGCGTCTCTTCCATCTTCAGTCCGACTTGCGCAACAAGGTCCTCACTGAAGAGTCCATACTCGAGCTTGTCGATTTTCGCCCTATTGGCGACCAAACCCACAAGCACAGTACTTAAGTTTGATTCGTCCTCCTCGATGTGCCATACAGACAGGCGGTTCCCCTTGGTTCTGAGATCACCAATAGGATCAGCCTGGATTTCGCCAGCCGGAAGCCATGGCAATTCCACATGATCCCAATTCCTCTTCTTGATTAGGGTCAAGAGATCGGACACGGCTCACTTGCTCTTAAGACGGTTGAGTATGTGTTCTAGATCCTGCTTGAGATCGGGGATGGTTTCGCGGGCGATTGCATCTTCCAGATACGGCGCGTTTTCCTTATCCCCAAGCGATGCAAACCCGAGGGCAGCCCCGTACCTGATCCAGTTCGAGCTGCTTCTCAGACCGTACCTGAGAATCGCGAGGACGGTATCACGATTGCGGCTTGGTGCCTTTCCAGGCAGCCACCTCAGGACCTCCGCGACGATTTCTGGATCGACGTCGCCTTCGAAAAGAATGCCAATTAGTGCGGAGTATGCGGCATACCCTTTCTGATGCAGGAGCCGGAGGAGCGGGTTGAGGAATTCTGGCTCAGAACCATCTTCCAATACGTCTGAACTGGCTGAGCGGAGGATGAGCCGAATCTGCGCCGTGCTTGCAGCCGTGGGGCGGGGGCATACTCGCTCGGACTGGGTGAGAAGCTGTTGAGGTCAATCAACTGGCTCTGGGTGTTCGTGGATTGCCTCGCGAGCGAGTTCTCCAGCCATTTCTGAAAACCCCCAACTGTAAAGTTGACGTTCTCGCTCAGGTGACCCACGACTTCTCGGATTGAGTTGGACCGCTCTGTGTACTTTTCCAAACGAACGAGGAAAGCCGCATTCCAGCTTTCGAGCAGAAGATATGAGTAAGTGCGAACAATATAGGACGAGATGTCTGAAACTGCCTGCGGCAGCACGGTATCACTATCGGGTTCTCTGGGCTGGGCTGCCATCCACGCGGCACTTGCGGTGCCCGCGGTAATCTCCGGCAGTATCAGGCCCAAGGAACTTGGTGAGGTCGCAAAATCATTCATGGAATGTCACCCTTGTCGTGCAATTCCTTGCTGTAGTCTACTAACTCAACAAAAACGTCGGCAAGACGCTCTCGATGTTCATGGAGCCTAGTTTCGGGCGCCGTATTGATGTCCATCTCCAGCCTGCATGCTAGGTTGGTCAATGACGACGCGGACGCAATCTGCTTGCTGGACACCTGAAACACATTGAGGAAGCTCGCGAGCACAGACCACTTGGACAATCGATTTATCCTGAGGCCAGGGATTCCCACGCGTGAACTCCGTGGACGATTGATCTGATAGAGAAAATCAGTCGAGTTGTCCGAGTCGATCTTGACGTCTCTGATGTATTTCTTCAGTTTCTCGTATCCAGTCTTCCTGTCAGGCACGGGCGACACAATGATAGCTCCAAAGGCGATCCGATCAATGGGCGGCACGCTGGGCAGGTGCAGCCACTTCAGCATCAGTTGCAGGAAGACATCTAGAGTCTCCAGATACGGCCCCAGAACCGGCAGAGTATCGTCTTGTTGCTGTGAAGCGCCGTAGACCCAGTCAATTCTCACCGGTTCGGTCGCCAGTGCGAGAATTCCTTTCCCGAGAGATCCGACCTGCTCTGACTTGCCGAGGCGCGGCTGGACGGTACTCTGATCAGGTTGCTGCCCGACCGTTGCCGCCCACCAAGTGTCGTCGTGAGGTGGCTCACCAAGCACCGGAAAGGCCGTCAGCCTCAGTGTAAGCGCCTGCCAGATGGTTTCGGATTTCACGCTGTCTTGTGCGGGGATCGCCATGCCGGACCCTTTAGACTCTCGAGACGAAGAGGCTGTGAATATTCATTATAGCATTCTTCATTCCTGGGCTATTGGGCCCGGTGAACGGTGGTGGTAGCGAACGCGTCTGGGGCCGGAGTTAATGCTCGTTCTGTGCCTATGATGTCTCTCGTGTGCATGGCCTGCTTCACCTGCTTCGCCCAATCTTGGGTGAACACCATCTTGGGCGCTGTGTGGGGCTCTTGCCAGGGCGGCCAAGCCCGTCCTCGCCTTGCGTTTTCGCAAGCATCTAGTATCATAGGTCAGCACGGCAATTGTCGTGTGGAAGGGAAGCGGTCGATGCCATCAAGAGTGTGGTCGCACCTCTGCGACTATGCGGCTCTCAATTCAAACATGAAGGCGACGATAGTGGGGGAATTCGACGAGATCTTTGCTGCCGGAGTTCCCCTCAAGTTCCCATTGTTTTTCGTCATTACCAAGTGGACCGGAAGCGACAAGGAGACCTTCATAGACCAGGTCAGGCTCGTTTCGCCGAGTCGTCAGCAGATCGCCATCAGCTCGCCCAACACTGTCATGATTTAGGGCAGAAGGGATGGCATAGGCCAGCACATAAGTCTGGCCGGATTCATGGCGATTGATCTTCCCGAGTTTGGGGAATACAGCCTGGAACTACTAATCGACGGGAATCCCGTGCACATACTGCCGCTCTGGGTGCTTCAGGCGCCAATTAGAGCGTAAAGGGCCGAGCCAATTCAATCCCGTTGCCGTCGCGGTCGGTGCTCTGCTCGCCGTGGCATCCTTGTTTGGGCCGTCCAACACGTTCAAGCGATTCTGAATCCGCGCCATCCTGAGCCTTGCTCATCACACGGCTGACGATGGGCAGTTATTAGATTCTCAATGTTCTGACTGACGTCATAAGTATATCACCAAGATAAGACCCTGGTGCATCCGGGGGCCTTCTAGTTGGTGCGCTTTTGTCTGAGGTGGGGGGCAAGCAGAGGGCGGCGTGACTGTTTACGAGGCCGGGCAAGCCATTTGGCTTGCCCGGCCGATCAGCCTAGTAGAGCGTGTGGTAGCAACGGTAGTCCCAGGCCTGCAAGAGCATTACGCCGTAGAAATAAGTGATCAGGGCGAACAGAACCAAGAAGCCTGCGAAGTAACTCAGGAATCCACGGGGGGCCTTCTCCAGGAGCCAACTAAAGAATTTCCATCCTGGGTACACAAGCCCTATCCAAGCAAGGAAAAACGCAATCCGCATTGGGGGTGCGGGACAAAATGCGCCCAGGCCTGCAAGAAGGTTTCTCGGCAGAAGGTCAAGGAGTACAAGGAACAGCAGGACAGCGAGCTCTACAGCCCACACAGCGTCGAGTCCCCCAGCCTAGTTGACTGACATCGTAGGCAGACAGACGGGACACCGCCCACTCAATGCCCTGGAACTCTCACCTCGTGCGCTTTCGTCTGGGATCATTCTTTCTCAAACCGCGGGTCTTCCGTAGATACTCGGTGACCGATCTCTCAGAGACAAGCCAGAGATAGCCCACGCGCACGCCTTCCAGTGTGTTGTTCTTGACCATGTACGGGATAGACCTGACGTTGAAGCCTAGCTTCTTCGCGGCCTGCCTCGTTGTCATGAACTCGGAGAGATCGGGCATCGCAATTGGAAGTGCAATTTGAGGGGAGTTCATCGTCTCGGGTTCTCCCATGCCAGATCCAGGGTCTTGACGGGAAACCCGATTGTCAAAGCGCCCCTGGAGAGACTCGAACTCTCGCTTTCGGCTCCGGAGGCCGACGCTCTATCCGCTGAGCTACAGGGGCGGGCGGTCGAATTCTATCATATGGCCCACATCCTGCAGCGGGCCGGCTGCAGATCGCTGCAAGTCATTGGGGCGAGATTCAATACTCCGTCTCACGGGAGAGGACCAGCAAAGTCAAGTAGGCAGGCTGGCCGACCGCCCGCAGCTTGGAGGTGTCGATCGTAGCGAGGGTATCCTGGGGCAAGTGGGCGAGACGATCCGAGCCATCCCACGAGAGCGAGAGTGTCAAGGCATCTCTGCCACCCAAAACGGACGGCGACGGGAGGTTGAAGTGCGGCCCTCGACCGCGGGTCGTTGTCGGAACGCGGTACCGGCCCGCCGCCTTCTGGAAAAGCTGAATAACTCGATAGCTGCTGTCACTGCCGATGGCAATCGAACTCCCGGTGCCGGAGCCGACCCCGGACAATTCGATCACGGCCTCCACGGTCATCTGATTGGCACCTGGACGCGCGTTGAGGACGTCGGAAGTGCTCAACCCTTCCTGTCGCTCGCCTCCAGCCCAGGCGACGAAGAGGACGGTCTTGCCGGGTTGGTAGGGACTGGCCTTCAGGAGCCGGGCCAATTCGAGCAGCATGGCTGTCCCACCCGCATTGTCATTGGCGCCCGGGAATATGACGCCTTGCGGGTCCATGCCCGGCCCGTCATAGTAGGCGCTGACAACGATGACCTGGTCCGCCATGCCCATAAAATGACCCTGGCCCGGGATGACCCCAATCACATTGAGATAGGCTTCGTCCAAGAGATTCTTTGATTCGCCCGCCGGGATGGACACAGCGACCGGCTGCCCCTCAGCGGTGAGCTGGATCTGTCCCGGCGCGAGCGACGATCTTGCGGCATCCAACTCATTCAGGCTCCTGCCCGTCGTCCTCAACAGGAGCTCTGCGACCTGTTAGGAGATTTGCAGAAACGAGCGCTCAGCATCGCCGCGCGGCGATCCAGGTGGGTAGAGATTCCTGCGACGCAACTCTTCGGCGTCATCCACGATCACAAGGACGGCTTTCACCGGGCTCGAAATCACTTTGGGCAGGTCACCGGAGCGGATCAGAATGACATGGTCTACTGCACTGCTGTTGCCCAGGCCAAAATCGCTGTTGGAGCCGGCCTCGAGGTTTGGACCGTAGGCCACACCCATCACGCGTCCCTGTGCCTGGCCGCGGCTCTGGGCGATGCTTGACAGCTCACTGAATTCCTGCCGATACGTGAATTCCTTCATGACGGCCCCGGAGTCGTCAAGAAGAGCAAGTGAGGGCAGGTCAAGCAGGTGGAGTCGCGGCTGGACCGAACGCTGGTAGTAGCTGTTATGTTCGCCGGCGGGAAAGATGCCGATCTGTGCCATGCGCCGGGCGATGTACAGGGCTGCCAGGTCGGCCCCCGGCGTGCCCGTCTCACGCCCCTGCAACTCAGGCGATGACAAGACCCGGATGTCCTCCAGGACGCGTTGTTCATCGAATTTCAAACCTTCCGGCCGGTAGGTACTCAGCGGAGCTGAAGACCCGACTACAAGAGCAAGTGCTGTGCCAATCCCTGCTGCGAGGACCAGGCCGCGGCGATTGAACAAGCGGCTGAGACTGAGGGCGCTGTCTTCAAGATAGCGGCGCAGCCCCTCTCCAAACAGATTGAACGAGATGATCGCAAGGAAGATGGCAAGACCGGGGTAAAGCGCCATCCACGTGTGGCTCCGCCATTGCTCGCGCACATTGGCGATCAGAGCCGACCATTCGGGGACATCCGAGTAATGGGTGATGATCGGCGCCATGGATCCGGTCTCGCCGGTCAGGACGCGGAAGCCACCCCCAGGAAGATATTGAAGTACCCCAGCTCTGCCAGCAGCATCAAGATGCCGCCCATTTCGAGGGCAGCCAGCACAACCAAGGGATTTACCAGGTTGGGAAAGATGTGGCGCATAAGGATCTGGTCGACGCGGGCTCCGATGGAGCGGGCGGATTTAATGAACGGCTGTGCCGTCAAGGCCATCACCTGACCGCGAACGAATTGGGCCACCTCTCCCCAACCGACAAGCGAAATGGCGACGACGAAGACCTACATCCCCTGCTGTATGCCGAGAGCCTGGATTACGAGCATGGCGAAGATGGTCGCCGGAAACGCGGCCCACGTGCCGATGGCTCCTGAGACCAAGCGATCAAACCAGCCACCCCTGTGCCAGCCGGCAAGGATGCCCAATGTGGCACCCACGAGCAGGCGCGCCAACATACCGAAGAAAGCGAGGCTGAGTGTCCGTCTCGCGCCCGCGAGAAGGAGGGCCTGAATGTCGCGCCCGATCTGATCTGTGCCCCAAGGGAAAATCGCGGAGGGCTTGAATGGCGGCGCGGCATACCCGCCGCCATTCGCCATGACCCCATGAACCCTGTACGCGTTCGCGGTCTCCAGATTCTCGCCGAAGATGGCAAGCACGGTCAGCGCCACCATCATCAGGCATCCGAAAATCAAGACTGGATTGCGCAGAAAGTTTCTGAGCAGAGATCTAGTGCGTGAGACGGGTGGATTGTCCGGGCCAGCAAGTCGTGGGTGCGAGGTGATGCCCAGCGGAGGCAGAGCCTTGCTGCGGGGCCGGAAGCGCTGACGGAGTTCTCCGAACCAGGCAGCCAGGACGCCACCCATCTCTTTGAGCCACATCCCGAGAGTTTGTGGAGCGTCCCGGAGTTCTGAAGCGACTTCGGCACGCAGGCGCGGATCGATCAATGGGAAGAAGAATTCCAGCAGCAGATTCACGACCAAAAAGAAGAGGCCCAGGGACAGCGTGAGGTCCATGATGAGGGGAGCGGTGCCCAGCTGAATGGCATCCAGCAGGGTTGAGCCGACGCCGGGCCAGCGGAAGAAGACCTCCACTATGGGCAAGCTTGCCAACGAGAAACGCAGAGACGAGCCTAGGGTGTTGAGGATCGGTATGAGTACGTTTCGGAGCAGGTGCCTGTTGAGCACTGCGCGCCAAGCCAGACCTTTTGAGTAGGCAGTACGCACATAGTCCTGCTGCAAAGCCTCGCGTACGGCAACGTAAGTGATCTGCGCGATCTGGGCCAGCGGGCGCATAGCCAAGACCAGGGTTGGCATGATGAGATGGCCATCCCAGCCAAAGCCGGTGGCAGGCAGGACGCGCATGCCGGTCGCCTGGTGCACCCAGATATTGACAGCCCACAATATCATTGCGAACAAGAAGCTCGGGGTTGAGGCACCCAAGACGGAGATGATGACCGTTATCACAGATGCAGCCTTCCGCCTGGTCCTGGCCGCGGCGATTCCGAGCGGGAAGCCAATGAGCAGGGCGACGCCCATCGACAGCAGCAGGAGGGCCGCGCTGCGGCCAAGGATCTGAACGACGAGTTGAAACCACGGAGTTTGCTCGCGCGCCCAGAAGTATGTCTGCGGATGCGCGAGGACGTGTTGCCCGACGGCGACAAGCGCCTGCCATGCGGCTGCCAATGGCTGCACCGGCAGACCCTGACGACCGGATTTGGCCAGCGCCAATCCCCAAGATGTCATGAAAGCGATTGAGAGCAGGATGAGCAGGCAGTCGAGAAGCCGACGGCCAACTAGCTGCAGTTCAACGTTTTCCACCGAATGTGCTCGCGCTGCTGGCGGCAGGGCCTCAGTGGACAGAGCAACATGGGTCGATCGCGCTGACGAAGGCAGACTCTTCGAGACGAGGTCTCCGCCAAGCGACGCCGGTGTGCTTTGGGCAGGTGGCAGGTTTATCGGGGGGGGTGAATGGTGCGCTGTCTGCGCTTCGGACGTACTCAGGATCGAGTCCGCGGATGGCAGCAGTCACCTGGTCCCATAGCGCCGACCGAGACATCTCATTGTGCAAGATCAGGTCGGGAGGCTGCGTGTCACGACCAGGAGACGGCTCGGCGCGTACAAACCGCTCTGCAGCAGTCCGGGGCCACCTTTTTCCCCCACCAAATTGGCGACCTGAGCATCGTCGTTTGCAGTGACCAGCCATACCTGATCGGCGAGATCACGAGCAGCGTACGCGGTCGGGCTGTGTGTCCGCACGAATACAAGGCGCCCGCGCGAACGCAAGATAAGCTCTCGCAGTTCGGCATTCACCGCTGAAGCGGTGATGCCCCGAAGATCCCGTGCCAACTGAGGATCGGTGCGCGCAGCCTGGTTGAGCTTGAAGCGGTCAAGCTCTCCCGACTGAGCGAGGCAGGCGGGGCCAACTCGATCCAGAATCTGCTGGTAGGCGGGGGTACCTTTCTGCGTGAGGCGGTGCGCTACATCGTCGGCATCAACAGTTGCGTGTCCGAGACTGGAAAACATCTCCAGGAGCGCGCCTGTGCCAGTCCCGATGCGCCCACAAACCAGCACCACCAATTTCCCCGGATCGTCAACAGGCATCAGGCCTTCCCGTCCTGAAGCTTACAAGGCTCTCAGTACGCAGTTTCCCCGGCCCCGCCTCGAGTTCTCACTGATTTGTTAAGCGCGGCGCGCAATGGCCGCGAATGGACCTCGGCAGCGGACCTAGGCGACGCGCGGACTTAGCCCTGCCAGTTCGTTTCGCAAGGACTGCACCTGGGCCACGTTGCCGTCCTCGTCGCCGAACTTCGCCAACTGCTCCTTCTTGTGCGCCAATTCGCCGCAAACCTGATAAAGGCGAGAGGCAGAACGTCCCCCGCTGAACCGCGCAGTGCTCATCGTGATAGGGGAGAGAGCCTTCTGGTACTGGGTCATCGAGATCACCCCCGAGGTGACCTCCTCCAGCAGTTGGCGCTTCAGGAGGCCGCGTTCGCGTCCGATCATCAAAAGGATGAAGAAAAGCATGGCAAACCAGCCGGACCAGTCGACCAGACTACCGATGGCGAAGCCCTCAAGTCCGCCGATCGCGCTGCCGAACGCATTGTGGAACGCGTGGGTCAGCACTGCAAGCGCGTATCCAGTCGGCACGGCAACCAGCTTGACCAGGATCTGTTTGTTCATGCGCGCCACCGCCAGCCCGATTCCGGTGAAGGCTGTGAAGAACGGGTGCTGCCACGCTACGACAACATCGCGGATCAGAACCATCTGCCAGAGGCCGGTCCAGCCCTGGTCCAGGTAACCCCGTCCGTAGATGTAAAGCATGTTCTCGGTCGCGGCGAAGCCCAAGGCCGTGATGCCGGCGTATATGATGCCGTCCAAAATGGAATCAAATTCGTTTCGGAAGAAGAGGAAGACGATGAGGACCGCCATTCCTTTCAAGCCTTCTTCCACAAACGGGGCGATGAGCGTGGCAGTGGTCTGGTCGGCGATATCCTCGGAGCCCGAGAGGGCATATAGGCCGACGCCGAAGACCGTATTCACGATGTAGGCGCCGCCGGCAGCGATCACAGCGCCCCAAATGAAGGTCCCGCCCAGAAGCGCGAGCGGCTCCTTTTCGTAACGGTCAAGCCAATAGACGAAAACCCCCATCATGAACGCTGGAATGAAGGCAAAGCACATGGAAACCAGGAAGGCCGTCATCTGCGCGAGGATCCCCTGTCAAGGAGTTCTTGGACTCCATTGTAACGGCTACTTCTGGAAAAGCAAATTGGTGCGCTCGATCTTCGTCTCTTCGACGGGAATACCGAGGGTCTCAAGGACCTCATCCGGGCGACCGGTTGCGCCTTCGTGTGCCGACAGGCGCACGTGGAGCTGAGGCGGTCCACCTGAGTTGTCCATTTCGAGGTGGAGATCCTCGATGAGGGGCCGGAGGTCGTAGGCCTTGCCGCGCCGCTGGCGCAAGATGGATGTCTGTGCCATAAGGGAGTTGATTCGCGGCAGGAGAGCCCGAGGGTCCGACGCGGCAGGCAGGGTGATCTCATAATCGGTTGCGATGAGCAGCGCCGGCAGTGGGGGCGCCATAGGATCGACGCTGTCTATGCTCAAGATCCCGATTCCGTGAGGCAGGGCGGCCTGCAGGCGTTCGGCCAAGTCCGAGAGGGGAACATCTTCATCCAGCCGCAGGTCGACCACCTCGTGACGCGAGCTGAACCCGAGCGGCAAGGGCGAGGCGAGGTGGATCTTGGGCTGGGGATGGAATCCGTGTGAATACGCCAACGGGAGGTCGGCACGGCGTGCCGCCCGCTCCCAGATCGTGTGTAGATCCAGATTGCCGATGTACCTGAGTGGTCCCGTCTTTGAGAACTTTATCCGAATCCGCATCGAAGAGGTGACAAAGGAAACCTACGTAGGGGTGTGGTACACGAGGACCGCGACTAGTCTCCGGCCATCGGCAAATCGATGCCGACCGGCACAGGCTGAGGGGTGCGCCGCGGACTTTTGACGTCCGGGCATTTCCAGCCTTCTCCCGGATGATCGCGGCGGAGGTTGGAGAAGGTCGGGAGAATGCCGCAGGCGAAGCAATTCAAACGACAATCGACGCGGATCCGTCCCTCGAGGGATTGACGGAAATCCTGGAAGAGGAAGTTCTTGCGAAGAGCGGCCGAGATGTGGTCCCACGGAAAAACCTCGTCGGTTCGGCGCTGCCGATGGGTATAGAAGGCCGGATCGAGGCCTTGCTCGGAGAATGCCTCGAGCCAGGCGGCGATCTTGTTCCCATCGGTCCAAGCATCGAACTTGGCGCCGCGTTTCCAGGCCGTATAAATGACCTCGGCCAGGCGGCGATCGCCCCTTGAGAGCCACGCCTCGAGCAGCGTGTCGTCGGGTTCGGTCCAGCTCAGCTTGATGTTGCGGTCGCGGAGCTCGCGCTTAAGCAACGCCTGTTTGGCGAGGATATTTTCGCGGGTATCGACAGATACCCATTGGAAAGGCGTCTGCGGCTTGGGGACGAAGGTGCTGACGCCGGCGTGCAGCTTGACCTTCCAGCCCGCCACCTTCCTGCCTTCGTTGATGACACGTTTGCAGAGATCCGCGATCGCTTGCACGTCCTCGAGGGTCTCGGACGGATGCCCGATCATGAAATACAGCTTGACCGTGGTCCAACCGCGGCGATAGACCTCCCGGGTGGTCTGGATGATCTCCTCGTCGGGTATGAACTTGTTGATGATCCGGCGCATGCGTTCGGTGGCGGCCTCGGGCGCGAGGGTAAAGCCTCCGGAATAATGCTCGCGGAGCTTGTCCATCAAGTCCACCGATACGGATTCGATGCGGAGCGAAGGGAGCGAGATGGTCAACTTGCGGCCCATGAACCTTTCACTAACCTTGTCCACAAGCTCGACCACACGGCCGAAGTCCGACGAGGATAGCGAAAGCAAAGCGAGCTCCTCGAACCCGGTGACCTTCACGGCGGCCTCGGCGGCATCGACGATCTCATCCACGCTGCGCTCGCGCACGGGGCGAGTGATCATGCCGGCCTGACAGAAGCGGCAGCCGCGGGTACACCCGCGCATGATCTCCACCGACACGCGGTTATGAACGGTCTCAATGTTGGGAACGATGAACTCTGTAGGGGGTGGTAGAAGATGCGCCACAATCCGCTTGACCACCGGATTGGGTACGTCGTCTCTTAGCGCGCTGACATCGGAGAGCGTACCGTCCTCCAGGTAATGAGCCTCGTAGAACCGGGGCACGTAGACTCCGGGGATGCGAGCCAGACCCCGAAGGAGCTCACCCCGCGAAACGCCTGCCTTCCGGGCACGATAGACATCGAGGATTTCGTGGATGACTTCCTCGCCCTCGCCGATCACAAATGCATCGATGAAGGCATGCATCGGCTCCGGATTGGTTGTGGCGTGACCGCCGGCGATGACCAGGGGATACCTCTCGTCCCGGTCAGCTGAGCGGAGCGGGATTCCGGCCAAGTCCAGGACATTGAGCGTATTCGTGTAGAGAGTCTCGTAGGGCAGGGAGAAACCGATCAAGTCGAACTCGGCCAGAGGATGCTTGGATTCGAGCGAGTACAGCGGGATGTGGTTCGCCCGCATTTGTGCTTCCATGTCGGTCCAGGGAGCATAGGTGCGCTCAGCGAGTGCGTCGCTGCGCTGGTTGATCTGGTCATACAGGATCTTGAGCCCCACATTGGAGATGCCTATGTCATAGATGTCGGGGAAGATCAGAGCGACTTTTGTATGAGCCTTATCCCAGTCCTTGAGCACAATGTTCAACTCGCCCCCCACGTACCGCCCCGGCTTCTCAACCTTGAGCAAGACCCGCTCCAGGCGGGCCTCGATTTCCTCGGGAGCCATCATGATTGCCATTATAACGTATAGCCGACAAAACCTATCAAAATTGAAAGGTGGGCTTCCAGGCTTTTGGTGCTACCTATAATCGGAACGTGACTTGCCAGGCTGAAAGTTGCATGGACAAGTGCGGGACGCCCCACACCCGCGGGGAATCATGCCTGCGGCAGTGTCCTGAGGGCCCCGCGACCACAGAAGGAGAATCCTGATGAAGAGAGCTCTGACCCTTGCGCTGGGACTCATTCTTAGTGCATGCAGCGCACTGCCAGCCGCGCCGACGCCGACCGCTGCTCCGACTTCCACCCCCGTTGTAGTGGTGCAGACGGTGGTGGTGACGGTCATTCCGACCGAAGCACCCACCCTGCCCCCGACGCCCACTCCGGTTCCAACCGCGACGGCGATGCCAACACCCACGACAGCGCCTGCTGCAGCTGCTCCGGCGGCGGCGCAAGCACCGACCTTGGCCCCCGCGGCCGGCGAATCCCCCACGGCCACATTGCCGGCAAACGCGGGTGGTGACCTATTCACGAATCTCACCCGCTCGGGCGATCACTTTGCATTGAAGTGCCTGCCCGAAACGATCACGTTCGGCGTCCACACAGACAACTTCTACGCCACAGAGGTCGATGTCTATTATCGGATCGAGGACCGGTTGAGCGTCTCCATCAGCAATTGGCACAACGCGGGCGCGATGACATCTGACAAGAACGGCAACTTTACGATCGATCTTCCCGCATCGGCTGTGGATCCGGATCTGCGGAGCCATAGAGCCTGGTTCGACTATCAGTTCGTCGGCGTAAACAAGGTTGGAGATGCCGTCGGGCGCAGCGCCAGAATAGTCAAGCAGATCACATACACCATCGACTGTTCCGATTAGGGCGAGCCAACTCCACACGGGCGCGAAAACGCTGTCTGTGCATTGCACAGACAGCGTTTTGTGTTGAGCTGAAGACGCAGCGCACTGGGGCGTCAGGCCGCGGCGACGGGTTTGCGGGCGATGAGGTCTCGCCCCCACAGCCAGAGCGCACCCAAGCCAAATAGAATGATCACCAGGTTGAGAAGCCAGCCCAGAGCACCGGGGATGAGCGGGAACGAGAGTAGTCCCACGAGCACCACGATGAGCGTGACGCCGATCAGCATGGGCCAGTAGCGATGATCGACCAGAGACGGGCTGAGCCTGGCAAGGATCCATCTGCCCAGGGCCGCGCCAAATACGATCTTCGTGAGGAAGGAGGCTGCGAGCACAAAGCCGATGATCAGCGCAAGCAGCGCAAGAATCCCAACCCAGACCAAGGTGCCGCTAAGGCCGCCCAAGGTCAGCATACCGAAGATCACGGCCCCCAGGATGACCGCGAATAGGACTAGCAGGAAGAGGAAGAAGAAGGCGGCATAAGCCACAACGCCCAATCCCAGGCTCGGCCAGGGTTTCGACTCCAATTTGCTGGTCAGCGCCCGAACGAAGCTGGGGAACAGCCAGAACATGAATAGGCCGAGCAAGATGAGCGTGACGAGCGAACGGAGCAAATTCAACCCCCACTTGCCCACCTTCTGTGAGGCGGTCTCGCTGACGACTGGCCGTTTCTCGTCCGCGGGAGGCGCCTGACGGGTAATGGACCCGCCGACGACGCCAGCCGGGAAGGTCAGGTCTGAACTCTGGACGTAGTCTAGGTTCCCCGTGATGCGGGCAGACGGAGAAATCGTCAAGCCTGGCCGGACGGCTGGAACCGGAACCGTGCTCTGGTTCATGAACATGCCGGGCGGTGGTTCGGTTTGCCTTTGGTTCGCGTCAGACACGGCTGCTTTGACATTGCCTCCGACTGAGCCATCGATCTCCAAGCCGTTCGTGCCTGCCATCACGTTCCGACCGACGGCGCCCGCGAGAAGGATCTGGAATGCGCCCATGACGGCATCGCGTCCGATTGTGCTCCCCTGGCGGACTTCCAGGCTGTAACCCCCGCCGACGATGTCGCCGCCGATCTTGGCCTTGTCGCCAAAATACAACACAGATCCACCCGCCAAGACATCTCCCGTGACGGTCCCGTTGATCACGACGGTGTTGGCGGCGGCGATGAGATTGCCGGCGACCTGACCGTTCACCGTGATCGTGTTTGCGGCGGAGATCACGTCGCCATTGACTGTCCCATCAAGGACGAATTCGTTGCCGGCGACGTAGAGGTCATCATTAATGACCTCGCCGGCTTGAATCACGATCTTGTCGCCGCTCCGGCCGTCAAAGGCGTGGACCGGTGTGGCAAAGGCCAATGAAAGCGATAAGAGCACCAATACGCTGAGCAGTTTGTGGTTCGTTGACATGGCATTCTCCTTCGGGGATTCGTGTGCCCCGCTGATTGATATACGGACGGGGAAAAGGATGGTCGCGCCGGGAAATTTGGCCCCAAGAGACCCCAGGCGACAGGCGGTCTGCGAAGGGTGCGACGACAAGATGGGCCGGAGGCGAGGGTACGGGTCCAGGTTGAACCGGGATTCAATCGTCTCCCGGCCATATTCCCCCTTGTCCGGCTCTCGCCGAGACGGCGCAGCCGGCCTCGAAAGCGTCTACTTGATGGTTGTCTTGCCGTTGCGGTAGAAAAGGTCACCGTCCACACGGATCTCGGAATCGGACATGTCGCAGAGCATGTCCCAGTGCACGCCGGATTCGTTCTTTCCGCCGCACTCCGGAAAGCCCTGCCCGACGGCGAAGTAAATCGTTCCACCGATCTTTTCGTCAAAAAGCATGTTCCGGCTGAAGCGCGTGATTCCGTAGTTGGTGCCGAGGCCCCATTCGCCCAGAATGCGGCTACCGGCGTCCGTATTGAGGGTCGAACTAACGAGCTGCTGGTTCTTGCCGGCCTTTTCCTTGACGACCCGACCCTTCTCAAACCACAGCTGGATGTCTTCGACCTCCTGGCCGGCGTGAATCGCAGGGTATTTGAACCGGATCCACCCGGCGGCTGAAGTCTCGACCGGGCTGGTGAAAATCTCGCCGTCCGGGAAGTTGTATTTGCCGTCCGGCGTCTCAAAGATGCGGCCCTTGATAGAGAGGCTGACGTCAACGTTCGAGCCCTTCAAGGTGACCTGGTCACGGCCCTTCAACCATTTGGCCAGATGAGTTTGTTTCTTGCCCTCTTCGGTCCAGAAGCTGACGGGATCCGCCTTGTTCAGCATCCCCGCGGCATAGACGAATTCCGAGTATTCCGCCAGGCTCATGTTGGCATCTTGAGCCATTGCGGGGGTGGGGTACACGGTGATGCACCACCTGTACGTGCCCCGGGCACTCCGGCGCATAGTGGTTTTGGAGAGGGCGGCGCCAGCCTTCCTGGCCCGAGCGATACGCTTCGGATCGACCCCGGAGAGAGACCGGGTGTTGTCATGAGCCAGGATGAGGAGGGATGCGTCGAACGTCTCGGCGATGAGCTTCCTAACTGGCGCGACGAAATCGAGGAGCTTGTCGGACCCATACTTGTAGAACAGCTCTTCCGCGCCCGGGATCGACTGCTGCACCAAGACATAAGCGCCCGCCTTGACCGCTTCTTCATAAACGGCCAAGTTGAGCTCCAGCGCGAGGGGAGTGGTCCGCAGCAGCATCTGCTGGCCCGGCTTGATGGCGAGGGAGTATTCGACCATCACTCTGGCAAGTTTAGCAATGCGCGGATCAGTCATACGCCGGCCCCGGTTTCGACATACCTGGATTATACGGCAGGCCTTTCGCAGCCCGACCCGATGAGCTACTCCCCGATGATCTTCACTAGCACGCGCTTGCGGCGACGGCCGTCGAACTCCCCGTAGAAGATCTGCTCCCAAGTGCCGAAATCCAAGCGCCCTCCGGTAACAGCGACCACAACTTCGCGCCCCATCACCTGCCGTTTGATGTGAGCGTCCGCGTTGTCCTCGCCGGTTCGGTTGTGCTGGTAGCGGTCCACGGGATCGTGCGGGGCTATTTGTTCCAGCCATTTCTCGTAGTCCTCATGCAGGCCACTTTCGTCGTCATTGATGAACACGGAAGCCGTGATGTGCATGGGGTTGACCAGGCACAGGCCCTCCTGGATGCCGCTCTCGCGAATGGCCTGCTCAACCTGGGGCGTGATGTTGACGAAACCGCGGCGCGTGGAAAGGTTGAACCAGAGTTCCTTGCGATAGGATCTCATCTCACTCCGTCTTTTCGACGATGACGGTGGCCTCCGTGACAAGGGCAGCGATGGCGCCTATTGCAGCGAGGGATGGGGCCAGGAGAGCGCCGACCACGCCAAACGTCATCGGAAACTCCACCAGTGTCTTGCCATCCTTGTCCTTGATGGTCACGCGCCGGATGTTGCCCTCATGGAGCAACTCCTTGACCTTGGCGAGGAGTTGCTCGCCGTTAACCGCGAAATTCCTCTGTACGAACGTGTTCAGACGACATGTGAGCCTCCTTGCTGCCCGCGTCCAGGATCCGAGCCGTTCCGCCCTTCCGTCCCGGGTGGACAGGAGGACTCGTGGAAATAGTCCAAGTTCGGATTCAGACGCGGATCCAACCTATTATCGCGCAGGCCGGCAGGTCGCGGATGGCCGAGCGAAAAATGAACGGGAATCCGCGGGCCAGCGCCCCGGGCATGGTTCAGAGTTCAGGCGGTGGCCAATCGGCGATGGGCCGGGCGTGCCAGTACAAGATAGCCGATCGAGACGAGGCATCCGAGCACGGCACAGCCAAACCAGAGGCCGACTGGGGTGAAACGTTCGAAAACCCAGCTGCCGACCAGAGGGCCAACGAAGAGCGACAGCCCCCAGGCGGCACCAAAGATGCCTTGGTAGAGGCCGCGCAGATTCAAGGGCGATAGGTCCGCGATTATGCTGGGGGCGACTGCGGCATTGACAACCTCACCGAGGCTCCAGACCACGACTCCCAGCACATAGACCGGCAGCGTGGCGGCGAGCCCGTTCACACCAAAGCCGAGTCCGGTCAGCAAAGCCGCCAGAGCTATAGCCCCGAAGCGCGGCCATTTGCCAACCATGCGACTAACCTGGATGGTGATCAGGACGATCAGGATTGCGTTCGAAGCGATAGCCAAGCCGTAGGCGGACGGACCCAGACCGTGCCGGCTCATGTCCAGCGGCAGCGTGACGATACCCTGCATGTAGATGATTGCTCCCAGAAAAGCAAGGGCCGAGAAGACGAGGAGAACGGGTTCCCGTCGCAGTTGGCGGAGGCGCGTCAAGGTCGGTGCGCGGGCGGCGTGGACTGCTTCGGCGGGCTGGGTTTCGGGGACGCGCTTGGGGACGATCAACCCGTAGATGAAAGTCGTGAGGGCATCACCGGCAAACAAGAGGAGGTAATTGACGTGGGCCATCAAGCCCGCGATGATCGGGGCCAGAGCGGCCCCGAGGTTGATTGCCCAATACATGTAGCCAAACGCGCGCGTTCTGGCCCATTCCATGACCAGGTCGGCGATCGCCGCATTCGCGGCCGGACGGTACAGATCGGTGAACAGACCCAAGATCAGAGTGCAGGCGGCTATCACGGTCACTCCGCGTCCCAAGCCGAGGGTGATGGTCACCACGGGGGTCACGAGGAGGCTCATCAACAAAACCGGGCGGCGTCCCAGGCGGTCGGCCAGCTCACCACCCAGGAGCTGTGACGCGAATGAGCCTGCCCCGAATAGAGAGACCATTAGACCCGCCTGGCTGACCGAGATGCCGCGCTGGGAGGTCAAATAGAGGCTGAGGAATGGAATCACAAAGCCGCCAAGGCGATTGATCACCGTGCCGAGCCAGAGATACCAATACGTGGGTGGCGGGTCAGCAGTGACGGAAGCAAGGCGCGACCGCAGGGCCAGCATGCGGCCAAGGATACCCGAAAAGCAGGGAGGTGCGGATTCAGTGGGCGGACGTCACATTGTGCGGACTACGCGTGAAGCCTAACCCCATCCGGGAACGGCAAGTGTGCTAATATTGGCGCACACTACAACACTCTCCGAGGAGGCTGGCGATGCTCGCAATTGAGAAGGTGGACACCGACAATAGGTCTCAGGTCAAGCGCTTCGTCCAGTTCTACTACGATCTCTACCGGGATTGCCCCCAGTTTGTTCCGCCGTTGTTTGTAGATGCATATCTGCCACTCAATCGGAAGAAGCACCCGTTTTTTGAGCATTCCCAAGCGGATTTCTTCATGGCAGTGCGGGACGGGGCGGTTGTCGGCCGGATCTGTGCCGCCGACAACCGGCCATTCAATGAGTACCACGAGACCAAGAAGGCGCATTTCTACGCGTTCGATAGCATCGACGATCTGGAGGTGGCGCGGGCGCTCTTCGACGCAGCGTTCGATTGGGCGCGCGGCCGCGGATTGGACACGATGATCGGCCCGAAGGGCCTATCCCCGTTTGACGGCTACGGCATTTTGATCGAAGGCTTCGAACATCGCCAGATGATGACGATGATGAACTACAACTACAGCTACTATCCTAAATTCATGGAGGCGCTGGGATTCGAGAAGGAAGTGGATTTCGTCTCCTGCTTTCTGCCGGCCAACTCATTCAAGGTCCCTGAGCGGGTACAACGCATCTCTGAAAGGGCCATGAAGCGCGGCAACCTCACGGTCAAGAATTTCAGGAGCAAGAAAGAGCTCCTGAAATGGGCCTGGCGCATCGGGGAGGCCTACAACAAGACGTTTATCCACAATTGGGAGTACTACCCCTTTACCCGCGGTGATATTCAGTACGCGGTGGACAACGTGATCAACTTTGCCGACCATCGTCTGATCAAAGTCGTGCTCCACGGCGAGGACATCGTGGGCTTCCTGTTCGCCTTTCCGGATGTGTCGGCGGCATTCCAACGCGCGAAAGGGCACTTGTTCCCCTTTGCCATCCCAGATATGCTGATCGAGATGAAGAGGACGAAGACGATTTCCGGCAACGGGATGGGGATTCTGCCTGAGTTCCAGGGCAGCGGCGGCAACGCGTTGCTGTACAACGAAATGGGGAAGACGATCTTCAGTTTCAAGCAATTCGAGCATGTCGAAATGACGCAGGTTGCTGAAACCACGCGGCAGATGCGGGCAGACCTTAAGAATCTTAACGGGGTCGAATACAAGAACCACCGGGTCTACCGGAAAGCCATTTGAGAGACAGCAGGCCGGCAAGCCGGCCAAGACGCCTCGAGACAAAAAAATCCCCGTCCAGCGGACGGGGATTTCGTGAGTTGTCGAGAGAATATCTTAGAGAGGCATCACATTTGCGGCCTGCGGGCCCTTGGGGCCCTGCTCGACCGTGAATTCAACCTTCTGGCCTTCCACGAGCTTGCGGAAACCGTCGCTCTGGATCGCCGAATAGTGGACAAATACGTCAGGGCCGCCTTCGCGAGAGATGAACCCATAGCCCTTCTCCGCATTGAACCACTTGACCGTTCCGACGATACGTTCAGACATTGCTTTGCCTCCTTTTGGCAAAAAACGAAAAATGTTAATGATGTCGCACGTCAATCGAACGGTCGAAACGAAATGACCCGCCAAAGCGCGCTCGGGTCATTCTGTCACATTCCCACGACAACGTACTGGCATCTAACTCTCGGATAATACAAGCAAACTTCGAAACCGTCAAGGAAATTAATCCTGTTCTTATCTTCACAATCGTCATGGTGGCAGGCCCCGGCGCGGCCAAATACGGGACTAGGGCGGCCGGCCAGCCCGGCATTTGCTGCCCCGCGAGACGACCATGGGGAGGCGAAGGCTCCACCGCTCGCCAGAATGGGTGGATGGATGCACGGGCCTCGCGGCGGAGGACCGAGGCACCCGCGGGCGTGGGCAATGGACGGCGCGGGGACTTAGGCCCCCGGACGTGCCAACGCCTGAGGTGGGGCCTGGCGAGCCGACCCGGTCGTGCCCGGCCGAATTTACCAGCATTGCCGCGGGTGGTATATGATTGCGGCATGATGGTCATCTACGAATTCCATATCTCACGCCGAGCACGGGACCTATACAGGTTCGACGAATCGCTGTTCACAAGCGACGGACGGCTTGTCGCCGGGGATTTTGGCGTTGCCCGCCTCTTTGCCGAGCGCGTCTACGCTGTGACGCGCCGGTCGATCCCAGCGTCCGACATCTATGCAGCCGGACTGATCGAAGAGATCCTGCACGTGTTGATCCGTCACTATGAGCAGCGGAACCCACGCGTCATGGGGCGGGCCCTGGGCTTCCTGGAGGCGAGCCTCGACACGCGACTGCAAGAGACACTGAGCAAGTTCACGATCGAGTTCCCTCCGATTGCCGTCTACCGCGGACTGAAATCGGTCAATGACTATTTGGCTGAGAGCCACGGGGGGACGCCAAATCGGCAAACCGTCATGGAGGAGATGCTGCTCCTGAGCCTCACGAACCAGAACCCGGCACTCGAAGTCTTACAAGGAATTCTTTGATGACACGGCGCTGTGGGGCACAGCGTATCCGCAGTCCGTCAGGCTGCTCATGGATTTCTTCGCTAGGCAACCTCCAATGGCAGATGGGGCTAGGGGACCCGGCGACACATTGGTCGAGATACTTACCGCACCGGCCAAGGCCGCGCCCTACTCCCTCGAGGGTCAATTGAAGTACCTGCTAGAGCGATGGGGCACGATCCTGAGCGCTGATCTGGTCCAACTGATCCTGAGGGGTATGGACTACGTTCGGGAGGAGGCGATCCGGCATGCGGGCCCGCCGAGCTTTGAGGCGAAACCGCCTGTCCCTGATTACCGGGGTGAGCTCGAGTACGAGCGTTACAGCCCGGACACCGATTGGATGCCGCGGCTGGTTTTGATCGCCAAGAATTCCTATGTGTGGTTGGAACAGCTCTCGCGCAAGTACGACCGGTGGATCCGCACGCTGGATCAGATCCCTGACGAGGAGCTGGATTTGCTAGCCCAGCGCGGTTTCACCGGATTATGGATGATCGGTTTGTGGGAACGCAGCAGGGCCTCGCAGCGCATCAAGCAGCGGATGGGTCAGGCAGACGCCGTGGCCTCGGCGTATTCCCTTCACTCCTACGAGATCGCCGAAGACCTGGGGGGCTGGGAGGCACTCAAGAATCTCCGCGCCCGCGCCGGTCAGCGGGGGATCCGGCTTTCGGCCGACATGGTGCCCAATCACATGGGGATCGACTCGAGATGGGTGATCGAGCACCCGGACTGGTTCCTGTCGCTTGACCGGCCGCCGTTTCCAGCATACTCCTACAATTCGGACAATCTCGCCGACGACGAGCGAGTGGGTATCCAGCTGGAGGACCATTACTACGATCACTCGGACGCCGCGATTGTATTTCAGCAGCGCGACCTGTGGACCGGGGATACACGTTACGTCTATCACGGCAATGACGGCACGGCATTCCCATGGAACGACACCGCTCAACTTGACTACTCGCGCGCCGACGTGCGCGAAGCCGTTATTCAGACCATTCTGCATGTGGCTCGCAACTTCCCGATCATCCGCTTCGATGCGGCCATGACCCTCACAAAGAAGCACATCCAACGCCTGTGGTTTCCGGAGCCAGGAACCGGAGGGGCGATACCGTCCCGCGCGGAACACGGCATGACGCGAGCCGCGTTTGACGCCGCCATGCCGAATGAGTTCTGGCGCGAGGTCGTTGATCGGGTGGCAGCGGAGGTCCCCCAGACGCTCCTACTGGCGGAGGCCTTCTGGCTGCTTGAGGGGTATTTCGTCCGCACGCTGGGCATGCACCGCGTCTATAACTCGGCTTTCATGCACATGCTGCGGGATGAAGATAACGCCAAATACCGGCAGTTGATCAAGAACACACTCGAGTTCGATCCCCAAATCCTCAAGCGGTACGTCAATTTCATGAACAATCCCGACGAGAAGACCGCGATCGAGCAGTTCGGCAGTGGCGACAAGTATTTCGGTGTCTGCATCCTCCTGGCAACTCTCCCCGGGCTGCCGATGTTTGGGCACGGACAGGTCGAAGGCCTGCGCGAACGCTACGGGATGGAGTTTCACAAGCCGAAATGGGATGAGGCAGTCGATGAGGCCCTCGTCCACGGGCATGAGTGGAAGATCTTTCCGCTGCTTCACCGTCGAGGCCTGTTTGCGGACGTCGAGCTATTTCATCTCTTCGATTTCTTCACCACCAATGGCAAGGTCAATGAAGACGTGTTGGCATACTCGAACCGGCGCGGGGATGAGCGCGCGCTGGTGCTGTATCACAACCGGTATCGTCCAACCCGAGGCTGGATCAAAGTCTCCGCCGCGGCGCTTGACAAAGGCAGCGGCAGGCTGGTGCAGCGATCGCTCGGCGAAGCCCTGGGGTTGCCACGCGAAGGCTATGCCATTCTTCGGGACGTCGTGACGCACACGGAATACATCCGCTCATGCGCTGAGTTGTGGGAGAAGGGCCTGTACGCGGAACTGGGTGCATATCAGCACCACGTTTTCCTGGACTGGAGGTTCGCGGATGGAGCCGACTGGGCGGCAGTGTGCGAGGCGCTTAACGGCACGGCCGTGGAGTCCGTGCAGGGCAAGCGGGACGAGATGTTTGGCTTGAAGGTTGAGACCGGGGTCAGCGTGCCCGCTGGGCAGAGGCGCAGAACGACTCGCACGAAGGCCGCGACCAGGAAGGCTGCCGCAGGCGCGAAGCGGGCGGTGGCCAAACGGGCCGTCAAAGCGAAGAAGAGTTCGCCCGTCAAGAAGAGCAAACCAGCTGCGAAGAAAGCTGCGCAGGGCAAATCGAAGGCGAGGACGACAAACAAGGCTGGACGAGGCAAGCGCTAGCACTCGTGTGGCGCCGCGAATGGCGCCATGGGCCCAAAGGAACAACACGAAAGAGAAGATTCCGCTGGTCTAGCGGCATCTTCGTGTTAGTGACCCAGGACGGCGTCTACTCCATTACAGCGCGGGCGACACGTTTCAGAGTCTGCGGCGCGTGCTGGAGGAGATTCAGGCCGCCGATGTAGAAGTAGCCCAGTGTGTAGATCAGCATCCACGGCAGCAGTTCCCAACCGACGTATGGCGCGAGAGTGAGGCCGGTGTAGAGGGCATAGATTCCCAGTGCCAACTCCGCCCATACCATGGGGCTGACCGGCTCCAAGTATGCCTCGTCAAACACCCGATGCAGCTGGAAGTTGCCTTGGTTGAGCTTCGGCGTGCGCACGAAATGACCGCTACCCGTTCCAGTGAGACCTTGGAGCACGGCGATTGTGGTGCTGAGGGATATGCCGAAGCCCGTGATGGTCATGAGGGGGATCAACTTGAGGCGCTCGCCGAGAGACGGAGACGTGCGTCCACTGGCTACCAGATACATCAGCGGAGGGCCGAAGCCCACAAGGAAAGTGAAAGGAAAGATCCGGAATGCGAAAGGCGCAGCAATACCCACGGGCAGGGTCAGCAGAAGCATGAGCAGCATGAGCGGATGGACCATGTAGCCGGTGAGGTGTACTGCCGCCATCAGGCGGACGCGCCAGGGCAGATCCTCACGCCGGAAGAGCTCGGGCAAGACCTTTCGCACCACCTGAAAACTGCCCTTAGCCCAGCGAAATTGCTGTTTCTTGAAAGCTTCCACCTGGGACGGCAATTCAGCCGGGACGACTACGTCGGGCAAGTAACCAATCTTCCAGCCGTTCAATTGAGCGCGGTAGCTGAGATCGAGATCTTCGGTCAGCGTGTCGGACTGCCAGCCCCCGGCCTGCTCGATACAGGCCCGACGCCACAGGCCGGCGGTGCCATTGAAATTGAGGAAGAAGCCGTTGCCCGAACGGGCGGTTTGTTCAACAAGGAAATGTCCGTCGATGGCCAAAGCTTCTGCCTGGGTGAGTGAATTGTATCCGCGGTTGGTATGGCCCCAGCGCGTCTGGAGGCAGCCGATCTGAGGATCGCGAAAGACCGGCACGGCCTTGCGCAGCCAGTCCGGATCGGGAACAAAATCGGCATCGAAGATGCCAATGAATGCACCGCTGGCCGAGGCAAACGCATCGCGCAGCGCACCGGCCTTAAAGCCGCGCCGGTCGGAGCGATGCAGGAGCTGGATATTTATGCCCTGGGATTGATAACTGCGGACAAGACGGGCGATGAGATCGGCCGTATCGTCGGTCGAATTGTCGAGGACCTGGATCTGGAGAGCGCCTGATGGATAGTCCAAGCGGGCGACGGCCCGCAACAGGCGCTCAATCGTGTATTTCTCGTTGAAAACGGGAAGCTGAATTGTGACCGGCGGCCAATCCGTCTCCGGGATCTGCTCGATCGTCTGTCTGAGCCGCTTCCTCGCCCGCAAATAGAGGAGAGTGCTAATCAGGCTTGAGAGTCCATACACTGCAAGCAGGAGGATGGTAAGCAAATACAGCAATACAATAATTGCAATAAAGACCTTCACGGCTCCCTCGGTTGGTGCACCAAAGACTGCTTCAGCACATTTCGGCGTTGTCTGTGCTGGGAACTACGTTATGACCGTGGTGCCCGCCTGGCCACACTGTTCACAACGATGGCGCGAGAGACAATATTACCCGACTGACTAAAGGCTATCTTAATCCGGATTAGAGCTATCTTAGAAGCGAATTGCATGGCGGTAGGTGCACGCCTCATGTGGTCCCGAGAGGGGGCGACGGCGAAGCTGAAGTGGTTGGACGCCGCGGGATAGATCTCGCTGCGGGGAGTAGGATGCAATTGAAGCTCAAAACGAAAAAGCCGCCAGTTGGCGGCTAGGATTTGGAGTGCGGAAGAACCCGGTCATCTGTATTTGGCGCGGTTCGAGCTGAGTGGGATCGCGGGCCCTGACCCACGGCGCCAGAAATACAGTGCGACATAGAGAAGAAGAAGCGCTGCGATCCAGAAGAAGACCGAGGAGATGACTCCAGCCCGGCTGCTGGCGTAGATCAAGGGATTGCCTTCCAGCCATGGGAGCGAGTCCGGGATCGGCTTGCCGTCGAGCACGTAGTACAGCACGTCCTCAAGGCCGCTGAATGCTCCAATAAACAAGGCGAGCAAGAAGTAGACGCAGTCCTGCCAGCGGTCAGACAAGAGGATCACGCCGAGCGCGGCGTAACCAGCGAGGGATACGATCCAGCCCGTGTGATAGCTGTTGGCGTATCCGACCATCTGGTTGGCTTCGAAGATGCGCTGCCATACGAGAATATCGCTCACACCGTAGAAGACCAGCGCGACGGCCACCGCCAGCAAAGGACGAAACTTGGCCATTGTCGGGCACCCTCCCGCTCAAGGTGAATCACATCGATGATTGATACACATCGAGTCTAATCCCGGGCGATTAGGATGCAAGCGGCGTTCGGCTTGCCGAAACCATCGTTCACCGTGCGGAATCCATACGGGAGGGGTATGTTTGGAGCCAGGCCCAAGACACCGAGGGCCACGTCCGCGGCGGACGGCCAGCGCCCGCCGCCCGAGGGCAGCGGCCATTCTGGCTGATCAAACCGACGATTACAATCGGAAGCATGCGTATCATTTATCTCTCGCCTCACTTGGACGATGCGATTTTGTCCGCGGGAGGTTTGATCCACGATCAGGCCAAGGGGGGAAAAAGGATCGAGATCTGGACGTCCATGAGCGGGATTCCCGGAGGGGAAGAATTGTCCGATTTCGCCAAGGAGATGCATGCCGAGTGGGGGACGACCACAGCCCGGGAGACCGTGAACCTGAGGCGGGCCGAGGACCGGAAGGCGGCCGCCACGGTCGGAGCTCGGTCGGTCCACTTGGATTTTCTCGATTGCATCTACCGCCGGGATGAACAGGGACAGCCGCTTTACCACGAAGCTCTGTACGCCCCGGTCCATGCGCATGACGCCGGTCTGCCCGCGCGGATCGCGGAGGTCTTTCGCCGGAATCTGAAAGACGATGACGTGGTTGTCTGCCAACTTGGGATCGGCCAGCACGTGGATCATCTAATCGTGCGGGCCGCGGCCGAGATGCTGGATCGCCCGCTGCTCTACGACGCCGACCTGCCATATCTCCTGAACCACCCCGAAGAGCTGGCCGGAACGACCAGTGCCATGCAGAGCGCAGTCGAGCCGGTTTCATCGAATGGGCTGGTCGCATGGTTCCAAGCCATCGAGGCGTATCGGTCGCAGTTGAGCACGCTCTTTGAGAGCCTGGATTCGATGCGGGAAAGGCTGCGGGCATATTGGTCCGAGGCCGGCGGAATCCGCCTCTGGTTGCGCCCAGCAGACGCCCCACGGGAAGTTAGAACCAGTCGGCGTTTGTAGAACCTCCCCAACGGCCAGATTTGTACTGTCGGGCGGGTCTTGATTGGGGGGTCAAACCATGATATATTCAAGGGGCCTTTGGGTTCGGCCAGAGGGTCTGATTGCATCCCAGTATGGGATGCAAATTCTATTCTAAGGAAAGTCTTATGCCAACGAAGTTCCTGACCAAGGAAGGCTTCCAGAAACTTCAGGAAGAACTGGACCACTTGAAGGACGGTCAAGCGCCAGGAGGTCGCCGACCGTCTGCATGAGGCTATGGAGGGCGGGGAACTGATCGAAAACGCGGAGTATGAGGCTGCCAAGAACGAGCAGGCCTTCGTCGAGGGGCGCATCCAGGAACTGGAAATGCTGCTGGCGACGGCACGGGTGATCGAGCCGGAAGACAAGAATCGACCGGACGGCACTGTCGTCGGTGGGATCGACGGTCACGATCCAGGAGCAAGGCTTCGAGGCGGAGACCTACACGATCGTCGGCGCGGCGGAGGCCAATCCGCAGGAAGGCAAGATCTCCAACGAGTCGCCGATCGGAAAGGCAATCCTCAACCGCGAGGTGGGCGAGACCGTTCCGGTGGAGACCCCCAGCGGCACGTACAAGGTGAAGATCCTCAAAGTCAAATAGGGACACGCGTCTGACCATCACTCCGACGCTGCGGCTCCGCGCACCTGCGACCTCGAGAGAGGCGGGCCGCGCGGAGCTTTCTTTGCCAGCTTCGCTGCAAGGCGAGAGAAATGCATCGTCAATTCCGGACAGAGACCGGGGGTAGGACGTAGCCATGGCAGAATACACATCGCTTGAAAAGATCCGGCTCTGCAGAAGATCGACGAGCTGCGCAGCCGAGGGCGTCGAGCCCTATCCGACACGGGCCGAAAGGACGCACACCAGCGCGGAGGCCATCGCGGCCTTCGAGGCCGGCGAGAAAGCGGAGCCAGAGATCCAGGTCACGCTGGCGGGCCGCATCCGGCCAGTGCGTCCGATGGGCAAGTTATCCTTCGCGCACATCGAGGATGGCGCCGGCCGGGTGCAGCTGTTGCTGCGGGCGAATGAGCTGGGGCAGGAGCGGGTCGACTTCTTCAACAAGATGTTCGACATCGGCGATTTCATCCAGGCGGCGGGGATGATGTTCCGGACCAAGACCGGTGAGGTGACGCTGCAGGTCGCACGACTTCAAGCTGCTGGCAAAGGCCGTGAGCCCATTGCCGGCGGCCAAGGACGAAACCCTGCCGGATGGCAGCGTCTGTCAGGCATGCAGCGCTTGAAGATCCCGAGCTGCGCGCCCGCCAGCGGTATGCCGACCTGGCCGTGAACCCCGAAGTGCGCGAGCTCTTCCGAAGAAGGGCGGCGATAATCAGAGCCCTGCGCGAGTTCCTGGATGAGCAAGGGCTTCCTCGAGGTTGAGACGCCGATGCTGCAGCCGATCTACGGCGGCGCGGCGGCGCGGCCCTTCGTCACGCATCACAACGAACTCGAGCAGGACATGTATCTGCGGATCTCCTTCGAGCTATATCTCAAGCGGCTGCTGGTTGGCAATCTTGAACGCGTGTACGAGATCGGGCGTGACTTCCGCAACGAAGGGCTGTCTTACAAGCACAATCCCGAGTTCACGCAGCTCGAATTCTATTGGGCTTATGCAGACTATCTCCAAGTCATGGAATTGACGGAGCAGATGGTCTCGTTTGCGGCCCAGAAAGTGCTCGGCACACAGAAGGTGAAGTACCAAGGGCAGGAGATCGACTTCACGCCGCCGTGGAAGAGGCTAAACCTTGGGCAGGGTCTCAGAGAAGCCAGCGGGATCGACATCGCCGAGCACCCGAAGGCCGAGACGCTCTATCGGGCAATCGCGAATGCGGGCAAGACACCTGATCCCAAGGCGACCCGTGGCAAGCTAATCGATTTCATGCTCAGCGAGTTCCTGGAGCCCAAGCTGATCCAGCCTACATTCCTGTTTGACTATCCGCGCGATATCTCCCCCCTGGCCAAATCGCGGCCGGGAGATCCGATGACCGTGGAACGGTTCGAGGGATACGTGGCAGGCTTTGAGCTGTGCAACGCCTTCACCGAGTTGAACGATCCGCTGGACCAGGAGCAGCGTTTCATCGAGATGGGAAGGGACTACGCCGAAGGCGATGCCGATAAACATCCGATGGACGACGACTATTTGAGGGCGATGCGCTACGGCATGCCGCCCAGCGGGGGCTTCGGAATGGGCGTGGATCGCCTGGTCATGCTCTTCACGGACAAGCATTCGATCCGCGAGGTGTTGCTGTTCCCATCCTTGAGGAAAGAGGAAAGGCACTGACCTCGGGCCGGGGCCAAGCCTGGGCGATCTTGCTGCTGAGGGGCGTTTAGACGATGGCCACCTTACAAACCGTGAGGCCGGAAGATCGCGTCTCACCACTATGTAGGACCCCTACTCAGTGAGGAGATCAAGAGAATGAGCAGACTGTTCACCGTTAACATGGTGACCCTGGACGGCTATTTTGAAGGAGCCAACCACGATATCAACTGGCACAACGTGGACCAGGAATTCAACGAATTCGCCATCGCTCAACTGAATGGTGTTGGCACTCTCATATTCGGCCGAATCACCTACGAGATGATGGCGAGCTACTGGCCCACTCCCGCGGCAGTCACCAATGATCCTGTGGTGGCCGGCCTGATGAATGGGCTGCCCAAGATTGTGATCTCCAGAACGCTGGAAGAGGCTACCTGGAAGAACTCAAGGCTGATCAAGGATAACCTGCAGGCTCAGATCTCAGGTCTCAAGCGGCCCCCGGGAAAGGATCTTGCAGTACTTGGCAGCGCGAACCTGCTTGGCACGCTCATGGAAATGGACTTGATCGACGAGCACCGGATCATAGTCAACCCCGTGGTCCTGGGGGGTGGCACGCGTCTGTTCCAGACGCGGCAAGGAAAGCTGAACCTCAATCTCATGCGCACAAAGGTCTTTGGCAACGGGAACGTGCTCCTATGTTATGAGCCCACTCGAGAATAGGATGAATTCGCCCTCGGCATCTGATCAGATGCCGAGGATCCTTCCGAGCTGCTGGGTCGGTCTTCGACGGCGCGGGACCGGGGCGGCACCCGAGACGATGGCAGTGCGGGTCGATGCGACGAGCTGGAGCCGGACGGACGAGGGAGACCAATTCTGAGGGGCAGGGGGCGGAGTAAGTCGAGCGCATTTCACTTATTACTTTAGTCACTTGAAAGTGCCCTGCGGCTGACCTAGAATATCCATAAAGTGAAACACTGTTTCACTTTATGGATTGCATGACCGACGCCGTTGGTCGCGTATTTCAGATCATCGAGTACCTAGCAAACCGGAACGATTGGGTGAGCTTGCGCGAGATGGCGCGCGAGCTGCGCATCAGCCCGGCCTCAGCGTACCGGGCACTTACCAGCCTGAAGGAAATGGGCTACGTCCGGCAACACGCCCAGGACTCGACATATCAACTCACACTCAAGATCGCCTGGGTCTCGGCGCAGGCCTTGGAGCACGTGCAACTACGCCAGATCGCCCATCCAGTCCTGCAACACCTGACTTCGGTCACCAACGAGACGACGCACTTGGCCGTCCTGGAGGGGATCGAGTTTGTTTATATCGACAAGGTCGACAACTCGCAGGCGGTGCGTATGCGGTCTCGGGTCGGTCAACGAGGGCTGCTGCATTGCACGGCCGCCGGGAAATCGATGCTGGCATTCCTGCCTGAGGCGGAGGTCGAACCGATCCTACGGCGCCTCAAGTTCCCGGCCCTGACGGAGCACACGATCACCGACATGGGGAAATTCCGGGAGCAACTGCTGAAGGTAAGACGCCAGGGATATGCCGTGGATGACGAGGAGAATGAGCTCGGAATCCGCTGTATTGGATCGCCCATCTATGACCACGCCGGGCGGCTTTCGGGAGCGCTTAGCGTCTCGGGTTGGACCATCACGATGACGCGCGAAAGGATGCCGCAGTTGGCGCCGGAACTCATGCAAGCGTGCCAGAGGATCTCTCAGGAACTGGGGTTTAACGGCGGGAAGATCGATTAGGCACTGAATACTACGAGAGCGGACAGACACACCACGGGCGGGTGAAAGCGAGGAACAAATGAATATGCTGATCGACGGTCAGTGGGTCGACGCCTCGAACGGCGAGTGCATGAGCATCTACAACCCGGGCACCGGTGAAGTGCTCGGTACCGTGCCGAAGGCAACGATCCAGGACGTGGAGCGGGCGGTGGCGGCCGCGCAGAAGGGCAAAGAGGCCATGCGCAAGCTGACCGCGCTCCAGCGCTTTGAGATCCTTATGCGCGTGGCGCAGGGGATTGAGGCCAGGGTTCCCGAACTGGGCAAGCTGCTGGCGCAAGAGAATGGCAAGCCGATCATGCAGACCCGGGCTGAGGTCGCGGTCACCGCCAACATCTTCAGGGGTTTCGCCGAGGAGAGCAAGCGCATCTTCGGGCGGGTCATGCCTGTGGATGCAGTGCGCGGACACGAACGGCATTTTGCCGTAACCATCCGGCAGCCGCTGGGGGTGGTAGCAGCCATCGTGCCGTTCAACTATCCGGTCGAGCTGTGGGGTCACAAGGCGGCGGCTGCACTTGCGGCCGGGAACGCGCTGATCTCCAAACCTCCCAGCGCCTGCCCGCTGACGCTGCTCAAGATCGCTGAGATCATGGAAGAGGCCGGACTACCGAAGGCGGCGCATCAGATTATCACGGGGCCAGGTGCGGTCATCGGTGACACCCTGGCGCGGGCGCCGGGTATTCAGCTAGTGACCGTCACAGGCAGCACCTCGGTCGGCATACGGATTGCCCAGATGGCTGCCGAGAACCTCAAGAAGGTCCACATGGAGTTGGGCGGGAACGATGCGATGATCATCCTCGCCGATGCCGACCTCGAGAAGGCGGCGGAGGCCGTGGTACTGGGGCGGCTGGCGCGGGGCAACGGTCAAATCTGCTGTGCGGTGAAGCGCATCTACGTCGAGGCCCCGATCTACGATGAGTTCGCAAAACTGCTTACCGAGAAGGCTAAGAAACTCAAAGTGGGTGACCAGCTGCGGGAAGACACCGACGTGGGACCGCTGATCAACGAAGGGGCGGCCAAGGAGGTCGAGGCCGCTGTGAACGAGGCGGTCAAGGGCGGAGCCAAGCTGACGGCTGGCGGGCATCGGCGACAGGCCTTCATGGAGCCGACTGTACTGATCGACGTTCCGGCAGCGATGCCCGTGTTCAAGGAGGAAGTTTTCGGGCCTGTCGCTCCGCTGATGCGGTTCACGAATATCGACGAGGCCATCCGCATGGCGAACAACTCGCCGTACGGGCTGCAGTCGGCGGTGTTCACGCGTGACATCAACAAGGCCTTCGACGTGGCCTACAGACTGGAGGCCGGAGGCGTGATCATCAACTGGTCGTCGGCGCTGCGGGTTGAGACGCTGCCTTTTGGCGGAATCAAGATGAGTGGCCATGGCCGCGAGGGTGTGCACGACACGCTGGACGAGATGACTGATCAGAAGACGATCATCGTGCACAATGCCTTCCCCCCGGCCATCGGATGAAAGGCAGAAGGTGACCGAGTCCGATTTCCTCGTGATGCGGGGAATCCGCAAGAGTTTCGACGGAACGCAGGCCCTGAAAGGCGTGGATTTCAGTGCCCGCCGGGGAGAGGTGCACGCCATCGTCGGAGAGAACGGGGCCGGCAAGTCAACGCTGATGAAGATCCTTGCTGGCGCGCTCCAACGGGACGCAGGGGAGATCCTGTTGGACGGCCAACCGGCGGTGCTGCGGTCTCCGTTCAGTGCCCATCGACTAGGCATCCGGGCTGTCTATCAGGAATTCAGTCTCGTCCGGCACTTGACCATCACGGAGAACATCCTGCTGGGGCAGATGCCGACCGGCCGCGGAAGTTGGCTGATCGATTGGAAGAGGGCGCACCGTCTTGCCGAGGAAAAGCTGGCTGAGATCGGTTTCACCGGCTTGGATGTGCGTGCGCAGGTATCCAGCCTGAACGTATCGCACCAACAAATGGTTGAGATCGCAAAGGCGGCGGTGACGAAACCCCGGATCTGGATCTTGGATGAACCATCCGCCGTGCTTTCCCAGGAGGAGTTGAAGCGGCTATTCGAGCTGATCCAGCGGCTGAAGGCAGAATCGGCGCTGATCCTTTACATCTCCCACCGGCTGGACGAGGTTTTCAAGGTTGCGGACCGGATCACGGTGCTCAAAGACGGCGAGCTGATCGGGACCATGAGAACCCAGGACACGGATGAGAACCAGCTGATCAAGATGATGGTTGGCCGGACATTGGGCGAGTTCTACCCGCGGCGGGCCAACAAGCCCGGCGAAGAGTTGTTGACCGTGACATCGCTGGGCCGCGGCGCCTCATTCTCAGACGTGACTTTCTCGCTGAGGCGGGGCGAGATCCTGGGCCTGTTCGGCCTGGTCGGCAGCGGTCGCACGCAGGTGGCACGCTGTGTCTTTGGCGCAGACCGTGCCACGGCTGGCGAGATCTTGCTGGAGGGAAGGCTGGTTAGGCCCAACTCACCGCGCGATGCGGTGGAGGCAGGCATCGCTCTTTTGACGGAGGATCGCAAGCGGGATGGATTGGTGATGAGCTGCTCGATTCGCGACAATGCCAGCCTGGCAATCATGCAACAGGTCAGTCGTTGGGGGGTGCTCAACACGGCGCGCAGGGATGAACTTGTCCAGACCAAGGTCGGCGAACTCGCCGTGCATCCCGCGCAGATCAGCCGCCTCGTCAGGCAGCTCAGCGGCGGGAATCAGCAGAAGGTGGTGCTGGCAAAATGGCTGCTTTCTCAAGCTCGGGTATTGATGTTGGATGAGCCGACCGCGCGGTGTCGATGTCGCAACAAAGGTCGAAATCTACCGCATCATTAGCGACCTCGCTGAAGGTGGAGTGGGAAGTCTTGATCATCTCTTCGGAACTGCCGGAGATCCTCGGCATGAGTGATCGTGTCGTGGTCATGCGGGAGGGTTTGGTGGCAGGCGAATTCAACACTGCGCAGGCCAGTGAAGAAAGTCTGCTGGCATGCGCCGCAGGCGTGGTTCAATGAACAAATCAACAGTAGATAAGACTGACTCCAGCCGCGGGCGGCGCCGCCGCGCGGCTTCGGGCTCTCATTCCAGGGCGGGCAACGGCAGGTCGGGGCCTTGCAGGCGTCTCCGGGCGGCGCTGGGTGGATTACGCGTTCCTGGCAGCGTTCTTCCTGTTGCTGCTGCTGGCCGCTTCCATGTCCGATGTTTTCTTCACCGAGCGTAACATCAGCAATCTTCTGCGCCAGATCGTTACCAATGGTGTGATCAGCGTGGGCATGCTCGTTGTCGTCCTCACCGGCGGCATCGATCTGTCGGTTGGCTCAGTCGTTGCGTTCGCGGCCATTGTGGTGTCAGGCATGATCCAGAGGCAGAACCTTCCCCTGCCCGTGGGAATCGCCATCGCCCTCAGCATTGGGGTTCTGGCGGGCGTGTTCAACGGGTTCATGATCTCGCGCTTTAAACTGCAGCCGTTCATTGTGACCCTGGCAACCCTCGGCGCGATTCGCGGCCTGGTGTATGTGTACTCCGAAACACCTATCACACCCACAGACCCGACCTTTCGCACGGTGTTCGGCACACCGATCATAGGTCCCTTCACGTTGTCGGTGCTGATCATGCTGTTAGTCTTCCTCGTCGCCGAGTTCTTCCTGCAGCGAACCACGGCCGGCCGCGCCATAGTAGCTATCGGGGGTAACGAGGAAGCAGTGCGGCTCGCCGGAATCAACGTGCGAGGTCACATCATTCTCGCTTACGTCATTTCCGGATTGTGTGCTGCGCTGGCCGGAATCCTGCTGGCGTCGCGGCTGGGAATCGCCCAGCCAAGCGTGGGTGCGGGTTTCGAGCTGGATGCGATCGCTGCCTGCGTGATCGGAGGCGCGATCCTGGGCGGCGGCGGCGGAACCGTGCTGGGCACATTGGGAGGCGTCCTTACCTTGGGTCTCATCAATAATTTGCTGAACCTATTCAATGTGCAGTCTTACTACCAGCAGATCTTCAAAGGCCTGATTATTCTGATTGCGGTATTGACCCGGCGAAAAGAATAGCAAGCCGCAGAAGCCGATACTGAGAACTCCGATGGCGAGGGCAAAGCAAGGAAAGGAGGTTTCTGGAGGGAAAACGAAGAGCAGCCAAATGATGCAAACCCTAGCAAGCAACTGGAGACCCGTAGAAGGAGATCAGAATGAAAACGAAACTCGTATTGATTAGCAGCGTCGTCATGGTGGCGCTGGTGCTGGCGGCCTGCGCGCCGGCGGCTGCCCCGGCAGCGGCGCCGGCTGCTGCAGCCAAGCACTTCAAGATCGGAATGGCCAACTTCTCACAATGCTGCGCCTACTTCATCGGCATGAACAAGGCAGTCATCGCCCAGGCCAGCGCCTACCCGAACGTTGAGATCATCAGCACCGACGCAAACGGGGATGCCGCGAAGCTCAACTCCGACATCGAGGACCTGATTGCCAAGAAGGTCGACGGCATAATCATCAGTGGCGCCTGGCTCGAGCAACTGCCGGCAGCCATGGATTCCCTGAACAAGGCCGGAATTCCCTCCGTGCTGGTCGACCGACAGTGGAAGAGCGGGTACACCAGCTATGTGGGCCCGGAGAACTTCAAGATCGGGCAGCAGGACGGTCAGTTCATCGCCGACCGCTTGGGAGGCAAGGGCATCGTGGTGGTATTGAAGGGTGGCCCGGCGGATAACTCGATTGGACTGAACCGCACCAACGGCATGCTTGACATTCTCGGCAAGGTGTCGGGCATCTCGATCATCAACGCGCCAGATTGGGGCGGCTGGAGCGAGGATGGCGGCCTGAAGCAGATGGAAAACCTGCTGGCGGCGAATCCGAAGATCGATGCCGTCTTCTGTGAGAATGACTCGATGTGCCTGGGCGCCCAGCGCGCGATCGCGGATGCCAAGCGCACAGGTGAGATGTTCCTGTGCGGCGTCGACGGGCAGAAGGAAGCCCTGGTGCAGATCAAGAACCAGTCCAACTATGCGTGCACGGGCCTCAACAACTCCGATCAGATTGGTCGGGAAGGCTTTAACCGAATGATGGCCATCCTGGCAGGCGCCACGCCTCCCAAGGATACCTATCTGGCCTCCCCGCTGATCACAATCGAAAACGTGATCAAGTACTACGATCCGAACAGCCTGTTCTAAAGGGATCCGGGATGCCCACGAATTCTTGTGGGCGGTCAAGATTGTGATCGGGCCTCTTCAGCGACGCGCTTCCGAGCGTCGCTGAAAGGCCCGTCAGGGTGGAATGCGTGAAGCCTGAAGCGAGACTGGCCGAATTGAACCTGCGGCTGCCGTCGGTTCCGCGGCCGATCGGGGCCTATCTCCTCGCACAGCAGGCCGGAGATCTGCTGTTCCTGTCTGGCACAACGTGCTACGTGGAGGGGGGGCTGCTCCACAAGGGGCGCCTGGGCGCGGAGCTGAGCGTGGAGCAGGGTTATGCGGCCGCCCGGCAGGCCGCTCTGAATCTCCTCAGCGCTCTCAAAGATGGCCTCGGCGACCTGGACCGAGTCGTGCGCATCGTCAAGTTGACCGGATATGTCAATAGTGCGGCGGATTTCGACCGCCAGCCGGAGGTCATCAACGGGGCATCGGATTTGCTGCGGGAGATCTTTGGAGAGGCTGGCAGGCACGCGCGCACATCGATCGGTGTCAGTGATCTGCCGGGGCATATACCAGTGGAGATAGAGCTGGTGGTACAGGTGCGGCTAGCCTAGGGCGGGAACATTTGTCGTTCAGGAGATCTTCTCATGGACACGATTGAGAGGCTGGGACAACTGGGTGTGGTGCCGGTCGTCAAGATCGACGATGCCCGGCATGCGCCAAGGCTGGCGCAAGCCCTGATCAGCGGGGGACTGCCTTGTGTCGAGATCACGTTCCGGACCGCGGCGGCCGTGGAGTCGATCCGGTCGATTTGTGTTGCAGAGCCAGAGATGATCGTAGGGGCAGGAACGGTTCTCACGATCAGCCAGGCAAAGGAAGCTGCTGAGGCCGGGGCGCGTTTTATCGTCTCGCCGGGATTCGATTCCAAGGTCGTCGACTGGTGCCTGAAGCGCAAGATGCCGATCATCCCAGGGATTGCGACCGCCACCGAAGCCTTGATGGCCCTTAACAAAGGGCTCAGCGTCCTGAAGTTCTTCCCTTGCGAGGCTTTGGGAGGCATTCCCATGCTGAAAGCCATCTCGGCGGCACTGGTGGGGGTGAAGTACGTGCCGACTGGAGGCGTGTCGGCGGCGAACATGACGGCTTACTTGCAGCTTCCATTCGTCCATGCGGTGGCCGGAAGCTGGCTGGCGACATCCAAGATGATCGAGGTCGGGGCTTTCGATGACATCGCGCGATTCGCGAGCGAGGCGGTTGGCGCCGTCCAAGAGGTGCGCATAGTTGGAGAGCCGGTATGAGCAACCGCATCCTGACGTTTGGCGAGGTCATGCTGAGGCTGAAGTCATCCGGATATGAGCGCCTGTTGCAGTCGCCGGTGCTGGAAGCCAGTTTCGGCGGTGGGGAGGCCAATGTAGCAGTCTCGCTGGCACAGTTCGGCCTGGAGGCCGCGTATGTGACCGTGCTCCCGGCGAACTCCATCGGTGAGGCCTGCATCGCATTCCTACGCGGTAAGGGGGTAGACACCGGCCTCATCCAGCGCGGCGGCACGCGCATGGGTCTTTACTACTTGGAAGCTGGCGCAGACCAAAGGCCCTCAAAAGTACTCTACGATCGGGCCCACTCGGCAATCGTGGATTCATCGCCGGACATCTTTGACTGGGATCATATCCTGGAAGGCGCTGTCTGGCTCCATACAACGGGGATCGCTCCTGCACTGAGCTCCGGCATGGCCAGACGCGGTCCGCGAGGCGATGCAGACCGCCAGGAACAAAGGCTTGACGGTCTCGTGTGACTACAACCATCGCAAGAACCTGTGGAAGTACGGCAAGAACGCCCCAGAGGTCATGCGGGAGATCGTGGGACTGGCCGACGTGGGGATAGCCAACGAAGAGGATTGCCAGCTGGCCTTGGGCATCAAGGTCGACGAGGGGCAACGAGGACACAGCCCGGGCGCGGGCGCCATCGATACCGCTAAGTACAAGCTGCTGTGCGAAAGGGTCTTAGAGGCGTTCCCCAATCTCAAATACCAAGCCATCACGTTGCGCGAGAGTTTCAGCGCCGATCATAACGGCTGGTCTGCGTGCCTGCACAATCGGACGGAGTTCCTGGTCAGCACCCACTACGATGTGACGGACATTGTGGATCGGGTCGGCGCCGGAGACGCATTCGCGGCGGGCCTGATCTATGGCATGCGGAGCCAGATGTCGGACTGCGAGGCGCTTAGAGTTCGCGACCGCGGCATCCTGCCTCAAACACTCCATCCCGGGGGACATGAATTTCTGCACCGTCGACGAGGTCAGACAACTCATGAGCGGCGGCGGAACGGGCCGCATACAACGCTGAAAGCTGCGCCTTTGTTCTCTGGCTCGTGCCAGTGTCTCGATGAGGGATTTGGAGCAGTGATTCCCGCGACCGGACGGGCGCAAGTGGGCTGATCGAGAACGAATACCGGCTGCACGCGGTGGGGGATGAGAGTGTTGGGGGCGATGGGGCCACGGCGGGGCGTAGAGGAATCTCATTGTCTTCTCAGCCAAGGGGAATAGACTCGGCATATGCACTCGCAAGGATCTGTTTAGGGTCCCTGCAACTCTAGTGAAGTGATATATGCCCATTTCATCGGTTGAGTTGGCGGTACCATTTATTGCCGCAGCGCTGGCCATTTACTTCATGTGGCGTGAGCACCTCGCACAGGAGAGACTGCTGGAGCGGACGGTGCGAGGCACGGCACGGATCCGCAAGGTTCATGATTGGATCTATTCGGCGGTGACCGGCCAAGCGCTCGCCAGACTAGCACTGGAGGTCCGACCCCCGTCCGGGATTCCTTATCCCCTGTGGTCGGTGGAATGGTACATTTTTCCAACAGCAACCGTAGCGGTGACCGAGGGCCTCATTCTAGACATAAGGATCGACCGGCACGACCCGAACATCATCTACCCAGCTGTCGACTGGGCACGGCGTCGCTGAGGGCCGTCAGGGGGTTGCGGCCGAGACATCCAGGCGGGACGCGATACAATCAGGACAAAGATCCCAGGCACGCCCCAGACCCTGTGGTCGACATCCCAAGCGACTAGGAACGAACAATGAACCCGGACGCTGCGCACCATCGTGCCATATTGCTACGCATTGCAGACCGCGCCATGGTCGAAGCCGGCTTACTCCCTGACTTCTCACCGACGGCGCTAAGCGAACTCGCAACCCTCCGTGAGCCGGCATCCGACGCCGGCGATAGCGTACGCGATCTCAGTCAGTTACTCTGGTGCTCGATCGACAATGATGATTCGCTAGACCTGGATCAGCTCACGGTGGGCGAGGCGTTGGACGGGGATCGCTTAAAGATCCTGGTTGCCGTGGCGGACGTGGACTCGCTGGTCAAGAACGGATCTGCCATCAACGAGCACGCCCAACACAACACTACCTCGGTCTACACCGCAGCCAAGATGTATCCGATGCTGCCAGAGCAGCTCTCAACGGGACTGACCTCCTTGAATTTCAGCGAGGACCGGCTGGCGGTAGTGGTCGAGATGGTGATCGCAGCCGATGGGACCCTACTTGCATCCGATATCTACCGGGCGAAGGTTCGAAACAAGGCCAAGCTCGCGTACAACAGCGTGGCGGCGTGGCTGGTCGGCAGCGGGCCGGTGCCCGAGGCCATCCCAGCCGTCGATGGCTTGGCTGAGAACCTGCGTTTGCAGGATCAGACGGCCCAGAGGCTGCACAATTTCCGGCACATTCACGGTGCCCTGAGCCTCGATACCATCGAGGCAAAACCCGTGTTCGACGGCGATCAGCTTACGGCTCTTGAGGTGGAAGAGCAGAACCGCGCCAAGCATATCATCGAGGACTTCATGGTTGCCGCGAACGGTGTGACGGCGCGCTATCTGGCAGCGAAGCAATTCGGATCGATCCGCAGGGTGGTGCGCGTACCCAAGCGCTGGGATCGGATCGTCGAAATCGCCGCCCAGCACGGCTTCAGTCTGCCGGCAGTGCCCGAACTCGCGAGCCCTGGAGGATTTCCTTGTCAATCAGAGGTCTGCCGACCCAGTGCGATTTCCAGACCTCTCCCTCTCAGTAATCAAGCTCCTCGGCTCAGGCGAGTACGTGGCCGATCCGCCCGGGGAGGAGGCGCCTGGGCACTTCGGGCTGGCAGTCAGGGATTATGCCCATTCGACGGCGCCCAACCGCCGCTTTCCTGATTTGATCACACAAAGGCTTTTGAAGGCAGCCCTGGATGCAAAGCCCACTCCGTATGAGATGGACGCCCTCAACACGCTGGCCGCGCACTGCACTGAGGTCGAAGATGTGGTGACCAAGCTCGAGCGGCGGGTCGGCAAATCGGCCGCGGCTATCCTGCTTGAATCACGGATCGGAGAGCAATTCGACGGGATCGTAACCGGTGCAGCGGACAAGGGAACATGGGTGCGGCTGCTCGACCTTCCCGTGGAGGGAAAACTCGTGCGCGGTTTCGAGGGCGTGGACGTGGGTGACCGACTTCGAGTGCAACTGGTCAGCGCCAATGTGGAGCTAGGCTTCATCGATTTTGCCCGCGTGGGCGTGGGCGGAGCCGGGAGAGGCAAGCGTGGGCAGCGACAACGTCGATGAGTTCGTGAGGGCCAAGGTCGACGCGAAGCTGCGGCCTGCCGTAACCTTGATCCGCGCCCTGATGCAAGAATGCGCGCCGGACGCAAAAGAGATCACCAGCTACGGGATTCCAGCATACAAGGCAAAACGCATCGTCGCAGTCATCAGCCCGACGAAGACGGACATCACGTTTGCATTTTCGCGGGGGGCAGAATTCCAGGACAAGTACGGACTCTTGCGGGGCGCGGGCAAGGTATCGAAGCACGTGAAGATCAGAAATGCGGCCGAAGTGAACAAGGCCGCTCTGCGCTACTACATCAAACAAGCACTCTCTCTGGACGCCAGGCCGCCTGTACGTCCTCGAGGACGGGCGTAGCCTCGACGGGAGGCTGCGCGCGTCGAGTTGTTCCGACACAAGGCTTGGCTGGCGCATCGAATCCGTATTGGCTCCGACCGCGCGCCCAACCGGCAATCCTCATACTTTCTACACAACGAGCTAACAATCGGCGGGTCTTCCGCCGCTATGATCAGGCCGCGTTCGACGCTTTTCATCACTCTTTCATTGGATCAGGAGGCCGCGCATATAGAATGAAGTTCAATACGATCCAAGGGGCCGTTGCCGGCCTCTTTTTAGTTATTGCCAATTCCGCCTGTACGGTCACGGGCGCACAGTCGAACGCGCCGCAATACTTCTCGCCGGTTCGGAATGCGAAATATGTATCAACCGGCGCGACGATCGTGGTTCGTTATGGGCCTATGTTGAGTGAGAGGTCCATTTCGGGGGTCAAGTTCAACGTGCGTGGTTCGCGTAGCGGGGTGCATGCTGGGCAGACGATCCTGGCCGATGATCACAAGACCGTGATCTTCAGGCCGCAAGATCCCTTCACGGCTGGTGAACACGTGCAGGTGGACATCAGCGGCCTGCAAATAGACGCGGCCACGCGCTTCCAGCCGCTCTCGCATAGGTTCGATGTCGCCGTCAATCAACAGCCAGGATCGGTCTCGGCGGGACCACCGCCTGCCAATCCGCCTCGCAGTGCTTTCCCCAGCTTCCTGACGGTGCCGCAGGACATCCCTCATTTCAGTATCTCCGAGACCGCGCCGGACGCGGCCGAGGGGGATATCCTCGTCGCACCCTTCTATTGGACGGGGTCAACGGTCGGGTCATACCTTTTGATCCTCACTTAGCGTGGCCAGCTCGTTTACTTTCAGTCGATGGAAAATGAACTGGCAGGCTTCGACTTCAAGGTCCAGCCGAACGGTATGCTGTCGTACTTCGACCAGAAGGACTCGGCATTCTACGTGATGGACGCGCACTACAAAGTCGTCGACAGCTACAAGGCGGGGGATGGATACACGGCCGATCCACACGACCTCCAGCTATTGCCGAATGGGGATGCGCTCCTCATGATTTACGATTCTGAAACTGTAGACATGAGCCAGGTGGTTCCTGGTGGGCAGCAGAAAGCGACCGTGACCGGCCTGATAATCCAGGAGCAGGATCCCTCCAAGAATGTGATTTTCGAATGGAGAAGCTGGGACCACTTCTCCTTCTTCGATTCAACGGCGGTTCTGACAGGCCAGCAGATCGATCTTGTCCACGGCAACGCGCTGGCGTCGTTGAACGACGGCAACCTGCTACTATCCAGCCGGAATCTCAGTGAGATCACAAAGATCAATCTACAGACGGGTGCGGTGATGTGGCGGCTCGGCGGCAAGGCGAACATGTTCCAGTTCATCAACGGTCAACCCTTTGCCTTCCAGCACGATGTACGACAGCTGCCCAATGGGGACATCACCGTTTTTGACAATCAGGGCACAACACAGAACCCGGCGCCATCCCAGGGAATCGAGTACCGGATCGACGAGGTCAGCAAGACCGCCACGGTGGTCTGGAATTTCTCGCACGCGCCGGACGTATTCACGACGTTCATGGGCAACACCCAGAGACTGCCCAGCGGCAACACTTTTCTGAGCTGGGGTGCGCCTTTCACCCATTCCGGCTACAGCTACTTTTCCATGACGGAGGTCACGCCAGAGAACCAGGCGATCTTTGATTTCACATTCGACCAGCCGTACGTGAGCTATCGGGCGTTCCTGTTTCCCTGGCACGGCTTTCCCGAGACCCCGCCTGCGCTAGCGGCAAACGGCGACGCGAGCGGGCTGACGCTGGGGTATTCGTGGAACGGAGCTACTGAAGTCGCATCGTACCGAGTCTACGGCGGGAGTTCCCCGACGTCCCTAACGTTGATAGATCAGAAGACCAATACCGATTTCGAAAACCAGTCGCAGCTCTCAGGGTTGCCACAGGGTGAATGCTACTTTCAGGTCGCTGCCCTCGACAAGGACGGCAACGAAATGGCGCGCTCGAAGGTCATCACCACGGATGGCGTGAACTGCGCGCTCCACTGACGATCACCGTTCGGATTCCCAGACTTCCTCTGAAGGTCCGGATCGCGCGGTCCAGCGGGATTCGGCGCATACGTCCGCGCGGTTGTGCATCAGGCGCGGGTTGCCCGTGATAAAATCCCTCGCATGGATGAGATTGCCCTCATCGCGAGTGCGCAGCGCGGCGACCTGGATGCTTTCAATCGCCTTGTTCTGAGTCACCAAGATGCGCTATTCAACGCGGCCTTGCGAATCCTTGGGGATGATGAGCTTGCAGCCGACGCCACGCAGGAAGCATTTCTGGCGGCTTTTCGCGGGCTAAATGGTTTCCGGGGCGGCTTCTTTAGGGCCTGGTTGATGCGCACGGTGACTAACGCCTGTTATGACGAGCTCCGTCGGCGCAAACGCCGTCCTATCGTGCCGCTGGAACCCGAGGACCACTACGGCGAGGACGTGGAATCCCCGCGCTGGCTCGCGGATCCCGAGCTTTCGCCCGAACAGCAGGCGGAAGCCCAGGAGCTTGAACATGCGATCCAGCATTGCCTTGAGAATCTGCCACTTGAGTTCCGGACCGTGGTGGTGATGGCCGACCTGCAGGGATTGGACTACACGGAGGTAGCGGCAGCCGTGCGCGCGCCGCTGGGGACGATCAAGTCACGGCTGGCACGTGCGCGCCTGCGTCTCCGCGAATGTCTGCAAGACTTCGCGGAACTTCTGCCCGCCGCCTTTCGTCTACAGCAGGAGCCAACGAGCTGAAAAGCTGCCAGGCTGATTCCCCATGAATTTTCGCGATGTCGAACTCCTTTCGGCCTATCTGGACGGACAACTCAGCTCCTCCAAGGCTGCGCGGCTCAAGTCGCGGCTGGAACGGGAGCGGGATCTGCGCGGTGCAATGCAAGACCTGCGAGCGTCGCGCACTGCGCTCCGAGCACTGCCGCGGCGCAAGGCGCCCCGCAACTTTACTCTTCAGCCCCACATGGCGAGACTGGAAGCGCCTCCGCCGCCTGCCTTCCCGGTTCTCCAATTCGCCAGTGTTCTGGCCTCCCTGCTGTTCTTGGCAACCGTGGCGGTGAACGGACTGACCCCGCTTGCAGCCAGCCGTCTGGCGGCGGCCCCCGGGCCGGCGTATGGGATGGGCGGCGGCGGACAGCCGGCGGAGGCGGCGACGGTGGCGCCCGCTGCAAGTCCCGAGGCGATGCTTGCAGCTCCGCCGACCCCCGGACCGGAACAGATCGCGCCGGCGCCCGATCTGCAGGCCCAGGCTCAAAAGAACGTACCGCAGGCGCAAAAACCCCCGTCTTCCTCCGCACCGATAGTCCCGACCGTGTGGCAATTGATCCTGGCAGGGCTGGCTATCATTCTGGGGCTCAGCGCGTGGTACCTGAGGTCCGAAAGCACGCGGCAGATTCCGCCGGCGATGGGTCGCCAAGTGAGAACGCTGGCCCGAACCTTCTCGAGTTCGAAAGTAGAAGCCGAAATTCGAAGGGCAAACTGCCCTTCGAATTTTGAATCTCTCTGGCCCGATCAGGGTTTCTCCCAGCGCTGCCGGAATCGAGCGTGATAGATGGACCCCAACGAGGTCAACTATTGTCCGCGCTGTGGGACAGCATTGACGCAGCGGGCTGAATTCGGACGGGACCGGCCCGTTTGTCCCAATTGCGGCTGGATCTATTTTGCAGATCCAAAGGTGGCAGCGGCCATGCTGATCGAGAGCCATGGCCGCGTGCTTCTGGTCAGGCGGGTCAACGAGCCGTTTCGCGGTGCCTGGTCACTTCCGGCCGGCTTCGTGGACGCGGGTGAGGATCCCGCCCGCGCGGCAGAGAGGGAGTGCCTCGAGGAGACCGGGCTGACGGTGCGGGCGACGCGCGTCCTGGACATCATTGCAGGACGCGAACATCCGCGGGGAGCTGACTTTGTCATGGTCTACGCGGGAGAAATCGTCTCCGGCGATCTCTCGGCTGGGGACGATGCCGACCTGGTTCAATGGTTCGGGCGGGCGGAGTTGCCGCCACTCGCATTCCGGGCCACGGCGGTCGTCCTCAAAGGTAGTTGCTAATCTGACGTAATTCTCCGAATTGGCTTGCAGACGAGGCCGATTCTCCGTATGATGCGCCATCATTCATCGAAATAGTGGAGATTGAGTAAATGAGCACAAGAGGGCTAAATTCCATCTTCGCGTTTGGAGCATTCATGTTGGCAGTGGGGTTGGCCTGCAGCAGCGTGTCATCAACGACCGAGGCACCCACCGCCGCAAGTGCACCGACGGCGGCGCCGCAGACAACGTCAAGCAGTGGATCAACAGGGCTGGTCACGTTCACCGACCAGAACAAGTACTTTGCCGTCGACGTGCCCGGCGACTGGACGCACACGCAGAATGTTGACAAGCAGAACAACTACTGGTACTGGGACGTGATCACGTCGCCCGATGGAAATGCCATGGTGGAAAGTGTGGTCTACAATGACGGGACCCCCTGGACAGGCTCCCAGAATGGCCAATTCGCCCTTCAATTGCTAAACCGGTTCTACAGTAACACCGGCAAGGAAGGCGACATCAAAGTCAGCAAGGACAGCATTCAGAAGGATGGCAGCGAGCGTCTGGATTGGACCTCGAAGGGCGGCAACTACTCAGGGGAGTCATTCTTTGAAGTCCGAAACAGGCTCGCCTTCCTTATGTTTACAATCCGTTGGAACAGCGGTTCGGCTGATCAGTACACAAAGACGCTGGACGACGTCGTCTGCAGCTACCGAATCCCATAGCCGATAGGCCGGATCCATCGAGTACCATGAAGGAGAGCGGATGGCGCACGTGCCATCCGCTCTCGATTGATTCTCCCCGGCGGTGGCCCGTGTCGGTTGGCATGGGCTGCCACCTCTACGGCTTGATCAGCCACTGAGCATAGCTGGGCGCAGTTCATGAGCCGAGCAAGCGGTGGCCCGGCGTCATGGCCGTCATCTGGGTGCTCTGTGGATCGGTAAGGCGTGGGGTTGAGGACAGGAGGATTGGCGTGTCATCCATCCGGCTGCCGAACTGCAACGATACGTCCTGGTATTGGCCTGTGGCCGCCCCGGTCGAGGCGTCCAGTGCGCTGGTTCCAGTGACCGCGCCTGTTGCATAGTCAAGTTGTGGAACTAGCAAGCTCGCTCCGTCTGCGGAGAGATCCAGGTTCGCACCGGTTACTGCGGATTGATAGATCTGGGCTGCGTCCTTTGTTCGGATGGCCTGCACCTTCAGCGGAGACTGCGTTTCAAGCCAATTGCCGGGGGCTTGCTTGGTAACGGTGTTTTCGACGCCATCCGTGTAGATCACGGACCCGTCGGGGGAAATGCGAGCTTGAAGCCCAACGCCATTCTGCTCTTTGGCGAAGGCTTGCGCCGCGGAGAGCGTGAGGAGACGTTCGAACCACGACAGCTCGGGCCGAATGTCCAACGTCAGGACCGACTTGCGGTCAAAATCCACGCGGGTAAGCTTGGGCACGTCCGCGTGCACGACGTACAGGACGTCCGTGTCTGGACTGAAGACAATCGCCGGTTGGAATATGCTGCCGGCGCCGGGCTCGTACGGATCACCGGCGAAAGAGGAATTCGGCTCAAATCCGTCGCGGACGACGGTCAGGGTCCGGGACCACTCGGGTGCCAGGTCGATTGTGGAACGCAAGGCGACAGTCGGCGGCCCTTCATTTGGACCGCCATTGGCGGCCTCATGGCGCTCGTAGTCCATCAAGAGTTGGCTGTCAGACGTAAACTTCATGTCTGAGATAAGAGCCCGAGTCTGGATGTGGGCCAGAACGACTCGGCGTTCAGTATCCACCAGCCACAGGCTGCTGCCATCGGCTTGGGCCGTGGCGACCGCCAGTCGAGTACCATCCGGGCTGTGCGCGAGCGCCGTGGTCCAATTCGCAGACAGCAACAGGATCGCAAAATCGTCCTGCCAGGTCGCAAGATCGAGGAAGTGAAGCTCACCTCTTGACGGGCTCGAAGATACGTACTTCGTGAAGACCAGTGTGCGGCCGTCGGGAGTAAAATCATAGTCGAAGTTGGCCCCGAGATCAACGGCGGCATAGCCTGCAAGAAGAAGGCCGGTGGCGGGATCAACCGGCTGAAGAAGCATTGAGTTGGTTTGAGAATCGAGGTGGGCGACCAGGACTGAATCTTTGAAAGGGATGGACGCGGACAGCGTGGCAGGAGTGACTGTCGAGTTCTCCGGCGCCGCTGTCGGCGCCGGGGTTGTCACGGTGGCAGCAGCCGGCGGGCTCCCGCAAGCGGTGAGACCGACGAGGCACACAAATGCGAGGATCGGCCCGATCCGAATCGCCATGACAAGCTCCTTCCTGCCTCTGAGGGAGAGGAGTATACCCCGCCCGGCCGACTGCACGTGTCCCTCGACGGTCAAGCAAATCGCGTTCTTGGCGACGCGCTCGCACAGCGGGCCGGGCCACCCGTAATATGCTAGAATATTCGTGTGGCTTTGGACCTGCGGCCTTCACCGATTGCAGGACTCTGGTATGAGGGGGACCGGAAGGTACTCGCCCGTGCCGTAGATATGTACCTCGACGGCGCCCAACTGCCGGCGTTAAACGGAAAGATCGTCGCCGTCGTCGGTCCGCATGCAGGACACCGATACTCGGGTCCAGTTGCCGGCTATGCTTTTGCGGCCGTGCGCGGGACCAAACCCGACCTAGTGGCGGTTCTATCTCCATTCCATAATTTTCACAGCGCGGCCCTGCTGACCACGGCGCACGAAGCGTACTCCACGCCGCTTGGCTCGGTGCCCATCGATCGCGAAGCCGTCGCCAATCTTGAGAAGGGACTTCAAGAGGAGGCTGGCCTGCGCCTGACGCGGATCTCGAATGACCCCGAGCATTCGCTGGAGATTATGCTGCCGTTCTTGCAGCGGGCCCTGGCTTCCGAATGGAAGCTGCTACCCTTGATGGTGAGAGCGCAGGATGTCGAGTCCTGTCGGCACCTTGGATTGCAGCTTGCCAAGACCGTCGAAACGCGGAATGTGCTCATGGTAGCCAGCACCGACCTTTCGCATTACCACGACCAACAAACCGCCCTAACGCTTGATCGGGCGATGCTCTCGGCCGTGGAGTCGTTCGACCCTGAGAGCCTGTTTGACCTGGAGCGCAGCGGAAAGGGCTACGCGTGCGGGCTCGGCGCCCTAGCTGCCGTGATGTGGGCGGCACGCGGACTGGGGGCCGACAAAGTGGAGATCCTGCGCCACGCGACCTCCGGTGACGTGACCGGCGACTACGCCGCGGTCGTGGGTTACGGTGCGGCCGCTATCCTCAAGACCCAGTAGACCAATGTCAGGCTACGTTCGAGTGGTAGTGAACGTCCCGTCGCTGGCGGGCGTCTCCACCGGCGCGCGTCCGGACACCTTCGACTATGGGTTGCCCGCCCGCCTGAGTGGGGACGTTGGCGTGGGTCACTTAGTGCTTGTACCTTTCGGCGCCCGGATCGTACAAGGCGTCGTGCTGCAACTGCTCGATCAGCCCGCGGTCCAGCAAACGAGGGACATCATAGACTTGGTGGATCCGGCTCCGGTTATGACGGGGGCGCAGATCGGGCTGGCCGAGTGGATGGCAGCCTCAACGCTGGCATCGATCCCTTCCATCCTGGGTTTGTTTCTGCCGCCGGGTCTAAATCAACAAGTGGATACGGTGTTTGGGCTCCGAAGCGTCCCAACAAACGCTAGCGGCGCGGAGTCGGCGGAAGGCGAGGAAAAGTCGGACCCAGCATCGAGGAAGTCTACCGCTGCAGCGCGATTACTGAAGTTAGTTGAGCAGCGAGGTCCACTGAGGGGGCGGCAGATTGACCGGGCGCTGCCGCACGTCGAATGGCGCCGGACGGCCCAATACCTGATTCGACGCGGTGTGCTGGAATCGCATTCGATACTACCGCCCGCCAGTGTGAGACCCAAATTCATACGCACCGCCCAGCTTGCCGTGCCGCCTGCGGTCGCCGAAGAGCAAATGCCAATTCTTGGAAATACGGCCGCGACGCAACTCCGCCGAGAGAAGGCTTTGCAATTCCTGGTTCAGAGGCCCGAAGCTGTGAATGTCTCATGGGTCTATGCCGCGAGCGGCTGCAGCCTGACGGACCTGCAGGAACTTGCTGAAAGGGAACTGGTTGCCCTGCGTGAGCAGGAAATCTGGCGTGATCCTCTTGCTCATGATCCCAGATCTCGGGTCGGATCGGCAGCGGCAGAGCCGGTTGTACTGACCGATGCACAGTCTGCGGTGTGGCGGACGATCGAAAAGGGACTTCGGAGGCAAGGCGGGGGAGGGTCGGCACAAACTCTCCTTCTGCAGGGAGTAACCGGCTCCGGCAAAACCGAACTCTACCTGCGAGCGGCGCGTGAGGTTGTGCGGATGGGGAGACAGGCCATTGTGCTGGTGCCTGAGATTGCGCTGACCCCCCAGACCGTCGACCGTTTCCTGGCCCACTTTCCGGGCCAGGTCGGATTGATGCATTCCGGCCTGTCAGATGGCGAACGCTACGACACGTGGAGGCGTGCACGGGCCGGAGGGCTGCAGGTCATCATCGGGCCGCGCAGCGCACTATTTGCGCCGCTCCCTCGGATCGGAGTGCTGGTGGTCGACGAGTGTCATGACACCTCCTACTTTCAATCGGAGCCGCCTTTCTTCCACGCGGTCACTGCGGCGCAGCAATACGCGAGGCTCTGCGGCGCGGTCTGCATCATGGGCTCTGCGACGCCCTCGGTCGTGCAAAGACATGAAGCCGAGACGGGAACCAGTACCCGGCTTGTGCTCACGCAGCGCGTGGCCAGCGCGTCCGAGGTGGAACCTGCACCGGCAATCGAACTACCTCCGGTGCACGTCGTGGATATGCGCGAGGAACTGAAGGCCGGGAATCGGAACAGTTTCAGCCGGGAGTTGCAGGAATCGCTGGGGGACGTGCTGAGGCGTGGGGAACAGGCGATTCTCTTCCTCAATCGGCGCGGTACCGCGACCTACGTCTTTTGCCGCAGTTGTGGATACGTCGTCCGCTGTCCGCGGTGCGAAAGTCCGCTCACTTATCACACATCCGGTACCGGACGGCTGCTCTGCCATCGCTGCGGATATTCGCGGCAGCTGCCGAAGAAATGCCCGGAGTGCGGCGGCACGGACATTCGCGCCTATGGACTCGGGACCGAGAGAGTGGAGGCCGAAGTGCAAAGTACCTGGCCAACGGCGCGGACACTGCGCTGGGATTGGGAAACCACGCGCCAGAGGGATGCGCACGAGGTGATCCTGAGCCATTTTGCGAATGGAAAGGCTGATGTGCTAATCGGGACGCAGATGCTGGCGAAGGGCCTGGATCTTCCGCGCGTCACGCTGGTTGGGATCGTCCTGGCCGATGTAGGGCTCTTCTTGCCGGATCCGTTCGCGGCCGAACGGACCTTTCAAGTGTTGACACAGGTGGCAGGCCGGGCCGGCCGGTCCACGCGAGGTGGGAAGGTGGTTTTGCAGACCTTCGCACCCACGCACTATGTCATCAGAGCTGCTGCACGGCATGACGTGGATACGTTCTACGCGGAAGAGCTGGCGCAGCGGAGACGTCTGGGTTATCCGCCGTTCTCGCGGTTGCTGCGACTGGAGTTCCGGCACTACGATCCGGTCAAGGCTCAAGACGAGGCGCAAAAAGCGGCGGCGTTTCTCCAATCGCGTCTTACTGCCGATGGGGGCAAGCAGCTGGCAATGATCGGTCCGGCGCCCTGTTTCTACTCCAGGCTGGATGGCAAATATCGGTGGCAGATCGTCCTTCGCGGATCGGGGTTCCGAGCGCTCATCGACGAGCGCCGATTTAAGGAGTGGAGGGTCGAGGCGGATCCGGCAAGTTTGCTATAATCAGCCCGACCAAATCCCGGCGGAATCGAGGAACCGCCTCACGACGCTGCCATGACGACGCCTCACGGCCGAACGATTTCGCAACTTGACCGCTGACGTTCGCCGGAGTGCCGGATCGCAGCGTCCAATACTTGGAAGGAGAGATCAATGCAGGGTCTTTCACGTGGATGGTCCTTTCTCCAAGAGGCCTGGCAGATGGCGTTCAAGGACAAGGACCTGATCAAGCCGTCCATCTATGCGATCGTCGTTGGTTTGATCGTCACGGTCATCGGGATCGTTCCGTTGGCCGGGTCAGTGTTCGTCTTCGGGGAGAGCGGACTCGTTCGGGCGCGCGATCACCGTCCTGATCGGCGCAGTACTAATCTTCATCCATTATGTGGTCAGTTACATCTTCTCCGGCATGACCGTATACCTCATTTACGGTTATCTCGCGGAGGGTGACGGTCGAATGGACAAGGCCTGGGCAAAGGTGCAGCGGGAGTTCTGGAACATTGTCAGCCTGGCCGCGGCCTCGACGGTGGTGAGCGTGCTGACCAGCCTGATGCGGCGCGGTCGATCGGGCAGGGCAGCCGGCAACGTGGTCGGTGGAGCCGTCGCGGGCCTGGTGGAGACGGTCTGGACCGAGGCTTCGTATCTGATCCTGCCTGCGATGATGATCGAGGATGCAAACCTGGCCACAGGGATCAAGCGGGCAACGCAGATCGCCAAGGGCAACCTCCTCCTGGTCGGGGTGAGCACGGTGGGCGTGCGCTGGATCACCGGCTTCATCAGTTTCGTGCTCGGCGCGGTCGGCCTGGTGCTCGGCCTCGGCCTGGGATACGGCCTCATATCGGTTTCGAATGCAAGCACGGCCGGTCTAGTGTTGGGCATCGGGCTGGGTGGACTGATCTTCCTGGTTTTTGCCCTGGTGGCCAGTGTCATCAGCTCGTACACGATGACCGCCTACAACACGTGTCTCTTCCTATGGGCGCGGGATGTGGAGAAAGCGCAAGCGCAGGGCAAGCCGATCCAGGTTGCAGCTCCGGCGCCCCTGGCCGCGGCCCTCGCCTAGGTCTCACGGCGGGACATGGAAGCGAAGCCGCCCGGGCAGAGACGCGAGATTATCACTTGGGAGGAGGTCGATCGGCTTGTCGACCACCTGCTGCCCCAATTCGCGCGTGAGTTTACCGCTATGGTCATTGTCACGCGGGGCGGCATTATTCCCGGTGGGCTGCTGGCAGACGCGATGGCCATCACGCACATCCTGACGGCCGCGGTCGACTTTCCTGCGCAGTCAGCCAGCGAGCGGTCGGCGCTTATGGCGTGGCCCGAGTTCATTCAATTCCCCGCGGACGACAAGCTCCGCAGCAGGCCGACGCTGATCGTCGATGATGTGTGGGGATCCGGCCGGACGATCACGGCAGTCAAAAATCGGGTGTCCGCGGCAGGCGGCTTCCCGGAGACCTGCGTGCTGCATTTCAATCCGCATCGAAGCCTGTTTGGAACAGTCCGGCCCGACTACTATGCGGCGATCACGGATGCTTTCATCATCTATCCATGGGAAATCGACCGGGGTGTAGACAAGATCATACTGGGTGAAGGGCCGGCTTGAGGCCACTCGAAACGAAGCGCGCTACCCGATAGGTAGTGCGCTTTTGATTTCAGAATTGCGTGTAGGTACGGCCGCGCCAGGTGACGCCGCGCCCTGAGAGGACCTTCCAGGCAGAGGTGAGCATCATCGCGGCAAAGATGCCGGAGCCCAGGGGCGTAGTGAATGCGTACGCGTGCGGAATGCCCATGCCGTGGGCGACGGCAGCTCGGGCAAACAAGAGGACGCCCCAGAGAGCAAGGGACTCGAGAATGACAGCAAGCGCCATCCAACCGGCGCCGCGGAGAAACCAATACAGACCCAAAAGGGGCCAGAGGGGCAGGAGGACGGCGGCGGCAACGAGGAGCAAAGCGCCAATCGCACCCAGGAAGAGGGTAGCGGGCCGGTCGCGGAGACCAAGGTAGATATTCTTGGTCCAGCCTTCCCACATCTCGGGGAGGGATGTGTACATGCGCGTGCGCGCGACGCGGCGGCCGTCTGCGAGTACGAGGCGGCGACCACTCCACTTGACGACCTCGGCCAGAGCCTTGTCGTCGACGATCTGATCCTTGATCCGCAGGTGGCCGCCGACCGCGTCGTAGACAGCGCGGCGGATCAGGATGAACTGGCCGTTCGCGACTGCGTCTGGCAGGCGAGGATCGTTCACGCGGCGCGGCGGGAAACCGACTGAGAGGGCGGTAATCACGATCGGCATGAGGACCTTCTCCCAGAAGGAGCCGGTCAATTGGCGAGTCAAGATGGTGAAGAGGTCGGCTTGAGCTTCGATGGCCTTCGTGTAGCAAGAAGCCAGAGCTTCAGGGGCGAGCAGGGTGTCGGCGTCCACGAAACAAAGCCAAGCACCGTTCGCCGAGCCAGCGGCCTGATGGAGGGCGTGAGGCTTGCCGGCCCATCCAAGCGGCAGGGGAGCCCCGTGCACGACTATGAGGCTTGGGAAACGGGAGCGGAGACTGGTAACGATGTCGGGCGTGGCATCGGTCGAGCGATCGTCGACAACGATCACCTCGGTCCGCGGATAGGTCTGTGCGAAGATGGCCTCGATGCAAGGCAGGATTGTGCGGGCTTCGTTGCGCGCGGGGATGCAGACGGAGATCAGCGGGCCAGCCGCCCCCGGTTGAACCGGATCAACGGTGATGTCGAGGTAATGACGGGTGTGAATCCAGCAGACGAGGGCCAGCCCCACAAGCAGGAGGGCCGTCGAGGCAGCGAACGGAACGTTCATGCGACGAGGGCATAGTGAGTGAGCATAGCGGGCAAGTCGTAGAGTCAAACGAGGCCCAAGGCAAGCATAAGGACGGTCCAGGGCCGTGGGCGCCCAGTGCGGAGAAGCTCCTGGGCAGTGCACGCCCGCAGCGACGGGAAAGGGAAAACTTGAATCCTGTGGCCGGCCTTAACCAAGTCGCCGATGACGGGCCAGGCCGGCTTGCTTGCCTGCCGGAACGGCGCGAACAGCTCATTCAAGCTGGCACGCTCCTAAAGGATCCTGGCTGTGCTTCCGGCATCCGTCTTTTCGATCTCGATACGGGTTGGAAACGCGTCCTTCAGCTGCTCGAGGTGAGTGATGACCAAGACCAAGGCAAAATCGTCCTTTACGAGATTGATGGCCTCGATCAGGCGCTGTCGTCCCTGATCATCCTGGGATCCAAAACCCTCGTCGATGACCAGGGTCTGCAAGCGCGCGCCCTTGCGCGCGGCAAGAACCTCCGAGAGTGCCAGCCGCACGGCAAAATTGATGCGAAAGGCCTCGCCACCTGAGTAGAGCTCATAGTCACGGATGCCGGCGCCATCGCTGATCTGGATCTCGAGGGTCTCGCGCAGGTCCTCGCGCTTGCGATCCTTGTATCCGGTCTGGGTCAAGAAGTGGACCGACATGCGGCCATCACTGAGGCGATCGAGCACTTCATTGGCCCGGGTTTCGATCTCTGGCAGGGCCTGTTCGATCAGGAGCGCAGGGACGCCGTCCTTGCCAAATGCGCGTTCGAGAACCTTGTGCCGCCCTATATGAAGTGCCAGGGACTGACGGGTGGATTCGAATTCGGCGTCGCGAAGCCGGAGGTCATCGAGGACCTGAACCTTCTGGCGGGCGGCGCCCAGCTCACGATTGAGGGCATTCTCCTGTTCCTGGATGGCAAACATGGCCTGCTCGGCTTCGTCCAGATCAGGCGCGGCACGGATCGCCGCCTCGAGGGCCGACTTGGCCCTCTGGACAGCTCCTTCCTGGGACGTGACCTCGCGATCGCGATTGGCGATCTCAGACTGCAGATTGCGGATCTCGTTCTCCAGAGGAGCCAGGGCAGCCAGCGCGGACTCGAGCCCACGGTGCTCTTCATCAGCGCGGCGCAGATCGAGTTCGAGGCCGCGGGCGGCATCGTGCGCGGCCGCGTCGTATCCGAGGCGGGCCAGCTGCTTGTCCACCTCGGCGAGCTCTCTCCGGGCCTCCGAGGCATATTTGTCGTGGGCGAGCACGTCCTGGATGGCTGTGAGCCGTTTGAGGCCGGTCGATTTCCAGGATCGCGCCAGGGAGTGCAACGTCTCCAAGCGCTCACTCAATTGGGCCACAGCGGCCGAGCGAGCCAGTCGTTCCGCCTCCACCCCCGAGGATTCGGCGAGCTGCGCTTCCAGCCGAGCAATGGTGGCAGCGAGGTCATCCAAGAGGTTTTGTTTGCCCGGAATTGATCGCCGTGCCGGGTGCCTTCGGCCTTCAGGGACTTGAGCGTCGCTCTGCGGTGACTGGCGCTGAGAGGCTGCCCGCAGAGGGGACAGGTTGCACCCGCCGCCGATTTAAGGGCATCGATCCGGCCGCGGAGAGTGTCCATCTCGGCACGGAGGGTTTCATTCTCAGCCCTGGCGCTGGCTTGGGACTTACGAGCAGTCGCAAGCTCGGCTTGAAGACGGCTGCGCTCAGCGAGGCGGGCTTCCGACTCGGCAAGCGAGCGGCGCAGGCCGTCAAGTTCCGGCTCCAGATTCCGAATCGAGGCGGCCTGCTCGTCGAGCTCCAGTTCCTCAGCCTTCAAGGAGCGAATTTCCTCCTCAAGGCGCGCCCTTTCCACCGCGATCGCCTCCAGAAGCGGGCGGCGCAGCTGCTCATGCTCCCGAAAGGCGGTGGCGACGGTTTCCCACTGCTCGCGGCTGGCGCGGGCTTGCTGCCAGGCAGCGTAGCTCGCATGAATTTCGTCTGCGCGGCCCGTCACTTCCGCCGCTGTGCGCCGAACGGCCTCGCGTTCAGCAAGGCGATTGGAAAGCGAGGACAACTGGGAATGTAAGCTCTCGAGCGCGGAGTTGAGCGCCTCGACGGTCTTTCGCTGCCCATCCATGGCAGCAGCGGCCTTGCGAATTGTTTCCAGGGCGGATTCCTGGGACTTGCGGGCGATGCTTAAGCGTGTCAATTCGGCTTGCAGTGCTTCAAGGCGTTGGCGGCGGGGAGATTCTTCGGCAAGTTCGGCTGCGATCTCTGAACGCCGGCCCTCGATCGCAGCGATCTCGGTCTCAAGGAGACGGCGCTGATCTGCGGTGCGGGCTCGATATTCTTCCCAGCTCCCAAGGCCAAGGATGCTGCTGAGCACCTCCTTGCGTCGGGCCGGAGTTTGCTGAGCGAACTGATCCGCCTTGCCCTGGAGAAAGAACGAAGCGTTGACGAAGGTGTCATAGTCAAGGCGCAGGATCGATTCGATGCGGGCCTGGGTGTCACGCAGTGTCCGTTCGGTCAGGGGTCTCCAGACCGAGTTTGGACCTTCGCTCGGATCCGGCTTCATGCGCCCGCTCGAAGTGAGCGGGTGAAGCTCGGGAGCCAGTGGAGGCTGTTGAACCTGGAATTCGAGGGTGGGGGTCTTGCCGCGCACCAGGCTTCTCTGAACCCGATACACCGCGCCCTCGTAGCGAAAAGTAAGGACGACCTCGGCTGCCTTGGATTGGAGATTGATAAGGGAATTGTCGTGTTTTCGTGCCTGGCCAAACAGGGCCCAGGTCATCGCGTCGAGCAGAGTGGATTTGCCGGCACCGTTCGGACCGGATATGCAGGCGAGATCAAAGGATGTGAAGTCGAGCTCAACCGGATCGCGATACGAGAGGAAGCCCGAGACGCGGAGGCAAAGCGGGATCATCGTTGCGATTATACCTTTGCGGGACTCAAGAGAGCGCAAAGCGGCTTCGGCGCGACCATTTATGTTATCATCGCCCCGATGTTGGATGCCGATGATCCCGAGGCTCGACGGCGCTTGATCCTGATAGCCATCGCGCTCGCAACGCTACCCTGCTATTGCCTCGGCGCTATCGTGCCGGCCTTTGCGCCGAAACCGGTGATCGCGACGTCGACGCCGACCGCAACTATCACGGGCACAGCAACAGGATCACCCACGCCGCCAGCAACCAATACGCCAACTGTCACTCTGACGTCCACGCCGACATCCACAGCCAGCCGGACCCCGACCATCTCGCCGACAGCCTTTGTGCCGCCCACACCGACTCGCACTCCGTCGCCCACATTGACGCCCGTGCCTTCTCCCACCCTGACTTTCACACCCTTACCCAGCGAGACGCCAACCGAAAGTGCGACGCCGACTGAAACCATCACACCAACACCTTCCATAACGGCCTTCCCGACCCAATGAAGATGAAGCACTTGATGGGTGAAGCGATCCGCAATTGAAACCATGAGCGAGAATCTCGCATTCTTGAAGTCACTTATCTCTGCTGCCGGCGTTTCTGCGTATGAAGGTCCGGTGTTAGGGATCATCGAGGACAAGTGGAAGCCGCTGGTGGACGAGATCTCAGTCAGCCCGCTTGGATCGCTTCACGCGCTGAAACGAGGCAAGGGAAAGGGCAAGCGACCGTCCATCCTGATCGCGACCCACATGGACGCAATCGGCCTGATCGTCACGCAGGTCCTGGACGGGGTCGCGAAGGTGGACGAGATCGGAGGCGTCGATCCGCGGATCCTGCCGGGTACGCCGGTCATCGTCCACGGCAAGCGAGAGCTGCCCGGAGTGGTTGCGCTGCCGCCGGTCCACACCCTCCCGGAGGAGGTGCGTGAGAAGGCGATCAGCCTGCGGCACTTGATCGTGGACGTGGGCTTGCCGCCAGCTAGAACGGCCCAACTTGTCCATCCGGGCGACCTGGTGTCATTTGACACGAGGCCTGTCGACCTGGCTGGCGAGACACTTAGCGGACATTCCCTGGACAACCGGGCTTCTGTCGGCGCACTTACCGTGTGCCTGGAGGAACTGCAAAACAAAGCGCACGATTGGGATGTGTGGGCAGTTGCCACAGTGCAAGAAGAGGAGACCCTGGGAGGGGCAGCCACGTCAGCCTTTCAGCTTCATCCCGACCTGGCGGTCGCGATCGATGTGACGCACGCAAAGGGACCCGGGGCAGATGGCTGGGAGACTTTCCAGCTGGGGAAAGGCCCTACTCTCGGCTGGGGACCGAATTTGCACCCGTTCCTTTACAGGCGATTCGAGGAACTGGCAAAGAAGCTGGAGATTCCGGTTGCGATGGACCCGTCGACGGCCCACTCGGGGACAGACGCGTACACCCTGCAGGTGGCGCGGGAAGGGATCCCGACGATGCTAATCGGCATCCCGCTACGGTACATGCACACTGCAGTAGAGGTGATCGCGATCAAAGACATGCAACGGGCGGGGCGTCTCATGGCGGAGTTCATCAGCGGGTTGAAGCCTGACTTTGTGTCAACCATATCGTGGGAGGAGAAAGATGCCTCGTAGAGCGCCCACGATCGGACCAAAGCAGATCGATCTTTTGCGCCGGCTGTGCGAAGCGACCGGCGTGTCCGGCGGTGAGGGCCAAGTCCGAGAGATCGTGCTATCAGAGCTAAAGGACAAGGTCGACGATGTCCGGGTCGATGCGCTCGGCAATGTGCTGGCGACGAAGCGAGGCCGGGGTCAGAGACGGCTGCGTGTCATGCTGGATGCGCACATGGACGAGGTCGGCTTCATGATCGTTGCCGAAGATTCGGACGGCATCTACCAGTTCGAGACCATTGGCGGGATCGATCCCCAGAACCTGCCGGGCAAGCAGGTGACGGTTGGCAAGGACAACACGCCCGGCGTGATCGGGGCGAAGGCGATCCATCTCACCAAGTCGGAGGAGCTCAAGAGCCCGATATCAACCGACAAGCTGCGGGTGGACCTCGGGCCGGGCGGCAAGGCCAAGGTGGGCGACCGGGGGACGTTCGCAGCCAACTTCAGGCGGGCAGGTCCAGCGCTCATGTCCAAGGCGCTCGACAACCGGCTCGGGGTGGCGACATTGATCGAGCTTGTAAAGGCGGCCCCTTTCCAGGCTGACCTGCTGGCGGCCTTCACGGTACAGGAGGAGATCGGCTTGCGAGGGGCGAAGGTGGCTGCAAACTTCTTCAAGCCGGATCTTGCGCTAGTGATCGACGCGACGCCGGCGAGAGACCTGCCGATGCAGCGCGAGGGCGAGAACACCACCTACAACACGAAACTGGGGCTGGGGCCGGCGATCTATCTGAGTCACCGGGAGACTATCGATGATCCGCGGCTCGTGATTTTCCTGGTCGAGACTGCGAAGAGGCAGAGGATCCCATTCCAGATCCGGCAACCCGGCGGCGGCAGCAACGATTCCGGCGGAATCCAGAGGGCAGGGGCCGGTGTGCCGGTGGCATCGGTTTCGGTGCCACACCGATACACGCACAGCGCGGTGAGTGTTTCGAGGGTCGAGGACTGGCAGAATACATTGGCGCTGCTGCTGGCGTCCGTGAGCCGCATGCCGACCGATATCCTGAGACGCGCTGTCTAGTTTAAAGGTATGCCCATGAAGGGATTGATCGCATTAGTGGGATCCGGCGAGTATTTGCCGGTGATGAACGAAGTGGACCGTCACCTGATGGTGTCCGTCCACACGAACGGGCGGCGACCGAGCGTGGTCTGCCTTCCGACCGCGGCGGGCCAGGAAGGCGAGGCGAGCGTCGGGAGATGGCTGAGAATGGGCGATGAGCACTTTACTGCGCTGGGGGCGATCGTGCACCCCCTCCCGATCATCGATCAGGCGTCGGCCGATGACCCGAAGTATGTGCCGATACTGGAGCAGGCGGACCTGATCTATTTCTCGGGTGGCAATCCCAGGTATGTGTTCGAAACCATGAAAGGCAGCCAGGCATGGGAGGCGGCGAACCGGGCCTGGTCCCGCGGGGCTGCGTATGCCGGGTGCTCAGCAGGTGCGATGATGCTGGGCCGGAAAGTGCCCGACTTCCGATGGCTTGGGCTGGGGGGACAGATCGATGCCTTCGGAATTGTCCCAGCACAATTCGTGATGCCGCATTTCGACCACGCGGGGCCGTTCAGGCAGGTGGTCAATGTGCTGAGGCGCGGGTTGAAGGATGGTCAGTTCATGCTCGGAATTGACGAGGATACGGCCCTGGTGGGAAAGATGGGCGGCGAATGGAAAGTGATGGGTAAGAGCCGGGTCCACCTGCTGACGCGAAAGGCCGCGACCTCATATGCCGCGGGTGAAATCGTTCCGATTCCTTGAAAGGGCGCGTGATGAAAGAATTGCTGCAAAAGCTCACTGATACTTTCAGTCCATCGGGAGTGGAGGACGCGATCCGCGAGGTCATCCGCAAGGAGGTCAGGGAAGCCGCGGATGAGGTGCGGATCGATACATTGGGAAATCTCATCGTCCACAAGCGGCCGGCCTCAGGACGTGGAGCTGCGCGCCGGAGTTGCAAGGTGATGATCGCGGCGCACATGGATGAGATCGGCTTGATGGTGACGCACGTCGATGAGAAAGGCTTTGTGCGCTTCGCCGGAATCGGCGGGGTCTACCCGCGCAATCTGCCGGGGGGCCGTGTTCGCTTCCTGAATGGAACGAGAGGCGTGATCGGCTTGGAGCCGACGGAGCGGGCAGGGGAAGTGCCACCAATCGAAAAGATGTTCATCGACGTGGGGGCGACAAGCTCAAAGAGACTGCCCGGTCAAGACCGGGGATGTGGCGGCGTTTGAAAGGCCCTGCCTTGACCTTGGCGAGCGAATGGTAGCCAAGTCGATGGACGATCGAATCGGATGTGCCGTGGCAATCGAGGCGCTGCGGAAGCTGGGTCGAACACCACACGATCTCTATTTTGTATTTACGACTTAAGAGGAAGTTGGAACCCGGGGCGCCCAGACCTCGGCTTATGGCATCGATCCTGAGATCGGTTTTTCAGTGGACGTAACGGGGTGGGGCGACACGCCGGGTACACGTGATTTCGATGTAGCTCTCGGGGCGGGACCGGCCATCAAGATCCGCGACGGGGGCATGCTTTCGGATCCACGGGTCGTGCAGTGGATGATCCGCACGGCCGAGCGAGAAAAGATCCCGTACCAGCGCGAGGTGTTGTTGGGCGGCACGACCGACGCACGGGCGATGCAACTCGTGCGGGCGGGGATACCGGTCGGCTGCGTCTCGATCCCGTGCCGCTATGTGCATTCGCCGTCTGAGATGGTGGACATCCGCGACGCGGAGAACGCCGTGAAGCTGATCGTGGCGATGCTTAGCTCGCCGATCAACTTGGAATAAGCCAACCTCGTTGAGACTGCGCCGGAGAGGCCGAGGCACGGGGGGGGGGCGAACCCAGGCAAGAAAACATCCGTGCGGTTGGCAATTGCGCCGGCCGCACGGATTTGTTTTGACCCCAGAGCGGGGATGGGTAGTGCCCTACTTGCTCTTTGGGGCCTTGGAACCCTCTTCCTCGGTCTTACGCGGCATCATGGTCATAAAGTACGCGCCGCCCAGTCCGAGGGCAAAGCCACCCGCGGAACCTGCGGACGAGAAGGCCGTAAGGCCGATGAGCAGACCGAAGAGGCCGAGAGCGAGGGCGATCTGCACCTGCCAGGCAACGTTCTTGAACTGATCCAACACAAAGCGGCCGAGGGCCAGCCCGGCAACCAGGAAGCCCAAGAATTGGAGCAGGGTGCCGATGAAACTGGAAAGCTGCATCAAGATGGGGGGCATATCTTTCTCCTTTGGTCAGGACGTTGATGAATCGCGTTGTGGACATTGCCGCATGCGGCGGGATTATACTCTGGCGCCCGGTTCCGAGACGGGCTGGCACGCGCCGGGGGACAATTAGGCAAAGGCCCAGATGAGCCAAACGATGATCATGAGCAGGCCAACGCCGAACACTGCTGCAAAGGACCAGCCCCAGGCAACCATGTAGGCCCGGGCGGAGGCGAATCCAAGCTTGCGGCTGTGCAGGCGTATGGATTCGACGGCAAAGAGGGTGAGGGGCGCAGCCAAGAGTCCAACAACGGGGGTCAGGAACAAACTGCCGATGAGACCAGCAAGGAAAGCCAGGGCAATGGAGCTCCAGGGAATAGACCTGCCGCGCATCTTGCGGGTAATGATGATATTGTCGATGATGTTTCCGAGCAACATCAGGAACGTGATCAGACCGAAGAGGGTCCAACCGAGCCAAGTCATGCGACTGGCGCCATTCTCGACCAGGGCGTAGAACAAGGTGGCGAGCCACATGATCAGCAAGCCGGGGAAAACGGGAACCAGCACGCCGATCCAGCCGACCAGGAGGCCAAACAGGGTCACTGTCTGAAGCAGGACCTGGCTCCAAAACTCGGGGTTGGTGGGCATCAGAGGGTTGAACTATTGACAGCGTTCAAAGAAGCAGAGGGGATCGGGCCTGACGGCCAGCTATTCAGGGCGGATAACCTTAATCCCGCCCATCCACGGTGCGCAGTGCATCAGGCACGATGATCGAGCCGTCGGCTTGCTGATAGTTCTCCATGACAGCGATCAACGTGCGAGGCAGGCCCAGGCCCGATCCGTTCAATGTGTGAAGGAGCCGGAGCTTTCCCTTTTCGGTGGTGCGATACTTGATGTTGGCACGCCGAGCCTGAAAATCGCGCACGTTCGAAATCGACGAGACCTCCAGCCACTCGTCGACAGCCGGGCGCCCAGACCTCCACATCGTAAGTGAAGGCGGCCGAGAAACCGACGCTCGCCCGTGCACAACTGCTTGACGCGATAGGGCAGGCCCAGAAGGGTACAAGTCTCCTCGGCATCATGGCGCATCTTCTCAAGCCAATCATCGGACTCTTCGGGCTTGCAGTACATGTACATCTCAACCTTGTCGAACTGGTGTCCGCGCTTGATGCCGCGCACATCGCGGCCGGCGCTCATCTTCTCACGACGGAAGCACGGGGTGTAAGCCGTGTAGCGCCGGGGCAGGCTGGCCTCATCCAGGATCTCGTCCATGTGCAAGCCAGTGAGGGGAACCTCAGCAGTCGGCACAAAATAGAAATCCTCTTCATGGTCCTTGTACAGGTTGTCGGCAAATTTGGGGAGTTGACCGGCGCCGAACACCGTCTCGGTCTTGACCATGAAAGGCAGGTATTTCTCGGTGTATCCCTGGCGAATGTGCAGGTCGAGCATGAACGCGATCAAGGCCCGCTCGAGGCGGGCGCCCGCGCCGTTGCAAGACGTAGAACCGAGAGCCGGTGATCTTGGTGCCGCGCTCGAAATCGATAATACCGAGCGCCGGTCCCAGATCCCAGTGGGGCTTGGCGTGGAAGTCAAAGCTCTTCGGCTCCCCAACCGTGCTGACGAGCACGTCGTCGTCATCGCCCTTTCCGAGAGGCGTGCGGGGATCCGGGAGGTTGGGAATCGTCGCGGTCAGATCGGCCAGCTGTGCATCCACGTCGGCCACCTGCTTGTCCAGAATCGCGATCTGATCGCCGACAAGACGCATGGCATCAATGCGCGACTGCCGCGCGGCGGTGTCCTTGAGCTGGCCAACCTCCTTCGAGGCGGAGTTGCGCTGTGCCTTAAGCTGTTCGACCTCGGTCAGGAGTTTTCGGCGGTTCTCGTCGAGGCGGAGGATGGAATCGACGAGGGCGTCCTCCATCTGGCGGTTCCGGAGGGCTGTACGGACGAGGTCAGGCTGCTCACGAATGAGGTTTAGGTCCAACATGGTCTGCCTCCCAAGGGGCCGAATCGGCGGCCCCGCGGCAAGAATAGAATACGCCCCCGGTCCAATTGCAGGACGAGGGGGCGTCTCGTGGTGCCACCTGCTTTTGTGATGCCACCTGAACATCCCGATCCCAGCATGCATCAGTCGGCTGCACGGAATGGAGGGGAGGTGGGATCACCTTGATTTGCGCGCTAACGGACGCTGGCGTCCCTCTTACGATCGGCGTCGACTGGACCTTGCGCGAGCCATGGCCGCGGTCCTTCTGGTCAATCCCTGCGAGGGCAACATGGCGAAGTGGATGGGCTGCTCCGTCAGGCCACCTTGCACGTGAACGGCGGCTCTCTGGGCAGATCGGAGGCAAGCTCGGGTCTTCGCGCTGTCTTTTCCTGCGGGATTATACGCCGGGAGGGACAAAAGTCAATGCTTGGTGCCTTTGAACGGTTCCATGGTGGCGTGGCCGGGGTGACTGATGCCCTCGCGCAGGAGCACCTTCCAAGGGGTAAGCAGAATGATCTTCAGGTCGAGCCAAAAGGAACGGTGATCCACGTACCAGAGGTCCAGGTCAAAGCGCGTTTCCCAATCTAGAGCGTTTCGGCCTTTGATCTGGGCCCAGCCGGTCAGGCCGGGATAGACATCGTGGCGACGCATCTGTTCCGCGGTGTAGAGAGGCAGGTACTCCATGAGAAGCGGCCTGGGACCGACCGCGCTCATGTCGCCACGCAGAATGTTGAATAGCTCCGGCAGCTCGTCCACGCTCAAGGAGCGCATGAGCCGCCCGAGACGAAGTCGAGCCGGACGGAATCAGAGAGCGGTGTGCCGTGAGCGTCGCGATCTTCCGTCATGGTGCGGAACTTGTAAATGTGGAACGGCTGCCCTTTGTACCCTGGCCGCAGCTGCTGGAAGATCACCGGCGGGCCGAACTCAGCGAGTATTAGCACTCCAAGGAGGAGCAGAAGAGGCGAGAGGATGATGAGCGCCACACAGGCCGCGATCAAGTCGAAGATGCGCTTGCTCCATGGCATGCGGGTATTCTACCAAATGTGGTATTATCATTTTTGGGAGCGGGAGCAATGAATGAACGTATTTTGATCATTGAAGATGATCAAGCCATCCTGAAGCTGCTTCAGCGCGGGTTGGCCTATGAGGGTTACACCGTCGACACCGCCACAGAGGGGCGGAGCGGGTTGATCATGGCGCGGGATCATACCCCTGACGTCGTCATCCTGGACTGGATGCTGCCCGGGATGGATGGGCTTGAAGTATGCCATCGACTGCGCACGGGGGGCTCGATTCCGATCCTGATGCTTACGGCGAAGGACACCGTCCACGACCGGATCCAGGGCCTGGATGCAGGCGCCGACGACTACATGATCAAGCCGTTCAACCTGGATGAACTACTGGCGCGGGTGCGGGCGCTGCTACGGCGAACCCAGCCTGAGCGCGTGCCCGTTCTCAAATTCGCCGACCTATCGTTGGACACCGGTTCACGACAAGCGTCGCGAGGCAGCCGGCTGGTTCCGCTGACGGCGAAGGAGTACGAACTGCTGGAGCTTTTCCTGCGACATCCCAAGCAGGTGCTCACCCGGGAGGTCATTTTCGATCGCGTCTGGGGATACGATTTTGGCGGTGAGAGCAATGTGCTTGAGGTCTATATCCGCTACCTGCGGCAGAAGCTGGAAGCGGACGGCGAAGCGAGGCTGATCCACACCGTGAGGGGTGTAGGTTACGTGCTCCGGGAGAATCCATAAGGGGGACTAGAGCCCGCGATTTGAAGTGTCCCTGCGCCTTCGGCTAACCCTACTCTATTCGACGCTCATTGGGGGAATCCTGCTGCTATTTGGCAGCGCGGTATACATTCTCATCAGCATTACGCTGCTTGACGAGGTCGACAACACGCTGGCGACCACGGTACAGGACATCATCAAAGTAACGCAGGTCGATTCATCGGGGGCGGTCAGCGCGATCAACCTGCCTTCGCTTGAGCTGACCGCCAACACGTATGTGCAGGTCTGGGGGAAGGACGGGAAGCTGAAGTCAAGTTCCCCGGGCATATCGGACATGCGGGTCTCGCTCGACCCGGCGGGTCTGCAGAGCAAATACCCGATCTATCGCGAGAACACGGTCCAAGGGATACGACTGAGAGTATTGAGCGCCCCATTGCAGCTCGGGAAGCATCAGATCGCGGTCGTACAGGTCGCATCCAGCCTGACGGTGCTGGATTCGGCGCGAGCCAACCTGCTCAATATTCTGCTTATCTCGGCGATCCTGGCCGTTGCCATGGCTGGGGCAGGCTCCTGGCTGGTGCTCGGACGAGCACTGGCGCCGCTGGACGTGGTCACAGAAACGGCGCAAGCCATCAACCGAGCTGATGACCTCTCGCGGCGCATCCCATACAAAGGCCCGGAGACAGACGAGATCGGCAGGCTGATCGCATCGTTCAACCAGACACTGGAACGACTAGAGACACTGTTCACCTCACAACAGCGCCTTCTGGCGGATGTCAGCCACGAATTGCGGACGCCGCTGACAGTGATCAAGGGCAACGTGGATCTGATGCGGCGGATGAAGAAGCTGGACGAGGAATCGCTGATCAGCATCGACCAAGAGGCCGGACGGCTGACCCGGCTTGTCGGAGGACTACTGCTGCTGGCTCAAGCGGAATCAGGCAGGCTAAGCCTCAACATGAAGCCGGTCGAGCTGGACACGCTCATCCTGGAAGTCTTCCATGAGATGCGGATCCTGGCTGGCGGAAAGGTCGCGATCAAGGTGGCGGACATTGATGAGGTCCAGGTGCAAGGCGACCGGGATCGATTGAAGCAAGTGCTGCTCAATCTGGTAGCGAACGCGATCCAGTACACACCGCCGGGCGGAGAGGTCATCATGAGCCTGGCGCGGATCGGGGAACAGGCGCGCATCATTGTGCGGGACACGGGCCCGGGAATTCCAGCCGAGGACCTGCCTTTCATATTCGAGCGGTTCTACCGGGCGGAAAAGTCGCGCACACGCTCAAGAGGCAGCGGATTTGGCCTGGGGTTATCCATCGCGCAGTGGATCGTCGAGAATCATGATGGAACGATCAAGGTCGACTCGAAAGAAGGTCAAGGCACGACCTTTGCGATCTGGCTCCCAATCTTGGAAGACGGAACGAGAACCAAACCCCTGGCAGCTGGAACAGCTGAATCCGAGAAACGGCCTTCGGGGCGCGCCTGAAGGCGGCGAATCCCCAGCGACAATACTTGAGTCAAAGCCCAAGTCTTTGTCCAGCGCGGGCGCACAGGCCTGCGCCGCCGGCCGCGAGCCATTCGTCGAGCCGCGGTGAGACTGCGGCGCCGCTCACCGCATCCTGATAGATGCCACCGCCCCAATAGGCGTAGCGGATCGTCTCGGCGGACCAAAGCAACTCGGTCCGCGAAATGAGGCTGATGCCGCCGTTGTAGCCGGCCAATGCCAGACGAGTGTCGTTGTCCGCAGCCGCCAGCGAGCGCCTCAGATAATCCATGCCGCGCAGTGCATTTGTGTCAGGGGCGTAGGGATCGTCCGCGGGGAGGAAATGATAGGGCATGACCTGAAAGAGTCCCAGGGCACCCGCACTTGAGCGTGCGAATGGATCGCCGCAGGATTCTATCTGCATGACAACGGCAACCAGATTCGGGTCCAAGGCGGAGGCTGCCGCCCAACGCAAAATTGAAGGGCCCCAGTGCTGAACCGACGGCGTGAAGATCGGTGAGAGGTGCGAGGTGCCGGGGTTGGCGGGTGGAGCAGATGTTACAGCCAGAGGAGGGGAATCGGGCGCAAAGGCAATCATGCCGGCTCCGAAAAGGAGCACCATTAGCGGCGGCAGAATGAAGGCTGAGAAACAACCGCGGCCCTGGGAAGTGGGGGCCGCGGTCGCTTCAACGGCGTACGGGCGAGCACGGATCATAGCGGTCCTTCAGCAGGTCTTGGGCCTGCCGTAACGGGATAGGTTGGGAGGCCGGGCTCGAAACGTTGCTTAAGAGAAAACCATTCGTCAGGCCAGACTACTGGAGGCGATGGTTAGTGCCGCTCTCGGAGGAGGAGGCCTCAAAGGGGACGGCGTGATAAGTGGGCTCGGCGGAGTCGTACGCGGCCTGTGAGACCGGCTTGGGCGCCGGTCGATAGGTCGGCGCAACCGGCCGCGGCAGAGAGGACGCCGATCGCAAGGGAGCTGGCTGATTCACCAGACCCCGTGAACCTGATGGCTGGTACGAGCGCTGGCCCTGGAACGTGCCTTCTCCCGTGGAGAACAGCTTGTCACCGGCCACCGAGAGCGTGCCGATGATAAGCACACGGATCAGCCAGACCATGACCGCCACAAAGACAGGGACGACGTTGGTCAGCGTCTGATTGCTGATCACCGCGCCGCGAGCCGCGCTGTTGTGGTCGACGATGGCGACAGAGACGCCCCACCAGGTCAACGCGGCGTTGAAGCCGGCGGCAAGGAGCCAGGCTCCGAAGAGATACCAGACCTCGGCCGGCTCATCGCGGCCCTGCTGCGGAGTGAAAATCCGGGCTATGCCGGCAAAATCGATGCCGCAGAAGGCGATGGCCAAGATCGTCGCCCAGCGGAAGCCAGCAAAGGTGAGGTCACCGAGGACGTCATGGAGGGCGAATTGGGTCGTGCTGAAATTGAAGATTTCGAAGGCCAACAGGGCGCCCACAATCATGAGGCCCCAGGCCGCGCCCCGATTGAGGCTGCGGCGCCGGGACAGGTCGCGCCAGATGGTCTTAAGGCCAACACCTACGCTGTTGTAAGAAGTCTGAGCTGTGTTCATGTCTGCCTCCTGGTGAACCATGATGCGCCGATTATAGAACTAATGTTCTAATTCTGTCAAGGGGAGGGCAGACCGTGGATTCCATCGAAAAGAGCCCGCGTGGGCAACAAAAAGGGCAGGCGTGAAGCCTGCCCTTGCATTCTGGAGGGGTCGACCGGGGCTATTTAGCGAACTCGGTGGCCCGGGTCTCGCGGATGACAGTCACCTTGATCTGGCCGGGGTATTGCATGCTTTCTTCGATCTTCTTGGCGATGTCTCGCGCGAGGCGGGCAGAGGCGAGATCGTCGATGTTCTCGGGCCTGACGATCACGCGGACCTCACGACCAGCCTGAATGGCAAATGCTTGGGCCACGCCTTCAAAGGACTGGGAAAGCTCCTCGAGCGTGCGGATGCGCTTGATATAGGCCTCGAGATCCTCACGGCGGGCACCGGGGCGGGCACCCGAGATGGCGTCGGCTGCCTCGGCGATAACGGCCTCAATGGTTTGCTGGTCGACCTCGTGGTGATGCGAACTCGATCGCGTTCACCACGTTGGTATTCACTCCATAGCGTCGACAGAACTCGGCTCCAAGCTTGGCATGGGTCCCGTCCTGGTTGTGATCCATGGCCTTGCCGATGTCGTGCAGGAAGCCGCCCTGCTTGGAGATCTCGACGTTGGCGCCGATCTCGGCCGCAAGGATCCCTGCGAGCTTGGATACCTCGACCGCGTGGGCGAGCTGGTTCTGCCCGTAGGAGGTGCGAAACTTCAGGCGGCCCATCATGCGCAGGACCTCGGGATGCAGGCCGGCAATGCCTGCTTCAAAGGCGGCCTGTTCCCCGGCCTCGTTGATAATCTTATCAACAGCCTTCGTTTCCTCTTCGAGGATCTTCTCGATGTGCGCCGGGTGAATGCGGCCGTCGACTGTGAGGCGGGTGAGGGCGCGGCGGGCGATCTCGCGACGGACCGAGTCAAAGCAGGAGATGGTCACGGCCTCCGGCGTGTCGTCCACGATGACGTCAACGCCGGCAGCCTGCTCAAAAGCCTTGATGTTCCGTCCGTTGCGGCCGACGATACGGCCCTTCATTTCTTCATTGGGGAGGGGGACCACCGAGGAGGTGACCTCGGCGACATGCTCGGAGGCGACGCGCTGGATAGCATCCGCGATCAATTTGCGAGCGCGTCGTTCGCCCTCCTCGCGGGCCTCAGCTTCAATCTGCCGGTAAATGCGGGCCATATCGGCCCGGGCTTCCTTTTCGACGGCGCCCAACAGTTCCTTCTTGGCCTCATCCTGCGAAAGCTGGGCAATCTGTTCCAAACGGGCGACCTGATCCTCGTAGAGCTTGTCGATCTCGTTCGCCCGCTTGTCGACCGCGCTCTGCCGCTTGTTGAGGTTCTGGTCGCGCTGCTCCAATTTCTCGGCGCGGCTGTCCATCTCGGAGCGACGCTTGTCCTGTCGTTCGGCTTCCTTGCCCAGTTCGATGCGGCGCTCCTTGATCTCGGCCTCCGCAGCCTGGACGATCTTGGTGGCACTATCGCGGGCTTGAAGTCTCGATCAGACGCGCCTGTTCGTTGGCGATCTTCAGGATGTTATCGGCCTTGTCCTGCTGGTTCTTGAGCGAACGCTCCCGCTGGTAGCGGTAGAAGTAGTAGCCGATCGCCGCGCCTAGAACCAAGAGTAGAATCTCAATCAAGATAGTGATCGGGTTCATCGCACATCCTCGTTGTCATCTGCAGTATGCCGCCCGGCATGTGTTTCGTCCCAAAGGCGTGACACAGCTCCGGCGATTACAGGATACGAAAAGCCACGCCGAGCAAGAAACCCAGTGAGCTTTGTTCGAAAGTCATCCCATTCCAGATCCACAAGGCGGGCAGCTTTCTTGAGGCCAGCCTCGTGCGCCAGGGCATCTTCATCCAACCCGGCGAGCGCGGACTCTGCGGTCTCAGCCGCGATCCCCTTTTGTTTGAGCTCCCAAGAAAGTGCGCGCCGGCCCCGAGGGCGAAACGTTGAGCAATTCTCGACCCACGCCCGGGCGAATTGGCTATCGTCCGCCAGCCGGATGGAGCGGAGGCGGTCCAGCGTATGCTCGATCACGTCGGCGGCTACCATGTGTTTCCGAAGGTGCTGCCGGATCTCAGCCTCGGAGCGGGTGCGGTAGCTAAGAAAGTCCAAAGACTGCTGGTAAGCCCGCTCACGGATGTCGTCGGCCTGGAGCGAGGCGATCTTGGCTTGATCCAGCTCCTGGCCCGGTTTCAGCCAAGCCGCCACAATTCCTGCCAAGTCGAACGCAAATTGACCATCCAAGTAGATGCTCACCCGGGTCGGGTCCTTCTTCAGAGGTTCAATGGCGGTGATCTTTGCCATTAAAGCACACGCAGCTGAAAAGCTGCCGAAGCGGCCTCAGCTGCGTGCAGAAATGGATTGGCGCAATCAGCCCCAGGTGCCGTAAAGAGCGAGAAAGGTCGAGGTGCCGGCGACGCCATTCAACAGCGTCACCTCCGCCTTCAAGCGACTCGAGAAACTACACTCTCAGATTATCCGTCAGAGCAACGGCTACGCTCAAGAACTCCTGAAGCCAGGATGTGTTGCGGTTCCAAAATTCTGTAGGCAAGCCAGGCCGCAGAGCGGCAAATGCAGTCACGGAATCCCTATGGGATTCCCGCCTATTATACCCGAATTCTTAAGATTGGACTTCCATTTGTCCGTGGAAGCGCGGTGAACGCAGCCGGGGTGCATCAACCGGCACATCGTTTGGACGGCCTTGGGGTAAGATACATATAGGCGGCGAAACCGGACGACCGCATGCGGGCGAGGGCAGTCGGTAGAGCCGGCACGGTCGTTGCGGCAGCCCGCCAAGAAAGACGCAACGAAGGCAAATTCCTCGGAAGAATCAGGTTTCAGACCGGAGAATAGTCATGGCCAAGGTCACACGCGAAGAAGCACTTGAATATCATCATCTAAAAGGAAAGCCGGGCAAAATCGAGGTCGTGCCGACCAAGCCAATGGACACGCAACGCGATCTGAGTCTGGCTTACACGCCGGGCGTGGCAGAGCCGGTATTGGATATCGAGAAGGACCCTGAGCTGGCCTACGAGTACACGTCTAAAGGAAATCTGGTGGCGGTGATCACGAACGGCACTGCCATCCTGGGGTTGGGTGACCGAGGCGCACTGGCCTCGAAACCCGTCATGGAGGGCAAGGGGGTTTTGTTCAAGAAGTTCGCGGATGTGGACGTCTTCGATATCGAGGTCAACACCCACGATCCAGATGAGTTGATCCGGGTGGCGGCGGCGATCGCGCCCACATTTGGCGGAATCAACCTGGAGGACATCAAAGCCCCGGAGTGTTTTTACATTGAGGAAGAGTTGAAGAAGATGCTCGACATTCCGGTGTTCCACGACGACCAACACGGAACCGCCATCATCTCATCGGCCGGATTGGCGAACGCATTAGCCGTAGTTGGAAAGAAACACAGCGAGATCCGCCTGACGATCTCGGGCGCGGGAGCCTCGGCCATCTCCTGCGCTGAGCTGGCCGTCCGATGGGGCGTAAAGCGAGAGAACATCATGCTGGTGGATTCAAAAGGCGTGGTCTATAAGGGCCGCAAGGAAGGCATGAACAAGTACAAGGAGCGCTTCCTGGTCGAAACGGACGCGCGGACACTGGCGGACGCGGTGCGGGGTGCGGATGTGTTCTATGGACTGTCGGTGGCGAATGTGCTTACGCCTGAGATGGTGAAGTCCATGGCGAAGGATCCGATTGTGTTTGCCCTGGCGAACCCGGACCCGGAGATCAAGCCGGAACTGGCCAAGGAGGCACGGAAGGATGTCATCATCGCGACCGGGCGCTCCGACTATCCGAATCAGATCAACAATGTTCTCGGCTTTCCGTTCATCTTTCGGGGTGCGCTGGACGTCAGAGCCAAGGCCATCAACGACGAGATGAAGTTTGCGGCCTCGAAGGCCCTAGCAGCACTGGCGAAAGAGGATGTGCCCGATTCTGTCCTGCGGGCGTATGGGGTGGACAGCATCAAGTTTGGGCGCGACTACATCATCCCCAAGCCGCTCGATCCGCGCGTGCTGTTGTGGGAGGCGCCGGCCGTGGCGGAGACCGCGATCACGACGGGAGTGGCGCGCAAGACCATAGACATGACCGAGTATCGGCAGCAGCTTTCCTACCGACAAGGCTTGGGCGCCCAGGTGCGGTACTTCATCATGAACAAGGCGCGCGCCAGCGGCGGCACCAAGCGGATCGCGTTTGCGGAAGGCGAGGAACCGAAGGTCATCCGTGCGGCGTATCAGGTCCAGGATGAGAAGATTGGGGTGCCGATCCTGATTGGACGTAAGCACGTCATCGACGAGCAACTCCGGATACTCGGGATGGACTACCGGCCCGAGGTAATCGACCCGGCCGATTGCGACGACCTCAGCAAGTATGCTATGGAGTACTACGAACTCCGGAATCGCAAAGGGCTGACCCTTTCGGATGCGGCGAAGAAGGTCCGGGATCCGAACGTGTTCGGTCCGCTCATGCTGAAGATGCATGCGGCAGACGCCTTTGTTTCGGGTCTCACGTACGACTATCCGGAGGTCATCCGCCCGGCGCTTCAGATCCATCATACGCAGAAAGAGGTGGTCCGAGCGGCGGGCGTGTACCTGATGATCGTCGAGGACCGGGTCTATCTGTTCACCGATGCCACAGTCAACATCGATCCCAGCGCGGAGGACCTGGCGGGGATCGCCAGCCTGGCAGCGGATTTTGCCAAGCAGCTCGAGATCGAGCCGCGCGGTGGCCTTCCTGTCGTTCTCGAACTTCGGATCGACGCCCCATCCGCTCTCGGACAAGGTCCGCGAGGCGGTCGCTCTGATCAAGAAGCGGCGCCCGGAGCTTATCGTGGATGGCGAGATGCAAGCGGATACGGCGGTCGTGCCGGAGATCATCGACACACGGTACCCGTTCAGCGCCGTCAAGGACGCGAATGTCCTGGTGTTCCCATCGCTGGAATCGGCGAACATCGCCTACAAACTTCTGGCGCGACTGGGCAAGGCAAAGGCGATCGGCCCGATCCTGCTGGGAATGGGCGCACCGATCCACGTGTTGCAGACCGGCGATGAGGTGAACAATATCGTTCAAGTGGCGGCAGTTGCGGTAATGGACGCAATGAACCGCGAGCAGGCGGCAGGCGCCAAGCCGTCCGGAAGGAAGTCGAAATAGTAACGTCCATATAGTCGGCAGAAATCATCGGGGCCGCGTGAACGGCTGCCGAAGTCCGAGACCAACCAAGGCAGCAGGGGTCGGCGTCCCAACCCGAGACAAGAGCCCTTGATCAGAAAGACCCCGGAGAGTGAACTGAACCCCTAGAACGAGACACGAAGAGAAAGCACCCTCTGTGAGAAAATGGAACAGGAGGTGCTTTTTTCTATGGCAGGTAAGAAAGGAATGCAGCATTATCCGCCGGAGCTGAAGCTGGAAGCGGTGCGGCTATTTTATGAGGAGGGCCAAACGCGCGCCGAGGTCACGGCGGCGCTCGGGATCCGGGATCCGCAACGAATCCAGAAATGGTTGAGGCAATATCGAGCCGAAGGCGCCAGCGCGTTTGCCAAGCCGAGAGGTCGACCTCGCAAAAGGGCCGGGGCGCAAGCCGAACTGGAGCGGCTGCGGATGGAAGTGGCCCTGCTAAAAAAATTCCATTCCGAATTGCGGGAAGTGCGGCTCGCGCAGCGCAATATCGGGTGCTTTATCACCATCGAAAAGAGTTCGAAATGAAGGCCATGTGTGCCTTCCTAGGTGTCTCGCGAGCAGCCTATTACGCTTGGCGCAAGAAGCTGGAACAGCCGGACACAGATGCGGTGCGTTTAGAACTCGTGCAGCGGGCTTACACGGCTTCGCACCAGATCTATGGCTACCGGCGGATTAGCCTGTGGTTGAAGCAACAACAGGGTCTGGTGATCAATCCCAAGACGGTTTTGCGCCTGATGCACAAGCTCAATATCCGTTCCAGGGCCCGCAAACGCAAAATGTACCGGAAACTCGAAGAGCTGGGCATCTATCACCGCTATCCCAACCTGCTCAACCGCGACTTTGCTGCCACTCGCCCCAACCAGAAGTGGGTCACGGATATTACCTTCGTCTCAACCCAACAGGGCTGGGCGTACCTGTCTACCATCAAAGACCTATTCGATGGCTTTATTGTGGCTCATCAATTTGGGCCCGAGAACTCCATTGGATTGGTGACCCACACGCTCCAACAAGCCAGACAAAAAGAAAAGGTCACTGATGGGCTGATCCTCCACAGTGACCAAGGAACGCAATACACTTCGCAGGCGTATGCCGTCCTCACTCAACAGTACAACATCACTGCCTCCATGTCGCGCCGTGGCAACTGTTGGGACAATGCGCCCATGGAAAACTTCTTCAGCCATCTCAAAGAAGAGTATCTGCGCCATCTGCACAACCCCAGCTTTGAAGAGGCTCGCCAAGCGATTGAGGAATACGTTGACTTCTACAACTACGAACGCATACAATTGAAAACGAAACAGACACCCTTCCAGCAAAGGTGCCTGTTTCACTAGCCACTTGGGGTCTTTCTGATTGTGTCTTGTCTAGTGGGTGCAGTTCAGAGTCGGTATTCTCCGGGGTCTTGTGTTTGATGGCGGGATCGCAATCGGAGGATGACGGTGGCAGCCAAGGCCTCAATCCTGCCAGTCCAATTCGTAGTCGCCTATGGCGACCGTATCGCCATTGGCGACGCCGGCCTTGCGGAGTGCATCATCGACCCCGAGAGATTCCATAAGTTTCTGGAAGCGTCTTAGCGAGCCGTCGTGCTCCCAGAATGTCATCGCCGCGGCGCGTTCGATGGCGGCGCCTGAGACACGCCAAGCGTTAGGTCCCTCGCGTGAGACGTGGTAGTCGTGGGGACCTTCCTTGGGGCGATAGACGGGAAGCTGGGCCGGTTCGGGCTCGGGTAGGGGGGCGCGGGACAGCTGCCTGGCTGCCCGCTTGAGCAGTTCGTCCAGGTTGGTGCGTGCCAACGCGGAAGTGGCGATGAAATCCACATTCTGCTTTTTCATGGCGCGAGTGATCTCAGGAATCCGAGCCTGCACTTCGGGTTGGTCAGTCTTGTTCAGGGTAACGACCTGCGGTTTCCGGGCGAGAGCGGGATCATAGAGAGCAAGTTCAGCATTGATCTGGCTGTAGTCTGCCACAGGATCCTTGGACAGTCCGTCCAAAACGTGGATCAGCACGCGGGTTCGCTGTATGTGACGGAGGAAATCGTGTCCGAGGCCCGCGCCACGGGAGGCACCCTCGATGAGGCCCGGGATATCTGCGAGGACGATCGAGGTCTCATCGTCCAACCGGGCGACGCCGAGATTCGGTTCGAGGCTGGTAAACGGATAGGGAGCGATCTTGGGGCGGGCATTGGTCAGGGCAGCGAGCAAGGTCGATTTCCCCGCATTGGGAACACCAATGATCCCGATGTCGGCTATCAGCCTGAGTTCGAGCCTGAGCCGTTTCTCCTCGCCCGGTTCCCCCTTTTCGGCAGTGCGGGGAGCCTGGTTGCGGGAGTTTGCGAAATGCTGGTTTCCCCGCCCGCCTCGGCCCCCCTTGCAGATGACCAGCCGATCAGATGGGTTGACCAGGTCGCCGATCTTTTCACCACTCGCGGAATCGTAGGCGATCGTTCCGGGCGGCACAGGGACGACGAGGTCGACCGCCGATTTGCCGGAGAGGTTGTTGGGGCCCCCATTCTTCCCATCAGGGCCGATGTAGCGGGTCACGTGGCGGAAGGCTTGCAGGGTGTTGAGAGTGGGCCGGACCTCGAGAATGACGCTGGCGCCTCGGCCACCGTCGCCGCCATCGGGGCCGCCGCGGGGAACGAATTTCTCGCGATGGAAATGGACCATGCCATCGCCGCCCTTGCCCGACCGGATGATTATCTCAGCTTCATCGATGAACATAGGCTCAACAAAGGCGCGCACTGGATGATCACAGCCAACGAGGAAAGGGCGGTGTACAGATCACCGCGCTCTGTGAGGATGTGTGGAGCGCGCCGAATTGATTATAGTCGGCATGTCCACGAGACTGGTTGCGGGGATGCAATCTGGCGGGTATCCGCCAGATAGTTCAGTCCGGCAGCGAATCCCGAAGACCGGATTGCGTCCGGCTTCCGGCGGGCGAGGAGGGATGCAGGGAAGCTGCTCAACCAGCCACCCTGCGCATTTGCAGGCGCAAACTCAGGGAAGCGTGGTAGAATGCCCGGTCAACTCAGAGCGAAAAATGCTTCTGGCGCTTATCGGTTTAGCCCTCATCTATTCGTTCCTCAACGGTTATCGCGACTCTTCGAGTATCCTGGCGGGCGTGATCGCGTCGCGGGCCATGCGCCCGCGGGTGGCTCTGTACATCGTCGCGGTGGCAGAGTTTGTTGCGCCGTTCCTATACGGCGCGGCGGTCGCCCGTTCCATCACGACCGGCCTGGTGAATTCAAACGCGGTAACGCTAAGCACGATTGTGGTCGCGATGATCGCGGCCGTGTTATGGAACCTGTTCTGTTGGTGGAGAGGCATCCCATCGTCGTCGACCCATGCGCTGATAGGCGGCGTGGTCGGGGCGACGCTGATCATCAACGGACCGCAGGCGATTCTTGGGCGGGGCCTCCTGTACAACGTCCTGCCCCTGTTTGTGGCGCCGATCATCGGCCTCATCGTGGGTTGGATCTTGATGGGTCTGATGTTGTGGGCGTTCAGCGCTGCGACACCCAAGGTGAACACGCTTTTCAGAAGGATGCAGGTCCTGACCGCGGTGCTGTTGGCAATGTCCAATAGCGCGAACGACTCACACAAGTCGATGGGAATCATCGTGTTGGGATTGATCCTGGCTGGACGGACATCCACGTTCGAATTGCCGCTGTGGGTAATGGTGGCGTGCGCGGGGGCCATCTCCCTCGGCGCCTCGCTGGGCGACTGGCGGCAGATCCGCATCCTGGGCGGCAAGGTATTCCGGATCAGACCGCTGAACGCCCTGGCATCCCAGACTACCTCGACGGCTGTCGTGCTTGTGGCGTCCGCGCTCGGGATGCCCGTCAGCACGTCGCACATCATCAGCACTTCGCTCATGGGTTCGGGAGCTGCAGAACGCGTGAACAAAGTGCGCTGGCAGATAGCCAGCGATATGGCCACGACATGGATACTGACGATACCGGCGACCATGGCTGTCTCAATACTGATATTCCTGGCGGCGTCGGAATTCACACGAATTCGGCGCCAGCGTTGCATGGATGGCGCCGGCCTTTGGGCTGAGATAGGATAGTCCCAGGTCAAAAGGGGAGCGGTAATAACATGAAGTCCCGCGAGCCTTGGAGCTCGCGGGACTTCTTCACTTGCTGAAGGATTCCAACCGTCCGGAGAACCGGGTTACTTTTTCTTTCCGAATTTGTGGGTAAGAAGCTCCTGCAAGGTGGGTTGACCGATCTCCTGCAGTTCGTAGCGCACACGCTGACTTGGCTTGTTCATCTTGATGACGTCGACCCAGATCTATTGGCGTGCCCACGATGACCAGGTCCACGTCGGCTGCATTGATCGTGGCCTCGAGGTCTTTCATCTGAGCCTCACCGTAGCCCATGGCGGGCAAAATGGGTCCGGTCTTCGGGTACTTTTTGTAGGTGGCAGCGATCGATTTGACCGCAAAGGGCCGCGGGTCGACGATCTCGGCTGCGCCGAATCGCCGCGCGGCGACATAGCCCGCGCCGTAGGCCATCTCGCCGTGGGTGAGGGTCGGGTCCGTCCTCGATGACGAGGACGCGCTTGCCGCGAATCGCGTCGGGATCGTCCACGAAGAGGGGAGAAGCGGCTTCGATCTGGATCGCCTTGGGATTGAGGTTTCGAAGGCTCTCGCGGACCGCGATGACCGCGTCTGGGGATGGCCGTATCCACCTTGTTGATCACGAACACGTCTGCGAGGCGCACGTTCGTCTCGCCGGGGTAGTACTTGAGTTCATGTCCGGGGCGATGCGGATCGGCCACGACGATCTGATAATCGGACACGTAGAACGGCAGGTCGTTGTTGCCGCCGTCCCACAGGACGATATCCACTTCTTTTTCGGCCAGGCGCACGATCTTTTCGTAGTCCACGCCGGCAAACACCAAGACGCCGTTATCAAGATGGGGTTCGTACTCCTCGCGCTCCTCGATGGTGCATTCGTGCTCATCCAGGTCGTCGTAGTCAGCGAAACGCTGTACCTCCTGGCGAATGAGATTGCCGTAGGGCATCGGGTGACGGATGGCGGCGACCTTGTAGCCGAGTTCACGAAGTATCAGCGAAACCCGGCGCGTGGTTTGGCTCTTGCCTGAGCCGGTACGCACTGCGCATATGGAAACGACAGGTTTGCTCGATTTGATCTGGGTATACCGGGTGCCCATGAGGCGGAAGTCGGCACCGGCGGCGTTGACCAACGCGGCTTGATGCATGACATACTCGTGAGGTACGTCGGAGTAGGCGAAGATCACCTGCTGCACGCCGTGCTTCTTGATCAGGTCCGACAATTCCTCTTCAGCAAGGATCGGGATCCCCTGGGGGTACAAATCACCGGCCAATTCCTTCGGAAAAACGCGACCCTCGATATCGGGGATCTGGGTGGCAGTGAAGGCCACAACCTCGTAGTCCTTGTTGCCGCGGAAGAAGGTATTGAAGTTGTGGAAATCGCGCCCGGCGGCGCCCATGATGATGGTTTTGACTGGCATGCGTGATTCTCCTTTAGTCGATTGTGATCCAACCGCGATCTGGAGCATCCGGCCCCCGAGAATTCAGTAGTTCACCCTTGCCTTCAGGCCAACTCTACCCTGAAGGCTGTGATGCCAGAATAGGACACTCGACCCGATTCTCACATGACATCGGGCGCCTGAATATCCAGCAATCGAAGGGCATTTGCCAGGGTTTGTTTCACGGCGGCGACCAGCCGGAGCCGTGCTTGGCGAACCTGATCCTGATCAGCCTGCAGAACAGGCACAGCATGATAGAAGGAATGGAAGCTGGTAGCCAAGTCGTAGGTGTAGGTGGCCACGATCAACGGGCGATACTCGTCGGCTGCCCGTTGCACAATCTCAGGAAACCGGGAGAGCAGCTCGATCAATTCCAGCTCGTGGGTGTCGAGCAGATAGTCAAAGGTGGCCCCGCCAGGCAGGGCCGCGGCCTTCTTCAAGATGCTGGCGGCTCGTACGTGAGCATTCTGCACGTAGGGTCCGGTGCGGCCTTCAAATGAGAGCGCGGCGTCCATATCGAAAACGATGTCGCGGCCGTTGTCGACGGAGAGCATCGAATAGCCCAATGCGCCCAGACCTATCTGACGGGCGATGAGCCGGCGCTGCTCGGGAGGCAGGTCCGGGCTCTTGTCTGACTCGACGGCCAAGACCCGACGCACGGCTTCATCCATGACGTCCATGAACAAGACCACGCGCCCGCGCCGGGCCGACATGGCGCCCTCAGGCAGGGTCACAAAGCCGTAGCCCAGGTGGAAGCACTTGTCGGCCTGCGGAAAGCCGAGAAGCTTAAGGATGGCAAAGGCCTGCTGCAGGTGGAGCGATTGGCGGGAATCCACGACGTAGATCGAGCGCTGGACGTGATACTTCTCGAACTTCTGCTTTGCGAGAGCGAGATCCTTGGTGAGGTAGAGCGTTGTCCCATCCGACCGAAGCACCACGTTGGAGCGGTACTTCTCCTTCTTGAGACCCAGCTTCTCGTCGATCTTGACGATCACGGGCCCGCCCTGCGGGCGTTCGTCCTCGGCAATGCCGCGGGAGACCAGCTCCTCGACGATCTCTTTTGCGGGTTCGTCGGCCTCCGATTCGAAGAACCAGACATCCATCTTGACGTCCAATATGCGGAGGATGTCATTCAGCTCATCGAGACTCCACCGGCGGGTCTTAAGCCACAGATCGCGAACATCCTTGTCACCGACATCCCATTTTCGGTACATCTCGCGGCGTTCGGCGTCATACGATTCCCGGAGGGCCTTCTCCTCCGGCGTCTCGCCTTCCCGGGGTTCAAGCATCGCCGTGGCTTCGACGTAGAGCTTGAGGAGCCACTGGCCTCGCTCGTGGATGCCCTGGGGCTCCTCGCCCCGGTGGAATTTGTCATAGGCCCACAGGACGGTGATCACCCCCAGGCCAATGTCGCCGGGGTAGGAGGCGCGGACCGTGTCGAAGCCGGCAAATTCCGCGATCCGGGCAAGCGACTCCCCCAGGATCGTGTTTCGATAATGACCGATATGGAAGGAATGATGCGTGTTCGGCTGGGCGAACTCAACCATCAGCCGATCGGTACGAGGTCTTCCGCGGCCGAAGTCGGCGCTCGCGGCCAGGACCCCGTCCACGACCCGATGAGCGTACTCGGCTGTCGTGAAGTACAGATTCAGGTATCCGTTGACAGCCTCGACCCGGCCGATGCCGTCGCCCGTTTGCAGACCGCGCTTGATACTCTCAGCGATCTCTTGGGCGCGCTGCGGAACGCGAACGTCTTTCCCCGATCGAGCCTCACTGGCGGCGACAGCAAAGAATGACGTGGAAATCCCCCACTCGCCCGCGAATGGAATCGGTGACCACTTGAGCTCGTCCAAAGGGATGCTCTGGGCGGAGCAGACCTCACGGATCCGGGTCTCGATCGCACGCTGTGCATCTTCAAACATTTCGCGGATTATAACATTCGGAATTCAATCGACCGCGAATCATGCGCCGATGGCTAAGGATTTGAACAAGGTGCGCAGCGTGTGGTCAGGTCAACTTGCTTATCAGATGAACAAAAAAGCGGGAGCGCGACGCGCTCCCGCTTTCGACACACACATGGCTCCCGAAGCTACTTCTTGACAGCCTTCTTTGCAGCGGTCTTCTTCGCGGCACTCTTCTTCTTGGCGGACTTGGCGGCCGTTTTCTTAGTCTCAGCCTTGGGCTTGGCCTCGCTTTTTTCGCCGCGCGGGGTCGCCATGCTTGCCGAAGGCTTTTCGGCAACTGCGGCCTTCGAGGGGGCCATTGGCTGGCCAGTTCCCTGCAGCGCTGCCAGCCGCTTCAGCAGTCTGCCTTTTCGGCGCGCTGCGTTGCGGTGATGAATCGCGCCCTTCTGGGCGGCCTTGTCCAGCGCGCTGATGGCGGCGAGAACCGAGGCGGATGAGTCCTGACCACCGGCCATCGAGGTCAACGCGTCTTTGACCGCGGTCCGTGCGGCACCGCGGAAGTCGCGATTGCGCAGGCGACGTTTCTCATTCTGACGATTGCGCTTTATTTGAGATGCGATATTCGCCAAAGTCTTTCCTCCAATGATAGCTCGTGAACTTGCAGCGGGTTATTGTACATGATGGGTGGAGTTCTGTCCAGCGCCAAGGCCCGAGAGTGTCCACGCGGGCTTGGGACAATCTCGAATCGATCCGGTGCAGGGCTGGCCGTTTGGATCCTATGAGCCAGCGAGTTGAGGCAAGCGCAGACGGCACGATGGGCGGCACGCGGCGGCCTGGGCGGCTGCGCGGCGGACGTTCCTGGATAGTCTGCTAGGGTGTCGGTGTGCCCGGCGGGACCGGGGTCCTAGGTGTGCTCGTGGGCGGCCGCGTGGCGGTAGGGGTCACGAGGTTGACTGGGATCTTGAGGGTCTCGCCCACGGCGATCGCGTTCGCGTCGGCAAGATTGTTGGCCTTGACGATGTCATCGATCGTACTGTTGAATTTCGAGGCGATGGCGGCGAGCGAATCGCCGGACTGGACGAGGTAATTCACGATCGTGCCCTTCGCCAGATTGGCGGGGATGGGGGTCGCGGTCGGGAGCTTCAGGTCCGGATTGGGGATGAAGATCTGCTGCCCCGGATAGACGATCTGGGTCGCGGGATCTATGCCGTTACCGCTAGCGGCGTCAAACGGGTTGAGGAGCAGGATCAGGGGAATCCCATCGTTGCCCAGGCCGAACTTGGTGGCGATGGCCGCCAAAGAATCGCCCTCCTGCACGGTGTACAGGAAAGGAGCAGAGGGAGTCCGGCTGGGCGTGGTGGTTGCGGTCGACGTGATGGTCGGCGTTTCGGTCGGGAGGGGTGTGTTGGTCGGCGTAAGGGTGACCGTTGGCGTAGGTGTACGCGTCGCAAATAACGTAGTCAGCGGGTGGCTGGGACCAGTTAGCCAGATGGCAAGCAACGCCAGGCCGGCCAGGACGAGCAATCCGGCCGCTCCATACACGAAGATGACGTTGCTCTGCTGGCGACGCTTGCGATATGCGGCTATGACTCCGGACGTGGAATCCTTGTTTTCCATTGTCCAACCTATTCCGCCCGCTGAGTCTCCCGGGGGACGAGGCAATTCTACCTGAACTTCAGGGACTCTGGGACGGCTCAGTTTGCCGAAGCGCGCATGTGAGCCAAGTGCTCTTTCAGGAAACGGCCAGTGTACGAACTCTTGATTGCCTGGACCTGCTCCGGCGTGCCTTCGGCGACCAATTCGCCGCCGCGATCACCACCCTCTGGGCCGAGGTCTATCAGCCAATCCGCGACCTTGATAATGTCGAGATTGTGCTCAATGATCAGCACCGAGTTGCCGGCGTCCACGAGCCGCTGAAGGACCTCGATGAGCTTGTGAACATCGGCGGCATGCAGGCCAACCGAGGGCTCGTCCAGGACGTAGAGCGTGCGGCCAGTGGCGCGCCGCGAGAGTTCCTTGGCAAGCTTGACCCGTTGGGCCTCGCCGCCGCTGAGAGTCGTGCCGGGCTGACCAATCTTGATGTAACCCAGGCCGACCTCTTGCAAGAGGGTGAGCTTGTTCATCATGGCCGGGAAGGCCGAGAATTCCCCGACGGCGCGATCCACCGTCATATCAAGGACGTCGGCAATGCTGTGGCCCTTGAACTCCACCTGGAGAAGTCTCGCGGTTGAACCGACGACCATGGCAGACGTCGCACGGGACGTACACGTCGGGCAGGAACTGCATCTCGATGCGCAGCTCACCCTGCCCCTGGCATGCCTCGCAGCGCCCGCCGTGGACATTGAATGAAAAACGGCCCGGCTTGTATCCACGCACCTTGCTCTCGGGCAGCTCGGCGAACAGCTTGCGAATCTCGTCGAAGATGCCGGTATACGTGCCGGGATTCGAGCGGGGCGTACGCCCAATCGGCGACTGATCAATATCGATGACCTTGTCAAGGAGCTCGACGCCATCGATACGCTTGTGCTCTCCGGCCTGGGTGCGGGCTCCCATGAGCTTGGCAGCCAACGCGTTGTAGAGAACCTCTGTCATCAGTGTGGACTTACCGCTCCCAGAAACGCCCGTAATGCAGACGAGCTTACCGAGGGGGATCTTGACGGTCAGGTCCTTCAGGTTGTTGGCGCGAGCCCCGACGATCTTAAGGCTCTTACCGTTGCCTTCCCGGCGCTTCTTTGGAATGGGGATCTGCTTGCGGCCCGACATGTATTGGCCGGTGAGGGAATGGGGATTGGCGAGGATGGCTTCGAGTTGGCCCTCGGCAACGATGCGGCCCCCGTGTTCCCCCGCGGCCGGACCGAGATCGATGATCCAATCGGCCTCACGAATGGTCTCATCGTCGTGTTCAACGACCAGGACAGTATTTCCAAGGTCGCGCAATCCCTTGAGGGTATTGAGCAGCCGGGTGTTGTCGCGCGGGTGCAGGCCGATGGAGGGCTCGTCCAGGACGTACAAGACACCAACCAGTCGCGAGCCTACCTGGGTGGCGAGACGGATGCGCTGCGCTTCGCCGCCGGAAAGGGAGCCAGCGGAGCGATTTAGGGTGAGATAGTCAAGGCCGACATCGACGAGGAAGCCCAGGCGGGACTTGATCTCCTTGATGACGCGTTCGGCTATGGCCTGCTGGCGGCGGGTGAGGACAGACTTCTTGCCGGTCAAATCATTCACCCAATCGAGCGTGCGCAGGATGGGCCAAGATGTCACTTCAATGATGTTTGCGCCTCCCACGGTCACGGCGAGGGCTTCGGGGCGAAGACGCTTGCCCTTGCAGGTGGGACACGGCTTATCGGACATGAATTCCGTGATGTGCTCACGGATGTATTCGGAGTTGGTCTCGCGGTAGCGGCGCTCCAAGTTGCCCACGACGCCCTCGAAGTCCCGGGCAAAGGTGAACTCATGGCCGCGCGCACTCTTGTACTTGATGGGGATCTCCTTGCCGCGCGTCCCGAACAGGATGACATCCAGCTGCTCCTTGGTCAATTCTTTGACCGGTCGATCGAGGTCCACACCGAAGTAGTGGGCGGCGGCCTGCAGCGACTGCCAGTAGTAGCCTCCCTCCTCCTTGGGGCCGCTCCACTCCATGGCGACGATTGCGCCCTCGTTGAGCGCGAGATCCTTATCGGGAATGAGGAGATCGGGATCGATCTCGAGCTTGTTGCCCAAGCCCTGACAATCGGGGCAGGCGCCATGCGGCGTGTTGAACGAGAAAGTGCGGGGTTCGATCTCGGGGAGGCTGATGCCATGAACCGGGCAAGAGAGATTCTCGGAGAAGTGCAGGTCGGTGCTCGCGACTTGGGACATGGTTCCAGCCGAGGTCTTATGGCGTTCCGCGGCGGGCTTGCCGTCCTGCAGGTGGGCCACGGTCAGGAAGCCCTCGCCGAATTTCAACGCTGTCTCGACCGAGTCAGTGAGACGTGAGCGGGCTGATTTTCGATCCTCGGCGGTCCCATCGTTTGAAATCACGAGGCGATCAACGACCGCGTCAATGTCGTGCTGCTTATAGCGGTCCAGGGTGATCTCATCTTCGAGGGAGTGAACGACGCCGTCAACACGAGCACGGACGAATCCGGCTTTACGGATCTCCTCGAACACAGCCTGGTAAGTGCCCTTTCGACCGCGCACGACGGGAGCGAGAACTAGGATCCGGCTGCCGGAGGGCAGGGCTTCAATCGCGTCGACAATCTCCTGAGCGGACTGTCTCACGACGTCGCGTCCGCAAATCGGGCAGTGAGGGATACCAGCACGGGCGAACAGCAACCGCAAGTAGTCGTAGATCTCCGTGACAGTCCCGACGGTCGAGCGCGGATTGTGCGTCGTCCCTTTCTGATCGATGGACACTGCCGGGGAGAGACCCTCGATGTAGTCGACGTCGGGCTTGTCCATCTGACCCAGGAATTGGCGCGCGTAAGCTGAAAGCGACTTAACGTAGCGACGCTGTCCTTCCGCGAAGATGGTGTCGAAGGCCAAGGATGACTTTCCAGACCCAGACAAGCCTGTGATCACGACAAGCTTGTTGCGCGGAATCTCGACCGTGATGTTCTTGAGGTTATGGACGCGGGCGCCTACGACGCGGATGACATTGGAGGACATGGAGGTTGGTCTCTGAGATGGCTTCGAACAACCGGTTTCGTTGATCAGCTGAGGCGACGATCGCGAGTGCCTAGCTAGCGGATTGGTTCACAACACGCCGACAAGCGAAGTATTGTAGCACATCTGTTTCATTAATGCCAGAACAGGCGAAGCGCGATTATACCAATCGCCAGCGAGACAAAAGAACACGGAGCCGTGAACGGCTCCGTGTTTTGAGCGGGCTAAGGAGTGGCTGTGGGCTGTGGTTGGCCCACCTTGATCACTACGGTAAGGATGCTGCCGAAACTCGCCCCCTTGGGATTCTGCATCTGCCACCTGCCGTAGAAGTCTCCGGGTGTGGAGGAGGCCTGCAGGTTGACCGCGACGTCTGCCTGCTGGCCGGGGGGGACCGAAAGGGCCAGGTTGACGTTCGCAGGCCCATTCATGTGCTCGCCGTCCACAAATGTCAGCTGGTAGGTATTGTCCCAAGTGCAGGTTCCGGTGTTCTGTATCCGCCATTTCTTGGTGAAATTCTGGCTGGGCTCCAACCTTGTCCCATCCGGAATCGTGAGGTCGGCAATGTAGGTTGCATTGTCACAACCTGGGGCGCTGTCGCTGGAAACAGTCGGGGAAGTGAACGAAATGGTGGGCAACGGCCCCGCCGGCGAGGCAGGAGGCAGGGTTGGGAAGGGGCTCGGGGGCAACGGCGTGTCGGTCGGGGGCGTCAGAGCCAACTCGGTGGCCTGCTGGGCCTCAAAGGTTTGGGCCGCGGAAGTGAAAATCTCCTCAACGCTCAGCGTCGGCGTGGAATTGGCTTTGGAGGCGCCGCAGGCAGCAAGCGTGAGCAAGAGCGGCATTGTGGACAGGAACAGGAGGCGTCTGGCGATGCCCGATTCTTTGTGCATGGACGTGATCTCCTTTTGAACGGTTGCGGATTATAACCCCAGCTGGCCGGTTGCCTATCAGCCAGCGGTCCTGCTCAACCAGAACCGGCACGGTGCAGGCCAGCCAGAGGATTCGCTGCGATCCAAGGGGCACCCGCTGAGTCCGAATGGCAGGCCAAGCGGAACGAGAAGCTGTTGAAGTCGTTTTGGCTGCTTGCGGATATCCGAAACGAAGGTCGCGCGGGGAGGGCTTCCGGAGCCTGCATGTTATACTCTGCGTCCACAATGGGTCCGTGCAACCATTCAAAACGGGCGGGGTTATGAGTATTGAGGCTCGCCGGTAGGGTTCATCCTTGCAGGATATCGATATCGACGAAGAGGCGGTGCTGACGAGCGCTTCGCAGGGCGATCGCGAAGCGTTCGGTGTGCTCTACGAACGCTACATTGAGCGCATCTTCAGCTACGTGTACTATCGAACCGGCAATCTGCATGATGCGGAGGACTTGACCGCTCGCGTGTTCCAGCGGGCGATGAATCACATCCGCAACTACACAGATCGGGGGGTGCCGTTCTCTGCCTGGTTGTACCGGATCGCGCACAATCTGGTGGCCAATTGGCACCGCGATCGGAGCCGGCGGCAGGAGATCCCGCTCAACGAGGTGCCGGTCCTCTCCTCCCGGGATGAACGGCCCGAATCATCACTGGTTCGGTCGCAGGAGCAGGATGCACTGCTCAAGCTGATACGCCAGCTGGCACCCGAGCGTCAGACGCTCCTGATCCTCAAGTTCGTGGAGAACCTCTCGAATGCGGAGATCGGGCAGATCATGGGGCGCAGCGAGGGAGCGGTCAAGAGCTTGTACCACCGAACACTGCTGGCCCTGCGAGACGAGCTCGGAGACCAGAGTTCTGGATCTGGACGGAGATTGAAGGGTGCTGAGAATCGTGACGGATGGCGACGGGCTCCTGGTGCAGGCCAGACCACACTTCAACGTCGTTGGCGAGCCCGTGTCAACGGACCTGTCCATCTCCGTGGCCGCGAATCTGGGACCAGGCACAGTCGGACTGGTGCTGTATCCCTTTGCATAGGAAGGTTGTACGTTTCCGGTAGTTAAGAGAAGCAGGGCACGAAGGTGCATCACCTAAGAGAGAGTAAGCAAATCGCAGGAATATGAGCACACATCGCATGAACACTGAGCATGGACGACTCGCCGCCCTCGAGGAAAACCTGGCCGACGCGCTCCGGCCGATCAGACCGCGTCAAGACTTTGTCAGACGCCTGCGTGAAGGTATTCGGATCCCCCAGCGGGAGGAGATCGCACTGAAGCTGCAGGACTGGGAGACGCTGTTAATGGTCTTTGGAGGCGTCTTTTCGGGCGCAGTGGTCATCCTGACCGTGGCCAGGGCCCTCTTCCATGTTTTTGGAAGGCGGCACATGCCGTAGGCACGGACCGGCGTCACAGAGGAACTGCAAACGGCTCTGCCAATTCTGGCGGAGCCGTTTTTCTTCCAGTACGCGGGCTGAGGTGGTTCAACCTCCGCCGATCGTAGCCCGGATAGTCTTGAATCCTTCCTTCTCGAAAGCTGCGGCGACCGTTTCCTGGAGTTCTTCCCCCGGAGTCAACGAAACCATGTAACCTCCCCTGCCTCCTCCGGTGACCTTTGCTCCCCAAGCCCCCTTGTCCAGCGCCAACTTGCATAGATAGTCCAGCTTTTCGTGGGAGAAATCCATATCAATCAGAATCTTATGATTATCTGACATGATCTTTCCCACGGTCCGCAGGTCACCGGCCTCGAGTGCCTTCTTCATCTCATGGGCCTGGGCGGTGATGGTCTTGAGGCGCGAGGCGAAGAGTTGCGGATCAGCCTTCTTCTGCTTGTCGGACACCTCGTCCAGGAGCGCCGTATTGGCCGTGATGCCGCTGTTTGCCAAGACGATCTCAAAGGGCTTTGGAGTCCGGATCTTCTCGAAATGTTGTTGACCTTTGATCAATTGGAAGAGAAGGAGTCCGCCATAGGTTGAGGCGGTATTATCGACTCCGCTCGCAACTCCATGGTACGGAAATTCGCCCTGCCACGCCACCCGGTTGATCTCCTCAATCGGCAAGCCCAATGCGAATTCGGTGTTGAGGGCCCGCGCGAGCGAAACGCAACTGGCCGCGCTGGCGCCCACCCCGCTTCCAGCCAGTAAGGTTCCCCCATAGGTGATCTTGATCGGGTTCTTCTTGACGTCGATCTTCATGACCTCAAGAATCCTATCGATCGAGCGTGCCTGCTGTTCCTTCTTCTTCTCCTTGTACCCCGGAACCTCGATCCGGTTGTCTTCCAGGACCCAGCCAGCGCCGGTGGTCCGTTCAACCGTTGCCACTGTTTCGAACGAAATTGCCGAGACAATTGCCGGGACTTCTTCCAGGACAAATTGATCGCCGATCAAGATCGTCTTTCCAAACCCTGTCCCTTTAGCCATTCGATTCTCCTTGGATGATCTTTTCCATCTCCTCGATGAGTTGTTCTTCTTTGCCAATGCCCACCGTAGTTGCCGCGGTCAGACTGTGGCAGGCATCAGAAAAACCTCCGAGCCTGGTCGTGGCTTCGGGCAGCAATATATTGAGTCCCATGGCCCTGCCGGCCCTGATCTCCCCTTCCATGAAGGGCGAGACTCTCATGGATATCTTCACCTCGTTGAAGGCAATGGCATCGAAACCCGGGATCTCATCAGGGATCACCTGGAATCCTGCAAGGTACTTACGGGGAACAATCAGGTCTGTTTCCCTGATCGCATCACAGAACGCCCCGATCATCTTCACCCCCATGGGCAAGAAACGCCTTTCGACATGAAACCACTGGATATGAGGCGCTTGTTTCATATCGCCCGATTGGATCCTCCTGATCTCTTCGTCGAATGCCTTCGTCCGGACAGCTTTCAACTCTTCGACCATCCGGTCCGAATCCGGCGAAACGCCCTCCAGGCAGACCCTAACCCCCATATCCGGTCCGTTCTGGTAGTAGCCCACTCCCCCCAAGACATCGAGATAATCACCAAATTCAGTGCAAGGGATTTGACCATTCGAGCTCTTCAGAAAGTACTGTTCCCCGGCTTTGACCTGCCTGATCTCCATTACCCCCTGTTGGACAGCTTCCAGTGCAACGTCCCGGTTCTGGCTGACGAGCCGGCCGTCCACGAAGAAACCGTCTCCCACCGCTCCCACGGCGGCGATGTAGGCCAGGTCGCGATTGGCCGGATCGAGGGTCAGCGCAAAAAGATAGCATGTGGTCGAACCGGAAATGTCTCTATCCCCTTTCAGTCCGTGCAAATCAGGGTCGAGATTGTGGACCTTCGGATCGGTGGAGGCTTCAGCGACATGGTGATCAAGGATTAGGGTCAGATTCCGTCCCTTATTGAATTCGGAAAGCAGGGGCGCGATCCTGCCTGCAAAGTCGGCAAAGATGAGAATGCGTCCTTCCTGCTCGTAGACCTTCTTCAAGACGGCGGGATATGGTTTCTCCAGACAGAAGCGCCCGACCTTAAATCCCTGCCGTTCAAGGGCACGGGTGAGAATAGCGCCCGAAGAAAGCCCGTCGGAATCATTATGGTGAAAGAGCTGGACACTCTTTTCGGGCCACTGCTTGAGTTCCCGAATTGCTCGTTGCATCGCTTCGATCAGATCGGTCTGCATTGTTCGCCTTTGTTAGATATATCACTAACGAATTATAACACACCCGTCGCTACGAATAGGACATCCGCAACCTCCTTATGTGTCGACGTTATCCGGTGTTGCAGCATGACTTCGAATCGTGCGGCGGACGGCCGCGCGGCGAACGACTTAAAGTGAGTATTGCGCGCCGAACGGAGCTTGGATCCTGGGAATGCGCCCTTGGAAAGACAAGAGCTCAACACCAATGCGCGGATCACTCACATATCGGGCTACTTCATTCAGGGTTCGATCTTGCACTCGAGGGCGCACTCGGGATCAACGTGGCAACTGGTACAATCTTTGGGGCAAGGTCAATCCCTTTTGTTTCCATGCAATCTCAAGGTTTGCGTGCGAGTCGACCGGGGAGAACGAAGCATCCTGCGCATTCAGGAGACGGGTCTTCTTGATGAATGGTACCGATCGATTGAGCAGTGTCCGCGGCTTCCTGCTGGACATGGATGGCACTTTCTACCTCAGCGATCGGCTGCTTGAGGGTGCCCTGCACTTCATTGATTTGTTGCGGCAGCAGAAGAAAGAGTTTCTCTTTGTCACGAACAATTCCTCCAAGCAAGGTCGTCAGTATGCGGAGAAGATCAGCCGCCTCGGACTCCCCCTGGCCGAGGACTCAGTCCTGACGTCGGGGGAAGCAACCGCGCTCTACCTGACAGAACAGCATCCCGGGGCCGATGTCTTTCTAGTCGGCACTCCCTTCCTTGAAGAGGAATTCCGACGGCACGGCTTTCAACTCGTCCAGAAGGAACCAGAATTCCTGGTGCTCGGATTCGATACAAGCCTCACGTATCAAAAGCTGTGGGCGCTGTGCGACCTTGTGCGGGCAGGCCTTCCTTACATTGCTACTCATCCGGATTTCAACTGTCCCACGGAGACGGGTTTCATGCCGGATGTGGGCGCAATGATCGCCTTTGTCACGGCGGCAACGGGCAGGGAGCCGGACTTGGTGGTCGGCAAGCCCAATCGTCTGATTGTGGATGCTGCTGCCGTGAAGATGAACTTGCAGGTCAATCAGTTGGCCATGATCGGCGACCGTTTGTACACGGATATTGCGCTTGGTGAGTCCAGCGGCATAGCCACCGTCCTGGTCCTGAGTGGCGAAACAAGAAAGGAAGACTTGAAAAACTCCCCCTTTCAACCGGACTACATATTCCAGAATCTCGGCGGCGTGGCCGAGTGGCTGGAAAGGAACTGCTAGCCGATCACCTTCCGGACGCGTGAGGGTGCAATGGTGCAAGTTCTCCGGGCGCGGCGGCAGCGAACCGCGGCGTGAAGCTGCGCTGCATCAGGAACTACTGCCAAATTGAGGATGCGGACGATACACGAGTCAAGATCGGATGCCTCGTTGTCTCCTGTTGTTCGGTCAGATGAGGGAATCGTAGCGCAAATACAATAGACCCTTGGACGCGCTTGCCGGCAGATCTGCCTTGGTGGAGCCCCGTCTTCAAGGGCCCTGACCTAGCTCAGCAGTTGCCCACACAGGGTCACCGCCTCAGCGATCAGGTCGACTCCGGCTGGAAGTTTGAAGTCCGTATCGACACGGAGCGCAAAGAGCCTGGCAAGACGCTTGGCGTCGTCATCAACGTTGGGGTCTTCGATCAACCGGTTCAAGAGGTCCAGGACGCTGGCGCTGCCGATCTGAACGCCATGTCCGTCCAGATAAAGACGGGCGGCGATGCCGACGGCCCTACGGGCGCAGACCCGGGCTCGCCCTTCGTTGCCGCGCAGGCGGGCAGTTCTGGCCAGGGTTAATTCGCGCCCCAACTCGTCAGGCCACTTCATGCGAGGCAATCCCACGCGGTGAACACCTGCAGGGTCTTCACAAGAATCATTATTCGCTGAGAACAAGTATATACCGCCAAATCAGGACGAAAAAACGGCCCGGAAGTGGGCCGTCTGTTTTGCTCATTGTGCGCTTGTTAGGCTAGGCCGGCTTTACGGGCCAGCAGATATAAGCCAAGGACTAGGGGCATCGCACAGAGTTGGTTGGCGTCAAGTATCCGCTGGGGCACAAGAAAACAGACCGCCGCATAGACGAACGCGGCCGCCCCAAATGTCAGCCGCCAGGGTTGCGTCTTCATAAGCAGGTGCTCAGCGAGCCCGGAACGCTTTCGCTATGATGGCCTTATGAAGCGGCATGACTGAGCGTGATGCTTTGGTCTTCTCCACGATTATGATTTCGTGGTCCTTCAAGATTTCACCGACAATTCTTTTTCGAGGATCTGCCATCAACTGACTGATGATCTCGTCGTGGGACAGTACATACCACACCCTATCACAATCCAGATAAGAGTTGTATTTCAGGAATTGGCTGTAGAGGGACCGCTTCAGTAGGAATTGATTTGCCTAAGTTTCCTTTCTGAGTTTATCTTTAGCAGCAATGGCCACTCATCGAATCCTACGACAACGAAGTACTTGTCAAGAACAAAGAGTTGTGGGGGAAGGGCCGCCCTAAGATACAAAATCTTACCGGGGACAATATTCGCTATTGCCTCTTCTCTGCTAATCCCCCCTGGAGGCTGAATAGTCATCGATCTAGCTATTCATATATGCAAGAACTTCGTCGCCGTTGGAAAGGCTCTTGATAATGGACTCGAGCGAAATGTCGCTCCTGGCCTGCTTATAGGGCTCTTCTTCGTGAACCGCATCCCACAATTCCTGAAAGCTCATTGGGGAGTATTTGCCGATAGCCTTATCAAGTGCCTCGACGTCGCTCTCGCTAAGATAGTCTAGATTCGGCTCGCGATTTGGGACTATCGTCATCCAATCATCTACCCTAAAGGCTTCCTGGGGATTCTCTTTGAAATTCGCAAGTCCATCGCCGCGCACCGCTTTGATGATGTCATACGCCGCACTGGGAACGGGGCCGTCCTTCATCGCAACATAGTAATCACCAGTGATTAAGCGCCCGTACCCTGCTAGGTGGAACTTGTCCGCATAGTACAGAAAATCTTCACGACGTGAAAAAGATCGCCGTTCTTATGTGAAACATAAACGATCGCCTCAATGGCCTTTCGAATGTCAACAAGTCTTGGCATTACTTGCCGCCTTTGTTCTTCTTGTGGCCCATCGGCATCAGTCTGGTCTTTGGTCGCTTCTCTTACTATTACCATTATACACATCTGTCGACTACCCTATACCTTACAATTTCTGGGTTGATCTGGTGGCCTGTCCCTGCCTCACCACCGCCGGTTGCCACGCCAGCGGGCGGGGCCAGCCCCCCATTTTTGGCACGTCAATTCTTGCACGCCCTCAATCCCTCGATGTGAGCCGCGGAAATACTCAGTGACGTGCTGCTCGGGTGGATTGACATCCCGGCCGGTGTGCGCATCGGCGTAGCCGCGCATCCAGGCGTCCGCGGCGTTGTCGTTGTCAATCCGTTGGCGCTCGTAGTCAGTTGACATGGTGCCTCCGTTCCGGCTGCTGTACCACCCTCTGTACCACCCTGTACCAGTCACTTTAGTAACTTTCAGCAGAATATTTCTTTCAAAAGTTTGCTAAGTGACTGGTACACCCTGGTACATTTGCCCGGCAGGATGGTACGCGCCGGGGCTGCTATGGGGCAAAATGCTCCCGTGCGCCTCCGCAGTCACGGCGTCCCCTCCCGGCAAATGACTATCGGGTATTTATTTCGCCGGTCCCCACGAAGCTGCGAGGCTGCATGCGCACCCCCGCGGCAAATGTCCCGCCGGCGGGACATTTGGCCGATGCCCGCGTGAATGCGGGCAAGCATGCCACTAAGTCTGCGCAAGCGCAGCCATGCCAGCGCAGCGCCCGGGCGGGTCGCCAGCAGCGCAGCCGTCGCCTGGTGCGTGGCTGCCCTGGTATTGGGCTGCTGTTGTGGATTGTGAAAAGAAACTACTATACCTTTGGCAGTATAATGGCCGCTCTCGGGACGGCAAGAGCTGCGAGACGAGCGAGCGGGCCCGCCTGGAAGAGAGGCATCGCTGGGCCTCGAGTTGGTCGTTGGGTCTTGGCGCACACCTGCGCCGAGTTGGAATTGAAGACTGTAGGGGCAAGTCCTGGTGTCGGTGACGATCGGCGGAGGTAGCTGCCGTCGCAGCGTATAGACCGGATCAGAAGGAGGCATGATGAAAACCCCGATGCAGAAGCTCATTACAGGTATTGTGGCCATCGTAATGGTCGCATCAGCATGCCCGCGCCGAGCTGCCCAAGGCGGACCCACGCTGGTCACCGGATCGATATACGTACACCAACTCGTTCTTTACGCTCGGCGTGGCGGAACCCGAAGTAATCCTGGAGGACGAGGGGGGCTTTGTGACGCGGAATCGGAAATTCCTGATTCCGATCCAGTCGCAGGTCCTGGGCGAGATCACGTCGGATTTCCATACATCGCCCTTCACCTACAGCTTGTCCTTGCCGGCGGCGCCGAACGGCACCTTGCATGATGTGAACCACGATGGCAAGACGGACACTGGCGTCATGGTCTTTGCGATCGCGTACTGGACAAATATCTGGGGCGATCCCTACCTCGAACGGCGCGACCAGGGAGGCGGCGGCTGGTCATCGGCGTATGTTTCCACGAAGGTCAGCCAGGACCGAGACACATATCTGGAAATCTACGGCGGCAAGTACCTGGTCTATGCACCGGACGACCACGAGCAATTTCCGTCCGGTTTTGGGGCGGACAAGAAGCTCTTCACGAATGACGATCCAATCATGAACATCCCGGCGGGTTGGTCCGAGATAAACTTGGACACAACGCCGTTCAGCATCGATCGATCACAGCACCTAACCATCGATCTCAATGAAGGCGGCAGCCCACAGGATGACTTCTCGAAGTTGTCATACACCGACGCTTTTGACAAGATGGTCAACAAGTTCAAGACGGAATATGCATGGACCGAACTGAAGAACATCAATTGGGACGCGAAGGCGACCGAATTCCGTCCTGAGTTCCAGGCGGCACAGAGCAGCGGCGATGCTCACGCTTATGCATTGGCGATGAGGGACTTCTTCTGGTCAATACCCGACACGCATGTTGGATTCGACCAGTCTCTGCTGCAGAAGGATTTCCAGACTGCTGTCGGAGGCGGGCTGGGCTTTGGGATCCGGGAGACGGACGACGGCAAAATCATCGCCAACTTCATTACGAAGGGGGGGCCGGCGGAGCAGGCTGGCATGAAATGGGGAGCGCAGATCATTTCGTTCGATGGGACCCAGATCGGGGATGTGGTCAACGCGGACGTGCCGTGGTCTTCGCCCTTCAGCAATCCCATCGTGAAACGCCTACAGCAACTGCGATATGCAACAAGGTTTCCGCTCTCGAAGGGCCATGTGAGTGTAATGTTCCAGAATCCGGGTGGAAGCCAGCAGACGGCGGACCTAGCGGTTGTAAGTGAGACGGACAGCTTCCAAGCCGCAAGTTTCTTTGCAGGCCAGTCACCTACGGCGCTGCCGGTCGAATTCAGCATCCTGCCGAGCGGGGACGGCTACATCAAGATCACCAGCTTCTTCGACAATGAAGTGCTGACGATCCAGCTGTGGGAGAGGGCGATCGCATACATGCGTGACAACAAAGTCCCCGCGGTGATCCTCGACATGCGGCAGAATGGGGGGGGGACGGGTGGCTGGCAAATCAGATGGCGGCATACTTCTTCAGCCAGGAGACGGTGGTGGGCAACACTGCCTACTACAATAAAGGCAGCAAATCCTTCTACATGGATCCCGGCGACCAGGCGATCATGATCCCTCCGCCGGCTGATCTTCAAAACAGCGGTCCGGTCGCCGTCCTGGTGGGACCCGGCTGCGCCAGCGCCTGTGAATTCTTCTCATATGACATGACGGTCAATGGACGCGCGAAGATTGTCGGGGAGTACCCGACGGAAGGCGCGGGCGGCAGCATCGAAGCTTTCTTCATGCCAGCGAACATCTATTGTCAGATGACCATGGGCAAAGCGGTGGATCCCAGTGGCAATGTTCATATCGAAGGCAAGGGCGTTGTGCCCACTGTCAAGGTGCCAGTGACGATCGACAACCTGCAGAAGGAAACAAACGGTGAGGACGTGATCCTTGCGGCTGCCGAAGCAGCCTTGGGCCACTAGCGGGCAAAAGCCAAGCCTCTTGAAACACAACCCCCTTCGCACTGGCGAAGGGGGTTCTTTCTTGACAGCCGGTTCGAGCGACAAAGCTATTCCACAAACTTGTATTTGAGCAGGGTCCAGACGGCCACGAATGCATCCTGGAGCTTGATCTTCTTGCCCTCCGAGTAGTCGCGCGGATTGAAGGAGATTGGGACCTCATAGATCCGGTAGCGGCGCTTCAGGACCTTTGCGGTGAATTCGGGCTCGAAGTCGAATCGGTGGGCGCGCAGGGTCATGCCGGCAACCACCTGCCGGCGGAAGACCTTGTAGCCCGTCTCCATGTCGCTCAGGATCGTGTTGTAAAGGATGTTGGTCATGAACGTAAGGAGCTGATTCGCGATCATGTGCCAGAACATGACCGCTCGACGGGGTCCGCCGAGAAAGCGCGAGCCGTATACAACATCGGCGATACCATCCCGCAGCGGCTGGAGCAAGACCGGGTAGTCATGCGGGTTGTATTCAAGATCCGCATCCTGGATCAGGATGACGTCGCCGCGGGAGGCCTCGATGCCTGTGCGAACCGCTGCGCCCTTGCCCATGTTCTTCTCATGCAGGATCACCCGCACGCCGTCCTTGCCGTTGATCGCGGTCAGCAGGCTCCGGCTGCCGTCCGTAGATCCGTCGTCGACGATCACTATCTCGGACGCCAGTTTGGTGGCCTTGATGCGCTTTAAGATCTCGCGGATGTTGCCGACTTCATTGTAGACGGGGACGACCACAGACAATTTCATTGCCGGCGATTATACTGCGCCGATTGGTCGGCCCTTTGAGGCCTCGTGGAACGCGGGCTTCGCCTCCTCTAATATGGACAAGGAAGGTGTGAATTATGGGTTCAGACGCAACCCGGCCAAAAAGGCCGGAATCTCCGATGAATCCGTCAGATTCGAAATGTCTTTGTCAGGAAGCTGCAAATACCCGGGTGCTATAATCCAAATCGGTATTGTGTTCGTTCGATCGATCTAGGGCAGGTGTAATGACCAATCCTACTGGACATTCGACTGCGTCAGGCAGTGCCTTTATTCCCCCGCAAATCAACAGTGTCGAGGACACGGGGCTGTCCCCCTTATGGTTGCAGGATCTGGTTCTGAAGGTCCTGTACTCGCGGGGATACATGACAGGATTCAAGGTCGCGGAGGAGATCGCCCTACCGTTCGCCGGGGTCACGGACCAACTCCTGATTGCGCTTAAGCAAGAAAAACTTATCGAGGTGAAGTCGTCGCAAGGCGGGCTGGGTGAGGGAGCCTATACGTACGGCATCACCGGGGCGGGGAACCTGCGGGCGAGGGAGGCACTGGATCGAAGCCAATACGCGGGCGCCGCTCCGGTTCCCTTCGAAGTCTACAATGAATCGATCCGGCGTCAGAAAAGCGGCCGCCTGAGCGTGACTACCCGGGCCATGCGACAGATCCTGGCGCAGCTCGTGATCTCCGAGACGACGTTTCAACGCCTGGGGCCGGCGCTCAATTCCGGCACGTCGATATTCCTGTACGGCCCGCCAGGCAACGGCAAGACCAGCATCGCGAGGGCCTTTGGGAACCTCGTGCTGAGCCAGACGATGCACATACCATACGCCCTGTACCTGGATGGCCAGGTGATCAAGCTTTACGACGCGGTCAGCCACAAACTCGCGCCCGAGGCCAAGTCAAACGGTTCAGGTACCAGCGGGATGAGATCGACCACCCGGCGGGATCCGCGCTGGGTGAAGATCAGACGACCGTTCATCGTGGTCGGCGGCGAGCTGACACTCGAGGGCCTGGATCTTGTTTTCGACGACACCCATAAGTACTACGAGGCGCCGTTCCAGGTCAAGGCAAACGGAGGAATCCTCCTGATCGACGACTTTGGCCGTCAGATGGTGCGGCCGCGCGACCTGTTGAATCGGTGGATCGTTCCGCTTGAAAACCGGGTGGACTTCCTGCGGTTGCACACGGGCAGAAAGGTCGAAGTGCCTTTCGATGTTTTGATCGTCTTTTCGACCAACCTGCCGCCCAAAGACCTGGTCGACGAGGCGTTTCTACGACGCCTGCGGCACAAAGTTGAGATCGGCGATCCGACCTACGAGGACTATCGCGAGATCTTCCGACGCGTAGCCCTGGACAAGAAGATCGACTATAACGATCAGGGCCTCGCGTATCTGCTGCAAGAGTGGTACATCAAGCGCAACCGCAAGTTGCGTGCCTCGCATCCACGAGACCTGTGCGATCAGATCCTGGACATCTCGGCATACCTGGCCATCCCGCCAACGATGTCACGCGAGATGATCGACCGCGCAGCGCAGGCCTACTTTGTAGATATCTAGTACCCCAACTCTCCGACATAAGCTGCAGTCTTCCCTGACGGGCAATCTGATCATCGGGGCCCGAGGAGCGCCTCCTGGGTTGCGCGTGACCATCACGCACGCAGTCGTGCAACAGCGCCGCAGCAGGCGACGATATCGGTATTGTATAATGAGTTGATGCTGCCGAAATTACCGCGGCCCGTCATCTTTGCGCATCGCGGAGCGTCAGCGTACGCCCCTGAGAATACCATGTCGTCGTTCGCTCTGGCGCAAGCGCAAGGTGCGGATGCCATCGAACTGGACGCGAAGCTCAGCGCGGACGGTGAGGTCGTGGTGTTTCACGACCCGACCCTCGATCGGACGACCGATGGCGCGGGCCGCCTGGCGGACCGGTCAGTTGCCGAATTGCGGGCCCTCGACGCCGGCAGTTTCTTCTCGGCGACCTTCCGGGGGGAGAAAATCCCACTTCTGGATGAGGTCCTGGAAGCCTTCGGCAGGAAGATCTACATTGACATCGACCTAACCAACTACACGACGCCAACCGATGGCCTCGTTGCGAAGGTGTGTGAACTAGTCAAGAGACACGCGCTGCAGGACTATGTGATCTTCTCATCGTTTCTGGCCTGCAACCTGCGGCAGGCCGCCCGGCGACTGCCCGAGGTGCCGCGCGGGCTTCTGGCATCGAAGGGATGGACGGGGATATGGGCGCGATCATTCGGATACTCGTTCGGAGATTACGCTGCGCTCCATCCATACCGTACGGACGTCAGCGCTCAACAGGTGAGACGGGTCCACCGGCTCAAGCGGCGAATTCACGTCTGGACGGTCAATGCAATCGACGAGCTCAAGCGGTTCGCGGATTGGGGAGTGGACGGCATCTTCACCGACGATCCGAAGCTTGCCCTGCAGGCGGTGGGGAGGCGGCTTCGATTCCTGACCAGTGGCTCGAGGCTGCCGAGCAGCGCATCTCTGCCCACATTGTGGAAACGCCGCTCACGTGGGATGCCGAACGGGGGATCTACATCAAATGGGAAAACCACCAGATCACGGGGTCGTTCAAGGCGCGCGGCGCCCTCAATAAGGTCCTCTCGCTGGCAGACTGGGAAAGAAGCGCGGGCCTCGTGGCCGCATCGGCCGGCAATCACGGACAGGGAGTGGCGCTTGCGGGGCGCCTGGTCGGGGCGGCGGTCGAAGTCTTCGTCCCGAGGCACACGGGTCCCACGAAAGTTGAGGCCATGCAGCACTTGGGAGCACGCGTTCACCTGGTCGAAGGGGGTTACAGCGAGGCAGAGCAAGCCGGACGGGAGTACGCCGGGAAGACCGGAAGAGCCTTCGTCTCTCCTTATAACGATGGCCAGGTGATAGCGGGACAAGGAACCGTTGCGCTGGAGAGTTTGCGGCAACTGGCGCGCATGAGCGCAGAGGCCGGGGCTGGGGCGGCGCCAATAGCGTGCTGGATAGTACCCACAGGCGGAGCGGGCTTGATCTCCGGGTGCGGCGCCGTCCTGTCGCGATTGAATCCGCGGCCGCGCCTCATCGGCGTGCAGGCTGCAGCCTCCGCTTTTGCATACAGTCTCTTTCACCGCCATACCCAGCAAGACGTTGAGGACAATCCCACCCTGGCGGAGGGATTGAGCGGCGCGATCGAAGACGATTCGCTCACGATTCCACTGCTGCACCGATATGTGGATGAGTTGCTTCTCCTCTCAGAGGCCGAGATCGAACGGGCCATCGCTTTTGCGTGGCTAAACTACGGCGAGAAGATCGAGGGATCGGCGGCGACGGCACTCGCGGCAATTCTCAAGAACAAGGTCGAGGAGCGCCCTGCCGTCGTCGTAATTACAGGTGGAAACATTGAGCCAGCTGTGCAGCTGGCGATCGTCGCGGCCCACGAGGCGGAGGCGTGGAGTTGAAACGCATTCTGCCTGCAATTCTATTGGGCTGCATACTGCTGGGAGGGACTCTGAGCCCCGCTCAAGCGCAGGCCGGGGGTACGCCGCCTGACATCTTGCAGCAATTCCAGAGGATGACGCCCGAACAGCGCGTCGGGCAGCTGTTCCTTGTCACCTTCCAGGGGACGGACACCAGCGACAAATCGCAGATCTATGACCTCATTGCGAACCACTACATTGGGGGAGTAGTCCTGTTGGCGGCCAACGACAATTTCCAGGCGCCGCCGAACACAGTGCAGGCGGCGTATCAGCTAACGGGCAGCCTGCAGCAAATCGAATGGGATAGCGCGACCACGCAGGGCGTGGATCCAGAAAGCCTGCGTCCCCTTTCCCACGCATATGTGCCACTTTTCATCGCGACTGCCCAAGATGGCGACGGCCCACCGGGTGACCAGATCATCAATGGTTTGACCCCGCTCCCTTCGGAAATGTCAATCGGGGCGGCTTGGAGTTCCTGACCTTGCGGAGAAGGTTGGGGAGGCGATGGGGCACGAACTCTCGGCACTGGGCATCAACATGTATTTTGGGCCCTCGCTGGATGTGCTTGAGAGTCCGAGTGCGACGCCGGGAAATGACCTGGGCGTGGATGTTTTCGGCGGCGACCCCTATTGGGTCAGCGTGCTGGGGAGCGCCTACATTGGTGGATTGCACACGGGCTCGAACGATCGGCTTCTGGTGGTGCCGAAACACTTTCCAGGCCGGGGAAGCGCCGACCGCTCCAACCAGGACGAGGTTGCCACGGTCCGCAAGAGCCTGGACGAGCTGAAACAGATCGAGCTGGCGCCATTCTTTGCCGTCACAGGCAAGAGCGCAGCACCCGTGTCGACAGCCGACGGCCTGCTCGTTTCCCACATCCGCTACCAGGGTTTTCAGGGCAACATTCGGGCAACCACCAAGCCGGTGAGCTTTGATGAGCAGGCTCTGGCCTCGATCCTCAGTCTGCCCGACTTTGCATCCTGGCGGAACAACGGCGGCGTGATGATCAGTGACAACCTCGGCAGCGACGCAGTGCGGGAGTTCTATGCGTCCGGCACCGTTTTCCCAGCACGCACGGTCGCCCGGGATGCCTTTGTTGCGGGGAATGACCTGCTGTATCTGGGTAACATCGTATCGAGCGATGCAACCGATAATTACTCCACTGTCCTGGAGATCTTGAGTTTTTTTGCCCAGAAGTACCAGGAAGATCCTGCCTTCACCCAGCGGGTCGATACGGCCGTTCTGCGCATTCTCAAACTCAAGGCCCACCTCTTCGGTGAATTCGGCATCGCGAACGTACAGCCGGCGGAGGCAGGATTGCAGAGTCTGGGTGCAGAACAACAAGTCACTTTTGCCGTTGCCAGTCAAGCCGCGACACTGCTAAGCCCGGATGCACAAGACCTGGCAACCGTCCTCCAGGCCCCACCGCGGGGACGAGACCAACTCGTATTCCTCACGGATACCTCACAAGTACAACAATGCAGCACGTGCCCAACGCAGCCGAGCCTGGCGGTCGATGCCTTGCAGCAAGCGATCATCAAGCTGTACGGGCCCGAAAGCGGCAATCAGACATCCTCTTTCCGTTTGTCGTCATTCTCTTTTGCGGATGTTGCCAACGACCTGGCTGGAAAGCCTCCGCCTTACCTTCAGGAGAACCTGAACTTTGCGGACTGGATCGTGATCTGCATGACTGACAACAGCGCGGGCCAGGCAGAGCTCCTCAGCAATTTCCTTGCGGAGCAGCAGGATTTATTGCGCGACAAGCGAGTGATCCTGTTTGCATTTGGGCCTCCGTACTATCTGGACGCAACCGACATCTCGCGTTTGACGGCATACTATGCCCTCTACGGCAAGTTGCCCCCATTTGTAGAGGTCGCGGCGCGGCTCCTATTCAAGGAGCTGACACCTCCCGGGGCGCCGCCTGTCTCGGTGGCGGGCTTGGGATACGATCTGATCTCGGCGACGGCGCCCGATCCGAATCAAATCATTTCGCTGGCGCTCGACCTCCCGCTCGCGTCGGCTGCGACCAACGAGCCGACCGCGGTCGCCACACCCGTGCCTCTGTTCAAGATCGGGGACACGATCGCGATCCGGACCGGAACCATCAAGGACCACAATGGTCAGCAAGTGCCCGATGGAACCGTGGTGCAATTCATCATGAACCTTACGGGTGAGGGTGGAGGGATCCTGCAGGAAGCGGATGCCATCACTACTGGAGGGGTCGCCCGTGTATCCTTCGGCCTGGACAAGCCCGGCCTACTCCAAATCCGGGCTACAAGCGATCCGGCACTCGTCTCGGAAGTGCTTCAGCTCGATGTCTCAAGCGGCGGACAGCCCGCGGCTGTCACCGTAATCGTGCCCCAACTGACTCCGGCTGCCCAATCGCCAGCGGGACACACACCCCAGCCTGCTGAAAACGAATTCATCACGGCGCAAGGCAATCTTCGTTTTACGGCATGGCTCCTGACGACACTCCTGCTCCTGCTTGGGTCAGCAGCCGTCTTCTTTGCAGGTGCACGGCTCCTGGGAGCGCCTTGGGGAACGCGCTGGGGCCTGTGTGCCATGGCGGGCGGACTCCTGACCTACAACTACCTGTCGTTGGGACTACCGGGAAGCGCGGACTTTGCCCTGGAAAACGGAATGGGTGGGGTCATAGTGCTGGTATTCGGCGGTTTGCTCCTTGGCTCGGCGGCCGGCTTCATATGGTCGCGCCGTTCGAAGCGCACCCAAAAATAAGGGCCACAATCGATCGCAAAGGTGCACCGAGTCTCGGAGGCGGTTGGATTCGGACCGCCGGGCACCCGATTTCTCCCCGTAGCCCGACGCGATGCGCGGACCCTGGAACGGAGGGCCAAAAGAGAGCCGATTGGGATCCGGGACTACCGCACGAGCGTGGCGACGAGGCTCAGCAGCAGAAGGCTCACTGCGGCCCAGGTCAAGATGGCATCCGCCTGTGAACCGAACAGATCGAGAGTGGGGACCTCGAACGCGGTCTGGGTCGGCCGCGTACGCTGGGGAATCGTTCCTTCCTTGAACATGAACTGATTTAATTCCTGGACGCTGGCCGGTCGCTCATCCGGGTGGAGTCCCATGGCCCACAGGACGGCCCTCTCCGTGCGTGCGCTGAGTGCCGGATTGATCTGACGGGGAGGTGGCAGGCTGGCAGGCTGGATGAAGCGCCGGCGGGCATCGGCAGGCGGTTCGTTTGTGAGCAAGTGGTAAAGAGTTCGCGCCCAGAGAATAGATGTCGGAGCGGGTATCGGTGTGGGTATCGTCGCTCCCGTATTGTTCGAGCGGCGTGTAGAGCGCGGTGCCTTGGCCCTGGATCACAGTGATCGTCATTTCCTGGTCGGGGGATAAGACTTTGACGAGCCCGAAATCGACCAGTTTGAGCACGCCGCTCGGTGTTACCTTCAGGTTGCTGGGCTTGATGTCGCGATGCACGATGGGGGGGTCCTGACCGTGCAGATACAGCAGGGCGTCCATGAGTTGACTTGCCCAGCCCAGCACCCGGTCCTCCGGAATGAACACGTTGTTACGCCGCGCCTCAAGCATGATGGTGCGCAGGTCATCGCCGGGCACGTAGTCCATGACCAGATAATCTCGGGGCCCGCTCGGAAAAAAGTCCGAGACCTTGGGCAGGTTCGGGTGATCGAAGCGAGCCAGGATGGTGGCCTCGCGAAAGAACTGTTGACGGGCTTCTTCGAAGATGTTATCTGGAAGGGTCCTGTCGTACTCGACCTCTTTCAGCGCGCAGACGCGACCTTCAAGCCGAAGGTCGTCGGCGAGATAGATCGAGCCGGCGCCGCCTTTGCCGATCCGTTCACGGATCTGGTAGCGGCCGCGCAGGACTTCACCGTCCTTTAGAGCAAGGGGCATCTCTTCCTCGCGCCTTGGGTGCTATGGCGGGCACCAAAGCAAGGAAAGGCGGTATCAGCTGCGTCCCTGCTGCGAGGCGCAAATCGTCTCTCCCGCTTGGTGCACCACAACGAGTGGTCCTGTGCGGGGTGTTTCGGCGTGGCTTCTGCACAGGGACCGGATTTATGCTATATTATAAACGTCTTTATCCCGGCGTTGTTCTCACTTCTCGCGACTGCGACCAACAAAATCCGCGATCGATGCGGGGCTCGAACACGGAGCGACCACATACAACCTACTTTTCCGCGGTGCTCCTGCGGACGCCACATTGCGGCATCCAGGGACTGAATGGCACGCCCCGACGAATTCCCAATGCTGGTTGCAAAAGAGGGCCCGCTTAAGGGTCAACGCTGGCCGATCAGTCGTCCGCTGGTCCTCGGTCGTGAAGCCACGTGCGACGTGGTCATCGCGGACCGCCAGGTTTCGCGGTTCCATGCGCGTCTCACGCCGACTGTAGAGGGCGTCATCCTTGAGGATCTCGGGAGCAAAAACGGCACACATCACAATGGGAATGGGCTGGCGGCACCAGTGATGCTGCAGGACGGGGATGCGCTTCAAATAAGTTACGTCCAGGAATTCCTTTTCTTCACGTCGGATGCCACGGTGCCCTTGACGGAGGGCGCGGGGCGACCCGGGCGGATGGTGATGGAACCCAAGTCGCGCAGGGTGTGGGTCAATCAACAGCAGCTCGTGCCACCCCTTTCGGCGCAACAATTCCGGCTCTTGTGGCTGCTCTATGAGAACCAGGGACAGGTCATCAGCCGGATCGACTTGATTGCGGCGGTGTGGGGCGAGGAGCAGGCGGCCGGCGTCTCAGAGCAGGCACTGGATGCGCTGATCAGGCGGCTCCGGGATCGCTTGGCAGCGGTCGATCCCAAACAGGCATACATCGATACGGTGCGAGGCCATGGCGTTCGACTGGATAATCCGCCTGTTTAGTAACGGGCGGAGGCCCTGGCCATTCGGAGACAACGACGCGGACCGGGGCGCGGTCAACAGGCTGGGGCGCTGCCGAGGACGGCGCGCTCGCGGCGGGGGCATGGGGGCGTTGAGACGGCGTTGCCCGTGGGGGAAGTGCTCGTCGGAGATTGCCTCCAGGTATTGGAAGCGTTCCCCGATAAATCCATTGACCTGATCTTTGCCGATCCCCCGTACAACTTGCAGCTCTCGCAGGAACTGTTCCGGCCGAACATGACTCGGGTCGACGGGGTTGTGGAGGCCTGGGACCGCTTCAACAGCTTCGCGGAGTACGATGCCTTCACCTATCAATGGCTAAGCGCGTGTCGCCGCGTGCTCAAGGACACCGGCACGATATGGGTCATCGGCTCGTATCACAACATCTACCGGGTGGGCGCTGTCATGCAGGACCTGGGTTACTGGCTGCTGAATGACATTGCCTGGATCAAGTCCAATCCGACTCCAAACTTCCGCGGGGTAAGGTTCACGAACGCACACGAAACCCTGCTTTGGGCGCAGAAGAAGAAGGGGGCGAAGTACACGTTTAATCATCATGCCATGAAGACGCTCAATGACGATCTTCAGATGAGGAGCGATTGGGTACTGCCTGTCTGCAGCGGCAAAGAGCGGCTGCGGGTTCATGGCCGAAAAGTGCATCCCACCCAGAAGCCCGAGGCGCTGCTTTACCGGGTGATACTCTCCAGTTCGAATCCGGGCGACGTGGTGCTCGATCCGTTCTTCGGGACAGGTACAACTGGGGTCGTCGCCAAGCAACTCCAGCGGCGCTGGATCGGGATCGAACGCGAGAAGGCCTATGCGGAGATGGCGCGGCATCGCATCGGGGAAGTGGACCCGGGCATGTTCTCAGACAAGATCTATATCTTCCCGTCAAAACGCGATCAGCCGCGGGTGGCGTTTGGCCGGCTGGTCGAATCGGGCCTTCTCAGGCCCAACCAAATTCTGTACTTTCAGGGGAAGGACGGCGTCACTGCCCGCGTGTGCGCTGACGGGGCAATAGACTGCGATGGGATCCTGGGCTCCATCCACCAGGTGGGACGCAAGTTGATGAACGCCCCCTGCAATGGTTGGGAGCACTGGTTCTACGAGGATGAAGAAGGCGAACGAAAGCCGATCGACCTGCTCAGGACGACGTACCTCGGCACGCACTAGACTATGGGGGACTTGAGCGTATCGAAGGATTGAGGTAGCCTCGCCCGATCCAGCCGAATGAGGAAAGTCACAAGGAAAGATCGTTGAAGACGTCGCTACGCGCCTCCTGGGTATGGCTCCTGGGTCTGTACAGCGTGGCCAGCTTCCTGGAAACAGTTTTTTGGGGTCAGATGACGGCCTTCACACCCGTTTTTCTCCAGAACCTGGGTTTGGCGGCCGCGGAGATCCCGTCCATGGTCGAAATCATCGCCGCAATCGTTGGGGCGGCGGGAATCCCGTTTCTGCCATTCTGGGGCGCGCTAGCCGATCGATACTCGCGAAAGCCGATGGTCCTGCGGTCCTTTTTGGTCTACTGCGTGGCGGGCGCCATGGCTGTCGCAGCCGGCAGCGTCTGGGTTTTCGTGCTTGGGCGTTCATTGATGAGTCTCTCCCTGGGCAACACCGGCCTCATGCTGACAACACTGGCCGAACGCACGCCGACGGATCGGCATGGATTGGCGTTTGCCATCATGAACAGCGCTGGGCCGGTAGGGGCTTTCGTGGGGCCGCTATTGGGCGGTCCAATCGTGGACCACTGGGGGTTTCGCGCTCTTATGGCGGTGAATGTAGTCTTGATGGTGCTGCTCGTGCTGGCACTGGCGGTTGGATATGAGGATGCTTACCGCGGGACGACCAGGGTGCCTCTCATCAAAATGGCCGGAGATTCGATCCGGGTCTCATTTCAAGCGGGCCGCCTGCGGACCCTATTCGTGGCATTCTTTCTGCTCTACGCGGGCTGGATGCTGGTCTATGCGTATCTGCCCGTAGTTGTCACACGCCTGTATCAGGGAGAGCATACTGCCACGGCGATCGGGTACGTGTTAGGTGCGGGAGGAGTGCTGGCGATGCTCCTTTCCCCACTTTTCGGCTGGCTCGCTGATCGTCACGGCTACTGGAGGGTATTAATGATCGGTGCCGCGCTTGAGACCGCCCTCTGGCTGATCCCGTTCTGGACGCGGAGCCTGCTGCCCTTCGCCATCATAGCATGCATCATCAGCGGGGTGGCGGCCGCAGTCTTCTCGATATCGTTCAACGTCCTGTCGGCGTCTGCGCCGACGAGTATCCGCGGGCGCGTCATGTCATTTGCCTATCTGCCGGTCAACGTTGGGTTTTCGTTTGGGCCGATGTTGGGGAGCCAGCTCGTCAAGCTGGACCTTTTCTACATTTTCCCGGCGGCCTTCCTGCTCACTGGCCTGGGACTGCTGGTTCTAAATCGGGCACGCAGCCAACCTGTCCCCGCAGAGGCCGTTGCGTAGGGTCATTCCTCCATGAAAATCGAGGGGGGCCGTGTGTCAAGTCGGGGAACCGTCTTAAGTGACGGCAGTTCCCATTCCTTGCTTGACCGCGTGGTATAGACTCTCAGCTTTGAGTTCGCTCAATGCAAAGCAAGGAGCCTTGAGATGATCGGCGAGCAATTGCGCCAGACCCTGGTCGAAGGCAGCATGCTCCATGTTAATCACGATGCTGCGGACTTTCTCGATGGCGATCAAGTCCGCAAACCGAAAGGATTCCTCCTGGGGAGGCAGGGTTCCGATCGAGACATTTCCGGCGCCATCCGTGAGGACAATCAGCAAGGGCTCGATCTCGGGATGCGCGTACTTCTCGTGTTTCAACACATCGGCTGCAAGCAGCAGGCCGGCCGACAGCGGGGTCTTGCCGCCAACGGGAATGTCCATCAAGGCCCGCTGAGCAAGCTGGACGGAATTGGTCGGACGCAGAACGAGGGTAGCGCGGTCTTTCTGAAAGACGACAAGGCCAACGCGGTCGCGACGTTGGTACGCGTCGGTGAGCAGGGACAAGATGGCACCCTTTGTGGCGTTCATCCTCTCCGCCACCGCCATCGACCATGATGCGTCCACCAGAAAGAGCACGAGATTGGCGACGCGTTTCACCCGGACTTTGCGCTGCAGATCGGACTTCTCGATCGCAAAGGCAAGGCGCCTGCGTGCCTTGGCGCGTCGCTTCTGGAACGGAGCGGCCGCCCGGAAGGTGGCATCGAAGGCGATGTCGTCAGTCTTGTTGTTGGCGGGGCGGGCCTTGATGTAGCGCCCGTGCTTGCGCTCGGTCTTCGTCAACGAGCGCCGGCCGGCGTGTTTGCGGGCGAGCTTGTCGAGGGGGGTGTTCAACCGACGGGGACGGAAAGTCTCGCCAGTCTTGATCTTCTGTCCACCTTCCCACCACTTGGCATCGGTATGCGCGAACACGTCCTGAGGCATTGGCTCGGGCGGAGGCTTCTGCTCGTTCTCCTGAACGTCATCTTCGAGCTTTAAGTTTTTTTTTCCTGAGCTTGGGCCTTTTCCTGATCCTGCTCTTTGGACGTCTCACTGGGGACAGACTGTCCGGCCAGTTGCTCGATCCGTTCCTGAAGCTGGTCGGAGGTGATCTCGGCCTGCTGGAACGGCGTCCGCTTGATCCGATGAGGCAACGCCAGTTCGGCGGCCAGGGCAATGTCGTGGTCGTTGATCTGGGTGCGGCCTTCGTACGCCGCCTGGGCGCGCGCTGCCTTCAAGATCACGAGGTCGGCACGATGACCATCGACATTGAGGGAGGCGGTCAGGGCGGCGATAGATAGCAGGTCCCGGCTGGTATAGGTAACCTGGCCGACGAGGACACGGGCGCGTTCGATCTGCTTGGAGATCTCTGCTTCCCTAGGCATCCACTCTCGGCGGAATGCCTCGGGATCGGTCTCAAAGGCCAGATTGCGCTCCATGATCATGACACGCTCGCGGGCGTCGCGGATGCCAACGATGTCGACTGAGAGGGCAAAGCGATCGAGCAATTGCGGCCGGAGCTCGCCCTCTTCCGGGTTCATGGTCCCCACGAGGATGAACCTGGCCGGATGCGAGAACGAGATGCCTTCACGCTCAACGACGTTCACGCCCATGGCTGCCGAGTCCAGCAGGACATCCACGACGTGATCATCCAGCAGGTTGACCTCGTCGATGTACAGAAGGCCGCGATTCGCATTGGCGAGGACACCCGGTTCGAAATGGCGCTCGCCCTTCTGGATGGCCTGCTCGATATCCAGTGTACCGACCACGCGATCTTCCGTGGCGCTGACCGGCAGGTTGACGAACGGGGTCGTGCGCTCGTGGAACGGCAGTTCCTTCCGACTGGTGGCAAAGCGCTCTTTGCACTCGGTGCACCAAGTGCCGGGTTTGTCCGGGTCACAACCGAAGCGGCAATCCTCGACGACCTTCACCTGCGGCAGCAAAGCCGCGAGTGCACGAGCGGCCGTGGATTTTGCCGTGCCGCGTTCTCCACGGATGAGGACGCCGCCGATGCGGGTGTCCACGGCGTTGAGAATCAATGCGCGGCGCATACGTTCCTGACCAACGATCGCGGTAAACGGGTAGATTGCAGGCACGGTGACTCCGCCGCTGATTATATCGCGGGAGAAATGCCTCGCAAGAGGGTCGCATGAACGGCTGCAGACCGTAGGACGGGACCCCAGGGGAGTGCTGCAGACTACGGCATGTATCCGTGCGACGCAACTGCGCCCCAGTTCGGGTTTCTTCTGAGGAAGTTCGGCCTCGGGGTGGGGAGGCGGGTCGGCCACAGACCGGAAGCAACGGTCATGCCGGTAGGTGGAGGGGTGGGTTGTCAAGTTTGGCAATCGCCTTTATAATCCGCCTACATTTTTCGCAACTGGAGCCTACAAGTGACGGATGAAAATGAGACCCTGCAGCCTCAAGGGAGTATCAACAACGAGCAGGGAAATCAGAACAGCCAGAGTATGGAATCATTACTCGCAAACGAAAGCCTGCATGTGGATATGCCGCAGGCCGGCGAAATCCGCACAGGTGTCATTGCGGGGGTCACACCATCCCAGATCCTCGTAAGCATCGGCGCGAAATCCGAGGGCATCGTCGCAGGGCGGGAGCTGGAGCAGCTCTCACCGAGCGAGCGCGAGGGCCTTCAGGTGGGCGCCGAAATACCAGTCTACGTTCTAAACCCCGAGGATGAAAATGGGAACGTAGTGCTCTCCCTCCGTCGGGCCCAGGAACAGATTTCCTGGGAGAACGTTGAGAAGATGCTGGAGGAGGACCGCGTTTACGACAGCAAGATCATCGGCTTCAACAAGGGTGGATTGATCGCCATGGTCGGCGGACTGCGGGGTTTCGTGCCATCATCGCAGATCAGCGGCTCCAGACGTGCCCAAGCGACGGGTGACACGCCCGAGCAACGATGGCAGAAAATGGTCGGTCAACCGATCGTAGTTCGGATAATCGAAGTGGATCGCGAGCGACGACGCTTGATCCTTTCCGAGCGAGCTGCCTCCGCGGAGTCACGTCAATCCATCAAGGAACGTGTGATCGACGAGCTGGAAGTGGGCAAGGTCTATAACGGGCGCGTCACGAGTCTCTCTGACTTTGGAGCGTTCGTGAATGTGAACGGAGCGGACGGGCTCGTACACCTCTCAGAGCTTTCCTGGGAGCGAGTTCAGCACCCGCGTGAAGTCCTCGAGGTGGGGCAGGAAGTCAAAGTCAAGGTCATCAATGTCGACCGCGAGAAGAAACGAATCGGGCTGTCGATCCGGGCGCTGGCAGACGACCCCTGGAAGTCGCGGGTCGAGAAGTTCAGCGTCGGTCAGCTGGTGGAGGGCGTGATCACCAGACTGACGAAATTCGGTGCCTTTGCCCGACTCGAGGGTGACATCGAGGAACTCATCCACATCTCGGAGATGGCCGATCACCGGATCGAACACCCGAAGGAAGTGCTGAAGGAGGGGGAGGTCCGCACGTTACGGATCGTGCGCATCGACACCGAGCAGCACCGGATCGGTCTCAGCCTGCGGAAGGTGGACTCGGGGGCGTATGCCGACCGGGACTACAAGAAGCTCATCGAAGAATACGGACACAGTTCATCCGAAGAAGGGCATCCTGAGAAAACGGATGATTGAGGGCTGGACGTTGTGAAAGAGCGCACCGCAGGGTGCGCTTTTTGCTGATGATACCTCTCATCGTCGACGCGCATTGTGACCTGGCGTGGAACATGCTCAATTTTGGGCGTGACTACACCCGTTCGGCCTCAGAGACCCGGGCAGTCGAGAGAGGGTCCATCGCCGTCCAGAAGAACGGGGATACATTGCTTGGATGGCCGGATTACCAGCGCGGCCAAGTGGCGATCGTATTCTCGACATTGTTCGCGGCCCCCAACAGGACCAAAGAGGGGACTTGGGACAAGCTGTGCTACGGCTCGCCTGAAGAAGCGCATCACGTCTATCGTGCCCAGTTGGACGCCTATCATCGCCTGGCGGAATCCCAGCCGCGATATTTCCGAATGATCGGGAAGAAACGAGAACTGGACGAGCACGTGAAAGTATGGCAGGATACAGCTGAGGAGGAACGGCCAGTCGGTCTCGTCATCCTGATGGAAGGGGCGGAGGGAATCCGCAGCGTCGACGAGCTGCCCGAGTGGCACGAGCTAGGTCTGCGGCTGATCGGCCTCTCGTGGGGAGGAACACGTTACGCGGGGGGCACGCGTGAACCCGGTCCGCTCACGCCGGACGGTCGCCAATTATTGGAGGCGATGGCCGAGCTTGGTTTCGTGCTCGATTTGAGTCACATGGACGAGCAGGCTGCCCGGGAAGCGCTGGACATGTACGAGGGGCCGATCGTGGCCACTCATGTGAATTGCCTGGCACTGCTGCCGGACTTCCCCACGAACCGGCACTTCTCGGACCGGCTCATGCGGGCGATCGTGGAACGGAATGGGATAGTGGGAAGCGTGCCTTTCAACAATTTCCTCAAGTCGGGATGGTCGAGACGTGGGGGCTCGAGACGCGATGAGGTGCCCCTGGATCGCGTGGCGGCACACATCGACCATGTCTGTCAGCTGGCAGGGGATGCGCTGCACGCGGGTATCGGCTCGGATTTTGATGGTGGATTCGGGCTCGAGTCGACTCCGCCCGAGATCGACACAGTCGCGGACTTGCAGAAGCTTGTACCGCTGCTGACGGCGCGCGGCTATAGCGAGGCCGATGTGGCCCAGGTCATGGGCCTCAACTGGCTGCGCTGCTTGCGAGAACAACTACCTGGATGATTGGCATGAGTACACCAAATTCACTATCCGCATCAGTGCCAAGGCCGACGGAACCGCCCTGGCTCCAGGCGACGCCTGCGCGTCTACGTACAGCCTTGGTCACCGCCCTCTTCGGGCTGTTTGTCTTCACAGTGGGGGCAAAGCCCAACTATTTTGGGTGGGACAGAAGTCCCGTGGTCGGCTTTGTTCAAATCTCCGTGTTCTTGTTCGGGCTTGGAATCATCTGTCTCGGAGGATATGTCGGCATCCTCGGATTGTGGAAAGGCCACGGCCGCTCGATCGTAGCCGATATCGGAGTGCGGGTGGTGGGCACGGGGTACGTGATTTCTTTCTTCTCCGGCCTGGCGGACATCTTTGGCATGGGATCTCAGCCACCGCCCGGCGTACCGTATTTCGGGCCCTGGCAGGCGACGGGAGTTCTGATCGGGGAGATCGTCATCGCAGCCGGATTCCTGATGATGATTCCATACCGTAGAATGCTCGCTACCCGGTGATGGCTCGATCACACCAAGACTGAAGCTCACGCACAACAAATAACCCGCCGAAGCCGGCGGGTTATTGATTCCAAGTGCCCCCATGGAGATTCGAACTCCAGTTTTGACCTTGAAAGGGTCGCGTCCTGGGCCTCTAGACGATGGGGGCGCTCAGGCGCAGGATCGCCAAGGCAGATGTGCTAAGGCGAGCGGATTTTATCATCCGGCGTCGACCGGGTCAAGCGAGGATTGGCTCGACAATCGAACGCGGGCCGTGGGGAGGGCCAGACAACCGTGCACGAGACTATTTTGCCCGTTGATTGAGCAGAGCGACCAGGTCAAGGTGCCGACGATTGACCAGGATTCCTCCACTCTCGATGCGCAGGTTCGGGATCAGAACGCCGGTCAGGATCGCATTGAAGACGGGCATGAATTCTCGCGAGCCATCGGACATAAGGCTTGGAAGGTCAAAACGACCAGGCAGCTCCATCACGCCCTCAACCTCCAGCATTTCCAGGGCAATCCTGACGGGATATTCGACGACGGTCGAGAAGCCGCCGCGGACCAGAGCCTGCGGACCGAGGTCCTCGCGGCGCGCCATTGCAATCGCAAGGACCTGGGGCTTCATCATGCGTATCAGATCAAAGTGATCCACCAGTTTGGTAGGCATGTGCAGGCGCGCGAGGCGTGCGTCGTGCAGTTCCAAGACGGAATGAGTCGGATCGTTGAGAATCCCAATGGTGCCGGTCGAGGTCACCATGATCTTGCCCACGACGCGGTAGCCGGCCATGAGGACGTCGGCCGGAAGGAAACGATAGGTTCGCGGCGACGTGTCCATGGCCATGGGAGTGAGCCTTCTTCGTCAGGATTGGGCGGAGGGGCGAGTGGATGGCTGGATGGGACGATGCTTTGGTAACGGCTTTCGGCCTGTCGGTTTGCCGGCGTCGGGGTTTAGGAGCATGGTCAGCCAGGAGAGCGACTTCTCATCATATTCGCGACGGCCGCAGACATCGCAGATCCACGCGGGGAAATTCGGCACCATGATGGGTTCCTCGGCCAGCCACGTGAAATAGGTGACGAAGCGCAGGCGCATCATTCCGGCCTGGCACTCATCGCACGGAAACGGGGTCGCTGGTTTTTCGGAATCAGGGACTTCGTCCATCTCAACCTCTACGGGGCTGCCACGGCTATCTGCATATGGTCTATCATGGCCCATTCGGGCGGCGGCCAATAGATCAGAAGTGCCTTACCGATCACGTTCTTGATTGGCAGGAGGCCCCAGACGTGCGAGTCCTCCGAGTTATTGCGGTTATCCCCCAGGACAAACACATAACCTTCGGGGATGGTCCAATGCCCGCTGTAGGTCGGTTCGGCCTTGATGTAGGGCTCGATCAAAGTCGTTCCATCCACCACAACCCGGCCGTTTCCAATGGTGATCGTGTCACCCGAGGTTCCAATGATACGCTTGATGAGGTCCAAGTCGGGTTGGTTGACCGAGCGAAACACGATGATATCGCCCCGGACCGGCGTCCCCAGCTGGTAGGCAAGGCGGTTAACAAGCACGAATTCGCCGTTCTGCAGTGTCGGCGTCATGCTTAGGCCGTCAACCCGGACGCGGGCGGAGACGGTGTTGATGATCACAAAGAGTATGACAGCAAGGCCGACTGTCTCCAAAAGGTCAAGCAGGAAGCGCTTCCACTCTGCCTGTTCCGTTCTAGAGGGCAACGGCTCAGACTGTGGTTGAGTTGGTATTGTCTCCACGATGATCTCTAGGCCAGTCCAGCGGCTATTATACCTGACCCCATGCGAAGTACGTCGGGACATGGATGCGGCGCGTGCCTCGCCGCCGAGCCTTGGCGTCGAGCTGCTGAATCCGATCGACCTCGTCTGACGAAAGCAGGCGTTCCAGATCTGAGCGCAACACGAGCCATTCTTCGATTGCACCCTGACCGTTGGACGGAGGCAGAGGGCGCGGCTCGATTTGACCAGTCTCAATGGTTCGGATCCCAGCTTGGCCGAAAAGATCAGCGACACGGGAGCCGATGGATACGTCCGCACCTTCAAGTTGCAGGGAGCGCGTTTGCACGCTGCCCGCGGAAGCGAGCTCGGAGGGTTCATCAATGCGAAGCGTGTAGTCGGGTTCTGCCAGGGCGAGGATCTGTCCGGTCTTGGCCGCTACGCGCCTCATCTCGAGCAGCGCGGCGAGTGGATCACGAGCCCAAAGCAGGAAGAAATGACAATAGACGATTTCGAAGACCTGATCAGCAAAGGGCAGTGTGAGACCATCGGCGCATGCGACCACGGCGCGAGGTGCATTGGTGCGGCACTGCGCCAAGGCGACCGGATCGATGTCAATCCCGCAGGCTGAGCGCCGGTGGTGGTCACCCGGGACAGGATACCGTTCTTCCGGGAGCAGGACATCCCGGATCACCGCGCCGGTGCCGCAACCCACCTCCAGCACCCTACGTGCGCCTGGAAGGCCTGCTTTCTCGAACAAGTAGGAGCGCAGGTCGCGGGTCCAGGATGCCTGCTGAAGATAGCGGCTATGCCAATCCATTCACGTGAGGCGCTTCATGACGCAGTCCGGCGGTGCCGACCGAGAAGTGGCACCGCCACCGGAACGCTGAATCCTGCCTGTCGAGGGGCTGTCGCCTGCCAGCAGGGCGATCGATCGTTCGCCAGACTAGCGACGATAGATCTTGTCCCAGGGATCGCGGAGGAAGTTGCCCAGGACCTGGTCAGCCATGCCCTGGGCCGGCAGGACGTCGCCATCCGGCTCGACATAGAGCCAGGCTTTGCCTGCTCCGCTAGGAACAGCATCTGCACGGGTTTCATGGGCGACGGGGTGATCCGCAGAATAGGGCACCGGCAGATCGAACTTGAGGGACAGACCGAGATTCGCCGCCCTGTCTCGAAGCGGAGCGATGGAAATACCGACGTCCGCGCTGGTGAGTGAGAGCGAGCGAACACCGGTCGTGTGAAGGCGCTCCAGAACCTCAACAGCCTTCGCCTGGTTTTGACGGGTGACGGTCAAGTGCGCAGTGACAAAGATGTCCTCGGGCACGATCGTCTCTACTGCTTTCCACGACAGCGGATTTTCCGGTTGAAGAATCAGAAGAATGTGATCCAGACCGGTCTGCAACAGCAATTCGAGGTACTGCTTATCGGCGAGCTTCAGACCGTCCGTGAGAAGGCCACAGACCTGGCCGTTCTTTTCGGCGCGGGCAATGAGTTGCACCAAGTCCTCGCGCAAAGTCGCCTCGCCGCCGGTGAATGTAATGTGCGGGATGCCGACCTGCCAAGCGCGATCGATGATGGTCATCCATTCTTCGGCGGTGAGTTCGCGGTCGACGCGCTTAGTCGGCGCGTACTCGGCCGGGGCACCCGGAGGCAAACGGTAAGTCGAGCGCGCAATCCAGTCGAAGCGGCGCGACCAGATCGGTCGAATGCGGAGCAACACGCTCGAAATCCAGGTAGGAGACAGGGTCGAGATCAGGACTGGTGACCAGCGTCTCGATGCGGGCCGCGAAATCGGTGTAGTCCTGCCTGGCGGTGGACTCGTTGACGCGATACCTGGAAGCAACCTCCCGGGCGGCGACCGCCGTGTCCGTGCCCTTGATGAAATGATAGGCGTACTCTGCCGCGGCCGGATTGAGGTGCAGGACTGTGGCGGCATTCACGACCAAAACGCCGGAACCATCCGGCTGGAGGCGCAGGTGAATTCGATACGGAGGATGATCTTGCGGACCGGACTGCTTTTGATAGATGCCGGCCGGGATGGGCTCGACTTTTGTGAATAGGTTGCGAATCCGTTTCATAAGGGCCTCCGAAAACGCTCTCAGGACCGAACGAAGTGCGGCATGTCAGTGGGGATTTCAAGCGAGAGTTCCACGAAGCCAGCGTACCTGCCGTTGCGGTACCAGGGAGACTGGAAGATCAGCTTTTTGACACCATTCTTTTCGATCGTGTATACGTTTTTCGTCTGCGACGCCAGCATTTGCTCCGTCTTGCTTCGAGCGGGTTCCGGGTGGCAGTCCAGAATGTTCTTGCCGATCAGGGCGCGGCCGCCGTCCTTTTCCATGCTCGCGGCGGCTTTGTCATTCATATCGAGCAGTATGCCTTTCGCGTCGCAGGTCGTGATCGCATCGGGAAACTCCTTGAACCAATCCTTGTCCTTCACGCTTGCTCCTTTCGATCGAGCGCATCTACCGCGAACTGATTGCTGACGGAATGCCGGCGGACTGGAATTGCAGCGGGCAGCCGCCTCCGCAAGCCGGAGCCAGACCGCAGCCGTTGCATTTGTCGGGCAGACCACTGCGTTCCCTAAGCTTCAGCGATAGCTCATGATTCCAAATCGAGTTCCAGGTGTCGGTGAGGAGGTTGCCGAGCGGATGGTAGTACGACTGGCACGGCAGAACACTGCCGTCGGATTCAATACACATGCTGTACAGGGCAGCCGTGCAGCCCTTTGGCCCCAGATTGTGCTGAGTAGGATCGAACTCGCAATACTGGGTGGGCGTGTACCATATGAGCCGCTGACCTCGAGTTGAGGTCTTGACGACAGCCATGTCCAGAATTGCCTGAAGCTCGCTTTCCATGAGTCCAGTGCCAACCGTGAGGCCGTGTCCCGAATAGATGAGCGCATTCAGGCCGATCGTCGGTACGCCTAGCTCGCCCAGGAAGTCGAGGGTGGCGGAGATGGTGTGCACGTTCGTCCGCAGCATCGTGGTGTTGGTCATCACGTAGAGCGATGTGCCCAGGACATTCTTCAGTCCTTGAATGGTCTGGGCAAAGGCGCTTTTGGAGCCGACCATCCGGCCATGGATATCCGCGTCAGCACGATTCCACCGTGATCTGCAGGTGATCAAGGCCCGAGTCAACGAGCTGCCGGACGTACGCAGGATCTGCGAGGCGGCGGGCATTGGTGTTGAGACCGGTTATCTGACCAAGGGACTCTGCATGCGCGATCAAGTCGGCCAGGTCGGTCCGCAGAGTCGGTTCGCCACCAGTGAACACAATGTGAGGAACGCCCAAAGCCCACAGGCGATCTAGGATCTCTTTCCAGCGCGAGGTGTCCAATTCGGCATAGTCGCGTGGGCGGGCATTGTAGCAGTGGGGGCAATCGTTGTTGCAGCGATAGGTGAGCGCCAAATCCATTCGATACGGGGCGGATGGCCGGGCGCTAAAGGGCATGGTTGAATTCGATCTCCAGTTCGTGCAGCGGGCAAGCGCCGTCTGGGCGAATGAGCTCATCCAGCTGGAGGTGGAATGCGGAGAGGTCGCGTTCGACTGCAGTCCCCGAGACGCGGTACCTGCGCCGGGCGGCCCGAACGATGGAAGCGTCAGCTTGGCCATCCAAGATCATGCGGGCCATCATGGCGGCCGTGGGATTCAGGTGCAGGATCCGATTGGCGTTGATGATCAATGTGCCGGCGCCATCGGGATCGAGGCGGAGGTGGATGCGCGACTTCTCCTCGCCAGCCTGCCTCATGTAGTGGAATAGGCCAGGCATGCCCGGTTTTGGCGAGGCGTTGGGCCGATACAAGAGCCTATCCAGAAGAGCCATCAGTCACCGAGGGCGCAAGGCAAGAGCATACGAGACAACCCGGTGGCTCACCGCCCGCCGCCGGCACATGCACAAGCACAGCCAGCGCAGGCGCAGGCACAAGCACAGCCTCCGCCGCCACCACCACGATAGCTCGTCTGGGACGGTGGAGGCGGAGGATTGGTGACGTTCGAGATGCGGCTGGTGAAGGTATTCAAGTTGCCGACTGCCTGCTTGGAGAAGTTCTGGACGCCCCCAACCATGGAGGCTGCCAGGTCGGCGCCGGGGAGGGCAGAGGAGCCGTGGCCACCCACTGCAGCAGGCACTGGGGCAGCCATGTGACCGCCACCTGCTGTGGGGCTGTAAGTAGGATCGTAGTTGCCCCACCACATCGGGAAGAAGACCGGACCGGTGAAGACGCGCCGGGAACGCTCTTCATAGTCCCGATCAAGCATCGTCCACTCCAGGTTCTCGTCGATCTTCTGGCCCTTGACCTCAGGAGTTTGGGCGGCCGCAACCTGCGCCCAAGCCTGCTCCATGATGTTTTTGTAGTAGTCCTGGGTCTCCTTCCGGCTGAAGCCCTTCATCTTCTCGGAGACGGAGCGCACGAGGGCGACGGTCAGATCGCTCAGCTGCTTCTGGCGATCGGCTGGGGTCGCCGACTTGAAGGCATTCAGGAAGCTCAGTTCATAGTCATGCAGACCATCCGGGGCGGGGGACGCCACCTGGATAGTCAGGGGATCGCGCGAGGTGACAGTCGCTGCTCCCTTCTTGACTACACCGAAAAGAATCATCGTAAGAACCTTGTCAAGGGGTTCTTCCAGCAAGATTCCGGCCTCGACGGCCGTGAGTCCTCGCTTGATGCCATGTCCTTCGATGGAGATTTTAGGCGGCAAGTACTGAAGCTTGCGCCGCTGGCCCTGGATCACACCAAGGATCGGCATGCCAATGAACAGGAACCCGAAAAAGCCAATGCAGAGGCAGGTCCCCAGATTCGCGAAAATGAATGTGAACAATCCGCCAAAATCGAAAGCGGGCGCGGTGACGATCGCGTCGGCAGGAACATAGGATTTGGGGAAGGAGGCTCCGAATGTGTACTGTGCCGCCGCGCTGGCGTTCGGCGCGGACCACGTGTACGTCACGCGTCCCGCATCGTCCAATGCCGCCTGCGGCTCGGAGGGACCGGGCCAATTCTGCGCCGGGTGGTATCTCGGTTCGGCCGGCTGGACACCGGGCGGCAGGTGGAAGGTGACGGTCAGATCGGTGCTGCCGGTCACATATTGCGAGCCGAAGTAGGTGGGTCCAAAATCGGCACTGGCATAGTTGCTATCGCTGGTATCGGGGTAGAGGACACCGGTCACGCGGCCCATCCGGGCGTGGACGGTTCCGCTGGAGCCAGGCGGTATGGCCAGGGAGCCCAGGACAACCGAGAAACCGGAGCCATTTCCCTGGTAGTCGCCCTGCGAGACGTTCACGGAGGTCCCGTTGACGTCGGCGGAGGCTGTCGACATGTCAAAGTTACCGTTGGGCATGCCCACATCGACGATATCGATGGCGTGCGCGCCCGCCTGGTTATTGAAGGCGAATGTATAGTCGATCGATTTCAGTCCCGTCCGCATTCCATGAGACGTCGACCGTTTCTTTCGGCACGCCAAAGAGGTACTGCTGTGCCAAGGAGCTGGCCGAGAGTGCCAGCGCAAGGAAAAGGGCGAGCATGAGAGCAGGCAGTCTTCGCAACATAAACCCTCCCAAAGACGATGCCCCCGGGAATCCGAGAGGAGGCCACGGCCGCCTACGGCCTCATCCGGGCGAGAGCCGACGCGCAGCCCAGGCCCGTTCTACCACTTGGGTTCTTCCGTCAATTGATACGTGGTCCCGCAGAAGGGGCATTCGACCATCGGCGCGCCAGCCACCATCTTGACGTTCTCGGGTTTCAAGGCGCCGCCGCACTTGCGACAGGTCACGGCGGACATCTTTGTGTCACCTGGTAGATCGACCTGCATGGTCACCTGCTGCACAACTTCGGTCTTCTGGCCGCGCATCGCGGCGTAGACGAGACCGGCCCCGCCTGCCAAGAACAATACCCCGACCACCCCGAATCCCAACCCAAACTGGAGCCAGTTCGGGCTGCCGCTCGAAGACGTGGAGCCGATCACATTGAGCAGACCGTAACCTAGAAGACAGAGGCCGATGAGGAACAGGATTCCCGCCCCACCATAGAGAAAGGTTTTGCCCGACATGAGTGATATTCTCCTAGGATGCTATACGGCTAGTGTAGCATTTCCGTTGTTAGTGCACAACTGACTTTGCTCCTAAATTCCGCCCATAATTGTCCAATAATGACGCCGATCGTCGTTACGCCGGTGGGGGTTCTCGCGCGGATATTGTCTGCCTGCATCGTCACAGGCAGCGGGCTCGTTTCTGGGCTAGACCACCTCGTTTAGGGCTCCCAAGACCGAGATCAACGTTGGATAGTCGTCACGCAGCAGGGCAATGATCTCGCGAATCGCCGAATCCCGCCAACGCCCGCCATCTTTGTGGGCTGCAGCCGCCTGTTGAACGTGCGTGGCCAACACCTCGGGGACGGCGACGTCTTGGGCGCGCAGGACGTGACGAAAATAACCGAGGTGGCCAGCAGACGTAAAGCGCACGAGGTCGTTGTCATCGCATAAGTAGACCAAGTCCAGGCTGAGGGGCGGGCGCGGCGGCAGCAGGTGATGGATCCGCCCACCGAGCTCAAAACCCAGGGCCAGGACGGACATTTCAAGAGGCACGATGCGCCGCTCGCGATTATCACGAATGACCTCGTCGCTGACGCGATCGGCCGTAACAAGCTGGCGGACCAGCCCATCGTCGTCAATGTGAATGTCGTAAATCAATCCGAACACTTGATAATCGGCGTCAAGAGGAGCCCGAACGAGCGCGCCGAATGCAGGTGTATCGAGCTGATCGACGCGACAGCCCGCAACGAAGCCGGCTGTGCCCGCACGTAGTAGACGGGCGATCTGCATTGCCTGCGGCATCCTAGTATCTCCCCTTCAGGTCAGAGCTCATCTTTGCGGTGGATTTGCCGGACGGTTCTTCGAGTTCAATCCCGCCCGCACGGAGATCGAGCATCAGCCGAAGCTTGATCTCCTCCTTCTCATCGAGGGAGATCCGGGCGGTCTCATGGGCGCGATGCAGGATGTACGGGTAAGGCCTAAGTCCCAAGAGTGAACACTGTTCGAGCAGCACCGCGTGAAGGGCGCCGAGAAGGTTGGCGCTCTCTGCCACCCATTTTGGAATCTCCACGCGCGCGATAGCGGGATGACCATTGGTGCCCACATTGAGGTAGAAGAAGTGAAGGGAGAGATCGCCAGTGTACCTTGACCTGGAAGATGATTGGAGACCGAAGACGGCTGAGCGATGCCCCGGCCGGAGGATTTGGCTGAACAGCCAGCGATCGGAGGCACCGCGGCAAAGGGTGGAACGCCCGGAGCCTTTTCAGGTCGTCGGAACCGGCCTCCAACACCTCAAAGAGCCGGATCACGAGATCCGCGCCCGGCTTGTCGACGTAGCCTGCCATCGCACAGCCCATGCGCTGCATCTGCCGGAGGTCGGCCAGATAGTCCCGCAGTGCTTCTTCGAAGGCATGGGGATCGGACACGTCTTTGGCACCCCACAGCTCCAGGGGTCCGTCTGTGAGGGCGATCGACGGCATGGAAATCTGGCGCGCCAGGCTGAGCAGGTTCGCACGCTCCCGCCGGTCGCGCCGGAGGGCAATGTCTCCCTCAGACATGCGGAGTCCGTTCTGCTGATAGAGGTTCTCTCCGTACAGCATCTCGGTGTCGGTCGAGATCTTCGGCGCCTCGCCAGAGCTCATACCCATGACCACGGTGCCGATGTTGACCAGGCCGAAGAGCACCGCGTCATGCCTGTCTGGGGTAACCTGCGATCCGTCGGCAGCGATGATCGGCCCGGGTCGCTCGGCCGTGATGGGCGCCTGACCGCCGTCCAAGCGTTCACCAGCAGGCAGGGCACAACGCAGGTCAGCGTCAAATCTGGACACGACCGAGGCGACACGTTCGGCGGCGTGCGCGTCGGCTGCATATTTCTGCAGGAAGAGCAGCACGGCTGCTTCAGCATCTCTGACCGCCGCCGCGTGTGCCTCCAAGCTACGGCCCATATCCCGGAGGGAAGAATGGAGTTGCTCCCAGTTGACGGGCATCCGGCTCCTTAGAACATTTGTCTCACGATTTTAGCGTCAATTCCACTAAAATACAAGCCAAAGGCAATACCCACAATGGGGATGTCGAGAGCGCGTGAACGAGGAACTTTCCGGCTCGCTGTACGTCTTCAGATGTAGACCTTACCAAGGAGGATTCCATGAAACGCAACGCTCTTATCGCCGGGTTGTTCGTGCTTTCGATCGCCCTGACGGCCTGTGGCCCGACAACCATTGTGGCGAACCCCGCCCTGCCGCAGCGCGTGCTTAACGTGACGGGAACGGGCACGATCAATCTGACGCCGGACGTCGCCTACATCAACATCGGTGTGCACACCGAAATGGACACCGCGGCCGACGCTGTCTCAGCCAACAACAATCAGACGCAGCAGGTCATCACGGCGCTGACGAAGGCCGGAGTGGCTTCCAAGGATATCCGGACCAGCAACTTCAGCATCTACCCAAACGCGCAGTATGATCCGCAGACCAACCAGAAAGTGAAGACCACCTACGTCGTTGACAACACCGTGAACGTGACGGTCCACGACATCGCGAAGTTGGGCGACCTGCTTGATGCAACGGTGAAAGCCGGCGCTAACAGCATCAACAGCATTCAGTTCGATTTGGCCGACAAGACCGAGGCGATCAAGCAAGCGCGAGATGAAGCCGTGAAGGATGCTCGAACTCAGGCGGGAGAACTGGCGGCGGCTGCCGGCATCACGCTCGGTGAGGTGCAGTCGGTGAGTTTCTACGACAGCATTCCGACGCCCACAACGACACTGTATGGCAAGGGCGGCGGAGGCGGAGCCGAGGCGGTCGCGGTGCCGATCCAGAGCGGGCAAATGACGCTCACCGTCACGGTCAACATGACGTACGAGATCAAGTAGAACCGCGTCATTCAACAAAGACGACCCGACTCCACGTGCGAGTCGGGTTGTTCTTTTCTGTGGACAGACACCAGGGAATCGGTGCCGACGTCAGCGCGGTTGGTATAATCGCGAAATCGGGAATCAAACACGAAGAATGACAGGAGTCTCTATGCTGCGAGTAGGCTACATTGGGCTCGGGTTGATGGGCAAATCCATGGCCCGCAACATTCTCAAGGCAGGATTCCCGCTTGTGGTGCACAATCGTTCGCGGGCGGCTGTAGGCGAGCTCGTGGCTGAAGGCGCCCAGGCAGCGGATTCCCCGGAGGCCGTGGCAATGCAGGTAGACGTGATCTGCACGAACCTGCCGGACTCGCCGGATGTGGAACGCGTGGCATTGGGTGAGATGGGAGTGATCGAAGGCGCGCATCCCGGACTGGTTTTCGTCGACAATTCGACCATCAAGCCAGCGAGCGCGCGTCTGATCGCCGCAAGGCTGCAGGCCAAGGGAGTGCTGTCACTTGACGCACCGGTATCGGGCGGCGACATTGGCGCAAAGAACGGCACGCTCTCGATCATGGTCGGAGGTCCGAGCGAGGCCCTGGAACGAGCGATGCCTGTGCTGCAAGCGATGGGCAAGACGATCACGCACGTCGGGGAGGCCGGCGCCGGACAAGTAGCGAAGGCTGCCAACCAGATCATGGTCGCGGCGCAAATGGTGGCCATGGGCGAGCTGCTGGTGTTCGCGCGGAAGGCCGGCGTAGACCCGCAAAAGGTCGTCGAGGCAATCAAGGGAGGAGCGGCCCAGTGTTGGACGCTAGACGTCAAGCCGCCGAGGCTTTTCGGCGGCAATCGCAACCCCGGATTTAAGGCTCGCATGCAACTCAAGGACCTGCACATCGTGCGGGACACGGCCTACGAGAACAAGCTGCCGCTGCCGGGCAACACGGCCAACACGAAGCTTTTTGAGCAGATGATCGAAATGGGAATGGGAGAACTGGACAACTCGGCGGTCGTGGGCGTGCTCGAGCATCTGGCCGGGGTCAGCCTCCTGGAGGGGTGAGCGCGGCAACCGAGCGGTGAATACGGCGCGATCCGCGCTGACCGGTGTACTTCACTGGAGCGAACCGGCAGACTCTGTGCCGGCGCCGATACTCGCAGGCACACGTCGGAGAACCTAGATGGACCACCTCTTTCAGCACCGTCCGACCTTTCTGGACTACGCCGAGCTCGTCATCGGCGCGGCGATCCAGGGCATTGGGCTACGCCTGTTCATGGTGCCGGCCAACCTGGCCAGCGGCGGGGTCAGCGGCATCGCCCAACTTATCAATCACTACACGGCCTGGCCCATAGGCCTCATGGTGTTAGTCGGCAACGTGCCTTTGTTCCTGATAGGCTGGCGGTTCCTCGGAGGGCGGCGGTTTGCGCTTAGAACGGCCCTGGCGGTGGTCGTCTATTCGGCCGTCATCGACCTGATGCCGCGGCTGAGCATCTTCCCCGCGAATGGAATCACCGACGACATATTTCTGAACTCCCTCTATGGGGCGGTGATATGCGGCATGGGCTACGGCCTGGTCTATCGGGGAGGGGGCACAAGTGGGGGATCGGACATACTGGCGCGGATCCTGAATCACTACCGGGCAATGCCGATGACACAGAGCTATCTCATCGTTGATTCGACCGTGATCCTGGCGGCCGGCTTCGTCTTTGGCTGGAAACAGGCACTGTACGCGATCATCACCCTGTACGTGAGCGGGCTGGTGTCAGAGACTGTCCTGGAAGGTCCGGCTACAGTTCGGACCGCCATGATTGTGACGGCCGAGGCCAAGTCAATCTCGGAGCGGGTCCTGGATGAAATGGAGCGGGGTGTGACCATTATCCAGGGCACGGGCGCCTACACGGGCGCAGAACGTCCTGTGATCTATTGTGTGATCACGCGATCCGAGGTGGCTCAACTGAAAGCCATCGTCCAGGAGCTTGACCCGCAGGCATTTATCGTGATCGGTCAAGCACACGAGGCACTGGGGGCAGGCTTCAAGCCGCTGAACGCGGTCTAGTCGCAATTGAGAGCGGCCAATCAGCTGCGCTTGTAGCCCAGTCGCTTCAAGACGCTCTCGTTGTTGCGCCAATCCTTCTCGACCTTGACGCGGAGTTGGAGGAATACCTTGTGTCCGGCCATGGTCTCGATCTCGCGGCGCGCGCTCGTTCCAATCTGCTTCAGCATCCTTCCGCCCTCACCGATCACGATCCCCTTCTGTGACTCGCGTTCCACCAGGATCGTTGCTGCGATGTAGGCAACGCCATTGGCGCGTTCTTTGAACTCGTCCACGAGAACCGCCACGGCGTGTGGGACCTCGTCACGCAGCTGAATCAAAGCCGCCTCGCGGATGAGGTCCGCCGCAATATCCCGCACGAAAAGATCGGTAATCTGCTCTTCTTCGTACTCCGCCGGGCGAACCGGACATTGCTCGATGAGCAGGCTGACCAAATCCTGCAAGCCATCCCCCGTTCTTGCCGAGATCGGAATAGATAGGTATTTGCGGTGCAAGAGGCTGCCGTACTGGGCGGTGCGCTCCCTGCAGGCCGCAGGATCCAGCAGATCAATCTTGTTCATCGCGAGGATGAGCGGTATTGCCGACACGAGCGTGTCCAGCCTGGAGACGACAACGAGATCATCGTCAGACGGCTGCGACGCAGCGTCGACCAGCCAAAGGACCACGTCGATGCCTTTCAAGGATTCTTCGGCTTCCTGGTTCAGCAGCTGCCCAAGCTGGTGTCGGGGTCGGTGGATGCCGGGCGTGTCGACAAAGATCAACTGCGCCGCCTCGGTTGTCAGGATGCCAAGCTGGCGCCGGCGGGTGGTCTGCGGGCGCGGCGATACGGCGGCCACCTTTTGGCCAAGGAGCGCATTGATCAAAGTCGATTTGCCGACGTTGGGGCGGCCGATGACTGCGACGAAACCGGAATGCAACTCAGGCATTAGGTGAAACGAAGCGTGGCACGCACTTACCCCGAAGAATCAGCCGAAGCTTCTGTCGCCATGGCTCGCGCCCGGATATTGGTGACCGCCAGGCTGGCAACGATCAGGAATGCGCCTGCGAGGATCTGCCATGTGAGATGTTCGCCCAGGAAGCTCACGCCGAGAACTACGCCGCCCAAGGGGAAGAGATAGGTCACCATGGTCGTGCGAGTCGGTCCGATCGAGTGTATCAGATAATACGACAGAACAAAGGCAAAGCCTGAACCAAGGATCCCGAGCCACAGCAGGGCAATCCACGTGATAGGCAGCCGAGGTATCGTGAGGGGCCGCTCAAGCAAGGCAGCCGCGGGCCACATCACTGCGGTCGATGACAGCAGCGGACCCGCGCTGCGGAAGATGCCGGGCACGTCCTCCGTGAACTTGCGCGCATAAACCGAGCTGCCAGCGTAGAACATGGAGGCCACGACGACGGCCGCTTGCCCCAAGAGCGAGCTCGGTGAGGCGCCCACGTCCTCGCTCATGAGCACGATCACGCCAGCAAAGCCAATCAGGAGTCCCATGGCCCTCGGAAGCGTGATCTTGTCGTCGCGGAGGGCAACATGGGCAATCACGATGGTGAACAGGGGCACCGTAGCGTCGAGGATGGCGGCGACGGCGGAGTCGATCGATCTCTCTCCCCAGGAGATGAGGAAGAAGGGAATCGCCACGTTGCTGATGCCCAGGATCAAGGGGGGGCCCCAATCACTGAGCCGGACGGGTACTGAGGTGCGCTGGATCAAGATAACCGCCGCGCCAAAAAGCAAGCCAAAAAGGACCCGGAAGGCGACGAGGGTCATCGGTCCAAGCTCCTGGACCGCGATCTTTATCCACATGAATGATGAGCTCCAGATCGCACCGAGCAGTACAAAAAGTAACCAGTCCCTTGCTTTCACTCGAATCTCCTCGTGGATACCAACAGCAACGAATATACCTTGGAAGCGGAGAGGACCGCGATTCTTTCCTCAATCAGGGCCATTCCGCCCAATGGTGGAAGCCCCGATGCCAATTCTCACTCACTCGAGGGCACCCTCCATCTTCAGAAGCCAGGCCTTGGTGCGCAAGCCACCCACGCCGCCGTATCCGTGCAGCCTGCCGTCGCTGCCGGTGACGCGATGACAGGGGATGACCAGCGGCATTGGATTCGTGGCATTTCCGCGACCTACAGCTCTCGAAGCCAGAGGATAGCCAATCTGGGCGGCGATCTGGCCGTAAGTCCGCGTCTGACCGTAGGGAATGGCAAGGACTGCCTGGAGCGCTTTCCGCTGGAACTCCGACGGCACAAACGACCAGTCGATCCTCAGATCGAAGACCCGGCGCCGTCCCTCCACGTATTCCTTGATCTGTTGGGTCAAGCCTAGGAGTTGGCGCTGGGCGTCCCGCGCCTCTGCGTGGGTCAGTTTTCGCACTAGACTGCGAAATCGGCCTGGGGAGACGCCGAATTCGAGGGCCACCAAGCCCTTCGGTGAAGTCGCCACCCAAACCGGGCCCAAGCGGGCCGTCACTGCTCTGCCGATCAGAATCGGGTCAGCGACCGTATCAGGCTTAGGTGTAGATTCTGAGCCGGAAGGCCGCCCACACGGCCCGGTTCGCACAGGCCAGGGTGGGCCGTGGCGGAGCCAGCAGGGGCACTTGAAGGCTCCAAACGCAAAAAGTCACCGACAACTTCGTAAGATATAGGACAATCGTAGGGCAAACGTAGGCTTTAAGTCAAGTACGGGTTCGCGAGGGATGTTAGCATAGGTTCGTAAGGTGATTTCTCTTCTCCTCCTTTCAAGAGAGAGCCGCGGTCGGCGTCCGCGGCTCTCGAAATTTAATGAGACTGCCAGCGCCTCGGGTCAGAGCCGGCTCGCGGGCTCTCCCGGCAGCCGCCCGCCTAGACAAACACCAGTGGAGCAAGCACTGGGGGTATTCGCGATGCATGGCTTCAGTCAGAAGCAGACCGAAGCCTGACCACCAACGGCCCCAAGGCACGCTCGCGTTGGCGGCGCGTGCTTGCTGGGGGTAGCGGGGGCCTCCGGCGGCGGGACGAGTATAATCCAACCGCTTGGAGATAGGACAAATATGAGCGGCAATATTGCTATCATCGGGTTGGGACAGATCGGAGTCTCCATCGGTCTGGCTCTGAAAGAGAAGCCCGGCGGTGCCTGCCTGGTGGGCTCCGACAAGAACCCCACCGCGGCAAGGGCGGCAGAGATCTTGGGCGCGGTTGATAAGGTGAGCAGTCTGAAAGAGGCAGTGCGGGACGCGGAGCTGGTGATCCTGTGCCTGCCCCTCAGCGAGGTCAGGGAAACGCTGAAGACGATCGGGCCAGCCCTCAAGGAGGGGACCGTATTGATGGATACCGCTCCGGTGAAGCGCCAAATCGCGGAGTGGGTGCGGGAGTCCGTGCTGGAAGGTCGATACTATGTTGGTTTGGTTCCCGCTGTCACGCCCGAGGCAATTGGAGGCACGGACAGCGGAGCAAAGGCTGCGCGGGCTGACCTATTCAAGCGAACGGTGATGGTCGTGGACGCTCCGCCAGGTACGCCGGCGGAAGTGGAGCAGCTCGCCATCAACCTGGTCAAGCTGCTGGGTGCGAAACCTTTACTTGCGGATCCCCTGGAGTCGGATGGGCTCATGACCACGGCCCACATTCTTCCTCAACTGGCAGCGGCCGCGTTGCTCCAGGCGTGCATCGACAGGCCGGGATGGCTCGAGGCCCGCAAGTTGGCTGGGCGTCCGTTCGCCACGGTTACCGGTGGACTGGCCTACTATGATGACCCGGCCTCGCTGCGCCTTGCAGCGATTGGCAACCCCGCGGTGGTGGTGCATGCTCTTGACACGATGATCGCGGCCCTAAAAGGCATGCGGGATGAGATCCAAGACGGCGATGAAGAGAGTCTGGGTGACCGGCTGAAGAACAGTTTCCAAGCGCGGGAGCGTTGGCTTGATGAGCGGGGCGCGGCGGATTGGTTGAACGAGGGAGGCGATGCGGTTGAGCTGCCGGAACTGGGCGAGCAGGTCATGCAAATGCTATTCGGAGGCCGGATCGTGGACCGCATGAAGGGCCAGCTTCCGGGCGGACCGAAGTCGGGAACCTCGGCGGACAAGAAGAAAGGCCGCACCAAGTAACGGGAGGGCCGCACAGGCATGCCCTGCTACTGCTACATGCTTGAGTGCGCGGACGGAAGCTTCTACACGGGCTGGACAACCGATCCCGTTCGTCGGACCAAGGCTCACAATGCGGGGCGTGGTGCTCGCTACACTCGCAGCCGCAGGCCGGTGCGGTTGGTCTATGTGGAACTCGAGGAGACGCGCTCGGCCGCAATGAAACGGGAGCGGAGCATCAAGACCATGCCGCGCTCCACAAAACGGCGACTAATCGAGACCGTCAAGCACGACCTCGACGAATTCAAAAAAGCGTGACCCGGGAAGAATCCAAGGAAAAGAATGTTGCCGGCCGCACGGCCGAACCTCGGTGTGCACGCGGGAGCAATCGTGGCTGCGTTCAGTCTGTGAACAACGGCAGGTGCCCGAGGGATAGGATCCGTTCCCACTTGGAGCGCTCACCCTCGGTCAAGATGGCGGCTTCGCGGACCACGGTGCCGCCGGCTCGCTCGATCAACATGCGCATGCCTTGCAAAGTGGAACCGGTGCTAATGACGTCGTCCAAGATCACGACCTGCTTGCCTTTGAGGAGGTCGCGATCCTTCTCATCCAGAACCAAGAGCTGCGGTTGCCCGGTGGTGATGGAGAGTGTCTCAGCCCTGAGGGCATCTCCCATGTAGGGCTTGTAGGTCTTGCGCAGGATTACGTAGGGCTTGTCCAGCTCAACGGAGAGCGCGTGTGCCAGAGGAATAGACTTGGCTTCCGCCGTGACAAGCACGTCGAACTTGGAAGGCCGCAGCTGTTTACCCAATTCGCGAGCGCAAGCTTGCACCAGTTCGGTATCGCCGAGAATGTTGAGTATGGCAATCCGCAGGCCCGGCTTGATCTCGAACAAGCGCAAGTGGCGCTTAAGACCGGCAATCTCGATGAAATACGTCTCGGGTGCCGACATCAATAGCCTCCCACGTTCGATGTGAAATCCAACGGGAGTTTATCACACAATGTACGAGAGGATCTGCGTTCGCCCCGCGGTATAATCGCGACGGATGGGCGAGGAGAGTGCCTGGGCCCGATCGAAGACCGATCAAGTCACACGCACATGCTGTCCGATCTTCAACTCAATGACATACTGCGTTTGCGGAAGCCTCATCCATGCGGGGCGACCGAGTGGAGCGTGGTTCGCCTGGGCGCGGACGTCGGCTTGCAGTGCAAGGGATGCGGCCACCGCGTACTTTTGACACGACGCGAGCTCGCGAAACGCCTGAAAGCCAACCTTACGAGAGCAGATGGACAACGATCATCATAGACGCCCGCACATAGTATTCTATTTTTCCGACACGGGAGGGGGGCATCGATCCGCGGCGGAGGCAATCATCGAGGCCATGCAGCTGGATTATGGGGAGTCATTGACGACTGAAATGGTCGATTTCTACAAGGAATTCGGCCCCGGGTTGTTCAAGAGGATGCCCGAGCTCTACCCCGAAATGGTGAAGGCGAAGGGCCTGTGGAAGGCCTCGTTCTATGCCACGGATGGTCGAACGCAGGTCCGCCTAATGACGCGTTCGCTCTGGCCCGTAATGCGAGTCGCCACCCGGAAGCTTGTGCGGAACCACCCGGCGGATCTGATCGTCACCGTACACCCGCTGGCGAATACCTTTGCTCTCATGGCGCTGGGTGCCAAGCGTCCGCCCTTCTTTACCGTAGTGACGGACTTGGTGACGACGCATGCACTTTGGTTTGACGCACGGGCGGACAGAATCCTGGTACCGACCGAGCTTGCGAGGGATCGCGCGATCTCGCATCACGTGCCGGACGACAAGATCGAAGTTGTCGGATTGCCGGTGGCCGAGAGGTACTGCGCCCCAGCCGGCAACAAGCCCGTGCTCCGGAGGCGGCTGGGCTGGCCGGCCGACAAGCCCGTGGCCTTGCTCGTAGGAGGCGGAGAAGGCATGGGCCCCCTGGGCAAGACGGCGCGGGCGATCGATAAGTCGGGGCTGGACCTGTCGCAGGCGATTGTCTGTGGGCGCAACGAGAAGCTGAGGGCGTCGTTGCGGTCGGAAACGTGGGAGAACCCAACCTATATATATGGATTCACACGAGAGATGCCCGACTTCATGCGCGCGGCCGATTTTCTTGTGACGAAGGCCGGGCCTGGAACCATCGCGGAAGGTCTCAACGCAAACCTCCCAATCATCATGTATGCGAAGATCGCCGGGCAAGAGGACGGCAATGTCACCTTCGTGGAGTCGGAAGGGGCAGGTGTCTGGGCGCCCAAGCCCCAGCTCGTGGTTCGGGCTCTGACCCGTTGGATCTGCCGGCCTCAGGAACGGGCGGGGGTTGTCGAGAACACCCGCCGGGTGGCGCGACCGGACTCTGCGCATCTTGTGGCACGAATTCTGGGAGATCAACTCGGGCTGCAACCTGAATCGTCGGTCGAGAATGAGGCGCTGCAGGGCCGATTGATCCGGGACGAGTCGATTTCCCGCGCCTCGGGCTGACCCGGCACGTTCTCACTTGAATCCGGACGCGCTGCCTGCCGCGAACCTCTTGCGGACGTTATAATCCGTGCGTGCCGATACTCGATCAACACACCTTTGATTTCCTGAGCCGCAGTCCAGAACAAACGCGGCGGATCGGGGTGCGCCTGGGCCAAGTCCTGACACTGGGGGATGTGGTCTGCTTGCAGGGCGAATTGGGAGCCGGCAAGACCACGCTCGTCCAAGGACTGGCACAGGGATGGGGATCGCTGGACGATGTCAGCAGTCCGACCTTCGTTTTGGTAAATGAATATCGGCGACCGGATGGCGCCCGGCTGTTCCACATGGATGCCTATCGCCTCGAGTCAGGGCCAGAGGCTGCGGAGCTCGACATCGACCGGATGATCTCGGAAGGGGCGTTGATCGTCGAATGGCCCGAAAAAGTCGAGGCGGTCCTGCCGACTGAGGCGCTCAAAGTCGGGCTGGAATATGTCGCCGAAGAGCAGCGCCAGATGCAATTCCAGGCCTGCGGTGCGCGGTACGACAACATGCTGGATGCATTACAGCAGATGATGTTCGGAGTCCCTTGATGCTGTTGGCCATCGACACGTCAACTGCCCAGGTCGGCATGGCACTCTGCGACGGAGGCCGCGTGGGCGCTGAATCCATCTGGTACAGCCGGCAACATCACACGGTTGAAGTGGCGCCGGCCTTGGTGGAGATGCTGAAGAGGTGTGCGATCACCATGGCTGACGTGGAAGCGCTGGCCGTCGCCATCGGTCCCGGCTCCTTCACTGCCCTGCGCGTCGGCCTCGCGTTGGTCAAGGGGCTTGCTCTGCCGCGCAAGCTGCCGATCGTCGGCATACCAACCTTGGATGTGCTCGCGGCCGGGAATCCGCCGTCGAAAATGCGATTGGCTGCCGTGCTCCAGGCTGGTCGCGGCCGGATCGCCCTCGGTTGGTACCGTTCCGCTGGATCAGCTCGCGAGCGCAAGTCATCCTCTGATTCAGGATCAGCCTCCGGCTGGAAATGCGAGGGGGCGGCCGAGGTCACGACGGTGGCAGCGCTGGCCGACGGCATCAACGAACCGACCATCGTGGCGGGCGAGTTGACGCCGGATGAGCGCCAGCGGCTTGCACGGAAGAAGGTGAATGTCGTATTGGCCCCCTTATCGCTTTGCGTACGGCGGCCGGCCATACTGGCAGAGATGGCCTGGGCACGCTGGCAAAGCGGGCAGATCGACGATCCGCGGGCATTGGCACCGATCTACCTTCAGCTAAGTTGAGCGCCCGAGTCATGACGGTTACGGTCCGCAAGATGATGCTGGAAGACCTACCGGCAGTCGTCCAGATCGATCGAATGTCGTTCAGCCTCCCGTGGCCCGAGCAGACCTACCGCTACGAAATCAGCGCAAACCGGGCAGCGCGGTGTCTCGTGGCTGAGACCGAGGACAAGAAGATCGCCGCCATGATCGTCTCATGGACCGTCGTCGACGAGCTCCACATCGCCACGTTCGCGACACACAGCGACTACCGGCACCAGGGAATCGGATCCCACCTGTTAACCGAGGCCCTAAACGATGGACGACAAATGGGCATGCGCCGGGCGTTTCTTGAGGTGCGCGCCGGCAACGAGGCGGCCCAGGCAATGTACAGGAAATTCGGTTTCGAAGAAACGGGGAGACGCCCCAAATACTACAGAGACAATGACGAAGACGCAATCCTGATGACCCTCGAACCTCTGGAGTCGGAATGACCGCGGAAGAGACCCTCGCACAAGTCGCCAAAGAAGTGGCGCTCTGCGAGAAGTGTGCCCTCTATCACTCGCGCAAACATGCTGTACCGGGCGAGGGACCGGCGGATGCAGAGATCATGTTCATCGGAGAGGGTCCCGGATTCTATGAGAATGAGCAGGGGCGGCCCTTCGTGGGCGCAGCAGGCAAATTCCTGGACGATCTGCTGGCACAAGCCGGCCTGAAGCGCCAGCAAGTGTGGATAACGAATGTAGTCAAGTGCCGCCCGCCGGGCAATCGCGACCCACTGCCTGATGAAGTGGCCACCTGCAACCAGTATCTGGAACGCCAGATCACCGCGATCAATCCGAGTATCATCATTACGCTCGGACGATACTCGATGGGCAGGTTCATGCCCGGGGCAAAGATAAGTGCCGTGCATGGCCAAATGCGCAAAGTGGGCGAGCGGTATGTGGTGGCGATGTTCCATCCAGCAGCGGCGCTTCACCAGGCTTCACTAAAGCCGGCGATCCTGGCTGACTTTGGCAAGCTGCCGCTGCTTCTTGAGCAGGCTCGCAAGGGTCTGGGTCGCATTGCGACGGATGTTGAGCGGCCGCAGCCAGCGGCGGGAGAAGATCCCAAGCAGCTCAGTATGTTCTGAAGTCTGGCGGCGGATCGTCGGAACTTGTGCGGAATTGCAGGGGCGGACGGAGTTCTGACCACCTGTGCTCGTGAAGGGACAAGGGAATCGGAGACGGAATGTCAATCAAGGACGACCTCTTGCGGAAACTGCAAGACAAGACGGCAAGCGTAGCGGTACTTGGCATGGGTTATGTCGGTCTTCCCCTTGCTGTTGCATTTGCGGAGGCAGGCTTCAAAACCACTGGAATCGACCCGGACGAGCGCAAGCAAGAGAGTTTCCGTAAAGATGTCTCCTACATCAAGGACGTCCAGAGCGAGACCATCAAGCGGCTCAAGCAGTCGGGAAAGCTGAGCATGACTTCCGATTTCTCAGCTCTTCAGCAAGCTGACGCCGTGAGCATATGCGTGCCCACCCCGCTGCGGAAGACCGGCGATCCAGATATGTCCTACATCCTATCGGCTGCCGAACAACTGGGCAAATTCGTGCACGCGGGCATGGTCGTCGTCCTGGAGTCAACGACTTACCCAGGGACGACGCGGGAGGTGCTCCTGCCGAAATTGACGCAGGGAACCGGCCTCACCGTGGGAGAGAGCATATTCGTGTGCTTCTCGCCGGAGCGGGTCGATCCGGGCCGCAAAGACTGGACAACCTTAAACACCCCCAAGGTGATCGGAGGGATTACCCCAACGTGCGCCGACCTGGCGCAGGCCTGGTACGGCGGCGCCATCCAAACGGTCGTGCGCGTGTCATCGGCTGAGGCGGCCGAGATGGCAAAGCTGCTCGAGAATACATATCGCATGATCAACATTGGGCTCGTCAACGAGCTTGCGATCATGTGCGAGCGGCTCGGGCTTGACGTCTGGGAGATCATCGACGCAGCCGCGACCAAGCCCTTCGGATTCATGAAGTTCACTCCAGGCCCGGGACTTGGCGGTCATTGTATACCGATCGACCCGCTCTATCTCTCCTGGAAGATGAAAGAAATGAACTACAGTGCCCGCTTCATCGAGCTCGCGTCTGAGATCAACACGAACATGCCCCGCTACGTGGTGGGACGCATACTGGAATCGATGAATGACCGCGGGAAAACCCTCAAAGGTTCAAGAGTCCTTGTGCTGGGCGCTGCGTACAAGCCGGACATTGACGATGTAAGGGAGTCGCCGGCGCTGGATGTCATCGCGCTGTTGAAGAAGAAAGGCGCCAAGGTCGAATACCACGATCCGTACATTCCGCGCATCCATCACGAAGGGGAGGGCTGGCAAATGGACAGCATCACGGACCTGATGAAGGCCGTGCAGGAGGCCGACGCGATCATCATCGTTACGAACCACAGCTCCTATGACTACGCGGCAATACTGCGCCAGGCTAAATTCGTTTTCGACACGCGAAACGCGCTCGGGAAACTGGCGCCCAATGATCCCAAGGTCGTCCGGCTCTAGCACGCGGGAATACACCGCGGACCGGCAGGAATACGGATGAGTCGAAGAAGCATGAATCGACGAGGCTCGGCGGGCAACGCATGGCCAAGTATCTGGTAAGCGGGGCGGCAGGCTTCATCGGCACGCGGACCAGCACAATGTTGACCGAGGAAGGCCACACGGTCATCGGAATGGACGACCTCAACGCGGCCTACGACGTGCGCATGAAGGAGCATCGGCTCGCAACCCTGCAGGGGACGGCGGGATTTCGGTTTCTCAAGCTGGACATTTCGATCGGAGACGAACTGAAAGCCCTCGCCGGGGAAAAGTTCGATGGCATCATCCACCTTGCGGCGAGAGCAGGAGTGCGCGCCAGCGTTGAGAATCCCGGGCTGTTCTATGCCACGAATGTTCTTGGCACTCTGAACCTGCTTGAACTCGCCCGCAGCCAGGGTATTCCGAAATTTGTCCTAGCATCGACGTCCAGCATTTATGGAGCCAATCCCCCCTACCCGACGCCCGAAACGGCATCGAGCAGCGAGCCGCTGCAGCCTTACGCGGCCAGCAAGAAGGCGGCCGAAGTGCTGGCGTACGCCTATCATTATCTTCACGGGTTGGATGTGAGCGTTCTGCGATACTTCACGGTCTATGGGCCGGCGGGCCGACCCGATCTGGCGATGTTCCGGTTCTGCCAATGGATCCATGAGGGTCGGCCAGTGCGGGTCAACGGAACGGGTGAACAGTCCCGCGGATTCACTTATCTGGAGGATATTGCCAGGGGGACGATCCTGGCGCTCAGGCCGCTCGGCTATGAAATCATTAACCTTGGCGGGCACGAGGTCATTACCATCAATCGTCTGATCGAGGAGCTTGAAGGTCTGATCCAGAAGAAGGCGCAAGTGGAGTATGGTCCGTTTAATCCGGCCGACATGCTGGCAAATTGGGCGGACGTCTCGAGGGCCCACAAGCTACTTGGGTGGGAGCCCAAGGTTGGATTGCAGGAAGGTATCCGGCGCTTGGTGGAGTGGTACGCCGCGGAACGTTCCTGGGCAAGCACGATCCTGACTTCATGAGTCTCCTTCGCAGATGGCGCGAGGATGAGCTGCTTCTGCGGGTTGTCCAAAACAGCGCCCACCTGTTCACCAGCAACTCGGCAAGTCTGATACTGACCTTCATCCAGGGGGTTCTTGCGGCCCGAATCCTGGGGCCGGCAGGATTTGGGCTGCTGGGAATCGTCATGAGCTATGCCGCAACCTTGAACGGACTACTCTCGTTCCGGATGAGCGAGCTAGTGGTGCGTTACGGTGGGGAATATCTCGAAAAAGGGGACAATGAGAAAGCCGCGGCCGTCATCAAGGCTGGAGGGTTCGCAGAGCTGACGGTCTCAGTCCTCGCCTTCATCCTCGTGGCAGTCACCGCCGGGCTGGGCGCCCGATACTTTGCAAAGACACCGGGAACCGAATGGATGTTCATTCTGTATGCCGTGGGTCTGTTGGCGAATTTCAACACCGAGACATCAACCGGTATCCTGCAGATCACTGACCGGGTCAAATTGCGCGGTACGGTGAATTTGTTCCAGAGCATTTTGTCGGCCCTGGTCGTGGTCGGCGTCTACATTTGGAACGCCCGCGGGGGACTGCCCGCCGCGACCGTGCTGTTGTTAGTTTTGGTGGCATATCTGATCGGCAAAGCAATGCTGGGGATCGGGCTGTTCATTGCGGCCCAGACGAGGGTCCGCCAGATCCTGGGCAGCGGCTGGCTGGCGACGCCTTTCTCCTCGCTGCCTTCCCTGAGAGAACTTGCGGGGTTTGCGGTCAGCTCGAACCTGAGCGCGACGGCCATCCTGATCTTCCGGGAGAGCGAAGTTCTGTGGGTCGGCTTCTTTCTTAATACCGAGGCCGCGGGTCTCTATAAGATTGTCTACACCATTGTCGGCTTCCTCTCGGTCCCGGCTGATCCCCTCATCCTGAGCGTATATCCCGAGGCGAACAGACTGATCGTCCAGAAGGCATGGCCCCGCTTGCGCGACTTCCTGAGAAAAGTGACGAGCCTGTCATTTGCCTACAATCTGGTCCTGGCACTGGGATTGCTGCTTTTCGGGAAACTGATCCTGAGCATATTCGGTGAACAGTATGTTCCGGCGTATCCGGCGATGATGGCTTTGCTGGTTGGGCTCACATTCAATTACACGCTGTTCTGGAACCGTCCGCTGCTCCTGTCCCTGGGCTTGCCTGCATTCGCCCTCTGGGCGATCCTGATCGCGGGCCTGCTGAAGATCGGTCTGTCCTTCTGGCTCGTTCCCCGATACGGTTATGTCATGGAGGCTGTGCTGCTTTCGTTCTACTATGTATTGTCAGTAAGCTTGATTGTCTGGCGCGGCATGAGAGCCCTGGCCCATCAGGAATTGCTCGTCCCGGCTGAGGGTACAGGCTAGTCGACATAATAGGCTGCCGACAGAGGAACTAATCATGCGCATCGCGGCCATAACCAATTCGAGAATCCCGTCGACGACGGCCAATTCGATCCAGGCCGTCAAAGTCTGTGATGCCCTGGTGCAGGGCGGACACGAGGTACGCCTGATCGCCCCAGCCGAGGCGCCAGCCACTGGGTGGGAAAGGCTTTCGGGTCACTACGGAGTGCGGCACCCCTTTGAGATATTTTGGCTGCCTTCCAGGCCCGCTCTCAAGCGCTTCGATTTTGTGTGGTATGCCCTCTCGGCCTCCCGAACGTTCAAGCCCGATCTCATCTACACGTGGCTGCCGCAATCGGCTGCCGTGGGATGCTGGCAAGGATTTCCAGTGGTGCTGGAGATGCACGCCGACGTTGCCGGCCGCCTGGGGCCCTGGTGGTTGCGCCAATTTTGGAGGGCCGGCCGCAGGCAGAGGCTCCTCGTCACCACGCAAGCGCTGCGCCGCGCCCTCGAGAAGTCGACGGGCATGGGGTTTCCGGACTCCTCCGTCCAAATTGCCCCGAACGGGGTCGACTTGGATCGGTACGCTGATCTGCCCAAACCTCATGAGGCGAGAGCCCGCCTGCACCTAGTGGATGGCCTGACCGCAGGCTTCACCGGCCACTTCTACGCAGGCCGGGGCATCAGTCTGCTTTTCGAGCTTGCCCGCAGCATGCCGACGATGAATTTTCTGTGGGTTGGCGGCACAGCCGAAGCGGTCGAAGAGTGGCGAGCCAAGCTGAATGCCGTGCGCTGCACCAATGTCACATTGACCGGATTCGTGGACAACAGCAGCGTGCCTCTTTATCAAGCTGCGGCCGACATCCTGCTCATGCCGTACGGCCGATCCGTGTCAGCCAGCAGCGGCCAGGATATCGGAGAGGTCATCAATCCCATGAAGATGTTTGAATACATGGCGGCGCAGCGCCCGATCGTGACCTCCGACCTGCCGGTCATTCGTGAGGTTCTAGATGAAGACTCGCGCCGTATTTTGCCCGGCCGACGACGCCTTGGCTTGGAAGCGCACCCTGGATGAACTGGGCCACGACGGGCCGCGACGGGAGAGGCTGGCGCGCAGCTCGCGACAAGAAGTCGAGAAATACACGTGGCTTGCCCGGGCAAACCGGGCGGTGAGCAACCTGGAATGAAGCCGGCTTTTCTCATTCCCAAGGACTTGTTCTACATCGTACCGGTTGCCCTGATGGTTGGCGCGGCCTTGGCGGCGATCCAACCAGGGTCGTTTTGGCTAGGTTGGCTGGCTTTTGCCGTCCTCTTCGTGTTGGAGCTAATGGCCTTGGTTGCGGCCTGGCGTTGGGCAGGCACGGGAAAGATGTTGGCCTGGATGACGGGCCTGGCGGTCCTGTTGCGGTTGATTGCGGGCGTCGCGGTCGACTTGGCCTTGCCCATCGACGGCTACAATGTGCCCGACGATCGGGCAGGCTTCGTCTTCACGGATGCGCACCGGCGGGATGATCAGGCCTGGGATCTGGCTGCCTCGGGCAAACCTCTCCTGGCGGGCTTCGACCGAACATATTACACAGATCAGTACGGCGGCCTGCTGGTGTTGAGCGCACTGACATACCGCGGACTTTCTCCTGATGCTCATAGACCCATCCTCATCCTGGCGTTAGCTGCCCTGACCGCAGGCCTGGGTGTGCCCTTTCTGTTCCGCACGACCCGTGCCGTGGGGGACGAGCGGCTTGCGGCCGCGTGTGCGTGGCTTTTTGTCCTTTACCCGGAATCGATCCTCACAGGTGGCGCGCAGATGCGCGAACCCTTCTTATTGACTTTCATAGCTGTTGCTTTCTGGGGATTTGTGAAGTGGTATCAATGCGGTGAACGCAGGAGCCTTTGGTGGGTGGTACTGGGCCTCATCGGCATGCTGCTGGTCTCGCCTGCAATGGCACTGGTCTTCTTGGTGCTGTGTGGCGGGTGGATCTGGCTTAAAGGGGAGCGAGGCCGCCTTCCATGGCCCGTCCTGGCCGGATTGGCCGCGGTCTTTGTCATCGGATTGTTTGTTCTGGCATGGAGTCTCAGCCGCCGGACGGATTTCGCGGGCGGGTCGCCGGTTGCGACGATCCTGAATTGGTTCCGGAGCTCGGTGAGCTGGGTGATCTATCTGCTGGAGCGGGGCTCAGGCCAGATCCAAAACGTGTTCTCAAAGCTTAGCCCCATGGCCCAGTTTCTTTTCGTGGTTGGCTATGGGATCACTCAACCATTGTTGCCGCCTGCGTTCTTCGAGCCGACCACATTCACATGGCATATTATTGCGATATTCCGTGCATTGGGTTGGTATGCCGTGCTGCCCTTGCTGGCTTACGCACCGATCGCGATGTGGCACGTGGAGGCGGGGCGCGAGCGCCGGTTCTGGCTCTGGATGGTGGCCTTCTGCTGGGTATGGATCGTTGTCTGTGCGGTGCGAGCAGGCGGCGACCAGTGGGACAATCCCCGATATCGGCTCATATTCTTCGGGTTTGAGTTCTCGCGGCGGCTCAAGCCTGGCTGACGTGGCGCCGCACCGGCGATCGATGGTTTCCACGAATCGTCCTGCTGGAGATCATCTGTCTGGTACTATTCACACAATGGTATGTGGTGCGCTATTTTCGGGTCGGAATCCACCTGCCCATCATGGTGGTGCTCAGCCTTAACATCGCCTGCGCGGTCGTGATCCTTCTGGGCGGCTGGTTGTGGGATCGCCGGCGAGCCCGGCAACACTCCTCCTAAGGTTGGGATTGCTGAATTTACGTCACCAATAACAGGATAGAATCGAGAAGAAGCCAGGGAACATGTCCCGCAATGGCGCCGCGGGCCGGCGCCATGATTGTTGCCTGTACGAAAGGAGCCTAGTTTGCCCACAGCACTTATCACCGGAATAACGGGTCAGGATGGATCGTATTTGGCCGAGCTTTTGCTGTCGAAGGGATACCGGGTGGTCGGCATGGCACGGCGCGCCAGCACGGTAACGTATGAGCGCATCCAGCATATATTGGACGACATCATCGTCATCCAGGGTGACCTCACGGACCAGGGCTCACTGCTGGCCATGTTCGAGGAGTACAAGCCGGACGAGGTATACAACCTAGCGGCGCAGTCATTTGTGCCGACCTCGTGGAATCAGCCCGCGCTGACGGGAGATGTGACTGCCCTCGGCGTAACGCGGATGCTCGAGGCGATACAATTCGTAAATCCGAAGATCAGGTTCTATCAGGCCTCGTCCAGCGAAATGTTCGGAAAAGTGATCGAGGTTCCGCAAACGGAAAGCACGCCGTTCTATCCGCGCAGCCCTTATGGGGTGGCGAAGGTGTACGGGCACTGGATTACTGTCAATTACCGGGAGTCATTCGGCCTTTATGCCGTGTCCGGCATCCTGTTCAATCATGAGAGTCCCCGACGTGGACTGGAATTTGTCACCCGAAAGATCTCCGATGGTGTCGCTCGGATCAAACACGGACTGGCGCGAGAGCTACGACTGGGCAATCTCGAGGCGCGCCGGGATTGGGGTTTCGCGGGAGACTATGTGACGGCAATGTGGATGATGATGCAGCAGGACAAGGCCGACAATTTTGTGATCGGAAGCGGCGAGACCCACTCCGTCCGTGAGTTCTGCGAGATTGCCTTTAGGCACGTCGGCCTGGACTACACCGCCTACGTTGTGCAGGATCAGCGCTTCTATCGCCCGGCCGAAGTAGACCTGCTCGTATCTGATCCGAGGAGGGCCTCGCAGATTCTGGGCTGGAAGCTGGGCGTCGGCTTCAAAGAATTGGTGAAGACGATGGTGGATGCTGACATGGAGCGGGTGAAGAAGACAGCCGCCAATCCCGCGATCTCGCGCGCCGCCGCCTAGCCCTTCGCAGTCTGCAAAGGTTCGATCGTAATCCACCGGCATGCCATGCAAAAGACACGCGCCACCGTCCGGAAATCTGGGTGGAATCCGTGGCTAGTCCCGCCGTCCGCGATCCTCGGCGCGAGCAGCGGACTCTTCCTGTATGGATATTGGCTGCGAGATACTCTGGCCGTCGGCGACGAGCAGATGCTGGCCTTGACGGCGACGATCGGCATTGTGGCTGCGACCGGATACTTCTTCCTCTTGAGTTGGGCATTGCCGAACCTTGCGGTTATGACCGCTGGTGCGCGCTGCGCTCTTGGGCTGGCCAGTATTCCCATCGCAGCATTTGTGCTGTTTGGCGGGACGAGCAACTGGACCTCGTCCAACCGGTACCTGGCATTCCTGTTGCCGGATCATCGCCTGCAGCTGTCTGCTTTGCCAGCGGATTCTGCCCCTGGCAGCAGCCTGGTATGGTTCAATACGTCGCTCGGCGACGTATCGTACGGAACGATCAAGTCACAGGGCTGGAAGCGCGTCGGTGATGAATTGCTCGTCCAGGATCCCACATCGAACAGTCTGATCTGGACAGGCGACGTCGGCGACAAGGTGCAGATGGTCTTCAGTGGCGCCTCTTCCAAGGTGAGAATTGTGCTCACCTGGGATGGCCAGGCAGAGACGGTGGCACTCTCAAAGGACAAGACAGCCTACAGCCGCGAATTCAACGTTCCATTCTACGCGTCAAAGACTGCCATCATGTTGCTGGGGCTTCTCAGCTTCTACGCGCTGGTGCTTGCCCTGTGCGTGCTGATCTGGATGAATCGTTCCAAGTTATCGGAGGCGGCCATTCGGTCGATGGATCGTGTGCCGGACGCGTTCAGCGCGCTGGATGTCTGGCTTATGATTACGGCCGGACTGCTGGCGGCGTTGCTGAGAGTGTTCAATCTTGGCAGCGTATTCCCGGCAGTCGACGAGTACTATCATCTCATTGCCGCGAAGCAGATTGTCCAGGGGGCAGCGCTGAGCACGGTCTACCCGCGCGGCCTGTGGATAGTGACGATTCCCGCTGCCGCGGCGCTGAAAATCTTTGGCAACCAGTTGTGGGCGGCCCGGCTCATTGGTGCGATCTTCAATGTCCTGGCCGTCATCCCGCTCTATTTGTTGGCACGAAAAATCAGTCGTTCCGTCGCGGTTCTGGCCTGCCTGCTCTTTGCGACCAGCCCGTGGATCATTACGTTTGCACGCGTCGCCCGTGAGTATGCCTACTATCCGTTCTACTTTTATTGGGTCATCTTGGCAATGGTTTTGTTTGTGGAGGGCATCCGCGTGGATTCATCTTCCTGAGGGACTGGAAAACGCTCCTGCGTCCCAAAATGTTAGTGTTGGGTGTAGCCCTGCTCCTCCCGCCTGTATTTGCCCTCAAAATCGACTGGCTCTCCACATTCCGGACTATCCTCATCGCCTACCTGGCGCTGGGGCTTTTCATCCTGCTGCGGTTCGACTGGCACGACAGATCAAATTGGCCCGTTCTGGCGTTGATGGTCGCCGGCGTGGTGGTCAGCGGCCGCTCATGGTACCTCGAACAAAGCAGCAAACTGCTCATCGTGCCACAGGTCAACGCGCTTCCCATAGAGTACTTCCTACCCAACCCGCAGCAACAGTGGTACCTTGATCGCGTCGTCATCATTATTGCATTGGGGATCCTAGCCGCCCTGGCTGTTGGTTTTCTCGTGCGGCGGCTCAACTTTGTCCCATTGTTCGTGTTCACGCTCTTCGTCGGCTATCTTGCCGTATTTGCGTTGTTGTCGAAGACGTTCTTTCACACACGACACCTGCTCAGCACCGAACTGTGGTACGTTATAGTTGTGGCGATGGGCCTTTACGCCGTCTGGGGTGCGCTCACAGCGCTGATTCCGATCCCGGGTACACTCGCCCAAATGCTGCTGGCGGCCGCGGTAGGGCTGTCCGTGATGAATGCCGGGCAGATCCTGATGGCGACCGTCTCGACAAATCCGGATATGCCGATCTCCGAGGACTACATGCATGACATGTCGCAGGTCCAAGCCTTCATGCTCGCCAAAGTTCGGCCGGGCGACGTTCTCATCTCGACAGTGTATGGTCAGTACGCGATTTGGGACGGGAGTCCCGTTTTCGCTGCACAAGAACACATCACGTCCCACACTCCGGTTGAAGACATCCTCTCCTTAGCAGCGAAGTATCCATCCGGCTGGATCGTAATCGACGAGATCCGTTTCAAGTTGGCGTCCATGTCGATCAGAGACCTGGCAGGGCACGATCAGATCGAGTACCTGGGTCAATACGGTGACGAACGCGTTTGGCATTGGCAGCGGAACTCGGTGCAGGCCGGCCTCGTGGCCTCGATAGGAGGGGCAAGATGAACCTATCGCTCGTCATACCCGTCTACAATGAAAAACTGAATCTCGAGCCGCTTTTTGAGGCCATCTGCCAGGCAATGGAAGGTGTAGGCAATTCCTGGGAACTCATCTTCGTGGACGATGGCAGCACCGACGGGAGCCTCGACATCCTCCGCCGCCTGGCCGAGAACGCGCCGGATCATGTACGGGTGATCGTGTTCCGCCGTAACTTCGGCCAAACGGCTGCCATCTCCGCGGGGCTCGATTACTCCGAGGGCGAGATCATCGTCCTGCTGGATGCCGATCTGCAGAATGATCCCAGCGACATTCCGCTGCTTCTGCGGAAGCTGGACGAGGGTTACGACGTGGTCAGCGGATGGAGGAAGACTCGGCGTGACAATGCATTGACGCGTACGCTGCCTTCCATCGTGGCAAACGCGCTGATATCGTGGGTCACAGGCGTCCATCTGCACGACTACGGCTGCACGCTGAAGGCCTACCGGCGCGGGGCGCTGGAGGGTTTCCGGCTTTATGGTGAAATGCACCGGTTCATCCCGGTTTTCGCCCACTCCGTAGGGGCGCGCATCACGGAAATACCGGTTCAGCATCATCCGCGAACGCACGGCCGGGCGAAGTACGGCTTGGATCGCACCCTGAAGGTCGTCCTGGACCTAATCACCGCCAAGTTCCTCCTGAATTACTCGCATAAGCCGATGCGGCTGTTTGGCGGCGCGGGCATGGGACTAATCTTTGGAGGGTCGGCATTGCTGTTCTACCTGTTCGTCCGCCGCTACATCAGCAGTGTGTCAGTCCTGGGCTCGCCCCTTTTCCAGCTGGCGATTATGCTTTTGATCCTGGGCTTTCAGTCGATCCTGATGGGTTTGATGGCAGAACTGCTCGCCCGCACGTACCACGAGAGCCAGAAGAAACTGACGTACACCGTCCGCGAGGTCATACCTTCCGGGAGCAATCATGCTTGATTGGATTGCCAGGAACCGGCAGCTGCTCCTGCGGCTGCTCGGCACGCTTCTGGCGATCGGGCTGATCTTTGCCTTGGTCCGGGAAGAGGGGTGGTCTGAGGTCGTCACGGCTTTCAAGCAGATCTCTCTGACTCAGATCGCCGCGGCGCTCGTCTTGGTCATGCTTTCCAGATTGTGCGTCACGGCGCGCTGGTACATCCTGCTGCGATCCGGCGGCGTGAAGACGTCGGTGGGGCAGGCGGCCGCCCTCACGTTTACAGGCCTCTTTGCCAACAATTTCCTGCCGACCACCATCGGCGGTGACGTGGTGCGCCTGGCGGGCGCGATGCAGCTTGGATACGATCGAGCGATTAGCCTGGCCTCGCTGGCAGCAGATCGCCTGATCGGGATGCTCGGCATGATCTTTACCCTGCCGCTGGGGCTGGTGCCCACAATACACACTCTGGGGCACGGCGTCGGCCAGGCATTGGCATGGTCAGGTCTCATTTCGAGGGCAACTGACTTCGTTCGTCGCACGATTCAGACTTTCTCGGTCTGGTTTAGCCGTCCATTGGCGCTTCTGGGCGCCCTGGTATGCACGTGGGGCCATATGCTTTTGACCTTTCTGACCATGTACATCCTCATCCAGGCGCTCGGCGGTCACGTGGATCTCTGGATGATCGCGGGCTTGTGGAGTCTTGCATATTTCGTCACGCTGGTTCCGATCTCAATCAACGGCTACGGCGTTCAGGAACTCTCACTGACATTCCTCTTTTCCACAGTTGGCGGCTTGAGCACAGCGGCCAGTTTGACCGTGGCGGTACTGATCCGCGCTCTCTATATTGGTGTGAGTTTTGTCGGCGCGTTCTTCCTGCCGGGAATCCTATCGTCTGTCAGAAAGCCCCAGCCGACTTCGCCTGCGGACGTGTAGCCCAATCGAGTGAAGTGGAATTCTGCCGGTCATCTGACAAGCATGGCAGCCAGTCTCAAGTCCTTCATTAAGACCTATTTCGCCATCGGAGCCTTCATCTGCGTGCTGGCCATCTACCAGACGCAGGTCCAGACCGAAGCGTTCCTAAAGATAAAGACACGGTACAAATGGGTCTTGCTCATGGTGCTCTTTGCCGTGAACGCCGCCGTAGGTCTCTATGTCGTGCTGCGGCACGATGGCGGCGAGGCACTGTGGAGCCGCTTGCAGCTGAAGATGCCGCGCGTGATCGCCAGCCTGGGTGCGGTTCCGCTACTCATCCTGCCGTTCCCGATCCTGTGGTACGCGAGGGGCGTGTTTTTTGGTCAAGGCTTGGAGGCGTTTTTCCGGCTTCTTTGGCTCTTTTGGTGGTTGCTGCTGCTCCAAGTGATCGGCCTGACGATGGCCACGAGTTGGACCTGGGCTAAGGCATTAGCAGTTGCGCTTGTGCTTGACGGCTTTGCAGCAGAGATCTATGTGCTTTTCCTGCCGGTGTCCGATTATCCGTTCTCACTTGGGTGGTCGGAGGCAAGCCGCTTTTACTACGGCTCGCTGCTTTTTGCGAAATCGATCTACGGGACGAGCTTGCCGCTCTCAATCTGGCACGGTACCCGCTACATGCTGCTTTCGATACCGTTCTTGATACAGGGCCTTCCCCTTTGGGCGGCCAGACTTTGGCAGGTATTGCTCTGGCTTGGAATCACGCTTGGCACCAGCTGGCTGCTGGTCCGTCGGCTAAAGATTTCGGATTGGGCGATCGCAGCAGTGCTTGTCGCATGGTGCTTTTTGTTTCTGTTCCAAGGTGCCGTCTACTATCACCTGCAAGTGTGCGTCATCATCATCCTTCTTGGAGTGCGACGCGGGCATCCTGCGGGTTCGTTTCTAGCGGTCGTTGCGGCCTCGTTCTGGGCAGGTATGAGCCGCCTGAATTGGTATCCCGTTCCTGCGATGCTGGCGATCGAACTCTATCTTTTGGAAGAATCCTATTCGTCGATCGGGCAATTCTGGCGCTACCTCTCGAAACCCGTTATTTGGGCGATCGCGGGGATGGCGACGGCCCTGGCAGGGCAGGCATTCTACATCGCGATCTCAGGTGAGACCAACCTAGCTGCATTTGGATCGAGTTTGACCTCGGCCTTGCTCTGGTATCGCTGGCTCCCCAGCGCCACGAACCCGATCGGGATCATCCCGGGGATTCTGATCGTCTCGCTGCCTCTCTGGGTCCTCATCTTCTGGATTTCCCGCAAGAACCTGAACTACCTGCATCCAATGCGTTGGATTGGACTACTTGCCATGTTGCTGGTCTTGCTGGTCGGCGGGCTTGTCGTCAGCACCAAGATGGGCGGTGGTGGTGACCTGCACAACATGGATGCCTACTTGGTTCTGCTCGGGGTGATGGCGGCCTACTTCCTAGCCGAACGCGTTGAGACCGAGCCCGCCCGTGCCGCGAATTTTGGCCCCGCGCCGTGGCCCATCGTGGCCTGCATGCTGCTGGTACCGGTCGGATTCACCTTCCTTCGTGTCGGACCCCCATTCACATACGATGCGGCCAGAGCAAGCTCCGACCTCGCGGCCGTGCGCCAGGCAGTTCAGGGCTACAGCCGATCAGGTCCTGTGCTCTTCATCTACGAGCGCCAACTGCTGACCTTCAACTATATTCCTCAGATTCCGATTGTTCCTGACTATGAGGTGGTTTCTTTGATGGAGCTGGCCATTTCCGGCAACCGGCCATACCTCGATCAGTTCTACAATGATCTGGCAACACATCGCTTCGCTGCAATCATTGTCCATCCCCAAAACCTGGGGGTCGAGACCGGCGATTTCATAGAGGAAAGCAATGTGTGGAACCGCCTGGTTGCGCAGCCCATGCTCTGCCAGTACAAGCCGGGCCTTACCTTTGACTACTCCAAGGTCCAGATCCTTGTGCCTCGGGCCAGGTCCTGCCCTGAGTTCCCGCCGCCTCTAACCGGACCATGAGAACCAGAGATGTGGAAGAGAGGATCCGAGGTCACTATGCGCCATCCGTTTGTGTGTATCTGGTGGTGTCACCTGGCCGGTTCTCCTTGGACGCGGAGGGGGATTGCTCATGAAGCTGTTGTTCATCAACAGTGAGTATCCTCCCGTCGGCGGCGGGGCAGGCAACGCGAGCGCCAATCTTGCGGGCCAGCTGGTGGAGATGGGAAGCGAAGTAATCGTGGTCACATCGGCCTTCGACGACCTGCCCAACGATGAGACACGCCAAGGGGTGCGTATCCTGCGCGGGCCCGCCAGCCGGCGGCGAGTTGACCGATCCGATGCATTGGAGCAGACCGTGTTCATCGCCGGCGCGTTTTGGCGGAGTGTCCGGCTGATGCGGCAATACCGTCCGGACGTCGTACTGGCTTTCTTTGGAGCGCCGTCAGGCGTCGTCGCGTGGCTGCTGAAGATGCTGTTTCGGACGCCGTACGTGGTGTCCCTGCGGGGAGGTGATGTCCCGGGCTTCCGTCCGTATGATTTCTGGCTCTATCACAAGATCGCAGCCCCGGTGCTGCGCCTAATCTGGCACGGAGCCGCCGCCGTTGTTGCCAATAGCGTCGGGTTGCGCGACCTCGCCAGGGCATTCGACTCGAGCGTGGACATACCGGTGGTGCCGAACGGGGTAGACGTGGCTCGCTTTCCTTCAGCTGAGCGAACTTGGTCGAGTCCTCGGATCCTGTCAGTTGGCCGGATTGTTCACCAGAAGGGTCTCGACTTGGCGATGATGGCGCTGGCCGGATTGAAGGATCTCGATTGGCAGTGGCGGGTTGTAGGCGACGGACCGCAACTGCCGGTGCTGCAAGGCATGCTACGAGAGCAAGCTCTCGATGGCCGAGTGCAGTTCCTGGGTTGGCAAAAGCCGCAGGAGCTCCGACGTGAGTACGCGAACGCCAATCTGTTCTTGTTCCCGTCCCGAGATGAGGGGATGCCAAATGCCGTCCTGGAGGCGATGGCGAGCGGTCTGCCCGTGGTCGCGACCAGGATCTCGGGAAACGAGGAGTTAATCCTGGATGGTGAGACCGGTGCGTTGGTGCCGACGGACGACGCGGCCGCACTGAGGGAAGCTCTGCGGCAGTTGATTTCCGATAGTCGCCGGCGGGAACGAATGGGAGGCGCCGGACGCGAACGGGTCCAGCGGGACTACGCATGGCGATCCGCGGCCAAGCAGTACCAGTCCATTCTCGAGCGAGCGATTCGCTGATGTGCGGCATCTGCGGCCTTGCCTATTCGGACAATCGCAGGGGGGACCGCGAGGTGCTGCAGCAGTTGAGCGCGGGCATCAGACATCGCGGACCCGATAGCGATGGTTTCTACTCGGGCGAAGGTGTGGGCCTGGCAATCCGCCGCCTTGCCATCATCGACGTGAAGGGCGGCGATCAGCCGATATCCAATGAAGATGATTTCGCTCTGGCTTATCTTGAACGGCGAGATCTACAACTACCCGGAACTAAGGTCCGATCTAGAGCGCAGAGGACATCATCTCAAGACCAAGACGGATACCGAGTGCGTCTTGCACTACTACGAAGACGAAGGAGATGCCTGCGTCCAGCGCCTCGGGGGTATGTTTGCGTTCGCCCTGTGGGACACAAGACGAAAACGGCTTCTGCTGATGCGGGATCGCCTCGGCAAGAAGCCCATCTACTACGCGGTCCGCGACGGGACGCTGTATTTCTGCTCCGAACTGGCCTCATTGGTCGGTGCGCTGCCAAACCGGCCCGAACTGGATCTGGAGGCGATCGATCTCTATCTCAGCCTGCAATATGTGCCTGAACCGCGAACGGTGTATGCTGACATATTCAAATTGCCGGCTGGCCACAGCCTTGTTTGGGAGGGTGGGGAAGTCAAGCTCAGCCGGTACTGGGATTTCTCTTACCAGCCCAAGCTGAGCGCGAATGAGCACGACCTCGCGGCTGAATTGCGCCAACGCCTGCGACAGGCGGTTCAGATGCGGCTCATCAGCGAGGTACCGCTGGGAGCCCACCTGAGCGGTGGCATAGATTTCGAGCATCGTCGTAGCCCTGATGGCCGAGCTAAGCGACGCGCCGGTGAAGACGTTCTCGGTTGGCTTCGAAGAGGAGGCATACTCCGAGCTGCCGTTCGCGCAAGCTATTGCAGCCAGGTACGCCACCGAGCATCACGAGTACTTGCTCCGGTATGGAGAACTGCCCGACACTTTGCAGACGATCGCCCGGCACTTTGGAGAGCCCTTTGCGGATGCGTCGGCACTGCCCCTGTATCTACTTTCGCTTCTGACCCGCGAGACTGTGACGGTTGCCTTGAACGGCGACGGCGGCGACGAGGATTTCGCGGGCTACCAGCGCTATGGGCTAGACCCTTTGGCCAATTGGTATGCCCGATGGCCGGGGTTTGTGACCAGGCGGCTGGTTCCATCGATCATTCGGCACCTCAAGGATGACTCGCAAAAGCCGATTGGCCATAGCCTGGTGAATGGGATCAAGCGGATGGGCCAGATTCCAGAGATTGATCAACGCGCCAGCATTCTGCGATGGAGCTCATACTTTTCCCCGGCGCAACGGCAAGAGCTTTGGAAGGACGAGCACTGGCGCGGGCTGTGCCCGGATAATGCGGAGACTTTGATCGCAGCGGAGTTCGACCATGGCGCTGGATCGTATCTGGATCGGACACTGTATGCAGATGTTCACACGTATCTTCCCGGGGATCTCCTGGTCAAGGCGGACCGGATGACAATGGCGGCATCGCTCGAGGGCAGATCGCCATTCCTTGACCACGAGCTGGTTTCATGGACTGCGCGCCTGCCCGACTCCATGAAACTCCGAGGCCGCCGCGGCAAGCACCTCCTGAGGATTGCCTTCGCCGACTATCTGCCCGCGGATGTCATGGCACATCGCAAGCAAGGCTTCGGGATTCCACTCGCGGCATGGTTCCGGGGACCCCTGGCAGCGTGGTCACGCGAACTACTGCTCGCGGCCGAAAGCCCTTTGCGAAACTGGTTCCAGGAAGCCCCGCTAAGGCGGTACCTCGATGAGCACGTCCAAGGGCGGACGGATCACGGGAAGCGGCTGTATGCGCTCAGCATGTTGGCGATTTGGGCATCGACCTGCGCGCCCTCTTAGGGATCGCCCTCAAGCTCCAAACCACATGCTGCATCATTGGCCTCATCGGGAGAAACCGTGACGCGTTTCGTGCAAGCACTCCGCGTGAGGAAGGACTGGGGGGCACTGATCCTGCTGATCGTTCTCATTTTGGGCAGACTTGGTTTTGCAGCCCTCGTGTATGCGCGGCCCGTTCTTGCTCTGGCCAATGATACGGACCGCTACGTTCCGATCGCGAATGCTCTGATCTCAGGGCAGGCACTCGTGCCCAACCCTGCACGAACCGGTTTGCTGCTTAATACGATCGGCTATCCGCTATTCCTTGCTGCTGTGTTCTTGATTCGCGGGCATGCCCCCGGAGATGTCGCTCTGGCCCAACTCATCATTTCCGGCTTGCTGGTACTCATCCTCTACCTAGCACTTGCGCGCACGGTTGGGAAGGTGGCGGCTCTGATCTCCGCCGTCATCTTGCTGATCGATCCATTGAGCATTCTTTGGTCCATGACGGTGTTGACCGAGACATTGTTCACGGTGGTCTTGGGCGTTGGCGCAGTGGCAATCACGGCGTGGGCAATCTCCGGGAAGCGACTCACTCTCATTCTGGCCGGGATCTTCTGCGGCTTTGCGTGCTTGGTGAAGCCCTATGCCGCGCTAATCGTCGGCGTGTGGGCGATCGCGCTGGCTTTCTATCCCCGCGACGCCGGTGAACCTTGGCGAGTGGCAATAGTCAAGGGTGCAAAGCGGGCGCTGCTGTTCGTTCTTCCAACCCTCCTTCTGGTCGCACCTTGGATTGTCCGAAACGGCCTGCTTTGGGACTGTCCCGCCCTCTCGTCAGTCGACCGTGTGACCATGCGGGACTACGTCGCGGCAAAGGTGTTGTCGGAAGCTGACCACGTCCCCCTGGACCAGGTGCAGTCGCAACTGCAGGCTAGTGATCCCGGAGTCTGCCCCCGAGACAGCACGTACTATTTCAGCATCGTTCTCATGCACCCCGGGATCTACGCAAAGTTGCACACAGCGGGAACCATACCGGTACTGATCGGCACCAATTTCGATCGGTGGCTGCAATTCTCTGGGATCCAGTACACTCTGCCTGATCTGTGGGGACCTTTTGTGGATGGCGGCTTCGGCAAGTTGTTGGCGGTACTTGGCGCCGAATGGCTTCGGTTTCCTCAAGGCCTGACGCTGATGGTTTTGATGACAGTCTTCCAATTGGTACTCTATGCCCTGGCGACGCTGGGCGTAGTCACTTTCATGGATGACAGGTCGCCAGCAGCCCGGTGGAACATCATTGTCCTGAGCCTGGCAATCCTCGTCCTCGTGTTGACCCCAGGTCAGGGCGGGAATGAGCGTTTTCGAGTCCCTGTTCAGCCGCTTCTAGCCATGCTCGTAGCGTACGGAATCGCGGGGCGGTCCTTCCCTTCCGCAAGCGATCGAAGCCTATTGGGTTGCGGGCGTCGGTGCCACAATAGGCCGGACTCTCCACACCCCTTGGGGTAATGGTCTCGGATATAATGATTCCGGCCTGCCAAACACAGAAGACCGGGCAGTACGAGGCCGTGATCAATCCAGATCGCGGCGCCTCACGGCCCTCCAAGACGCGTAGGCGCGGCCGCAGCGACGCGCGATGTCACCCAGTCGGTGCAATGACGGCAGTTGAGGCGGAATCAAAATGCTCATGGAACGGATTGTCCACCAGGGCGAACTCCTAGCCATCATCATCCGGAGGGATTATTCGAATCCCGGTGTCCATTTCTTCACGCCCAACGAGTTCTCTCAACAACTTGGATACATGCAGCATCCCGCGGGCAAGCGCATTCAGCCACATGTGCATTTGCCCGTTCAACGCGAGTTGACCTACACCCAAGAAGTCCTCTTCATCAGGAAGGGAAAATTGCGGGTGGATTTCTACAGCACGTCGCAAGAATATGTCGGGAGCCGGCTTCTGGAGCCGGGTGATGTGATTATGCTGGCTTCAGCCGGGCACGGGTTTCAAGTGCTGGAAGACTTGGAAATGTTCGAAGTGAAGCAGGGTCCATATTCCGAAACAGTAGACAAGACGAGATTCGACGGCATCGAGCCGGGGGATGCTGTCATCAAGGACGATTAAGCGATGGTCGAAGCGAATCCGAAGGAATTCATACCTGTCAATCAGCCAGTACTCGATGGGAACGAAAAGGAATATCTCATCCGCTGCATCGATACAGGTTGGATCTCCTCAGAGGGCCCAGCCGTTGGGGAATTCGAGCAGAAGATGGCGGCTCGTGTGGGGCGGTCCCACGGGGTCGCGGTATCCAACGGGTCGACTGCCCTGGATCTTGCGGTCAGAGCACTGGGATTGCCCGAAGGCAGCGAAGTCATCATGCCGGCCTTTACCATCATCTCATGCGCGGCTGCCATTATCCGAGCCGGCCTTGTTCCAGTCCTGGTTGACGCCGAACCTCGCACGTGGAATATGGACGTTACGGCAATCAAGGCCAAGCTCACCGCGAGGACGAAAGCTATTATGGTGGTGCACATCTATGGCCTGCCGACCGATATGGCGCCGGTCCTGGATCTGGCGACCAAGCATGGCCTACAGATCATTGAAGATGCGGCGGAGATGCACGGGCAGACCTATCGCGGGAAACCCTGCGGCAGTTTCGGCGATGTCAGTACCTTCAGTTTCTATCCCAACAAGCACATCACCACCGGTGAGGGTGGGATGGTCCTGACGGACGATCTTAATCTGGCCGAACGCTGCAGATCGTTGCGGAACTTGTCCCACAGCCCGGGGCGCAGGTTCGTGCACGAGGAGCTAGGATTCAACTACCGCCTGACGAACCTGCAGGCTGCGCTCGGTTTGGCTCAGCTCGAGCGGCTGGATCGATCCATTATCCAGAAGCGGCGCATGGGTGCGTTCTACAATGCGCATTTTGAAGGGGTCGCGGAACTCGAACTGCCGCCAGCGAAGACAGACTATGCCGATAATATCTACTGGGTTTATGGCATGGTTCTGGCGGACAGGGTAGGTGTGGACGCGGAGCAGATGATGCAGCGGCTGGCCAGCTTGCGGGTGGGGACGCGGCCTTTCTTCTGGGGAATGCATGATCAACCGGTTTTCCGCAAAATGGGGTTGTTCACTGACGAACATCATCCGGTTACCGAAAGAATTGCCCGAAGGGGATTCTATGTCCCAAGCGGGCTTGGGATCAGCGAAGAGCAGCAGCTTCGGGTTGTGACAGCTGTCAAGCAGGCGCTCCGGCTGTAGCTCATGGATGGAGCCCAGCAAGTTGTGGTCTGTCCGCTGACGGAGGACCTGATTCAAGACGTCGTCGGCATTCATCGGGGCGGCCTGGGGTACACGGTCAACAGCCGTCTGGGAAGCGCCCATTTGGCGTTCCTGTACCGCGACATGGCTCGGGATCCCACAAGCTATGTCGGCGTGGCGATGGTCGACGGTAGGCCGGCAGGAATCGTAAGCGGAACACTCGACGAGGACACGCTGAAATCCCATCTGCTGAAGTCCATATCAGGGCCGACACTAGCACGCCTCGCAACTAGGCTGCTTCTCCGGCCTTGGTTGATACTCCAATGGCTCCAGAGCGTCATCATTGCTTTGCCGGTGTACCATCAGCGGCAGGAGGTCATCGCCGTACTAACCGCACTTGCCGTTGATCCGGGTTTTCAGGGCCGCGGCGTGGGGAGGAAGCTGGTTGGGGCGTTGGAGGAGTTCTTCGGCGCAAACAAGGTTGGGAAATACCGGCTCGACACGCTGCGGACCAATCAGCGTGCGCTCAAGTTTTACAGCGATCTCGGTTTCACCGAAGTCGCCAGAAGAGCGGGCAGTGTCATCCTGGTCCGGACAATAGGTCAATGACGCCGAGCGGACCTCTGAGTGTCTCGGTACTGATGCCCACGTACAATGAAGCGGGCAACATCCAGGATCTCATCCGGGAGACGACGCGGGCGCTGGCTGAGGCCGGCGTTCCGCAGCACGAGATCATCGTCATTGACGACGATTCGCCCGATCGAACTTGGGAACTAGCCTCGCAAACCTCTGGCGTCGACGGCCGGACGGTATCCGTCATTCGTAGGACTCGCGATCACGGCCTGACGGCTTCCCTCCGCGACGGCATACGGGCGGCGAGATTTGAGGTCGTGGTATGGATGGATTGCGATTTCTCGCACCCACCCGACAAAATCCCGCAGATGCTTTACATGATCGGTCAGGGATACGACGTTGTCGTGAATTCGCGCTACGCAGTCGGTGGAGGCGAGGATCGGAGCGGCAAAGGCGGCGTGATCCAGCTGCTACTCAGCCGCTTGCTAAACTGGGGCATCCGTTTCCTGCTCAAACCATCCTTTTCTGACTACACCAGCGGTTTCGTTGCCGTGCGCCGAAGCGTGCTGCAGCAATTTGAACTTCGCGGTGACTACGGTGAATACTTCATCGACTTCATCTTCAGAGTAATTCGGTCTCGTCGCTTTCGTGTATGCGAACTGCCGTACATAGCACCACCGCGGCGACGCGGGGAGTCCAAGACAGGCACCAACTTCGCACAGTATTTGAAACGCGGCAGCAAGTACTTGTGGGCGGTGCTCAGAGTACGCCTATTCCCGGGGCAACGGGGCGAAAAATCGGCTTGATCTAGGCCCGCAGGTACTCCTGGTTCAGCGCTGGCAGGGGGAAGGCCGCGATGCTTGGCAGCCAACCTTGACAGACCACGCATCCTGTGTGAGAATTCAGAAACTGAATGCTCAAGGATGCCTGACATCAATCAGCACGAATACAGCCTACTTAACGAAATCGCCCAGGATTCCCTGGTGACGCAGGCTGCCCTATCCAAACGGCTGGGGATTGCCGTGGGGAGCGTCAACTGGTACATCAAGCGCCTCATTCAACGCGGCTGGATCAAGGTCTCGCACCTAGATCGCACGCGGCTCAGGTATGACTTAACAAACCAGGGGATGCATGTATTCTCACAGAGGGCGCTACTCTATGCGCGCAACTCCCTCAAGGTATATGGGGACCTTCGCAGCAAGGCAAAAGCCCTTGTCGGAGATCTTAAGCATCGCGGCGTGCAGCAAGTCTATCTGACCGGTAACGATGAGATGATGGACATCCTGCGCCTGACCTGCATCGAGAATGGGATCTCATTCACCCCTGCACCCAGTGGCGTTACGCTGAGGCCAGCGGGTCAGGGGTTCGAAGCGGTGTATGCTGACCGACCGGGCGAAACGGGTAAGATCCATGAGTGACGCCAGCCTGCGAATGCCCGATGTGAGCCGCCGTGTGGTGATCGAGCCCGCGCACGGCTGGCAAGCCCTGGAGTTGCGTGATCTCTGGAGGTATCGCGAGCTACTCTACTTCCTTACGTGGCGTGACATCAAAGTGCGCTACAAGCAGACCATCCTCGGCGCGGCCTGGGCGATCCTGCAGCCGCTGCTCACGATGGTCATCTTCAGCATCATCTTTGGCCAACTTGCGAAGCTCCCTTCAGAGGGGATCCCATACCCGATCTTCACGTATACTGCCCTGCTTCCCTGGCAGCTGTTTGCGTTTGCCCTTACGAATTCCAGCAACAGTCTGGTCGGGAGCCAGAACCTTGTGAGCAAGGTCTACTTCCCGCGACTCGTGATCCCCATTGCGTCGGTGCTGCCCGGGCTCGTTGACTTTGCGATCTCGTTCGTGGTGCTCCTGGGGATGCTGTTGTATTTTCAGATTCCGTTGACAGCCCGGGTTCTGGTCCTGCCGCTGTTCCTGCTCCTGGCGCTCGGCACGGCGCTCGGCGTCGGGCTTTGGTTGTCGGCGCTGAACGTTGAGTATCGGGATATTCGCTATGTCGTGCCATTCCTAACGCTGTTCTGGCAGTATGCCACGCCTGTGGCATATTCCAGCAGCTTGATCCCCGAGAAATGGCGGCTACTCTACGGGCTGAATCCGATGACAGGCGTCGTGGAGGGGTTCCGCTGGGCTCTCCTAGGCAAGGGCGACGTCGGGGGCTTGCTCTGGATCTCGATCATCATCATTGTCTTGCTGCTGATCACCGGCTTGCTCTACTTCAAGCGCATGGAAACAACTTTCGCGGATGTGATCTGACATGGACAATGTCGTCATTCGCGTCGATCACCTGGCGAAGCAGTACCGGATAGGCGGGCAGGCGGCAAGCTACAAAACCGTGCGCGAGAGTCTCATGAATACCCTCGCGGCGCCGCGACGGTGGCTTGCGGGCAAGGCCTCGCAGGCTTCAACCATCTGGGCGCTGGATGACCTGTCCTTTGAGGTCAGGCCGGGGGAGGCGGTCGGTATTATCGGTCGCAACGGGGCAGGAAAGAGCACGCTGTTGAGGATCCTGGCCCGCATCACGCGACCGACCAAAGGCAGAGTTGAACTCTTTGGAAGAGTCGGTGCGCTGCTTGAGGTGGGTACGGGCTTCCACGGTGAGCTGACCGGCCGCGAGAACATCTATTTAAATGGTGCCATCCTGGGGATGAGGCGGGACGAGATCAAACGCAAATTCGACGAGATCGTTGATTTCTCCGGCGTGGAGAAGTTTCTGGACACGGCGGTGAAATTCTACTCAAGCGGGATGTACGTGCGACTTGCATTTGCAGTGGCTGCGCATCTGGAGCCTGAGGTCCTGGTCGTCGATGAGGTGCTTGCGGTGGGCGATGCTGATTTTCAGAAGAAGTGCTTGAACAAGATGGGAAGCGCCGCGACCTCGGGCCGCACGGTATTGTTTGTCAGTCACAACATGAGCGCGGTGCAGAGCTTGTGTGAGAAGGCCTTCTGGCTTGACAAGGGTCAGATGGCCATGGAGGGCCCCACCAAGGCAGTCGTCGCCTCCTACCTCAGCAAGCATGCCAGGGAGATGAAAGAACAGAAGTGGAACGATCCAAGAGTGGCCCCGGGGAATGAGACGGTGCGGTTGCTCTACGCACGTGTTAGCTCGGCCGCCGGGTACGATGCAGGCTTCTGGACCGAGCAAACGCCTCTGATCATGACGTTCAGGATTTTAAATAGCAGGCCGGACCTGCCGTTGTACTTCAACTTCCAGGTCTACAACCAGGAGGGCGTCTGTCTGTTCAATACGGCTTCCCCACGGCAAACGTATCCGGAGGGCATCGTCGAAGGGACATGCACTGTGCCCGGCAACTTCCTCAATGACAGTGCCTACTCGGTGACTTTCATGGTGCACTACATGGGAACCCCGGGTGTGGGAGTGCCCGACGTGTTGTCGTTTGAGATTGGTGATTCCGGTCAACGCGACACGGCGTATTACGGCAAGTGGATTGGGGTAACGCGGCCTAAGCTGGACTGGAATGTGCGATATATCCCGGTGCCGGTCAAAGGTACTAGCCATGACAGCGACTGATCTGCGCGTGGTCGGCGGGCGCATTCAGCCGTGCCCGGGAACCGGACGCCTCTACATGATCCCAAAACCACAACCTTGCGCAGTATCATCCGCAGGCGAGGGATGATGAGGCTGTTGACAGCAGACGAAATCCAGCAGCTGTTTGAGAGGCACGTGAGGGTGAATGACACTCGCGAGTATTCTGACCGCTACTCCCGGCTGCCGCTGTCTGAGAATCGGCGGACGTGGAGGTGGGAGGGAAAGGACGTCGCCCGAGTTGTGGCCGTGCTCGAGTTCGGTCGGTACTGCACACAATATCATCTTTCCGCCCGGCATTTGCTTACGTTCAATGCCGCTGGAGATCCGGAGTTGGAATATCTTTCATTTGAGGCCCCACTCCAACTTCAACTATGCGGATGATCCAACTCGCTTTGACCTTCATCAGCTGGAAATCCCTGAGGCCGCGTACGATTTTGCCATGGTCAACCAGACCTTGGAACATGTGTACAATCCCTTTGTCAGCCTTGAGAACATACGGCAGTATCTGGCTCCGGGTGCCTACATTTATGCCAATGCCCCGACCATCAACATTGCCCACTCTACACCTTTCCACTTCTACACCGGTTTCACTCCAACGGGGTTTGCGTGTCTCTTTCGCAGTGCCGGATTTGAGGTGCTTGAAATCGGCCAATGGGGAAATCAAGACTACCTCAACCGACTTTTCAAGACGCAGGCGTGGCCCGACTTCCGGCAGTTACGGTCCTGCGCGGGCGACTTCAACACGCCGGTCATCGTATGGGCATTGGCAAGAAAGGACTAGCGCGTGGCAGTCCCGAGGTGTGTGCGGGGCTCATGTCCGAAAACAGGCAGCTGCGTGTCCTGCAAGGCAATCCAGCAGGGACTTGAGCGGTCGCAGGAGACGCAAGCGGCTGCCACTCAGAGAAGGCGATCGAACGGTAAGGCTGCGCGAGGCAGCAGGCATCCTATGACGAAGCTCTCCATCATCGTACCGTGCTACAACTGCGAGCGGACACTTGGGGCCGCTGTCGATTTGATCTATCAACAAGAACCGGGAATTCCATTTGATGTCACGATGGTTGACGATGGATCAGGCGACGCAACATATCGAACCATGGAGATGCTGGCGCGACGACGTCCTCACATGAGGCTAGCACGACATGCCCGGAACCTCGGAGGAGGCGCGGCCCGGAACACCGCTGTGGAAGAAAGCGACGGCGATCTCATATTCTGTCTTGATGCAGACGACATGCTGGGGCCGGATTTGTTGAGCAAGTTGACACGGTTGTGGCTCATGAAGAGGTGCGACGCCGTGGGCGTCAGCCGATCAGTAAAGTTCCGGAACTCCAACGTGGAGGATGTTGCATACGTGACGGAGTTTACGGGTCCTGGCGAGCGTATCCGATTCGAGTCCCTTCTGGACGGCACGGCATGTGCGCTCACATCGACATTCCTGATGACCCGCAAAGCCTTCGCGCTTGTGGGCGGCTATCCGACGTCCCATGGATTCGATACCCAGGGAATGGCCTTCCGCTTCCTCGGAAATGGCCTGGAAGCCTACACCTGTCCTGACACGGTCTATTACCACCGCGTGGAATTCAGTGACAGCTACTATCTTCGTGAGCAGAAGGCCGGTCGCATCAATTGGAACTGGTTGCAGGTCCTGGACGAATTCATCTACCTGTTCAACCCGGCCACTCAGCGACAGATACTTGAGAGTTGGTTGTTCTCGCCGCCCGGGGAGCCTGCAGCGCCGGACCTCCTTGGTTACGTTCGGGACTTCTCAAAACATCTATGCCAAGAATTACAGGAGCCTGATCCGCCTGGGCTGGAGTGGAGTAGCAGACCGGTTCAAGAACTCGCGGGACAAGATACGCCAGTACTGGCTCGGCACGCACTGCAGCCGGAGGGGCGACCATCGGGCAGCCATTGCCCACTACACCAGGGCACTTGAATTGGGCTTCGACTTTCGGATCATCTACTACAGAATTCTGGAGGCCTCGCTCCGGCTGTCGGGCAGCCAGGTTCCGACAGGAACCCGCTTGGCTGAACTCCTTCGATACTGCCAGCCGGTCTCCGAGAGACCACTCACTCTGGGCCAGAGACTGTTTCACGGCCTCATGCGGAACGACATCCTGCGCGCTCCGGCGGTATGGGCAAAGACCCAGAGAGATGCATTGGTGCGCGGGCGCAACCATGCGTAGTGCCTGGGCCGGGCCCTCTGCCCTCACAGTTCATCTCATGGGAGGATTAGGGAATCAACTTTTTCAGTATGCCTTTGGTCGCCAACTCTCGCTTGCCAATAATGCTGAACTTTGGCTGGACGCCACAGGCTATGGGCAGCCCGGCCGTCGCGATGCAAAGACGGGTGTGAGGGAGTGTGAGCTCTGGGACTACAATATCAAGGCTCGGATCATGACGAGCCGTGACTACAAAGAGGGCCGCGGGGAGCTTTGGCGGAAATCGCGGAAACTGGTGGAGATCGGGCTGAGAATTGTCGACAAATGCCGGCCGTACTATGCACGCCATGAGATTATTGAGCCGCCTCGGAGCTCCTTTCGTTTTGACCCCGCGATCGCCAATCGCAAGTTCAGCGGCACCCTGTCCATTCGCGGCTTCTGGCAATCCGAGCGATATTTCCGGGAGATTGGGGACGTTCTGCGTACCGAATTGTCATTGCGGGTGGAACCACCGACTTCTGCCCAGAAGCTTGCAGCGCGGATGGGGACTACGACATCCGTGGCCATCCATGTCCGTCATGGCGACAATGCAACCACGGTGGCCGCTGCGCTCGGTGTGCTACCCAGGCGCTATTACGAGACTGCCATGCGGGCAATTGCCGCAGAGGTAACGGAGCCACGCTATTTCATCTTCTCCGATGACATCTCGTGGGCCGCTGACCTTCTGGGATTTGGGCAGCACCTTACTTACGTCTCAGGATCCCACGGAGGTCGGAGCTCGACTGACTTGTATCTCATGGCGTGCTGCAGACATCACATAGTGGCGAACAGCACGTTCAGTTGGTGGGGGGCATGGCTCGGGAAGAAGGAGGGGCAAATCGTCTACGCACCGGAGCGGTATTTTTTGAACATTGACGTGCCGAATGCAGACTTCTATCCATCAGGCTGGAGACTTATCAAGACATGATTTCGGTCAGGCCTTCCTATCGCTGCCGCATCATCCGTTCACCACTCGTTCCGAAATGTTGACGGCATTTCACGGCTACGACGAGTTGAACCCGATACGCAGGTTGAGAAACTGGCTCCTCGACCGCTGGCGGATGGCGCCGGAAGACGCGTTCCCGGCATCCGGAGAGCGTAGGCTTCGTTCTGTATAGGTTTGAAGGAGGCGCACGTGATCTCCCCAAGTGATGCCCAAGTAGTGAGGACTCGCGGCCTCTTCAGGGACCTGGGCGAGTTCGGCGAGCGGGCGCTCTTCTACGCGTCGCTGATGCGAATTCACAGCGAATTGCCGATTGACGTGGTCATTCCAGCCGCGGAGAAGGACGTGGCCGTGTTGGGCTTGGCTATTGATGGGATCCGCAGGAACGCCAAGCACCCCATCCAAAGTATCTTCGTGGTTTCCCCACGGTCGGGAGCGATCGAAGGACTGTGCCGCCGAAAGCGCTGTCATTTCGTCTATGAGCGGGACCTGCTCAAAATGGATCCGACGGACATCGGCCTGGTCGTGAATGGGCTTGATAGGTCAAAGTGGATCTACCAGCAATTCCTGAAGTGGAGTGGCGATGCTCTCGCAGAGACCACACACTACCTCGTAGTTGACGCCGATACAGTCCTGATCCGACCCCAGGTCTTTGAGCGAGGCGGGAGGATCATCCTGAATTACGGCGATGAGTACCATCGACCATATTTCGAGATGTATAGGCGGCTCTTAAAGGAGGCGGCCTCGAGTCCCGTATCTTTCACAAGCCATCAGACGCTCTTTGACAAACGCGTACTTGGGGAGCTCAAAGAGCGCATTGAATATCTTCATGGCTGCAGTTGGACCGAGGCGATCATGAAGAATATCGATCCGCGGGAGCCATCCGGCAGTTCAGACTATGAGACCTACGGTCAGTACATGTTCCTCCACCATGCTGCGGCCACAGCGGTTGAGTACTGGTTCAACCTGAGCCTGCGCCGAACTCGGAACCTGCGGAACGTGACGCTTCTTGCGTTACAGTATGCCGGCAAGTACAAGTCGCTCTCATTTCACAGCTACCAGGAGTAGCAGTCCTCAGGACGAGTTGACAACTCGAATGCCATGAATATGAATGTCGAGACCTTCTGCCTCACCACCCCCGTGCTTCTTGTGATGTTCAATCGGCCCGAGACCACCCGGGCGGTCTTTGAGAGCATACGTGCCATTCGGCCGGCAGTGTACTTTGTGGCGGCGGACGGTCCGAGGGCGCAGGTGGAGGGCGAGGGCGCAAGATGCGATGAAGCACGACGCATAGCCACAGCGGTGGACTGGGACTGCAGCATGCACACACTCTTCCGCGATCGAAATCTTCGGCGCGGGAGCCGGCGTCGCCTCGGCCATCACGTGGTTCTTTGAGCACGTGCCACATGGCATAATCCTTGAGGACGACTGTGTCGCAAGCTCGTCGTTCTACCGGTTCTGCCAGGAGCTCCTCGCACGTTATGAGGACAACCCGGAAGTCATGCACATTTCCGGCAACAATTTCCAGTATGGCCGCAAGCGCGGTCGTGCCTCGTACTACTTTTCCCGTTACACTCACACCTGGGGTTGGGCAACGTGGCGTCGAGCTTGGAACTGCTACGACTTCGAGGCGGTTTCCAAGGAGGACAGATCGCACACATGGGATGGGCAGTGGTGGCTTTCTGTAGAGCGCAGTCACGGCGTGTCAGTGTTGCCCAACGCGAATCTGGTTCAGAACATCGGCTTTGGTGCTGACGCCACTCACACGCGAACGCCCGATCGTTCTGCCATGCTGCCCGCACACGAAATCGCTTTTCCTCTCGTCCACCCCAGGAAGATAGCAATTGATTGGGCCGCCGACACGTTGACATACTACGCGAATTTCCGGCAAATACCCAGTCTGCAACTCATCTGGTTGTATCGTCTGCTGGATTTTGTAGCCTTGGTGCCAGTCCGCCTGCATAAAGCACTACGGAAGCTTGCACGTGCCCGATGAAGGACAACCCCAGTGACTTCAAGCGTACTTAGTGGCCGGGTTAAGTCTCAGCCAAAAGAGAGTGGGGTTGCCGGTCTTGAAACTCCGATTCTGTTGATCGTCTTCAACCGGCCGGATTTGACAAGGGCTGTTTTTGAAAGCGTTCGATCGGTGCGGCCGGCGCAGCTCTACGTTGCGGGTGACGGGCCACGCCAGAACGCCAAATTTGACCGAGAGTTCTGCGAAGCGGCGCGTCAAGTCGCCACGGCCATCGACTGGAAGTGTGACCTGCGGACACGATTCCGTGAGAGGAACGTAGGCTGCGGGCTGAATGTCAGCTCAGCTATAACCTGGTTCTTCGATAATGTCAAAGAAGGGATCATTCTGGAGGATGATTGTGTCCCAAGTCGCTCATTCTATACCTTCTGTGAGCAGCTTTTGGATCGCTACGAGGATGATCCGCGGGTCATGCATATCGGCGGTGATAATTTTCAGTACGGACATGTGAGGGGGGACGCTTCGTACTATTTCTCCCGGTTCGCGCACACTTGGGGATGGGCGACATGGGGTCGAGCCTGGCACACTTACGATTTCAATCTCCGGCCCACGTGGGAGCTTCGAGACACGTGGGACACGCAATGGCAGCTCAGTATTGAGCGGGCCAATGGCATCGCAATCGTGCCAAACGCAAATCTCGTCAGGAATGTGGGCTTTGGGCCGGCCGCGACGCACACGACGACCCTAGAGCGCGCTTCCGGCTTGCAGGCCCAAGAGATCGCCGTTCCCCTGACGCATCCGGTTTCACGCACGGTCGACGAGGATGCCGACAGGTTCACTTACTACGTCCATTTCCGAAACGTGCACCATCCGAGATGGATTTGGGCCTATCGTCTGTGGGATTGGTCCTATGCCGCGCTGAGAAGCATGAAGCGCAAGCTATCGGCATCCTTGATATGGTAACTCAGGCTTGGCATAGGAAAGGGAGTAAGCGTCCTCAAGCGGCCGGGAGGGAGTCGTGATGGAAGACTGGATACAGGCCGAAATTCGCCATCATGAACCGGGGTGGGGAAGAGCCTATCCTCTCTGGTGTTCGATCATTCGCCAGCAGAACTTGCGGGTAGGCGCTGAGGTCGGCGTAGCGTTCGGCGGACACAGTGAAGCCATCCTGAACAACACCGAGGTCCGCAAGCTCTACTCGGTTGACATGTTCCGTCATGATCCCAACTACATGGATCCCCTCAACTACCCGCAGGAACGCTTTGAGGAACTCTTTCGGTTCGTGCAGGCCAGACTTGCCAAATTTGGCAACCGATGTGAAATTGTGCACGTGGAGTCGGCGGCCGCAGCAGCCGTAGTCCCGGCGGAACTGGATTTTGTCTATCTCGACGCAAATCACTCGTATGATGGTGTCTTTGAGGGATCTCGGGCTGTGGGCAGTGAAGGTGCGCGACCGTGGAATAATCGGAGGTCACGATTACGGTCACCCGGATTTTCCGGGTGTGCGCAATGCAGTGGACCAATTCTGTCGGAGATTCTCCTGGCAGATCCATGAAGAGGGTGAGGGAGTCTGGTGGACGACAAGGACGACGCCTCGGATCAGTTTCGTTGTGCCGGCGTTCAACAGCGGCCAGACCATCGAGCAAACTCTGCGTTCCGTCACAATGGATAACCTAACTGAGTCCGATGAGGTGATTGTCGTGGATGATGCCTCCGCGGACGATACGCCAAGGATTCTGGACGACACGAGGCGGCAAAATCCGGCCGTCAAGATAGTCACCCATCGTGTGAACAAGGGCACGGCCGCTGCGGCACGCAACACTGGAATCGAAGCAGCATCCAACGAGTTGATCTTTTCCCTCGATTCGGACAACGTGCTGGAATTGGGAACCATTGGGCGGCTGGCCGCTTACCTATTCCGCACCGGGGCAGATGCAGCGGCTTTCGGCGAGATCCGGTTCTTCAAGACCAACACCCAGGATGTGACGCATAAGTTTGTTTTCAAAGGCGAAATAAGTCTCGCAGATGCGCTGGCGGGTCACCATTGGCCGGGTCCGAGCGGGAACTACCTCTTCACTCGCGAGAGCTGGCAGCGAGCTGGTCGATACCACGAGCCCTCTCTGAGAACTCGACTCTCAATTCCTGGATCTTTGCCGTGCGTCAACTAGGAACCGGATCCAAGATGGTGAGCCTGGCCGGTACGTGGTATTTCCATCGATATGGGCATAAATCGCACTATATGCGGAACTGGAAGAAGGGCAGCCAATCCTTAGCGGGTCTCATCGGATTGATCCCCTTTTTGGATCTCCTAGACAAGCGGGATGTGGCTTACATCTTCAGCCCTCGTGGCAGATATTCGTGGTACGAGAAGCTCGGTGAACATCCACTCCGATTGCGGCGGCCGGAACGCGGAGCAGATGGAAGCGCCGCATATGAGACATCATACCGTCGTGACGGCGGCTGGAGTTTGCTGGTTAAGCGTCTAAAGAAGATCAGGGCCCGGCTCAAAGGCCTCAAGACATGAGTATTGCACGGCCATCAGCCGGACCAAGCGCGGCAAAACGGGCCGCGGATGCAGGCAGTCCTCGCAATGATTCTGACGCTGGTATTCAGTAGAGATCGTGCCTTGCAGCTGGAGGCGACCCTGGCTTCCTTCCTGCTTCAGGTCCCAGACGCAGCCTCGGTGGACGTGGTCGTGTTGTACCGCGCTACCTCGACGCGCCACTCATCCCAGTACCGGGTATTGGGGGAGCATTTCGGATCCCGGGTGCGCTTTGCGCAGGAAGTTGATTTCCGGAGCCAGGTCATCGAGATCCTCAACCACTCCGCACCGGCACCGAACGCTGCCTCCCGGCCCACGCCGAGCGGGGATCCGGGCGGCCACTGCCTCTTTTTGGTGGACGACTGTATCTTTGTCCGACCCATTCGCCTACGTGACGCCCAGTCGGCCTTGGAATCCACTCCTGACGCCTTGGGTTTGTCTCTGCGGCTTGGACGCAATACCACTTACTGCTATTCATTAAGTCGCCCGCAGGCACTCCCACGGTTCAGCCAGCTGGAGAACGGCCTTCTGAAATTCCGGTGGCGGGGATCTGATGGCGATTTCGGCTATCCCCTTGAGATATCGAGTTCATTGTACGGCCTCCAGATGCTCCGCGATTTGATCAGCGGCTTGCCGTTCGACGGTCCAAGTGCCCTGGAGAGCCAACTGGCTCTCCGTGCACGGCATTTCTCCGGACGCCAACCCGCGCTGCTGTGTTCTGAGCATTCGGTGGCCTTCTGCACACCGGTGAATCGTGTCCAGGAGGTGTACGACAATCGCACGGGCGCGGCGTCGAGGTTTTCAGTAGAGAACTTGGCTGACCTCTTCGATCAAGGGATGCGGATCGATGTGCATTCGCTGGCCGGCTTCATGCCGCGTTCGTGTCACCAGGAAATCGAATTGGATTTCGAGCGGGCGAATGACCACAACCATTCGGGGTGACAAGCCGCTGCAAATCCTGTTCGTGGCGCAGGCTGTCAGCATCCATACGGCTCGTTGGATCGGGCAGCTCCGCGACCAAGGTTGGGACCTTCATCTTTTTGACATGCTAGGCAGCTTCCCGCACGCGGAATTGGGCGGAATCACTGAATACTCGCTTCTATTTCCGCGCAAGGTTGCTCCGCTCAACGGGAAGCCCTCATACGGGCACTCCTTCTTTCTAAGTCGGGGCTGGGATCCTTTTCCCCTGTCGCTGGCCGGCTTTTTCATCCGGCGGCTCTTCCGGGGTCGCACCAAGCGCCTAGCCAATCTGATCCAACGACTGCAGCCGGACGTCATCCATTCCATGGAGTTGCAGACCGAGAGCTACCATCTGCTGGATGCCATCCGCATGCTCGGCGGGAGATTTTGCGCACCATGGATCGTGACCACCTGGGGTAGCGATATCTTCTACTATCAGAGGTTCCCGGAGCACCTGGACAAAATCAAGCAGCTGCTGCAGAAATGCGACTATCTGATACCCGATTGCTCGCGAGATGTAACCCTCGCCCGGGACTACGGTTTCACGGGCGAGGTTCCTCTGATACTGCCGGGATCAGGGGGCTATCCAGTCGACGAAATGCGTCGCTTCATCACGGCGGGGAATCCATCCGACAAGCGGGTGATCGTGCTTAAAGGATATGAGGGCTGGGCCGGCCGTGCTTTGACGGCGGTGACCGCACTGGAAATGTGCGCCGACGTGCTTCACAACTATGAGATCGTCGTATACGCGGCCTCGCCGGCAGTCTTGAAGAGGCTTGACGTTGTTCAAGCGCAACGGAAGCTCAGGATAACAGCCCTAGCCAGAAGTCCGCATCGGACGATGTTGGAGCTTTTCGGCAAGTCTCGCATCGCGTTGGCGGTCAATGCCACGGATGGGGTTCCCAATGCCATGTTGGAGGCCATGACGATGGGTGCCTTCCCCATCCAATCCGACACCCAATCTACGTCGGAGTGGATCACTGAGGGAGTCAATGGTCTCCTAGTCAACCCAAACGATCCAGAAAGCATTGCCGCTGCCATTCGGCGGGCCATCCGGGACGATCGGCTCATCGACGCGGCCGCAGCTCATAATCTCAAGCTCATAACTGAGCGGCTCGACCTCAACTCCGTCCGACCACGCGTGATCGAAATGTATCGAACGATTGCGGCGCGGCGGGAGAGCCAACGCCAATGAGAATTGCCCTGATCTCATTCGCCAGACGCGGTGGGATGGTCCACTTCCAGGCTGAACTGGCAGATGCGCTTGCGAGAGTCACACCTGTGGTGGCCGTTTGCGTTGCCGACGTTCCTGCGACATACTTTCCGAAAAAGGTAACGAGGCTGGTGGTCGATGCAGGGCAGGGAGCCGTTGGCTCCCTGGTGACGGCGGCAAACCCATTGACTTGGTATCGAATACTCCGGTTGCTGCGCCAGACCGAAGCCGATGTGTTCCATGTCGTTGCCGCCCACGAATCGGAATCCCATCCTGGCGCTGATGGCAAAGCTGCTGCGTAAGCCGCTGGTGTATACGGTACACGATCCCGCGCCTCACCGAGGCGCGCCCCTCCGCATGCGGATTTCCAACGCGTTGGTGACGAATACGGCCGACGCTGTTGTGGTGCTCACCAAATACGGTCGTACTCAGCTCCTGGCTCGAGGTTTCGAGCCGAAGAAAGTCTTCGTGATCCCTCTGGGCGTGTACTCCTTGTTCGCGAGGCGTCGGCGCAACGGCACGCGACCCGAAGATTTGATCCTTTTCTTCGGCCGCGTCGAGCCCTACAAGGGATTGCAGGTCTTGATTTCAGCCTTCTCGTCCGTCTGCGAGGCTCTGCCGGACTGGAAGCTCTTGATCGCGGGCCCTGGTTCACTGCCCGAGGGTATCGAACGCATTGACCCGGAACGTATCCAGGTTCTAAATAGATACGTGTCTGATGATGAGGTTGCAGGAATGATGCGGCGTGCCCGGCTCGTCGTGCTGCCGTACCTCGAGGCGACTCAATCTGCAGTGGTCGCTACCGCGTATGCGTTCGGAAAACCTGTCATCGTCACGGGAGTCGGCGGTCTGCCTGAAATGGTAGTTCACGGAAAGACAGGATTGGTGGTGCCGGCCAACGATCCCAAGGCGTTAGCACGGGCCATGAAGACTCTGGCGGGCGATCCGAGTCGGCTGAAACGTATGGGGCGCCTGGCCTGGTCTGTGAGCCAGGAGCGGTGGCCGTGGGATAAGATCGCCGGGATGCATATGTCGATGTACGAAATGATGCTGAAGGGGCGGCGGGCGTCGTGAGCGCCTTTGCGGCCCCTGATTCAATATCGGTCGTCGTCGCCGCGTACAACGCGGCTGAGTGGATCTCGGCCACCCTTGGAAGCATTCGGGATCAGACCCACGTGGCTCATGAGATAATCGTAGTCGACGACGGCTCGACTGACAACACGGCGGAGCTGGTTCGTTCTTTTGGAAGGCGCGTGGGCTACGTCCGGCGGGATCACGGCGGACAGCCGGCCGCCAGAAACGCGGGAATTCGGGCTGCCACGGGTCACTTCATCGCGTTCTGTGATGCCGACGACCTTTGGCGGCCGCGCAAGTTGGCGGCCCAAGTAGGGCTGCTGCATGCCCAGGGTTGCGCATGGGTGGTGTGCGATGCTGATTGGATAGATTATGATGGGAAGCCGGTCAACGTGAGCATGCCACCGTTGAGGCAAGGTGACGTTCTGGAATCGCTATTCCTAGGCAACTTCATCAAGTCCGCCACCCCAGTGGTGAGACGGGACGTTTTCGGGGTAGTCGGCTACTTCAATGAGGCTCCTGACGCCAGGATCGGTGAGGATTGGGACATGTGGCTTCGAATCGCTGCGCGATACCCCTTGGGGGTCGTGCGCGAGAAGCTTGCAACGATCCGGCTCCATGCGGACAGCATGCTGGCGCGGTCCCCACTGGCAGAGCGGGCGCAGGGGCTCCGGGATGTTGCGGAGAAGGCGGCTGCCCTAGAGCCCGAGAGGCTTGGTCCCCTCAAGCGCCGCGCCCTGGCTGCAATCTGGCATGGCGCGGGCGTTCAGTCGGTCAGAGCCCGGCGTTTCGAGGATGCCCGGACCTATTTCAGACAAGAGTTGCGGTGCCGACCGTGGAATCCGGCGGGACTGGCGTATCTGACACTGTGCGGACTGGGGCCGAAGGTTGCGAGCTCCATGTTCAGGCTCAAGGAACTACTTTGGTAGGAAGCCGTGGGTGGGGTCTTGCCTGATATACGGACGTCAATCGGGCATGCAACGGCGGAACAGGATCGCGCGCCTGCAGCCAAAGGCCACCTCACGCACATTGGTGGAGCCCTCGGAGATCCACGGTGGACCAGCGGATGAGGCCGAAGCTCAAGATCCTGTTCTTCGGGACCCAGATGGCCATCGGCGGCGCACAGAAGCTGTTACTTGAGCAGGCGCGCTGGTTCCGCGATCATGGCCACGATGTGACTGCGGTCTTCTTCTACGACAAACAGGGACTGCAGGAACGGTGGCGGGATGGCCTCGGTTTCCCTCTTCTGACCTTGACGAGCGTCGGGCCGCGTGCGAGTTTGATCGAGAGACCGTGGGCACTTGCAGCCGGTCTGTTCAGACTTTGGGCTCTCCTCCGCAAAAGCCGTTTTGACGTGATCGAGACGTTCACGTATGACAGTAATGTCCTGGCATTGCCGATTGCTTGGTTGGCCGGCGTCCCGGCCCGAATTGCCACGCATCACGGCATAATCGAGAATTTTCCGGCGTGGATCGAGAGGCTGCATGCATGGCTCGTCAATGCGGGCATCGCCAGCGTGCTGGTGAGTGTCTCCGGGAAGGCTTTGGAACAGGCAATCCATGCCGGTATCAGGCCGGAGCGGAACACCGTAATCCCGAACGGCATACCTCCAATGATCATCGGGTCGGTGGATCGGTCAGAGGTTCGGCGCGAGATCGGTGTGGAGAATGGGGAGCCCGTGCTGCTCTCGGTCGGGCGGTTGGTCTATCAGAAAGGCCATGAATACCTGGTCCATGCAATGCCGCGTGTGCTGGGACGATACCCGCACGCCAAGGCTGTGATCTGCGGTGAGGGCGCCTTGCGACCCGATCTGGAACGGCAAATCGGCGAGCTAGGTCTCGAGTCGCGCGTGAGGCTGGTGGGGAATCGCAATGATGTTGGCAAATTCCTGGCAAGCGCTGACGTCTTTGTATTGCCCTCTCGTTGGGAGGGGCTGCCAGTTGCGCTGCTGGAGGCCATGGGAGCCGGCCTCCCCGTAGTCGCTACGCGGGTGGAGGGTGTCGAAGAGGTCGTGGAAGATGAACGGCAGGGCTTACTTGTCCCGCCGGAAGATGCGGAGGCGCTGGCAGCTGCTTTGTTACAATTGATGGGCGATCCACTGTTGCGCAAGCAGATGGGTGAGGCAGGCCGGACAAGAATCCAGTCGTTCTACACGCTCGACATCATGTGCGACAATTATCTACGGGTCATGCTGCAATACGCTCACCCGAAGACCCATTGATCGAGACAGTATATACATCCATCCGCCCATGAAGTCTGCAATGACCTCCAGGTTGCTGGCAATCGCTCTGCTGGCGGCGGCGGCGATCATCCTGTATGGGGCTGCAGCGGACTTCTACAACGTCGCCGCCGGAACAGGAAATTGGATTGGCCAACTCTCGCTCAAATGGGCCGCTGCCTTTGCGCTCTTCGTTGCGTTCTGCGTCTTGTGCATGGCGGCAGCTTGTTTGGCCGTGTGGCGGCCGAGCACCGGGGCCGGGATTGTCAGGAGAGTGGCTGTGTGGCAGAGCCATATGGGCTCCTTACGGATTCTGGTTGCGGTCGTGTTCTTGCTCGTACCAATCTGGTTCCTGCAGTACTCGCCTTGGGGAGTAGTCTTTAGCAGGCCCTACTCCCGGTTGTTGATCTGGATCTTCGTCTCTCTTTTCACTGCGGTATTCATCAGCAGCGACACGAATCACCTTGTTTCCTGGCCAGGGGTGCTGGTGGCGCTGCTGTTATCTGGCACGGGATTCGCTCTGGCTACTCCCTTGATGGGGGTGACGAACTATCCCTTCTCTTTGAACTGGTCGGAAGGCAACCGGCTCTGGGACTATTCTCTTCTGTTCGGAAGTCGCCTGTATGAGTATCCTCCCGACTCTCAGCCATCCGCGTATCTCGACTTGGGCCGGCAGGTCGCAGGCGGCCTGCCCTTCCTGCTCCCGCACGTCTCGATCGTCGGGGAGCGTCTATGGCTGGCCGCACTGACGATGTTTCCCTACTTGGCGCTGGCTTGGTTCATGTTCTGGCCGAGGACGCTACGCGGAGGCTGGGCCTGGATTCTGGCCGGCACTTGGGGTTTCCTTTTCCTAAGCCAGGGGCCCATCCATACACCGTTGCTTGGGGTGGCCGCGTTGGTGGCAATTGCCTGGCGCCTGCCCCGTTGGCCAGCTGCCGTCTTGGTGCTCGTCGCTGCTTATGTGGCGGAGATCAGCCGCTTCACATGGGTCTTTGCGCCTTCAATATGGATTGTCATGCTGGAGCTCGGTGGCGCAGACCTGACGCGCGGCACGATTCCGAGATCTGCTTGGGAAAGGGCAATTACCGCAGGATTGGCCGGACTGCTCGGCGGCGCAATAGCGGTTATCGAAGGTCTCTCCCCGGGCGGAACAAGCATCACGGCGAGCGCGGCCGCGTCCACGAAGCAACCGCTACTCTGGTACAGACTCTTTCCCAACGCCACCTACGGCTACGGCATTCTGCTCGGATTGTTCGTTGCCAGCGCACCCCTGATCGCCTTGCTGCTGGCGCTGGCTGCGCGGCACTGGCGTCGACACTGGCTGCAGCGGCTTGCGCTCATCCTGCCTATGCTGGCCTTCCTGGTCGTTGGCTTGATCGTCAGCACGAAGATCGGCGGAGGGGGTGACCTTCATAACCTGGACATGTTCCTGATAGGTCTGCTGTTCATCGCGGCCCTCATCTGGAGGGCGGGCGGCTCGCGCTGGCTGCTTGAAATTCAGAATTCGTCGACCTGGATTCGCGCCCTGAGTGTTGTGCTGATCGCCGTTCCGGCTTACCAGCCGCTCATGGAAATGCGACCCGTCAGTTTCGCCGGGGATGCCAATTGGCTGGCTGTGCTAGCCGATGTGCAAAGACCCCGTGACTTGGGATCGCTCCCGGGCCTGGACGCCGTCGATGTGAGCCTGCAGAAGCTACGCCGGGCTGTGCAGGACGCCCAAGCACGCGGTCCGGTGCTCTTCATGGATCAACGCCAGTTGCTTACGTTTGGCTACATCACAAATGTTGAGCTCATTCCGGACTACGAGAAGAAACGGATGATGGACGAGGCTCTAAGCGGCAATGCCGCTTACTTCCGTCCTTTCTATCAGGACCTGGCTGCACACCGATTCTCTTTGATCATCAGCAGCCTCCTGCGCACTCCTATAAAGGACAGCGACTACGGATTTGGGGAGGAGAACAATGCCTGGGTGCAGTGGGTAGCCAAGCCAGTGCTCTGCTACTACGCAGAACAGGATACACTCAACGATGTGAAAGTCGAGCTGCTCGCACCGCGACCAACCCCCACAGACTGTTCGAGCTTACTGCCTTGAAGCCCTCATGAACGTGCCGTACGTGATCCCCCGAGTCATTCGTCACTTCCTTCCGGCGAGGATCACGCGTTTCCTCCTCATTCGATCGTTGATCATCCGGCCTGGCCTGGAGACGGCTGAACCGCACGCTGCCGTCGAGCGCTACGTTCAAGTCCTTGAGGCCCGCGGCCAGAATCTTACCGGGCGGCGAGTACTTGTGTTTGGGTACGGTGGGCGATACGATATCGGGCTGCACCTATTGGAGGCGGGAGCTGCCCATGTTGTGCTGTGCGACAAGTATGCAAGGCCGGACGATATGCACAATGGCTTACTGCAGCCTCGCCATGCCAAGTACCTCCGGACTGAGGCCGGGCACACGCTTCCGCGGGCCCAGTGGATGACAGTGGTGGAGCAGGACGTCCGCGAGCTACCGGCCTCGGGAGCCCTACCCCTGTCAGATCTGGTCGTGAGCACCTCAGTCTACGAGCACCTGGAAGACGTCGAAGGCACAACCAGTTCATTGGCGGCCTTGACGGCGGCCGGGGGGCTTAACATCCACTTTGTTGACCTGCGAGATCATTTCTTCAAGTACCCATTCGAAATGCTGCATTACTCCGAGAGGACTTGGCGACACTGGCTCAATCCAACCAGCAACCACAACCGCTGTAGATTGTGGGACTACCGCAGGGTCTTCGATGGCTATTTCGGCCAGGTCGACGTCGGAATCTTGGAGAGAGACGAGGCCGGATTCGCCCGAGCACTTGGCCGCATCCGGCCTGAGTTCAGGCGTGGGAATGTGCTGGACGATTCGGCCACGTTGATCCGGATAGTGGCCGCACAACCGCGAAGGCAAGTGCCGTCATGAAATTCCTGCTGGACGGGCTGCCGCTTGCTGGCTGGGTCCTCCTATGGGCCGCGGGCGGGTGGCTGCTGGCCGGCACGTTGTTCCACTTGCAGCGTGGTGAGGCCCCCCTGGTCGGCTTGGGCCTTGGGCTCGTTCTTGAGGTCTGGCTCGCCAATTTGGCGGCGCACGTCCTGCCGGTCCCGATATCCTTCTGGATTGCCGGGGCGGTCGTCTTGCTTGCCGGCATCGTGGCCGCAGCGCGTTTTCGTTGGCGGCCGCAGATTTACTTCGCGCTAGCGCCGTGGCTTTGGCTCGGCTTGATTACCTTGTTGTTCGATGCAATTGGCCGCGGGCTGGGAATTTTCGATGACTATCAGAATTTGCCGACCGTGTCCCTCATGGCGACCGGGGATATTCCACCACACTTTGCCCTCAATCCCTCCTTGAGCTTCGGTTATCACTACTTTTTGTTGCTGTTTTGTGCACAGTTGATGCGACTGGGCAGTTTGTTTCCCTGGAGCGCCCTAGATCTGGGGCGAGCTCTGATTTTGGGACTGCCGCTCTTGCTGGCCGGCATGTGGGGATTTCGGCTCACTCGCAGCCGCCTCGCCGCATTCCTGGCGGCGATGATGCTGGCTCTGGCGGGAGGTGCCCGCTGGCTTCTACTGCTCCTGCCGCCGGCCTGGCTCTATGGCATTTCGGGAAGCATCACGCTCATCGGCTCGGCGGCGAGCACTGCACCATCCCTCGCCCAAGCGGTGCTTTCGAATTGGAAGATCGACGGCGCGGGCCCTATTCCATTTCCATTTGCGTTCTACACCGGCATCAATCAGCCCTATGTCATGGCCTATACCGGGATTGCCGGATCGGGCATCCTGATCATGCTGCTGATCTTGTTGACCGCGACGCGGTGGCGTCATTGGAGCGCCGGCTTGATCACACTGGTGCTCGTCGCCTCGCTCGCCATCGCAAACGAGATTGCCTTTCTGTTGGTTGGACTCGGCTTCGCGATCGTGGCTATCGTCTGGGTGTTCCAGCACCGCGGGACGAGGCTGCCGCGCGAGTTGGTTGCCTGGCTGGTCATCTTCGCGGGTGGCCTGTTGGTGGCAGCCGTGCAGGGTGGCTTGCTCAGTGATACGATCGGCGCTCGCCTTCGAGGTGGATCCCTCTCTTCCAACTACTTTGATGCCACGCCGACATTTGTATGGCCACCAGCCTTCGTATCTGCCCATCTCGGATCCCTGTCGCTCTTCAACCTGCCGCAACTGCTGGCCGCGCTACTCGAGATCGGACCTGTGATCCTCGTCACGCCTCTGCTGGTTGCCTGGGGACGCAAGTGTCTGAGGCTCGGCAAATGGTATGAGGCCTCACTGATCGCGGCATGTTGGGGAAGCGTGCTAGCCCTGTTTCTGGCCTTCAAGGGCCCGCTTTTCACGGCCACGCCCCGCCTGATGGGCGGCTGGCTCTTTGCGTGCATCCTGTATGCTGTGCCCCTGGCCTGGATTTGGATGCGCCGGCGAAGCGATGCCTGGAAGATCGCGGGTGTGATCGCAGGCGCAGTGACGTGTCTGGGTGGCTTAGTGCTGTTCGGGGTTCAACTTGCGGCAATCCAGAAACCGATCTACGCGACTTTCATCACGCCAATGGATGCCAAGATGTCCCAGGAGTATTGGAATCGTCTGGCGCCCGGAGGCTGGGTGTTTGATCCTGTGGTGTACCGGGCCCCCACGGTCTTTGGGCGGTTCACGGATTCATCTCCATCCTGGTACACGCGTGCGGCTGATTGGCAAACCCTGAATGATCAGCCCGCCCCGTTCAAGATTCGGGCGGCCGGTTTCTCCTATGTTTACTTTGACAGTGATTACTGGAACGCGCTCAACCCGGCTCAGCAGCATCTCTTCAACGCGTCCTGCGTCCGGCAGATTGCACAGGTCAATGGAATTCATAGCGACAAGGACTATACCAAGGACTTCCGTCGCCTACTGGACATTGAGGCATGCCAATAGCCGGCTGCCAGAGGCGCGGTCTTGCGCGGGAGTAGACAACCAAGCAGCGAAGACACCCGGGGGATTGTGTGTGGTCGTCGGCGCTGAGTGGGGAACGGGGCGTCCACCGAGAGACGGTTAGACGAATTTCAACCGGCGTGCGGCAACCGCGACCATGCGGAAGAGGAGCAGACCGTGCTTCCAGCGCGAGATATTGGTCGAGCCGTACGTGCGCTCGCGGTAGCGGATGGGGAGATCGACGATTTTGAGATTGAGCTTGGCCGCGCCGAATATGAGATCGTAGTCCCCGAACGGATCGAACTCGCCAAAGTAGCTGCGGTTGGCCGAGATGCGTTCGTAGTGCTGGCGCCAGAGTACTTTGGTGCCGCACAGGGTGTCCTTGATAGGCTGTCCCAGAATCCAAGAAAAAAGCATGCTCATCAGCTTGTTGCCCAGGAAGTTTAGACCCTGCATGGCCCGTTCTTCCATGGGATAGACAAGGCGCACTCCATTAATGAATTCGCCTCTCCCACTGCACAGGGCTTCATAGAAGCGGGGTAGGTCTTCCGGCCGTACTGTCAGGTCAGCATCCATGATCATGAGGATGTCTCCGCTCGCCTGGGAGAATCCGAGGCGAACGGCATCTGCCTTCCCGATCCCGTGCTGACGCAGTAAGCGGCTCCGGGTGTTTGGATGTGCCGCGATCTCCCGCTCGATCGCGGCGTAGGTATCGTCCCGCGAGTGGCCTTCGACGAACATCAGTTCGGTCTCCCGCCCGATTGCCGGTGTGCGCTCAAAAATGGCCTTGATGTTCCCAGCCTCATTTCGGGCAGGGATCACGATGGAGACGCTCGGCGCCTCGGCAATCGTGCTCGGATCGGGACGAGCTACGATGAAGTTGACGAGTGCAAGCTCATTGAACGGCCAGAAACGGACGAGGAGTTTGTTCGCCAAGGCGCCCAGGGCAAAGGGCCAAAGAATTTCCTGCCACGATCGAATCGTCTCGAAGCCGGCAAGTCGCAGCATGCCACGGGCGTCCTCTGGCGTGAGCCAGTTCTGTGGCAGCATTGGGGCCGCGACATTCAGTGCTTGCGCTACAGCCAGCGGCCACTGCCATAGTCCACTGTGAAAATTGATGATCAGGCGTGTCGACGGCAGGCACAGCCTGCAGACCTCAGTCAATGCCCCCTGAACGTCCCACAGGTCATTCAACGTGTCGGAGAAGATGATGACGTCGAAGGGTCCTTGGATTCCGGACAAATCTTGGGCATCAGCCAGGACGAATTCGCAGCTGGGGTTTCTGAGCCTGGCACGCCGAAGCATCTCCGGAGAGAAATCCACGCCTACGCCGCGGGAGGGTTGGAGACCCGCCAGAAGATCCCCGAAGCCGCAGCCAATCTCCAGGATGCGCAAACCCGGCCTGACTTGCAGACCGTAGATTTCGCGGAGGCGGGCATGGTACGTGCCGCCCCAGCCGTGCCAAGTGTCACGTCTGGCTGCGACGCGCTCCCAATGCGCGGTCCTGATCTGGCGATAGGCTAGTGCAGCAGGGTCGTCATGTGAGTAGTCCGGCATCACGACCCGATTGTACGGGATACAGGCGTGCTTGGAAAGGCCTGTGTTATAATTCAACAACTGAATTTTGGAAGTATGGATACATCGAAGGCAACTGCGCGTGACCTAACGCTTCTGGAGCATGTCGAGAGCGATCCCGACGTGAATTAATCGACGCTGGCGCGCCAATTGGGCGTGGCGGTCGGAACCGTCAATTGGCACCTCAAACGGCTGGTTGCCAAGGGCTACGTGAAGGTCCAGCGGGCAGAGCGCAAGAAACTCCGTTACCTCATCACTCCCGAGGGGATCGCCTTGCGCGCCAAGCTCACCGTGGACTACGTTGAGCGCTCCTTTGACTTATATCGCATGACACGACAGCGCGTCAAAGAGCACCTCGATGCGGTTCGAGCTGCGGGATATACTCGGGTCCGTATTGTTGGAGACGGCGACGTAGCCGACATCTGCCGGCTAACCTGCCTCGAACAAGGGTTCGGGATTGCCCAGGACGGCAGCAGCCCGCGCCTCGAGCTGAGGGGCTGGAAAATCATCCTGAACATGGGAGACCAAGCGTGAACGGGGAACGGCACATACTGATCACCGGCGGTGCGGGCTACATTGGCTCCCTGCTGGCGTCGGAACTGCTCATGGCGGGCTTCCGTGTGACAGTAATCGACAGTCTGTTGTTTGGCGGGGAATTGATCCTGGGACTGCTAAGCAACCCGAACTTCCATTTTGTCAAGGCGGATGTCACTGAGCCGCGTGCAATCAAGGATGGATTGCGGGGAGAGCATATCACAGGCACGGCGTGGCCAAAACCGGAGGCCTTCGTTCATCTTGCGGGCATTGTCGGATTTCCCGCCTGTCAAGCAGTCGGTCGGCAAGTGGCGTGGCGCTACAACGTCGATGCCACGCGGCTCGTCTTCGAACAGGCCGGCGAGCTTCAGGTCAAGCGATTCCTGTTCTCATCGACCTACAGCAACTATGGCATGGCGGTGGACGGCAAGCCCGTGACCGAGGAGTCACCGCTCAATCCGCAGTCGCTGTACGCCGAAACGAAGATCGTGGCGGAACAGTATCTGCTGGAGCGCAAAACTCACGGTACCGCCCCGGTGCTGTTGCGGCTGGCCACGTTGTACGGACTCTCCCCGCGAACTCGGTTTGATCTAATCGTCAATCAATTTGTCCTGGACGCATACACCAAGCGGCGCCTGCTCATCTACCAACGGGGGTATTCGCGCTCATTTGTTCACGTTCGAGATGCGGTCCGCGGCATGATGCTGGCTCTGGAGGCGCCTTTGGAGAAGGTGCGGGGCCAAGTGTACAATCTCGGGACCGAAAACGGCAACTACACCAAAGATCAAATCGTCAGCTTTGTGCTTAAGCGTATTCCGGAAACGACCGTCGAGTACAAGGATCTGACGTTCGGGGGAGACATGCGCGACATCACTGTGTCGTTTGCCAAGATCAAGCGGGAACTGGGATTCGACACAACCCTCGACCTGGACGATGGGATACGAGATCTCCTTTTTGCGCTCAAGACGGGCCTGATCCGGAACCCCTTGGATGAGCGCTATCGCAACGCTCAGTTCATCGTGCAGTAGGAGCCGCGGATGGCACTAGACTTCTGGACAGGCAAGCGCGTAATCGTGACCGGCGGGGCCGGCTTTCTTGGCTCCTACGTGACCAGGAAGCTCGGAGAGAGCGGGGCGACCGATATCTTTGTGCCGCACATCGAAGACTACAACCTGGTCGATGCGGTCGATATCCGCCGGATGTACACCAACTCGCTTCAGGGCGTGGACCCAGCTACCGTCGTACTTATCCATCTGGCGGCCAACGTCGGCGGCATTGGAGCAAATCGGGAGCATCCAGCCGAGTTCTTCTACGACAATCTGATGATGGGCGTCGAGCTGATGCACCAGGCATACCGGCATGGAGTCGGGAAATTTGTAGCGATTGGCACCGTGTGTGCGTACCCGAAATTCACTCCCGTCCCGTTCAAGGAAGAGAATCTGTGGAACGGGTATCCTGAAGAGACCAACGCGCCGTACGGGCTCGCAAAAAAGATGATGCTAGTTCAGGCGCAAGCCTACCGCGAGCAATACGGCTTCAACGCGATCTTCCTGCTTCCGGTCAATCTATATGGCCCCGGAGACAACTTCAATCTCCAGACTTCGCACGTCATCCCGGCCCTGATTCGCAAAGCGGTCGAGGCCAAGGATAGCCGCGCCCCGCAGATCATGCTATGGGGTGATGGCTCGCCAACGAGGGAGTTTCTGTACGTCGAAGATGCAGCGGACGGGATCGTGACGGCGGCAGAGAAGTACGATGGGCCGGAGCCGGTGAATCTGGGCTCGGGTCACGAAATCTCGATCCGGGACTTGGCCGGCATGATCACTCGTCTGGCGGGTTTTGAAGGCGCCATCGCGTGGCAGACAGACAAACCCAACGGACAACCCAGGCGCGGACTGGATGTCAGCCGGGCCAGGGAATACTTCGGCTGGCAGGCAAAGATGCCTTTCGAGGAGGGCATTCGCCGGACGATCAGCTGGTTCCAGGAGAACCGGTCCAAGATAAGGTAACCGATGGAAGAAGCGACCCATCTCCTCCGTCAGCCCGAGACGATCCACATCAAGCCCTCCACCGGGCTGGCCGCACTGAATCTGCGGGATCTGTGGCTCTATCGCGAGCTGATCTTCTTCATGATCTGGCGCGACATCAAGGTCCGTTACAAGCAGACGCTGCTGGGTGCTGCCTGGGCGGTCATCCAGCCGGTGCTGACGATGCTCGTATTCAATTTCATCTTCGGGACTGTGGCGAAGGTGCCGACCGAGGGCATCCCGTACCCAATATTCTCCTACACGGCACTGCTGCCCTGGGGGCTTTTCTCGACCGCGCTGAATAATGCCAGCCGCTCGTTGACTGCAAATCAGAACATGGTCACGAAGATCTACTTCCCCCGGCTAGTCCTGCCCCTGTCCTCGGTACTTGGCGGCTTGGTCGACTTCGCCATTGCATTTCTGATCCTAGTGGTGATGCTGGTCTACTACAAAGTCACGCCGACGCCCGCGATTTGGACCTTGCCCTTCTTTCTAATCCTCACAGTAGTCACTGCGCTGGGTGTCGCTCTGTGGCTATCGGCGATCAATGTGCAGTACCGCGACGTGAACTACGTGCTGCCGTTTCTAACGCAGTTCTGGCTGTTCCTCACACCGGTCGCGTACTCCGCAAAGATAATCTCGGACAAGTGGCAGCTAGTTTATTCGCTGAATCCCATGGCTGGAGTGGTGAACGGATTCCGTTGGGCGCTGCTAGGTACCAGCACCGGGCCCAATCTGAGCATGGCGATTTCCATTGGCATTTCGCTTATCTTCCTCGTCAGCGGACTCTTCTACTTCAGGGCGATGGAACGCACCTTCGCGGACACGATCTGATATGGCAACCGCAATTGGTGTTCAGCATTTGAGCAAGAGATACCGGATCGGCGCGGCCCAGACCAAGTTCCGCTACGGACTTCTGCGGGATGTACTGATAGACGTTGCTACTACGCCGGTGCGACTGCTCAGATCGGTGGCGGGCAAATCCATGCGTGGAAGTCAGGGTACGGCCTACATCTGGGCCCTCGACGACATTTCCTTCGAGCTTGAAGAGGGCCGCGTTCTCGGTATCGTGGGGCGGAACGGGGCTGGCAAGAGCACGCTCCTGAAGGTCCTGTCGCGAGTGACGGAACCCACCAAAGGCGAGGTCACGGTGCGAGGACGGGTCGGATCCCTGCTTGAGGTCGGAACGGGCTTTCATCCCGAGCTAACTGGCCGGGAGAATATCTACATGAACGGTGCTGTCCTGGGTATGAGGCGCTCCGAAATCGACCGCAAGTTCGACGAGATCGTAGCCTTCTCAGAGGTCGAACAGTTCATCGATACCCCTGTCAAGCGATATTCTTCCGGAATGTATCTGCGGCTAGCCTTCGCCGTGGCGGCTCATCTGGAGCCCGAAATCCTGGTCGTGGACGAGGTCCTGGCCGTCGGCGATGCCGAATTTCAGAAGAAGTGCCTGGGCAAGATGGGTGATGTCGCCCAACAGGGGCGAACTGTGCTGTTTGTCAGTCATAACATGTCGGCCATCCTGCGCCTTACTGAGGAGACTATAGTCCTGAAACAAGGCCGTATGATCAAGCGGGCGCCCACGCAGGAGGCAGTTGATTACTATCTGGCTTCCGGTCAGGCCGAGACCGGCGAACGCATTTGGGAAGCTGATGAGATTCCGACCTCTGCTGCGCCGTTCAAGCCGATCTCGCTGCGACTGAAAGACAGGCAAGGCCGGATCGTGGACACGGTCCGTTCCACGGAACCTGCTACCATCGAATTCGAGTATCAGCTGGCAGCAGCGCTCACCGGTCTGCGAGTCGGCATGTACTTGAGCACAATGCGCGGCGAGTATGTCCTGACGACATTCGACGTGGATGACGCCAGGCGGTATGAGCAGTTTGGTGCGCGCAAGGCCGGTCGGTACTGCAGCCGCTGCACCCTGCCCGGCGACCTCTTGAACGAAGGCCGCTACGCGGTCGGCGTGAACGCCAGTTCCTTCGGCGTGCGCCGCTACTTCATGGACGAGAATGCATTGTCCTTCAATGTCGACATCTCAGGCGCGCCCGGAACCCAATGGCCCGAGATGCGCCATGGGCCGGTTCGCCCCCGTCTCGATTGGCATATCGAGAAGGTCGAGTAGACCGGGATGAATTCTGCGCTGAAGGAGTTCTTGGGCAACGTGCCTGGCGCCGCCACTATCTACAGCGCGGTGCGGCCCGGCCGGCCGCGGACACGCTACAACCTCGAACAATTGGCGCAGCGGCTGCCCGCAGCCGTGCAGGAGACCCGCCCGCATGCGGTGCAGCACGGAACGCGATTGCTCCTATTCGCAACGCTGCACTACTGGATCGAGCAGGCGGCAATAGTTGGACTGGCCTTGCGGGGATGGGGTCATGATGTGACGATCGCCTATCTGCCCTACAGTAGCTGGGAGAAGGAGATCAACGCACTAGATTTGCGCCGCCAAGACCTGTATACGCGGAAGGTGATGGCGCCGCTGGATGGCTTGATGCGTGTCGAGTCGCTCCTGGAAGGCGGATTTCCTGGGGAGTTGCCAGAGTCATTGGAGGGCGCTGTCGCCACGCAGTCCGAATATGACGCGATGTATTCCCTGCAGAATGAGCAGGTGGATCGAGAATCTGCACTGTATCGACTCAGGCTGGAACGGAATCGCGCTGCCATGTCTGCTGCCCTGCGACTGATCAAGACAGAAATGCCGGATGCCGTACTCATCCCGAATGGATTGGTGACCGAACTCGGCATCTTCTACCAGGCTGCGCGCTATCTGAAGGTGCCGACCATCACGTATGAGTTCAATGACCAACGCGAGCAGATCTGGCTTGCCCAGGATGACATCATCATGCACCAGAACACGGACGCATTATGGGAAGCCCGACGCCGCGAGCCGCTCACGGATCAGCAGCGAGAGAAGATCGCTGCCCTGGAGCATGCAAGAAGCCGCGGCGGAACATATGGCAAAGGAACCCGCCAGTGGCAGGATGCGGCGGCTGAAGGCGGCGAACAGGTCCGTCGAGCCCTGGATCTGGACAGTCGGCCCATAATCCTGCTTCCGACGAACGTGCTCGGCGACAGTCTGACGCTTGGTCGTCACGTCTTTGCGGCCAGCATGGCAGAGTGGATCGAGGCCACCGTCCGCTACTTCGGGTCGAAGCCCCAAGTACAATTGGTCGTACGCGTGCACCCGGGGGAACGACTGATCAAAGGCACGTCAATGATGGACGTTGTGGAGCGGGTTGCGCAGGCAGATCCGCGAAACATCCATGTGGTCGGGCCGTCTGAGAAGGTCAACACGTACGATGTCATGGACGTTGCCCGCTTGGGCCTGGTCTACACGACGACCGTCGGGATGGAGATGGCGATGAGGGGCGTGCCGGTGATTGTTGCCGGAAACACACATTATCGCAGGCGCGGATTCACCAGGGACCCCTCGTCGTGGGAAGAGTATTTCGCAATACTGGATGAGAGTCTTGATGGTCTCGCCTCACATCGTTTGACGGGAGATCAGGTGGAGAGCGCGTGGAACTACGCCTACCGTTTCTTCTTTGAGTATCCCTTCGACTTCCCATGGCGCCTGATGCACTTTTGGAAGGACATGGACATCTGGCCGCTCCGGCGCGTGCTGTCGGACGAGGGGCGGACGATCTTTGGACGAACTTTCCGTCACCTGGGCGGCGAGCCGGTCTGCTGGTAGGGACGGCGGCGGAACGACAGGGACACAGCGCAAGGCGAATGATGAAAGTGGAGCACACGAAGCAGCAAGTACGCGAGTTCTACGACGAGATTGGCTGGACGCCCAACGGCGGGGGCCTCTATCAGAACGCGCATTACGAGGATCTGCGAGCGGTGTCACGCGAGTACATCCACAAATGCCACTTGCGCGTCAACCGGCACATCGCCCGATCGGGCCGCTATTTGCTCGACGCCGGCTCTGGACCGGTGCAATGGCCGGAGTACCTCACGTACTCAGAGGGATACAGGTTTCGCGTATGCACGGATATCTCGATGGCTGCAATCAAGGCGGCGCGCGAGCGGCTTCAAGGCCACGGTCTTTATGTGATCGGCGATATCGCCAATCTTCCGTTTCTAGCCGACGTATTCGACGGTGTGGTTTCCATCCACGCGATCCATCACCTGCCGTTGGGCGAACACAAGCAAGCTTACGTTGAACTCAATCGAGTGTTAAAGCCGCACAGGGCGGCCGCAGCTATCAACGGATGGTACCGACCCATGTTGATGCGGATGGCAGAGCCGTTGATTCGAGTTGGCCGGTGGATGTCCGGCCGCGGCCGCAAGCGAAAGAAGGATTGGAGCCTGGAGGACGATCCTGCAGGGACCTTCGTCCAAAAGATGACGCCCGCCTGGCTCCGAAAGGAATTGGAGGGCAGCGTCGAAATCCAGATCTACTCATGGCGCAGCCTAAGTCCACGGTTCATGCGCTGGTTTGTCCGCCCTCAACTCGGTGGTCGGACCCTGCTGAGGCTTGTGTTCTGGCTTGAGGATCTGTTTCCGCGTTTCTTCGGCGAGCACGGACAGTATCCATTGATCGTTATTCACAAAGCCTGAGGCTCGAGTCCTGTTCTCCGGAGCATCAGAGGAAGATGCCATGTCTGAAGGTCATAGGTCGAACTCGAGGGCCCGAAAGGCAAGCTGAGCGCGACCCGACAGGGGCCGGAGCGCGTTGCTAGAGGTGGTCATGAATTGGAAAGATCAGGTTGTACTCGTCACAGGCGGCACAGGGTCGTTCGGCAAGAAGTTTGTCAAGATCTTGCTGCGAAGAAAAACAGCCGAAAAAGGTCATCGTCTTCAGCCGGGATGAGTTGAAGCAGCATGAAATGCAGGTGGGCTGGGATTTAACCAGCCGAACCTGCGCTATTTCATCGGTGATATTCGTGACCGTGAGCGGCTTGTGCGCGCCATGCACGGCGTGGATATTGTTGTCCATGCGGCGGCGTTGAAGCAGGTCCCTGCCTGCGAATACAATCCAATGGAAGCCGATCAAGACCAATATCATGGGCACGGCAAATGTGGTCGAAGCCGCGCTGGATGCGGGCGTGAAAAAAGTATTGATGGTCAGCACCGATAAAGCGGTCAGCCCGGCCAATCTTTACGGGGCGACCAAACTTGCTGCAGAGAAGTTCACGGTGCAAAGCAACGCCTATGCCGGCGGGCTCAGCAACCCGATTTTCGTGCGTGCGGTACGGCAATGTCGTCGGCTCGCGCGGCTCGATCGTCCCCTTATTTCTGAAACAACGCGCGAGGCGGCAAGATCACCGTCACCGATGACCGCATGACCCGCTTCTGGCTTTCCCTGGAACAGGGGGTGCGCTTCGTGATCCATTGCATCTGAGCAGATGGAGGGCGGCGAGGTCTTCGTCCCCAAGATTCCCGAGCATAAAGGTGGTGGACCTTGCAAAAGCGATCGCGCCGCACGCCGAGATCATAGTCATTGGCATCCGCCCTGGCGAGAAACTGCACGAGGTGCTCATCTCCGAAGACGAGGCCCGAAATACCGTTGAGCGTGGCCAGATGTTCGTGGTCAAACCTCCCGAGACGCTTTGGGAACGCACACTGCACTACGAAGGTCAAGCGCTCCCCGAGGGTTTTCGCTATTCGAGCGACACGAACCGCGAATGGCTGGATATTCCCGGCATCCGCAAGCTGATTGACCCCTTCGAAAGGCTGTATGCCGCGGGCCAACTGGAGGGCTAGGCTGGCGGGAGCTGGCTGGGACAGGCCATGAGGCTGCTGATTACCGGCGCGAGTGGACTTCTGGGGTTTAACGTGGCCCTGGATGCATCACGCGCCCACGAGGTGACCGGCGTAGTTCGCACCAACCTTGTGGGTACGCCCTTCGCCGTGATCCAGGCCGACCTTCTAGAGCCCCATGCTGTCGAGCGGGTGCTCGAGACGGACGCGACCCGAAGCGGTGATACACTGCGCAGCCATCGCCGATGTTGACCTGTGCGAGCGCGAGCCGGAGTTGGCTCGGGCGACCAACACTGAGTTGCCCTCCCGGCTCGCAGAGAGCTGCCTTCGGCGCAGGATCCGCCTCGTGCACATCTCGACCGACGCTGTCTTCAACGGCGAAAAGGCTGGAAGCTACTCGAAGTCAGACGCGCCGAACCCCTCGGGGGTCTATGCTCTCTCCAAGTATGAGGGGGAGCAGGCGGTCTTGTTCGTCGATCCGCTGGCGATCGTGGCCCGCGTGAACTTCTATGGCTGGTCGCTTAGCGGTAGGCGCAGCCTGGCGGAATTCTTCATCGACAACCTGACGCAGGGTAATATGGTCAGTGGTTTCACCGACGTCACGTTCTGCCCAATGCTGGCAAATCATCTGGGCGTTGTGCTGCTGATGATGATCAAGGCCAAGTTGCACGGCCTCTACCACGTAGTGGGGCCCGAAGCGATGACGAAATACCAGTTCGGAGTGGAGATCGCTCGCCGATTTGGGCTGGACGAGCGGCGAATCCAGGCCTTGTCGGTCGATCGGTCCAACCTTTCGGCACGCCGTGCCCACAATCTCTGGCTTTCCACCCAAAAGCTCTCCACAGAACTCGGTATCACGCTGCCAGAGTTCTCCACAGGCTTGGCGCAGTTCCATGAGCAGTATCGACAGGATTATCCACAGAAGATCCGGAGTTATCAACAGGGCGCGGCACCAAGGCCAGCTGCCCCGGAGTGATCCCGGGAGAGGTAGAAAAGTCGTGGAATTCAAGATTGCCAACCGTCTGATCGGGCCGAGCCGACCGACATACTTCATAGCCGACATTGCCGCTAATCACGATGGCGACCTCGAGCGCGCCAAGATGCTGATCCGCCTCGCCAAGAGTGCTGGAGCCGATGCCGCGAAGTTCCAGAACTTCAGTGCGCCAAAGATCGTCTCCGATTACGGATTCCGTCACATGAACGCCCAGGTATCGCATCAGGCTGCCTGGAAGAGATCCGTGGTGGAAGTCTACGAGGGAGCTTCGCTGCCTTTCGACTGGACGCCAATCCTCAGAGATGAATGTGATAAGGTCGGCATCCACTACTTCACATCGCCATACGACTACGAAGCGATTGAGTATGTCGATCCGTTCATTCCAGCTTTCAAGGTAGGGTCGGGCGAGATCGACTGGATCGAGGCGCTCGAGCACATGGCCGCAAAGGGCAAGCCCATCCTGCTTTCGACCGGCGCTTCCGACATTGCCGACGTGCAGCGGGCCGTTCGCGCCATCTTCAAGATCAACAAGCAGATCGTCCTAATGCAATGCAACACGAACTACACGGCCAGCGAGGAAAACTACGACCACATTCACCTGAACGTATTGAGGACCTATGCCACCATGTTCCCGGAAGTCGTCCTGGGCCTCTCCGATCACACGCATGGGAATGCGACGGTTCTGGGCGCGGTGGCACTTGGGGCGCGGGTGATCGAGCGTCACTTCACCGATGATAACCAACGAGAAGGCCCCGACCACAGATTTGCCCTGAACCCAACGGATTGGGCGCACATGGTCGAAGAGACGCGCCAACTTGAACGCGCCCTGGGCTCCCCCGACAAGTTCATCGCCGGGAACGAGCAGGATACCAAGATCGTTCAGCGCCGATGCCTGCGGGCGGCCCGCGACATCAAGGCAGGCGAGACCCTCAGCCGTGAGATGATCGATGTGCTTCGTCCAGCCACTCCGGGCGCGATCCGACCTCACAAGCTGCCCCAGGTGATTGGCGCACGAGCTCTGCGCAATCTAGCCAAAGGCGAGGAGTTGCGCTGGATCGACCTGGGCGCGTAGTAAGAGCCAAGCTCCGTCGCAAATTCACATGCGCGTCATCTACTTTTCCTCCGCCTATACGCCCCACGATCACCGCTTTCTGTCTGCGCTCGCGACAACATCGCACAAGGTCTTCTATCTCAGACTTGAGGGGGAAGCCCGAGAAAGTGAAGGCCGACCGGTCCCCGCGAGCATAGAGCAGTTGTCTTGGGCCGGCGGGCGAGGCCGGTTTAGTTGGGGGGCTGTTCCCCGGCTGGTCCTGGATTTACGGCGCGTCATCCGAGAAACGCAACCGGACCTCATCCACGCGGGGCCAATCCAGACGTGTGCATTCCTCTCGGTCCTCTCCGGGTTTCGCCCGATACTCGCCATGTCTTGGGGATTCGACCTGATGCAGGACGCCGACCGGAGCGCTTGGTGGCGCTGGGTAACCCGCTATACGCTGGCCCGAAGCACCTTCTTCACGAGCGATGCGCGCGTGACGCGAGACCGAGCCATCGCCTTCGGCATGAATCCGGATCGCACACTGATCTTCCCGTGGGGTGTCGACCTCAAGTTGTTTGCACCAGATCCCCCGCGGCGCATCGCGCGACACTCCGAATCCCGAAAGGGAAGCTCCAGGAGGAGAGCAGCCTCTGCTGGAGGACACCGTCGCACGGACGGTCTCGTTCTGTTCTGCAATCGAAGCTGGGAGCCTCGATACGGTGTGGACGTCCTTGCCCAGGCATTCGCAAAGGCCGCGTGACAGAATCCACGGATCAGCCTGATCCTCCTCGGAGGAGGTTCACAAGCGCAGCGCATTCGGCAGACTCTTGCGGACGGCAACGTGATGACTAGGGTGGTCTTTGGCGGCCAGGTGCCGCACGCAGACCTGCCCCGCTGGTACCGCATGGCAGACATCTTCGTCTCGCCTTCGCACGTCGACGGCTCGTCGGTATCACTGATGGAGGCGTTGGCATGCGGCTTGCCCGCGCTGGTTTCAGATATCCCCGCCAACAAGGAGTGGGTTCACGAGAACCTGAACGGCTGGCTCTTTGCCGACGGAGATGTGGACGGCTTGGCTCAGCGCATTTTGGACTTGGCAGCCAATCGGGGTGGTTTCGTGCGCACTCGGCAAGCGGCACGAGCATCGGCAGAACAAAGAGCCGACTGGAGCAGGAATTTCCCCGTTTTGCTGCAGGCTTACGAGAGGGCGCTGAGGCAGCACTAGAAAAGAGAGGTGCGAATGTTGCTATCCCTGGTCCTTGCAGTCGCGTTCAGCATACTGGCTGTCTTCTTCGCCAACTACAACCAGGCCGTGGTTCAGGTGAATATGTTTGGCTACCAGGCAAAGGGGAGCCTGGGGGTCATCATTGTGGTGGCTGTGGGGGTGGGCGTCTTGCTTGGAGTGCTGGTCATGCTGCCGTCATTCGTGAGCAGAAGCTGGGCGCTCGTCCGGCACAAACGCAAGATCGAGGATCTGCAGAGCGCCATGCAACAGAGCTATCAGAAGGAAATTCCCCCGGAATGACCGGAAAAATCGTCGCCATTGTGCAGGCGCGGATGAGTTCATCGCGCCTGCCTGGCAAGGTGCTCCTCGAGATCCAGGGGAGGTCGATGCTCGCGCGCGTTGTCGACAGGGTAGCGCGCGCCAGGGCCGTGGATGACGTCCTCGTTGCGACAACGACCGAACCAACCGACGACATCATCGAAGAATTCTGCGTTTCGTATAACCTCCAATGCAGCCGGGGCAGCGAATTTGACGTGCTCGACCGCTACTACCAGGCTGCACGGGTGGCACAGGCCGATGTCATCGTACGCATAACTGCTGATTGTCCGGTCATCGATCCGGCACTGGTTGACGACGCCGTACGTACCCTGATCGGAGACGAGGCCGCAGAAGGACAGGCGTCGTCCATCAGCGTGCCGAAAGACTTGAGCTTTGTTGCCAATCGACTGCCGCCGCCATGGAAGCGCACCTATCCTATCGGGCTGGATACAGAGGTGTGTACGTTCGAGGCTCTTGACGGCGCCTGGCGAGGTGCCACCGAACCGCAGCAGCGCGAACACGTAATGCCGTATCTTTACGAGGGCGTGACGCTCATGGCTGTCCGCCCAGGCTTTTCCTTCGGAGTTACACCACGGGGATTTCGGGTTGCCTTATTGGACTGCGAACTGGATTGAGGGGCCTACCGATGGACAGTCGATACGGCCGAAGACCTTGAGTTCGTCTGTCGCGTCTACGAGCACTTCGAAGGCCGCGACGACTTCTCGTGGAAGGACATTCTCGAATTAGTGAACGACCAACCCGAGCTGATGAAGATCAACGCAGGAGTGCGGCACAAGTCGCTTGGCGACATTGATGAGCGCGCTCCGGGCTTGGATGGGCGATGAGCCTGATTACACTGTTCTCCGCGCCGAAACCCTTCACGGATCCCCGAATAGCCATGATCCAGAATAACGCCATTGCCTCATGGACCCGGCTGGAAGACGCGGAGGTTCTGCTGATGGGGGAGGAAGACGGCCTGCAGGAGGCAGCCGAGCGGCACGGCGTGGCCCACATTCGAGGCGTCCAGAGGAACGACAGTGGAACTCCCCTGATCTCGTCGATGGTGCAGCTCGCCCGGGAACGGAGCAGAAGCCAGGTGCTCTGCATCATCAACACCGACATGATCGCCATGGCCGATTTCGTTGAAGCGGGTAAGCGGGTGATGGGGCTGAGAAGCCGGTTTGTCCTCGTCAGCCGGCGTTGGGATCTTGACGTCCAGGCGCCGATCCAGTTTGTGGACGGCTGGGACGACCGGCTTCGGTGGGCGGTGCGTGAGCAAGGGGTCCTGCACCGTCCGGCCGGAAGTGACTTCTTTCTCTTTCCTAGGATGCTATACACCGAGCTACCGCCCTTCGCCATCGGCCGCGCCGGCTGGGACAATTGGATGATCTACGAGGCTCGCAAGGAGCACTGGCCAGTCGTGGATGGGACGCCGTGGATTATGCTGGTCCACCAGAATCACGACTACAGCCATCTTCCGGGTGGGGAGCCTCACTATTCCGTGCCGGAAAGCGATGAGAACATCCGCCTCGCGGGTGGTGAGGCCGCGATCAGGTATACGATCGTTGATGCAACCCACTGCCTGCGAGGGGACAAGCTGGAACGTCCTCCATTGACGTACTTGCGGTTCATGCGAGGCGTGGAACTGTTCCTGCGGACGATCTTTTTCTTCCTGCCACCCAAGACTGTCGAGCAGGTTGCGAGGCCAAAACGCTGGAAGAAAAGGGTCCTGAGATTGATCGGAATACGTTGAAGCCGCATAGTGCCGGGACGGGCCGTTCAAAAGGCCCCTGCGACGCTGCCGCGTGGACATCTCGTGAATCGCCAATGCGAATAGGTCAGAACCCAGCCAAATTTGTGAAGAACGTCAGCCGGCCGCAGAGGATTACGGCCGCGGTTCTGAATTACATCCCGTTTCTTAGCGGCTTCTACGCAGAGGCTTTGGACGTGCTGCAAGCATGCCTTCTCTCGCTTCGGAATGCCCCGGGCTTGCCATTCGACGTGATGGTCTTCGACAACGGATCGTGCCAGCATGCTCGGGATTTCCTTGTGGCCGAAAAAGAAGCGGGGCACGTCCAATATCTGATCCTTTCGGAAAAGAACGTTGGCAAGGGCGGCGCCTGGAACGTCATTCTGGCGGGTGCACCCGGCGATATCGTTGCGTACAGCGATAGTGACGTGTTGTTCTCACCGGGCTGGCTGTCTCGATCAGTCGAGATCCTGGAGGGATTCCCGAACGTCGGGATGGTGACTGCAAGACCGTTCCGAACGCCGCCGGAATTCTTTGAAGGCACTCTGCGCTGGGCCCGTGAGCAGGCTCAAGTAGAGGAGGGGCACTTCATCCCATGGGAGACGTTCCTCGAGTTCAATCTCTCGCTGGGCCAAACCGAAGACGAAAATCGGAAGGTCTACGCCGAGACACGCGACTGGCGCATCAAGTACCAGGGCGTGAGCGCGTTCGCTGGGGCGTCGCATTGGCAGTTCACGGCGTACAAATCCAGGCTGCGACAGTTTCTGCCGTTCGATATGGATAAACCAATGGGCCAGGTGCGGGAGCTGGACCGGCGGATGAATGACGCGGGGCTTCTCCGGCTCATGGTGTCTGATCCATTGGCTATGAACATGTCAAACACGCTGGGATACCTGCGCGGCGAGTTGAAGAACGGCAGAACGCTAGGCGGCACCTCTGCGGGCCGGCGCCTGCTGAACTTCGGCCCGCTGAAGAGAATGCTCCTGGCAGCGTACAACACAATTTTCCGTTGGTACTATTCCTGAGTACTGAACCAGCCCATGCCAAAACTCGTCTTTATCTCCGCCGATCATGGAATGGCGATCGTCTATTTCCTGCAGACTGACATCGTGCCGGTTCTGCTCGATGCTGGCATCGAGGTCGTCCTGCTGACCGACGATGAGATCAAGGGTCGGATTGCGGAGAGGTTTGCACGCCCGGGCCTCACGATAGAGGGGCTGCGGCTTAAGCAGGCAAGTGATTATGCTAGCCGAGTAAGGCCGCGCTGGCAATGGGTGCTCGGATACCTGCGTCGTGTCGGCGGCTCATGGCGCATCAACACTGAGGCTATGGACAGTCACATTTGGGAGGTCTGGCGAGAGAACTCGTGGAGATTTCGGCTGGGAGTGTGGGTACCAGCCGCACTTGCCGTTCTGATGCTGCGGGCATCGTCGCTCGCGCGCGAAATGTTGGTGCGCCTGCAGCGGGATCTGGTGCCTCGACCCGGCCTCTACCGGGATTTGTACGAGAAGTATTCCCCGGCCATGGTGATCGCATCAACGCCGGGCTGGAGGCTGGACCGGTACCTGCTCCGCGAAGCAAGACAGCGGGGGATTCCCACCATGACAGCCATCGTAGGCTGGGACAATCCTTCAAGCTATGCCATCCCAGGCGCAAACGTGCAGTGGGCCACCTGTTGGTCTGAGGTGCAGAAGGAAGAACTTGTGCTTGGCTCAGACTGGCGGCGAGACCACGTCAACGTTGGAGGGATGCCTTCGTACGACGGCTACCTGCGCAAGTCATGGCAGATGAGTTGCGAGGACTACTTCAGGCTCCACGGACTTGATCCGACGCGAAAACTGGTTTCGTACGCAAGCAGCTTTGTCCATTTCGCGCCGAACTATCCCAATATCGAGGCGCTGGCAAAGCTGATCTCGTCGGATGCGCTGTGCCAAGCGTCACAGTTACTCATTCGCTTGCATCCAAGTCATTTTCAGGACAAACCTCGGATCTTTGCAGAGGAGCGCCAGAGAATCCAAGAGCTTGAGCAGAAATACAAGCACGTGCACGTTGTACAGCCTATCCCCCTTGGAGGCTCACTCGGCTACTACAGCGGTGAGGATATGGACGAGAAATCGTCCATGATGACCCATTCGGACGTCGTGGTGACCGTCTACTCGACGATGTTGGTGGAGACCGCGATTCATGATACACCACTGGTAGCTGCCGTGATCGACACACCCGGAGGATGGAACTTGGCCAGGAAGTACTCGTTGTCGCTAAGGAAGATCGGCAATTGGCCCACCCACAAACGCTTCCGGGAGGCACGGGCCGGGCGTGTGGCAGCAGATGAACAGCAACTGCGGGACGCGGTCAATCTATACCTCTCGAATCCCGGCCTCGACCGGGCCGAAAGGAAAGCCTTTGTGATGCAGGAAATCACGTTTACCGACGGCAGTGCAGGCAAGCGCACCGCCGAATACGTTCTCGAGCGGCTAAAGGACGCGGGCGAGTCAAGGAAGTAGGTCCTGGATCGCCGAGGTCGATGCCAGCCTGCATACACCGTCGGGGTGGACGAAGGCAGTTTCGATTAGAATCCTTGCCAGATGATGTCCGCGAAACGTGCAATGTCTCTATTCTACATTTCGATCACCCTTGCGATTCTCTCGAGCGCCCTCTATCACTTCTCACAAAAGCAGATCCCCGCGCAGGCGAATCCGGCAGTCTCCGTGATCGTGACCTATGTCGTCGCGCTGCTGCTGTGTTTGGCGCTCCTGTACTTCGTTCCACCCCAGGGCGGCCTCATGGCCTCGATAAAGAGCCTGAACTGGTCGACCTATCTTCTCGCGCTTTCGATCGTAGGGCTGGAGACCGGCTTCCTGCTGGTTTATCGGTCAGGATGGAATATCGGCCTCGCTGCGGTACTGGTGAACGTGGCCGCCTCGCTCATACTCGTGCCCGTGGCACTGCTTTATTTCAAGGACAAGCTCAGTTGGATCAATCTCGCTGGGATTCTCGTCTGTCTAATCGGTCTCTTCATGCTCAACTGGAAGAGATGATCCGGGGGACCCAGGTCAATGCATAGACGTTTCAAGAGCGCTGCCCGGATTATCCTACGGGGAGAGGCCCGAAGAGCCCGACGGACCCCGATTCCCGGCATTACGCCCCAAGAACTGGGTCAGATCAAAGAATTCTTTCCTCGCGATAAATTTTTCATCCTCGGACATGCCCGCTCAGGCACCACTCTGCTCATGCGGCTTGTCCGCCTGCACCCCGAAGTACACTGCAACTACCAGGCGCATTTCTTTACCCGGATGCCGCTGCTCAAGTCGCTTGTGGACACGCCGGAGGCGGAGGAGTGGCTGACCCGCAAGTCAAACCGATGGAACCACGGTGGAGACCTCTCGGCGCCTGTCCTGCGGGCTGCGGCCGACTTCATAATGGAACGAGAGGCGGCTGCCGAGGGTAAACGAATCGTCGGCGACAAGAGTCCATCCTCCACGATACACGGCCAGGCGATACGCGATCTGCATTCGCTCTATCCCGACGCCCGGGTGGTGTACATTGTCCGAGATGGGAGAGACGTGCTGATATCCGAGCGATTCCGGAACTTCGTCGAGGAGTTCTCGTTTTCTGAGTCGTGCAGACAAGAGCCTCATGCAGAGGCTCAAGCAGAATCCTCGGGACTTCGGGTATGGCAAAGCGTCAATTCTTGCGGAAGATATGCTACGCAGAGTCGCAGAAGGTTGGGCGACCAACGTCTCCGAGATCGCCTCTGAAGGCAAGACCCTGTTCGGATCCCGCTTTCACGCCCTACGATTTGAGGATCTACTCGCAGGTCCTTTTAACCAGATGGGGCGCCTGTGGGCCTTCCTGGGGGCGAGGAAGCCGGGTCGGTCACTCGAGAAGGCCGTCCGCGACGAAATGCAGTCCAACCCGGACGAGGAGTGGCAGGCCAGGCGGAATGAGAGCATGGCGCCCTTCCTACTCAAGGGGCAGGTCGGCAACTGGAGACAGCTCTTTACTCAGGGCGATCGAGATGCCTTCAAACGGCTGGCCGGCCAAGCCCTTATCGATTGGCGGTATGAAACATCCCAGGACTGGTAGGCAACGTTCAGGACGCTGTGCCAGGGCCGGTAGAGCAAGGGCCGGTTCAGCCAATCAGCCCGGTGACGGCAGCACTCGAAGTCGTGAGTTGGAGGGGGATCAGGATACCAAGGAGTCTAGACACCTTCGGGCAAGCGTAACCGCAACGTCCATGCGATAGTCGGCGGACCCCCAAGGATCGCTAGCCTCATGGAACGCGTTGCGGGCAGCCAATTCGAGCCCCCCGGCCTCGGTCCCGTCCATCGCCAGAAGCGGCGTCGATCCATAGCCGCCGAGGGCGAGCCGCGTGCGGCCCGATGGCCACCGTGCAACGGCCGCGCTAACGATGGGCTTGTCTGCGGGCGTGCGGGAGACATACTCAAAGGCCAATCTTGGATTGGCGGGAATCTGGATGGCCGTGATCAATGCGCCGGGAAGGATCCGAGCACGCAAAGGCAGAAAATCCCCCAAGTCCGAGGTCCCCGGTTGCGGATTCATCAGTGTGAGTTTGGCGTCGAGCGCAAGCAGGACAGTTATGAAGGTAGAACGCCCATCGGCCGCCACGATGGTTCCCGCCACCGTGGCCGAGTTTCGCAGGTTGAGGGGCGCCTCCAGCTTCAGCGCTGTTTGCATCGCCGCCGGTATGTCATGTGATTCCAGCAGTCCCTGCAGGGTGACGGTCGCTCCTATCTCCAGGGCCTTCCCCGCTCGCTTGATCTGATTGAGGCCCAGGCCCTGCAAGTCCACGACTTCGATGGCCTCAGGCCCGCCATGAGACAAAAGCGTGCCGCCGCCCAGCGGGTAAGTCACAGGGACCCGGCGGGTGATCAACCTCAGGGCTTCATCCAGAGATTGGGGTCTGTGGTATGCAGCAATCATTGCACTCCCACCATACGAGGCTCGGTCGCTAGTGTCCATTATACAAGATGACCTCGGCCAAGCCCGGTCGGGAGGCGGTCAATCGGGGTAGATTCTCCAACCCAGGTCTCGCAGCCGCGACGTGTCGAGTTGATCTGCCGGCACGTCGATATGCAGGGCGTTGCCCTCTGCCAACAGCTCATTGGTCTCGGCATCATAGATTCCGGCCCAGGAACTCAGCGGCCTTGCCGCGAGTTCTGCCAGCCCTGCCGATGATTCGCAGCGGCTTGCCGATGGGGACATTCCGCCGGTACTTGATCTCCAGCTTGGCAGTGAACATGAAACGTGGAGCCAGTGGGTCCGAGCCCATATGAGCCCGGCCTGAAAGCTCGTCGATGATGGCGCTGACAATTCCCCCGTGCAGGACGCCCGGATACCCTTGGAAATGCTCGGGGGCAATGAAGCTCGATTCCACAGTGTCGGGCGCGGTGTTATAGATATGGAGGTGGAGGCCGACTGGATTTTGCATGCCGCAAATGAAGCACATACTGGAGTTGGGTTGTTTTGTTCTAGGCATGACAGTGATTGTATCAAAGGCAAAAAAGGAGGACGAGATCATTGACGTTGGTGCCGGTTGGCCCCGTTCTCAACAAGTCTCCGAGCGCATCAAAAAACGGATAGGCGTCATTGTCTCTCAAGTACTCGTCCGCCCTCATACCCAGTTCCTCGGCGCGCGTTCGTGTCTGTCCCGTGACCACGGCGCCCGCCGCGTCCGTCGGCCCATCTTCGCCATCGGTGGCGAGAGACACCAGCACAGCGCGCTCGAAATCCGGCCAGCTCGCTGACCGCCGCAAGGGCCAATTCTTGATTTCGGCCGCCCTTGCCGTTTCCCGTAACCGTAACCGTTGTCTCTCCGCCGGCGACCAGGCACCGAGGTCGCGGACCCGCGACGAGCAACGGACTAAGTCTGCCCGCCAACTCAACACCGACCTGCCGGGCTTCTCCCCTGAGAGTGCGCTCCAGCACCTCGGTGTGGATCCCTTCCATCTGTGCTCGCCTGGCCGCGGCCGTCACCGCAAGTCGATTGTTTGCGATTACGTGATTCTGTACGTGTCCCCTGAGCACGATTCTCTTGATCGGTGATTCGATGCCCAAGGCTCGCCGGATTGCGGGCAGGGGATCAATGGCGTACTTGCGAAGAATTTCCTGCGCATCCTCGCCCGTTGTCGGATTCGGCGCGGTTGGTCCCGAAGCGATCGCCTCGAGCCGGTCGTCCGGGACATCTGAGAGTATCAAGCCCACGATCGCGGCAGGCGTTGCCGCCGCCAAGCCGCCGCCTTTCACTCGATCTAGCTGCCTTCTTAACACGTTGATCTCGTCGATGGTTGCGCCGGAGGTAAGAAGGGAGCTTGTGAGCCCTTGCAGATCAGCTAGGGCGATGCCGCGGACGGGAACGGTCGCGAGAGCCGATCCGCCGCCAGAAATGAGGCACACGAGCAGATCGCTGGCCCCGATCTGGGAGACGAAATCAAGGGCCGCGTGACCTGCCACGACGCTCCGATCATCCGGTATCGGGTGCCCCGCCTCCATGATCCTGATTTGACCCGCATTGGAGAGTTGGACATCGACAGGTCGGGACTCATCGCCGCCTAGTCCTTGGGCCGAGGCGTGCTTGGTGATGATCAAGGCCGCGCTGAAATCGGAAAGGATCGCTGCAGCGGCGAGTGTCATGGCCTCGGCTGCCTTGCCCAACCCGAGAAGGTAGACGCGGTCATGTCGGGGCAAGTCGGTGCGGCTCAACGCCTTCGAGACGAGCTTGCCTGGATCGACGGCCGTGATAGAGGCTTCCAGGACACGCACAAGGCGCGGATCGGTGAGCGAAACGGTGCGGAAACGATCCCATTGCATGCCTGCAGTATACTGTGCGCATGCCAAAACCTAGGGCGTTCGTAACGCGAATTCTCCCGGCGCAAGGCATGCGTATGGTACAGGATTTCTGCGATGCAGATGTCTGGCCGCTAGACATGCCGCCGTCGCACGAGGACTTGCTGGAACGCGTCGTCGAGGTGGATGGGTTGCTTTCCCTGCTCACGGAGAAGATTGATTCCCAGATCATGGATGCTGCGCCGCGTCTCAGAGTGATCAGCAATTGTGCGGTCGGCGTTGACAATGTCGATGTCGCCGCCGCAACTGCGCACCGGATTCCAGTCGGGAACACACCCGAGGTCCTGACCGACGCCACCGCCGACATGGCGTTCGCGCTGCTACTCTCAGCTGCCCGCCGAATTGTTGAGGGCGTGCATTATGTCCGTGCGGGCCAGTGGAAGACTTGGGGCCTCCGGGAGCTGCTTGGGGCGGATCTTGCCGGAGCCACATTGGGGATCATCGGGTTTGGCAGGATCGGCAAGGCCGTGGCAAAACGGGCGTCAGGCTTCGGCATGCGCATCATCTATCATGATCCCTCTGTGCCGCCCGATCTCGGTGCCGTTCCGGTGGACTTGGATCAGCTGCTCCGCGAGTCCGATTTCGTGTCGCTGCACGTTCCCTTGACGAGCAAGACCCGTCATATGATCAACCAGGTCACGTTAAGCAAGATGAAGCCTGGGGCTGTACTGGTCAACACAGCCCGCGGCCCAATCGTTGATCTGGATGCGCTGTACCTGGCACTAAAGTCCGGTCATATTTTCGCGGCCGGGTTGGACGTAACCGAGCCCGAACCGATCAACGGCGATAATCCCCTGCTGAAGCTGGACAACTGCATCATTGTTCCCCACCTGGGGAGCGCGAGTCAATGGACCCGCGAGCAAATGGGGATCCTGGCCGCCGAGAATCTCATCGCAGGCCTGAAAGGCGAACAGCTGCCGCACTGTGTGAACCCAGAGGTCTACATGGTGCGATAGATCCACCGAATGGACGTCCCATACGTCCGCGAGGCCAGCATAGCGGCTTGGAAATTCGGTAGCCAGATGAGCGCAACTGAACGAATACAGGGGCTGACGAGCCAACTCTACGGGAGTGAAAACGGGGCGGAAATGACGCGGCGCATCCAGGCGCTGGTGGACGAGTATCGCGGACGTCTTCCGCAACATGAGGCCACGGAGCTGAGCGAACGAGACGCCGTGCTGATCACGTACCCGGATCAGGTCTCAGACGCGGCCGATTCCCCTTTGTCTGTCCTCGCAGATTTTGCGGAGAAGCATCTCCGCGGGCTGATCAGCACCATCCATGTGCTGCCCTTCTACTCCTGGTCGTCCGATGACGGCTTTTCTGTGATGGATTTCCGTGCCGTGGCCGCCCAGCAGGGAACGTGGCATGACGTGCGCCGACTTGCGAGGCAGTTCGAATTGATGCTGGATGCGGAAATCAATCATGCCTCCGCTCAGGGCGCATGGTTCCACCACTTCCTCAAAGGCCGCACCCCCTATCGAGATTACTTCATACAGGTTGACGACAAGCCGGATCTGTCACGGGTGGTCCGCCCACGAACAACGCCTCTAGTAACGCACTTTCGGTCCGAGGGCCGCGACGCGGCCGTGTGGACGACCTTTAGTGGCGACCAGGTCGACCTGAACTACAGATCACCAGCCCTGTTGCTTGAGATGCTCGACGTCCTGCTTTTCTACGCCAGCCAGGGAGCCGCTTTCATCCGGCTGGATGCCGTTGCCTTTCTCTGGAAGGAGATCGGCTCGACCTGTATCAATCTTCCGCAAACCCATCTGCTCGTCCAGTTGATGCGCGCAGTCCTCGATCAAGTTGCGCCAAGCGTCAAACTGATCACCGAAACCAACGTCCTCCATCCGGATAACCTGGCATATTTCGGAGACGGTACCAACGAGGCCCAGCTGATCTATAGCTTCACCTTGCCACCGTTGGTGCTGCACTCGTTCCAGACGGCGCGGGCAGAAACCTTGGGACGTTGGATCTCGGAGCTCCGGCTTCCTTCGGAACAGGCGACACTTCTCAATGTCCTTGCCACGCACGATGGCATTGGGCTAAATCCTCTCAGGGGAATTCTGGCAGATCTCGAGATTCGAGAGATGGTGCAGCAATGCATCAGGCGCGGCGGGTTCGTATCGAGCAAAATGGACCCAGAAGGTACCTCCAGCCCATACGAACTCAACGTGAACTACTTCGACGCCTTGGATGCACTAGGTCCTACCGTCGATCCCGGCTTAGAGATGGAGCGTTTCACCACGGCACATGCCATAATGCTCTCTCTCAAAGGCGTGCCCGCGATTTACTTCCATAGCCTATTTGGCTCGCGCGGCTGGCCCCAAGGGGTGCTCCGAACGGGCCGCAACCGGTCTATCAACCGCGAGAAGTTGAAACGAGACCGACTTGAGGCCGAGCTGACGGATCCCAGATCCGTCCGGGCCCGCGTGTTTCGACATCTGGGCAGGCTGCTTACCGCGCGCGCTGGATGCGGGGCATTCTCGCCGCATGCTGGTCAACGCGTGCTGCCCTCGCAGGGACCAATTCTCGCGCTGATCCGCGGAGAAACGGGGGCACTACCCCGGGTGCTGTGCCTATATAATGTGAGTCCGGAGAACTGTCAGTTCCGAGTGGATGACCCCGACCTGGCCTCGGAGATTCCCGCGAATCCGAGAGACTTGATCACGGGCGTGAGACGCACCGGCGGAACTGATCGGTCCATCAGGCTCAAGCCCTACCAGTCAGCGTGGCTGTCCCTCGACAACCCGGAGTAACGACTATGACTGCAGCCTATCCGATACCTGCGAGCAACCTTAGGATCGGCTTCGTTTCCAGCCGTCTCAGCACTACCGATGGCGTGTCCCTTGAGGCTGAGAAATGGAGCCACGTGCTCGCGCGGCTGGAGCATCAATGCTTCTACTTTGCCGGCCTATGCGACCGCCCGGCAAATGTCAGCTATGTCGTTCCCGAGGCGCATTTTTCCCATCCAGAGATTGTCAAGATCTATGATGCCGCCTTCTCGAATCGCTATCGGCCGCGCCAGCTAACGCGCCAGATCCGTGACATGGCTGAGCACCTCAAGGGTCATCTGTATGAGTTTGTGAAGAGATTCGATATCCACGTTCTGTTGGTGGAGAATGCCCTGGCCATCCCACTCAACATACCTCTGGGCCTTGCGCTGACCGAGTTCATCGCAGAAACCGGAATGCACACGATCGCCCACCATCACGATCTTTATTGGGAGAGGCGGCGCTTCCTGGTCAACTGCGTGTGGGATTATCTCGACATGTGCTTTCCGCCGCGCCTGCCCACCATTCGGCACATCGTGATTAATTCTCCGGCGGCAGCGCAGCTCAGCTATCGGCGCGGCATCGCGGCCCGTTTGATCCCCAACGTGATGGACTTCGACAACCCACCCTTGCCTCCTGATGAATATGCATCTACGGTGCGGACTGACTTACAGATCGCACCCAACGAGTACTTCTTCCTCCAACCGACCCGGATCGTGCGGCGGAAGGGCATAGAGCATGCCATTGAACTGGTCCGACGCCTGCCGATGCCGGCCCGGCTGGTGATCTCACACGCAAGCGGTGACGAGGGGGACGCGCACGAGAAGCACCTGCGTTCGTTCTCGAGGCTACTGGATATTTCCACCATATTCGTCTCGGACATAATCAGTGATCAACGCGGCCGGATGGCCGATGGCCGCAAAGTGTATTCGCTTTGGGATGTCTATCCCTTCGCGGATATCATCACTTATCCCTCTCTACTCGAGGGATTCGGGAACGCTTTCTTGGAGTCAGTCTACTTCCGCCGGCCCATCGTCGTGAACGATTACACGATCTACGCGATCGATATCAAGCCCAAAGGTTTCCGGGCTGTTGAGCTTGACGGCTTCATTACGGATGAGGCCGTGTCCCAAGTTGTGAAAGTCCTCAAGAACCCGTCCATAGCAGCCGAGATGACTGAGCACAACTATCAACTGGCCAAACGCTTCTATTCGTTTGCATTCCTGGAGCACCAATTGGAGGGATTGCTGCAGTCCTTCACCGGCGAAGACGTTCGGAGCTGAGGGATGGAGATCGCGCTGCTGCATTACGCGGCTCCGCCAATCATCGGAGGCGTGGAGCACGTTATTGGGGAGCACGCCAGGATCATGACTGAAGCCGGCCATCACGTGCGCCTCATTGCCGGCCGTGGTGCCACGGTCGGGAACGGTGTCGCCGTCAGCATCCTGCCGCTCGCGGACTCGCGTAATGAGGAGATTCTGGCAACACAGGCACTACTGGATGCCGGCAAGATGCCCGCCAACTTTGGTGCGTTGGTGAAGCGCATCGAGGGCAGCCTGAAGGAGCTTCTGGCAGGTGCCGATGTGCTGATCGCGCACAATGTCTGTTCGCTGAACAAGAACCTGGCGCTGACAGCCGCTGTAAAGCGGATTTCGGAGGCTGGCCGGCCTCCCCGAATGATCCTGTGGCACCACGATCTCGCCTGGACGACTGCCCGTTATCGGTCCGAGCTCCATCCGGGGTATCCGTGGGATCTGCTCTGCACAGATTGGCCCGAGGCGATACAAGTATGCGTCTCTGAGTGGCGGCGCGATGAGCTGGCCGAGCTGTTGGGAATAGCGCGCACACGAATTCGCGTGATTCCCAATGGGCTCGACGCGGCTCGCGTCCTGAGAATGGAGCAAGAATCGCAAGGCGTTGCCTTACGGCTGCACTTGATGCAGGCGCGTCCGCTGATTCTTCTTCCAGTCCGGATAACGCCGCGGAAGAACATCGAGATGGCCATGCAGGTCTTAGCTGCCTTGCGGAGCAATCTGCCCGAGGCCCGAATGCTGGTCACGGGGCCGCTTGGAGCTCATAGTCCGGCAAATGTGGGATACCTCGAACGCCTGATAGGTCTGCGGCTTGAGTTGGGGCTTGAATCCGCGGTCCACTTCCTGGCGGAATTAGATCCAGAGCCGTTATCAGATAGAGCCATCGCGGACCTGTATGCGTTGGCTGACCTCCTGCTTCTAACCAGCACAGAGGAAGGCTTTGGCCTCCCCATCCTAGAAGCAGGGCTTTCTAGAATTCCGATCTTCTGCACAGATATTGCGCCGCTGCGTGAACTTGGGGGATCTGAGGCAAGCTACTTCCTGCCCGGAGCTACTCCGGAGAGTGCAGCGGCACAGATCACGAGCTCACTGGAATCAAGCTCTCAGTATGTGCTTAGAAAGCGCGTCCTCGGGCAGTACACCTGGGAGAGCATCTATTCCCAGCACCTGGCCCCCCTTTTGGAACGGTCACAGAGATGAGCCCGAGGTATTCGACCAGGCTCTTCAGGAAAATACTGGTTCCCGTCATTCATGGGAGCAGCACCAATTCTGCGCTCAATTGCGCCCTTAACCTCGCCGATCCGGAAAGCATCCTGCTTGCAGGCATAGTTGGCATGCCGCTGCAAGAAAGCCTCACGCGGCCGCGGAGCCTGCCCGACACGCCCGGAAGGAACTCCGCGACATGGCCGGATCCAGTCACGTCAAATTCCTACGGCGAATTCACGCGTCGCACAAACCATGGGAAGAACTACTGCTGATCGTGAACGAGGAACAGCCAGACCTTCTCGTGATCGAGACAGCGCAATTGGGGCTACTGAACGTGACCGCTGGCGAGGCTTTCCGCTATCCCCCTTGCGACATGATGATTGCAGGTGGAGTCGTACCTCAGTCACCGGCCCGAGTATTGGTTTCGCTGCGCGGTGGGCCGTCGGCCGAACTCTCATTGAGGCTTGGTCTCGCAATTTCGCGGACGAGCCATGCCAAACTGACTGCGTTGCACATCTCTTCGCCTTCGTCTGGTCAAGCCGGGGAAGCGGCATTCAAAGGGGTGGACAAGGTCCTGAAAAACCTGCCGGAGGTGGAACGCAGACACCTGGAGACCGATGACCCGACGACCGCAATACGGGAGGCATCCCGAGGCAGCGATCTGCTTGTGATCGGTGCGACAGTGCGTTCACAGACTGCGCCGATATCGATCGGGCCGGTAGCGGATCTCATTCTTCGAGAAACATCAGGGGGTGTCTTGGTGGCAAAGTCGCGCCGGCCGCTTCCGTCGAACATGGACAGTGAAGCCGCAGGACAAAACGCGATATCGGTACTCGTTGACAAGTGGTTTGCCGAGAACACCTATCACGCGAGCGAATTCGCGGACCTCAAACATCTCCTGGGCCAAGCAAGAGCTGAATCTCAAGATCAGCCTGGCCATGCCGGCATTGAACGAGGAGCAGACCGTCGGGAAGGTCATCAGGACGATTAAGGATTCCCTGCTTGACGGCATCCCCCTTGTAGACGACATTGTCCTGGTCAACTCCGGCTCGACTGACGCAACCCGGGAGATCGCTGCGGGTTTGCAGGTGCCGGTTCACATCCATCAAGAGGTGCTGCCGCAGCTCGGTGCCCGCCACGGGAAAGGAGAGGCGCTATGGAAGAGCCTCTATTTGACCACGGGGGATATCGTGATCTGGGTCGACACGGACATCGTGAATATCCACCCCAGATTTGTGTACGGTCTGGTGGGGCCACTCATCCTGCACCCGGAGCTTCAGTTCGTCAAGGGGTTCTATCGGCGGCCTCTCAGGGTGGGCAACAAGATGCAGGCGGGAGGCGGCGGGCGGGTGACTGAGCTCACTGCCCGACCGCTGCTCAACCTGTTCTTCCCCGAACTCTCCGGGCTCATCCAGCCCCTCTCGGGAGAGTATGGCGGTCGCCGCACGGCGTTGGAGCAGATGGCCTTTTCTTCCGGCTACGGCGTGGAGATCGGCCTCTTGATCGACGTGTTCGAACGGTTCGGCCTTGGAGCGATCGCGCAAGTCGATCTCGAAGAAAGGATCCATCACAATCAGCCGCTCGAGTCCCTGAGCAAGATGTCGTTTGCGATCATTCAGACGGTCATCCGGCGGATTGAAAAACGCTATGGAACCCATCTTCTGGAAGACGTAAACAAGAGCATGAAGCTCATCCGATATGGGCAGCAAGGTTTGCTGCTTGAGGTCGAGGAAATTGCCGAGACCGAACGGCCCGCCATGATCGAATTGGCGGAATACCGGGAGCGTTTCACGCCCGCAGTCGCGACGTGATCGCGGCAGCCGGTTGCCGGCCCGGAATCCTTGGGGCTGCGACGTCAGGCCCCGGTGGGATGTGCGAGCCGAGTGGATCTCGGTCAGTTCTGGGCGAACGTATCGATCAAGAGCCGGAAATCTCCCCCGGCCGGATACAGGATGGGGCACGTCGTACCGTGCTTCCGATACTCAGCGACTTTTCGCCGCGCCTCTCGAGGCGTGCCAGACGCAGTAATGCGTTCGACGAGATCATCCGGGACCAAGGATTTGGCCTGCATGATCTGCTCCCGCGTTGCCGGCCATCCCAATATTGCCTGAATCCGCTGGACCACATCCGGAGCGACACCGGAGGCCTTTGCGATATGAGGTTGTTGGGCGAGATACTGGCAGAGGAGCATTTTTGTGGTGTCGATAGCGCGATCGTGATCCGCGTCAACGGAGCAGACCACAAGCTGCGGCTGGTCAAAGGTGTCCAGAGTGCGGCCCGACTTCTTCAGACCTCCTTCCAAGATTTCGAGTGCCTTGTCGTTGTACTCGGGAGGCACGCAGTAGTTGAGCACCACCCCGTCCGCGATTTCGCCTGTCAACTCCATCATCTGGTCACCCGTGGCGCCGATCATGATGGGTACATGTCGGGGTTGCCGGCGCCCATGCACTACATCAAGCTCAATCCCTTCGACGTGATGAAACTCGCCATGGAAGGTGACCCGTTCCATGTTCAGCAGACGGCGCATCACCTCGACCGTCTCGCGCATGGCGGTGGTGGGCTTGTGCCGCTGCACACCAACGCTGCTCGCGAGAGGGTCCCACCAGGCGCCAATTCCACAAATGATGCGGTCGGGTGCGAGGTCGTCGAGAGTCAGGAAAGTGGCAGCCAGGAGGCCGATATTACGGGTCCAGTTATTGATGACCCCGGAGCCTACCTTGATAGTTTTGGTCACGGCTGCGTAGGCCGCCATTGGGACAATTGCGTCCCGAACGAGCCGCGATTCCGCCTGCCAGACTGCTTCGAACCCCCTTTGTTCGGCATATCGAACATAATCCAGACCGTCTCTGAGATCGTGCGAGTCCTGCAGGTAGAGCGCCACTCGTTCCACGGCCCGACTTCCTCCCTCCATGTAGCCTCCGCCGTCCATCGCACGTGAGACGGAGCGACCGGACACGCGGCGAAGTCAATAATTCGGAGTTATTTCATGAGATTGGGTTTCGGCCGGATTATACCTGAACCACGCTTTAGCCCGTCCACTCGCCGAATCGATTGAGGGCTATCTGAAGACCAAAAAGGAGAATAATCCTCAAGTTCAGGGAGTATCTACATATTGAGGCTGGGGTGGTCTCAGCATATACTGAAAACGTGTAGCTTTGCACGAGTGGCTCCCAGATGCGCGCAGCAAACATGGATAGCGGCGGACAATATGAAAGAAGAAACGTCAGCTAGACCGGCAAAGTCCGACCTGGACACCAGCCGATGCAGAGTAACCAACATTGGGATTGACACGTATGCCGAGTGCTTGTGCTCGGGGCCAAACGAGTGCCCCTATGCACTGCCGTTCGGGTACGGCTTTCTGTGCCAGCACCCCGACTTCAACAAGTTCCTTCCGAAAGAGACGCGGTCGGTGTCTCGCGGCAGCTCTTGAGCGGGAAGGCAAGCGCCGGCCCGTCAGAATCGGCACAACGATCGCAATCAAAGCCGTCCGTGGTTTTCCACGGACGGCTTTCTCACTTTTGGTTTGGGTACTGTCGACCCGCTAGAGCCGTTGCCACACCTTTGGAGCGAGCTCTCTGGAGCGCGCGGTGATTCGTTCCTCGTCCAGGGACAGGACCTTCTTGTTTCTCATCAGGATCTTCCCACCGCATACCGTGGTGTCGACGACCGCATCAACCATTCCGAATATCAGGTGACCCAGGAAGTTGCCGGCGTCGAGCGGGGTGGGCGGCCAGTAGTCGAGAATGGCCAAGTCGGCAGGACCGCCCTCCACGATCTCACCCAGCCGCACTCCGAGCTGACGCCGACAGATCTCGGAGTTGTTTTGCAGCAACAGCTGCGGAGCCTCCATGAAGGCTACACGGGGATCATGGTTCGCCAACCTGTGGAGCAAGTAGGCGCACCGCATCTGGGCGAGCATGTCGGAGGACATACCGTCCGTGCCCAGGCCGACCAGGATGCCCCTGCGCAACAGGTCGAACAACCTTGTCACACCAACTGCATTGTTCATATTCGACTCGGGATTGTGCACGACGGCTGTTTTGGTCGCCGCAATCAGATCCATCTCGGAGTTGTCGATGTGCACACAATGGATGAACAGTGATTTCTCCCCCGTTACCCCCAACTTGTGGAGCCGGTTGACGGTTGGAACACCGTATTGCTCGAGCGAGTTCCTCTCGGTCGGCAAGGTCCTCGGCCACGTGCACGTGGCAGCCAACTCCCGCGTCGCGGGCAATCCCCACGCATTTTTCCAGCGTGTCGTCCGACAGCGTGAAGGAGGCATGCAGGCCCATCATGGACGCGATCTGACCATCGCCTTTGCCTACCTTGGCAATAAAGCGCCGGTTCTCTTCGACACCGCCGCCAGCCGCATTGCGGTCTGACACCTCATAGCAGAGCGACGCCCGGATCCCTGCTTGGCGAACTGCGGTCTCAATTAGATCCAGCGAGCCGTCGCGCATGGCAGGAGAGGCGTGATGATCGATCACCGTGGTCGTGCCGTTACGGATGCATTCAATCAGCGGCACTTGGGCGGAAAGCGTTATGTCCTCATCGGAGAGTGCCCTGTCCAGCTTCCACCAGAGACGCTCCAAGATTTCAACGAAATTGGAGGCCGGCTCTCCGGGGATGGCCATTCCGCGCGCCATGGTCGAATAGAAGTGATGGTGGGTGCACATGAAACCGGGAAGGACTACCTTGCCGGTGCAATCGATGGCATCCGCGTTGGGAAATCTCTTCTTTATCTCCGTCGCGCCGCCGACACCCGCGATCTTCTCTCCTCCACGACGACAGCACCGTTCCAGGTCACCTGGTTCTTCTGACCCAAGGTCACCACTATTCCATGCTCGAAACGAGTTGTCATTGGATTCCTTTCGGGTTGTGCAACGAGTCTAGGACTAGTGCCCGAACGAGATCAGTTCTCTCTCAACGCAGCGAGCTCCTCCGGACTGCGGGCTCGCATCGTGATCGCTCCGACGAAGCACTTCTGCGCACAGAGGGAGCAGCCGATACACTTGGATGGGTCCATGTGCGGGTAGTGTAGCTCATCGAATTGGATCGCCAGGTATGGACACCGGGCACAGTTGCCGCAGGATAGACATAAGTCGTAGTCCGCCTGCGAGATCTTCTTGGTGGCGGTGAGCGCCATGAAGTCCGTGATCGGATGGGGCTGGGCGATGCCGATCAGCTCCTTGACGGTATGGATGCCGCGCTGTTGCATGAGGAACGACGTGCCGGATTCAAGATCGCGGACAATCCCGTAGCCGTGCTTCATGGATATCGTACAGAACTGGACGGTCTTGACGCCGAGGGCCAGGAAATTCATTGCCGCCTTGTAATTCATCGGGCCGGCATTGCCTGAGATCTCGATGCCCTCCGGCACTGCCTGAGCCAGGCTTAAGTTGGAGATAGGCGTCACTCCCTCGCCGCTCATCCCGACGACCACGCCCTCTTCCCATGGGTGTCCTGCCTCGCCTTGCCTGAATGCAAGTGTGGGGAAGGAATTGGCGAGAGTCACGCCCGCTTTCTTGCCGGGGTATTTCTGGAGCACCTTGCGGATGGCGCGCAGGATCGGCACAACTGAAGTCACGGCCGCCGTCAACTTGAAGAGTTTGGGGACGTTGGGATCTCCAACCTCCATGACCCAGTCAATGATCTTGGCAGTGAGGGCAGCGTTCTGCGAGACAATATCCCCTTCGGTCCCATCCCCGCCCTGCGGGCAGGAAAGGGAATATTCGATGCCCATGGCGCCGGCCGCCTCCAGCTTCTTCGTGTTGGATTGCCAGCCGCGCCAGTCGCCCTCATCCTTCCCTGTGACCGGTCCGCCTGTGGAGCCCATCGTCAGGCGATCCGGCCAATCCTTGGCCAGCTGGGTGATCTCGCGGCAGACTCGGTCCAAGGTATGCCCAGACACGTTGTCTGCGTTGGCATAAGTGTATGTGCCGAAGGTGAACATATACTCGGAGGGGATATGGATAGGCACGTTGTCGAAAGCGGTCTTGAGGATTCCGCCTGCCCAACCAGTCTTGTAAGCCAGCGTCATCTGCTGCAGCCCATCCGTCATGGGAGAGGCTGACAAGAGATATGGCGAGCGAATGGGCCGGCCGAAGAAGTCGGTTTCCAGGGACACCGGAACTGGACGGTAGCCGGGCAGCGCGTATGTGGATTTCGTCTGCTTCTCGACCTGCGGCCGCTGAGCACGCTTGATGTATGCGTCGATTTCGAGCGCAGCATTCTTGCCCGATGCAACCGCCTCAACCACCGTGGTCGGTCCGTTGCTGACATCGCCCGCATAGAAGAGGCCCGGCCGCTGAACCCGTTCAATCGCGGAGCGCATCCCGATGGCAACGATGACCGCGCTGAATTCCATTCTCGTGTTCTCTGTGCCTGGAACATCACGCACACTGCTTGGCCTGAATGGTTCGCCCTCGGGGAGCTCAACCTTCAAGGTCTCTAGTCCGGCTACAGTCTTTCCGCGGCCGAGAATTCGGGTGAGACGGATTCGTCCGTTCAGCTCAATGTCGTTGTCGAGTAGTTCCTGCCGCTCCACAGGGGTGAGGGGCATTTCCGATAGCTTCTCAAGCATGAAAAGCTCGACGTGGGCCGCGCCCCGATTTCGGGCAGTAATGGCGGAATCCACGGCAGTCGCACCGCCGCCGACGACCGCAACCCGCCCGCTGAAGCGGTGTGCCTCGGGATTGGCCAGGAGATCCACCATCTTGACCGCTAGCTCCTCGTTCTCAAGGCCGAGTTGAATGGGTTTCCAGAGTCCGGTCGTTACACAGACGGCCTTGAAGCCTTGATCCAGCAAGGTCGCAGGATCCAGCACGGGCGTCGCTGTGTGTGCCGCAATCGCGCCAAGCGACAACACAAAATCGATGTCGCTTCGGACGACCTCCGGATTGAGCCGTTCCGCCGGTATTAGATTGAGCACTCCGCCCAATCGATTCCGGCCTTCAAAGATCTCAACCGCGTAGCCCATCTGTCCAAGTGCCGCCGCGGCGCCCAGACCTGCGGGCCCTCCGCCGATGACGGCCACCTTGGTTCCGTTGGGCTTGGGGACATCGAACTTGGGTATGCCGCCGAGGCCCTTGGACATCTCCACAATGGTGGCCTGCACCTGCGGGATGTTGATGGCGCCGTCGAATCGTCGGTGTGAACACGCGGCCATGCAGAACCGATCTGGGCAGACCAGCCCGCAGACGCCCCCCAACGGATTGCTGTGCATGATCTCGGCGGCGGAACGGCGGATGTCCGACGGATATCCTTCGCGCGCTGCCATGATGAAGTCAAACGGTGAACAGTCGGCGGGACAGGCTTGCTTGCAGGGCTTCTCCTCGCAGTATTCACAGCGAAGGAGTTCAGCGCGCAGCCGCGCCTTGGTCATGAAATCAAAATCCCTCTTGCCATTCTTGTCCATGGGCACCCCGGTTGAGCCGCGGATTGGTTTGTGCGTGTAGGAACAGAATCATTATAGCATTCGGCCGCAATCCTTTGAGTGAAAAAGCTCCGCTTCCGGCCGGTGTTATGTCACATTTGGGAGATTGACTCCGTGGCGTCGAGGCCCCCGGCTCCGCTCCGGATGCTGACAGTGGCCTCGTTGCTCGGGAAAGTAAAGCCCCCGTTCGTTCGCTTGGAACGCGGGAGAGCGCGGGAGCCCGTCGCTGGCTGGCTCGAGGTCAGCTATTCGATTTGGATGTTTGGAGTTGCCTTACCAGCTCCAGGTCCTCGGGCAAATCCAGGTCTAGGCCCAGTGATGGCAGATCAACGATCTCGAGGCGCGCGCCCGCCCGCCTAGCCCGGTCACAATGACGCGGGAACGAGTCCCCGCCAAAATCGTATTCGATAAGGTTGGCGGGTGAAAGCAGCAAGGCGTTCGTGCCCTTCTGATGCCGGTCTGGGGCGATGACCACGACAGGTGGTTCTGTGGCACGCTGCAGTAGCGCAAGCACGTCCGCCGCGGTGAGCAGCGGCAGATCGGCGGGGATGACCAGGACACCACGTGAGGCATAAACCTGAGCAACCACAGTTGCGCGTTTGAGGGCGGTATTCAACGCGGGCGCGCCATCTTCCTGCACCGTGCGCGCACCCAGATCCCGTGCAAGGGCCAGGGCCGCCGAGTCCCGGCTTACAACCAACACCTGTTCGACTTCCTTCAGATCCAGGAGCGTCTTCAACGTGCGCCGCAAAAGCACCCGATTCAACTCCTCACGCTGGTCCTCGGATAAGGCTCCTGACAGTCGGGATTTTCCGCGGCGCAAGGGTTTTACGGGGACGATTGCCCAAAGGCTCATAGGGGATGATGTCCAACGAAGTCTAACACAGACCTGGCCAAACGGAGGCGATCCTGCGCGTCTCCCATGAGTGTGCTGGTAACCAGGACGCGCATACCCAGCCCGCTGACCTCCGATTTAAGCGCCGCATCTTCCGTGTCCAGCACGAAATGCGTTATGACATGCCGGTAGTGTCTTGCCACGGCGGTCGCGCTGGGCTGAATGCCCAGCTCCGAATACATCTTTGCTGCGGGCCCCTTAACGGCGCGCCCTCCAATGATGGGGGACACCGCAACCGTCTTTTGCGGATCTATTACCGATTGTATGCCTCGGATCGAGAGGATGGGTCCAATGCTAACCCACGGGTTGGATGGACAGATCACGATCCGGTCCGCCCGCGCCAATGCCTCTACCACACCCGGGGCCGGCCGGGCGGAATCTCCGCCCTCGAGTTTGAATCCGGTGACGGCCGGCTCGCAGTGCCGCTGCACGAAGTATTCCTGGAATGCCAGGTCCCCTGCCTTGGTTTGGACAATCGTCCGCGCTGGATCGTCGGTCATCGGCAGCACGAACTGCTCGATTCCCCAGACCCGACAGAAGTCACGAACGATCTTACTTAGCGTGTGACCCGCATTCAGGCGCCGCGTCCGTTCCAGGTGCGTGCCGAGGTCATGGTCACCGAGATGAAACCAGACAGGCCCCCCCAGCTTGCCAATCTCGCCGAGTGCGTTCCAGGTTTCCTGATCTCGGCCCCAACCTGACTCTGGGTTGGCAAGCCCGGCAAGCGTGTAACAGACTGTATCAAGGTCAGGCGAAATATGCAGGCCGAACTGCTCGAAGTCGTCCCCCGTGTTGACTATGATCGTTAGGGCCCCGGCCGGGAGTGCGTGGGCCAGACCCTGCGCAAGCTTCGCACCCCCAATTCCGCCCGCCAGCGCAACGACCTTCATCGGATGATGGCGATTTCCCGGACTGGCTTCCGTGCTCGGACCACCGGCGTCTCTGCCGGGAAGCCGACTAGGAGCATGCCCTGGGGTTCCCATGTTTCCGGCAGACCCAGGGCCTCGCGCACAGGACCTGGGGCGAAAAGCGGCGCACAGTTCCAGACCCCGCCTAAGCCCTCTGCATGCGCTGCGAGAAGGAGCTGCAAGCCCGCAATGGACGTGGATTGGAGGGCCATAGTCCTTTCGGCAGCCTGGCGTCGTGAATTGGGATACGCATCCATCTCGGACATGTCCATGCATAAGATGATGACTACGGGCGAGGACTGGATGCGCGATCTGGATTTTTCAATCAAGCCAGCGACTTCATCGGTGGGCAGCCCGTCCGCTTCAAGGTCGCGGCGAAATGCCAAAGCCATTGCCTCCGCTAGCTCCGATTTGGCGGTTGCAGCGGTCAGGACCGCAAATCGCCAGGGCTGGCGATTGTGCGTGGACGGCGCGTAGGTGGCCGTCTCGATGATCCGCTCGAGCGCCGTCGCTGAGACGGATGCGGTGGTAAACCTCCGGATGGACCGACGGGAACGCAAAAAGGCGTGGAGATCCATTCGGACTACTCGTCCGGGACGGACTTCTCCGGCAGTATCTTGTAGATGACGCGGACCTGACCGGGGCGCGCCGACCAAGGTTTTCCGTCGTACTTGAGCGACAGTTCGTTGATGTGCTCTAGCCCGCCGCGTTCGGTGATCTCCGCTACTCGTCCACGCACTTGGACGAAGCGATATGGATCCTTTGGGTCCGCGATAACCACGGCGACGCGCGGATCGGCGCGCATATTCCGGTCCTTGACGCGGCCCTTGGCCGAATTAATGAGTATATATTTGGCATCTGTGCTAAACCAAAGCGGCGTCAGCTGAGGTGATCCGTCCGGCATCAATGTGGCAAGGTATGCAAACGCTCGCGTTTCGTCAGCGAGTAGATCCTTATGGGAATCGGGGAAAGAATTCATCACTTGTCCTGGTGGTGCCGCCGGCCGCACAGCAGGCGGTCAGCGGAAGAGATCCTGCTCCTTGGGCCGCAACAACTCCTTGAGCGAGCCTTCTCGCAGCGGATAGGGAAATCCTCGGACATGGACGACTGGGGTGGCCTCCGCCGCCTGCCCCATGACCAGCGAGGCAGCGGCCGCCAACTCGTCGGCAACCGCAACGGTGGTTATTCGCAGGGTGTAGCCAAACAAGTCCTTCCAACCTTTCTCGTCGATCAGGCCGGGAACACCGGCGAGGCCGATGCACTTGCCGACCACGCCCAGCCTCCAGGCGCGCCCGTGGGAGTCGATGATCATGACACCGATGCGTTTGCCCGCTGCTTGCTCTATCTGGGTTCGGATCTGTTGCGCCGAGAGATCGGGGTCGCACGGCAAGAGCAACACGTATTCCTCTTGGGCCGTGCTTGGGCCGGCAACATTCGAGTGGTCAATTCCTGCGTTGGCGCAGATGAATCCGAGCTTGTGCTCAACGATGATCGTGCCTTGGCGTGCTCTCAACACCTCGCGGCTCTCGCCTAGCATCAATTCCACTACGCGAGGGTCCTTGTCTACGCGTGCCGCGAGTTCCCTGGCTCGATCGCTCGCCTCGACGGTCGCCAGGTTGATCATGCGACCCTCTGCCTTGCTGACGATCTTCTGCCCCACGACCAGAATATCATTGTCATCGAGTGCCAAGCCATTGGCCCCAAGCGCAGAAAGAATGATGTCCGCCAGGTTATCGCCCTGGCGGATGAGGGGAATTCCTTTGAGCGCGGTCAGCACGAGCGGCATATCAGTGTGAATCGAGTCCGGTTATCTTGATGCCGGCGTGTGTTGAACCGTACCTTCGATTGATGTGGATGAGAATGCTGGCGAGGCCTTCCGTCACCATGGAGTTCTCAAGGACTCCAGCATCCCATCCATTGAGTCCTGCCGCGGAGACCAACTTCAAGGTCTCGGCCCGCGCCTCCTTGCTTGTCCCAGTGACCAGGACGTCCGAGTCCAAAGCTCCATCCTGCAGCAAGTACTCGTGAGGGACGTTGTGAAAAGCTGCGGCGATCTCGGCCTCCGGTCCGAGGACGCGACGGGCCTCCTGCGCAGCGGAACCCGCAGTCGGCATGTGCGCCTTCGATAATTGGCCTGGAACCAGTGGGACGGTAACGTCGATCAGCAGCTTGCCTTTGATGGCTTCTGCGACGGACCGCAGGATCTTCCGATGTGCGCTGTATGGAACCGTAAGGACCACGATGTCGGCATCCCGGACCGCCTCGACATTGGAAGTTCCGACCACTGAAGCCGCGCCATCCAGGGATTCCACGAGTTCGGCCGCCGCCGTGATCGCCTTTTGATCGGACCGCGATCCGATGATGACGCGGTAGCCGGCCTTGGCCCAGCGATACGCCAGGCCCTTGCCCTCCTTGCCCGTGCCACCCAGGACGGCGATCGTGAGGACAACCGACGGGTCATTCATGACTTCGCGGCCTCGAAGAAGCGATTCCAAGCCTTGGGAGCCAGCTCGCGGGCATGAGCCGCAATCTCCGCTTCGTTCAGGGTCAAGAGCTTCCGGTCCCTCATGAGCACCTTGCCGGCGACGATCGTCGTTGTTACCATGCCCGGCTGAAATCCGAAGATGATGTGCCACGGGAGGTTATCTGCCGTGACGGACGTGGGCGATTGGTAGTCGACGAGCACCAAGTCCGCGAAAGCGCCAGGCACCAGCACCCCGATGGGGGCGTCTGTGAAATACGAACCTGCCAGCGCCGCAGCGTTTCTGATCGCCATCTGCATGAGTTGGCCGCCATCCATTCTACGCGGATCGCGACTGGTTGCCTTATGAAGGAAGTACGCTGCTTTCCACTCGTCCCACATAGCGTTCGAGAATCCGTCGTTGCCTAGGCAGACCCTCACGCCAGCCCGGTGAAGCAATTCGACCGGCGCTGACCCGACCGCGTTGTTCATGTTCGAGCGCGGCTGGTGCGTGACCCAGGTGCCGGTCTCCTTGAGCACCTGGATCTCCGCCGCGTCGACGTGCACGCAATGCGCAGCGATAGTCTTCGGGCCCAGGATGCCATGGTTATTAAGACGGTAAACCACGCGCATCTGCGTCCTGCCGAGGCTGTCGTACTGGTCAGCTTCGTGCTCGGCTACATGGATGTGGAAACCGGCACCCTCGGGCGCGGCCGATCTGCAAGCTTGCAGGGTCGCGCCAGAGAGCGTGAGGCTTGCATGAAGACCGAACATGGCGGCGAGCCGCGGTTGAGGATTAGAGGCAAGCCGGCGCGAGAATCTTACGTTCTCCTTTATGCCGGCGTCAGTTGTTTCCGGGCCATTGCGATCGCTGACCTCATAGCAGAGCACGGCCCTGAGACCGGACTTGTCCACCGCTTCTGCGATGACGTCGAGTGAACCATCGATCGCGCTGGGTGAAACGTGGTGGTCAAAGAGCGTGGTGGTACCGTTGCGAATTGCGTCCACCAGGCACATCAGCGCGCAATAACGGACGTCGTCCTCGTGCAGAGCGCGGTCCAGGGGCCACCAGAGCTTATTCAGGATATCGGGGAAGTCTTTTGGCGCCGGATCGGGGACTGCAAGTCCCCTGGCGAACGCACTGTAGAAATGGGTGTGCGCACAAATCGCCCCGGGCATCACGAGCTGTCCGTCCGCGTCTAAACGCCTTGTCTTCGGATGCAGCGGATCGATCTTTGAGCTTGGACCAATTTCCCGGATTCGATCTCCCGAGATGTAGATTGAGTGATTCGTGAGAAGCCAATTTGGGCACTCCCACGTTGCGACGGTGGCGTTTGTGATGAGCATTAGCCGAATCCGAATTGCGAAGGATGAGGCAGTTTGTACCCTGACGCCCCGATTTCCCACAGCGCCAAGTAAGCCGCCTCCCTAGCTTCTGAGTCGTCTCCGAACATCACGCCGTAGATCCCCTTTATGATCCCATCGGTCGGGTTCTGCTTAAGGTATTCCAGCGCGGCCAATCGTTCCTCGACCTTGGGGCTTTTGAGCGCCGCTAGTAGGATATCCGTCGCGGGCGCTCCAGGCGAAATGCCCACGCCCTGTGTTCCCGCAAAAGCGATAAGCCAGGTGCTCTGGGACGGGGGCTTGAGCGGTCGCGGTATGCGGGGATCGACCGCAATGCTGCGGGATTCGAGGACTTCGTGAGCCGAATTCCGAATGACCCACTGGTCGTCATCGACCCGAATGCTTTCCAGCATTTCAACGGCCCACGGCTCATGCACGCGTGCCAAGCCGTAGACCACCGCACGGCGGAGCATGAGATCTTTCATGGTCGCGCCGTCCTTCAACATCGCGTGACCTTCTCCGGGATCGTTTGCAAGAGACTCTGCTGCCGCTCGCCGCAGTTCTTCGTCCCCGTGCAAGAGAGCCTTTGCAACGGCTTCCAGGGCCTCAGTTGTTCCAATCGAGACAAGTGCCAGGCATGCAGCGCGTCGTGCCGAGCTGCTCGGCGTCTCCAGGATTCCTATCAGGGAGGTGACGGCTTTGACATCTCGGACAGCGCCACTGCCCAGTGCGGCCAGCGCCATGAGTTCGAAGGAGAGCGTGTTGAGGAATTGCCGAAAGAGGACCGCAGCACCGGGATCCTCGCTTGTGGCCAGCGCAGACAGTGCTTGGGCCCGGTGGGCAATGGGAAGCCCTTCGGTCTGCAGCTGCAGAGCTAGCGCAGACATGAGTTGACCCCGCCAGCGGGCCTGCGGGGGACTGTCCCGGAGCCAACGCGCCGCCGTAAACAGTGGTCGCTGCATGGGAAGCCGCGACCACTCAAGCATGCTCGCCGCGACGAGCGAACCCACTTCCCCTTGGGACGCCAAGAAACGCATCGCTAACAACTTCCCGATCCAATCCGGCTGATTCAGCAGCGTGTCCTGGGCCTTGTAGCCACTCAATGCCCGTCCCGCAAGATACCCGCCGAAGACCGGATGCACAAATCGCATCCTGCCGGTTGAGTATGAAACGAGCAGGCCCGAAGAAGCCAGGCGACCAAGAAGGCCGGGGGTTGGAGCAACGGTCTTCTTGGATCCCTTGCGCCGCCGTCCGAACCTCATCCGCGACTTCCCGGTCCCCGTCTTCGCCGGCCCCCTCATCACCGGACGAATTCTCGGCCTCTTCCGGAAGCTCAAATTCCTTAACCCAAGCCCGCGCATTGTGGGGATCGAAGAGGGGTTGTGCAGTCAGCATCACTTCCATCGCAAGCGATTCGAGCGCTGCAGACGGCGTATTCGCCGGTGCCAGACGCCGGATGTGTGCGGCGATGGAATCGAGTAAGTGCGGGCCCGAGGCATCGCCGGCGTACGCAGCCCAGACCTTCAGGGTGAGTTCCAGCGGACTGAGATTCTGATTGTCCATATTCAGGCCAGGACTCAAGCACCAAAGGATCGGCATTCTCGATTCTGGCTTGGACCCAGGCTTCCGCCGCAATGTATCGGGCCCACACCTCGCTCCACTTCCTGATGAACTCTGCCTGGCGCCGCTGGTTCCAGGCCGCCATGGTGAGCGGAAAGCAGCCGAGGGCGGCCAGTCCGTCAAGGTGTTCCGGTGCGCCGGATGTAACGATCCGCGTCTTCGGATATTCCTTCAGGATGGCCCCCAACCATCCGGAAACCTCGCTCTGACCGTGTGAGGTTAACTCGTCAAACCCATCGAGGATCAACAGGGCCCGGCCCGACCGGAACGCTCCCTGCACAAAAGCAGGGACCTTGCCGAGGTTCAGGACTGATGCCCCTCTTCGGAGGTCACCTCGATAATCCGATCCAAGCCGTTGCGTTCGCCTGCGATCGGCAGCTTCAGGTCTGCCACGTGCAGCATGAACGGGACAAAGTCCTGCAGAGGTCCGAGCTTCTCGCTCCGGTTTGCACACAAGGACGCCAAATGCGCCAATGCGACGGTCTTGCCCGTTCCGGGCTGCCCGATGACAACCAGGTTCCTTCCACCGGAGAGTGCCTCGCCGAGCGTGAAAGTCGGCGCCCCATATATAGCGGCAAGCTCGGGCCAGGCCGGCATGTACGGCAGCGTCAGTGTGACTGCATCTTCGGTCCCGACCGCGCTACCCGGTTCCACTCTGGGCGCGGGGGCCAGGAGCCGCGGCTCAATTCAAATCTCGTCGAGCGCGAAAAGGGGGGCTGCCAGGTGCATTCCTTGGGCACGGCGCAGTGTAATGCGTCGATGATCTTGCTCAACGGTGCTCATCCGCCGGGTTTGCGCCTCCTCCCGCCGGTGTGCTAAATTCTCGCCAAGCTCGCGCCAGAGCGGCCGAGCTCGAGCGATCATCCACCAGAAGATCGTCGCGATAAGAAGGCCAAAGACGAATGATGAGGCGTCGATCACTAGGCCGAAGGGGAGTCTCATGGCAGGTAGGGAGTCTCAGCCGGCATAGAGGATGCGCCCGCACGAGGGACAGTACACGAGTCGGTCCGCATGGCGGGCACTCTGTTGGAGGGCGGCCGTGAGAGTGGTGCCACAGGCGTTGCAGGAATTTTCCAGGACCTCGGCCACTGCCACTCCGCGCCTCTGTCGCCGGAGCGCCTCATACTGCTCGACGACTCCGGCCGCAACCGCACCCAGAGCAGCTTGCCGCTCCGACAGGAGGTTTTCCCGGACTCGCAAGAGGGCCACGCGTTCCTCAATCAACTTGTGGTGCTCGTTCTCTAGTCCTGCCTGAATTGCCTTGAGGTGTTCTTGCGCCACCTGGACTTCGGCTTGGAGCGCTTCAACGCTAAGCATTGCCTGCAGCTCCTGATCTTCGGTTGCAGCCAGCCTCTTCTTTAGCGAGGCCACGTCCGCCTGCAGGTCCTGCAGTTCCTTTGGGTTTCTCACCGATCCCCCGAACAGAGTGGATTCGGTCTGCGCGATCTTGGTCTGCTGCCCCTGGGCATCCGCCTCTGCCAGGCGCCGGGCATGTTCGGCATCGAAAAGGCCCGACTGGGCAGCCGTCAGCGCCTGGCGGGCAGCTGTGAGTTCGGCGTCGTTGTCGAGCGTTTCCTGGATCTGTTGAAGGCGAGCTTCGTTGCGGCCTATCCGGATATCCACCTGTTGCAGTCGGAGGAGGCCCAGCGCGGCACTCATACTTTCATTATAAGCGGAAAAATCCCCGGCTCTTGTGCACTGCCGCTTGGACCGAGCTAATGGGTGGAGTTGAAGTAGTTGTAGACGGATTGCGCCAGATTGGCGAACAGATGATTGATGCCAATGCGATCACCGACGTCGACGAAAACGAGCTGGACCGGATGCCAGGAGTAAATGGACAGCACGAAGTTCCCCCCAGGCGTGTAGACGATGCCGGCATCGCTCCAGTCATGATCAAGGCCGGTCACCGGGTCCGTGACCCACCCATGCTTGTGCGCCACCACCGTTCCCTCGGGAACCCCGGCTTCGATCATTATCCCGATCTTGTCTGAAGCCAGGTAGTTCACGATCTGCTTGCACACCGCCTGATCCATCTTGTCGGGAAATGCAGCGACCAATGCGCCCCCTCCGGATTGGGCGCATTGATAGACGTCTTCCAGCAGCACGCCCATGTCAGACGGCGTGGTTTGGTTGTATGGATCCGGGGTGGTTGTGATATCCGTCCGCTGATTGGCCGATGTCACGAAATTCTGCAGCAGGCGGGAGCCGGGTGCGAAATACCCTGCAATGAAGGTGCTGTCCAGGCCCAGTTGCTTCATGTACTGAGTAACGACGAGCGGGCCGGCATTGGGATCCAACTCCGCCATCACGGCATCGGCGGAGGGATTGTCGGAGGCATGGATCATCTTAACGATCTCGGCATTTACTGACGCATCCACCGGTGACTTCCCGTGCTGAACGAAGTAGGAAACCAGGATGGGAATCTTCATCGTACTGGACGCCGTGAAGGCCACGTCCGGCTGATCCGGAATCTCCTGGGCCTGATTCAACGCGAAGTGAATCTCCTGGCCGTTTTGCAGGTCCAACATGTAGACGCCGATCACCCCGTCGAAGCCCGACGTCGTGATGATCTGCTTCATCAGGATTTGCAGGTTGTTGATCGTAGGTCGTGCCGCGGCCGCGTTCTGGACCGCGGTCAGAGTGACCGTGCGGATCGTGGGTGAGCGCAGCGTATCCTCGATCTGGGATACGGCGCTCTCGATGTCGAGACTCCGGCCGGGCTGCCCTGGGGTGAAGGACGTTGAGCCGGCGATGGGTTGGGCCGCCGTGGCGGGCTGGTCATACCGCGGGGCGATCTCGGTCTGGAGGTAGGCCCGAAGGCGCTCCTCTGCGATCGCGGCCCTCAGCGGCACGGCGTTCGAGGCGGGGTCCCGATTCCACAGGTAGTCCCAGAAGCCGCCCCAAAATGAGCCCCCCGTGCGATTGAGGTCGGCCGCTGCCAACATGGAGTCCATATCGATCTGGAAGCCCAGCACGGTGGGATCCACCTGGATCACCCCACCGCCGTAGTGGATCTCCACCGGAGTACTATATACCTGCAAGAACTCGCTGCGTGGCCGCACGGGCATCGAGACCGCCGACCGGAACGCCGGCGATCGTCATGCCGAACGGATAGTTGTTGCGCTGGCGACTGTAGCTCGTCAGCGAGTAAATGCTCAGGAATGTCGCAATAATGAGGAGAAAGATCGCCGTCCCCCGCAGGAAAATGCTGGCGTTTCGGCTTCGCACCTGGCCTCCAAAGTCGTGACTTTCGTCTCAAAAAAGTATAACACAGCGTCCCCAGGCACCTGTGCTAGAATAACATTAGGCTTTGCTGAGAAAGGGAATCCATGCTGCGGTCATTCTTGATCTACCTTTCCAAAGCCGCCTGGGCGCAGCGGATTGTTACCGGTTGGAGCCTGGCTTGGAGAGTTGCTTCACGGTTCATAGCGGGGACACGGATAGAAGATGCAATCCGCGCCATACGCGAACTGAATGCCAAGGGCATGAACGTAACTCTTGACTATCTCGGGGAGCACACCAGCACGCCTCAGGAAGCGGCCAACTCCACCGCAGCCATTATCAGCACGCTCAATTCGATCAAGAAATCAGGTCTCTGCGCCAACGTCTCGATCAAGCTCACTCAGATTGGCCTGGGTCTGGACGAGAGAGTGTGCCGGCAGAATCTCAAGCGTATCCTGATCCGCGCCAGGGATACCTCCAATTTCGTGCAACTCGACATGGAGGACACACCCTACACCGACCAGACAATCGGCTTGTGCCAGCTCATGCGCAAGAATGGATTCAAGAACTTGGGCATCGCTCTTCAGTCCTATCTCTACCGGACCGAGGCCGATGCGCGCAAGCTGCTCGCAGACGGAACCCCCATCCGGCTTGTGAAGGGTGCGTACCAGGAGCCCGCAGACAAAGCCTTCCAGAAGAAGGCAGACGTTGACGCAAACTATGATTTGCTCACAAAGATCATGATGGACGCGGCCCTGGGGGCGAACTCGCCGAAAGCCAGCTCTGACGGCTGCTTTCCGCCGATCCCGGCCATCGGCACCCATGACGTGAATCGCATAACGTTCGCCAAACGCTACGCGGAGAAGATCTCCCTCCCAAAGAATGCGTTTGAGTTTCAGATGCTCAACGGCATACGACGCGACCTGCAGGAGCAGCTCGTCCAGGAAGGATACGCCGTGCGGGTCTATGTGCCCTTCGGACAGCACTGGTATTCGTACTTCATGCGGCGGCTTGCAGAACGCCCGGCAAATCTCTGGTTCTTCATCTCAAATTTCTTCCGTGGGTAATGGCCCACGTCCCCAACCGGCGAATTCGGCATTGGGGGAATCTGTGGTAAAACCGTCCCATGGCTGGGCAGCCGCTCGCGCTCGTGACCGGCGCCGCGCATCGTCTGGGGAAGGCATTCGCCCTAGCCCTGGCGCGAAACGGCCATGCGGTCCTGATTCACTATCGGAATTCTAGTGAGCAGGCGATCAGCACCGCCGAAGAGATACGCGCCCTGGGCATGCCGGCCTTCCTCGCGAAGGCCGATCTCAGCATGCCCGAAGATATCGGCAACCTGTTTGCTGAGATCGACAAAATCCCCCACACGCTAAAGGTGCTGGTCAACTCGGCTGCGATCATTCCGACCGGGGATCCGAGAACGATGACCGTGCAGGAATGGGACACGACCCTGAACCTGAATCTGCGAGCGCCGTTCCTGTGCGCACGTGAGGCCGCGGCCAGGATGAAGGAAGGCGGACTGATCGTGAACGTGACCGACGTCGGGGCTAGGAAGAGTTGGAGTCGGTTTCCATCCTACTCCGTCAGCAAAGCCGGCCTTGAAGCGCTGACCAACATACTGGCGCGGGCCTTCGCGCCGGCAATCCGCGTGAATGCGATCGCGCCGGGGCTCGTCCTTCAATCCGAACAGATCTCCAATGTAGATTGGCAGAAGCTGATTGATCGTCTTCCGCTCAAGCGGTCTGCGAGGGTGCATGAGATCGCGTCGGCCCTCGAGTTCCTGCTCAAGAATGAATATGTGACCGGGCAGACGCTCGTGATTGACGGGGGGTACTCCCTGCTGGGATGACTGCATGACCTGGATCAATCGCCGGGTGGACTGGTGGGCCTCCACTCTTCTCGTGGGCGCAGTCGCGGTCTACGCCGCTGGTTTCGTTGACTTCAACGTGCCGCCGTTCGAGGATGCGGCCATGCTGATGCGCTACGCCGATCACCTGGCGCACGGGTATGGCATCGTCTGGAATATCGGCCAGCATCCGGTCGACGGGGCTACGGATTTTCTCTTCATGGGAGCGGTCGCGGCGTTGATCCGGACCGGAGTGGCGATCGGGCGTTCCGTCCGGGTACTGGGTTTCGCGGCGCACTTGCTTACTGTCCTGCTGGTCTATTGGGTCAACCGGAAGGTGTGGGGCGCCCATTTCGTGATTGCATTCATCAGTGCCCTCTATGTGGCGGTCGGGACTGGTCTCTCGTACGCCGCGGCCTTCTTCGGAACACCATTCTTTGCACTCTTTGCCGCCCTTGCTTGGACTCTTGCCCTGGTATTGGTACGAAGGCCGGAGCCATCGAATTGGCTGGCCGCGCTTTTTGCCTTTGCCGCTCTGTTGACGGGCCTGGTCCGTCCAGAGGGCGCCATCCTGGGTGTGCTCATGCTGGCTGCAATTGTCGTGATGAAGGGATGGCGCTCCTCATCCACAGTCATCTTGATCTTCGTCGCCGTCCTGCTCCTATTGGGCGGCGCGTATTTTGTCTGGCATTGGCAGTACTTCGGATATCCGCTGCCCAATCCCTTCTACAAGAAGGGAGGCGGATTCCTTCACTTTGACTCATTCTGGGAATCGCTCGGGTATCTGCTTCGGTTCGGCGGCCCGTTCCTCCTCGCATTTCTGCTCGGGTTGCGCTCGAGGCAAACTCTCCGCATGACGATCGCTTTCCTGCTGCTTTTGCTCGGCTTTGCAGCCGCCTTCATCCTGATCTCAAACGACACCAATTTCGGGGGAAGATTCCAGTACGCGCTATGGCCATTGGTGCTGCTGAGCTACTATCCCCTCGTGGCCGGATTGACCGAGGAGATTCACATCTCGTACCGCAGGCCCGTCGCGATCTCAGTCGCGGCCGCGTGGATCCTTGTCGGTCTCGTGGTGACATACGGCCTGATGAGGTACTCGATGGCGCAGAGCTGCACGCTCACCATTGCCCAACAATCCTGCGGCGTGGCCTACGAGGCCGACGGTCGCTACGATATGGGGAAGATCCTGTCCAACTATCAGGGTCAGGGATATGTGCTCGCAACGAGCGAGGCGGGTCTGCTGCCTCTGTATTCGGGGTGGTCGTCGATCGACACGTGGGGGCTCAACGACGAGTGGATCGCTCATCACGGTGAGATCACGGCCCAATATCTCGACCAGTACAAGCCGAACCTCATTGTATTTCACGCGTACTTCTCGCCGCTTGTGCCCCCCAAGCTCACCGAAAGGAATCTTGGCCAAGATTGGTTTCGGATGACGACCACACTGAAGGACTATGCCGAGTCTCACGGCTATATCCTGGCGGCCGCGTTTGGAGACAGTCCATACGAAACGCATTATTACTATGTCCGCAGCGATTTCCCGGACAGCAGCAAGCTTGTCCGCGATATATCAGGCATGAGGAACTACTACTGGTTCGCGACCGGCCGGAAAGCGCTCAACTATGCCCTCGTCAGGCAGTAGGTACCGGGATGAGTGAGGGCGCTGATCTGGCGGCAAAGCTCCAGTCCGAAGGTGAGCGGCTCCTGGCATTCTTCGGTGCGCTCGGCCAAGGCCAGTGGGAGGCCGAAGTCTACACGGATGGCGCTGTCTGGACAGTCCGCAATACCCTGGCGCACCTCATGACATCTGAACGCGCCTTCACGATACTGTTCGAGCAAATTCGACAGGGTGGCAGCGGTGTCACAGAAGACTTTGCCATTGACCGCTACAATGCCAGCCAGCAGCGCAAGACGATGGACCTGCGCGCCAGTGACTTGCTGCAATCCTTTCGTCAAGCGCGGGCGGCGATGGTGACCTGGGTTTCCGGGCTTGCGGAGGAAGACCTGGAAAAGAGGGGTCGACATCCGTTCCTGGGCGTCACCAGCCTGCGAGAGATGCTTAAGATGGTATACATTCACAATCAAGTGCACTACCGGGATGTCCGACGCGCCCTGAAGGACTAACGCAGACACAAATGCCCACGCTGAAGAATGTATTGCGCCTTGGGCGGCCCGTATTCCCACTTCTGGCCGGCTTGATGTATGTGCTAGGCGCGGGCATCTCTCGTTTCCTGGGCGAATTCGCAACGCCTGCGGCATTCTGGCTGGGGCTTGGCGGTGCAGTCCTGGCCCAGCTGAGCATGAGCCTGCTGGCCGAGGTCTTCCGTTCTCCAAGTGACCCGATCCTGCCGGATGAGGATCAAGCTGCACGCCGTACCTTGCGCGATGCCGCACTCTACTTATCCATCGGAGCTCTGGCGGCACAAGCAGTGATCGCCTTCATACTCTTCAGAGATGGGAGGCTTTCCGCGCCAACTATTCTTTGCCTCGGCCTCTCGTTGTTGGTGAGTATTGTCTACGCGGTGCCACCAATGCGGCTGTTGGATCGAGGTTTTGGGGAACTACTGCTTACTGTCCAAATGGCTTACCTACTGCCCGCCATTGGCTTCCTGCTTCAGACGGGATCGTTCCATCGCCTGCTCAATGCCATCATCGTGCCGCTTACATTTCTTGTACTGGCTGCGCTTCTGGCTCTTGACTTCTCCACCTATGCAGAAGACATCAAATATGGCCGACGGACGTTTCTGGAGCGGGTCGGTTGGGAGGTTGCGGCGCCGCTTCATCACGGACTGATCATTGCGGCCTATCTACTTCTAGGCGCAGCTCCCCTCCTTGGTTTCTCCATCGGTCTGCTGTGGCCGGCCTTCTTGACGCTGCCCTTCGCAATTCTTCAGATCTTCTGGCTGCGAAACATCACGTTAGGGGCGCGACCCATCTGGAATCTTCTGACCGCCAATGGGCTGGCGGTGTTCGGGCTAACCGCCTATCTCCTTACGCTGACTGTGTGGCTGCGATAGATGCCCGAGTTTCTGCATCTGCTATCCCCGCAAGAGGCCCGGAAGTTGCTCCTGACGAATCTCAGGATCATCCGGGCAGAGACGGAGCGCATCGAGACTGCCGCGTCACTCGACCGCGTTGCGGCCGAGGATCTGGTCGCGCCCCATCCCCTGCCCGAATTTGCCCGATCGACCGTCGATGGTTACGCCGTGATGGCGGGTGATACATATGGCGCCACCGACTCTCTCCCGCGTACCTGCGATTGATCGGCGAGGTGCCGATGGGAAGCGCGCCGCCGTCGGCGATCGCCAAAGGTCAGTGCCTGCTAATCCACACGGGTGGCATGGTACCGGAGGGCGCAAATGCAGTGGTCATGCTCGAGTACAGCCAGGTGACCCTTGGTGAGCACTCGCCAGAAGCAAGCGCCGCAACAGCGGCCCGCGCAGGAAGTATCGCACCCGGCGCGCACAGCATCGAGGCAACCGAGATCGAAGTCCTCAGACCGGTTGCGGTTGGGGAGAATGTGATCCAGGTAGGCGAGGACGTAGCGACGGGCCAAGTGGTAGTACCGAGGGGCGCCCGCATGCGTCCAGCAGAGATCGGTGGCCTGATGGCCCTCGGACTGACTGCGATCAACGTGATGCCGAAGCCGCGCGTTGGCTTGATCTCGTCAGGCGATGAGGTGGTCCCAGCGCATCAAAGGCCAAGCCCTGGTCAGGTCCGAGATGTCAATGCGCACACTTTAGGTGCAGCGATATCCGGGTGGGGAGGAGCGCCAGCGTTTTATGAAATCGTGTCCGATCAGCCGCCTTTGCTGGAGCGGACTGCGAAGCGCGCCTTGGCGGAATGCGATTGCGTGGTCATCACAGCTGGCTCTTCGGCCAGCGCACGCGATCAGACCGCCGATGTGATCAGTGCGCTGGGCAAACCCGGGGTCCTAGTCCATGGGGTCGACACGCGACCCGGGAAGCCGACTATCTTGGGAGTCTGTGATGGCAAAGCAGTCCTGGGTCTACCGGGAAATCCCGTCAGCGCCCTGGTGAACGCCTATCTGTTTGTTCTGCCGTTGATTGATGCACTTCTTGGGCTGCCCGGGGACCGACCGCAGCCTGTGGTCATCGCCCGCCTCGCCTTGAATCTTGCGTCGGAGGCAGGCCGCGAGGATTGGTGGCCCGTGAAGCTCAAGCAAATCGCTGCTGCGGAGGCAATGGCTGAACCGATCAAGGGCAATGCAGTCTGGTTGGCGGAGCCGATGTTCGGTCGCTCCAACCTGATCTTTGCACTAGCCGGAGCCGATGGCCTCTTGCGCATACCTGCTGATGTGACCGGCTTGAGCGCGGGGGAGGCAGCCGAGGTCTTCCTCCTTTGACTTGATGCCGCCGAGGTTGAGTAGGGCTGCTAGGCCGATGGATCCTTGCGCTCCAACCCGCAGGTGGCAAGTAGCAGGACGGTGGAGACCGCGACCAGCAGCACTGACAGCGCGATCGCCACACCTAGGCTCCTCTCGAATCCAAGGTACATCGCCATGGGCATGGTCTGTGTCATGCCCTGGAGATTGCCCGTAAAGAGGATCGTGGCGCCGAATTCACCCAGGGCGCGGGTCCAGGTCAGGATCGCGCCGCTGATCAGGGGCATGATACAGGTTACCATCCCGCGCGCCCATCTCGTGTTTGGACTCTATCATCCTGCACCTGGGCTATAATTTTGTGGATTAGCACGCCGACATGTCCATCTACCTGAGCGATATCCCCCTCCGAAGTGCTCAGTTGCGCTTCCAAAAGGCACTGGAGGCCGCGGGTCGCTGGCAGGTGCTCGGCGTCGAGACCGTTCCCCTCAATGAACACGCTCTCGGCCGCGTCCTGGCAGGGCCGATCTGGGCGAAGATCTCCTCTCCGCACTACCATGCCGCGGCCATGGACGGGTTCGCCGTCAGGGCCGAGAGGACCATCGGTGCACAGCCGCACTTGCCCCTTATGCTTCCGGTCGGTGACAGCCGACAGCCTTCCGGGGCACAGGCCCACTACGTCGACACCGGCGATCCGCTGCCGGCTTGGGCCAATGCGGTCATCCCGATTGAAAATGTCGAGCCGCTGAACGAGACTGGTGGGCTGACTGCCGATATCCGTGGGCCCAAGGTGATCCGGATTCGGGCAGCCGTAGCGCCGTGGAGTCACGTTCGGCCTCTCGGCGAAGACATCGTCGCAACCCAACTTGTGCTGCCTGCCGGCCACGTGCTCCGCCCGGTCGATCTCGGCGCAGTCGCTGCGGCAGGCTACGTCGACCTCGCCGTTGCGCGCAAGCCTAGGGTGGCGATCTTGCCGACGGGCTCGGAACTGGTGCAGATCGGTTCCAGCCTGCAACCCGGGGATATCCTCGAGTACAACTCCATCGTGATGGCAGCCCAAATCATAGCCATGGGTGGGGAGGCAACTCGGTTCCCCGTCTGCGAGGATGACTTCGACCTGATCAGCCGGCAAGTGCGCCAGGCCGCCCGCGAATACGATCTGGTTCTGCTCAACGCCGGATCATCGGCCGGTGCCGAGGACTTCTCAGCCAAAGTGATTGAGGGCCTCGGCGAGCTTCTGGTGCACGGTGTAGCGGTTCGGCCGGGCCATCCCGTGATTATGGGTCTGATCCAGCCGCCGGGTGGCGGCATCAGCGAGGAGACTGGAAGGCTGCCCTCCGAACCAGAAAATCCTCTTGGTCGTGTGCCGATCGTCGGCGTCCCCGGATATCCGGTGTCGGCTGCTCTGACGCTGGAGATATTCGTTGAACCGATTCTCGCCAAGTGGCTCGGGCGCCGACCTGCGGAACGGATGGTCACCACTGCTCACCTGACCCGGAAGATTACCTCACCTCCTGGGGACGATGACTACGTTCGTGTGGCCCTCGGGAAAGTGGGCGACAAATTATTGGCGGCACCGCTCTCGCGCGGAGCCGGCGTCATCACGTCGCTGGTCCAGGCTGACGAAATCGTTGTATTGCCTGCGGGAACCCAGGGCGTGGAAGCCGGCGAGCAAGTCTCTGTGCAGCTTTATCGAAACGTCGCCGAGCTGGAGCGCACCATCCTGTGCATCGGTTCGCACGACCTGATCCTGGATTTGCTGGCCCAATACCTGGCCGAATATGACCGGCGTTTCGTGTCGTCGAATGCGGGCTCGCAAGGCGGGCTGGTTGCGTTGCGGCGTCGCGAAGCGCATCTGGCAGGCTCGCACCTCTTCGATCCCGAGACCAGGGACTACAACATTCCCTACATCAGACAATACATGCCGGGCATCCCGGTCAAGGTGGTGGCACTCGTGCGCCGGGAGCAGGGACTGATTGTCCAGCGCGGGAATCCCAAACAGATCCGGAGGTTGGCCGATTTGACGCGTCCCGCGGTCTCGTTTGTCAACCGCCAACCCGGTGCCGGGACGCGCGTTCTGCTCGATTTTCACCTCAACGCCCTCGGAATCACTCCCGAGTCAATTCAAGGGTACAATGAGGAAGAGTACACACATTTGGGCGTGGCGGCGGCTGTTTCCAGCGGTCGAGCTGACTGCGGTCTGGGGATCGCTGCGGCCGCACAAGCCCTGGAGCTGGATTTTGTTCCGATGTTTCACGAAAGATATGATCTCGTCATGCCGCGCGAGCACGCCGAGTCGGACCTGCTCTCGCCCCTGTTCAAGGTCATGGAACGACAGGATTTTCGAAATGCCGTGCTGGCACTGAAGGGATACGATGTCTCGGTCATGGGCACGGTGATCCTGGAGGATGTATGAACGATGCCGTTATCATTGATGACAATCGAACAACGGCCGATGCCTTGCTGCAAATGCTGACCCTGCTGCGGGTGCCCGGGCGGGTTGCGTACGGTTCGAGCCCCGCGATTTCCCTTCTGAGTAGTTACACACCAAGCGTGATCCTTCTGGACATCAACATGCCCGGCGTCGATGGATTGGAAGTACTGGGATACCTGCGCCGTGAGCCAAGGCTGCTGCGCGTCCCGGTCTTGGTCATTACTTCGGACGACCAACCCGAAACCCGCACACGCGCCATCCGACGTGGAGCAAACGGTATCATCATCAAGCCCGCCACACTGGAGGCGCTTGAGAAGAACCTGAGGCGAGTCGGGATCTTGCGCGAGTAGAAAAAGGGGGCGACCCCCGCGGTCGCTTGTGCTTCTGGATGGCGGTGCTCGCTGACGCGCGCCGCAGAACAACTCGGAGGAAGGTGGCTCATGCCCATTACAGCAGGCAAGAGTGCTCCCAGTTTCGAATTATCGGATGATACGGGGGCGGTGCGGCGTCTGTCTGATTTTCGTGGCGGACCGCTCATTTTGTACTTCTATCCCGCAGACGACACCCCGGGTTGCACCAAGGAAGCATGCAATTTTCGAGATGACTACTCTGCCTACAAGAAGGCGGGAGTAACGATCCTGGGGGTTAGTCCAGACACAGTCCAGTCGCACGCCAAATTCAAGGCCAAATACAACCTGCCTTTTCCGCTGTTAGCTGACGTGGGTCATACGATATGTTCGAAGTACGGCGTCTGGGGACACAAGAAGTTCATGGGTCGAGAGTTTGACGGCGTGCTGCGCACGACTTTCCTGGTCGACAAAGAGGGCAAGATCACGCGGATCTTCGAAGGAGTTCGGCCCGCAGAGCACAGCGCCGAGGTCCTGTCGGCTTTGGGCCTGACCTGAGCCGGTTCCAATCTGCCAGGCACGCGTCGCCAGGCCGGACTTGTGGCTTGGCCGCCGCACGCCAACGGAATCCTCACCGCGCCTTCCACAATCCACGAGTATCGACGCGTCCAAATGCGGGGGCAATGGATGGCACGAAATTAGGATAATCTCATCCGAATAAACGTGACAAATTCGGGGAAATTTGGTACATTAAGGCTCTTGCCCTGCGGCACGCGCCCCTAAGGCACTATTGGGGGCTCCCGGGGCGAGATCCGCGTCTGGAACGCGCGAAAGCATGTCGGGTCTCCGGGCCAACAACCTAGCCCAGCCGGCGAGCGTTCCCCCCGACGGATCGCCGGGCCAACGCAATTCAGGAGAGAGAGTTTATGCGACATTTCGTCATCGTCGGGGTATTGATTCTGCTCCTCACGCCCATCCTATATTTCGGCATTTCGGCAGCGAATGTGATGCCGATCGAGGCGAGCGCCCAGTCCCTGCCCGTGGATTGGATGTGGAACATGGATGCAGCTGTAATCTCATTCCTGTTTACGCTGATCATGGTTCCGCTGATCTACAGCCTGATCGTATTTCGAAGGCGTAAAGGAGACACGAGCGATGGTGAACATATGGAGGGGAGCACCACGCTTGAAGTCACATGGACCATCATTCCACTCATGATCGTCACGGTCTTTGCCTATTTGGGCGCCTACACTCTGGGTGAGACGCGCGTGCCGGATCCCAACGCACTCGAGATCAACGTGACAGCTCACCAATGGGATTGGAGCTTCGACTATCCCCAGGGATTCACAACGAACGAACTGCACCTGCCGATTAATCGGCAGGTTGTCTTGAATATGCAGTCGCTGGACGTGATCCATTCTTTCTGGGTGCCGGAGTTCCGCATCAAACAAGACGTGGTGCCCGGCCGCATCACCACGTATCGGATCACTCCCATCCTGCTGGGGGCCTACCCGGTTCGCTGCGCCGAACTGTGCGGCACTTCGCACGCCTATATGCAGCGACCGGTGGTCGTGACCTCCCAAGCTGATTATGACGCCTGGGTCCAACAGCAGGCTGCGGCGGCCGCGGCGCTCATTGCGCAGGGCGGGCCGGAGGCTGGCAAGGCACTCGTCGCTCAAAATGGTTGCGGCGGCTGCCACTCGATCGATGGCACCAAATTGACGGGCCCGACATGGCGGGGGCTGTCTAACTCCCAGGTCAAGCTTTCCGACGGATCGACTGTCACAGTGGACGAGGCATATCTGACCAAGTCCATCACGGATCCGAACGCACAGATCGTCCTGGGATTCCCGTCGGGGATCATGCCCAAATTCAACTTGACAGATGCTCAGGTGAAAGCCGTTGTGTCGTACATTGAAACGTTGAAGTGAGGCTTTGGAGCAGCGGTATGAAAAAACTCCTCTCTTCTGCGCTGATTCGTGGATTGCTGTGGCAGCTCGCCGGCTTGCTGACGGGCGCGATCTTCGTCACCCTGATTCGCTTGCTACTCCACCTCAGTCCCCTCGGTCAGTTCTTCTTCACAGAGCCAGCCTGGGTGTTCGGCGCCTTCCTGGGCGTACTTAGCTTCCTTGCCGGCAGCGGCGTCATGACGGACTGGTTCCGATGGGCCAAGGGCGAAGAAACCCCGGAGCACCGGGAGGATCCTGAGGGCTGGATAAAGTACTTCAACGTTTCCCTGGACCATAAGGTCATCGGTGTTCAATACACCGTCACTTCATTGGTGCTGCTGATCGTCGGCGGGGTCTTCGCGCTGATCTTCCGGACGGAGCTGGCCCAGCCTGGGCTGCAAATCCTCACGCTGCAGTGGTACAACACGCTGATGTCCTTGCACGGCATCGTCATGATCTTCGGCATCCTCGTGGGTGTTGCCGGGGTCATGAACTATTTGCTGCCGCTTCTGGTCGGCGCCCAGGACATGGCCTTTCCCCGACTGAATGCGTTTTCCTACTGGATCGTTGTGCCGGGCACCGTGGTGCTGCTCTCGAGCCTGGCGTTGGGTGGCTTCGACACAGGTTGGACAGGGTATCCTCCGCTTTCCGTGCGCGCTCCGGTTGGGGAGCAAATGTTCTTCCTGGGCTTCTTCACGTCCGGATGGTCTTCCATCCTCGGCGGATTGAATCTTATCGCGACGACACTTCGTATGCGCACGAAGGGCATGACAGCATTCCGCATGCCGATCCTCGTCTGGGCGGCCTTGGCCACGTCGATCATCACGCTCACCGCCACCCAACTGGTCGGTCTTTCGTCCGAGCTAGTCATGTTCCAGCGCCTGTTGGGAATGGGCTTCTTCGATCCAAACAAAGGGGGCAACCCGATCCTGTACCAGCACCTATTCTGGTTCTACTCCCACCCGGCGGTCTACGTATTCGTCTTGCCGGGTCTGGGTGTGATATCGGAAATGCTTCCCGTATTCGTGCGTAAGCCGCTGTACGGATATCGGTTCGTAGCCATGTCTTCCTTAGGCATCGCGATGGTGGGATTCCTGGTCTGGGCCCACCACATGTTCGCCTCAGGCATGAACACGTACCTCCAGGTTCCCTTCATGTACAGCACGCTTCTGGTCGCAGTCCCCACGGGCGTCAAGTTCTTCTCATGGGTTGCCACCCTTTGGAAGGGGAAGATCGTGATGCCGACCGCAATGCTTTTTGTTCTGGGCGGGATAGTGGTCTTTCTCATTGGCGGGCTTTCGGGACCTCCGAACGCCACCGTGGCGACTGATCTCCACCTTACGGACACTTACTTCATCGTTGGGCACTTCCATGACACCATATTTGGCGGCTACGTGTTCCCCTTCTTTGCGGCTATCTATTACTGGTTCCCGAAGGTGACAGGCAAGCGGATGAACGAGACCCTGGGCAAGCTCCATTTCTGGATCATGACGCCGTCCTTCCTGACCCTTACACTCCTCATGATGCGAATCGGAATCCTCGGGATGCGGCGCCGCATCGCGGACTATGATCCGAGCCAGGGCTTCACGCCGTATCACGTGGCGATGACAATCGCTGCCTTTCTGATCGCATTTTCGATCCTGCTCTTTTTCATCAACCTGGTCCAGAGCATACGCCACGGCGAGCCAGCCGTTGGCAACATCTGGAATTCTCGATCACCGGAGTGGCAGGTGCCCTCGCCGCTGCCAGCGCACAACTATGAGACGCCGTTCGAGGTGATTGGCGAGCCATATGACTACGGCCTGCCCGGTTCGCAATATACCCGGTTCGTGAAGGACAAGTAGGCAAGGCAAAACCAAACATGGAACACGACAACAATGCTGGTGTATTTCGCCAGGGGTTGATCATCTTCATCTTTCTCGCGGTCTTGACCGGGCTTGAGTTCTTCATCGCCATCGCGATCGGTGCCGTTTCGCTACTCGCCGTGGTAGCGCTCATCAAAGTCGGCTTGGTCTTGTACTACTACATGCACATATACAAGCTCAACCAGGATTCCGGGGAAGATCGCCACTCGCGTGAGTACAAGACGGCCACAAACCGCCTCGGCCTCTGGCTCTTTCTTCTGTCCGATTCGTTTGTCTTTGGTGGTCTGGCGATCTCGCGGTTCAACTTGCTGGGGCTGACGCGTCCGCCCCTGAACCAGTTCCTGGGCCTCACGGTCACTTCAGTGCTGTTGGCATCCTCGTTCTTCATGAATCGCGCCGAGGCCGCGATGGAGCATAGCGACCGGCGCGGCTTCATCATCGGCATCGTCGCGACCCTGATCCTGGGAGTCGGCTTCGTCGCGGGGGTGCTCGCTGTCGAGTGGCCAACTGCCATCGCCGATGGCGTTACTCCCTCTTCCAATGCCGCTGGAGCCATCTTCTTCATGATGACGGGCATGCATGCCCTGCACGTGCTGACCGGCCTCATCTTCCTCGGCGTGGTGCTGCGGAATGGCGCCCGGGGCCTGTACTCTGCCGAGAAACACTGGCCCGTGGAGGCCGCGGCGGTCTATTGGCACTTTGTCGACGTTGTATGGATTTTCTTTTACCCGGCACTCTACCTGATTGGGAAACTGGCCTGACGCTGACCGTTCGGAACGGAATCCGTCAGTCGGTGATAGTTGTCTCCGGCAGGGAATGGCAAGGCCTACGCTGCGTTCACTGTGTTCGAGTGATCTGGATCCTTATCCGCCATTAACCAACCCGGCAGTAGAATGGCGGCGGCGCGGTGGTTGGTCGGCGTAGTCTTCGGAGGTCGTTTTGAAGTCGAAGGTCTTCTGGTTTATTGGGGTGGTCATCGCAGCCGTTGCCGCCGTCGCGGGCTTCCTGTACTTTACAAACAAGCCCACACTGCACGGGGCCGTCATCGACCCTCCCATGGCCGCGGCCGAGATCCATTTGCAGGATTTCAACGGACAACCGTTCACCTTGAGCAGCCTGCGGGGCAAGGTCGTGATCCTGTACTTCGGCTACACCAACTGCACGACTGAGTGCCCGCTGACCATGGCGCATCTCAAGCTGGCTCTGCAGGGCATGGGCACCAAGGCGGCTGATGCCCGGGTGGTGATGATCAGCACGGATCCGGCGCGGGATACCCCCGCAGCCATGAAGACTTTCCTGGGCGCATTCGATCCGGGATTCGTGGGCCTTGTCGGAACGCCTGAGCAGCTCGGCCAGGTCTGGAAGGACTACGGCGTAACCGTGGAGGACGGTGGGGAGACCCACAGCTTCTTCACCTACGTCATTGATCCGGCCGGCAACTTCCGCGAGACGTTGCTGCCCGAACTCCTCGCCTGCCGACGTTTCCAGTGATGTCCTTCTCCTGCTCAAGGAACAGTAGGCGGCATGACCGCAATCGTCTTGAAGCGGATCGCGTTGTGCATGCTGGCGAGCTTGGTGATCGGTGCGGCGATCAGTGAAGCCTCCTTCTATTACCTGCACGTCGGCCAAACGCGGCCTCCGAAAGCAGTTGAACTCGACATCCCGGCAGGGACAGCAGATCAAATCGCCAGTGGACAGGGCGCTCCTTCGCTCCCGACGAACATGACGTTTGTGGTCGGTGATACCTTGCTGGTAAAGAACCAGGACTTGGCCGTGCATCAACTGGGACCCCTATTGATACCGCCTGGTGCTCAAGCTTCGATGAACCTGAGTACCGAACAGGACTATACGGTGACATGCTCGTTTCAGCCAAGCAAATACCTGGGCTTGGAGGTGCTTTCGCCCGTGACGCTCACAACCAGGATCGTCGGCGTGCTTGAAACGGGTCTCAATCTGGGGTTCTTGGTAACCGTCTACAGCCTGTTTGCGATACCGTTGAAGAAGAAGTTGCCCGCGTGATGCCGGATCGGAGCAATTGCGGCTGGTGGTCTCTTGTTGCCCGGAAACACTAATGGTCCGGTGCGTTTGGATCGAGAGGGAAGCACTATGAGATTCTCATTCTCCAGCTCATTCAGTCGACTGACGATCGGTCTGCTTGTCGTAATGCTCCTCGTCACGGCGGCAGGGCGCGCCGTCGCTGCAGCCGGCGTGAGCGCCGCCTGCGGTGCATGGCCCTTCTGCGTTCCGACGGCACCATCTGGGTGGCTCCAAGTCGCCCATATGCTCCTCGCCGCGGTGGCGGCGGCACTGGCGATTTGGGTGTTTCTGAAGGCTTGGCGGGAACAACGCGATGATAGGGTGGTGCTTCCGCTTGCGACGGTCGTAAGCGTCTTGTACTTCGGACAAGTCTTCGTGGGCGCAATCCAGGTAGTCCGCGGCTACCCGACACACCTCGTCGTTCTGCATGCCCTGACGGCAATCTCGCTGTGGATCGCCCTGCTGGCTCTGGTTGTGGCCTCGGTCATGCTGGCTCGAGATGGCAAAGAGTTCGCGAAGATCGCTCCGGGGCGTCGAGCCCGCGACTTCCTCATGCTCGGGAAACCATTGATCGTAGTGCTGCTTCTCATCACCACCTTCGGCGGATTGGTGGTCGGTGGGAGGGCTTGGCCTTCTCCCGGGCTTGCGCTTTGGACCATGCTTGGGGGTGCGCTGGCGGCCGGTGGCTCGTCGGCACTGAACCAGTACATTGACCGTGGGCTTGACAAGAAGATGCAGAGAACCGAGCATCGCCCGCTCGCAGCCGGACGGATGTTGCCGGCCGAGGGGCTGGCGTACGGTCTTGCGCTGTGTTTGGTCTCGTACTATGTTTTGGCGGGCTTTGTCAACCTGACTGCCGCGCTGCTGTCGCTAGCGGGGATTCTGTACTACGTGATCCTTTACAGCCTGGTTCTCAAAGGGGCCACCGCCCAGAACATCGTTATCGGCGGTGGTGCGGGCGCCATCCCCCCCATGGTTGGCTGGGCCGCAGCCGCCGGGCATCTCAGTCTTGCCGCTTGGATCCTGTTCCTGATCGTGTTCATGTGGACGCCGCCACATTTTTGGGCACTGGCGATTGTGCGGGCAAAGGATTACGTGAGGGCGGGCGTTCCCATGCTGCCCGTGGTCAAAGGCGAGAAAGCCACACGGGCCCAGATCATGATCTACACTGTCCTTTTGGTGGCGACCACCTTGCTCTTGCCCTTAGCCCACGTCACCGGAGTCGTCTACGTTGCATCAGCAAGTGTTCTTGGCTTGCTGCTCTTGATTGCTGCTTGGCGGGTCTGGAAGACCCCGGGCAACAAAGTGGCGTGGACCATGTATCGATGGTCCAGCATGTACCTCATGCTGATCTTCGTGGCCCTGATGGTGGATGCGGTGGTCTAGTCCAGGTTCGGCTGCCCCCGCGAAGCTGGGCGGCCTTCCTGATTTCACATCCGGCACCCTTCTTGACTACTTGCAGTATCCGGTCCGGGCGCAGAGTCTGGCTATCTCCTGCGGCGAGACTTGATAGATGAAATAGCAGTACGCGACCGTGCCCACCGGTTCGAAATTGTCGCGGAGCCAGGCGTATCTCTCCGGACTCTCAAGTACTCCCACCAGATCACTCCCTCCAACCACCAAGCGGCCGGCCTCTACCTGTGCCGGGTCGTAGATTGCGTCCTTGTGCTCGGACAAATAACGTGCCAGATCATCCGTACCCTGCCCCCAATCAAGATTGGAATCCGACAGAAAGCGATAGGTTTGGGTCTTGTTCAACACCAGTTCATTGAAGTACGGAATGTAGTACGGGAAGTAGGACAGAACCGACGCGGACAGATAGAGTAACAGCAGCACACCTGCAGCCTTGGCTGTGGGCCTTAAACCCTCCCAGCCCACAAAGAGGCTGCCGGCGAATACGTACAGAAGTGGAAAGATAACAAGGTAGTATCGGATGCCGGTCTGCGCATTGAAGAAGAAGTTGAGGTAGATGGTAAAAAAGGCGACAGGCAACAGTAGGAAGATCTCGTCCTTGAAGAAGCGGGCGCTCCGTCCCTTTCTGCGCAGGTAGGCGATCAGCGCTCCGAGGACGATTATCTGGGTGGCGATGGGCATTTTGAGCAACGATGCGACGAAGTAGTAACCGGGGAAACCCTGCGGCTTGCTGATGTGACCCAGTAGATAGATGTTGCCAAACCTGTCGGCGGTCCGGTCCGTCTCCAGAATCCAGTCGAGTCCTTGCAAATAAGGATATGGGACTGGCACGCGGATGTTGTCCAATGCGGGGAAGGAGGCCTGCAGGGTCCGAAAGACTTCAGATCGAAACTGGTAGTCCTTCACCGGTGTGAGAGTCCGATTGAACAAGAATCCCAGATTGATGATGAGTGTGCTGGATATGAGCACTACGGCAGAGTAGATGCCAAGTTGTCCTGCGTAAGGACCAAGCCCTCGAATACCAGCGGCTCGATACGAATCTCTGATGGAAGGCCAATCGTGCACGAAGAGCGCCAGGAATCCCAAGGGATACAGCGCGAGGGCCGTGTACTTGACCAGTTGGCTGAGACCCAGCGCAACCGCGCACATCAACCCGACCGACGTGCTCCGGCTGTTTCCGAATTTCCAGAGCAGGCAGGACGACAAGGCGACCATGCCGGCGAGAAATACGTCGGTTGTGACCAGTTGAGAATGGGCAATGATATTGGGATCCAGCGCATAAAGGACAGTCGCGAAGATCGCCGGGACAAAACCGTACAAAGCGTGCGACCACCAGAAAACCAGAAACGCGACCATCAAGGAAAAGAGGATCGTGACCAGCCTCGCGACGAAGAATCGCTCGAGAACCGATTTGAGCAACCCAACCGGCAGCAGGGCAGACACGTGATCTGGCAGGGCGTTCAGTGCCGAAACCGGCATGCTGCTATCGTCGATACGATTGGAGTTGCCCTCCAGGATCAAGAGTCCATAGTGATAGTGCAGGGGCTCGTCCAGCGTGGTGCTGAGGCGCGAGGAACTCAGGATACTGATCAAAAGGAAAAGCATCAGTAACGAAAGCACAACCACATTCCGCGTTGGCCTTGCGTTTATTTTGGGAGACTCATGCCCGTCCACGTTCGCCCCCGCAACAACAAACGTGCCCAGGCGCCAAGAGCGCGAGGCCTTCCAGCCGGAAACCTGACCTGGATACCGAGCAAGACAGCGCGATGCGAGCGCCGCGGGACTGGATGCTGCATCGGTACAGGCTCCTATTTGCTCTTAGAGAATAGATAGACACTAACATCACCCCAATTGCGATCCTCGATGAGATGGTAGTGCGCCATCAGCCAGCCGAGATGCGGATGCTCGGGATAGCCGGCCCTGACGTACTCCTGATTGGATTCGTTGAAGAGAATGAACCAGACTCGATCGGCATTTCCAGCGGCGGATTCGATGTCTCGTTGGGCCTCCAGCCCCAGCGTCTTCTGTGTCCCCGGCGCGAGCGTATCCACCGGACTCCCCGGCGGGTCTGCCACGAACGTCTCCGGTAGGCTGCGGTCATAGTACACGGTAGGCAGCATTGACAACTTGCTGGAATGAATGATGGTATCTCCCGCCTGATGTCTGGCTTCCAAGCTCTGCGCTATGCTGCCAAATGGGCCGTAGGGGAAGCCCGCATAAGTGACGTGCTCGTACAATCCCATCGCAAAGCCTGCCGTGAGCAGGATGACTGTAAGCTGACGCGCGGCCCTCGGAGGGTAAGTCGCCACGATCGACCAGGCCAGCCAGGCACAGAACATCGCTCCTGATGGCAGCAGAGCCCTTTCCAAGTAGATCGGTATCCACTGGGAGAAGAGGAACAGCAACAGCGGGGGGATGATTGCAAGATAGAGCAGCCACAGTCCCATCCGATTGTCCGGCTCTCTGCGTAGAACAGCGCCAGCGGTTTGCAGCAAGGCGAGTGACACGACACACAGAGCGATGAAGAGGCCCGCGGCAAGTTGCCAGCCCGGCAAAGGCAAGTTCGTCACGAAGACCAATGCCAGGGTCAAGAGCCTGTATAGACCAGGCCTATCTATCCAGTAGGTGCGATCCACGCTTGCGAATTGCGCGGGCACATCTATGAGCCAGGGAAGGCACAGCACGATAGAGAGGAGGGCAGACGTGACCACGTTCCTCAGGGCGCGCCAGTCACGGGTAAGGACGGGCCAGGCTGCGAGCGCTACAAGGTAGAACGCCGCCAGATACTGCGTGTACTCCGCCATGGCAGCGAAAGCTGCAAATCCCATCCACCACGCCCAGCCTTTGGATCGGCTACCGCGCCAGTAGCAGTATGTTGCCAGCAGCAGCCAAAGGCAAAGGAAGCCATACATCCGGATCTCCTGCCCATAGTGGACTTGAAAGGGCGACAGGGCCGCGATGATCCCGGCCGCAAAGGCGGTCCCGCGCCCGAAAAGTCCACGTGCCAGCAGGTAGGCCACAAGAACCGCGCCCACGCCGGCGATCACGGATAGCATCCTGATGCTGATCAATGTCTCGCCGAAGACGCGCATCCATTCCCACAGGATCACGTAGTACCCCAGTGGATGTACATCCAGTGTGCCTGCCCCGGCGCGGGACGCCGCATCGGTCAACGCAGCGGCCGGCCCCTTTTCAGCGAAGAGAATCGAGAATGCTTCGTCGTACCAAATCGGACACGACTTAATGCCGATTAGCCTCACGGCAAGTGCTAGGACGATCACTCCCAGCATCTCAACCCTTGGGTTGTGCACCAGTCGAATGCGCAGTCCGTTGGTCATTTGAATGTCATCGCCGAATTCTTAGCAGGTGATTTCGCCGGACAGCTTGCTCCGCTATTTGGACTGCACCGCGGCAGATTGCTTGAACTCACGGCAGTCTGCGGACGAGTACCACTGCCGTCGAATCCTCGTAGGCTGTGAGCCACCCGGCGTTCTGGCGGAGCTGCGCTGCCAGAGGCGCGGCCGGCGGGATTACAGCCCAATCGACATTGTATTGGCTGAGCTGGTTTTCCCAGCCAGGGCTCGCCGAGAGGAGCGACGCGTACTGGCGCACCAGCTGCTCGCCGTAGAAGTCGCTTTGACTATCGATGTATACGCGCTCACCTGGCCAAAGACGATATAGCAGATACCCGCCCCAATTGAAATCATTGAACATGAGGCCCGCGGGATGGTGCGCTTCGATCCAGTCAGCCGCCCGGACTGGAAAGACCTCCGGACGGAATCGAAACGTCGATGAACCAGTCGCGCTCCAGTGAAAGACCAGAACTCCGGTCACGACTAGCACGGAAATGGAGGGCCACGCGAATCCAGCTAGGGAAGACTCAACCCTGGCCAAGGCGTCCTCCAAACGAGGCCAGGCAACTCGACTCTCAAGGATCTGACTGAGCCAGAGTGAGAGAATCGGCGCAGCCGCGATGGCGAAAAGGGGGATATTGCGGGCCATCGCGAGGCTCGCCGCGGCAAGGACCGCCAGAAGCAGCAGGTGAGACGCCTGCACTCGCCGTGCGTTCAAGACCGCGAGAACAACCGCCACGCCGAGCAGAATGAGGAATGGCCAGACCGCCGGCATGACCATCTGCGGTGGCATCGTTTCTGCCGTCTGGCTTAGGATATATCCGCTTCGATTGCCAAGGACCGCCTCCCAGTTATGCCAGAGATCCGGCGTGACCAGGCTTGCGGCGATCGATGCGGCGCCAGTGACTAGAAGCTTGGTCCCGGCCCCTCGGTCGGCCCGGTCACCGCGGGATTCCCACAGCCAGCCACCGAAATATGCGATCCAGGCGGCGAAGCCAAATACAAACCCCCCATGGGTGTTTGCCCATACCAGCATGAGCAATGGCAATGCCCACAATCTCGCGTTCGTCGTTCTTCGAATTCGCTCAAGCCCGCCCAGCCACAACGCCAGGAACAGGAATGAAAAGATGTGAGGGCGGGCTAGCCAATGAAGGCTCGATGCGACGGCAGCCCCTGCCGAGATCAGAAGCGAGGTCAGCGGCATGCCGCTTCTTTGAAGAGCGTCGCAGCCCACGACAGCGAATGCGGCCGCAATGACGAACGAAGTGATCACAACCACGCCGTCAAGACCTAGGAGTTGATTCGCGGCAGCCAGCAGGACTTGGGCCAGCCACTCGTACGGCGGGCGGGGCTCGCCCGCCTTGGTCCATGACAAGACGTTGGTTACCGGGACAGAGTGGGTCGTGAGGATGAGATCGCCGAGAGTAAGGTGGCGCCCCAGATCCCCATCGGTATTGAGCATGCGGGGGCCAAGCATGACCGACGCAACAAATACTGCCACGAAGAGCACGTCGGTTAGCTTTGGAAAGAGCACGCGCCGCGCCACAGACAGATTGTACTCAAAAAAAGAGGCGGCACGCTTGTGCCGCCTCCGGTCTCGCCAATGTAATCTACTCGCCCAGATAATCGCGCAGCTTGCGCCGAATTGTCGGGTGCCGCAGGCGGCTCAGGGCCTGCGCCTCAATTTGGCGCACGCGCTCGCGCGTCACGCCCATCTTCCGTCCGACCTCCTCCAGGGTGTACGCCTGCCCATCCAGCAGGCCATAGCGCAGCTGCAGGATACGGACCTCCCGGGGCGGCAGGCCGTTCAAGACCTCGCCCAGATGCTCGCGCAGCAGGTTGTAGGTAGCCGTGTCGTCCGGGGGCGGAGCCTCATCATCCTCGATGAAATCGCCCAGCACCGAATCTTCCTCATCGTCCGTAGGGGTCTCGAGTGAGAGCGGCCGCCGTGCCACCTGGATCATGTTCTCGACCTTCTTCGGTGGCACGTCGAGCGCCACTGCAAGTTCCTCGACGCTGGGTTCCCGGCCGAGGCGCTGTGTCAGCTGGTGCTGTACCCGGAGGAGTTTGTTGATCTGATCGCCCATGTGGACTGGAACCCGGATGGTCCGTCCTTGATCCGCGATGGCGCGGGTGACGGCCTGTCGGATCCACCACGTGGCGTAGGTCGAGAACTTATGCCCGCGTCGGTAGTCGAACTTCTTCGTGGCGCGAATCAGGCCAATGTTCCCCTCCTGGATCAGATCAAGGAAGGGGACGCCGCGGCCCATGTATTTCTTAGCGACAGAAATCACCAAGCGGGAGTTCGCAGTGATCAGGTGCTCGCGGGCCGACCATCCATCTTCGATCAGCCGGCGCAGCTCGGTGCGCCGGCGAGTGCCGGCGTTCCCCTTGGCCAGTTCCTCGCGTGCCATCCGTCCACGCTCGATCCGCTGTGCCAGTTCGACTTCCTGCACGGCGGTCAACAGCGGAACGCGACTGACCTCCTTGAGGTACAGGCCGATCGTGTCGTCGGTATCTATGTTGGCCAGGTAATCATCGAGCGAGAGGTCCGGTTCCGGTTCGGCCTCGGCCTCTTCAACCGCAGCCAACTCGTCCTCGGTCGGTTCACCAGGAGGTGTGTCCTCGACAAAGGGGATCCCCGCGCTCAGGAGCGCCGAGAAGGCCTCCTCGAGCTGCTCAACATCTTGTTCGGCTTCAGGGAAGAAGTGCATAATGTCATCGAGCGTGACGTATGACTTCTGGCGCCCCAGCTCTATCAGGCGGGCGATCGCCGGGAATTCCTCTTCCTCATCAGCGATAATGATCTTTTCTACATCCATTCTCTTTTCCGGAGATCAAAGTTGAATCCAGAATACACTTTTTTGGACCGAAAATCAATACCCGCCCCGGTCGCCGAGTGTGTCTTGCAGCTTTCTCGGTTGTCTGCACAATCAAGACGCCGCCTGCTACCCTAGTCTTACGGGAGGAGGCTCTAGGGTGTTGCGGTGACTGTTGGTTGCTGGGTCAACGAGGCCGGCGTGACGGAAGACTTGGGTGTCCCAACGGTGGTGCTAGGAGGGGCGGAGGCAGTCGGCGCGGAGGTCGGCGAGGCCACCGGAGTAAGTGTCGCCAGGTAGGGAGGAGAGGTCAGCAGTCCCAGGAGGGCATCCATTCCAGGCTTATCCACCACGACGACCGACCCGCCGTCCAGCTGGCAGTAGTAGCCATTTTGGATGGGTGTCACCGAGCCGATCAGGAGCCTATGGGTCTTGCCCGAATTGAACGTGACGTTCAGAGTTTCTGTGGGCTTGTCCAACCCCACGACGTCCAGGCCGAGCTGTACATTGGAGAGTACGCGCAGCCCGGTGACCTGAGTGGCGGCTGCCTCTGAGGCTCCCTGATCAGCAGGCACCGCCAGGGGTGCCTTCACGACCCAGGTCCCCGTGGGGTCACGGCCGAACTCCACGGAATTGCCGGCCGCCGCGACAATCTTGACATCGGTTGGCGAACCGTCTGCCGTTGTGAAAAGAGATGCTGAGCCTTCCGTAGGCGTCGGGCGCGCCGCCTGCGTGGCCTGTTGGTTCTTCAGGTAGAACGAGAAGGCTATGAGGGCGGCCAGGACGATCAGAACGACCAGTGTGCTGCGGCGAATCATCTTAGCCCCGCCTACGACGTGCGAGCCAATTCGAGATCCCGGCCGCAACGATCAAGCCGGGTACCAGGATCACGGAGCCCAGCAAAATGGCGATGAACTGCAGCTGGGTCGGTGCATTGAAGACGCGGGCCACAGGAGTCCGGGGCGTGATGTTGATGAGATTGGACTGCTGCGCAGCCCAGTCCAACGAATTCATGAATATGTCTCCATTGGCATAGGCGTCAAAACCCTTGTCCGTAGCGAAAAGCGAGTTGCCGAAGACGACCACCCGGCCTCCGGTGAGCGCATTGCTGGCCGAGACTCCAAGGTTGAGGGGGCCGGCGATGTCGGTGGCGGGATCAAAAGATATCTGCTGGTTGGACTGGAGCGAAGCCAGGTTCGTTTCGCCCCAGGAGTTCTGCGCGGTCATGATGAGCGGCACCCCGGTCACCCCATTGGGCAGGCTCTTGGCAACTGAGACGCTTCGCGCCTGCGGCATGATGGTCACCGTGGTCATGTGCTGGGTGATGGGCGCGGATGTGCTGTACGAGGAGGAGATGGCATTCAGCGGCTGGCTGCTGGTCAGATCGATTACTACGTCGTTGTCCAGCGTGATGCCCCAATCGGACTGGAAATAATCAGCCAGCGGATCCGGGCTGGTCCCGATCTTTGTGAAAGGTGTTGGATCTTCCAGGACGACCAGGGCGCCACCCTTGTCCACGTATGCTTTCAGCAGCGCGACTTCGCTGTCGAGCAGGGGGTTCTGCGGTCCGGCAATCACGATCGCTTTGGCGTCGGCCGGGATCTTGTTGTCGGCGGCGAGGTTCAGTGTCTTGACTGTGTAGTTCTTGGTGGTCAGAGTTTCGCGGGCCCGGGACAAGGCCCCAGGATCGGTGCCATTGATGTCAGGTTCTCCGTGTCCGGTGAGGAAGTAGACCGTGCGGGCCGCCGGACTGATCAGGCGGACCATGGCCTCGGTGATCGATGTCTCGTCCGCACCTGTGGCGGTCTCAGTGGCATTGCCCATGGTCAGCACGATCTGCCCATCCCCGGTTACCCCATACTGCCGGGCAAGCAACGGATCGGAGTTGGGATCCACAAATCGAAAGTCGAACTTGCCCTTGCTGCTGCTCTGGAAGTCGGTCAAGAGCTGGCGCGCCGTCTCCGTGGAAGACTGAGGTGAGAAGAACGCGATTGCTGTGACTTTCGCCGGCAGGGTGTTCAAGGCCTGGATGCTCTGTGGCGCCAGGGTATGCTGCTTGCCTTCGGTCCAATCCCATGTCTTGGGGTTCTGATAGACGAGCACGTTGACTACCACCAGAATCCCCACGAAAGCCAGGGACATGACCAGCGCATTAGATCCATAGCGCGCCTGTCTGCCCGAAATGAAACGCCTTACTGCATCCGGATTGAGGATGCTGTAGACGGCAAGCCCGAGGACCAGGACGCCGGCGCTGATGGCAGTCCATTGAGGCAGGGTGCTCGCGCTGGCCGGCGTGTACAGCCCAAGTTTTGCAGTGCCCTGAACCAGCGCAAACAGGGCAGTTCCCAGGCAGCCCAGGCCAGCAATGATCAGCCCAATGAACGCGAAACGGGCCGGGGAATTCTTCTTCTTCGGCATCAGCTCCACCTCCGGGCCTCGACCGCGGTGGTCCCTGCAAAGAGACCGAGCGCGATCAAGCTCAGGTAGTAAGCCAGATCAGAGAGGGCGACGGCGCCCGAGTTGAGGTGATTGTTGAAATGCGAGCTCATGTCAAGATATGTGAAGAACGGCGCACCGGCGGTTACGTATTGAGCAGGAAAGCCGATCAGCCACCAGAGGAACACGAACAGTCCCAAGGTGACGAAGAACGCGGCGATTTGATTGCTGAACATGGCCGAGACCCCCACTCCCAGAGCGAGAAAGGCGCCCGCGACCAGGATCAAGCCCAGGAACTGAGCCAGGAGCCGCAATTGATCGAGGCCCGGCGTTATCAACGCGTTCAGGACGAACGCGTAGATCACGGTCACCGCGATCAAGGTGCACATGAAGAGGAATCCACCCAGCCACTTGCCCACGACGAGCTCCCAATCGCGCACGGGAGCGGTGAGCAGCAACTCCATCGTGCCCATGCGGTTCTCATCCGAGATCAGCCGCATCGTAATGGCTGGAATGGACAGAACCATCAGGAACGTGAACGTGCCGGTGACCCCAGTGAGATCCGGCGCGGATGGGGGCGCCCCGAATCCACCGCCCGTCGCATTCTGCGAGTAGACGAGGATCGTCAAGCCAAAAATGATGCCCAGCGTTAGGAAGGTGACGAATGCCACCACGTAGGCGATCGGGCTCGTGAAGAAACGGCTGTATTCGCGGCTCGCAATCGTCCAAACATTTCGCATGTTGTCTACCTCCCGTTGCGCCGGGGACGGACATCGTCCCGCGTGAGTTCAAGGAAGATCTCCTCGAGGCTCATGCCGACGGGACGGAGTTCAAGCAGATCATAGCCGGCATTCATGACTGCCTTTGCGACCTCGGGGCGCACGTCTTGGCCGGGCGAGAATTGGAATTCAACCGAGCCATCCGTTGACGCATGCACACTACGCACGCCCTTGACCTTCTGTATGACCTTCGTGAGATCATCTGCTTCACCGCGGACCCGCACGGTCGCGCGCTCCGAACCCACCAGTCGAGCCTGCAGGTTCTGCGGCGTGTCTTCAGCGATGATCTTTCCCTTGTTGATGATCAGCACCCGGTCGCAGATCTGCTGCGCCTCCGAAAGGACATGCGTGGACAACAGCACGGTCCGCTGCTTGCCTATCTCCTTGATCAGGTGTCTGACCTCGACGACCTGTGCAGGATCGAGACCGATCGTTGGCTCGTCCAGGATGAGGACCTCGGGGTGGTGGATCAGCGCCTGCCCCAATCCGATCCGCTGCCGCATGCCTTTGGACAAGCTGCTGATGTAGCTGTCCGCCCGGCTATCCAACCCGACAACCTTGAGGGTCTCGAAGGCGCGCTCCTCTGCGTCAGGCAGCTTTCGCAGGTCGGCCATGAATTTGAGGTATTCGAAGGCCGTCATGTCGGTGTAAAGCGGCACGGTTTCCGGAAGATATCCCACGCGCCTGCGGACCTCGAGCGAATCTGACAGCACATCGTATCCCGCAACGATGGCTGTACCCTCCGAGGGAGGCATGTAGCCCGTGAGGATACGCATGGTGGTCGTTTTGCCGGCGCCGTTCGGCCCCAGAAAGCCCACAATCTCGCCCTGCCGGGCCTCGAAATTGAGCCCGGAAATGGCGCGGCGTGCCCCGTAGTCCTTTGTCAAGTCTTGGACTCGAATCATGCGTGCTCCTTGCGATCAAGGATGGAAAAATGCGAAAGAAAAGGCACAGCGCCTGCGGGCGACAGTGCCCATTTCTTATTGACGCTAAGTAATATACATTAATAGGAAATCCAGAGTCAAGTAGCTTGATAAACTCTAATGAAATGCTAATTTTCAAATCAGACAAAAGCGGGAGATTGTGTCCCGCGTTGTTTCCGCGTTACACTTCCGCCGGATCAGGAGGCAGAATGACAGAGCTCTTGTATCACACGGACAGCTATCTCCGGGAGTTCGACGCTACGGTGACAGCCGTCGATCCGACTGAGAAAACAGCGACGCTGGATCGGACCGCCTTCTACCCAGGTGGGGGTGGACAACCCTGTGATCTGGGAAAGCTAAGCGCGGCGTGTAAAAAAAAGAAGAGTCTGCAGGAGTGAGAGTACCCTCCTGATCAAAGGGGAGATTGTGCATGAAAGCACTAACGACGATCACAAAAACAAACAAACCAGTTGATGTCATGGTCGCGATGGAACGTAATCCAGTTGTGGTTTTCCTAAGTGGTCAAGCCCCTAGCAGCCGATACACATGCAGATTCGACCTCCAAAGTATCTCCACCTTGTTGGGCTACCCGGATCCCTTCACTTGCCCTTGGCAGGCACTGCGTTTTCAGCATACTCAGGCGATCCGCACGATGTTGACCACAATTGTCAGTAATCGCACGGGAAAATGCCTGTCCCTTGTGACCGTGAACCGCAAACTGTCTGCCCTACGGGGAGTATTGAAAACGGCCTGGCGACTTGGACAAATGAATGCCGAGGATTACTATCGTGCGGCGGATGTTGAGAGCGTGAAAGGGGAGACACTACCAGCGGGCCGAGAATTGGACAAGCGCGAGGTAACAAGCTTGATGGATGTTTGTGCTGCGGACTTGACTTCGGCTGGAGCGAGAGACGCGGCGATTATTGCTCTCATGTATTCCTGTGGCCTGAGGCGAAACGAGGTGCGTAGTCTGGATCTGGACGATTACAACTCGTCAGGCAAAAGGCTGGTCGTCAGTGGCAAACGGCATAAAGAACGGACCGCCTATTTAGTGAATGAAGCTGCTATGGCGATGAGGGACTGGCTGAGAATTCGCGGCGATTGGGAGGGGGCCCTGTTCTTGTCGTTCGATGGCCGTTGGGGGAAGCTGGCACACCGTCGAATGTCGGGACAGGCGATATACAACATGCTCGACCGGAGGGGAAGGCAAGCGGGCCTGGCGAAGTTCAGCCCGCACGATATGCGGCGTACCTTCGTCAGCGATCTTCTAGATGCGGGTGTGGACATTTCCACTGTTTCGAAGATGGCCGGGCATGCCAGTGTGACGACTACGGTCCGATACGACAAGCGCCCCGAAGAAACAAAACGGAAAGCTGCCGAGTTGCTGCACGTGTCATACCATGCCAGGAAGTATCCTGAAAGATCGGAAATAGAGGCGATGTGTGAGTGACGTGAAAGTGGTTGCGAAAAATGAAAGTGGATCCATATGGATCGTTGCACTTCGAGGTGCGAAGGTTGGCGTTTTTACTCCAACCGTGATTTACAGACCAGGCCCGAAGGATTGGTCAGAACCTAAGTACTTGGGATCCTTCATGAAGTTTATCCCCCTTGTCGTGAAACATTATGACGACGTCATTGCTAACGTTCCAGAAAAGATCTCCTCTGACTTGAGGAAGTTCAGACGGGATTGATATGTCGATGAGCTTGGCCTCGAACTCAAAATAGTACTATGCTGACGGGGACAAGGTTCGTCTACCACGGAGGCAAACCGTGGGTGTTGCGTTGTTTCGTGGGGAAATCATGAGAATCGATAGTGTGGACATGCAGATCAGCACGCAGGAATCTGGCTGTTCTCATGCGGATTTCCCGAATCTTGCCCTCGAAGTCAGCGTAGGAAAACGATGCGACCATAGGTCTTCCCATTCTCTAGAGCATGCATGCTCATAAACTCGGTGCGGTCCTCTAACAGGCTTCTCGCCGCCTTGTCATTCGCTCGTCGTACATGGCCACTACCCCGTGACTGAATAGGTGATGCCTTGCAGGCGGCCATGGCTCGCCTCATGCAATTCTAGTGCAATTCAGTGCGCTACTCTCGGATCGAGCAGTTTACAAAATAGATATTTCCACGCCGTGGTAAAGCAGTTGCATCCGACTACGCCAGGACGGCGACTCTGAGCTGTCCTCTATTTCATTTCGCTAATGAAACTGGACGCCTTGCCGTTCCATTGTTTCTTTCGATAGTCGTAGGCAAATTGAGAGGCGTCCATTCTGTGGACATATTTGCCCTCCCACTGGACCTGAGAGATCATGTACAGGCTTTTTCTTGCGCGGGTCATGCCGACAAATAGTAGCCGACGCTGAGCCTCGATCGTGTCAATGCCGCGAATCTTGTTTGGCAACACGCCCTCGACAAGGCCTGAAACGAACACATGATCTGCTTCCAGCCCCTTTGACTTATAAATCGACATGACATTAACCACCCGTTCGTCAAAGCGGATATCGGGGGCAATCTTGCGGGAGATCGATTTTAGAGACTCCTCCAGATTGTCAGGATTTAAGTATTGCTCATAGACCTGGTACTCAGGGTGCACAGCGATGAATTGCCCGATCTGGGGCGTCTGTCGCAGATACTCAGAGAAGGGCTGAGGAAACATATCCCGTACCTCGAGCGCGGTCTCTGGCTCGTTGAAGTCACTCTGCAGCCGGTTTCTGATCTTCCCGTTGTATTTGTCCTTGAAATGGTTCGTAAAGGAGGCGTTTGCAAGGAAAGTCAGATTCAAGAGCTTCTTGTCGGAGAAGATTGCTCTCAACCACCATGTCTTCTTGATATCTTCGGGGCTCACCTTGGGCACCCAAAAGTCAACAAGTGGAATCTGCTCTGCCTGCAACAGGCCGATCAAGTCGTCAACGTAGTACCGCACGGGGCTTAGTACGAGGATGCTGGATTGCGGATCGCTCTTTCTTATCTTCTTCACTTGATCGACAACAAACGCGCTGGTTTCGGTCTGAGTGAGGAATTGGAGAAAGTCGATGGTTCCAGTCTTGCCCGTTGGAGTCCAGACCTTATCAACCCTCCGGGAGTTCTTTTTGATTAGGTTCTTGGAGTGCCCCACAACTACATCAGGGCACCTGAAGCACTTGTTCTCGTGGGGTATCTTTTGGACTCGCGAATCGTTGAAGAGATCGATAATACCCACCGGATCAGCATCCTTGAAACCGTAGATAGACTGATCGTCATCCCCCAATACTATTGTCTCTCTGGCATGATTTGACAGTTGAAACACGAGTTCTCTCTCAACGGCATTGAAATCCTGAAACTCATCAACGACGAGCAGATCCAAGAATCCGATCTTTTCCTTTGCGTACGCCGGATTGGCCTTCAAGAACTCAAGGCAGCTCTTGATCATCCGATCGAAAGTAATGCACTTGAAGAAATTGCAGAGCGTGTCAAACTCGATGCCGTATTTCGTCGCGAACTTGTCCAATATCGGAGTCTCGAAATCGTCATCCAGCACATGAGTCCCAGTCAAGTGGTTTATTACGAGGGCATAACTGTGTAGAGTGTAGCATCGCACCGACGGCTTTCCTGCGAATCTCTTGATGAGGTCATTGACGGTAGCGTTTGTGAAGGACACGACGAGAATGTCTTTTGCGTCAGGGTACTCATTCTCGATCAGCATATTCACATGACTTGTTTTGCCTGTTCCTGGGCCGGCCAACAGCATTTTCATCGTCGAACATACCTCCTATGGACAGCCTGAGCCCGGTTGTATATTGCGAGCAGACCATTCTATAGGCGTAGCTTTCGCTTTCCGTGCCCAGTCGAAAAGCTCTCAATCTTGTGGGAGATAGTGGGCGTGATCTTCGTCATGGCGGTGGTAGAGTTCCTGATCGAGTACCACTTTCCGCGTTGAAGCCGAAGCAAAACGGTCCACGTCAGTTGTAGCCAACCTTGCTAAGGGTGTAAACAGACTTGAAGACTTCGCCGGTCTCCGCTGCCCATCGCGCTTTTCGCTTGACGGCTTCCACTAAGGACATTTCACCGTTCAAAATATGATACAAGTCCTGGCCGTCCATGCCGATCATATTTGTGGATCGGCCCTTGGAATATGCAATCAATCCATCAGGAGTAAAACCGCTATAGCTCACAAACAGTCCACGCGACCACTGGGATTTACCTCCCACTTTTCCAAAGAACACTAGCAGTTCGCCCTGGTCAACCTGCCTGTCCTGCCATTTAGCCTCCACTAAGTAAGTATCCGACTGCCCTGCCCCCCAAGATTGTACCAATGGTTAAGTTAGTCCCAGCTGCAGGGTCGAGGATAACAGCCAAGCTTGCGGTGCAGGGGAACGATATCCGAGTGAGCTGTGTGGTCTGATGTAGTTATACTCCTTCCTCCAGCGCTCGATCAAGATCTGCGCTTCTTTCAGGGTGTAAAAGATCTCGCCGTTGAGTAGTTCGTCCCGCATCTTGCCGTTGAACAATTCGATGTAGCCATTCTCCCAGGGGCTGCCTGGCTCGATAAAAAGCGGCTTCACGTTCAGCTTGCCTAACCATCCACGCAGCATTCGGGCTATGAACTCCGGCCCGTTATCTGATCGCAGGTGCGCAGGCACACCTCTGGCACAAAACAACTCTGTCAGACAATCCTGGACATCTTCATGATCCAGGTGCCTGCGGACTCGCACCGCCAAGCATTCGCGTGTGTACTCATCGATCACATTCAGAATCCTAAAAGGCCGTCCATCCTGGGTTCGTTCCAACATGAAGTCATAACTCCAAACGTGTCCAGGAAACTCCGCTCTCAAGCGTAAGCAGGACCCATCGTTTAGCCACAATCGTCCACGTTTGGGCTGTCTGGCAGGCACTTTCAGCCCTTCTTGACGCCACAAACGCTCCACCCGCTTATGGTTTATCTTCCAACCTTCACTTTGCAGCAGAGCTGTGATCCGCCGATAGCCATAGCGACCATACTGGTTAGCCATTTCAACCATGCGCAGAGTGAGCTTCGCTTCATCGTTCGACTTCCTGCCTGTATATCTTTGAGTGGAACGCGGTTGTCCTACGGCCCGGCACACACGCCGCTCCGAAACATCGAAGACTTCCTGAGCTTGCTGCACGGCTTGTCTGCGTCTGTCCGGGCTTAGAAGTTTCCCCGAACAGTTTCCTTCAGGATGGCCTTATCCAGCGAGAGTTCGGCCACTAGCTGCTTTAGCCGGGCATTCTCTTTCTCCAGTTCCTTCAGCCGGTGTGCCTGTTCCGTTCCCATTCCCCCGTATTCTTTTCGCCAACGATAATACGTTTGTTCGCTGATGTTGAGTGAACTACTTACTTCCACGGCTGTTTTTCCCTGGCTGAGCAGTACTTCTGCTTCCCTCAATTTGCTGATGATCTGTTCGGTGGTAAAGTACTTTCTGGGCATTTTGACCTGTCTCCATTCTCTAATCCTAACTCATATGTTGGATCAGCTTTTGGGGGGCAGGTCAGGGCAAATCATGCGGCCAGCCATAGGCGTCCAAGACAGCATGATCGAGCGACACATGGATGTGATCAAGCGTCTCTATGTTTTCAAGAGAGATTATGTTCCCATGTTCCGTTGCAACCCACAACCTTGGATCGCGTTGACGTCCCTTGAATTGCTCCCTATAAATGGTCAAGGCGTTGTACAAATTGGTCAGGGTTATCTTGTCCAGCATTGTCTTGCTGATAGACACTCCGATTTCTTGGGCTGGCGGGTTGAGCCAATTGTTTCGAAAGTCATTAAGTTGGATGATTGCCGTTGCAATGGCGCGGACTTTGGAATCTTGCATTGGTTCGGTCCCAGGAGGCCATGGGAAGGGGAAAGTCTCAAAACTAGTGGTCGATGTGTACCTGGCCCCGCTTTCTGCGTCGCGCAGTTGAGTGCCCATCCTCCTAGACCAGATGTTATGAACGTGAGATTGCAGCACCCCGAAAAAATAGTCGTCTGACCGCGCAAAGACGATTAGTTGTGCATCAGGAAGTATCCCCTTATCAAGCCAGACAAAGATCCTATGTTTCCCAACTCTGGGGGTGGCTATGTACCGAGGGATTCCCTCAAGTGCCGCTCGCATTTGGGTCCGGGCATTCCAATGAATCCACCATTTGTCCCTTGCCTCTCGTTGCTTGTTGGTTTGGCGGAAGGCGTAGACGTTCTCTTGGAGATAATGGAAAGGGGCCAGATAAGCAGATGCCTCTTCCAGAGGCATATCTACGCCAAAATCGACAACATATGAGTTGCTGTCACGATTGACGATGTCGTCGCCAGTCCGCCGCGGTTTGATCACATCACTATTTGGGCGGCCATTCGGATTGTTGGTTTGGCTAAGCAATGTCTCAGCCAGAGCTCGAGGCAAATCAAATTGGCCGCGAAGAACAACGCCCTGGAATGAAAGGCCCTCGTTTTCATCCAGAATTCTGGCTACCGTTGTGTCTACTTCACTCGTCAGATCTGGATTGATTTTTGTGACGGGCACGCCATCCAGACTCTTTTGTTGTTCTGAGCCGTTATCAAAGCCGACAATGGAGACATGAACGGTTGCTCCATCCAAAATCCATTCTTTGTCACTCCAAGCCATGAAGATGTCACCCGTATTCTCGATCTGTTCTAGGACTTGCCTGTTTGTGCCACCGCGTATTGCTTGGGTCGCTAGTAGGCCGGCGCGATGTGCTCGCTTGTCAACTATTTGTTGGCGGGCTTTCTCAAACCAATAGCAAACAAAATCCGGCATACCACTAAGCCGCTTGCGATAGACTTGGAGTAACGCATCACAATAATCGTCTCCGAGATACGGTCGCATCTTTCTACTGCCGAGGAACGGTGGGTTTCCGATGACAACATCCACATGGGGCCACACAGGTTCATCCGCAGCTTTGATGCCAGTTGTCTCGCCCGTGGGCAAGGACGTTCTCAGAACGGCGTCTCTGTGTTCAATTTGCCGTAGCGGTCTTAGGATGGGTTCTTCAATGATGCCAAAGCCATTCTCGACGCGCCATTGGAGATAGCCGATCCAAACCGTGACCTGAGCTAGCTCATGGGCGTACGGGTTTATTTCTATGCCATATAGCTGTTGTGGTCCCGCGGACAATGGCATAGTCGGCAATCTATACCGTGCGGCAAATGTAATGACTTCTTTCTGCAAGTCAAGCATCTGTCGCAAGGCGACGTAGAGAAAATTGCCGCTTCCACATGCAGGGTCAAGCACCTTGGTCTGTGCGATCTGCGTACAGAACTCGCGAAAGAATCACTCCGGCCCCAGCTGACCTCCCTAATTTGCCGAGTTTATCCGCCTCAAGCTTGACTTCATTCCACTTGTCGCGCAATGGCGCCATGAGAACTGGCTCAACAACCAGCAGAATATCGTCTTTGCTGGTGTAATGCGCTCCCAATTGCGATCGTTTTGACTGGTCGATGATCCGCTCGAATAACGTTCCGAAGATGGAAGGATCAATTGCGGACCAGTCATGTTCGCTTGCTTGCCGCAAGGAATACATGACGTCGCTTGGCATCTTCTCCGGCACGAAATCAGTGTCAAATAGCCCGCCATCAAAGTTGGGGATCGGATCTGCTCCAAATTGGCCCCCAACTCGCATGGTCTTGAATAGTGAGCTGAGACTCTCTTCGAATTGATCGGTGTCTAGGTCGGCATGCACAAGCCTGGTGAAAATGTTGCTTGGCAGAAGGTTGATGTCCTCGGCAAACAGACAAAATAACAGCCGGACTAGGAAATGAGCTATTTGTTCACGGGTGTAATTCCGTCCTTCTGCGCGTGCCCAATCCTCAATGGTGCTTGCTACTTTTACAAATTCATCAGCAGTGGCATTCGTCACCTGCTCTTGGGTCTTTGCAGGCCTGAGTTTTTCAGGCTCAAAGAACACGTAGTGCAAGAGTCCCAGGCCGTCTTTCTGAAGTAAACGGTCGAACGTAATCTTTTCCACTCTCTTAATGGTATTGGTGAAGTTGGTGTGTATGATAATGTCTTGTGTGTCAGAAGTTATGAGCAAGGGGGGATTGCCAAGCGAATCCTTGTACAAAAGCAGTTGCCTGTATGCTTTGTCTAAGTCATGAAGCGGTCCCTTGTACTCCCAAAGAAATTTCCCCTTGTACCAAGCGTCAGCCCATCCATAATCACCCTCCGGTTTGTCTGCATCCGCCTCAAAAGTGAAGAACTCGCCCAACGGATCCATTTCAAGAGGGGTCTTATGGCCGACAAGGGCGCAAACATCGTTGAAGTGGCTTTGCGAGCTTGCCCGCTCCTTTAGCCTATTCTTGCTCCACTTACTTACGAAGTTTTGAGGCGTCAGGATCGCCATTCGTGTTCCCTTTTCGCGGCTCGACAAGCCGCCATTCATGCTTACCCCAAGAGATTATAGCAGAGCAGTGCAAGTTGAGTAGACGCGCTGCAATTGACGTCTCGCGAGGGAACCCCTACGGAGCATCGTTCCTGTGTCTTGTTCTGCGAATTTGGTCGCACTGCAGGAATCTGTCTATGCTTGTCGGGTGGGTCTGCATGATTGCACAACTGGAATCTCGCCGTGAAATCGCTTGACCTTTTCCACATCTCCATTACGCTGTGCGCGCCGGTCATTCCCCGGCAAACTAGAGGAGATGTCCAATGACTACAACTGTTATTACGGTCGACAACACCGGGATCATTGAAATATGCCCATTGAGCCCCGAGCTCATTGTCCGCCTCTCAGAGATGGTCGACGGGCCTAGGGCAGAGAAAAAGCCCAAAGCCCGAAAGGTCCGTATCATGACAGACGAACAGAAAGCCGCTTTCCGGGCCCGGATGCTGGCTGGGCGGGCAGCCAAAGCCCTTGCAGAAGCCGAGATTGAGGCGATTCTAGGCAAAATCGACGCCAAGTTGGATCCTAAGGTCGAGCCAGTGGTTGCGGCTGCACCAGTCAAATTTGCTGCAAAGCCCAAACAATCATTCAAGGTTCCCATGCCTAGGACTGGTCGTAAAGTGAAGGCGAAACCCGGCGCCCAGTAGTGTCTCCACGCAATAGCCCGTAACAAAAGGAGCCCCTAACCGGACTCCTTTTTGCTTTGTATTTTTTGTAGAAGGCAGTAGACTGCCTTAGAAAGGAGTTGATTCAGAATATGGAGCAGTTTAGGAAATGCTAATTTTCAAATCAGACAAAAGCGGGAGATTGTGTCCCGCGTTGTTTCCGCGTTACACTTCCGCCGGATCAGGAGGCAGAATGACAGAGCTCTTGTATCACACGGACAGCTATCTCCGGGAGTTCGACGCTACGGTGACAGCCGTCGATCCGACTGAGAAAACAGCGACGCTGGATCGGACCGCCTTCTACCCAGGTGGGGGTGGACAGCCTTCTGACGTGGGAACGCTGAACACGGCGACCGTAGCCAGAACCCGCAAGGCAGGCGATCAAGTCCTGCACGTGCTGGATGGAGACCTGCCCGAGGCGGGTTCGCGCGTCCATGGGATCGTCGATTGGACGCGTCGGTACGCCCTGATGAGGACGCACACCGCAATGCATATTCTATGCGGCGTGGTTTTCCGTGACTACGGCGCGCTCGTGACGGGCGGAGAGATGGAACCGCTCAAAGGGCGCATGGACTTCGAATTCGAGCGCCTGCAGAAGGATCTCGTGTCGGTGATCGAGGCCGCCACCAACCGGGAGATCCAGGCGGGGCGCGAGGTTCGCGTGGCGATCTTGCCGCGCGAGCAGGCATTCCGGATCCCTGACCTGATCCGCACGAAGATCAACCTGCTGCCCGAGGGAATCCAACAAGTCCGTACGATCGAGCTCGTTGGTCTCGATCTGCAAGCCGACGGCGGCACGCACGTTAAGAACACGTCCGAGGTTGGGCGCATACGGGTGATCGACTATAAGAGCAAGGGTGCCATCAACAAACGGATCTACCTCGAGGTGTTGGACGCGGCGTGAGGTCGGCCCCGCTGCGGCCTCTTCTTGCACTATAATCGGGTTAAGTCAGGGCGGTTAGAGACACCGCCAGAGGAGATGCAGAATGAGATTCAAGAAGCTGTCGATTGTGCTTGCGGTCGTCGCCATTGTATCGGCCATCCTGGCCTGCAGCTCATTCGAATCGACCCCGACGGTCTCCAACATCCGCATGACCACCGACGACACGGGCAAGACACCGACCAGCTCCTATGCCCCGAGCGCACAGTTCTATGTCTTTGCCGACTTGAGCTCCATCAAAGTTGGCTCGGTCATCGAGGCCAAGTGGTTTGCGGTCAATGCAAAGGGCGTGGACGCAAATTCGGAGCTCAACACGTCCGACTACACCTATCAATCCGGCGTCAACTTTGTGTACTTCCAGCTGAGCACCACCGACGGAAGCGACTGGCCCACCGGTTCCTATCGAGTTCGATCTGTCCCTGGACGGCACGAAGGTGGGGGAACAGGGCTTCACGGTTCAGTAGGCCACAGCCAAGAATGGACTTGATGAAGAGAGCGCGCACTACAAAGTGCGCGCTCGTGTCACGTTTGCGAAGTCACCCGATCGTCGGCCTCTGCAGTTGACCAGGACGGTCAGACGGACAGGAGTTGATCCACGGCGGCGACCAGCTCGCGCAGGTTGCCGACCTTTAGAACATTATCGCAAAGGGGTGCATATTTGGGCATGTCGCTATCTCCATGCCACAGATAGGCGGGCTCCGGATTGAGCCAAATGGTCCGGGCGGCACGCCTGCACAGCATTGAGAAGATTTCCAGGCGGGGATCGTTGTAGTTGTTGCGCCCATCGCCCACGAGAATTAGCGTGGTCTGGCCGTTTAGCATATCCAGGTAGTCGTTGTTGAAGTCATTCAGCGATTTGCCCAGGTCGGTATTGTAGTGCCCGCTGGGCATTCGCCAGAGGACCGAGGCGACCGCCTGATCGGCATTCGAACCGTCCAGATCGCCGCAGATAAACTCGAGGTGATCGATAAACGCGAACGCATTCGTTTTGCGAATTTGGCCCCGCAAAGCAAAGAGGAAGCTCAGCATCAATTCGGAGCAGAATCGCATTGAGGTGCTGACATCGCAAAGGACAACGATCCGGGGTTTGCGGACGCGCTCCCGATAGCGAAGCTCCATGGGCACGCCGTGATACTTGAGCGTGGCGCGGATCGTGGCTTTCGGATCGAGCTGCCCGCTCTTGGCGCGCTTTTGGCGCAGGGCGATCCGAGTGCGCAGCGCAGCTGCAAGGCGGCTGACCTCCCGCTGCAAGACCTTCTTTTCCGCGTCAGATAGAGCCTCAAATGGCCGGTTCAGCAGGCCGTCCGCATCATAGGCACTCGGCTGCTCGCCGAGATTCTCGGCGATGCGCTGGCTGGCAAACTGCCGCACCTGGGCTTCCATTCCCTCCATGTTCTGTTGGAGGAGCTCCTGGATCTGATCGATGCGATCGCGATCAAGGCCCATCTGGGCAAGCTGCAGCATCAGCTCCTCCAGTGCTTCACGGATCTCGGCGTAGGCGAGTGCCCGGAGCATCCGCTGGGTCATCCAGTTCTGATAGCGCAGGTCGTCGGCTTCATTCATCCCAACCATGCTCCCAAGAGCTTCCAACTCTTCGCGGGAGAGGGGTTCGCCATTCATCAGCCGCTGCAGGCGTTGCCGCACCTGCTCAGAGAATTGGCGCAGAGCCTCGGCCAACTTGTGCGCCTCCTCTGGAGTAAGCTGGTCTTCAAGGTTGCCGCTCATGAGCGGCGGCTGGCCCGTGCCGAAGAACAGCGGGAACAGTTCATCGAATACGGGCAGGTCGCGCGCATCCTTGACCAGGGTCGCGCGCAGCGACAGCCGAAAATCTTCGCGATTCTGCACGCCCATGAGGTCGACGGCGGAAAAGGCCTCGGCAAACTCGGCTACGGAGACGCGCACGCCGCTGGCCCTCAGGGCTGAGATTAGTTGCAGTATTCGGGATTCCATTCTAGTCGTTCCTTTTAGGCCGCTCGCCCGCCGCTAGAAGGTCGCGCGCGGACCCTTCACACCATTCGGCCCTCCCTGGCATTCGAAATCCTGCAACAGCCCGGCGGTCATTCTGCCCCGGATGCAAGTCTGGGGGCGGCCTGATCCACTAATTGCCTGAGAATCGTCCAAGATCGTCCGGTCTTTGGCGGGGACGCGCGTGGGGGTGGTGGGGGCGCGAGGATCTGGCGTTTGGCCTTCTGCAAGTCTGCCTCATGTTTGAGCAGTACAGACAGCGTGCCCTCCAGCGTATCCTTGTCGATGTTCTTTGCGTTGAGGGCGAGCAGGGCGCCGGCCCAATCAAGGGTTTCGCTGATGGACGGCGATTTGCGCATATCCGCCTTGCGAAGGTTTTGAACGAACTCAACCGCCTGACGCGCCAGCTTGGGATTGAGGTCCGGCACTTTCAAGCGCACCACGGCCAGCTCTTCTTCAAGCGATGGATAGTCGATGAAAAGGTACAGGCAGCGCCGTTTGAGCGCCTCGGATAGTTCCCGCGTATTGTTCGAAGTCAGGACGACAAACGGCCTATGCACGGCAGTCAGGGTTCCGAGCTCCGGAACACTGACCTGGAAATCACTCAACACCTCGAGCAGAAATGCCTCGAATTCGGCATCGGCCCGATCGATCTCATCGATTAGCAGGACGGTCGGTTGATCACAAAGGATGGCCCGGAGCAACGGTCGCTGCAGCAGGAAACGGTTTGAGAAGAAAACGTCCTCTTCGCGGGCGAGACGATCGGCAGCCTCAGCCAAAGAGCCGGCTTGGCCAAGCTTGTCGTTCAGCTTGTCGCGCAGCAGCTGAGTGTAAAGAAGCTGTTTGGAGTATTCCCATTCATACAGGGCCTTGGATTCGTCCAGCCCCTCGTAGCACTGGAGCCGGATCAACTCGCATCCCAGGGCACCTGCGATGGCCTTTGCCAGCTCGGTTTTTCCAACGCCTGCCGGACCTTCGGTAAGCAGCGGCTTGCCAAGTTTCTGAGCCAGATAGACGATGGTCGCGATCTCCCCCGAGGCAATGTACTTCTGCGTGGAAAGCGCCGCCTTGACCGCATCTGCAGTCGCGAATGTATCAGCCATTGTGCACCTTTAATAGGCAGCAAGTATACCGGCTCCCGCAGCGTGCCGACTTAACGAAAAATGAGAAGTAGAATTCGGGAACCGATCTCGGGATGCACTATCCCAAGAGGCGGCAATTCTAACCAGTTTCCCCCGGCCGCGCACCTGGCCGATTGGGGGATTCGACGGCAGCCCATCCGACTTGACCATGCGCCTGAAGGCTGATCTGACCCTCTTTGTTGTCGCCGTGTTGTGGGGCTCTGCTTTTGCGGCCCAGCGCGTGGCCGCCCAGCTGGGCAGCGTGTACTTCTTCAATGGGGTCCGTTTCCTGCTGGCGACCTTGATCCTCCTTCCCTTCGTGGGTCGAGCGAGGGTCAAGCCTCAACAGTGGCTGTGGATGTCGGCGGCTGGTGCGATTCTGTTCGTGGCCAGCGCCCTCCAGCAGGCTGGCCTGGTGACGACCACCGCGGGCAACGCGGGTTTCATCACGGCCATGTATTTGGTCCTGGTGCCTTTCGTGCTTTGGGTGGGCTGGGCGGAGCGGCCTGCCTGGCTTGCGTTGTTGGCGGTCGTCCTTGCTGCGGGAGGTGCATATCTACTCTCAACCGCAGGGCGGTTTGGGATCCTCCCGGGCGATCTGCTTGAGGCCGCCGCAGCCCTCTTCTGGGCACTGCATGTTGTGGTGGTTGGAAAGTATGCTTCCCGCTTCAACTCCATCGCCTTTTCTGCCGGGCAACTCCTGATCGGCGGCATCCTCAATCTGGTGGCCAGCGTCGCCGCGGAGAGACCCGTTCTGCCCCTTCCACTGCCGATCGTCTTCGCGATCGGTTATACGGCCGTCGTCTCCTTGGGACTGGGCTACACCCTTCAGATTTGGGGACAGCGCCACACCCCGCCTACCGACGCCGCGATCATCCTCAGCCTGGAGTCGGTGTTTGCGGCCGCCGCCGGCTGGTTGGTTCTGAGCGAGGGCCTCGTGCCCATCCAAGCCCTCGGCTGTATGCTGATCTTAAGCGCGGTCATGCTATCCCCGGCGAGGCGCTGGGGTAAAATTGAAAAAATCGAAGGTGGCGTTCCATAAGGCCTGCGGTGACCCTTGCCTGCAGGACTCGCGATATGAAACCAGCCCGTGACCGAAACCTACCGAAGTAAGCCACTTACAGCCAAATGCTGGCCCGACTTTGAGAGCTTGTTCGGCGCGCGGGGTGCGTGCGGTGGTTGTTGGTGCATGTTCTGGAAACTGGCAAGCAAGGATTTCGACGCACTACTGTACCAGGGCAACCGGAAATCGCAGAAGGCGATCGTAGAGTCGGGCGTGACGCCAGGACTACTGGCCTATTCTGGATCACAGCCGGTCGGCTGGATCGCCGTGGAACCGCGCAGTTCGTACCCGAGGCTGGCGCGATCCCGGGTGCTAAAGCCCGTCGACGATGAACCGGTCTGGTCGATCACCTGCTTCTTCGTTGACCGGAAGCATCGTCGGCGCGGCATCACGGTCAGCTTGCTCCGGGCCGCCATAAATCACGTGAAAGAAAGGGGCGGTAAGGTGCTGGAGGGCTATCCGCTTGACGCTGCCGGCGGGAGATTGCCGGCAGGGTCCGCCTATACTGGTCTGGTCGCAGCCTTCCGCAAGGTGGGATTCAAGGAAGTTGCGCGCTTTTCGGAGAGGCGACCGATCTATCGCTATCGGATTGGGGGTTAGGTGAGGTTCCGACGGAAGCCAGCTCTGACGGCTAGAGAAACTTGGATACTCATTGGAATCGGCGCTGCCACACTCGTGGTGGCCAATACATTGATCGGCGCCGATATCCTGCTCAGCCGATCCCTTCGTGGAGGCGGCGCGTTTTTTGCCGCGTGGACCGGCGCGCGGGCAATTCTGTGGCAGGACGCCAGCCCGTATGCGGCGCCCGTCGTCAGTCTGACACAGCAGTTGACGTACGGCAGGCCGGCGGCGGAGGGAGAAAATCCCTACATCTTGGCCATCCCATTCTATTTGCTGCCCATCTATTTCCCTTTTGCTCTAACCTCGACTGCCAGCGTCGCGCGAGGCCTTTGGATTTGTCTTAACCAGGCCGCGCTCGTCGGCACCGCGTTTTTGAGCCTGGCGGTCATTCAATGGCGCCCGCCGCGCACCTTTTTGCTGTTCTACGCCGTCTTGGCCGTATTTGGTCTCTATTCTGTGATGGCGCTGCTGGAGGGCGTGCCAGCGATCTTCCTTGGGCTCCTGTACGTTGGCGTGCTCTGGGCATATGCCGGCGAACGGGACGAGCTGGCCGGCGCATTGCTGGCTCTTTGCTTGTTTGACTGGGAGGTCGGAGCGCCCTTCATCCTGCTTATGCTTCTCAGGATATTTCAGGAGCGCCGCTGGAACGTGTTGGCCGGAGTACTGATGGTGGCAATCGTACTCGGGATCATCTCCTTTCTGATTTTTCCGGGCTGGCCCGTGCCATTTCTGGCCGCGATCCTGGCCGCGATCCGAGCCTCATACGGTCTGACAACCGTGGCCGGCTTGGAGGGCCTTTTCCCAAATCAAGGGGTTTTCACGGGCCAGATTCTCGCAGCGCTTGTGGTTGTCCTACTGATCTATGAGTGGGCCACCAGTCGAGATGGCGGTTTCCGGCGATTCGTCTGGACTGCTTGCCTTGCACTTGCGGCCGCGCCCTTGCTGGGGTTTCGCACTGAGTTGAGCAATCTGGTTGTTCTGCTTCCGAGCGCCGCGTTGATCGGTGCTGCAAGCATGGCCCGCCGAAGGCACGGTGGCCTTCTGGCGGGCATCTTCCTTGCACTCGCATTCCTGGTTCCTTGGTACCTGTTCGGACGATGGAGTGTTGGGGGTCACGAGGCCGCCCACGGGCAGCTCCTGTTGGTCTATCCGCTCTTGACCGTCGTCGGTCTGTACTGGACCCGTTGGTGGTTCATACATCCGCAGCAGACCTGGGTCGATCAGATTTCGCGGCGCGAGGACCAGCCCATGATCATTGGCCAGGGCCAGTCGAAAACACGAGACAAGCAATGACATGGCGGGGGAGTTTGCTGCTGGCACTACTAGGGCTGGGCTTGGCTGTGGCGATTTCCCGCTTCCAACCGTTCCCCGGCTATCTGGATTCGGACTACTACTTCGCCGGTGGTTTGCAGCTCGCCGAGGGCAAAGGTTTCACTGAGCCGTATCTCTGGAACTACCTCGACGATCCGGCAGGCATTCCACATCCTTCGCATACATACTGGATGCCTTTTGCCTCCATCATCGCGGCGGGCGGCATGTGGCCAACAGGGCGACTGACCTACGCCTCGGGGCGCCTCGGATTCATGCTCTTGGCGGCGCTGGTACCGCCTGCTACGGCCGCACTGGCCTACGCGTTCAGCCGCCGCCGCGACCTGGCCTGGGTGTCAGGCCTTCTTGCTGTCTTCTCTATTTACTATGCCCCGTTCATGCCGGTGCCCGACAATTACGGCGTCTACCTTTTGCTCGGGGCCATCTACTTGGCAGCCATGAGTTGGCGGGGGAATCTCAGCTACGTATTCTTGGGACTTATCTCCGGCCTCCTGGCATTGGCGCGCAGCGACGGGATCCTCTGGTTGGGCCTGACGCTGGTCCTCATTGTGCGGCGTGCAGTCTTTGGCTTCCCGGCCCTGGACAGCCAGAACTCAACGACTGAGAAGGGATCCGGTTCCAGATCCCGTCGAACCATCCAAACGCTCATTCAGTTTCTGCTGGCCGCTGCCGGTTTCATCCTCATAATGGGAGCCTGGTATTGGAGGAACTACTCTGCGTTCGGGACATTGCTCGCCCCCGGCGGTGGTCATCTGCTGTGGCTCAAGAACTATGATGAGACTTTCGCTTATCCTGCGAGCCAGCTCACGTTTGGTTCATGGTTAGCCCAGGGTTGGCAGCCCATCATTGCAGCACGATTGGTTGCCTTGCGCTGGAACCTGCTGAACGCCTTGGCTGCACAGGGAGGCATATTCCTGGCGCCCTTCATATTGGTAGCCCTTTGGCACTACCGGAAGGACGAGCGTGTACAGATCGGCGCGCTTGGCTGGCTGGCGCTGCTCCTTGTGATGACAGTCGTGTTTCCGTTTGCGGGCTACCGCGGTGGTTTCTTTCACTCCGGTGCAGCGTTGCAGTCTCTGTGGTGGGTGCTTGCCCCGCTGGGCTTGGACTTGACGATTGCAGCAGCCCGCAGACGTGGGCTCTTCACGCCTGCGGCTTTCCGAGTCTTTCAGTCGTCTCTCGTGGGTCTCGCCGTTCTCATGACCGGGGTCGTGATTGTGATCCGCGTCCTGCCCGGATGGGGCGAGGGTGAGCGCGAATACCCCCGTGTTCAAGCTTTCCTTCAGCAGTCCGGGATCCGGCCGACCGATGTCGTCATGGTTCGGAACCCGCCCGGCTATTTCCTCATGACCGGCCAGCCGGCCATCGTGGTGCCGTACAGCGATGCCGACATGATGTGGGTGGCGGCCACGCGCTATCACGCCCGGTTCGTGGTTCTTGAGCAGGCGGGAGTGACTGGGCCCATCAAACTCGTGTACGACGATCTCCACAGCCAGCATTTCGTATACCTCGGCGAACTAGATGGAACACGCGTCTTCAAGGTCCAACCCTGAGCTTTCGCGGCAAGCAGCTCGCCATCCTTACTCTCGCCGTGCTGCTGGGTGTTGGAGCCTATCTGCTGGCCGCCGCGCTGACGTATCGCCTGGGATTTCCTCTGGATGACTTTTGGATTCACGTCACGTATGCCCGCAACCTGGCCCTGTTCGGCCAGTGGGCGTTCCGGCTGGGTCACGCTTCGGCCGGATCGACGTCTCCCCTGTGGACCCTGCTGCTGACTCCGGGCTTCTGGCTTGGACTGGGCCCTCTCTGGTGGAGCTACCTGCTGGGTGCGCTGGAGCTCTTTGGTCTGAGCGTACTGTCGGAAATGACCGTGCGCAGGCTCATGCCCGCCTATCGGCCCGCACTCCCGTGGATCGGCCTCCTCATGGATTTCGAGTGGCACTTGCTTTGGGCAGCCGTGTCCGGCATGGAGACTCTGTTGCAGGCAGCCCTCGCGACTCTGGTGCTTGCACTGGTCATCACTGGCTCGCGACGCTACCTGGCCCTCGGAATCTTGACGGGGCTGAGCGCCTGGGTACGCCCCGATGGGCTGACTTTGGCGGGCCCAAGCCTGCTTGTGATTCTGGTGGTCGAAAGATCCGCGCGCGAAGGGCCGCAGCCTGCTCATGTATTTGATCGGCGTCGGTGCCCTGCTCCTGCCGTATCTTGTTCTCAATCTGAGGCTCTCCGGCACGCCCTTGCCCAACACCTTCTACGCCAAGCAGGCCGAGTATGTGGCTTGGCAGGGCAGACCACTGCTGTATCAGCTCGGCGCGTTAATTCTCCAGCTCCTGACGGGTCCAAGCCTGCTCCTGTTGCCCGGTGTCCTCGTCTGGCTCGTCAGGACTGTGCGCCTACGCGATGTGCGGACGGCCACGGCGATGCTCTGGTGCGGCGGCTATCTGCTGCTCTATATCCTCCGGCTGCCGCCCTACCAGCATGGGAGGTATCTCATGCCGGCGATGCCGATCTTCATGCTCTTTGGCCTGCTCGGTTTCCTGGAGCTGCAGAAGGTGGATCTGCTCGGAAGGTTCGCGCGGTCAGCGCGCACTGCCTGGCGATTAGGCCTCGCGCTTCTCACCGTCGGCTTCGTCATCCTCGGCGCGCGCGCCTACGGACAGGATGTGGGCCTCATCGAGACCGAAATGGTGAACACAGCGAAATGGGCTGCGGTCAATCTGCCGCCGGACGCTGTCATAGCCGCACATGATATCGGTGCACTGGGGTACTTCGACCAACATCGCCTGATCGACATGGCAGGACTCGTTTCGCCCGAGGTGATTCCCTTCTTGCGCGACCAGGTACGAATGGCCGATTTCCTGAATGGCCAGGGCGCCAACTACCTGATCACGTTTCCGAGCCTCTACCCTGACCTAACCCGGACCCTGCCGGCCATCCATGTGAGTGGAGGGCGGTTTGCCGTGGCGATGGAGGAGCAGAACATGATTGTCTACTGCTGGCGATGCCACTGATGGCCGTGTTCCTGAGCGCCGCCGCACGCGGGCTGTGACCGGGCATGCTGCCGACGCGCTGAACCAAGGGGGCGGCTGACCGATTTCAGCCTTTGTCTGGCCTTGACCACGCGAACATGGCGCTTGGCCTCGCAGTGCGCTCGCATCTTCGGCCTTTCTTTCATGCTATACTGATGTTCGCCCACATGACTGCTGTGAAAACGAATAAGATCACCCTCTTGGTAGTTGATGACCACCCGCTTTTTCGGCAGGGGGTGACCGACGCCGTTTCGCTTGAGGCTGATATGAAAGTGCTGGGCCAGGGGTCCTCAGGAGATGAGGAACTCGACCTCATCCGGACGCTCAAACCGGCCGTTGTGTTGCTTGACGTGAATCTGCCTGGAATCAATGGGCAGCAGATCACCCATCAGGTCACGCAGGGCAAGCTTCGGACGCGCGTGATCTTGATGACCGGATATGACGATGTGGAGCAAGGTTTGCATGCTGCCCTGGCGGGCGCGGCAGCCTTCTGCTCCAAGGATGTTGAACCGAAAAGCCTCCTCCGCATTATTCGCGATGTTGCTGACGGCAAATACGTTTTTGGTTCGCATGTCATGAGCAGGCGCGAGCTCCAAACCTGGATCGAGGACCAGATCGAAGGCACACACCAGTCCTACAGCGAACCCGGCAGTCCCTTTCATCCGCTCTCCGAACGCGAAATGGAAGTTCTTGAATGCGTGGTGCGGGGTATGAGCAACAAGGAGATAGCGGGCAGACTGGGCATCAGTCACCAGACCGTCAAGAATCACGTGACGTCTATCCTGCGCAAGTTCAGCGTTGAGGACCGAACGCAGGCCGTAGTCTATGCATTGAAACACGGGTGGGTCCAACTGAAGAATTCCAGCGTGAAATCCGAGGGCTAAGACCATGAAAGCCGACAAAGCGAAACTGGCAGGCGATGTCCTGGATCCGCAGGCCGAGCTCACAGATACCCAGAGGGCTTTGCGGGAGGTCATCCTGATGATCGAGCAGAGCAAGAGTGAAGTCGCGAAGCTGACCCAGCGCAATGCCTCGATCGCGGCTCATCTGCAGCAGTTGCAGGGCAAGATCGACCAGACGCCGGCCCAGGAAGTGCGGATCGCTTATGAGGCCGCCCTGGACGCACAGCAGCGGCTTTTTGTCATGCGGGGTCAGCTCGACAAGCTCCAGAGCGACAAAGACCACCTTGAAAAGTACAAATCGGTCCTCGAGCGGACGGCCTCCTCGTCGGCGTCGGCTGCGGGTTCCCAGGGAAACGGTGCAAAGGGTGGGGCGGCCGAGATCGAGATGGTGATTAACGCCCAGGAGGCCGAGCGGCAGCGTTTGTCTCGCCAAATGCATGATGGCCCGGCACAGGCCATGGCGAATTTCATTCTGCAGACCGAGATTGCCATACGCCTGCTCGACAAAGATCCGAAGGCGGCCAAGGATGAGCTCGGGAGCCTCCAGACGTCCGCTCGCGGCACGTTCCAAAAGATCCGCAATTTCATATTTGAGCTGCGCCCAATGATGCTAGACGACCTGGGATTGGTGCCCACGATACGGAAGTACGTCGATGCATTCAAAGAACAGACCACCATGGACGTCGCCTTGATGGTGACGGGGACGGAGCGGCGCTTGGAGCCCTACCTTGAAGTCATGATCTTCCGCGCCATGCAGGAACTCCTTGGCAACGCCGCCCGCCATAGCCAGGCCGCCGCGGTCAAGCTGCAGGTGGATATGGGTAATGACGTGGTGCGAGTGAACGTCGACGACAACGGGAGAGGCTTCGACCCCGAGGTTGCTCAGGCAAGCAAGAGCCTGGGTCTCAGGCTGATCCGCGAGCGCGCAGAGATGTTGGGGGGAAGTCTCAGCGTGGACACAGCTGTGGGCAAAGGTGCCCGCATCGTCTTCTCAGTGCCAGCCCACACGCAAGCTTAAGCCAGCCGGGCTAAGATCCGGCACACCGTCAGGGATTTGATTCTTTGGACTTGACGGCCTCTGCCATTGCGGAGATATGTTCCGGGCTTGAGCCGCAGCAGCCGCCGATTACGCACGCTCCCAACTGCACTGCCCGCCGGCCAAATTCGGCCATCTGCGAGGGCGAAACGTCGTACACCGTCTGTCCGTTATCCACTCGCGGCAGACCGGCATTTGGCTTTGCCCAGAGCGGGAATCCGGGCGCCGCCGCCGCATATTCCCCCAGGATCTTTTCCATGTTCTCTAGAGTGGTACCGCAGTTCGCTCCGATCATGGCGACCGCGCCCGAGGTGTAGCGGTCCGCAACGTCGGAGGGCCGGACGCCCATCATTGTACGCGTTCCCCTGTCATAGCTGAAGGAAATCACGAGGGGCAGATGTGTTGTCGCGTGCACCGCAGCCAGCGCGGCATCCACTTCCCCCAGGGCATACTGAGTTTCGATGACAAGCAGGTCCACGCCGCCCTCTGAGAGAGCGCGGGCTTGCTCCATGTAAGCGGCGCCAGCTTCCTCCATGGTGAGTGGACCATACGGCTTCAAAAGCTGCCCGAGGGGACCGATCGAGCCTGCAACGAGTACGTCGTCGCGGGTCGAGGCAGCCCGGCGTGCGAGATCAGCGGCTGCCTTATTGATCTCCACGACGTCCGCCGCGTGGGCCGCACCCTTCAGCCGGATCCGGGTCGCGCCAAAGGTGCACGTCAGGATGATGTCGGAACCGGCGTCCACAAAGGCCTCTTCCAGCATCAAGATCTTGCCCGGCTCGTCCAGTACCCAATCCTCCGGATGGACCCCGGATGGCAGCCCCAGCTTTTGTAGATTGGTACCGGTGGCGCCGTCGGCGACAAGGATCTCGCCGGACTTCAGTCGTTCGACAAACGATGCCATCTTCACCTCTCGCTGCGGGCCGATATCGTGGGGAAACTCATTGCCTTCAGGAATTGAGCCTGGAACTCAGGGTCAGTGGGGAGCTCATAGCGCGTGAGGCCGGCCCGCGACTCCGGATGCCTCATGCCGCTTCGCCGTATTCAGCAGCGCAATGCGGGCGCCATCGCCGGCGGAGTTGCCAACCACAAATACGCGCTGGAGCGGAACCTCTGGAAGCATACCGATCGCCATAGCGTTGGCCTTATCCAGATAGGAGCCGAACGCACCGGCCAACAGGATCTTGTCCGGCTGGCCTGGCCCAAACTCGCGGGCGATCGACTCGGCTGCGACAAAGAGCGCAGCCTTGGCGAGCTGGATCTGCCTGACATCCTTCTGCGTGAGGCAGATATCGGCACCAAGCCCCGACTCGTCGGCGAACGCGATCACGTATTCCCGGCCTCGATTGCTGCGGCGGATCCTTTCGGGCGAGGAGGTGCTCGGGACGAGTTGACCACTCGAGTTCAGGGCGCCCGCCCGGAGCAGCCCCGCGACCGCGTCGACGACCGCGCTGCCGCAAAGCCCCATCGGCTTTCCGATGCCCCATCCGTCTTCGCCGATTATCTTCCAGCGCGGCTTCAGCGTCTTGGGATCAATTTCAAGGTGCTCGATCGCGCCAGCCGCAGCGCGGATTCCGAATTCGATGTGGGCGCCCTCGAACGCGGGACCCGTAGGCGTTGAGGCGCAGACGAGCCTCTGGCGATTGCCGAGCACGAGTTCCGCGTTGGTTCCGATGTCGATGATCAGCCAAGTCTCGTCCTGCTCGTATGGTTCCTCCGCCAGGAGCACACCTGTCGTATCAGCCCCGATGAAAGCGGCGATCGCCGGGAGCACAAACACGTTGGCCGACTTGTTGACTGCCAATCGCAGCTCGCGGGCTTTGATGTCGATTGACCGGCAGATGGCCGGTGTGAATGGCGCAACTCCAAGATGGCGGGGCGAGACGTTCAGGAACAAATGCGTCATCGTCGTATTCCCGACCACGGCCATCTCCATGATGTCGTCGTTCCCGATCCCGGCCGATTTGGCAGCCCGGGTAAGCAGCTGGTTTAGGCTTCGAATGATCGCCTTGTGGAGGTTCGGTAGTCCATCCGGATCCGCGCGGCTGGTTTGAATCCGTGACATGACGTCCTCGCCGTAGGGAATCTGTGGATTCATGTCAGATTCGGCCGCCAAGATCTCGCCGGTCGTCAGGTCGCACAAATAGAGCGCGACGGTCGTCGTGCCGATATCCACGGCGGCGCCGTACAGCGCGTCGTTGTAGCCGGGTTCGATGCGCACCACTTCCCGGTCATTCCAGACGGAGACGGTCATCCGCCAGTTCGAATCCCGCAACGCGTCCGGCAGAGTACGGAGGCAGGCATAATCGATGCTGAGATCGGCTGCACGCGGCAAGTTCGGTTCGCCATATCGGGCCAGCTCAATAGATGTGGCGAGCCCGCTGGCGAGGCGCTCCCAATCGGCTTTGGGATTCGCGAGCGTGGGCGGGTTGAGTTCCACCAGATACTTGCGCACCGCCGGCCTGATCTCGATGAGCCGGTCTCGGGCGGACTTCCGCACGATCTGTCGGTGAGCCAGGCTTTCCTCCGGGACTGTGATGACCACGTCCCCCAGGATCCTGGCCTGGCATGCGAGTCGCACCTGCCCGATCTTCCAGCCTCGGCCGGCCAGAACGTCACCTCGGTCAGCGAAATACTGGGTCTCTTCCGCGTTGGGCTCAGAGAGGTGTGCGGAACGCGAGGTGATCCCATATTGCGCGAAAGTCCCTTCCTCGAGCAAGACTTTACACTTGCCGCAGGTGGCATTCTCGGCGCATACGAACTCGATATCGACTCCCAGTCCACGTATGGCAGCTCGGAGGTTTGTCCCTTCGGCGACCTCGCCGCGCGTCCCGGACGGTTGCAGTACTACCGTGTGCTTCGGGGTCATGCCGGGACGGTGCCGCTTTCCTTAGCCCGCAGGGCTTCAGTGCTCCGGAAGTGCTTGAGGTATCTCACCGCGAAGTCGTCACGTCCCATCAGCAGGTCCGCGGCCCGGATTGTAGAGCCGAGCTTGATTGGATCGGTGATGGAACAGGTCGCGCCGGCCTGGATTGCCATTGCCAGGAATGTCTGATTGACGGCAAGCCGGTCGGGCAAGCCGAATGAGACGTTGCTGGCGCCCAGGTTGATGTTCACACCGAACTCCCTTCGGAGCAACTCGATCGTTTGCAGCGTAACCAGGGCTGCCTTGCTGTCCGTGCCGACGGTCATCACCAGCGGGTCGATGATTACGTCCTCGATCGGTATTCCGACCTGGGCGGCGCGACGGATGATCTTGTCGGCAGCGGCCACCCGGTCCTCGGGCGTCTTGGGGATCCCGTTGTCGTCGATCGTGAGACCGATGACTGCCGCTCCCCGCTCTTTCACGATCGGCAGGATCGTCTCGAGCTGTTTGGTCTCGGCGTTGACGGAGTTCACCAGCGGCTTGCCCGGCGCGGCACTGAGTCCGGAGCTGAGGATCTCGCTCTTCCCGGAATCGATACACAACGGGACGTCGATGGCCTCGGCAACGATGTTGACGATCTTGGCGATCATTCCGACCTCGTCCAGTCCCGGCAGGCCGACGTTGAGATCAAGAACGTCCGCGCCCCACGCCACCTGCCGTTCGGCCAGTTGACGCGCCGCATCGAGATCGCCCGCCTGGAGTGCTGCGGCCAGCCTCTTGTTACCTGTGGGATTGATCTTCTCACCAATCACAACAAACGGCTTGTCGATACCAATAACGACTTCCCTCGTCTTGCCTTTTAGGACAGTATGCATGGGATTCTCCGGGTTGACTGAATTTGGCCAGCGCGTGCGCCGAGACTAGGCCAATGCAGGCAGCACCTCCATTCCTGCTTCAGCGGCTGCGTGGTTGACGATCTCGGTCAGCTCTCGCTCGTGCAGGATGGCGGCATCCGGCCGCCGATACTGCCGCACCAACTCCGCCGTCCGCAGCTTGGCCCGAGCGAAGGTGTCCAGCCCGCCTGCCTTCTGCCAGCCACGCACGGAATCGCGGTCGATGACGGGGGAGGGCAGGTACTGCTCAGTTGGGAAGAGCTCGCGCGTGAGCCGCTGTTTGAGGAAGTCTCCTTTGAAGTCAATATTGTCAAAGAAGGCCGTGGCAAGCGTCTCCGTGCGTACCTCGAGCCCTGCCAACAGCCGCCGAGCCATGGCCACGGCCTCTGCGTCTACGACGAGCTTCTCGGCGCTCTGGCAGGCCAAAAAGTCCAGCATGCCCGCGCCGGATATCATGTTGATGCCGGCCAGAGCCCCGATGACCGTCGAGATCCCGCTTTCGAGTCCTGCCTGGGCGTCGATTAGCTTGGAATCGCTCGCTCCCAGATAGCAGTGGGTCGGCAGGTCCAGCGACTTGCCCACCTGTGCATACGAGGCATCGATCATCGCGGTCTCGACGGCACCCATGGGCGTTGTGCCCTTACGCATGTCGAAGATCGCGGGGGCGCCACCCCATACGATTGACGAGCCTGCCTTGGCCATCTGGTGAATGACGATGCCGCTTAGGCACTCCGCCGCATGCTGGGTGATTGCTCCAAGTAGGGTCACCGGAGCCGCGGCGCCGGCCAGGGGCATGGAGACGATCTCCGCCGGGACTCCAGCCTCGGCCAGGCCGATGAGAGTGTCCGCGCCATATTCGCTCCAGATCAAGGGTGGAGACGGACAAACGTCAAAAACCGCCTGGGGCCGTTCCTCCAGCTGCTTTTGTCCACCCGAGAACACGGACAGCATTTCGATCATCACTCGCAGGCTGTGCATCGAGAAGGAGCCAGTCACCACGGGTTTGATTGAGTTAAGCAGAACGAGATAGAGCCTATACAGGTCACCGATAGGTTTTGGCACGTCATCACAGATCACAGCGGTGGACTGGGCCTCATACTGCGGGATCATTTCGGCTACCTGGACCAGGCGCACGAGATCGGCCGACTTCGGAACCCTGTGCTCAAGGGTATCGGGATCCAGCACATGCACGGCTGACGACCCCGGATCGAACTGCACCTGATTGCCGCCATAGGTAACCGCACTGGCACCCAGCCGGTCATACAAGGCAAAAGTCTTCGGCACGGTAGCAAGCGCCACCCGCATCACCTTCTCAGATATGCGCACAACGTCGGACCCTGGTCGCACGTCCGCCCCCGCCTCGGCAAGACGCTCCCGCCCGCGGGCCGAGAGCACTTTGATTCCGGGTTTGGTCATGAGCTGGATGGCCTCGTCCAGTATGCGCGACACCAATTCAGGCGGCAACAATTCAAGTTTCGGCTGCATATCTAGGCGCCTGCGCTGGACCGGCGAGCGACTTGCTCCGATGTGTTCAAGCCGGCACCTGAGAGGCTGCAATCAGCTTGTCCAACTCTCGACTGAGCTTGGGATCCAGGGGTTCCGGCTGGTGCTCGGCGAGAATGCGGCGCGCCTTGGCCAGTGCCCAATCCGTGGCACCGTCTTGCTTTGATTCCCACTCACTGTAGGGCCGGCGATCGAGGAACTCCGGAACGAAGAGCCCATGCATGTGCCGCCTCGTGTGCTTTTGGCTGAGGAAGTTGCCGGCGGGGCCGACCGCCGCGATGCTCTCGAGCGCAAGTGTCTCGTCGTCCACCGCTATGCCCTGCATCATCCTCCGGACGATCGAGAAGATCTCGCAGTCCAGCATCATCTGGGCATAGGACCAAATTCGACTGCCGTGCAGGAGCCCGACCCCAAGGAGCATGTCGGACATGACGACGCTTGCCATGAAGGCGGAGAGGCCGTTCTCCAGCCCTGCTTGCCAGTCCGGCTGCTTGGCACCCGTGGCAAAAGACCCCATCGAGAGCGGGATTCCATAGAAATCGGACAGGACGTTTGTGGCCGCTCCGAAGAGGAAGTCTTCAGGCCCCCCGCCCGTGTAGGCGCCTGTACGCGGATCGGACGCGGTCTGGGCCGCGGCATAGAACATGGGAGCGCCCGGGAACGCCAATTGCAGCATGGCCGTTCCCGCGATCACTTCGGCATTGCCGACCGCCAGAGTGCCAGCCAGCGTGGCCGGTCCCGTCGTCAAGCATGCTGCCATTGTCATGAAGCCGGTCGGAATGCCGCACTCCGCTGCAAACAGGGCGGCCTCAAGCGATCCGCCGTCGTGGCCGAGCGGTGGTGCGGTGCACTGCATCAGGCTGAGGACGGGGCGCCTGCGCAGCGCTTCCTTGCCGCCGGCGATTAACGCCGCCATCTCGATGGCGGTCTGTGCCTCATGCAGTTTGTAGATGCTTTCGGTCTGCACGTGCTTGGTTGAGTTGTCCCAGATCGCCTTGATCTCGTGAAGACCTCGCGTTTCAACCGGAGTGTCTTGCGCGGAGACCGGGACCCAATGGAATGCGATCTCCTCCATTGCATCGGCGATTCTGGCAATGTCGACCACGTCTTGCAGCCGCGATGTCCGGCGTGCGCCAGTTTCAATATCGAGGACCTCGACTCCGCAGCCATCTGTGCCCACGAAGACATGATTGCCGTCCAAGGCCAGGTCTTGCGCCGGATCACGGGCTGCAAGGCTGTAGCCCGGCGGGCAGTGTTTCATTGCAGACTCGATCAGGTGGCCCTTGGCTCGCACCACCATCCGTTCACGGTCAACATCCGCGCCGTTCGCTGCCCAGATATCCAGGGCGCGCTGCGACGGAAACCTCACCCCGACCTTCTCGATGATCCACAGCGTCGCCTCGTGGATCTTGCGGACCGCCGCGTCGTCGAGGATGTGCAGACCCAACTTCGGATTGCTGATCGAGTTGATCAACTTCGACATGCGCCCTCCGCGCCCATCCCCCGGATCATCCGATACCCATCAACTTCTTGGCCAGGGCCACGGCACCGATGGCGTCTTCGGAGAATCCGTCGGCTCCGATGGAATTGACCCAATCCCGCGTGACCGGGGCGCCTCCGACCATGATCTTGATCTTCTTGCGGAGCCCTTCCTTCTCGAGCTCCTCGATGACCTCGCGCTGCTTGACCATGGTGGTCGTCAGCAACGCGCTCATCGCAATGATGTCTGCATTGACCTCAAGCGCCTTGCCGATGAGCTTGTCGCCGGGCGTGTCCACCCCCAGGTCGTAGACGTCGAAGCCCGAAGCGCCGAGCATTGTGGCTACCAGCGATTTTCCGATCTCATGGATGTCGCCCTCGACGGTGGCAATCACGACCTTCCCCAGCATTTGGCGCTGCGCACCCCGTCTCTTCAGCTCGGGGTCCAGCGTGCCAACCGCAGCCTTCATGGCCTCTCCAGCCATCACCAGTTCGGGGAGGAACGCCTCGCCTCGCCCAAATGCATCGCCGACGGTGTTTACGCCGATGACGAAGCCCTTTGAGATGGCTTCCAGGGGGTCGATGTTGGCTGTTAGAGACTCCTTGGCCAACATAACCGCGGCATCGGCGTCCCCATCGATAATGCTTTGGGTCATCTTCTGGAAAATATCGCCGGTCATGATGTCTCCTTCTGTAATGGTCTTCCCGGTGTTCCGCTGCTCATGAGCAAGGGCAAGAATGCGGCCTCTGTCGCCTGTACCTGTTCAGCAGGAATCCCCAGGAAGTTGACAAGTTCCCGCCCCCGGTTGGTCACGTGCTCCATTGCCCGTTGGGCGGCCAGTTCGGGCTGACGGGCCGAGAGCGCCTCAACAACGAGGCGGTGTTCGGCATACTCGCAACGCATGCTTTCTCCCAGAAGCTCAGGGTGCCGGAAGAGATGCTCGTACAGCATCCAATCCGGAAACGTGTTCAATACGGTCAGATAGATTCGGTGTAGCAGCACATTCCCGGCCGAGGCGACGATCGTGCTGTGGAGGTCGCGGCTGAGGGCGCGCTCGCGCGGAAGGTCCGCGAGCCGGACCAGAGGTCTGGAGGGCCTCCAGCAGGTTGTGGAGACGCTCCAAGTATCCTTGGGTGATGTGCAGAGCGGCTGCATAAGTCGCCGAGCACTCCAGCAGAATCCGCACGCCGTACGCGTTCAGAATCTCGGGCGCAGCAGGCTTGAGCACCCGTACACCTCTGTAGGGAACCCGCTCGGCGAGACCGGAAGACACCAGCAGGTCGAGGGCTTCCCGCACCGGCGTCATGCTGACGCCCAGTTTCGACGAGATCTCCTCCTGCCGCAGCCATTGGCCCGCCGCGTACTCGCCCGCGAGGATCCGTTCGTGCAGGACGTCGAAGACCTCCTCTTTGAGGGGCTTCCGACGCACTGCAAGATTCTCTGTGAGATCCATTTCGACAGGAACAGGTACTGACACGGACGTTCCTCGCTTGACCGCCGAGGCGAGGCGCAGAAGGGGCCCCTTGCGTCCGGCCGGCTTAATCTCATCGCATTGTATATTGTATATAATCCGCCCGGCAGTGCCATTTGGCACGTAATTAGTCACCCTTTTTGGCGCCTGAGTGTCCCCCAGAGGCGCGTAACTTTGGAGGGGGGGAGTCGACTATTCCAGATAGAGAAATCTGCACCAAATAGTCTAATTTCCCTAGGAGGTTCAAATGCGACGAAGCGTAGCACTAGTGGCTGCGGCCGTCACGACCTTTTCTCTGGTCGTGCTGGTGTCCGTAGTCTATGCGTATAGGGGATTGGCGGCAGGCCCGTCATCGGCGTCCCTGAGCGCCGATCAGTCCGTGAAGACCGTCCCGGTTGCGGACACAGGCTCTGTCCAGGCAGCTTCCGACAATCAGCAAGCTGCCCTTTCACAGGCAACCAACCTCTCAGTTCAGGCCGCGGCTTCCATCGCCTCGCAGTACCTGAATCGCACTGACCTCTTCTCAGCCGAATTGTCGACCTACAAAGGGTCGCCAGCATACAAGATCACGTTCAGTTCGGGTGCCGTCGTGTATGTCTCTATGAGCGGCGAGGTACTAGGCGAGGAACTCCCGCCGACGTACTCGACGACCACGGGATCTAGTGGTGGGTCCAGCAGCTTCCATTCTGCATCCGGTTCAAGTAGCTCGGGTGGGCATGAGGGTGGCACGGAGCATGAGAGTGACGACAGCGGCAGCAGTGGCGGCGGCGACTAGATAAAGTTGATCTGCGATCATGACAATGGCTAACAAAACCCGAAACTGGACCGACGTGGAGCTCATCATTTCCTCCATTTCCATCGCGCTCACAGTCGGTTTCTGGGGCCTCTTCGCCTCCCGACAAAAAGTCGGTGCGGATGTCCTGGGGCAGGTTTCCTTTGCATCGGCTTCGGGAGGACCCACCCCAGTTTCTTCAACCGCCGTCCCTTCCACGTTGGTGCCAGGGCAGACCGTATTCTTTGGCACCGGCGCCGCGAACTCAGCAGCCCGTGTCCCAGACCGCGTCTCAGCCTAAGCCGCGGCGAAAGGGCGATGGAGGTAGAGGGGGCGGGGGCGCCGTGGCAAAAACAGGTTCTTCCTAGCACGAAGATGCTGCATCGCCGCGAATTCCGAGCTATGGGCAGCAACGTGCTCGCCCTTGTGGACGGCCTGGATGAGCCGTCCACTTTGGCGGACGTGCCAGGCTGGTTCGAGGAGTGGGAGCAGATCCTCAGCCGGTTTCGATCCGACAGTGAACTCACCCAGTTGAACGCCGCGGCGGGCGCGCCCATCGTGGTCAGCGAAATCCTCTGGGAGGTATACGCGACTGCCCTGGAGGCAGAACGGGCCACCGGGGGCCTCGTGACGCCCCTGATACTCGAGGCGCTCCTATACGCGGGTTACGACCAGAGTTTCGATCTGCTTCAACCGATCGAAAGAAGGGGACCGCAATTCTCCCCCCAACGCAACATCTGGGAGTCTGTCGACCGTCCGGTGCGCCAGTTCGATCTTCACGACGTGGCCGCCGATCCGGCCGGCCGAAGCATCTGGCTGCCGCGAGGCGCTCTCCTGGACTTTGGAGGCGTCGCCAAGGGTTGGGCCGCTCAGCAGGCAGCCTTGAGATTGAAGCATTGCGGCCCTATCCTGGTTAGCGCAGGAGGCGATATTTCTGTGTCCGGCCCCCGCGCGGACGGCGAGCCTTGGGGCATTGAGGTGGAAGATCCGTTTAACGAGGGCGCTTTTGTCGAGACGATCTACTTGGACAGCGGCGGTGTGGCCACCTCGGGCCGGGATCATCGACATTGGCTAAGGAACGGCGTGCCGCAGCACCACATCATCGACCCACGTAGGGGATTGCCGGCAACAACCGATGTCTTGACGGCAACCGTAATTGCCAGATCCACAGTCGAGGCGGAGGCGCTCGCCAAGGCCGTACTCATCTCGGGCAGTACCGCTGGGCTGGACTGGCTCGATAGCGATGAAACTTTGGCAGGTCTCCTCATCTTGGAAAATGGACAGCGGCTGTATAGTCGCAACCTGGAGAAATACCTTTGAGCGCCCCACATAGGATGCAAAACGATGTCATCTGAACCCCAGGCGAATCTGGCTGAGCCGCAATCAGCCCTTGGCATTGGATCGCTGTTTAGCTTGCTGCTCGCAGTCAGCCTTGGGGGGCTCGGCGCGCTGGTCGTATTGCCCGATTGGGCGCCGGCCTTGACCAAGACGCTGATGGGCACGGACCCCAAGGCTTACTGGTATCTATCCCGCGGTTCTGCGTTTGTGGCGCTTGGTTTGCTCTGGGCATCCATGATGCTTGGACTGCTGATCACGGACAAGATGGCCAAGTCATGGCCCGGATCTGCCGCAGCCTTCGCAATCCATGAGTACGTCAGCCTCCTTGGCCTTGTTTTTGCTGGCTTCCATGCCCTGATTCTACTGGGCGACCATTTCGTCAAGTATCAATTGGCCCAGATTCTCGTCCCATTCGCAAGCATTAACTACCATCCAATTTGGGTTGGAGTAGGCCAGATCGGCTTCTATGTCTGGGCGATCATCTCAGCCACGTTCTATGTCAGACAACTCATCGGACCCAAGACCTGGCGTTTTATTCACTTTGCCAGCTTCTTCAACTTTGCGGTGGCCATGATCCATGAACTCGGGGCGGGCACGGATCATGCGACGGTTTGGGCGCAAGCCATCTACTGGACAATGGGCGCCAGTACCCTCTTTCTTACCGTCTATCGCGTCGCCGCCAGTCTCGCTGGTCCAGAGCGACGCGTGGTTCCGAAGCCAGCGCCAAGTGTTCCGCCCTCCCAATCTGAGCCCAGTAATTCGGCCTAGCGCGTCTCCGCGCTGGCGAAGAGGGCTGTCCGTTTAGTTGTAGAATTGGGCGGATGCCCGAGACGCTCAATGTACTCTTCGTCGCGGCGGAAGCGGAACCCTTCATCAAAGTCGGGGGTCTGGGGGATGTAGCGGGGTCGCTTCCACGCTACCTTCGCAATCTGTCGCCCGAGTCTACGAACGGTATCATCCTGGATGTCCGCCTGGTACTTCCAATGCATCCAGTGCTCAAGGCGGCCGTCCGGGGTTTGCGCGCCCTCTTGTTGTTCGCCCTTCCCTACGGGGATAGCGCCATTCAGGTCCAGGTATTCAGCACGAACGTTGACGGGCTGCCTGTTTACTTCATTGACGGCGACCCGATCTCGTCCAGTGGCTCGGTCTATTCCTCCGATCCCGCCCTCGACGCTGAAAAATACACATTCTTCTCGTTGGCGGCGCTTGAACTGACGCACCAGCTGGATTGGCGCCCCAACATTGTTCACGCGAACGACTGGCACAGCGCACTCGCCTGCTATGCTTTGCTGCTAAGGCGGTGGGAGGGTCAGCTTCCGGGTGTGACCTCGATCTTGACGGTGCACAACCTCCCCTTCATGGGACCGGACGTGGCCGACCTGCTCAAGACCTACGGCCTCATGGCGGTCCAAACGGGCCTGCCCGAATGGGCGAATACGCGACCTCTGCCATTAGGGCTGTGGGCGTGCGATGCAATCGTCGCGGTCTCTCCCAGCTACGCACGCGAGATCCAGACTCCCGAGTACGGCTGTGGATTGGAGGACTATCTGCGGGCCCGCAGAGATTCGCTCAACGGGATCCTGAACGGCATTGACTACAACTCGTACAACCCGGCCTTGGATCCCGCAATCGCTTCGAACTTCGGAGTCCCAACGCTGGAACGCCGGGCCCTCAACCGATCCGCCCTGCAAGTCCGACTGGGATTGCCAAGTGCGCCAAATGCGCCCATCCTGGCGGCAGTCTCACGCATGGATCCGCAGAAGGGCATAGACCTGATCCCGCGTGCACTTCGCCGATTGCAGGCCGTCAAATGGCAGGCCGTGATCCTGGGCACTGGCGATCCCACGGTCGAGAAGTCGGTGCAGCACTTGCAGGCCGAGTTTCCCGACCGCGTCCGGATTGAGCTCAAATACGATGCCGGACTCGCTCGTCAAATCTATGCCGGAGCCGACATCCTGCTCATGCCTTCGCGCTACGAGCCCTGCGGCCTCTCGCAGATGATCGCCATGCGATACGGGTGCATTCCGATCGTCAGTGCGGTCGGCGGCTTGAAGGACACGGTGCTGGACAACGAGACGGGCTTCATTATCCCCAAGCCCACGGCGGCGCGACTTGCGACCGCCATCCGGAAGGCGTTGGCAGTCTTCCCGGATCGATCACAGTGGGAACAGATGCAGCAAACGGCCATGACGCAGGATTTCTCCTGGGCGCTGTCTGCCCTCCATTACTTCAAACTGTATCAACGGATGCTGGCTCAACTGGCGCCGCATTGATCCTCCCCCAAGGAATCGATATCATGAACCTGGCACGTTCGGGCGGAATCTTATTGCACCCAACGAGTTTCCCGGGACCCTTCGGAATCGGCGATTTGGGGACGCATGCGCATGAATTTGTGGACTGGTTGGCCTCCGCGGGTTGCCGGCTTTGGCAGGTGCTTCCCTTGGGGCCGACCGGCTACGGGAATTCGCCCTATCAGTGTTTTTCGGCTTTCGCGGGGAACCCGTACCTCGTCAACCTCGAGCTTCTGGTCGAGGAGCGCCTGCTTGCGGAATCGGATCTCCTCGACGCCAGCGCCGAATTTGATGCGAAGTCCTCAGACGTCAGGGTGGACTATGGCCGTGTCATTCGGCGCAAGATGGAGCTGCTCCACCGTTCCTTTCAGCACTACATAGAAAACGAGCCGCGAAACCTTCGGGAGGAATTCGCGGTATTTCAAGCAGAGAACGCTGGGTGGTTGGATGACTACTCCCTCTTCATGGCCTTGAAGGAGCTCCACGGCGGCGGATCATGGGTCAACTGGCCCTCATCGATCAGGCAGCGCCAGGACGCTGCAGTGCAGACGGCGCGTCAAGCGCTGGGCGAGGCAATCCTTGAGTACGCCTTCATTCAAATGCTGTTCTTTCGTCAATGGAATGCTCTCCACGAACACGCGCGTCGTCAAGGCATCCACATTATCGGCGATATGCCCATCTATGCCGCGGAGGACAGCGCCGACGTCTGGGCTCATCCGGATTTATTTCAGCTGGACGCCGAACGCCGGCCGACTGTCGTGGGAGGCGTGCCGCCTGATTACTTTTCTCCGACTGGTCAACTCTGGGGTAATCCCCTCTATGCCTGGGATCGTCACCGCGAAACCAGATACGCGTGGTGGCTGGAGCGACTGCTGGCGACGCTGAAAGCCGTCGATATCGTGCGGCTTGATCATTTTCGCGGCTTCGCTGCCTACTGGGAGATACCTGCCGGAAACCCCACCGTGGAGATCGGCCGTTGGGTTGAGGGCCCCGGCGCAGACCTCTTTGACACGGTCGCACAAAGCCTGGCTGGGGCGGATGCCGCGAACTCGGATCTGCCGCTGATTGCCGAGGACCTTGGGGTGATCACTCCGGACGTGATCGCGCTGCGTGAACGGTACCACTTGCCCGGGATGAAAATCCTTCAATTCGGGTTCTCCGGGGCCAACAACCCGTTCCTGCCGCACAACTACCCAATGAATTGTGTTGCCTATACCGGGACGCATGACAACGACACGGCCCGCGGCTGGTTCGATACGGCGCCAAAGGACGAGGTCAAGTTTGCCCGGGGCTACCTTGACTCGAATGTGCGCAGGTTCTCGTGGGATCTGGTTCGAGCCATCTGGTCATCGGTCGCGGTCCTGGCGATCGCTCCCATGCAGGATGTGCTTGACCTGGGTCCCGAAGCCCGGATGAACTACCCGGGCAGGCCGGAAGGCAACTGGGAATGGCGGATACGCCTCGAGGACTTGAATAACGAGGCCGCTAGCAGATTGCGCAAACTTGGGGAATTGTTTCGGCGGTAGTGGCAGGCGGCTGCCGAGGTGTCAGAGAGCTTGAAGACTAGCCTGCAGAAGCACCTGGATCTGTTTCTTCGCATGCACCCAGCGGGGAGAGACGGCCGCGGCCAGTTTTTCAAGGATCCGGCCGCCGACTGCAGGTTGATCACTGCAGAGTTGTCTCAGGTTTCTGCCGCGCAGGCGCAGCGCCCTTATCGGCGTCGTGCTGACAACATCGGAGGTATAGATGTCGTGGCCGACCACGGCGGACCAACCGAAAATGTCCCCCGCATGCAGGTGAGTCAGGGTAATCATCGGCCCATCATATGGCTTGTAGCATACCGATACTTTCCCTGACTCGATGATATACAAGAAGGCGGCCCCTTCGCCCTGCTTGACAATTACGGTATGGGCGGGAGCCTCGAAGGGCTCGAAGAGGCGCGCAAGGAGGCCGTATTCCTCCGCCGAAAGACCACTGATGAATGGATTGTCAGACACGATTGGCCGGCTCACGTCCCATCCTAACGCGCCCAACGGACCGCCTCATAGTAATGAATTTCCCGATTGGTCTGACTTTCGTCCCTGTTTGGACTGAGCGGTCCACCTCCGCGATATACTTTTGCGTTAGCGGCTTGATCTATTCAGCGACATCAACGGGCAGGATGGTTGGCATTCGATGAGTGAGAAGACAGACGGCGCGGGCACACGGATTCCGGCGGGGTTCTATGGCTTGGTGGCTGCCGGGCTCGGCCTGGTTCTGCTGGGAACTGTCGTCTGATTCTGGCGGTCGACTCTCAGGCGGCCGACGCAACCCGAGCGACTGACTTCTCCTCGATTCCGGTCGCGGTGCACTTCGATGCCCCCGAACTGACACTGCGCGACCTGAGCGGGCAAGAGCGTTCACTTGCCAAGTATCGCGGCGGCGTCGTCCTCGTCAACCTCTGGGCCACTTGGTGCCCTCCCTGCCAGGCCGAAATGCCCAACCTGGAATACTTCTACAAGCAGCACCGGGACGCAGGCTTGACTGTTATCGGCATCGAGGACGGCGACCCGCAGCCCCAAGTAACGTCGTTTGTCGCTGACCACGGCATAACGTTCCCGGTTTGGCTTGATCCGACCAATCAGGCAACCGACAAGGTTTTCAAGACGAGCAACCTGCCTACATCCTATGTGATCGACCGCGCAGGGCAAGTGAGGCTGATGTGGGTTGGCGCGATCAGTGCCGCAAATCTCGAAAAGTACGTGACCCCACTCATTCGGGAGTAGCAGAAGATGGATGCCAAAGTTACTTGGGACCGTGATCTAAGGTTTGTCGGCGTGGCTGACAGCGGCTACGCGGTCAAATTGGACAGCAAGTCGGGACCCGATTCCGGCGCCGGACCGGTGGAGTTGACGACCATCGCCCTGGCCGGGTGCACGGCCATGGACGTCATCTCGATTCTCAACAAGAAGCAGAAAAAGGTTGTCAGTTTCGAGGTCCGGGTTCACGCGGACCGTTCAAGCGACTATCCTAAGGTAATTACCCAGGCAGCGCTGGAATACGTGGTGACCGGGCACGACATCGACGAGGCCTCAGTCTGCCGGGCGATCGAGTTCTCGGTGAAACAGTATTGTCCGGTCCACGCCATGCTGAGCAAGGCGTTTCCGATTCAGCTCCATTACTCGATCTTTGAGGGGGACGAGAAGGGCAATCCGCGCCTGGTCAAGCACGGGACGTACAAGGCCGAGTAAGACGTCGGCTCGATTCGCGCAGCCTTGAGGCTACGGCAGCACCTGTATTTCGCTGTAAAGATCGGAACAGGCGCACGCGGTCACCGTGATGCCGTTGCGGGACATTGTGCCCAGGTAAGGCGGCGCTGCCGTCATGCACGATCCAACCGTCGAGATTGAAGCCGAGAGGACCATCGGCCGGTATCCACTCGCCATTGTATTTCCGGGTAATGTGGATATGAGTTCCAGTGGCCTCGCCACCCTCGCTGGATGGATATCCGATCGGATCGCCCGCATGCAGTTCCTGACCAACCGCGGCCCGCGTCCCCGCCGCTAGGTGGAGGTAATAGATTACCCAGCCTGTTCTCTCATTGCCATCACCATCAAGATCGAGCGCCACGCCATCGACTCCGGACCGCACGACGAGGCCATCTGCCAACGCAACCACGTAGGACTGCGGGCTGAGGGATGCGCAGCCCGGGTGGTCGCACGGTGGGGCGAAATCGATCGCGGCCAGGGGGTCACCCAGTCCCCAGCCGGTGTGTGGCCCACCAGTGAAGGTCCACACCTGGCGTGGGGTAAAGGGCAGCAGCAACGGAGGCTGCTCGAGGCTGCCGGGCATGAGCGGCGTATCCTGGGCAAGCGGATCCCCAAAGAGTGTCTCGTAAGTCTTGATGAAACCGTCTGATCCGATGGCCGCGTCAAATTCCGGGCCGGAAGTTGTCCGCGAGAAGAGGTACTGCAGTGCGACGGTTGCGGCATCCTGCCAGGGATCGGGCCGGATGATGGTTCCGTCCGGCTCGTAGAATTCTGTGAGTTTCCCCGTTCGCCAACCGTAGTAACCGTTGTTCAGTGTGTTGGCCGCAGAAACCAATTGCAGGTAGTCCAGATTGGAGGCATTGGCATACAGCGGTTGCGGCTGATCCAGGATGTATTTCTTGTCGGGGGGCTCCGGATTGGAGAGGGCGCCTGCCTTATATTCGAGGAGTGCGAGCAAAAGCCGCGGACTTACACTGTAGCTCAGCGCTACGTAGTCGACGATCTCCGCCCCCGTGCGATCTTCAGATCCTGCATAGGCGCGATAGTTCTTCCACCAACCTGGGTGCGAAGCCACAAAGGCGGAGGTGTTGAACCCCGTCTGGGGTGGGCCATTCACGAACGCCGAGTCCGGCAGCATGTGGAAGGGGTTTCCCCAGAGAGATCGGTAGTAGATCGGAATCTTCATGGGCAAGCCCGGCGGCATCGTGGTGGCACTGGCCGGTACGATCGGATTGGCTGTCATGATCTCGGCCACGGTCGTATTGAAATGGGCGGCCAGGGCCGGGATGGTATCGCCCGGCTGCGCCGTGTAGTCGACGAGCTGCCCGGGCGTGTAGTTTGGACGATAGGGAATATGAGTCGGCGCGGGGGTCCCATCTGCACCGAGCGTAGCTGTCGCAACCTGGGGGGGTTGGAAGCCGGAAAAGCCGCCTGCACTTGGAACAGAACCGCACGCTGACAGCAGGATTCCGCATGCGGTCACGAGCTCAAAGGGTATTCTACGGATCATTCGTCGAGCGAATGATAACCGACTTAAGTTGCCCCACTGGATCAGCAACGATCACGCTGTTGTCCCGGGTCAATGTCCCTTCGTAAGGTACAGATCCCTGGTGAACCGTCCAGCCGTCGAGCATCATAGGCAGCGGGCCGTCCGCGGCGACCCACTCGCCGTTGTATTTCCGAACGAAGTGCAAGTGTGTGCCGGTGGCTACTCCGCCTTCGCACGAGGCGTGCCCGATCCGATCGTTCCTCTGCACGTAGGTTCCCACGGGGATACGGCCGTCGCTGGCGATATGGAGGTACACCAGATCCCAGCCGGTCTGCTCGTAGCCGTCTCCATCCAGGTCCTCGACCACGACCCCGCGCTCCGAGCGCACGATGAGGCCCGGTGCCGCCGCCGTGACCCAGGTAGGTGTCGCATCACAACCCCCGTGGTCCGTCGAGGGCGCAAAGTCCACGGCTGCCAGCGAGCCTTCGTGCTCCCAGGCGCCATGCGGCCCTCCGGTGAGGCTCCACTCGGTTTTGGGTTGGAACGGCAGGGACAGACTCGGCTGAACGAGTCCGGCTGGAAACAGCGGTTCCACCGTGTCGGCCCGGGCCCACGGATCTCCAAACATCTGGGTATACATGGCCGGGAAGCCCGACTTCGGATCGATCATCTGGGCCCACTGTGACTGACTGTGCACTTTGGAGAACAGATATTGAATGGCGACTGTTCCTGCGTTGAGTCGGGGATCGAGCCTAAGGTGCGTGCCGTCGGGGAAATCCAGTTCGGTCAAGGTACCAGTCCGCCAACCGTAATAGGCGATCGACAGCTGATTGACCGCCCAGACCATCTGGCTGAACATGCCCTTGTAGAAAACGTTGTAGTAGCCCATGGGGTAGTCGCTGTGGAAGGAATCCACAGGCTGTCCGTGGACCCAGCGGCCCTCGTAGTCGAGAAGGGCGAGCAGCAGGCGCGGATTGATCGAATTCTCGTACGCCAGCCGTATGATTTCGTCGGTGCCGCTGGTCCATCCGGTTGAACCCAAATACTCGCTATAGTTGTTGAGCTTGCCGTTGGTAGCCTCTATGTAGGACGCAATGTTGAAATCAGCGGCGGTGGCGGAAAACACCACTTCGCTGTCCGGAATGATCTGAATGTCGGGGGTCATGGTCTCGGATATGCGATCGGGGATCACCAGCAGCGTCCCCGGCGGCACAAGCCCCGGATTCGGGAGCGCTGAGTTGGATCGGATCTCCGCCATGTCGACACCGAAACGGGCCGCCAGCGACGGCAGCGTGTCGCCGCTTTGAGCGTAGTAGATCGTCGCGGGGACGTCGAAGGTGGGTGTAAGGCTCGATTCGATCGGGGGAATCCCAGGTGTGGCGCCGTCCGGCCTGAGGGGTGTCGGGGACCGCAAAGGTATGAGGGTGGGGGTGGCAGTAAAGGTGGGTGGGGGCGGCGGAGGCGGCGTAGCGCTGAGGAGACCCGATTGGAGTGCCGGATTGAAGGAGGTGGGTGCGACGACCTCAGAGGTCGGCGTGGCGTACTGTCCCCACAATGACGGCGTGGAACCGCAGCCGTTGAGCAGGAATGAGATAATGAAGACCGGTGCGAGAATGCGTCTCACAAGACATCCGCCAGCAGAATTATACCTGTGGGGATTTTATGAAGTAATCGCGCCCAACTGGTCATTTAGTGGGGGCTTTTACCGCGTGAGCTGGTTCGAGGCGTTGATGCCTTCGAAGGCCTCAAGGGTTATCGAACCGTGCGTTAGTAATCCATCGTACTCGGTGCCGGTCCCTGAAGAGATCCAACCGTCCATGATGAACGGCAGCGTCCCGTCCGCGGAGATCCACTCGCCGTTGTATTTCCGGGCGAGGTGAAGGTGGGCCGCGTTCGCGATGCCGCCTTCGCAGGAGGGATGTCCGATCCGATCGCCGGCGTAGACGTAGGTTGCAGGCTGGACTCGGTCCTGGTCAGCCATGTGCAAATATAGAATGTCCCAGCCTGTCTGCTCGTAGCCGTCGCCGTCCAGGTCTTCGATGACCGAACCATTGGATGCCCTGACAATATAGCCGTCCGCCATCGCGGTGACCCATTGCTGGCTGACGGCGCATCCCATGACATCCGAGGGAGCAAAGTCCAGTGCGCCCCAGGCGGAGCCCGAGTTCCCACGCCGCGTGCGGACCCCCGGTGAACGCCCAGGCGGCGCCTGTTTCGAAGGGCAAGATCAGATGCGGCTGGGATAGGCTTGGAGGCACGAGCGGTTCGATTGCCAGGTCGAACGGGTTCCCGAACATAAGGAAATAGGTTTGGAAAAGGCCGAAGGCGGTGATGTCAGTGTTCCACGTCGCCCGATCGTCCAGGACCGAAAAGAAATTCTGAACGCCCGCAGTGCCAGCGTTGATGGTGGAGTCGATGGGGACAATGCTGTTGTCATGCAGCACCCAGTGGCCGACCGCGCCGGCCCGCCACAAGTAGAAGCCTCGATTGAATTCATTGGCCGCCCACGTCAATTGTCGGTACAGTCCGACGTGATTGGGTTCGACGAAACCGAGCGGATAATCAAGGGTGCTCGAATTGGGCGCGGAGTCGGTCACCCAGCGACTGCGGTATTCGAGCAGGGCCAGGAGCAGGCGCGGATTCACCGAGTAGTTCTGCGCGACGAGCGCGATGACTTGGGCCGCGTCGAGCGTGTCCCCGTTGATCTCCTCCGTGTAGCTTGCCAGGTATCCGCCTTCACGCTGAATGTAGGCGGAGACATCGAACTGTGCCGCGGCCGGCCCGAAGACCAGCTCTGAGTTGGGGATGACCTTGAAAGAAGGGCCAGCTGCCCCAGGCTGCGGCGCTGGGACTTCCAGGGTCTGGCCAACGGAAAGCAGATTGGCATCGCTGATGCCATTGGCCTGCTGCAGGGCCGCCGCGCTGACGCCAAAGGACTCTGCGATCGAGCCCAATGTGTCGCCCGGTTGCACCGTGTACTGCTTGCTTCCTTGCCGGGGTGTGGGCAGTGAATGAATCCGGTCCGGCGTTGGTGTTGCGAGCGGACTCTGAGGATTGCGGGTCGGCACGATGACCGAGAGAGGCGCCAGCGTCGGCGTGGGACCAGCAGTCCGTGTAGGGATGGGCAGCGCGGTGCCATCCGATGGGAGAGCTGATCCCTGTAGTGGCACGAAGGGGTCGTAGGTTGGATGGCCGCTTGGAGAGCTGGCCGTCTTCGAGGCGCACGCGGCAGTGAGGCAGGTCAGGAAAATGAAACAGTAGTGCCTTCGTAACCGCATTTCCGTTCAATCCTATCTAGAGGCCCAACTCGCTGCGCACTGGAGTAGACATTGAACCGTTGGCGACGGGCATAGCCTATGAGCGTAATGCCATACCGTTCTGCCATCTCGATAGAGAGCGAACTCGGAGACGTCCTTGAAATGAGGATCGGCGCCTGCAGGCGGGCGGCCTTCTGAAGCATCTCAGAGCTGATTCGCCCGGTCGTGATCAGGATTCGGGTCTGCGGCCAGACGCCTCGCAGCACGCAGAGGCCCGAGATCTTGTCGAGGGTGTTGTGCCGGCCGATGTCCTCCGCCGAGAGCAGGATCTTCTCCCCGTCGCTCAAGGCCGAGGTATGGACGCCCCCGGTCTCACGATACAAGGATTGGGATTCGAAAAGCTGGTCGACGAGGGGACCGATTGCCTCGGGCCGGAACGTCGGCTTGGCCGGATCGAACTGTATTTCGGGCTTGGCCAGAAGGTCCACGGCCGTGACGCCTCCCGTGCAGCCGGAGGTACGCCGCCAGGATTTGGGTTGTGAAGCCGGCCGATTAAGCCAGACATCAACATTGTCGCCGTGTTCGCATACCCGTACGTCGGCCACGTCGTCGGCGCTGTCGATCACACCTTCATTGTAAAGGAAGCCCACAGCCATTGCCTCTAGCTCGATGGGCGTGCACATGAAGGTGATCCAGGGTTCACCGTTGATCGTGAGCGACACCGGCGTCTCGACGATGGTCTCGGAGTCAACGGCTTCCCATTTGCTGAATTGGTACTGATCGTAGTGGATCGGTTTTTGGGGAGCCAACATTGGAACACCTGCCAGTAAACCCTAGCTAAAGCGCGGACCCGTCTTGTGCGCTGACCGGCGATGAGCTACATAGAATCTCGCCGGCTCCGCGTTGAAGGCGCCCAGACAGGACTCTGTGCAGAAATAGAGGATGCGCCCGCGATACTCAGCACGAGGAAAGTATTGGGGATCGGTGTTATGAAACGTCCGGCCGCAGAGCGTGACGAACTTTAGGGGGTGGGGGCGATCCTGAAGAGCCCGTTCGGACATTGGCTTATTGTACTCGGGGGGAAGCCGTCGGATGTGGCCCGAGGCAGGCCGCTGCCTTCGTGCCTATGCCTTCCGGACTTCGCCATTTATAATGGTGGCAGACCAATATCTGCAACCGGGGTCTGCCAAACCATGCCGATGAGACTTGTTGAGTGCATCCCCAACTTTTCAGAAGCGCGCCGCCCGGAGGTGATCGACGAGATCGCTGCCGCCATCTCGGGCGTCGAGGGAGTCCGGCTTCTGGATCGTTCATCTGACCTCGATCACAACCGGACAGTCTTGACGTTCGTCGGTCCGCCCGAAGCTGCGGAGGAAGCCGCCTTTCGTGCCATCAAGACGGCCGCGACACTGATTGATCTGAACAAGCACATGGGCGAGCATCCCCGTATCGGGGCGTCCGATGTGGTCCCGTTTGTGCCGCTGGCGGGAACCACGATGGAAGAGTGCGTGGCCCTGGCGAAAAAGTTGGGTGCGCGGGTCGGCAGTGAACTACAGATTCCCGTCTATCTGTATGAAGCGGCGGCCACTCGACCGGACCGAACGAATCTCGAGAACCTGCGTCGGGGGCAATATGAGGGCCTGAAGTCCGAGATCGAGACCGATCCTGACCGCAGGCCGGACTTTGGACCGGTGAAACTCGGCCCGGCGGGCGCGACCGTCATCGGTGCTCGCAACCCGTTGATCGCATTCAATGTGTGCCTGACCACGCCCGAAGTCGAGATCGCCAAGAAGATCGCGCAGCGCAATCCGCCAGTCCTCAGGCGGCATGCGATTTGTGAAGGCACTGGGATTGTTGGTCGAGGGCCGGGCCCAGGTCTCCATCAACCTGACCAACTTTCGTGAGTCTCCCGATTGGGCGGGTGGTCGAAATGATCCGCCGCGAGGCGGCAGCGCTACGGTGTCGGCATTCACCACTCGCGAGATCGTCGGCTTGATGCCCCAGGAGGCCCTCGTCGACGCGGCCGTCTGGTATACGCAATTGGATAAATTCCGTCCCGATCAGATGCTGGAAACCAGGCTTTACGAGGCGGGCGCCTCCGCCGCACCCGAGGCTGCAGCCGGGGAAGCGTCGCTGTCCTTCATTGATCAGGTCGCCGCGGCCACCGCGGCCCCCGGTGGCGGATCGGCAGCCGCGTACGCCGGCGCGCTCGGCGCGGCCCTGGCGGAGATGGTTGCCGGGCTCACCCTTGGCAAGAAGAAGTACGCGCGGTGGAAGCGGAGATGCAGGCGATCCGCATTCAGGCCGGAAGGCTGCGGGCAGAGCTGAGCCATGGGGTCGACGACGATGCGGCCGCTTTCGAGGCGGTGCTAGGCGCGATGAAGATTCCGAAGAGCAATGAAGCGGAGCAGCAGGCCAGGCAGGCCGCCATCCAGGTAGCGACACTCGAACGCGGCGTATGTTCCGTTGCATGCAGCTGCCAATGCGGTTAGGGTGATGGAGCTCGCTGAAAAATGCGCCCGGGATGGCAATGTGAATGCGATCAGTGACGCAATGACGGCCTCGCAGTTGGCCCACGCGGCGGTCACCTCGGCCGGCTACAATGTCCGCATCAATCTGAACTCGTTGGAAGAAGAGGCTGCCTCCAAAAAGATGCTGCAGGAGCTGGCCGACCTGGAGCAAACAGCTGACGGGCGGAAGCGAGATTCGCGAAGTCATGCGGGAACGGGGCGGGCTTTCCTAGCCGGCTTTTCTCGACCTGGCCTTCGTGCCAGCTAAAAAATCGGTCTGGAGCATTGCATGGGACTCAAGCCTGATCATTGGATCCGCAAGATGGCGCACGGAGCACCACATGATCGAGCCGTTCAGCGAGGGGCAGGTGCGGAACGGCGTCATCTCGTACGGCGTTTCTTCCTACGGCTATGACATCCGCGTCGCGCGAGGAATTCAAGATCTTCACCAACGTGTTCGGCGCGACCGTTGATCCCAAACAATTCGATCCGAAGAGTCATGGTGGATTACGTTGGCGAGGTGTGCGTGATCCCGCCGAACTCATTCGCCCTCGCCCGCACGGTCGAGTACTTCCGCATTCCACGCAAGGTATTGACGGTCTGCCTCGGGAAGTCGACGTACGCCCGGTGCGGCATCATCGTGAACGTGACGCCGTTCGAGCCCGAGTGGGAAGGGTTTGTGACGCTCGAGATCTCCAATACGACCCCGCTGCCTGCTAAGATCTACGCCAATGAAGGAATCGCCCAAGTCCTTTTCTTCGAGGCCGACGAGGAGTGTCAGGTCTCCTATGCGGATAAGAAAGGAAAATACCAAGGACAACAATCCATCGTCCTACCTAAGCTCTGATCCCGGGGAGAGGGTGATGGAGCAGCTGGCGGAGCCGGATAGACGGCCCCGCTTCTCGCGTTTCCTTACTGGAAGTCTGGGTGTCAAGGTCGCCGCTTTGCTGACGGCCGGCATGGGCTTGGTTAACCTGTTCGCTGCTGTCACGCCGGCCCAATCCGGCCGGCTTCGTCTGCTCGAGTCGTTTTCGCCCTTGCAGGTGTCCCGGGAAGGTCACCTCGCTTCGGCGCTCGCGGGTTTTGCACTTCTCCTGCTCGCGTCTGCCCTGTGGCGGCGAAAGCGGGTCGCCTGGCTGCTCACGCTGGTCGTCCTCGTCATTTCGATGGTTGTCCACCTGCTCAAGGGTCTGGACTACGAGGAAGCTGGTATGGCAGCCGGTCTGATCCTTTTGCTCCTGATTTGGCGGTCCTGGTTCCATGCCCGATCGGATCCACCCTCAATCCGTCAGGCTTTCGTCACAATGCTGGCGGCCCTGGCATTCACGCTCGCCTACGGAGCCCTCGGTTTCTTCCTGCTAGACCGGCATTTCAGGGCGCACTTTGGATTCTGGCCCGCAATCCGTCAGACTGTCGTTATGTTTACCCAATACTATGATCCGGGCCTGCAACCCGTGACCGGCTTCGGACGATACTTCGCCGATTCGATCTACGTCGTCGCTATGACCACTACTGCCTATGCCTTGCTGCTGCTTATTCGACCGGTCCTGGCTCGACACAAGGCCTCGGAGGCCGATCGCCTCCGTGCCCGGGAGATCGCCGCCAAGCACGCGCGTACCAGTCTTGCTCCCCTGACCCTTCTCGACGACAAGACGTTCTTCTTCAGTCCGGGCGGCTCGTATGTGGCCTATGTTGTGAAGGGGCGCGCTGCCCTGGCACTGGGCGACCCGATTGGACCGCCATGCGACGCCGAGGCAACGGTCTCGGGCTTCAAGTGGTTTTGTTCGCTGAATGATTGGTTTCCGGTCTTCTACCAGGTTGATGCCGAGAATTTGGATCTTTTCCAGCGGCTCGGTTTACGGGCCATCCGTATTGGTCAGGAAGCCATTGTCGATCTGGCCGGATTCTCACTCGAGGGCGGCGAGAGGAAGAACATTCGCACCTCGGTCAATAAGATGCGCCGTCTTGGGTATTCAGCCGCTGTCCTGAGGCCGCCTCATCCGTCGACGCTCATTTATCAACTGAGTGAAGTTAGCGACGATTGGCTGTCCGAACGAAGCACGGCTGAGATGAAATTCTCGGTCGGCTGGTTCGACGAGGACTACCTCAATCGCTGTCCCGTCGTGGTCGTCAGGAATGCGCAGGGCGAGATCGAGGCCTTTGCGAATATTCTGATGGAGGGTCCGAACAAGGAGGTGGCTGTCGACCTCATGCGCCAGCGCAAGAGCGCCGAGAAAGGTCAGATGGATTTCATCTTCGCATCCCTCCTGTGTTGGGCACAGGAAGAGGGTTACGAGCGGTTCAGCTTCGGACTGAGCGCCTTGTCAGGGATCGGCGAGAAGCCGGGCGATCCCGCCGTCGAGAAGGCGCTGAGGTTCGTCTATCAGCACGTCGTCCAGGTGTACAACTTCAAGGGTTTGCATGCCTACAAGGCCAAGTTTGGGCCAGTCTGGTATCCCCGTTACTTGATCTACCCGGACGTTTCCACCCTTCCAGCGACCGCCTCAGCGTTGATCCGTGCCAACACTGGCGACGATTTGCTGGGCGGGTATCTGTTCCATCCCAACTAACGAGCAGTCTCCAACGAACCGGAACGCAATCAGCGCCCCACGAGGCCGCCGATTTGGCGCACGCAAACGAGCTTGCCTGCTCTACTCCGGCTGAGCGGGTGCATGTGCTTTTGCATCCCGCATGGCCTTCTGCTCATTGACAACGGCAGCGCAGCCAATCCAACAAGGAAGAAGAAGATGAGTGAGAGGATTGCCGGGCGCAGGCTGCCGAATATCTGGTTGACGAGGCCGAAGAGAAGGGGCCCGATCCACGACGTGCCCCGGTCGCTCACCTCGTAGAATGAATAGAACTCGGCCTCGCGCCCATGGGGGATCATCTGCGCAAATAGACTGCGGCTGATTGCCTGGGATCCGCCCAGCACCAGGGCGATCACGACACCCAGCAGCGCGAACTCGAGCACGCGTGCGCTGCCCTTCAATCCGAAATAGGCGTAGATCACGACACCGGACCAGATGACCAGGCTGATGATGATCGATCGTTTCGCGCCCAACCAGCCGGCCAGCCGGCCCCAGAACAACGCCCCGAAAAAGGCCGTGAACTGAATGATCAGAATGACGATGGTCAGCGTGCTGAGATCCATCTCAAGGCCACCGCGGAGCAGGGGCGCAGCCGCGAACGTGGACGAGACCGCGATGACCGTCTGGATGCCATCGTTGTACAAGAAGTAGGCGCCCAGGAACTTCAGGGTCTCGGGGAACTGGCGCAGTTCGCGGATCGTGCCGGCGAGCTGCTTGAACCCGATGCTGGTGTACGTGTCGCCCGACGGCAGGGGACGGCGCGCGTGCCGCGGTCGAAGCCTCGCCCACGTGATGAAGGAAAAGCCCAACCACCACACACCTGCGGAGGCCAGGTTGATCCGAATGGCGAGTGGCGGTGGGCACGCCAAGCTGCTGGTGGAATGTGTAGAACGCCAGGTTGAGCGCGAGCAGCAGGCCGTCACCGAGATAGCCCATCGCCCAGCCGAACGACGAAACACGATCGCGCTGATCGCTGCTGGCGATATCCGGCAGGTACGAGTTGTAGAAGACGATGGAGGCCCCAAAGGCAAGGTTGGCCAAAATGAATAGCACACCGCCGAGCCACCACAGCGAGCCGGAAACCACAAACAACAGGATTGTCATCAAGGCGCCGATGGTCGCGAACATCTGCGAGCATGCGCTTGCGCATGTGCGAATAGTCGGCGATCGCTCCCAGGATGGGGAGGAAGAGGACCTGGAGCACAACGGAAATCGAGACACAATACGGGAAGAACGAGTCCGGCGCGATCGGAAGCGACCCGATCCGAGCCAGACCGTCTGGGTAGGTTTTTGCCGCGTCGGCCGCCAGGGACGCCAGGTAGGGACCGAGGAACACGGTGCCGACCGTGGTGCTGAAGGCCGAATTGGCCCAGTCGTACATGGCCCAGCCAAAGATTTCTCGTTTGTTGTTGGTTTGGGGCGTGGATTCGGCCAATTTGAAGTCTCCCGACGAATTGTCTACAGCTCAGAACCCGCATCCACTGGCCAAGTTCCGGGGCTGTGCGGAGCACGCCGCACGCTGGCCGGGAGGCGCTGGGTTTTCCCAGGCACCCGCGTGCGAAATCTGCCCTGATTGCCCCTTGACTCTGGATGGCCAAGTCAATATAATGAAGGGTTGCAAATCCTGCCAGGGTGGGGCAGGCAAATTCGTTTTACAGGCGTATACATTTACCGGCAGGCGTTCCACACGGAACCCTCGCTGGAGGCCCGAGACACGGGGCTGGAAACCGATCCAGATTCAGTATAGCGCCCTAATCAGTACGCCCGACCGTCTGCAGGACAGGAGAGAGGCAAATGGCCGCTTTGCCCCGCAAGAGTTACGCTCGCATCCCCGTCAAGCTTGATCTTCCCAATCTCATCGAAATACAACTGGACTCTTTTGTACGACTCAAGAAGGAGGGTCTCGGTGACCTCTTTCATGAGGTGTCGCCCATCGAATCGTACAACAAGGGTATGAAACTCTTCTTTCCAAGCCGCAGCCCTGAGGCAAAGCAATGGGGCCTGAAGTATTGGTTCGGTGACCCCAAGCACTCCATCGAGGAGTGCGTTGAGCGCGATCTGACGTATGCCAATCCCCTATACGTTTCCGTCCTGCTGGCGGGTACGGATGTCCCCGAACCCATCAAGCAGGACATCTTCCTGGGTGACTTCCCGGAGATGACCGACAAGGGCACCTTCATTATCAACGGCACGGAGCGCGTGGTGGTCTCGCAGCTGATCCGCTCGCCGGGCGTTTACTTTGAGGCGCCGTCTGACCGGGCGACCGGCAGACCGCTGGCCATGGCGAAACTCATTCCCGACCGCGGCGCCTGGATGGAGTTCGAAACCCGGAAGAGCGACTACATCATCCTGAAGTTCAACCGCAAACGCACGGTCCCGATCACAGTGTTCCTGCGCGCGCTGGCGGCTGTCAGCGACGGCACAAAGGATTCGCCCCTCAAGACCGGCACGGATGATGAATTGCTTTCGATCTTTCAGGACGTAGACAACAATCCGGAGCGATTATTCATCGCTTCGACCCTCCGGCAGGAGCCGGAATGGGACGTGTCCAGCGGCGTGACCATTGCCGAGGCCGCCCTGATCGAGTTCTTCCGAAAGATGCGCCCGGGCGATCCGGCCACGCTCGAAAACGCCAAGCAGTTCCTCGAAGAGCAGCTGTTCGATCAGCGTCACTACGATCTCGAGCGGGTGGGCCGCTACAAGCTTAATCAGAAGCTGGACCTGAACATCCCCATCCCGCATCGCACCGTCACTAAGAATGATGTCATCCGGCTCTTGCGTCGGATGATCCAGATCAATAACGGGGTGGAGCCGCCGGACGATATCGATCACCTGGGTAACCGCCGCGTCAAGACCGTGGGTGAGCTGATCCAAAACAAGCTTCGCATCGGCCTCCGGCGCATGGAACGGGTGATCAAGGAGAGAATGTCGATCCGTGACCAGGAACAGCTTTCACCTGTCACCCTGGTCAATATCCGGCCGGTGGTCGCCGCGCTTCGCGAGTTCTTCGGGTCGAGCCAGCTGAGCCAGTTCATGGACCAGACAAATCCGCTGGCGGAACTGCGTCACAAGCGGACGCTTTCCGCGCTCGGTCCCGGCGGTCTGCGCCGTGAGCGGGCCGGCTTCGATGTGCGAGACGTGCACCACTCCCACTACGGTCGCATTTGCCCGATCGAGACGCCCGAGGGACCGAACATCGGCCTCATCGGCCGGTTGGCCTCGTTCGCGAGGGTGAACGAATACGGTTTCATCGAGACGCCCTACCGCCGCGTATTCAAATTCCTGCCAGCGGACAGCGAGGCTTTGATCGGTCGCACCCTGCGCGAAGCGATCATTGACCCCAAGACGGAGGAGAAACTCGCCAAAGCCGGCGATCCGATCGACGCCCGCCTGGCAAAGCGCCTGGCGAGGTTCGGCACCGAGGTGGCGATCATTCCGTTTGTCTCCGATCAGATCGACTATCTGTCGGCCGACGCGGAGGACAAGTATGTGATCGCCCAGGCCAACGCACCCCTCACCGAAGTCAACGAGTACGTTCGGGAGCGGACCTCCTGCCGGTATCATTCGGGATTTCTGTTCTCGACGCCCGAGTCCATCGACTATATGGATGTAGCCCCGCACCAGGTGGTCGGCATCAGTGCGGCTCTCATCCCATTCCTTGAACATGACGATGCCAACCGGGCCCTCATGGGATCGAACATGCAGGCACAGGCTGTGCCGCTCGTTCGGCCTGAGATCCCCCTCGTCGCGACTGGGATGGAGCGCGCCGCCGCTTTGGATTCAGGGCAGGTGGTTCTGGCAGAAGACAACGGTGAAGTTGTATCGGTCACCGGGAGCAAGATCGTCCTTAAGGAAAAGAAGGGCGGTCTTCATCCTTACATCCTGCGTAAGTATCAACGATCTAATCAATCGACCTGCATCGACCAGCGTCCTTCGGTGGTGAAGGGGCAGGTGGTCAAACGCGGGGACATCATCGCCGATTCCTCCTCGACGGAGAGCGGCCAGCTCGCGCTGGGCCAGAACGTGGTCGTAGCTTTCCTTTCCTGGGAGGGTGGGAACTTCGAAGACGCGATCCTGCTGTCCGAACGCCTGGTGCAGGAGGATCGCTTCACGTCGGTGCACATAGAGAAGTATGAGGTCGAGGCCCGGGATACCAAGCTTGGACCGGAAGAGATCACCCGCGACATTCCCAACGTCGGCGAGGACGCCATCAAGGACCTGGATGAACGCGGCATCATTCGTATCGGTGCGGAAGTCGGCCCGAACGATATCCTGGTCGGCAAGATCACGCCGAAGGGCGAGAAGGAGCTCACGCCTGAGGAACGCCTGCTGCGCGCAATCTTCGGTGAGAAATCCCGGGACGTGAAGGACACGTCGCTGCGGATGCCGCATGGCGAACGCGGCAAGGTTGTGGACGTGAAGGTATTTACTCGCGAAGACAACTCGGATCTGTCGGCCGGCGTCGACAAGATGGTCCGGGTGTCTGTTGCTCAGCGGCGCAAGATCACGGCTGGTGACAAGATGGCTGGCCGTCACGGCAACAAGGGCGTCGTCTCGAAGGTTGTTCCTGTCGAGGACATGCCGTTCCTCGAAGATGGAACCCCGGTCGACATCATCCTGAATCCACTGGGCGTGCCTGGTCGTATGAACATCGGTCAGGTTTTGGAGGTCCACCTGGGGTGGGCCGCACGTCGCCTGGGCTTCCGAGCCTTGACACCGGTGTTCGATGGCGCCAGCGAGGAGCAGATCGAGGCTGAACTTGCCCGGGCCTGGATAGTGGATCAGGCCTGGAAGGAGGCAGCCCAGTCTGCCTGGGAATGGATGAAGGGTCAGGAATATGAGCCCGAGTCGATCCAGGATGACGATGAGGTCCGCCGGCTCTATCTGGAAGCCTGGCTCGGCAACCGAAAGTACGATGTCTACAGCCTGAACGATGTGGATTACGCCAGACACTCCACTGCCAAGGAGTGGCTGCGGGACCGCGGCTACGACCCGAAGCTTGTCTTGGGCGGCATGGGCCAGGAAGACGATCAGCTTAAGCCGGAAGGCGACCAGGCTGCAATTGATGCTTGTCTGCGCCTCTGGATGGTAAACCTGGGTGAGGGCGCGAAACTGGCCGACGACAAAGTCTTCGAGGCGGCCCAGGAGCTGGCCAAGTCCAAGGGGCTGCCCTTGCCGATCCTGGGTAAGCAGACGGTGCGCGACGGCAAGACCGGCAAGCCGTATGACCAGCCGGTCACTGTGGGCGTGATGACCATTCTCAAGCTCCACCATCTGGTCGAGGACAAGGTCCATGCGCGTTCCACCGGCCCATACAGCCTGGTTACCCAGCAGCCGCTGGGGGGCAAGGCGCAGTTCGGTGGGCAGCGCTTCGGCGAGATGGAGGTTTGGGCCCTGGAGGCGTACGGTGCCGCCTATACCCTGCAGGAAATGCTGACGGTGAAGTCCGACGACGTGCAGGGCCGGGTCAACACCTATGAAGCCATCGTCAAGGGAGAACCAATCGAAGAGCCCAGCATTCCCGCATCCTTCCGAGTCCTCGTCAAGGAGCTCCAATCGCTCGGTCTGGCCGTGGAGGCGATTAACGAGGGCGGGGATGTTGTCCGCTTTGGCAAGGACGAGGAGAAGACCCATCCGCCGCGGCTGGGTACCGGTCTGATGGAGCTCGGCATGGGCGGCGAGGGCAGACGCAATTAGCTCGCAAATATTCTTGACTTGCTGATATTCGCATGTTAGAATAACGCGCCGTTGCGCAGAAACGGGCGGCAGCATACCCGCCCGCAGCGCCTGCCGCAGAAGTCGCTGAGATCGAGCCCGAGCAGGAGAGTAGTAGCAGTTCTGGCCCGGCCGTAGGCAGCGGTGGTGCGCTGAACCAGAGGCAGCTGAATATGAGGCCATCATTATCGTTCCTGATGGCCTCATTTCTTGCAGCGAGTGATCTGAACGAAAGTCGTAATCGGAGGCGAAGGTGCCGACAATCAATCAAATGGTCCGAAGGGGCCGCAAGAACAAGCGAGCCAAGAGCAAGGCCCCGGCCCTGCAATATACATTGAACAGCCACAAGCAGCGCCGCGTGCGCCAGGCGCGGCGGGGCGCCGCAGAAGCGCGGCGTGTGCACCGTTGTGCGCACGATGACCCCCAAGAAGCCCAATTCGGCGCTGCGCAAGATCGCCCGCGTCCGCCTGACGAACGGCTTGGAAATCACGGCTTACATCCCGGGCGAGGGGCATCAGCTGCAGGAGCACTCCGTCGTGCTGGTGCGCGGCGGACGCGTCAAGGACCTGCCGGGTGTGCGCTACCACATCGTGCGGGGCTCTCTGGACACGACCGGCGTCGCCAACCGCAAGCAAGGCCGGTCAAAATATGGCGCGAAGCGCCCAAAGTAGTGTAAGGGAGAGACAGTATGAGACGCGGAAGTCCCGAAAGGCGGCCCAGTCCGCCCGACATGCGCTACAACAGCGTTCAGTTGCAGACCATGGTCCAGCACATCATGAAGCGCGGCAAGAAGAGCACCGCGCAGCGTGTGATCTACGGGGCCATGGATCTGATCAAGGAGCGCTCCCAGAAGAGTCCGGTCGAGGTCTTCGAGGCCGCCTTGAAGAATGTTGGGCCGGCAATGGAAGTGCGCCCCCGGCGCGTTGGCGGAGCGACGTACCAGGTGCCGATGGAAGTTGCCGCGGACCGGCGCACCACCCTCGCCATACGCTGGATCCTTGAGGCGGCGCAGGCCCGGGGCGGGAAATCATTTTCCGACAAGCTTGCCGGTGAGTTGATCGATGCTTCCAACGAGACCGGAGCCGCGATCCGCAAGCGAGATGAGACGCACAAGATGGCGGAGGCTAACCGGGCCTTCTCGCATTACCGCATCTAGGTGCCCAGTCGCGAATACCGGCGATTTATCAGGGTCCAATGCCACGCACTTTTCCGCTTGAGAAGTATCGCAATATCGGGATCATTGCCCACATCGACGCCGGGAAGACGACGACCACCGAGCGCATCTTGTTCTATACTGGGAAGACGCACCGGATCGGCTCCGTCGACGACGGGACAACCGTCACGGACTGGATGGCGCAGGAGCGAGAACGGGGGATCACGATCGTTTCGGCGGCCATTTCCGCCGAGTGGAAGGGCTACCAGATCAACGTCATCGACACCCCCGGTCATATCGATTTCACGGCCGAGGTCCAGCGCTCCCTGCGCGTCCTTGACGGCGGCGTCGTGATCTTCGATGCGGTCCAGGGAGTCGAGCCGCAGAGCGAGACTGTCTGGCGGCAGGCGGACCGCTACGGCGTTCCGCGCATCTGCTTCGTCAACAAGATGGATCGGGTGGGCGCCTCCTTCGAGCGCACCATCCAGACCATTATCGACCGGCTGGGGGCGAACCCGATCGCCATGCAATTGCCGATCGGCACGGAAGCCAATTTCCGCGGCGCGATCGACCTGCTCACGATGAAGGGCGTCATCTGGGAGGATGATCTGGGGAAGGAACCACGCGTCATCCAGGTTCCCACCGATCAGCTTGCCGCGGCCAAGGATGCCCGGCACCAGATGGTCGAGAAGATCGCCGAGCTCGACGATCATTTGACGGTCAAGTACCTCGAGGGCGCAGAGATCGCGGTCGATGACTTGAAGGCGGCGCTGCGCAAAGCCGTGCTCGCCAACCAAGCCTATCCGGTGTTCTGCGGATCCTCGCTGCGCAACAAGGGCGTGCAGGTCCTGCTGGACGCGGTCATAGACTATCTGCCTTCGCCGGCCGACGTCCCTTCAGTGAAGGGCACGCTGCCGGGCGAAGAGGAAACGGTGATCGAACTGGATGCCCAGGATGATGCGCCCCTAAGTGCCTTGGTCTTCAAGATCGTAACCGACCCTTACGTTGGTCGCCTGGCATATTTCCGTACCTATTCGGGCGTGATCACGCAGGGCCAGATGGTCATGAACTCGACCAAAGGCAAGCGCGAACGCATCGGCCGCCTGATCCGGATGCACGCCGACCGCAGGGAGGACATCACGGAAGTGCGCGCCGGCGATATCGGCGCGGCCCTGGGCTTCAAGGAGACCTTCACCGGCGATACCCTGTGCGACAACAAGCTCATCATGCTGGAGAACATCGCCTTCCCTGAACCGGTCATTTCGATCGCGATCGAACCCAAAAGCAACGCTGACCAGGAGAAGATGGGCGAGGCACTGCGTAAGCTTTCCGAGGAAGATCCGACCTTCCGCGTACGCTCCGATGAGAACACCGGGCAGACGATCATCTCTGGGATGGGTGAGCTGCACCTGGATATCCTGGTCGACCGCATGCTGCGGGAATTCCGGGTCCAGGCCAACGTGGGCGCGCCCGCGTTGCGTATCGTGAATCCATCACGCGTGCGGTGCCCGAGGTCAATCACAAGTACGTGAAGCAATCGGGCGGACGCGGCATGTATGGCCACGTGGTGATGTCGCTGGAGCCCGGCCCACGCGGTTCAGGCGTGGTGTTCGAGAATGAGGTCGTGGGCGGATCCGTTCCCCGCGAGTACATCCCCGCGGTGGAAAAAGGTGTGAAGGAAGCCGCCGAGAGCGGCGTCGTGGCCGGCTATCCGGTGACCGACCTGAAAGTGACGCTTTTCGACGGTTCGTTCCACGAGGTGGACTCGAACGAAATGGCCTTCAAGATGGCGGCGTCGATGGCCTTCAAGGAGGGCGTCCAGAGGGGCGGTCCCGTCCTGCTGGAGCCTATGATGAAGGTCGAGGTCGTCGTGCCCGAGGAGTTCCTGGGTGATGTGATGGCCCAGATCAACAGCCGGCGCGGGAGCATCCAGGGGATGGAAGTTAGGCCGGGCAATGCGCAGGCAGTGCGCGCGCTCGTCCCGCTGGCAGAGATGTTCGGCTATGCCACGCAGCTGCGGTCGGTCACGCAGGGCCGGGGCGTCTTCAGCATGGAATTCGACCACTATGCGCCCATCCCGCAGTCGGTGGCCGAAGAAATCGTCAAAGCCTGACAGTTCTTGTTTCGTGTTCATAAGGAGTTCATTATGGCGAAGCAGAAGTATGAGAGGAAGAAGCCGCATCTGAACGTGGGGACGATGGGGCATATTGATCATGGGAAGACGACGCTGACGGCGGCGATCACGAAAGTGAGTCAGATGCTGGGGAAGGCGGAGTATCGGCCGTACGACAGCATTGACAATGCGCCGGAGGAAAAAGCGCGCGGGATCACGATCAACATCGCGCACGTGGAGTACGAGACGGACAAGCGGCACTATGCGCACGTGGACATGCCCGGGCACCGGGACTACATCAAGAACATGATCACGGGAGCGGCGCAGGTGGACGGGGCGATCCTGGTGGTGGCGGCGCCGGACGGGCCGATGCCGCAGACGCACGAGCACGTGCTGCTGGCGCGGCAGGTGGAAGTGCCGTCGATCGTGGTGTTCCTGAACAAGATCGGACATGATGGACGATCCGGAGCTGTTGGAGCTGGTGGAGCTGGAGCTGCGGGAACTGCTGACGAAGCAGGGCTTCCCGGGGGAGACGACGCCGATCGTGCGGGGGAGTGCGAAGCAGGCGTTGGACAGCACGTCGACGGACCCGAATGCGCCGGAGTATGCGTCGATTCGGGAGTTGCTGCGGGTGATGGATGAGTACATACCGGAGCCGAAGCGGGAAGTGGACAAGCCGTTCATGATGTCGGTGGAGGACGTGTTCTCGATCAAGGGACGCGGGACGGTGGTGACGGGACGGGTGGACCGGGGTCGGATCAAGGTGGGGGATCCGGTGGAGATCATCGGGCTGCATGAGAAGAGCACGAGCTCGGTGGTGACGGGTGTGGAGATGTTCCACAAGTCGCTGGACGAGGGGATGGCGGGGGACAACGTGGGGTTGCTGCTGCGCGGCATCGAGCGGACGGACGTGGAGCGTGGGCAGGTGATCGCGAAGCCGGGGTCGATCACGCCGCACAAGAAGTTTCTGGCGCAAGTGTACGTGTTGAAGAAGGAGGAGGGGGGACGGCACAAGGCGTTCTTCAGGGGGTATCGGCCGCAGTTCTACATCCGGACGATGGATGTGACGGGGGACATCACGCTGCCGGAGGGGGTGGAGATGGTGATGCCGGGGGACGACGTGAACCTGACGGTGCAGTTGATCGTGCCGGTGGCGCTGGAGCAGGGTTCGAAGTTCGCGATCCGCGAAGGCGGTCTGACCGTCGGCGCGGGGTCGTGACCAAGATCATCGAGTAGGTGAGGCATGGCGAAGCAAAAAATCCGCATCCGGCTTAAGGCCTACGATCATCGTGTCCTGGACCAATCTGCCAAACGCATCGTGGAGACCGCCGAGCGGTCCGGCGCTCAAGTGGTCGGCCCCGTACCCTTGCCAACCAAGATAGAACGCTTTACAATACGTCGTTCTGCATTCATCGACAAGGACTCGCACGAGCACTTTGAAATCCGCACGCACAATCGCCTGATCGATGTCCTGGACCCCGATTCCAAGACCATCGACATGTTGATGCGTCTGAACCTGCCGGCGGGTGTGGATATCGAGATCAAGATCTAGTTCGAGAGAGCAGAGCAACCGAACGAATCGCAATAGTCAAGCAGGCTGAGACCTGCGGCAGCGGGAGCGCAAGAACGGCGCCCGCGGGACGACCAAAGACTGGACGTCCCGCCAAGCCGTGCTGACTGCGCTTGCCGGAGATGATGCAGACGTAGCCCCGGCTGACAGTCTCGCAAGAATCGTTGAAGGAGAAAACTGACCATGTTGAAAGGGCTGATTGGAAAGAAGATCGGCATGACCCAGATCTTCGATGAGCAAGGTGTCGCCTATCCGGTGACACTCATCGAAGCTGGGCCATGTTACGTTACCCAGGTGCGCACGCCGGAAAAAGAGGGCTACTCCGCGCGTGCAGCTGGGCTTCAGCGAAGTCCATCCCAAGCGTCTTACCGGCGGCGAGCTGGGCCACTTGAACGTCAACAAGATCCCCCCTTTGCGCTTCCTGCGCGAATTCCGCACCAAGACACGGACGTGAACGTCGGCGACAAGGTCACGGTGGACGCCTTTGCCGTCGGCGAGCGTGTGGACGTGGTCGGCGTGAGCAAGGGCAAGGGATTTGCGGGTGTGGTCAAGCGCCATCATTTCCACGGCATGGATGCCACACATGGCACGTCGGACCGCAACCGGGCCCCCGGCTCGAACTCATCCGGTACGACACCCGGTCGCGTCTATCGGGGCTCACGGCGCGCCGGTCACATGGGCATGGATCGCGTCACCGCTCAGAATTTGAAGGTTGTGATGGTCGATGCGGAACGCAATCTCATCGGCGTCCATGGCGCGGTGCCGGGTGGCAAGGGCAGCGTGGTCGTCCTGAAAGAGACCCGCAAGCAGTAGCCGCGCAGGAAACAGGGACAAACGCCATGAAAGTGGATGTGCTCAACATGCAAGGTGAGAAGGTCGAGACAGGTGGAATTGCCTGCGGCGATCTTCGAGGCCAAGGTGAATACTGGACCTGATGCACCAGGCCTATCCAGCGCCAGATGGCCAATGCCCGCCTGGGCACGCACGAGACCAAGGTGCGTAGGCGAGGTCGCCGGGGGTGGCGAAAAAGCCGTGGAAGCAGAAAGGCACCGGTCGTGCCCGCCAAGGGTCGACGATCTCGGCCCAGTGGGTTGGCGGTGGTCGGATCCACACGCCGCACCCGCGCAAGTACACGCAGGCGATGCCCAAGAAGATGCGCCAGGCTGCCTTCGCGGCGCCCTAACCGCCAAGGCCGCCGGCTCAGGCATCGTCGTAGTGGACGAGTTCGATGTCAAGGAGCCGAAGACCAGGCCCATGGCCGACGCCCTCAATGGCCTGGTCGGCGAATCCAGCGCCCTCGTGCTGCTGCCCGCCCAGCGGCGAAGCTTACGATCGGACTGTCCGCGTCGGTGGCAATATCCCTGACGCCAAGTTCCTTTTGGCAGCCTACGTCAATATCCGCGACATCCTGGCCTATGAAAAGGTCGTGCTGCCTCTCAAGACGCTGGATGTGATCTCGGCGCACCTGGGTAAGGAGTAGGCCATGAGCGAAATCCATGAGATCCTGCGCCGGCCGCGTGGTGACCGAGAAGACCAGTTATCAATCCACAAACTGCTCCAGTACGTGTTCGAGGTCGCACCCAATGCGACTCGGACCATGGTGAAAGACGCGATCGAAACGATGTTCGATGTGAATGTGGTTCGGGTGAACGTGCTGCGGGCGGCACCGAAGCGCGGCCGCCGTGCCCGCTCGCGGCGTCTTCTCGTCCGCAAGCCGGCTTTCAAGAAGGCGATCGTAACGCTGGCCGAAGGCCAGACCCTTGAGATCTTTGAAGGGGTGAAATAATGGCTGTCAAGAAGTACAAACCAACGACCCCCGGTCAGCGAGGGATGACCAGCTACACGTTCGAGGAGATCACCAAGTCAACTCCCGAGCGGTCCCTGACCGTCTCCATCAGCCGGCATGGCGGTCGCAACACCTACGGCCGCGTGACCGTTCGGCACCGCGGCGGCGGGCATCGTCTGATCTCAAGAATTGTGGACTTCAAGCGTGAGAAGTTTGGCATCCCGGCCAAGGTGTCAGCGATCGAGTATGACCCGAACCGAACGGCCCGGCTTGCACTGCTGCATTATGCCGACGGGGAGAAGCGATACATCCTGGCACCGAATGACCTGCGGGTTGGTGACACGTTGATGTCGGGTCCGACCGCCGAGATCCGGCCCGGCAACTGCCTGCCGATCGCCAACATTCCGGTGGGCACTCAGATCCACAACATTGAGATGAAGCAGGGCAGGGGCGGCCAGATGGTCCGATCCGCCGGCGGCTCGGCGCAGTTCCTCGGCAAAGAAGGCGATTTCGCCCAGATACGACTGCCGAGCGGCGAGGTCCGCCTGATCCGCCAGGTCTGCTATGCGACGATCGGCACGCTGGGGAACCTTGATCATAGCAATGTCAAGCTCGGCAAGGCCGGCCGCAACCGGCACAAGGGCATCCGCCCAACGGTGCGAGGTTCTGCCATGTCGCCCGCGCGATCATCCGCATGGCGGCGGTGAAGGCCGGCAGCCCATCGGTTTGGCCGGGCCGAAAAGCCCGTGGGGAAAACCGACCTTGGGATACAAGACGCGCCGAAACAAGAAGACCAACCAGTACATCGTGCGCCGGCGCAGCAAGACAAACCGTTAGGCATTGAGAGTCAGAGGTTGATATGTCACGATCTCTAAAGAAGGGCCCCTACGTTCAGCCGAAGCTGCTGCAGCGGATCGAGGCCATGAACCAAAAGGGCGAGAAGAAAGTCCTCCGGACCTGGAGTCGCGCGAGCGTGATCTTCCCCCAGATGGTGGGGCATACGATCGCGGTGCACGATGGCCGGCGCCATGTTCCGATCTACATCACGGAGAACATGGTTGGCCATCGGCTCGGCGAATTTGCCCCGACTCGCACGTTTCGTGGCCACCAGACTGCGGCTGCGGCTGAGAAGGCAACCGCCGCACCTGCCGCCGCGCCCGCAGCGGAGACCAAGTCATGACTCACGACATCCGGGCCGAGCTTCGTTTTCTGCCCCAGTCCGCCCAGAAAGTCCGTCTGGTGCTGGATAGCGTGAGGGGCCTGGGCGCCAACGAGGCGCTGGAGAGCCTGAGGTTCGTCAACAAGCGGGCCGGCACACCCGTGCTCAAGCTCTTGAAGTCGGCTGTCGCCAACGCGGAGGAGAACTTCGGCGTGAGCCGAGATACTCTGTACGTGGCGCAGATATTTGCCAACGAGGCGCCGACCCGAAAATGGCGGCGCTTCGGAGCGCGTGGGCGCTTCAAGCCGATCCTCCGGCGCCAGTCGCACCTCACGGTCGTGCTGCGCGAGCGCGAGTCATAGGAAAGGACTGAGGCATTATGGGTCGCAAAGTACATCCGATCGGCATGCGTCTGGGCATCAATCAGCCGTGGCAGGGCCGTTGGTTCGCAGAAGGCAAGACCTATCGCGAGCAGCTCCATCAGGATTTCGCCATCCGCAACGTGCTGATTGGCGGCATGTCCAAGGGTGGCGCGGCGATGGACAGCCGGGCCCACCAGCTGCGCAAGGAACTGCCCGAAATGGTGCTTGCCGGAAAAGCCGGCATCTCCCGGATCGACATCGAGAGATTCCCGGGCAAGATCCGGGTGGCCATCTTCACCGCCAAGCCGGGCATCCTGATCGGGCGCAAGGGCGAGGGTGTGAAGAGGATCCGCGCCGCCCTCGAGTCACTCGTTGGCAAGAAGATCGACCTGGACGTCAAGGAGATCAGCTCGCCCGACACCGATGCAACTCTGGTCGCCCGCAACGTTGCCGATCAGTTGGAGCGCCGGATCGCGTATCGACGGGCCATGAAGCGGGCCATCCAGCAGGCGATGCGTCAGGGCGCCAAGGGTATCAAGATCATGGTGGGCGGACGGCTGGGCGGTGCTGAGATGTCGCGTGATGTTTGGCTGCGTGATGGCCGCGTGCCGCTGCAGACCCTGCGCGCCAACGTGGACTTTGCCAGGACCGAGGCCCTGACAACGTACGGCCAGATCGGTGTGAAGGTCTGGATCTACAAGGGAGAGATTACCCCCGAGGTCGAAGAGAAGTCCGAGGCGACTGAGGGTGTGTATATCAGTGAGTAGAACGGCCGGGTCTGAAGGTCCGTGCCGGACACCTGAGAGAAGGTTGTACTTATGCTGATGCCAAAACGTGTCAAGTGGCGAAAACAAATGCGCGGCCGCATGCGAGGCAAAGCGCTCGCGCGGTGCGGAGGTGTCGTTCGGGGAGTACGGACTGATGGCACTCGAACCCGCCTGGATCACGGCCCGCCAGATCGAAGCCGCACGTCGGGTGATCGTGCGGGAGATGAAGCGCCGCGGCAAGGTGTGGATCCGGATCTTCCCGGCCAAAGCCTACACCCATCGCCCGCCCGAAACTCGCATGGGCTCCGGCAAGGGTGGGGTCGAATACTATGTTGCCGTCGTGAAACCCGGGCGCATCATGTTCGAGGTCGCCGGTCTGCCGGCTGAGCAAGCCATAGCCGCGCTCCGTGGAGCGCAATACAAATTCCCGATCAAGACCCGCGTGGTCGCCGGGCGGCAGGCAGCCGCCGGAGTGGCACATGAAGACTGAAGAGATTCGCCAGATGCAGGCTGAGCAGATCAGGTCCAAGCTCTCCGACGCCCGTGAGGAGCTGCTCAAGCTGCGTTTCCAGCAGGTAACCGGGCAGCTGACCGATACCAGCCGTCTGCGCGGACTCCGCCGCGATATTGCCCGCATGGAGACCATCCTGCGACAGGCCATGCTTGGGGCAGCAACGGAAGGAAAGTCATGAACAATCGTCGTCGCATGGTCGGTCGGGTCACCAGCAACAAGATGACCAAAACCGTGGTGGTTGAAATTGTGCGCAAGTTCCGGCACCCGCTTTATCAGAAGGTGGTCTATTCGAGCAGCCGGGTGAAGGCGCACGACGAACTGGGCTGCCAGGTGGGGGACCAGGTGCGGGTGGTTGAGTCCCGGCCGCTCTCCCGCGATAAGCGTTGGGTCGTCGAGACGGTCATCCGGCGCGAGACGCGGACTGCCGACGCGGGCGTGGAGGCCGTGGCCTCCGCCGACCTGCCGAAGCCTGAGCCCGAGCCGGAGGAGAAGGCATCATGATCCAGCACGAATCCCGCTTGCGGGTAGCCGACAACAGCGGCGCCCGTGAACTCCTCGTGATCCAAGTCCTGGGTGGATCCACCCGGAGATACGGCCATATCGGCGACGTCGTCGTGGCCAGCGTCAAGTCGGCGGCACCGCAAAGCGCGGTCAAGAAGGGCGAGGTCGTGCACGCGGTCATCGTTCGCCTGACCAAAGAGTGGCGGCGTGAGGACGGCTCCTACATTCGTTTTGACGACAATGCCGCAGTCCTCCTTGAGCCCGAAACACAGAATCCGAGGGGCACCCGCATTTTTGGGCCCGTGGCGCGAGAACTCCGGGACAAGCAGTACATGAAGATCGTCTCGCTGGCTCCGGAAGTCCTCTAGGGCCCGGCAGGAGTGATGGAATGAAGGTCAAGATCCGCAAAGGCGATACCGTGGAGATCATCAGCGGGCGCCTTGAAGATAAGGGCAAGCGGGGCGAGGTCATCAATGTCATGACCGACGCGCACCGCGTCGTGGTGCAGGGCGTCAATGTTCGCACCAAGCATCAGAAGCAGGTGCAGACACAAGCAGGCCGTCAGGTCAATCCTGGCCGCATCCAGTTTGAAGGCCCGATCGACATCTCGCGCGTGATGCTGGTCTGCCCCAAGTGCACCAAGGCAGCCCGGGTGGGCATCCAGCGCGATGAGACGGGCGCGCACCGGGTGTGCAAGAACTGCGGCCAGCTGGTCGACTGAGCGACGGAGCGCAAGATATGAATCGAATGCAGGAACGCTATCGGACTGAGATCGCCCCGGCGCTCATCAAGGCCTTCGGCTTCAAGAACGCCATGCAGGCGCCGCGGGTCGAGAAGGTTGTGGTCAATATCGGCGTCGGAGAGGCCCTGGACAATCCCAAGGCGCTCGAGGCGGCCGTCGGCGACCTCACCACGATCGTCGGGCAGAAGCCGGTGACGACGAAGGCCCGCAAGAGCATCGCCAACTTCAAGCTGCGCGAAGGCAGACTGATCGGCGTGAAGGTCACCTTGCGCGGTGAGCGCATGTGGGCCTTCCTGGACCGGCTGCTGAACGTGGCGCTGCCGCGCGGTCCGCGACTTCCGGGGTGTCCGCCGATGCCTTTGACGGCCGCGGCAACTACACCCTCGGCTTGCGGGACCAGTTGGTCTTCCCGGAGATCGAATACGACAAGATCGACAAGCTGCGCGGCCTGGAGGTCACGATCGTGACGACAGCCAAAGACGATGAGCAGGCTCGGGCCCTCCTGCAGATGCTCGGAATGCCGTTTGGCAAGAAGGAAGCGTAACGTATGGCGAAGAAGTGCATGCAGTATCGTGAGCTCCGCCGGCGCAGTCCGGTCCAGGTGCGCAATCGCTGTCAGCGCTGCGGCCGGCCGCGCGGGTATATTCGCCGTTTTGGCCTGTGCCGCATCTGCTTCCGCGAGCTGGCCCTGCAGGGCAAGATCCCCGGCGTCGTCGAAGTCTTCCTGGTAGCCGGCGGAGGTGAGCTAATGACTATCAATGATCCGATTTCCGATATGTTGACCCGCGTCCGAAACGCCGTCCTGGCCGGGCAGGCCCAGGTGGGCATGCCGAGCTCGAAGATCAAGGCCGAGATCGCCAAGATCCTGCGGGACGAGGGCTTTCTGGAAAGCTTCGAGGTCGTGGAGGACGAAAAGACCAAGTTCAGGGTCCTGCGCTTGAAGATCAAGTATGTGGGTGAGCGGCGCGAGCGAAAGCCCGTGCTGTCCGGCATCGAGCGCATCAGTACGCCGGGCCGCCGCATCTACACCAGGAAGACCGAGATCCCGTGGGTGTTGTCCGGATTGGGTGTGGCCATCCTTTCCACGCCCAAGGGCGTCATGACCGGGGCACGCGCCCGCCAGCTGGGCGTCGGCGGCGAGATACTGTGCAAGGTTTGGTAGTGATCAGGAGGTGAGGCGTGTCTCGCATCGGGCGATTACCAGTGCGGCATTCCAGGCGGTGTGACCGTTGACGTCAAGGGCAATACCGTGCGCGTCAAGGGTCCCCAGCGGCGAACTTCAGCAATCGTTCTCGCCGTTGATCGGCATTGCGGTTGAATCAAATCAGCTGCTCATCACGCGGAAGTCGGATCTGCCGGCCGAGCGTGCCCTGCACGGCACGACCCGGGCGCTGCTTAACAACATGGTGCAGGGCGTCAGCAAGGGCTTCCAGGTCGTCCTGGAAGTTGAGGGCGTGGGTTATCGCGCCGAATTGGAGGGGAAGAACCTGGCCCTCCATGTCGGCTACTCCCATCCCGTGAAGATCGAACCGCCTGCCGGCATCTCTTTTGAGGCTGACCAGAAGGCCCGGCAGATCAAGGTACTGGGCTTCGACAAGCAGCTGGTTGGGCAGGTGGCCGCGAACATCCGCAAGGTCAGGCCGCCGGAGCCCTATCACGGCAAGGGTCTCCACTACCTGGGAGAGCATATTCGACGCAAGGCCGGGAAGGCCGGCAAAGGAGCGGTGAAGTAATGGCCAAGAACTCCCGTGCAGACGCACGTCTGCGCCGCCACCGGCGGGTGCGCAAGGACATTTCCGGCACCACCGGGCGTCCGCGCCTGAATGTCTTCCGGAGCGTGGGTGAGATCTACGCCCAGATCATCGATGATGGCGCCGGCCACACCCTGGTCTCCGCCTCGTCAGTCGACAAGGAACTGCGCGAGAAAGTCAAGGGGCTGAAGAAATCGGAGCAGGCCAAGATTGTGGGCCGGACAGTGGCAGAACGGGCCAAGGGCAAGGGGATCGAGACGGTGGTTTTTGATCGCGGCGGGTTCAAGTACATCGGACGCGTCAAGGCCCTGGCCGACGGTGCCCGCGAGGGCGGCCTGAAGTTCTAGGCGGTGCGGAGTAGGATATGGCAGATAACAGAAATCAAGGGCAGCAGCAATTCGGAACTCAGGATGCGTTCGAGGAGCGGGTGATCGAGATCGCCCGCGTCGCCAAGGTCGTGAAGGGCGGGCGCAGGTTTCGCTTCCGCGTGACCGTCGTCGTGGGCGATAAGCGCGGCACCATCGGCATGGGAACCGGCAAGGCAAATGCGGTTCCGGATGCAATGCGCAAGGCTTCTGAACGCGCTCGCAAGAATATGAAGGCCGTGAACCTTTCCGGTACGACGATCCCCCACGAGTCCCTCGGACAGGTGGCCGGGGCCCGCGTCTTCCTCAAACCGGCCTCGGCCGGGACGGGCGTGATCGCGGCTGGCGGGGTCCGGGCCGTGCTCGAGGTGGCCGGCATTCGCGACATTCTCACCAAGTCCATGGGCTCAGCCAATGTCCTGAATGTCGTAATGGCGACCTTCGCTGCCTTGCACAACCTGCGGTCCTATCAAATCGAGGCCGCCCGCCGTGGTAAGAAGCCCGAGGAACTGCTGCCGTTCTGGGAGCGGAGGAAACAGCATGCCCAGTAAAGCGAGCGGTGGCCGAACCCTGCGCGTGACGTTGGTGCGCAGCCCGATCGGTTTCACCAAGGATCAGAAGGCAACCGTCCGGGCATTGGGCCTGCGGCATCTGCACCAGACCGTGGAGCATCAGGACACACCGGCGCTGCGCGGCATGTTGACCAAAGTCATCCATCTGTTGAAGGTCGAAGAGTAAGCAGCGATGAAACTACACGAGTTGGTACCGAACCCGGGATCCAAGAAGAATCGAAAACGCGTCGGGCGCGGCATCTCTGCCGGACAGGGCAAGACGGCCGGGCGCGGCACCAAAGGCCAGGGCGCCCGTTCGGGCGAGGGCGGCCGTATCTACCGGCAGGGAGGCAACCTGCCTTTCTACCGCCGCCTGCCGTTCATGCGTGGCGAAGGCTTCACGCCTCCGAATCAGGTCACCTTCAATGAGGTAAACCTGGACCAGCTCGGCGATGCCTTCAAGGCGAATGCCGCGGTCGATCCGGAGAGCCTGGCCGCGGCGCACCTGCTACGCGACCCCAGGAATCCGGTAAAGCTGCTCGGTCGCGGCGAGATCAAGATTGCATTGAAGGTGAAGGTGCATCGCGTGAGTGCCGGCGCAAAGTCCAAGATCGAGGCGGCCGGCGGCTCCGTGGAGACCATCAAGTAAAGGACTGGGCGAGGAGATCGCGATGAAATCGGCTTTTTCGGGCTGGCGCTATCTGTGGAAATCCGAGGACATTCGGCGTAAGCTGCTCATCACGCTTGGCATTCTTGCCCTCTACCGCCTCGCGGCCAACGTCCCGGTCCCGGGTGTTGACTTCGTGGCTCTCAAGGCCTTCCGTTCTATCGGGAGCGGGCACGGCCGGCTTCCTGGGCTTCCTGGACCTGCTCTCGGGCGGCACGGTTTCCAACTTCTCCCTGCTCTCGATGGGCGTCTATCCGTACATCACCGCCCAGATCATCCTGCAACTCCTGATCCCGATCATTCCTGCCCTGCAGCGGCGCATGCAGGAGGATCCGCGCGAGGGCCGCCAGTGGATGGATCGCTGGACCTACTTCCTTTCGGTGCCCATGGCAGCCCTGTCGGCGATCGGACAGATCAACATCTTCAACTCGCTCTCTGTCCAGGCGCTCAACAAGGTGATCGTCCCGTTCGGTTTCACGGCCGACCTGTGGCTGAAATCCACAGCGATCCTGCTCGCCATGACCGCCGGCACCATGTTTGCCATCTGGCTAGGTGAATTGATCTCGGAATACGGAATCCGCGGCCAGGGGTTGTCGCTGGTCATCTTCGCCGGAATCGTGGCCCGCATGCCCGCAAACCTTGCCGGCCTGCTGGCCGACCCCTCGACCGCCCTGTTCATGATGATCTTCACGATCATCGTCATCGTGCTGATCATCTTTGCCATCGTCTTCGTGCAGCAGGGACGCCGCAACGTGCCGGTCATGTACCCGGGCCGCCGCATGGGCAACCGCATGTCGATGCCTGTCAAGGGCACCCTGCCGCTGATGGTCAATCTGGCTGGCATGATCCCGCTGATCTTCGCGAGCGCGATCCTGCAGTTCCCCGCCATCATTGCGAGTTACTTCACGGGGTCCAGCAACGCGGCCGTCAAGAACTTCGCCCTGGGGGTCCAGAGCACTCTGGGCGGTACCGGCACCAACAACTGGGTGTACTGGCTGCTTTACTTCATCATGGTCGTGTCCTTCACGTTCTTCTACACCTCGGTCCTGTTCGAGCAGCAGAACTACGGAGACAACCTGAAGAAGGTGGGCGCGCAGATCCCGGGCGTGCACTCAGGCGAAGCGACTCAGAAGTACCTAAACCGGGTGCAACAGCGGATCACGATGCCCGGGGCGCTCTTCCTGGGAATTGTGGCGGCCATGCCGTTCGTGCTGAGCAAGCTGCTAGGATTGTTCAACGTGGGCTCGTCTAAGACCGCATCCGGCCTGTTCCTGGTCTCGTCGGCCGGCCTCCTGATCGTGGTCGGCGTCGTGCGCGACACGTTCCTTAACATCGAAGCCGAGATGAAGCTTCACGGCTACCAGGACTCGCTGCTGGTGCGCTAGAGGCGATGCCGACCGATGGCAGCATACATCGTGCTTCTTGGGCCGCCCGGAGTGGGCAAAGGAACTCAGGCCGAGATCCTGGCCGAGAAGACGCACCTGCCGCATATTTCATCGGGCGACCTGTTTAGAGAGAACATGCGGAACAACACGACCTTGGGAAAACAGGCGCAGACCTACATTGACAAGGGCGAACTGGTGCCGGATGACGTGACCATCTCCATGGTCGAAGACCGCATTTCGCGGCCGGACTGCAGCGAGGGGGGCATCCTGGATGGTTTCCCGCGGACCCCGGCTCAGGCCAAGGCTCTGGAGGGCATGCTGGCCCGGATGAAGTGCAGCGTGAAGGTAGTCCCGTACATCCACGCTGCGCCTGAAGTCCTCGTGGCACGCGCCAGCGGACGCTGGACCTGCCGGGCCCAGGGCCACGTCTTCCACCAGACGTTCAATCCGCCCAAGGTCGCGGGCCGCTGTGACATCGATGGATCCGAGCTGTACCAGCGTGAGGACGACAAAGCCGCGACCGTGGCGAATCGGATTAATGTGTATCTCCAGCAGACGGCGCCGTTGATCGACTACTATCGGGCGCAGAAGAAGCTGGTTGAAATTGATGGTGCGCAGCCGATCGAGAAGGTGACTGACTCGCTCATGGCTGCTATTGGGAGCTAAACGTTGAATTACGGCCGGACTGTCCATATCAAGAGTGCCAGCGAGCTGCAGACGATGCGCAAGGCGGGACGCGTCAATGCCGAGGTCCTGGCTACGGTTAAATCGCTCATCCGGCCGGGTGTTTCGACAGCTGACCTCAACGCGGCTGCTGAGGAAGTGCTGAAGCAACACGGATGTTACTCTCCCTTCAAGGAGTACGGACAACCGCCTTACCCGGCCTCGATCTGCACCAGTGTGAACGAGGAATTGGTTCACGGCATACCCAGCGCCAAGCGCATCCTGCGCGAGGGAGACATCATCTCCATCGACAGCGGGACGGTGCTGGAAGGTTTCGTGGCCGACTCCGCCATCACGGCGGGCGTCGGAGAGATCTCGCCCCAGGCGCAGAAGTTGCTGGAGATCACCCAGGCTGCGCTGCAGGAGGCGATCAAGCAGATGTGCCCAGGCAATCGGACCGGCGACATCTCCGCCGCGATCCAAGGCTACGTCGAAAGCCGGGGCCTTCACGTGACCCGGGAATACACGAGTCACGGGGTGGGTAGGGAGATGCACGAGGCGCCGATGGTGCCCAATTTTGGCGACGCGGGTACCGGAATGCTGCTTCGTCCGGGCGTCACCATTGCGATCGAGCCAATGGTGCTCATTGGCACGCATGAGACCCGGGTCCTGCGGGACAAGTGGACCGTGATCTCGGCTGACAAGTCCCTGACGGCTCACTTTGAGCACACCGTGGCCGTAACGGACGGCGAACCGCTCGTCTTGACCGCGCCGTGATCGGCGGCTGGACGGAACAGAAATTGGGTTGTATACTTGAACGTTTGGCACGAACCTGTGCCTGCAAGGAGATTTGATCGATGAAAGTCAGTCCCTCGATACGCAAGCGGTGTGCAAAATGCCGCATCGTTCGCCGCAAAGGACACATCTACGTCATTTGCGAGAACCCGAAACACAAGCAGCGACAAGGATAGATAAGCCATGGCCAGAATTGAAGGTGTTGACCTGCCGCGCAACAAGCGGGTGGAAGTCGGCCTGACCTATTTGTTCGGCATTGGCCCGACCCGTTCGCACAAGATCTTGGCCGCGACCAAGGTGAGCCCGGACACCCGTGTCAAGGACCTGACCGAGTCCGAGGTGACCCTCATCCGCGAGTTCATTTCCAAGAACTATAAGGTGGAAGGCGATCTCCGCCGCGAACAGCAGATGAACATCAAGCGGCTGATCGAGATCGGGTCTTATCGGGGCCTGCGCCACCGCCGGAACCTCCCGGTCCGTGGTCAGCGCACCAAGACGAATGCGCGCACGCGCAAGGGCACGAAGAAGACGGTGGCCGGCCGAGGGCGTCGACGCGGCGGCAAGAAGTAACAGGAGTTGATGAGATATGGCTCAAAGCGTTCGATCGGCTCGCCGACAGGCGGGCGCGGCCAAGAAGGGTAAGCGGAGCGTTTCCTCGGGGCAGGTGCATATCTTTGCCTCGTTCAACAACACGATCGTTACCGTGACGGATACCGAGGGCAATACACTTGCCTGGGGATCCGCAGGCTCGGCCGGCTTCAAAGGTTCGCGCAAGAGCACGCCGTTCGCGGCCAGGCTGGCCGCCGAGCAGGCGATCAAGGCCGCCCAGCAACTGGGCGTGCAGGAAGTCGATCTATTTGTCAAAGGACCTGGCCCGGGCCGTGAGAATGCGATCCGAGCCGTGCAGGCGCTGGGCTTGAGGGTGCGGTCAATGTCGGATGTCACGCCGATCCCGCACAATGGGTGCCGGCCCCCCAAGAAGCGCCGCGTGTAATCAGTGAGGTAACGGAATTATGGCAAAGACACTCAGCCCGGTCTGCAAGCTGTGCCGGCGTGAAGGTGAAAAACTCTATTTGAAGGGCGAGCGCTGTTTCTCGCCCAAGTGCGCGTTCGAGCGGCGCAACTTCGCACCGGGCCAACACGGCAAGACGGCCGGGCGTGGTGGCGGGCGCCGAACCAACCGCACAGGCGAATCCGACTTCGCGCGGCAGCTGCGCGCCAAGCAAAAGGCCCGCCGCATATACGGGGTGCTCGAGCGCCAGTTCAGGCGCTACTACGAGACCGCCCTCGGACGCCGCGGTCTGACCGGTCTGAACCTGCTGCAAATCCTGGAAGTCGCGGCTGGACAACGTGGTCTTTCGGCTGGGCTTTGCGGTCAACCGGGCCCAGGCTCGCGTGCTCGTGACGCATGGCCATTTCACCGTGAACGGCCGGCGCACCGATATCCCTTCCATGCTGCTCAAGGAGGGAGACAAGATCGGCGTGCGCGAGGGCTCCCGCGACCTGACCTTCTTCAAGGAGCTGGGCCCGCTGGCGGATAAACGGACTTCCCCGGCCTGGCTTTCGCGTGATGTGCCCAGCATGCTGGGATCGGTCGCCCGCATGCCCGAGCGGCCTGAGATCGAAGGCACGCTGGACGAGCAACTGATCGTCGAGTACTACTCGCGCCGGTAATTCCGGGTGGCGCCGGACCGGTCTGTTGACTCTGGACCGGGCCCGGACGAAACCTCGGAAAACCAGGAGAGGTGAACCGTGACAGGAATCGGGAACATGGTCATGCCGAAGATCGAGCGCGAAGCAGAGGCTCGGAATTATGGCAAGTTTGTGATCAGTCCGTTGGAGCGGGGCTATGGCGTGACGCTCGGCAACGCGTTGCGCCGTGTATTGCTCTCGTCCCTCGATGGATCGGCGATCACGTCGATGCGCATCGGCGATGTGTTGCATGAGTTCAGTGACATCCCCGGTGTCCGCGAGGACGTGATCCAGGTCACGCTGCAGGTCAAGCAGGTCCGGCTCAAGCTGGACGGCGTGGACAGCACGCGCATGCACCTGGAGGTGCGCGGCGAGGGCACCGTGACGGCGGCGGACATCGTTACGCCAGCTGAAGTGGAGATCGTCAACCCGGATCTCTACCTATTCACGGTCGACAATCCCAAGACCAAGCTCGACATCGAGTTCACCGTTGAGCGCGGGCGCGGGTATTCGCCGGCCAACGAGCACAGCGGCCACATGCCCATCGGCGAGCTGCCGGTGGACGCCATCTTCAGCCCGGTAAAGCGCGTCAACTGGGAAGTGACCTCAGCCCGCGTAGGTCAGAGCACGAGCTATGACAAACTGATCCTGGAGATCTGGACTGACGGCACGCTGTCTCCTGAACGGGCGCTGAGCACCTCGGCCAAGCTGATCATCGATCACCTGCGGCTGATCGCAGGCATCAACGAGGAAATGCTGGCGGTGGTGACGGAGCGTGAGATCGGCGGCAGCCGACTTTCCAGTGAACTGGCGGAGACCCCGGTTGAAGCCCTGGATCTCTCGGTGCGCGTCTTCAATTCGCTGAAGCGGACGGGCATCACGACCGTGGGCGATGTGCTCGATTTGCTGGACAAGGGCGAATCGGCTGTGATGTCGATCCGGAATTTTGGTGAGAAGAGCCTGGACGAGTTGAGGCAGAAGATGCACGAGAAAGGCTTCCTGAAGGAAGACGACAAGGCGCCGGAGTAAGCGGGACATGAGACATAATGTAGCAGGTTACAAACTGGGGCGGAGCTCCGGAGCGCGGGTCGCTCTGCGGCGCAATCTGATGCGGCAGCTCTTCACGCACGACCGGATCCACACGACCCGGGCGAAGGCCGCCGCGATCCGAGGCGAGGCCGAGAAGCTCATCACCATCGCCCGCAACAGCGCCGACGCCTCGGAGGCGGAAAAGGTGGCAGCCCGGCGGCAGGTCGTTGCCAGGCTCGGCGACAACCACATCATCAAGCGCCTCTTCGATGAGATTGCGCCCCGTTTCGCCAATCGGAACGGTGGTTACACCCGCATGGTCAAGCTCGGACCGCGGCTCGGGGATTCCGCAGATATGGTCATCCTGGAGCTGATCGAAGAGTAGGTATTGGGCAGCTCGGGCGGTTGACTCTCGATCAGGCTGGTTCACCCTCAACTGCCATGGAACGTTACAAACTGAGATTGTCCTACGAAGGCAGCGGCTTCGCCGGCAGCCAGCGGCAATTGCGTCGCCGGACCGTGCAGGCAGAGCTGGAGAAAGCGCTGCGCCCGCTCGGCTGGACCGGTCGGAGCGTACTCCTGGCCGGGCGCACCGACGCCGGCGTCCACGCTCTTGGACAGGTCGCCGCATTCGACCTGCAGTGGAATCACGGGCGGGACGAGCTGCGCGACGCCCTGAATGCGACTCTGCCTTCGGACATGGCTGTGCTCTCCGTGGACCTGGTTGACTCCAGCTTCCATCCACGGTTTGATGCGAGCGTCGCGGCGTTATCGCTATCGCATCTACTGCCAGCCGATCCGGGATCCGCTGCGCGAGCGGCTCATGTGGAGAGTGTGGCCGGCGGTCCACGTGGCTGATCTTCAGGAGGTCGCCAGCATGTTCTGCGGCCGGCATGACTTTGCCGCCTTCGGGTCGGCGCCCGGGAAACGGGGCAGCACCATCCGGACGGTGTCCGCGGCCGGGTGGAAGAAGTCACAGGACGAACGCCGCTTCGAGATCGAGGCCGACGGCTTCCTGTACAGGATGGTGCGCAAGCTCGTGTTCGTGCAGATGGCGGTTGCACAGGGCCGGGCGACCAAAGAGGCCGTGAACGAGGCGCTTCGATCCGCCTCGCGATCCAAGGCACTGCCGGCTGGACTGGCGCCGGCTCACGGCCTGGCCCTGGTCGACGTGAATTATTGAGATCCGTTCGTTCAGGGCTGCGTCCGTCAGAACGACATCAAGTGGAGACAAGAGTGTACAAGACCTATTATCCGAAATCCGGAGACATCCAGCGAAAGTGGTACGTCGCGGATGCAGAGGGCCAGAACCTGGGCCGCTTTGCGGCGCGCGTGGCCCACGTCCTGCTGGGCAAGCACAAGCCCACTTTCACGCCGGGGGTAGCAGTCGGCGACTACGTGGTCATAGTCAACGCCGAGAAGGTGACCGTTACCGGCACCAAGACAAGCATGAAGCTGGACACCAAGACCTACAAAAAACATTCCGGCTATCCCGGTGGGCTCAAGACGGTGACCCTGCGGGATCAGCTCAAGGATCATCCCGATCGGGTGCTGAGGGCGGCGGTCTGGGGCATGCTGCCGCACAACAAGCTCGGCCGTGCCCTCCTGGGCCATCTGAAGATCTATGCCGGGCCCAGCCATCCGCACAGCCTGCAGAACCCCGAGCCCCTCAAGTAGAAAGGATCTGAAATCATGGCCATACAATATTATGAAGGTGTGGGTCGGCGCAAGGAAAGCATAGCCCGCGTCCGGCTCATGGGTGGCAGCGGCAAATTCATCGTCAACCAGAAGGAGGCTGCGGTCTACTTCCCGCGGCTCGGCGACCTGGGCGATATCCTGTTCGCATTCAAGGCCTGCGAGCAAGAGGCTGGTCAGTACGATGTGAACGCCACAGTCACCGGGGGCGGTGTGACCGGCCAGCGCGACGCCGTTCGCCTGGGCCTAGCTCGCGCCCTGATCTCGATCAACGCCGACTGGGTCGGCGCGATGCGCAAGTTCGGGCTGCTGACGCGAGATGCCCGCATCAAGGAACGCAAGAAGCCAGGCCTGAAGCGCGCCCGCAAGGCCCCGACCTACACAAAGCGCTAGGCATCTTCACAACGGTTAGAGAAACGAGAGAGAACGCCCTTCGGACACTTATATGCTGTCCGAAGGGCGCTTTTTTTTCGTTACAACCCGGTCTTGGCGCCGGGTAGACTACGGCGTGGAAGTCGGTGTGGCGGCGGGCACGAGGGTGGGCGCCTTGCCCGTCCCGCTACCGACGACGATCACCACGCTCATGTAGTCGCCGAAGGTGGTTCCTGAGGCGTCAGCCAATTTCCAAGTTCCCTGGACGATGCCGGTCTGATTGGTGGGGGCGACCATCTTGATCGATACCTGGATCCGGCCGCCCGGCCCAACGTCCTGGGTGAGCTGGAAGGGGGAGCCGCCCATGGCGAGGCCGCCGATCAGCACAACCTGCCAGCCAGCCTGCCAGGCACACGTCCCGCTGTTCTCCACCAGCCAGCTCTTGGTGAAGACCTGGGCGGGCGTCATGGGCGTGTTGTCGGGGATGGTGACGTCACGCACGAAGCGCAGGCCGTTACAGGTCGGCGTTACCGGCGCGGAGACAGTGGCGGATGCGGCGGACGTCGCGGACGTAGCCGATGCCGCGGCCGCGGTTCCGGGGGTTCCCGCCGCGGTGGCCGTCTCCGAGGTGGTCTCCGGGGCCGCCTCCGTGTTGGTGGGCGTGCCCGTTGGAACGACCGCGGCCGTGCCGGTCAGGTCTGCAGCGAACGTCTCCACGGCTTCGGTACGGACCGCGTCGAGGTTCTGGGTTGTGACCGGAGTGAGGGCGGGCCGGTCAACGCCGCGCAGGCTCAAGCCGGCAAAAACGATCACTGCCAGAACCACGACCCCCAAGGCTGCAAAAGTCATCCTCTTGTCCAAGTGGAAAGCTCCATCCGCTGGTTCGAAAGCGGAGATATTTTACCCCCTCGGGCTCGGTCCGCCGCTGCGCTCTCTCGTGCCCCATTCCGGTTGGCTTAGCCCGTCCACGTTCCTCAGACTCCCATTTCTGCTATACTTGGCACGGCGAAGGGACAATGTCAAAACACCTTGTGCTAGTTGCGGGGAATATTGGCGCTGGTAAGACTTCACTAACTGAACGGATCGGAGAGCGCCTTGGATGGCGCAGCGGCTTTGAGTTGGTGGCCGACAATCCCTATCTGCCTGACTTCTATGGCGACATGCATGCCTGGGCCTTCCACCTGCAGGTATTCTTCCTCGGACATCGGGCCGAGCAATACCTGGAAGCCATGCGGGATGCGCGCTCAGCGATCCTCGACCGCAGCATCTACGAGGACTTCCACATCTTCACCCGCGCCCTGCATCAAATGGGCAACATGTCCGAACGTGACTATTTTTCCTATCACCGCCTGTTTGACCTCGTGGTCGAGAGTCTTCCCCGACCCTCGCTACTGATCTATCTCAAGGCGCCGGTGGCCGTATTGATGAAACGCATTCACCGGCGGGCACGCAATATTGAGACCGGGATCACATCCGAATACCTGTCGCTGCTGGACACGTTCTACGATGAGTGGCTGCAGGCCTTCGACATGTGCCCCGTGCTGACCATCCGCAGCGACGACCTGGACTACGTTCATCAACCCAGGCATCTCGAGACCGTGGTCCAGCGCATCCAGGACAAGCTTACCGGTAAAGAGGTCATGGATCTGACAGGTCCCGCGGCCGCCTGATTCTCGCGTTCGTCCCCGATTTCAACACATGGAAAAGCCCGCATTCCTGAGCATCCCGCTCTTTCGTGATATCCCGCCGGACGACCTGACGCGGATGATCAGTGAGCTGCCCGTAGATACCTACGAAGCCGGGACGTACCTCTTCCGGGACGGCGACCAGGGGGAGAATCTCTACGTGGTGATGGATGGCACCCTGGAGGTCATCCTGGCGGCCGACACGGCCGACGAGCTCCTGTTGAAGGTGTGCGGCCCCGGCGAATACGTGGGCGAGATGGGCCTCGTCCTGCCTGACGGCAAACGCACGGCCACCGTGCGTGCGAAGACCCGGACGCGCACCTGGGTGATGAGCCGGCCCAGGTTCGTGGAGATGCTGCAGCGCTGGCCGATCATCGCGTATGCCATGGTCAGCGTCCTGAGCCAGCGGCTGGATTCCACCAACGACGCCACCTTTCGCGACCTGACCGAGAAGAACCACGCCCTGCAGAAGGCATACGATGAGCTCAAAGCGGCGCAGGAGCAGCTGATCGAGAAGGAGCGCCTGGAGCGGGAGCTCAAGGTCGCGGCCGATATCCAGCTCAGCATCCTGCCGGATGTGCTTCCGACCATTTCAGGCTATGACTTCGGAGCGCGGATCCTGCCTGCCCGGCAGGTGGGTGGGGACTTCTACGATGTGTTCACGCTCGACGCTCCCTACCGCACGGGCATCGTGATCGGCGACGTGGCCGATAAGGGCGTGCCCGCTGCGCTGTTCATGGCCCGGGCCCATGCCTTGATCATGGCTGAGGCCGATCGGGGCGTCACCCCGGGCGAGGTCCTGGAGCTGGCGAACATGCACATCACGCGGCTGCAGAAGTCCGCCCAATTCGTGACCGCCCTGTACGGCATCCTCGACTCCGAAATGGCGACCTTCGCCTACGCGCGTGCCGGACACGAGCCGCCTCTCATCCTGAAGCCGGACGGGACGGTGGACCGTATCGCTCACGCGGCGGGCATGTCGCTCGGACTGTGGGAGGAGATCACACTTGACCAGCAGACAGTCAAGCTGGAAAAAGGCAGCACGCTCCTGCTCTTCACGGATGGGATGACGGACTGCCGGAATCCTGAAGGAGAAGGCTTCGGCCTGGATCGGATCAAGGGCACGCTCGCCGGACTTCGGGGACTCTCCGGCCAGGCCGTCTGCGATCGGCTTTTCGAAACGCTCGTAGCCTATGAAAATGGAGCGCATCAGGACGACGACGTGACCCTCGTCGCCATCCACGCCACCTGAGAAGACAAAAGGGGGAACTGCGTACGAAACTGGGGCCTCTAGGCTTTATCCAGCGCCGCTTGAAGGTCAGCCAGCAGATCAGCCTTGTTCTCGATACCGACCGACAACCGGATCAGTCCGGGTTCGACCGCGATCGCCGAGCCGGCCGTCGACAGATGTGTCATGGCCGCGGGGACCTCGATCAGTGATTCGACGCCGCCCAGCGACTCTGCAAGCGCGAAGAGCTCGGTGGCCTCCGCGACCCGCACCGCTGCCTGCTGACCACCCTTCATGATGAAGCTGACCATGCCGCCGCCGTTGCGCATCTGTTTGCGGGCGATCTTCGACTGGGGGTGGTCTGCTTGGAACGGATACAGAAGCTGTCGGACTTTGGCATGCTTGGCGAGCGCCTCGGCGATGTAGCTGGCGTTCTCGGCGTGGCGCTCCATTCGCACCGCCAGCGTCTTGGCGCCCCGCAGGACGAGGAAGCAATCCATCGGTCCCGGAACAGCGCCGATCGCGTTCTGAAGGAACGCGAAGTCTTTCGTGCAAGCCTCGGTCGTTTAGCAGCAGCGCGCCGCCCACCGCGTCCGAGTGTCCGCCGAGGTACTTGGTCGTGGAATGGATCACCATATCCGCCCCAAGCTCCAGGGGCCGCTGAAGGTACGGCGTCGCAAACGTGTTGTCGACCACCAGCAGGGGACGGCCTCGCTGCGCATGGACGATCTCCGATGCGGCCTTGAGGTCCGTTATGGCCAGGAGCGGATTGCTGGGGGTCTCGAGCCAGACGAGGCGCGTGTTCGTTTTGATGGCCGCGGCGATGTTCTCCGGATCGGTCGTGTCGACGAAGTCGAACGTGAGGCCGAATTGGCGCAGCACTTTGTCGAAGAGCCGGAAGGTCCCGCCGTAGACGTCGTTGCCTGCGACGACGTGGTCTCCGCTTTCGGGCAGGCGCAGCACCGCGTCAGTCGCGGCCATGCCGGAGGAGAAAGCCAATCCGTACTCCGCGCCCTCGAGGGCGGCCAGGCACTTCTCGAGCGCCAGGCGGGTCGGGTTCTTGGTGCGCGAATATTCATACCCGTTCCGGGCCCGGCCAACGCCGTTCTGAACGTAGGTGGAGGTCTGGTAGATGGGCGTCATGACTGCCCCCGTGCTGGGATCCGGTTCCTGGCCGGCGTGAATGGCAAGCGTCTCGAATTGCATCGATCCTCCGGGTGGACCTGCGTGGATTGCGCCGCCGCTCACTTACGACCGGCGAAACGACCGCGAACGAAATCTTCGCCGTACGGAAGCGCTGCAACAGGCCGTCATTATATATGCTGCCTCCGATTCGGTGCATGATTGGCCGACTGGCGTCCGGTCAGAGGCAGGACGGGCACGCCTTCAGCCCCTCCGGGGTTGAGATTCTTGGAAGGGTTAGAGGTCTGTGAATGGATCGTTCCCTTGGCACGCTACTTGCAGTATTGGCCCACCCGGACGACGAGACGTTCGGGATGGGCGGCACGCTGGCACTCTACGCCCGCAAGGGCTACACGGTGCATCTCGTTTGCGCGACCCGCGGCGAGGTCGGCACGGTCGACCCCGAGTTCCTGCGCGGCGGTCGCTCGATCGCAGAGCTGCGCGAAGGCGAGCTGCGCTGCGCGGCCGAGCACCTCGGCCTGAGCGGAGTTCTACTTCCTGGGCTATCGCGATTCCGGCATGCCCGGCAGCCCTGACAACAAACACCCGGACGCGCAGGTCGCACATCCAGTTGACGAGGTTGCCGGAAGGATCGTCAAGTACATCCGCGAGCTGAAGCCGGATGTGGTGATCACGTTCGATCCGATGGGTGGCTATCTTCACCCCGATCACATCCACGTCCACCAGGCAACCGTGCTCGCATTCGAGAAGGCCGGTGATACGGCCTTCCACCCGGAGGCTGGTGCGCCGTACCGTCCCCGGGCGCTCTACTTCCAGGTATTTCCACGGCAACTGTTCAAGATCGCAACGCGGCTCATGCCGGTCTTCGGCATGAATCCCCGCAAGTTCGGACGGAACCAGGACGTGGATCTCCTGGCCCTGACCGAGTACAACTTCCCGACCGACGCACGCATCGACATTCGACCCGTGGAGCAGATCAAGGCCGCAGCGACCCACTGCCATGCTTCCCAGATGGACGGGATGCAGACGAGCCGAGGCGGTATCCTTAGTCTGATCATGCGCGGCATGAGCGGCCGCGAAAGCTACATGCGCGCGTATCCGCCGACGAATGGCAACCGTCGCGTCGCGACGGATCTGTTCGAGGGAATCTGATCCACGCCTCGCGGTCATCAGATGGCCGTTGGATTCCCCTACCCGCGTTTTCGTGAGAGCCGCACCTACCCGGTAGGAGAGGGGAGCTGCGCACAGCCGTGGGTGCTGCGCTGGAACAATTGGGCTGGCCCGCGAAGATCCTATGGGGCCAGGATTTCCAGGCGCGCGTTCCCACCACCAACTGGTCATGGCACCACGACTTCAAGGTGAGGATCCTGCCAGGCGGTGTCGTAGATGCCGAAAGCAAGAGCGCCTATCAGGAAATGTTCATCGACCTGGGTCGCAACAAGCGCAACGTCGAGAAGTTCTTCGCACAGATGGAGCAGACCACCGGGAGGCCGCAAGGCTCGGATTCCCTGGCACGCTGAGAACGTAGCCGGAAAGCGCCGACGTCCCGCTCTGCGGGATCTGCGAAAGGCCGTGTTCTGATTCTGTGGGGGCAATATGGTGCACCGGCGTCGTGGGCATTGGCCGAAACGTACGCCAACACGCGGTGGAACTGGCTAGGGGTTGAAGAAGAGTATCAGGTGCCTCATCAATCCGCGATTATAGAGCTGGAACTGCTTGTAGTCCGCGGACACGGCCATCAGAAGACCCGGGCCAATCGACATGAGCCCCAGGCACACCACGCACACCACAAACAGGGTTCGTCCAAGAGGCCTGCTCTCCAGTAGCTGATATCCCTGCCAGGTTCCCAGCGCACAAACCAACATGAGCGATGGCACGAATTCCGCCATGAATTGTATTTGGACGACGTCTACGAACAAGATGGCGGCAAATGCCAGCAGCGCCGTTCCCCAAAGGGAGACCGAAATCCACAAGAGACGGTCCCGTCTCTGCTGATCTGTGGACGGCATATGCGTCTTGTGATATCCGGCCCATAACATGGAGGCCGTATAGACGAGCGAGATGCCGGAGATCAGAACGATCGGCGCGCTCAGTAGCAGGCCTGAGACCTGTTCGGAGTGGTACAGACTTGACTGCCCGGGAAACAGGAACGAAGGACTCTGACCGTTGCCGATCAAGATGTAGGGGAACTTGTTGGTCAATCCGAAGCCCGTGAACAGGTACATCCACAGGCTGGGAAGCGCGTAGGATGCGGAAAATACCTCAGCGTGGAACTTGTTTAGATTCTGGAAAGTCAGCGTGTAGCGCACGCCGGTCTCCAGGACGGAACCAAAGCGCGCCCAGTTGTACCACGCGAAAATAGCTAGACTGAGTAGAAGCGGCGATGCGATCAAGACTGTTGGCTTCGCCGCCACCAGCACGGTCTTCAGATGGCCGCCATTCCCTAGGACCCAGGCGACGGCCATGAGAGTCAGGAAAGCAGCGGGTACCAGTGCAGTCGTGCGGGAGCCCGCAGCCAGGGCCCAAAACACGGCGGGCAGAATCATGTTTGGCCAGGCGGTATGCGGTTTCTCCACCGCACAATATGCAAAGTACAGTCCGCCGATCAAGAAGAATTGACCGCCCAGTATCGTGGCCTCATACACGGCGGCCCGGCCGAGAAGCACGGGAAGAGGGAATGCAAGACCTGCCGTGAGGACACTCAGTAGAAAGAGACCACCCGGGATCTTGGGAAACAGACTGCGTCGTAGTTTGCCGAGGAGAAGAACCGTGAAAACCAGGAGGCCCGTCGCGAATCCGAATACGAGGTATTGGTCCGGGATCGGCCCCGGATAACCAAGTCTCGCGATCAAGATAAGGACCGCGGGCACCGGCCCCCAGTAGAGGTAGAACTGCCCGTGAAAGAACGCAAGGTCCCACACCTGATCCACGAACGTCTTAACGGCAGGGATCTGATTCCTGACGGACGGCTCATAGGGATCCGGAAGTGCAAGGAGGGCAGTGGACGGCTGGATATTCAGATTCAATTGTCCGGCTTCAAATGCGCTTGCGAGATCGTCGTAGTACCGGCTTGTTTCGGGCCACTTTGTCCATGTCCCTGAGCTTATGAAGAAGACATACACTGCCAGCACAAGTAGGATGCTGGAACCTGTTAATATTTCCAAGCGGCGATCCAAGACATACGCAAGCCCGCCGTTTTGAATGCCCCCCTTGGACCGCGAGTGATTCCATGACCGTATTGCGGAGGCCACACTCCCGCGATACGCGACCAAGGCTGACAATGCCAGGACTAGTGCACCGCCTAATAGCATCAAGATCCGACGTAGCCCCCAGGTTGCGTTGTGGTCGAATCCCAGCTGTGTTGCGAGGAGTGCAGCTGCCATTAGTGCGAGGCCCGCAATTGCCGGGATGTAGAAGGAAAATCGCTTCATCATCTTGTTGCATTATAACCACGGCCTTGCATGAACCGCAGCCCTGCGCGAACCAGGCGCCACGTCGACGCGCCGGTCTCAGGCGGGAGGTAATGCGGAGATCAAGCCGATACGGATGGCACCCCGCCTTTGAGCAACAAGGAACAACGTCCCACACTTCCTTGTCGCCGCGGCCCGGGATTCTCAATTTCGGCCCTTTGATCGCCATCCCTGCCGTCCCGCAAAGGGGATCTGCGACAGGGCGGTCAATAGCCGCAGCACGGTCTGAAGGCCGTGGATGGATTTGCGCGCAACGCTCGATGAATGCTTCGGCCTCGATCGGCTCAAACGTTCGGCCGGTATAATCTGCAAGCCCATTCTACACCGGGGTCGCCCGGGCTTCTACAGGAGATGTTGCATGAACAAAAATGACCATACCGCGTTTCGAGTTCGGACCTGGACGTCGCAATCCGGTTCTACACGGAATTGCTGGGATTGCGACTGTTGTTTCGGAACGTCAACAACGAAGAACACGAAGCCTATGCCTTCCTTCAGTTGGAGGGGGGAACCTGGAATTGATCCAGACGTTGAACGCCTCGTTCGTCAGGCCGAAGATCGAGCCGCCTTATTGTCCCCATTTCGCCTTGGAGACCGAGGACGTGACCAAGGTGCTGGACATGGTCAGGGCGAAAGGGATCAACGTGGTGAAGGGACCGCTGCAGATCCCAGGCGAGGAGAGATGGCTTTACGTCAGTGACCCGGACAACAACGTGATCGAATACATCGAGTGGAAGTCTAGGAAGAGGAAGTGATTCAAAAGAGCCCTGGCGGTGAACTGCACCCACTAGAGAAGACACAATCAGAAAGACCCCAAGTGGCTAATGAAACAGGCACCTTTGCTGGAAGGGTGTCTGTTTCGTTTTCAATTGTATGCGTTCGTAGTTGTAGAAGTCAACGTATTCCTCAATCGCTTGGCGAGCCTCTTCAAAGCTGGGGTTGTGCAGATGGCGCAGATACTCTTCTTTGAGATGGCTGAAGAAGTTTTCCATAGGCGCATTGTCCCAACAGTTGCCACGGCGCGACATGGAGGCAGTGATGTTGTACTGTTGAGTGAGGACGGCATACGCCTGCGAAGTGTATTGCGTTCCTTGGTCACTGTGGAGGATCAGCCCATCAGTGACCTTTTCTTTTTGTCTGGCTTGTTGGAGCGTGTGGGTCACCAATCCAATGGAGTTCTCGGGCCCAAATTGATGAGCCACAATAAAGCCATCGAATAGGTCTTTGATGGTAGACAGGTACGCCCAGCCCTGTTGGGTTGAGACGAAGGTAATATCCGTGACCCACTTCTGGTTGGGGCGAGTGGCAGCAAAGTCGCGGTTGAGCAGGTTGGGATAGCGGTGATAGATGCCCAGCTCTTCGAGTTTCCGGTACATTTTGCGTTTGCGGGCCCTGGAACGGATATTCAGCTTGTGCATCAGGCGCAAAACCGTCTTGGGATTGATCACCAGACCCTGTTTTTGCTTCAACCACAGGCTAATCCGCCGGTAGCCATAGATCTGGTGCGAAGCCGTGTAAGCCCGCTGCACGAGTTCTAAACGCACCGCATCTGTGTCCGGCTGTTCCAGCTTCTTGCGCCAAGCGTAATAGGCTGCTCGCGAGACACCTAGGAAAGCACACATGGCCTTCATTTCGAACTCTTTTCGATGGTGATAAAGCACCCGATATTGCGCTGCGCGAGCTGCACTTCCCGCAATTCGGAATGGAATTTTTTTAGCAGGGCCACTTCCATCCGCAGCCGCACCAGTTCGGCTTGCGCCCCGGCCCTTTTGCGAGGTCGACCTCTCGGCTTGGCAAACGCGCTGGCGCCTTCGGCTCGATATTGCCTCAACCATTTCTGGATTCGTTGCGGATCCCGGATCCCGAGCGCCGCCGTGACCTGGGCGTGCGTTTGGCCCTCTTCATAAAACAGCCGCACCGCTTCCAGCTTCAGCTCCGGCGGATAATGCTGCATTCCCTTCTTACCTGCCATAGAAAAAAGCACCTCCTGTTCCATTTTCTCACAGGGGGCGCTTTCTTTTCGTGTCTCGTTCTAGGGGTTCAGTTCACGGCAGCCAGGGCTCTTTTGATTCTGTCGGTGCAGGATTCACTGACCCTGGGCGATCGCCGTCAGCAGCAGCACGACAACGCCGCAGACCGCCATCGAGTTGACGTATGTCCGAAAGCGGGCGATCGCCTGCGCTGCGCCGGTGTTCGAACTCGCCAGCGGGCCGACGCGCAGGATGGCGTTGAACCAGAAGGCGGCGACGACCATGCCCACGATCACGGTGTGCTTCACCAGCATCAGGACGCCCCACACGTTTGCGAAGTTGGCGAGTCCCAAATAGTTCGGATCAACGAGCGTGAGATACACGCCCGAAGGGGCGAAGATCACCAGTGCAACATACAGCCATGTCCGACTGTGCTTGGAGATCCCGCTGATGAGGGGACCTCTTGCGTTTTCTGGATTTTCCAGCAGGGCGGGGAGGCAGATCAAGGCCAGCACGACGTAGTAACCGATGAAGATCACTGTAGCCAGGTTGTGAAGTAAGGTGGCAAGTGCGACCAGCAATTGTGACATGTCTATCCTCCTTTATGCAGCCGCCAGCAGAAAGTGTATCACCGCGTGGCCCGGCATCGGGCTGCGTTCGATCAGGGCTTGACCGGGTTGGCGCTCGAAGCGACGCGAGCCGCGGCCTGGAAGAGCTGGGGCTCAGCCTCCTTCTCATGCCGCACTGACTTTTCAAGTTCTGGCCATCGGAATCGGTAGCCTGCGGCCAGCAATTTGGCCGGTTGGATGCGCCGGCTGGCGAGCAGGAACTCCTCGCCCATCTCACCCATGATGAGGCACACCAGGAAGGCCGGCATGGTGCCCCCACATTTCTGCTCCAGGGCTTGGGAGGCGGCTATGGCAAACTCGGCGTTGCGCAGCGGATTGGGACTGGTCGCGTTGACCGGCCCGCTCAGGCCCTCGGCCGTCACTGCGAACTCGATGATCGAGGCCAGTTCGTCACGTCCGACCCAGCTGATCCACTGCTGCCCATCGCCTCCCTGGAATCCGATGCGCAGCAAGGCGGCCCCGCCGATGACCATCGGCATGCGCAGGTGCACGACCCGGATCCCGGCAGCGCTCGCGGGGGCAGTGGCTGCCTCGCCATCCAGGTCGACCACGGCGAGGAAGGCCGCGCCGGTGGGGCTGTCCTCGGTTAGGACCAAGTCGCCCGACGGAGGGTAGCACCCCTGGCCCGCCGCGCAGATGAGCACCCGGGGTTTGCGCTGGCATGCCGCCAGTGACCTGGCCAGCAAGCCGTTGGTGGCCACGCGATTAGCCCGCATCTTCGCCTTGGCTTTGTTGGTCCAGCGCATGGGCCATTTCATGCAGGCCATGTTGACCACCGCGTCGAAGGCCTCGAGGCCTGCAGCGTCGATCTCAGCGGCGTCGGGATCCCACCGGATTTCACTAGGGCCGGGCGTGCGCCTGACGAGGCGCGTGATTTCGTGACCACCTGCGATGAGTTGGCGGGTCACGGCTGACCCCACCATTCCATTGGAACCAGCGATCAGGATCTTCATTTCATTCTCCTTTCTATCAGTCGATCCGTTCTCGAGGCTGGCCGCCCTGGAAGAGCACCAGGATCTGCGACAGTATAGGGGACGAACGCAACACAACCGTTACGAGGACGTTTGATGCTGATCCATGCCCAGGGGCGATGGGTTCACCTCGGCACCTGCGGCCTGTCGCCTCAGGTCAGTCGGACTGGATCCGCGGGCGGGCCTGATCAAGACGGTGATGAGCAGGCTCAGGAGCACGATGCCCGCTGCGCCGAAGAAGATCCAGCGCGCCTGCAGGATGGAAGAAAAGAGCACGATCAGGAGCGGCCCGGCGATGTTGCCGAGAGAACCAACGGTGCTCTTCAAGCCTAGCAGCCGCCCCTGAGTCCCTTGAGGTGTCACGTCGAGGATGGAGGCGCTCAAGGCCGGGTCGAACAGAGCATTCCCCAGGCCGGCGATGACAAAAGCAACGGCAATCACCATGTAATCGCGGACGAGGGCCAGGCCGATGAATTGGGCCGAGAAGAGGAGCAGACCCAGGACGATCACCGGCCTGCGGCCGAAACGGTCGCTGAGTTGGCCCAGGCCAAACTCCCCGAGCATGCAGGCAAAGCCGTAGGTGCTCATCACCAGGCCCAGCATGGAGGAGCTCCAGCCCAGGTCGTCATAGGCGTAGAACATGAAGCGAGGTTCGATGAAGCCCCAGGCGAACATCACGGCGAAGTAGACGAACAGCGCCAGCAGCAGGGGGGTCAGGGCGGACGGCAGGCTCAGGCGGAACATCTGCCAACGCTCTCCGAGGCCTGAGCCGAGGCCCGAGGGGTGCGGCCGTGTCTCGCCTAGGGTGGCTGACAGCCGTGGAGTTGTCGTGTGCGGCCGAGTCTCCGGAATGCCCAGCAGGGCGACGGCGAAGGTGACCGCCGCCATGCCGATGGACACGAGCAAGGCAGCCGCGTAGCCGAGCCTGTCATAAAGCATCCCGCCGATGATGGGGCCTACGATCCATCCAATGGAAGCGCCGCCGCTCAAGATCCCGATCCATTGCGCCCGCCGACTTGACGGAGCCAGGTCGGCCACGACGCCCGTCGCGGCGGGCATCAGTCCCGCGGTCAGGCCGCCGGCCAGGCCGCGCAGCACGATGAACCCCGAGGCGGAGCGGGCGAAGAGATATCCTGTGAAGGCCAGGGCATAGACCGCCAGCGAGCCAAGCACCAAGGGCCGGCGGCCGAACCTGTCTGACAATGCACCCATGAATGGTGCTGCCACCGTTGCGGCAATGGCATAAGCCACTTCGCTTGCACCCAGTGCGCCCACGCCGGCGCCGAGCTCGCTGAACCGGCGCGCGAACAGCGGCAGGATCATCACAAAGCTGGTCATCTGCAGCGCCATACAAGCGGCGAGAGCGACCATGACGCGCCGGGCATCCGACCGGGGCGGCGTCGACGGCAGAGGCTGTGGGAGCCAGGAACGAGGCGGGTGTGTTTCTGCGTGGGTAAGCTGAGTGTTCATTGAGCATCCTAGGCGGTAGCTGAACTTGCCCCCAATTTACATTGCGGCCGGGTAGGTTGTCCCCACATGAACTGGTAGTCCACGGAGAAAGAAGGTGGTAGTCCCGGTTGAGTTGGCGGGACTACCACGCTATTGGCCCGGGGAAAGCCCGCTTACAAGCCGCGTTCCTTTGCCCCCTGGATGGCTTCCAGCCGGCTGTTCACTCCGAGCTTCTGGTAGATGTGCTTGGTGTGGAAGCGCACGGTGTTCAAGGACACCACCAGCCTCTGCGCGATCTCCGGTCCGCTCAGGTCGGACTTGAGCAGCTGCAGCACCTCCAGCTCGCGCTGGCTGAATGAGTTGTCCTCGGGCCTGACTGCGGTGGGAGGACTGCCGGCTTCCGGTTTCAAGCTCCTTCAGCAAGGCGTCGGTCTTCGCGATCTAGGATGGCGAGTGGACTTCGTGAGCACGCTGCGCAGCGGTGCGTGCAAGCTCCAGCGCCCGGAGGCGTTCGCCGGAAGACATCGCCAGCCGGCTCAGGCTGTAGTTCGCCCAGATCACACCGATCCGCGTGCCCACTTGCTGGAAATTGACCAGGGCCTGCTCCAGGTGCGACCTGGCCTCGCCCGGCTTCCCTTCGAGCACGAGCGTATCCCCCATGTTCTGAAGCGACCAGCCCGCCTTGACCCTTTCCCCGGTCCGCCGACCGCGGGCAAGGCAGACTTCAAATGCACGGATCGCCTCCTGGTAGCGCCCATCGGATTCGTAGGCTAGGCCAATGCGCATGTTGACCCAGTAGAAATCGTCCAGTGCCGGAAACACCAGCATGGCTTCTTCGCAGTAGCGGATCGCGGTCTTGAAATCGTCTTGGTGCGTGGAAATGGCTCCCAGGAGGACGAGGCTGGCAGCGATTCCCAGTTGATCCTGGCTCGAACGGCATTGCTCAAGGCAGCTGCGCGCCCGGGAAGTGATCTCCTCATAAGATTTAAAGTGCTCGAAGTAGTTGCCCATGTCGAACCAGGAAAGCAGGGCCAGCGCCCACGCCCCGTCCGGACGCTCTGCACCACCCGGGGCCAGGCCTTCTGCTGCCTGGCGAAACAAGGCTTCGCCTTCGTAGAAACGGCTGCGCATGTCGCAGTATGCATATAGGCCGGGAAGCATGACCCGGGCGCACTCGAAATCCCGTTTGGTCACGGCTCGGTCAAAGGCCTGGCGGACGTTGTCGAAGTCGGCCTGGATCTCGTCCAGCGCGACTGCCTGGGAGCCGCCCATGATACGGGCCTCGCGCTGTTGGACAAAGTCCCTGAAGTAGGCTGCATGGGCGTCGAGGACCTGATCGCGTTCTCCGGAAGCCGCCAGCGCCTCACGCGCGTACTGCCGCAGGACGCCGTGGATCTCGTAGCGGCCGGTGTCTGGATTGCGCGTTAGCATCGACTTCTCGGCCAGGGCGATTAAGCCGGTCACGTCTGCCCCGGCTACCACCTGCGCCGCGGCCAGGTCAAAACCACCCCGGAACACGGACAGCTTCAGGAAGATCTGCCTCTGGCTCGGGTCCAGCCGTTTGAGCGACGACTTCGAACACCGCCCGCAGGCCGGAATGGCGCGGGTCGGCGTCCCGCAGGCTGCTGCTCAGAAAGTCGAGGCTGCTCCCTGTCTCGGCCGCGATTTCATCTGGCGAGAAATGTTCGACCCAAGCCGCTGCCAGCAGGATTCCCAGGGGTGTGCCATCCACCAGGCGGCATAGGCGAACGACCGCGGGTGTCGTGCGCACATCCAAAGAGAAACCAGGCCGAGCCTGATGCGCTCTCTGGAGGAAGAGGCGCACCGAGTCAAATTCCTGTGCGTTCTTGGCGTCTTGCCCGGCCTCGGAGGGAGGCAGCGCCATGCCCCCCAGGAGATAGGGGGTTTCAGATTTTAGATTTCAGCTTCTCGCGCGACGTCACCAGGATCTTGACCCCAGGGGCGGCCACCAGGATATCGCGGAGCAGGATGGCTTCGCTGAGCAGGTGCTCGAAGCCGTCCAGCACGAGCAGCAGGTGCTGAGGGGCAAGATAGTCCAGGACGAGCTGCTGGAGGTCGCCGCTTGGAGGCAGCTGGATATCGAGGACCTGCGCCAGCGCGGGCAGGAGTTCGTCGACCGAGTTCAACTGTGAAAGGGGGATGAATGCAGCGCCGTGTTCGAACCGGTCCGCCACGCTGCGGGCGAGCTCAAGCGCCAGGGCGGTCTTGCCGATGCCGCCGATGCCGAGGATCGTGATCAGGCGAATGGATGGGTCTTCAACAAGCTCGCGGCGCGTCGAGCTCCCTCTCTCGTCCGATGAAAGGGGTCAGCCGGCTCGGTGATTTTGCTGGTGGATGATAAGGGGAGCCCCGAATCTCGCCCATCGTCTCACATTCCCGTCCTTGAATTGGATTTTATTACTCTTGCGCGCGGGCACGCCCCGTCGAGCTCACGCCCGTGCGGCTACTTAACGATGGGCAGATCCACGAAAGAAGGATGGGCGGCTTCCCGCAGCAGCTGAACCGTTGGAGGGGGGTCGAGAACCGGCGTATCGAAGTTGCCCGCGTCGGCAAATGCGATCGTGATGCGCATCTGGCTGCCTTGCGGGAATTGCCAGGCGGTGGGGTGCAGGTCGAAGACCAATTCAAGGGGCTGGCCGGCAGGGATCGCCTGCAGCTCGCCCTGCAAGTGGTCACGCCAGGTGAGGCCGAAATTGTCGAACGGGGCGACACCCAACAGCCGCCGGTCACTCTGGGATCAAGCCCGTCATCAGCAATGCCAGGCCACCAGCAATAAGCAACACTGGCCAGTACAGGCCGAGCCCCACATTCAGAAGGAATACGAACGCCAGCACCGTTAGCAGGATGCCGACGGTTAACGCGCTGGCCGCACGCCGCGTCAGGCGGCTGTCATCCTGATAGATATCCCAGGCGCCAACGTAGGCACCAGAAGGCAGGGATCAGGATGAACAGCGCCCACCAGTTTGTCAGGAACGGGATGCCCAGGTTCTCCAGCAGGAGCGCCAAGCCGAGACAGGACCAGGATGATGCCCCAAATCCAGCTGTGACGGCGCGAACCATGTCTTTGCCAGCGTGAATCGTGACGGGCCATGACGCTCCGCGCGGCGCTGTTCGCGCCAGTTGGTCGGCGCGGGCGGGGGCGTGCTGGGTTGCGGATTCGGAGAGGGATTTTGATCGTTCATGGTGTTTTCTCCTTCTAGCTATGACATCATTCGGGTTTTTGACGGACCGTTGGCGGCCCGACGCGCCTTTCTACGGGGTTGGTACGAGCGGAAGCTCTACATAGGAGGCGTGAGCTGCTTCTCGCAGGATCTGAACCGTTGGAGCGGGGTCGAGAACCGGTGTATCGAAATTGCCTGCGTCGGCAAATGCGATCGTGATGCGCATCTGGCTGCCTTGCGGGAATTGCCAGGCGGTGGGGCGCAGGTCGAAGACCAATTCAAGCGGGCTGGCCGGCAGGGATTGGCTGAAGCCCGCTCTGCAAGTGGTCGCGCCATGGCAGACCGAAATTATCGAACGGGGCTACACCCAAAAGGCGATGGGAGGCTCTGAGCTGGCCCTCCGTGATGTAGGTCGAATTGCCTTTCGCATCGACCTGTTCCAGATAGGCAAACACATCCAGGTCTGAGAGCCTGCGTAGTCAACCAGATGTGCGCGATGGGATGCCCGGTGACGTCCACGGCCGCGGCTAAGGCTGGGGTTGTATACGTCAGGGCCTTGGCATCGTGGGACCGCAGGTCGGGATATGCGTGTGGCATGGCCAGCCCTGACCACAGCGGATTGTTGCCGGTCGTGGCGGTGTAATCGACCTGATAGGCGTCGAAGGCTGAAGCATCGTTGGGAGCCGACAACTGCAGCGTGCCGTCGTTCACGGACGCCGCGCCGCCCTGTCCCGGCCCAAAGTAGTAGTGCGCCGTCTGCTGAGCTTTCAAAGGCCAAGAGTCCGTGCTCTGCCACTCCTGTCCCTTGTCGCCTCCCTGCAGATAGTAATGAATGGGCGGCTCATTCATGATGCCATTGTCGATGCCCTTAAGCCAGTAATCGAACCAGCGGTGGGCTTCGGCCCCATAGTCGATATCGGCAGCGGGGGCCTCGATGCCGGCATGGTCTGTTGGGCGGACAAGCAGGCGTTTGGGCACCGTCAGGTTCTCATAGATCAGGAAATTGTCGCGCGCATAGATGTCGTACCAACCATTGATCAGATAGACGGCTGTGCCTGAGCGATTGATCTTGTCCAGGAGCGGGTATAGCGTCTGGTAGTCGCCCCACACAGCCTTTCCATCCGCTCCGGGAGAATCGCGAAAGGCAATGTTCTGGAAGCCCGCGACCGACTCTGCAAGCGCGCTGGTGTTCTTCCGCTCGGCACGGGCCTGAGCCAGCAAAGTCCCGTACTTGTCTTGATCCACCGGCGTGGCCATCAAGTCAAAGATCCGGTTCGCTTTTATATAGAAGTTGGCGAAGGCCAGGTCCTCGATCCCGCCGGGAAAAGCCACTGCACTGTAGTTGTCCATCCAGGTCGTCGCGGGCAGGATGGCTTTCAGGTGCGGATTACCGGCGCTGGCAGCTCGAAACTGGATCTGGGCCTGGATCGAGTCGCCAAACATGCCAATTTTGCCATCGGACCACGGTTGCGCGGCGATCCAGTCAAGAACCTGGTTCACCTCGACGGCCACGACATCGGGATCTCCGTATAACTGTCCAAAGGATGCACCGGTTCCGGGGCGATCCACCACGATCACGGCGTAGCCGGAATTGACCATTTGCCCGAGCCACTCGGTCCGGTTCAGAGCATCCTTGATCGCGCCATTCGTGCCGGGCTGGACCAGCGGGGTGAGCAAGGCTCGGATACGCATCGCCGGGTCGCAATACCAGACCGCGGCGAGGTCGCAATAGTAATCGTGACCATCGGCCCCGAACATAGTCCAGGCCCGATCATAGGGCGTGTACTTGAACAGGACCGGCAGCGGCTCACTGGCAGGGACGCCCTTCTTCGTCGGCAGGAACAGGTCATAGGCGAGCCGCGTCCCATCGGACAGGGTTAAGAAATCCGAGGTCCGCTTTGAGCCATCGTAGACAGCCTCGGAGTAGCCCTGATACTTGCCGAATTCCGACACCTTTGCCGATTTCGCCCCTCGCGGATAGAAAAAGTGGAGGGCGACCAGCAGCAAAATGACTGCGAGTGGAATGATGACCAATCTGAATCTCAGGGTGTTCATCGCTGCCTCCTCAGGCAAACCCAACTCGGCCCGCCGCAAACATCAGGGTCAAGGTTTGGCAGTCGGTAGGTCACCTTGGGCATTTCCCCCGCCAACTGACAACAAAAGAGACACCGCCAGTCCCTCGGCGCGATGTCTGAGTCACGTTCTTGATACGACAATCTAGATTGGATTACAAGTGGCGTTTGTCACGAGTACCGATCTTTGGATTGACTAGACCAGCCCGCCATCGCCCAGGCCAGAGCCGGCCAAGAGCTATCGGATTTCAGCGGCTTGGTGCTCGCCCAAGAGGCGGTGTTAGAATCGATCGATCCTGCCCATGATCCGCTTCCCTGCTTTTTCTGCGCCGATCTATGCCATTGTCTTCAGCATCAGTTTCTGGTGTTGGATCCTTCTCGAGATCTGGGTGTTCACCCGCGACCGCGGAAAGCAAAAGACCGGATCCCGCATCGGCGCACTGTGGTTCGTTCTGGCTCTCGCGCTTGGAATTACGCTGGGATTCAACATGGCCGCCATCGCGCCGATGTTCGGCATCCAGGCTCATTTTGCGGTCTACTTTGTCCTCGGCATCGTGCTCGCGTGGGCCGGGCTCGCTTTCCGCTTTTGGTCCATCCAGACGCTGGGCAGCCTGTTCAGCACGCGATTGATGATCCAGGAACACCACGAACTGATCACGACCGGGCCCTACAAGTACCTTCGCAATCCGTCGTACACGGGAGCGCTGATCACCTTTATCGGCTTCGGACTCGCGGCCGGCAACTGGCTGATTGTGGTCGTCCTGCTCTTGACCGGGCTGCTCACTTATGCGTGGCGTATTCGGGTCGAAGAAAGAATGCTCCTGGAGGCATTTGGCCAGGCGTACGAGGACTACAAGAAGAGGACCTGGGCGCTGATCCCGTTCGTTTGGTGAAATAGGGGGTAAGTTCATTTCTCTCTCGTTGTTTCTCGGCTTCCATGCGTCGACACCTTCCCCGTTGCGCAGCCCGAGCGCGAGAGTTTGAAGATCGCCCATAACCGGAACTAGAGACCCGCGTTCGCGGGGAGCAGGGGGCAAGTGCTGCGGCGCGATGTGCATACCGTGTACCTCCCGGCGTGACACGTTCCGTCACTTGTGGCATTAAAGACAAGATAATCGGATTAATCTGGTACTGTTCATCCTTCACTTCTCAGCAAACTGACGGATAGGAGCATTGATGAAGTACCTGCGAAACGGCCTTTATCCTGCAATATTGCTTTTGATCGTTCTCACTGCCTGTGGCGGTGCTACGCCTGCTCCGACAGCCACGCCCGTGGGGCTGGTTAACTCCAAACCCCAAGGCCTCCCGATCGTGGCCGTCACGGCAGTGCTTCCGAAATTGGCGCTGCCTTGCACTCCGCCCACGCCAGGCATCGGCTTCGTCAGCTCCTACTGCGTCAATCAAATCAAAGGGGTGGGCGGCGCCACCTTCAGTGATACGACGGATTTGAGCGCCGGCGGGGGTTCCTGGTTGGTTGGCGATTCCCTTGGAGGTGGTGTTGCCTGCACGTTCGATCAGAATACCAGCACAGCCACGTGCTCCGGACCTCAGAATGGGTCGTTCACGGGGATGGTCTGCGGGTCCTGCGGTGAATACAATGGCTCTTCGAATGCCTCGTTTGTGTGCACCAAAGGATATGTGAAAGATGCCCAGGGGAACTGCAATCCGGTCGACCCGAAGAAAGCTTATGATGCCTGCCCGGCGGGGACCCATTACGATAACAGCCTGCAGAACTGCGCCGACAACGTGACCCAGAAGGTGGCCTCTCCCTGTCCGCCAGGCTATCAGAACTACACTCCCTACGATCACGCTTGCTGGAACAAGGCCGAAATGGCATTCAACTGCCAGACCTTTCCCCTTCAACTCGGTGCCTGCCTCGCACCCAAAAAGGTAGCGGTGAACGTAGTCCCGTTCTGCCAGAATAACGACGCAAATATCGGCGGCGCGAATATTATGTACCCGGCTGGCAGTACGTTAGCCGTCGATGTCAAGAGCAACCGCCTGCAGGGCTGCACGCCCGAAGGTGCCCTGCCCCCCAAGATTGTACCAATGGTTAAGTTAGTCCCAGCTGCAGGGTCGAGGATAACAGCCAAGCTTGCGGTGCAGGGGGACGATATCCGAGTGAGCTGTGTGGTCTGATGTAGTTATACTCCTTCCTCCAGCGCTCGATCAACACCTGGGCCTCTTTCAGAGTGTAAAAGATCTCGCCGTTGAGTAGTTCGTCCCGCATCTTGCCATTGAACAACTCGATGTAGCCATTTTCCCAGGGACTGCCTGGCTCGATAAATAACGGCTTGACGTTCAGTTTGTCTAACCATCGACGCAGTATTCGGGCTATGAACTCCGGCCCGTTATCTGATCGTAGGTGCGCAGGCACACCTCTAGTACAAAACAACTCTGTCAGACAATCCTGGACACCTTCATGATCCAGGCGCCTGCGAACTCGCACCGCCAAGCACTCGCGCGTGTACTCATCAATCACATTCAGAATCCGAAAAGGCCGTCCATCTTGGGTTCGTTCCAACATGAAGTCATAACTCCAAACATGCCCGGGAAACTCGGGCCTCAGTCGCATGCAGGACCCGTCGTTCAGCCATAATCGACCGCGTTTAGGCTGTCTGGCGGGTACTTTCAGCCCTTCTCGTCGCCACAGGCGTTCTACCCGCTTGTGGTTGATTATCCAGCCTTCGGCTTGCAACATCGCCGTGATCCGTCGGTAACCATAGCGACCATACTGGTTAGCCATTTCAACCATGCGCAGAGTGAGCGGCTCTTCATCGCTCGGCGTCCTGCCCACGTACCTTTGGGTGGATCGGGGTTGTCCCAAGGCCCGGCACACACGCCGCTCCGAAACATCGAAGACTTCCTGAGCTCGCTGCACGGCTTGTCTGCGTCTGTCCGGGCTTAGAAGTTTCCCCGAACGGTTTCCTTCAGGATGGCCTTATCCAGGGAGAGTTCGGCCACTAGCTGCTTTAGCCGGGCATTCTCTTTCTCCAGTTCCTTCAGCCGGTGAGCCTGATCCGTTCCCATTCCCCCGTATTCTTTCCGCCAACGATAATACGTTTGTTCGCTGATGTTGAGCGAACGACTTACTTCCACGGCCGTTTTCCCCTGACTAAGCAGTACTTCTGCTTCCCTCAATTTGCTGATGATCTGTTCAGTGGAAAAGTACTTTCTGGGCATTTTGACCTGTCTCCATTCTCCAATCCTAACTCTTACGTTGGATCAGCTTTTGGGGGGCAGGTCAATACGACGGCTCCCTCGTCATGGAGGCCGGCATCGCTCTCGGACTCGGCTCCTGGTGGGCCCTGGCCATCCTCATCATCGGCATTCCCGTGCTCGTCGTTCGCATCCTCGACGAGGAGAAAGTCCTGGAGAAGGACCTGCCGGGCTACAAGGAATACGAGCAGAAGGTCCATTACAGGCTTTTGCCCGGGATTTGGTAGAGGGGTAGGCCGCGGGCGGGGGAATGCTGCCCGTCGCCATGCACTTCTTGTCCCAAGTCCACCACGCGGGATTCGGCTAGAACTGGCGCTTTTCCAGTCTCTTCGTGCCGGTCAGTACCAGGATGGATACCGCGATCAATACCACAGAGAGGATCAGGGCCACGCCAATATTGCTTTCGAAGCCCAGGTAGATCGCCATGGGCATCGTCTGAGTAATGCCCTGCAGATTGCCGGCAAACAGGATCGTTGCACCGAACTCCCCGAGGGCGCGCGTCCAGGTCAGTATGGCGCCGCTAGCCAGAACGCGCCCTGCGAGCGGGATCATGACCTCGTAGAACAGCTGCCACTGGTTTGCGCCTTCCACGTGCGCAGCCTCGATGACCTGCCGGTCGATTTCAGAGAAGCCGATCCGGGCCGACCTGACGTACAAAGGCGCCGCCACGAAAGTCTGAGCGATGACGACGGCGGGCGTGGTGAAGGGCAGACTGATCCCCAGCATGCTGAGCGCCGGCCCCAAGAATCCATTGCGCCCAAAGGCGATCAAGAGAGCCAAACCCGCCACGGAAGGCGGCAGGACGATCGGAAGGTCGAGCAGGATCTCGATCCAGGCCTTGTGCTTGAAATCCCAACGTGCCAGAACATAGGCCAGCGGCGTCCCCAATACGGCTGCAACGATCATCGTGATCGAACTCGTGGTCAGGCTCAGGCTGAGGGCGTCGACCGCCTGTTCTGACAACGCATTCTTGAAGAAATCCGGGCCGATCGAGCGAACCATGACGGCGGCCAACGGGATCGCAAACAGACCAAGCAGCAGCACGCTTGGGATGATGAACAGCCATTTGGTGTCGCCACCGGGGGGAGGAAGATCTGTGTGGTCTTGCATGTTCGTCACACGGCAGGAAAGTCGCGGGCAACCCCGCGGCTTTCCTGTCAGCCGCGTTACCTAATGGGAGTGAAGCCCCATTTCTTCAGAGTAGCCTGCCCGTCTGCAGAGAGCACGCAAGCGACGAACTGCGCGGCGAGGTCCAGGTTTGGGGCCTTGATCATGGGTGCGATGGGATACTTCGCAATGACGTTCAGCGCGTCAGGAATCTCGATGATCTTCAGGGTCGGCGCGGCAATCGAGTTTGATATGTAGACGATGCCTGCGTCGGCTTCGCCCAGCTGAATTTTTGAAACCACCTGTTTGATATCGGTCTCGTTCGATACGACGTTGGCCAGTACCTTGGTGCCGAAATCCGTTCCGTAGGATGGATCCTTGCTCATGTTGGCAAGGATCTGGCGTGCGTATTTGCCGGCCGGGACGGTGTCGGCCGCCAGGTCGACCTTCAAACCGGGCTTCGAAAGATCCAGTAACGATTGCACATTCGCCGGGTTGTTGGGAGGCAGGATTACGAGCAACTCGTTGGTCAGGAACACCTGGGGGGCAGACTTGTCGACGAATCCGCCCGTCACCAGCGCATCCATGTTGGTTCCGCTGGCCGAGGCAAAGACATCCACCGGGGCCTCCTGTTCGATCTGGGCTTGGAGCGTTTGCGAGCCGGCGAAATTGAAGGTGACACTCACCCCTGGGTGGGCTGCTTCAAATGCAGTCCCCATCTCACCGAACGCCTGGGTCAGGGATGCAGCCGCGAAGACGGTCAATGTCCGCGCCGCGGGCGCAGAAGGCGCGGCGGCGGGAGCAGTCGCGGCCGTTGGAGCGCCGGCCGTGCCGCATCCGCTCGAAAAGACGGCCAGCAGGAGTGCCAAAGCGAGGATTCGTCTCACGATCTTACCCCCGAGGCGATATGGAATTGAGTTCTCATCTCCGCCATCCAGTCCTGGATGAGTTTCATCTGACGGAGGCGAAGATCGACGCTGAGCCGGTTGTAGGTTTGATCGGCAGGAATGTGCGCCAGCATGTCTTCCAGGCGCTCGATGTCGCGCTTGATCTCTGCGAACTGGGCTGCATAGATGTGCGCCGTATCTTCAGGCGTATAGAGATTGGAGAAGTACAGCCGGGTCAGGAATTCCAGCCGGATCCCGCGGGCATTGCTGGCGGAACCCTCTGTCAGCCAATGGGAAAACCGTCGTCGCCCCTGCGACGCGATGCGTAGCCTCTGGCGGGCCGGCAGCTTATCCTGTTCCACTGCGTGCGCGGATATGTCACCCCGCTCTTCGAGGCGCTTGAGGATGGCGTAAGCCTGGCTCTGAACTCAGGTGCCACACGTTGCCAAGTGCGGCCACGAACCTCTGGTGCAGGTCGTATCCATGACTGGGCCCCGCCAACAGGAATCCCAGCAGGGCGAATTCTGGAGAGAGTGTTCCGCTGTGGGCTTCGTGTCCCGGGGATATACTCACCCAGTGAGTATATCATGATCAGCCCGGGCTGTCGGGCTGGTCGGCGCGGCAAGAACCCTTCACCCGGGTGGCATAATTGGCCGATATGTCCTCGACCGGGCGCAGTGCGCACATGGAGATGACGCATGAACGACAACCGAAAGCCAGGCAAAGGCTTGTGGCAGTTCTTCGTATTGACGTATGCGATTGCACTCCTGACCTGGGGAAGCATGATCGTCTTGCGCATGCCAGGCGGATCGACCGACCCCAATGCGCCGCCCCCATCCCCGCTCGGGCTGCTGCTGCTCGTCCTCGGCGGCTTCGCCCCGTCGATCGCGGGGGTCATTGTGACCGGGTGGGTTGGTGGCCGTGATGGGCTGCGCGACCTCTGGCGGCGCGCCACCCGGTTCGACTTGGGCTGGAAGGCCTACCTGTTTATCGTGGCGTTTCCACTCCTGGCGGTCGGCTTGCGCGCAGTCCTCTACTTGATAGGCGGAGGCGTACTTGGGCGCTCGGCGCTGCTGTCAAGTCCTCTTGCGCTGGCGGCATTCATGATTCAGATCGCCGTGCTTGGACCGATCTCCGAGGAGTTCGGCTGGCGGGGCTTCGCCCTTGACGCGCTCCTGGCAAGATGGGGTCCGCTGGGTGCGAGCCTGGTCCTCGGGCTCTTATGGGCATTATGGCATCTGCCCCTGTTCTTTATCCCCGATACAACCCAGGCCAATTATGGTAGCTCCCTGCATGAGTTCCCGATTTTTGCCGTTGTGCCCATCGGATCGGCAGTGGTCTACACCTGGTTGTATCTTGGCACCGGGCGCAGCCTGTGGTCGGCTCTCCTGTTTCACTTCACGATGAACTTCTGCGCGTCCTTCTGGACAACGCTCGCCAACGACGGTCTGAACGGCAGATTGCTCTGGGCGGGCATCTTTGTTGCAGCGGCCATCCTGATCGCGCTCGGATGGCGCCGGAGAGGTCAAGCGGGTCAACCAGCGGGTCTGTGAGCCAGTCCAAGCCTCCCTGCGCATAGCCATACCCTTGAGATCCCGCCTATGGGAAACAAAATGAGCCCGGGGCCGGGGCAGTGTGGACAGATTGTGGAGTCCAAGAAGTGCATCGACCGACCCGGCTCTGGGCGTCCAGAGCATGCTACTAGGGGGTAGGCTTCAAAGGTGGCTCCGGTCGCGCAGGGGCTCCGTGTGCGCACCCTTGACACACTAGAACACTCGTTCTATAATCCGCGCCCTCATCCTATTCGAGCCGGTACGACCAAAGAAGGAGGCAGTCATGACCAAGCGAAACATTGTGCACATCGAGTTCTCGTCCCGCGATCTCAAGGAGTTCCACCAAGTTCTACCAGGATCTCTTCGGCTGGAAGTACGAGATGATCCCAGAGATGAACTATGCCACTTGGGAGGCGGGCGCGCCTCCGAATGGTGGCTTCAATCCGCCGACCATGTCCAAGCTCGGCGAGGTGCTCGTCTACATCGACAGCGAGAACATCGAGGCGGATCTCAAGAAGGCCATGTCCCTCGGCGGGTCCATCGTCCGCGAGAAGACCGAGATCCCCAACATCGGCTGGTTTGGCATCTTCAAGGATCCCACCGGGAACCAGGTCGGTTTGTATACTGATATGCACCCCGAGGCGCATTAGGCCGAGAACCACTAGCGCCGCCATCGCGAAGGTAGCGCACGGTGTATGTAGAGGATGGTTTAAGAACGTTAAAGGTGAACTCTGCAACAGTCAGCACGAAACAAGTCAAGGCCATGGTGGCATTCTATAAGGCTGTCCTCGGGAAGCCGCCCGACATGGCCGATAGCGAACAAGGTTTCCATGGATGGCAGGTCGGCAGCATATTCTTCTGGGTCCTTGACCATTCCGAAATGCTGGGCAAGACCAGAGATCCTGGCCGGGTAATGTTGAATTTCGAGACTGCCCAGGTGAAAGAGGAGTTCGAAAGGATCAAGAAACTTGGAGCCACGGTAGTGAAGGCGCCGTATCAATTTGGAAACGGATGGGTCGCGACCCTGGCGGATCCGGACGGCAACTACTTTCAGCTCGTGACCCCGATGTAGGCACGGCCGGATACCAATCACTGGAGCCGCACGATTCCGTGCGGCTCTTTTGTTTTGTGATTCTATTGCCTCAGTGACTGGCGGCTGCTTGCGACGCCCGCACCCTTGCTCAAGCCCGTGTTCGGGTCAGCTATGTCGGACGGAAGCTGGCTCCAAGCTGTCAGTGCGCACGGCCCCAAGACTCTTTTCGCTCTCGTCGGGCCGCTGCCGCGTGAAGGTTCTCGGGCCAAAGAGGATCAACACAATGACGACTGCGAGCAGCAGCACCCAGTCCAGGTACATCCAGAAGGAATTCGATATGCCGATCAGAGCACCGATCGTGTTCGACAGGGTGTGAGCCAGGATCGGCGCCACGAGGGAGCCGCGGGTGTTGTTGAAGAGCCATGCATAGAGGATGCTTGCGAGGATGATTTCTGCAGCGAACAGCCAGAAACTGTCACGACGAATCGGGTCGCCCGGCGGCATGAACCAGTTGGCCAGGTGCGCTGGCGCCCACAGGATGCCGGCGATGATGCTGGAAGTCAGCGCATTCCAGCTGGTCTGCAGGCGGGGCAGGACGTAGCCGCGCCAGCCAAATTCCTCAATGAAGACGATCAGGAGGCCGCCGAGGAACGCGGAAGGGAAATACGTCCACGGTTCGCCAAGAAAGCTGAACACAGGGTAGGAGGCATGCCGTTCCGTCGTCCGAGCGATCAAATTGATGACCAATGCCACAGCGGGCCAGAGCAAAAGGGATACCAGCACCCATTTGCGGCTTGTGTTGCGGTTCCAGAGGCGCCCCCACAGGATCTTGACCTCCGGCCTGCCCTCTGCAGTTGCGGTCAACACAAAGGGGAGCACCAGGGGCGCAAACATCAGCAGAATCATGACCGCGGCCACAACCGGGCTGGGGTTGGTAGGCCATTTCAGTAGGCCGAGAATAAAGGGCGAGAAGAAGATCATCGGCCCCGCCGGGCAGACCAAAGCAAAGATCGCTAGGCTGCGAGGCTGCAAGCCGCTCGCTTTGTATCCAACAGTGTCAATCGTCACTCAGACCTCCCGTCCGTCTCCCTGACTAGCCGTACATACGGTGATCTCGCAGTCTGGTCGCGACGGGATGGCGACACGTCAAAACACGCTTGAAAGAATCAAATCCATTCAGGCGGCATCAAGACGCGCTCGATTCTCAGTGAAGCGATTACTTTTTTGGACTGGGAGGGGCAAATAGCATAGGCGGACGCCGATTCATCCACATCAGGTAAGCGCCGCTATCAGAGACCGCCAGCAACGTCGCCGAGCCGGTGTCGCAGCCCAGGCGCTGGAACTGGTCGAGCGGCAGACCGATGTAGTGCGCCACAGCCAACTTGATGGGGTCCGAGTGGAAGACGCAGGCCACGATATCCCGCGGCTTGTATTTCGCGCAGATCCCATCCAGCGCCGCAACGATCCGCGTTTGGACCTGCATGAAACTTTCGCCGCCGGGGTGACCGGCCCGCGAGGGCGCCCGCTGGATGATCCGCCAGTGGCGTGTCAGCGCCAGCCGTCGCACGGACTTGCCCTGCCAGTCGCCCACGTCGGCTTCAAGTAGGCCGGCGTCGATCTTTACTCTCTGCGTGAGCGCTTTGGAAATGGGTTCGGCAGTCTCAGTCGCGCGCTCCAAGGGGCTGGCGTACACCGCCTTGATCGGGACGTGTGCTAGCGCCGCAGCCAGCTCCTCGGCTTGTTTCCGGCCGCGCTCGTTAAGGTGCACGCCGGGCAGACGCCCAGCCAGCCGGGCCTTTTTGGAATAGTCGTTCTCCCCGTGGCGGATGAGCAGTAGCAGCGGCATCGCTAGCGGATTCTCCGCTTCATCTCCGTGATAGTCTCTTCGGTCAACTCAGGCAGCTGCTGGACCTTGGTGATGCCCAACGCCTTTCTCTGGGCCTCGCGCCAGGCCTCCAGCCGCTGCACCACCTGCGCTTCATACCCCTGCTCCGACGGCTTGTAGAAATACGTACCGAGCAGCCGTTTGGGCAGGTATTGCTGCGGCACGAAGTGATCCTCAAACTCGTGTGGATAGACGTAGTCCTTGCCGTGCCCCAGCGCCTCGGCATCGCGATTGCCGTCCATCAGGTGCTTCGGCACCGACACCTGGCCTTCCTCTTCCAGCTTTTGCATCGCCTTGAAATACGCCCCGGCGCTGTTGGACTTCGGCGCGGTGGCCAGATACAGCGTCGCCTCGACGATGGGGTAAACGCCCTCGGGCAGGCCGACGTAGTCGAATGCCTGGGCGGCAGCCGAGGCAACCACGATCCCCATCGGATCGCCCAGACCAATGTCCTCGCCCGCCAGGATGATCAACCGCCGCAGGATGAAACGCGGGTCTTCGCCCGCGTAGAGCATCTTCGCCAGCCAATACAGAGCCGCATCCGGGTCCGAGCCGCGCACGGACTTGATGAAGGCACTGATAGTGTCGTAGTGCACGTCGCCGTCTTTGTCGTACAGGACGGCGCGGCGCTGGATCGACTCCTGGGCCACGTCCAGTGTGATGTGAATGACTCCATCCTTGCCCGGCGGCGTCGATTCGACTGCAAGCTCGAGGGCATTGAGGGCGTTGCGGGCATCGCCGCTAGCGACCTCGACGAAGTGGGCCCGCGCCTCGGGATCGAGGTTCACCTTCTTTTGACCGTAGCCGCGCTCGGGGTCTGCCAGAGCCCGATCGATCAGGATACCCGTCTCCTGCTGGTTCAGGCTGCGCAGCTGGAACACGCGCGAGCGGCTGATCAGTGCGCCGATCACCTCGAAGAACGGGTTCTCGGTCGTGGCGCCGATGAAGGTCACGGTGCCATTCTCGATGTGGGGCAGGAGGGCGTCCTGCTGGGCCTTGTTCCAGCGGTGGACCTCATCTACGAACAAGTTGGTGCGTTCATTATGCAGTCTGCGCCGCTCAAGCGCCGCCTCGATGATGGTCCGCAGTTCCGCCTTGCCGGCCAGGATGGCCGAGATCGTCTCGAAGTGGCTCCGGGTCGTGTTCGCAATGACCATTGCCAGCGTGGTCTTTCCGGTCCCGGGCGGCCCCCACAAGATGATCGACGAGAACAGCCGGTCTGCCTCGATCGCCCTCCGCAGCAGCTTGCCTTCGCCAACGATGTGCTCCTGGCCGATGAATTCAGCCAGGGCGAGCGGCCGCATGCGCGCTGCTAACGGCGCCTCGCTCTTCATCCGCTCTTGAAGCGCGTGATCAAAGAGATCGGGCATGCGAGATTCTACCATCCCAATTTTCGGGAGACCGGCGCTCAGCTTGCGCACTGACTCTGGATCAGTTGATAGCGGTTCAAATCCGTTGCCCCCAGCCTAGCAGATACCGCCCGAAAGGCGGTATTTTGCTTTCTTAAGGCTATATATGGGGGTGCCAAAATCGCCGAAAATCAGTCGCGGTTGCAGTTGGTTGCAGTTGGTTGCAGTTGCGCCAGGTTCACCGCCACCGGAGCGACAATTTCCTCGATAACACCCGCGGCATGATCCTGCATGTCCAACGTCGAGTGAGCATAGATCCCTAACGTTATGCTTGGGCTCGAATGCCCGAGGATCTTCGAAACCACCAACGCCGCGACACCGTGACTCAGCATGAGACTTGCCGCAGTATGGCGCAGATCGTGAAACCTGATCCGCGGGAGGTTGGCCGCATCAAGCACGCGCCGGAACTCATCCTGGACCGCACACGGCGCAAATGGCGTGCCGATCCTACTGGGGAAGATCAAGCTGCGTTCCTGCCAATCAACCCCGGCCTCATTTCGGAGATCATCCACGCGCCGCTGCTGTTCCCGCAGCATGTCCAGTGACGTTTCACCCAGGCGAATCGTGCGGATTGCCGAATGCGTTTTGGGCTCGCCAATGGTTGCACCCAGGCGCGGCATTTGTTGGATTTGCCGCTTGATCGAGATCGTGCCCTTGATCCAATCCACGTCCGACCAGGACAAACCGCGCAGCTCTGAGAAGCGGATGCCAGTTGTCAGCGGCCAGGTGAAACAAGGTCCGGAATTTGGAGCTACTGGCCGCCACCAGGAAAGTAGTCACCTGCTGTTCGTTGAGAATTGCCATCTCGCGGTATGGCACCTTCGGGAGGGTTGCGCCATGAGCTGGATTTCTCCCGATCACGCCAGTCTTAGCCGCGTGTTCGAGGGCTGCATGTAGCACCCGATGAGCGTAACGAATGTGCGAAACGCCCACGCCCTGGGCGGCAAGCCTCTCGTAGAACCGATTGACCACCCGCAGACTCAAATCCTTCGAGCCGCAATCTGCCGAGCATCGGCACAACGTACAACGCGATCAGACGCTCGTATTGGAATGCCGTCCTCTGCCGAACCGATGACTTCTTGACGCCGATCCATTCTTGCAAGTATTCCCTCAGCCTCAGATGACGCGTCTCGAACGTCATGCCCTGGTCAATCTGATCCAGTGTTTGACGAATCCAGGCTTGGCATTCTGCCCGCGACTTCGCGGAATGACTGATCCGCTTGCCCAGCACAGAGACTTGGGCCACCCAGGAACCCTTCGGCTTCCGGAAGATCGAGCCTTCGTTCTTGCCTCTTATTGCCATTTCCTTAGCACCCTTTCGATGAGCAAAGGAAAGGCGACTCGTTGCCCTGCCACGTTGTTAAGGTCCAGTTTCCCCCAAAGGACGACCTTACCCATGGCCCTTATACTCCCGTTGGCGGAGCAATGCAAGCATTCCATCCATTGTCCACTCCGTTTCATTCTGTCTACTCTGTAACTCCACCCCCCTATCAGTATGGGGGGGTGGTCCGAGAGAAATCATCTTCCCCCGGACGTGCGATTATCCGGCGGACCGCCCTTGTGTCAAACCACCCCCCTTACCCCCCTGTTGGTGCTGACTACACTTGCGGCGCATGTTCCCGCCGGCCTCCTCACGTCCGGGCGGCGGGGCCCTCATGCGCCGAACACAAGCGCACCTAACAGGGTGGGACCAGGCTTGACACCGGGCGGCATGCCGCCGACGCACACAGACGCCGGGGGAAGATGTCGCCCGCGCACGGATCAAGGCCGCGGGCAGCTTGGGGCCGAACCCAAACCCGCGGGCAAGTCGAATCTTCCGTGTGGCGCTCAACCAGAACAGGCGTTCTAGTAACTAGGCCCATTCTATAAACCGCTTATGGAATTGTCAATGACAAACGTCACATTTATGATTAGAAACTGTGCTTGCTCATGCGAACTTGCCGGACTTCATGGCTTCGACAATGCACTGAACATCCGATGCGGTCGCTACCAAGGTGGAAGGAAGCTTTGAATCTTGCGGCGAACTATGCAATAATACGGGTAGTCAGGGGATGTTTCGTTCTTTTCCCCCGGCCGCCAATACATCAGCCTGCCTAGGGAACCCTACGCAGCGAGGTGAAACAAACATGAAACGGAACATGCAGGAAGGCCCCACCAGTCGGTTCTTTGGATTGACCCAGAATGAACTATTCATTCTGCTGGCATCGGCCGGGATTCTGGTGTGCATCATCATTCTTTTCGCTGCTTACGTTGTGTACACCTCAACCCGACTCTCATCTGTTCCGCCGACCTTAGCGTCCTCGGCCCCGCCCACGCAACGACCCCTCGCACAGCCAACAAGCCAGCCTCCGCAATTCTCCCCCACGGTCAGCATTCCGTTCGCACCTCCTCCGGCCGTGCCCACCCCAATCGGCCCAGAAGCTATCCCTACCCCGGTGCCCGGGCAACTTGGCGGCTTTGACAACCCCGTTCCGCTTGGGTCAGGCTTCACATTCCCTGGCTTGGGAACTCTAACAGTTATGAAATCCTCATGGTCACCGGGCCAAACCGGATTTGCGATCGTGGAACTCTCTTTCCGCTGCGAGCTCCCCCCTTCGCAGCAGTGCGAAACGCTGCATTTCATGCTTGATGCTCTAGGAGGCTCCGGTAACGGCTACGACCAGAAATTCGACAGTGCGATCCCTAGCCCCACCTTTGGCTACGACAATCCACCAGTGTACGGCGGTGGCACTGAACACGGGTATGCGGGATTCTTCGTAGACAAGAGCGAAACAGTGCTCGAAGATGCGAGTACGGCAATTCCTCGAAAATGGTGAAATCTTCTTTATGCTGTCCTATTAGACCGTCGGCTTGATTACCAGTCTTGCTTGCGAAAAGGAGCGTGCGCAATGAAAGTCAGCGTCAAGGACTTCAACATAACGATGGAGATCAAGAGCAAGGGAGTTGAGCTCGATATATCCGACAACGCGGGCAAGCACCTGGGCGACCTGGTTGTTACGAAAACACGATTGATCTGGTGTCCGGGGAAGATCCCGCGAAAGAATGGAAAGCGCATCTCATGGCAAGACTTCACGGCCTATATGGAAGCGCTATGAGCAGAGTTGCCTTTCCTCTTCCAGCTGCAATCCGGTTCCAGATCGGTTGTCCCTAGGGCACGAGTCCCAGGGACTTGCGGTGACCGCTGAATGCGGCCCCGCTGCGCGGTAGAGGGTTTCAATGTCCCAAATCAAGAAGATTGGCACATATTCAGAAACTGGAACAACTACCGGGTTCGGGAAATATGCATCCATCCTGAAGACCACTGAATACAGATATGAGCAGAGGGTCGTGAGAACCCCGGATGAATTGAAATGGGAACAGCAGCAGATACTCTTGAGACTTTACAATGGTGCGCCACCGCGCCTAGGAAAACTCCCCAAACCGGTGAAGAAGCCGCCGCCCAATCCTAATCCCACCATGGAGACCGTGGGCGTGCCCGTGGTAGTCGCAAGAACCGTCCCGCCCGACCTGGCAAAGACAGCACTGGAAGATCCAGTGCTGTGGCAAGCTGATTTCGGAAACGGTGTTTTGGATTTTTAAGGGCAATGTCTACGAAGTGGATCAGTCCTTTTCCCCGGAAAACATGCGGCTCATGGTCCTTGAGGAGTTCGATAGAGAGCGCACACGATTCGAACGGTTGAAGCAGAAATACGATTCCCCAGACAGCCAAGCAACTCTCGCGCGTCGCCGAATTCCAGAGCAGGTTCGCATCGAGGTATGGCGCCGCGACGGAGGAAAATGCGCAGTCTGCGGTAGCCGTGAAAACCTGGAATATGACCACATAGTACCTGTTTCGAAAGGTGGGAGTAACACCGCTCGCAATATTGAACTCCTTTGCGAAAGACACAATCGCATCAAGGGACCGAACATAGCCTAGTGATCCCACGTAGCCGCTACGGCGTCTTCAAGCAATCACATGGAAAAAGATGATTCGATAAGGCAGCAGATCATCGGTCGCGTCCACGAGGAGCGAAGCGAGCTTCGAGAGGACTTGCAAGGTCTGCCCCTGCCCGCAACCCGGTACATGGTCGCGGATATTGGCTGTGGTTGGGGGTTCACAACGTTAGCCCTGATGGAGGAATTACCTGGCTCAGACTGTGTAGGAATTGACAAGTTCAATCCCAACGATCCACCCTGTTCCGCGGGCTATGGCTTATTCTCAATTGCTTACGTTCGCCACTTGTATCAGCAACTAGGCTCCGGCCGCTCCCCAGTTCTGAAAGAGGGCGACATTCTGAGAGACGGAGATCTGCCTTTCGGCTTCGACTTAATCTATTGCAAGCGAGTACTGTATAACATGTGGTTGCATGATAACGCCAGCAACAATCTTGGCAAGGCCATAGACCACGTCGCAAACGCACTCAAACCGAATGGTTGGTTTTGCCTCGTGGAAATCCAACAAGGGAATTTCACGTCTACGCTTCAAGATTCTATTGAAGGCCCAGTTTGAATTCAACCCTCCTCGTGCGGTTTGCCGTCGGTACAGAACGCTCCTGAATAGCCCCGGGCAATCCCCATATCTGATATACCATTGTAAGGGGCAACACTGACAGACGCGCATGTTCTGCTTTTTGCCTCCAGGCACCATCCGGCGGTAGCAAGGCATTAAGTCGCCTTCCTCTTCCAGCTGCGCCTTCCGCGGTTGCAGATAAGTTGCAGATGGGAGAACACGCAGGAGAACAGGTACACGCAGTAGACTGATTTAGCCGCAGATTTGACACTGCGTAGGCGCAAATTCACGCTATACACGCCATGTACGGCGAGACGCCGAAGTCTGGATCAGTTGATAGCGGTTCAAATCCGTTGCCCCCAGCCTAGCAGATACCGCCCGAAAGGCGGTATTTTGCTGCCTTAAGCCTATATATGGGGGCTACAAAACTACTCGGAAATCAACCGCGGGTGCAATTGGGTGCAATTGGGTGCAACTGCGGAAGGCTGACCGCTACCGGCATCACGATTTCGTCCATGACGCTCGCGGCATGACCCTGCATATCAGTTGTCGAATGAGCGTAGATGCTGAGCGTTATGCTTGGATTCGAATGCCCTAGTATCTTCGAAACCACTAGAGCCGAAACGCCATGACTTAGCATCAGGCTTGCCGCAGTATGTCGCAGATCGTGAAACCGAATTCGCGGCAGGTTGGCTGCCCGAAGTGCGTTCGCAAAGTCCCTCCTAACCACCAGCGGAACAAACGGCGTACCGACTTTCGACGGGAATATCAAACCTTGTTCTTGCCAACCATTCCCCGCCCGTTCCTTTTCTCCGTCAAGTCGTTGTCTCTGTTGCCGCAGGCTATTCAGGCAGGCTTCACCCAGGAGGATTGTGCGGACGCCCGAATGTGTTTTTGGGGCACCTGCTACCGACCCTTTGCCGCTTACCTCCTAAATTTGCCGCCTGACCGTGATCATCCCCTTGATCCAATCAACGTCAGACCAGGCCAAACCGCGGAGCTCCGAGAACCGCATACCCGTTGCAACTGCGAGATGGAACAGCGCCCAATACCTCGAAGTGCTGGCCGCCACCAGGAAGGCGCCTACCTGTTGCTCGTTCAGGATGGACATTTCCCGCTGGGTTCCTTTCGGCACCGTTGCACCATGGGCCGCGTTTCTGCCAGTAATCCCCCTGTTCGTAGCAGCCTCCAACGCCGCGTGCAGCACTCGATGAGCGTACCTGATATTCGAGAGACCAACACCCGCCTCTCGAAGCCGCTCATAGAAGCGTTCGACAGCTTGCAGGCTCAAGTCCTTCAGCTTCACCTTGCCCAGGATCGGCTTCAGATACAGATTAATCAGCTTGGCATACTGATCCACCGACCTTGCCCGCAACGTGAGCTTTTTGGCGGCCATCCAGTTATCGAGATACTCACCCAGCCTTATGTTTCGGTTCTCTAGGGTCAGACCGTCCTCAATCTGCGTCTGTGTCTTCCGCAGCCAATCAACACACTCCGCACGCGACAGGGCCGTGCAACTCAGCCGCTTGCCCTCAATCGAAACCTGTGCACGCCAGCTTCCGTTTGCCTTACGGAAGATCGTGCCTTCGTTCCTGCCTCTTCTCGCCATTTCCTGTACTCCTTCGTTGTGAGTTCAGGAAAGGCGACTCTTGTAGCCGTTGCGCTGCTTCGCCAGGTTGTTAACGTCCTGTTTCCCCGCTGCTTGCCTATCGCGGGCCCTTATACACCTGATCCAGACAGCGGACAAGAGTTTCACGGTATCTGCGGCGAAAAATCGCCCTTTCGAGAGCGCTTGATGTATTCATCCAGATCGGAACGCAGCACGCGGACGGCATGACCAATTTGAACGCCTGGGAGCTCGCCGCTTCGGATCAGCCGATAAGCCAGCGCCCGACTGACGCGGAGCTTGTCAGCCACTTCCCCGACCTTCAAAAGAGCCTCTTCATGGTCTACTCTTGCATCATTCATCGGTTTCCTCTTCTTTCGCTCCCTCTTCCTTTGCTTCCCGCTCCCGCTTCCCTTGCTCCAGCAGAAACGAGTATTTATCCTTGCCCAAGCGCTTTTCTCTTCCAAGGGTCAAGAGCTTCGAGATATATCGCTCCCCTCGCACGTCATTAAGCACGCTCAGGGGCGCCGCCAGTGATCGCTGCGCCCAGCCGTCCATTCTGTCTATCTTGATTTCTCGCGGGGTCGTAACGACGGCCCAAGCGCGTCCAATGCCACCGACGAATTCACTCCACCATGGAGCGTCGAATTCAATGAAGTCCCGCAGGTGTGATACTCCAAGGGGGAACCATTCCGTGATATCCGAAGCGCGCAAGAGTTCCTTCGCCACGAGGTCCCTGCGCTTCCCCTTCAACTCCAACTTAAGCCGCGTGAAGCCTCGCCGGTTGTATACGCGGATCATTCTCTCAGAGAACCTAGAGCCAAAAGTCACCCAGGATGTACCAGTATCCCCGTTATCCTGCTTCTCAAAGCGCTTCCTGGTGAGCGAGAGTGTCCCTCTTCGCCAATGAACGCACCTTGCCCGATGCGATTGCTTCCTCAACTTGCTCCGGCGTGAATGGCAGACCATCGAAGGCAAAATCCAGCCGCGTGTAATGGTACAAGCCCGGATAATTGTTGCGCAGCAAGTCATCCACACCCTGAAGTACTCCCAAGGAGATTTGCTCGCAGGCTTGGCCTGGTATCTCAAATTCAAAGTATTCAATGTCGCTTCGACGAGGCGACGTGTATACCTTCAATCCAAGCAGCCCAAACCAAATCTGATCGAACCCCCGACCGCCGTTCCCGTGCGTGTCTAGCGGCCCGAACAAGTCCTTGAACAGCATCTCATAGTACATGAATGCATCGCGCTTGGGCCCCTTCACCACGACTGAAAGCCAATGTATTCCATACCTGTATTCAGTCATTGGCTTCCCTACTAAACTCCACCCACCTTATAGTACAGTGGGTGGAGGGGCGGCGTCCCCGTTCCTCACGTACGGGGGCCCCTCCGCCGTCCTCCACGCCTCTGTTCCTCTTGCGCCAGCGAGGAGTGAGGCACGTCGTAATGCTGAGTTCTCGAAGGTTGGGGGCAAGATTTGCCGAATGCCGACCGTGCAGCCTCGCGCAACCCATCTTGTCGCCCAACCAGATCAATTGTGTTTCTTAGGCTGCTGTCAAGAGCGGGCCAGGTTGAAGCCGCGACCATAACCGACAATGGAGCTCGTCCCTCGCACTCAATTGCCGCTCTTGACAGCGCACCAGCGTGCAATGTGCCAAGCAGCGTCAGCGCCGGTTTCAGTGTCACCAGCCTAATCGGTAGTACAACAAAAAGCCCATGCATTGAGAGCATGGGCCCATGTTACCGAGCACGGCTTTAATCTAAGGGACAGTTTCGGACGATTTCTTGTCCCTAACCAGTACCGATAGAACTGCTTCGCATCTCTGCATTCTTTTCTTCAGTCGTTGCTCGGCAGCGCCTCCATATCTCGGCGTATCTCTGCGAATGGCGCTCTCTTGGCAGTTGTATCTTTTCCCGCATAATGAATTCCTCTACGATGAAGTTCCAAGGCTTGCCCGCTTTCTTCAACCGGAGGTAGTAACCCGTGCCTACCATGATCTTCGTTACCTTGGGATGATATGGCCCGAAAGCCGCTCTGCACTCTTCGCGAAACTGCTGCACTATAGCTTCCGGATTTGCCACCTGGCTAGCCATAGCCATGACGAACGGCTCGCCCTGGGTATCACTTCGAAAGACCTTGCTTATCCAATCGTTCGGGATTTCTTGAACCCCACCTGTCAGCAAGAACTCGTAGAGCATGTCCGCTATTCCCTCGTCAAACTGACCGTATGCCCCTATGAAGAACTCGCCCATCTTCTGAGTAAGCTTGTAGAACTCCTGCACCGAATTCTTGTCACTCTCCGGTATTAAGCCCAGCCAAGGAATGTCAAGGGGCTTGCCAACGCTCGCCCTGAGTTGTTGTAGTATCCTCGCCACCTCGGTAGCAAGAGGTCCGGCAGCGCCTGGACGAGGGATCTAATTTCCTGGTGAAAAACCTCGAGTGCAACAGGCTCACCATCGATGAATATCTCGCCGATGGGTTCATCATCGGGGCCAATTTCAGGAAGCCCGTATTTCTCACGCATCTGCCGAATGATGGGGAGAAGATCAGGCGAAGACGGTAGAAGCGTTCCGAGAAGCTTCGATTCTTGCAAGTGATATACTCCTAGGTGGTGTGGACTTCATTCTAATGCACTAACCCGCCATCGAATGACGAGAGGGGGAACATGTTCCGGATCTCGCGATGCTTTCAACTGGCAGAAGTCAAAAGCCCATTGGCTGCTACTAAGCAAGTTCATTCACCCCCATAGCCGTGACGAATACACCACATCCGAAGCATGGAAGGAGGTTCTAGGCGAGCAGCCAGCCCAAGCGCTGAATAGGTTCGCCCAGCAAGGCCTAATAGCCAACGCAGAAATCTTTGATCTGGTTTCCTACAAATACAAAGTCCCCGAGCTGAAGGAGCTCTTGCGGCAACACAGCCTCGCCGTCTCAGGTCTCAAGGGCGAGATGGTCCAGCGCCTCGTCCAAGCTGACAAATCTGGGATGACCGCAGCTACTGCCGGATTGACTGTCCTGGTGAGTACCGCCGAGGGGCGGAAGCTCGCTGAACAGTACCTGTTAGACGAAACGCAAAAGCGCACACGCGCCGAACAGACGGCTTTGCAGTACATCACTAACCGCAAGTTTCGTGAAGCGGGCCTCGCGGTCGCCGCGTTCGAGAAAGAACAGGTCTTCTCTCGCGGCATTGGAATGGACTGGCAGCACTATGAGCCCGCTCATGCCGCCGCGATGCTCGCGTCCGTCTTCAGCATTCAGCCGGCAATTATTTCGAAAGTCAATTCCGAGAAGATGGATTACCTAAGGCAAGGGGCTGCCATGATGATGCTATGGGGAACAAATTCAGCCCACAAGTGGCTCCCGCCCGGATTCGAGACTGGCATCTCATTGAACGTAGACACAGCATCACGCATGCTCTTTTTTGCCGCCGCGTATCGTAAACAGATCGATGACTACCGAATGAGCGGAGTGGTCGCCAATGTTGAAATCCGTTCCATGCCAGATTCGTGTGCAGCTTGCAAGCAACTGGACGGAAAGCGCTACCCACTTGCCACAATGCCTGAATTACCATACGAACACTGCACTCACCAGATGGGTTGCAGGTGCATGATTAGTCCGGTCGTAGACCTCTAGCAACCTGCGCTCCGTGGCACTGGTCCAGAAACCCTGCAAACGCCGCGCGCACGGCAGCCAGCGGCCATTCCTGACAGAAAGGCGACGACATGCCAGACATCAACAGCACTATCCTGGACTTCAAGACCGCGCAGAGCGATTTAAAATTGCGCAGGAAGAAGCTCCTTGAGCAGTTTCTTCCATTTCGGAACAGCCTATACAAACATCTGCAGGCCCTTGTAAATCAGGCGCTCGAAGCCGGATTGGAGGGGCTAAAGAAATGTCAGGAAGAAGCCTATTCGGACGAGGTACTCCGAGCAACGCTCACGCTAAACGATTTCGATCTGGTGCTAATCGCGACTGACGAAGCATACTACGCAGACTTCGACGACCGGAGATTAGTGACGCGAATCCTGGCATACTTCGCGGGAAATCCGGACAATACGCCCATATTGGAGGTCGCGGTTTCTGAATCCCAAGGCAATAGCTACTCGTGGCTCGTCCAGTGGTTCACCCAGAACGGGCCGCGCCTCTTGGACAATGGACCTGCACCATCGGACGATAGCGCAGCCTCGATTGCCCTAACCATTTTCGCACATTTCTGCCGCTTTGACTTTCTTTGGCAGCCAAAGCCTACCCTTCAATCCATGCTGGATAGATCGGGGAGCCAAAAAAGCCAAGTCTTTGGCTTTGTCCAGAGGGAGGGCCAATGAAACGCAAAATGGTCGCTATCTCTATGTTGCTTGCACTCCTCACCGGCTGCCGACCGAGCGAGATGCAGATTCAAACGGCAATTGCGCAGACACAGGCAGCTAACCCAACAATACAGCCGTCTCCCTCAGACACACCGACCGCGTCACCTTCTGCGACCTTGACGGCCACCACCAAGCCTACCTCGACAGTCACGCCGCTTCCCGCAACCCAGACTGTTCAAGCCAAGTCTATGGCGCAGACACTAGTGGTGTGGCGCGCCACGGCAACCCAGGAGCGAAAGAACGCGGCCAAGACAGCCACCGCAATCGCAAAGACACAGTTCGCAGAGAAGATCGCTCCCTACAAGAGCATAAGATGGGAGGAGCTCGCGATCTATACCGCTTCTCACCTGGGCGAGCAAGTAGACATACGCGGCAAGATAATCTTCATACAGAACACATCGCAGCTTCAAATCCAAATAGGCAACAGCAGTGCGATTGTCTTCACGGACAGGCCCTTTTCCGGTCTATACGTTGGCAACTGGATCACCGTCTATGGCACAGTTAGACCGCAAGAGTGCTTCGACATTGGCACGCGCCATTTCTGCTATCCGGTCCTTGACTATGCTTTCTACATCAAATGACAGAACAACCCTCTCGTCCGCGAAAGTTCCCTTCCGTCCCGGATTAGTTTTCCAGCACAGTGCAAAGGAGGACCATCCTATGACAACCACGGCGCCACAATTCCGGTTCGCAACGAGTGACCGGGCAATTACCTTGCGCATTACGTTTCTTGAATTCGAAATGATCTCGAGTTGCATGGTCGCGTTCGAGAGCAAATTTGAAGGCGTCAGGCGCCGCGGTGCAGTCTTGGATGACGATCAGGAAACACTCGTCTCCATGTTGCACGGAACCGTTCTACAGATTTATGAACAAGCCAAGAACTCGAGCTCCTACCTAGGTCTGCCTCGGATTCGTCAGGAATTAGATTATGCCGAGAAGGTAATCCGACCGTTCTTCGGTGAGACCCTCAAGAATTTCGAGCTACAGAACGTCAGCATGATCATGGACGAAATCAAGGACGATGACGGACCTGCATAAGTCACCGCAATTGAGGCGCCGGGAATTGATCAACCTGCTCCCGTGGTCACCCATATGTCCAGGAGGATTCACGTGGCAAACGACATTTCCGATGACGATCTAGGTCGGATTTGGAACCGATGGCATCCGTATTCCATCCCCAGCCAAATTGAAGAGAAAGCCTGGAACCTCACCAAGAAGCGAAATGCCAAGATTTCTGATATGGTATTCCGGATGGGCGAGTTCGGCAACCACGCCGCGGCGGCAATGGGGAAAAAAGTGGCCGAAACGGTCGGTCGCCCGGATGTCTTGTGCTACTACATTGGGTACGAGTTGGCCTCCGGCAGAATGCCTCGCGACGAGGGCACGCCTTATCTTCTTGCCGCGACCAAGCCAATCGACAACATGGTGATGACGATCTTGGAAGCTCTCGTCCGCTTCGGGCGCGTCACCCAGCAAGAAGGCTCAAGCATTACTTTGGAGATTGCCAAGTTGACGGGTGAGGCAGCAAACAACCTCTGCATTCTCGGAATCAACAACTTCAAGAAACTCGCAAGCGGATAGAGAAATCCATGGAGCCCCATACAAGGCTCGAATTCAGCGGGCATTCTCGCACGTCAGAGTCGCCTTCCCTGCGATAAGTAGGTGCAATTTGGGTGAAATTCGGGTGCAATTGCAGTGACACGCCATGGAAGCCGTATATGGATGGTACGGATTTCCCCGCATTTTCGTCGCCAGATAGCCCCTTTTTCACAGCATAGACGCCCTAGAAATTCTTGCGCGTAACCCCTGGATTAGAGCGAGAATAGCACCGCCTGCATATGAGCAAGGGAATGATATGCTTCGCAATCGCAAAGAGGCGTAGAGTGGATGAGCGGGATACGGAGGTCAAGAATGTCTACTAACGCTGAATCGAAAAATGAGATTCTGGAGTTGATTGACACGGTATCAGAACTTGAAAAGAAGCAGAATGAGATGAGGAGGCGGGAATTTGAGACGCGAGATAGACTGAATGTCATACGTTCAAGGCATTTGGTTGAAATCGCCCAGGCCAAAGACGAAAACGGCAAACTCACCTTTCCAAATGAACGGGTCAGGCAAGCTGCATTGACGCTCGCACTCGATGAAGATCCAGAATATCAATCTTTGGTTATTAAGTTGAGGGCTATGCAAAACGAACTAGAGCAAGTTGTGATTGAGATTAGCAGATTGAGCGCCCGAAAAACCTTCCTGATGCTGGCTTCCGGCGTGCTCAAGCCGCCATCTTCAGATCCGCGACTTCAACTCTAACGGGAGCTTGCGCATCCAGCCCGAGCCAAGATCGGGAACCGATGAAAAGTCGCCTTCCCTGCGATAAGTGGGTGCAATTGAGGTCCAATTGCCGTGCGACGACGGTCCCCAGGCTGTACCCCGAAGCCGAACACCCTGTAGCTTCGAATGGAGCCAATTGTCATGAACGCATCTGAACTCAAAGCCGGATATGACGCATTTCAAGCGCATGAGAGCCGTGACGCCATGTATAAGGTTGCCACCCGCATCATTGAAACCTCATGGGGTAATCCGGAAGAAATGGCCGATGGTTTGGGTGTGCTCTTGCTGACTTGGAATCAAGCATTCTATAGATATGGCCCCTTTGACTTCGATCTATTAGAGAAGTGCCTCCGCGAGAACGCACCAACGTTGGGCGAATACAGACGTCGTGATATCTTAAGCTATACCCCAACGGAGAATGATCAAATCGGCAGCCTTTACCGACAATTCCTACAGGCATCACAAATCGCCGAAGGCAAGAGCGCAGGAAAACAAAGTCCTGTTTCCGTCGCAAAGGTATTGCACTTGCTTGCCCCCGCGTTTTTCCCACTTTGGGACGACAAAATCGCCAGGGCATATCGCTGTCGTTACCACTACATCCCCTTCATCGTGCAAATGAAAGAACTTGCCGTAGTTCTCGCTCCATTGGTTGACGTGGATGCCACAGGGAAGACACTTCTGAAATTGATTGACGAATACAACTACGCCAAGATCACTAAGCAATGGATATGATCTGGACACAGAAAGAGCATGAGTCGCCTTTCCTGTTTTGGATGCAATTCGGGTGCTATTGACTTCGGAAGATCGCGCAGGGCATCATGCTTTGCGTGAACACCACACGCGGGGACGAACGCCCTAAAGCATCATGCCCTGGACGCGCCCTCTAGTTCCGCAGAGCGCGCCTCGTTCCGTCGTCCTCGCTTGCTCCGTTCGCCTCGCGGTTCCGCTGCCTCACTCCATTCGCTCTGGCAGGCTCCGCTTGAGAACAACGCCGCACGCTCCGCCCCACCTCCGCTCATTCCGCTCGTCAAAGCGCTCCACGCTTCGGCAGTCCTCCGCGGCGCTGCGCCTCCCTTCACTCGGTCGGGCTTCGCCCTCGCGCACTGCCACCCCCGGCAAGAGTAACCTTCCCTAGCGTTGTACCGCTTCGCCCTACGGCGCCACGACCTGCCACAACTCCACAATCAACTCTGACTCTCAGTCGCTTTGTGCGCGCTATAATTCCAGCATTCACTTACCCAATGAACGGCTCCGTCCTAACCGTGCGAGACTAATGTCCCGTCGCTATTACACCTCAAGGACCAAACCCAGCACTTTGACTCTTGCCGAGCTCTACCGGCAATTCCAGCATCTTTACTTCCTGTTCCGCGACAAGGACTTCTTCAAGGAGAAGACTGGCATCACCAAGACAAGTCTGCCAGAAGCAATAGAGCACGAGGCAGCTCTGGCGCTCCGCTTTCAGCCTTTCCCAATCACAAAATGGCCCGCCGGAGATATAACCGAAGATCATATCTTTGATGCGCTTGAATTCCTCTATGACCAAGTCTCCAAGCCCGGAATATGGTCTGACATGGCAACAGAGGACGGATGGATGTACCACGACTATGCTTCCTACGATCAGCCCGCCGGCCAGGCGCAGTTCAGGGATCAAGCAAATGCAGTTCTTGCCGAATACAAGAATGGGTTTGAATTGACCGAGGAAGGGACCGTCTTATCAAAGGGTTCCGATGGGCTTCAGCATATTCTGGACGCGGAAATTGTCCCGTACGATGAGGCAAACGTCGATAGCAAGGTTCGAAGCGCCATCCTAAAATGGCGCAGCCGCCGCTTGTCCACATCCGACAAGAGAGAAGCCATTCGCGAACTCGCTGATGTATTCGAGTGGCTCAAGAAAACCAAGCAGCTAAGTTCTGTTCTTGATGGCAAGGACGAATCTGCGTTGTTCGAGCTCGCCAACAACTTCGGCATTCGCCATCATGACCCGAATCAGAAGACCAACTACGACCGCGCCATTTGGTACTCATGGATTTTCCATTTCTATCTAGCTACATACCACGCTGCCATTCGTCTGCTTATCAAGAAAGAGAAAGATGCGGCGCAGGGGACAACGTAATTCCCACACCGCCAGTTTACCCAGGGCCCAAACGGTCCGCAAATCCAGTAGCCAGAAAATCAAAAGTCGCCTTTCCTGTCCGGGTGCAATTCGGGTGCAATTGCAGTGACACGCTGTACAAGCCGTAGACGCTTAAGACGCTTTTACCCGTAATCTCGTCACTCCATGCCCGCTGTTTCACGCTGTAGACCCTGTATACAGCTTTGCGCGGGACTCTGGATCAGTTGATAGCGGTTCAAATCCGTTGCCCCCAGCCTGGAAGACACCACCGAAAGGTGGTGTCTTGATTCTGCGGATCTTGTGCGGGTCTTTGCTTAGCGAGCTTGAGGCCGAGCCGAAACCCGCAGGCAAAAAAGGCCTCCGCGTTGCAGTCCACTAGTGACCTGCCCCCCAAAAGCTGATCCAACGTAAGAGTTAGGATTGGAGAATGGAGACAGGTCAAAATGCCCAGAAAGTACTTTTCCACTGAACAGATCATCAGCAAATTGAGGGAAGCAGAAGTACTGCTTAGTCAGGGGAAAACGGCCGTGGAAGTAAGTCGTTCGCTCAACATCAGCGAACAAACGTATTATCGTTGGCGGAAAGAATACGGGGGAATGGGAACGGATCAGGCTCACCGGCTGAAGGAACTGGAGAAAGAGAATGCCCGGCTAAAGCAGCTAGTGGCCGAACTCTCCCTGGATAAGGCCATCCTGAAGGAAACCGTTCGGGGAAACTTCTAAGCCCGGACAGACGCAGACAAGCCGTGCAGCGAGCTCAGGAAGTCTTCGATGTTTCGGAGCGGCGTGTGTGCCGGGCCTTGGGACAACCCCGATCCACCCAAAGGTACGTGGGCAGGACGCCGAGCGATGAAGAGCCGCTCACTCTGCGCATGGTTGAAATGGCTAACCAGTATGGTCGCTATGGTTACCGACGGATCACGGCGATGTTGCAAGCCGAAGGCTGGATAATCAACCACAAGCGGGTAGAACGCCTGTGGCGACGAGAAGGGCTGAAAGTACCCGCCAGACAGCCTAAACGCGGTCGATTATGGCTGAACGACGGGTCCTGCATGCGACTGAGGCCCGAGTTTCCCGGGCATGTTTGGAGTTATGACTTCATGTTGGAACGAACCCAAGATGGACGGCCTTTTCGGATTCTGAATGTGATTGATGAGTACACGCGCGAGTGCTTGGCGGTGCGAGTTCGCAGGCGCCTGGATCATGAAGGTGTCCAGGATTGTCTGACAGAGTTGTTTTGTACTAGAGGTGTGCCTGCGCACCTACGATCAGATAACGGGCCGGAGTTCATAGCCCGAATACTGCGTCGATGGTTAGACAAACTGAACGTCAAGCCGTTATTTATCGAGCCAGGCAGTCCCTGGGAAAATGGCTACATCGAGTCGTTCAATGGCAAGATGCGGGACGAACTACTCAACGGCGAGATCTTTTACACCCTGAAAGAAGCGCAGATCTTGATCGAGCGCTGGAGGAAGGAGTATAACTACATCAGACCACACAGCTCACTCGGATATCGTTCCCCTGCACCACAAGCCTGGCTGTTATCCTCCACCCTGCAGCTGGGACTAACTTAACCACTGGTACAATCTCTGGGGGCAGATCAGTCCGCGCGCGGCCACGCGCCGCGGCCCCCTTCAGCTCTTGGAAGCGCTCCTTCATCGCAACTCGTTCCTCGTCCGTGAATCCCTTGAACGTCTTGCCGATCGCGGTGGTGCTCTTGGCGGACTTCTGCGTGGCCTTCTTGGTGGTGCTCTTACCTTGGTTCATGAGAATCTCCTTATGTCTAAATTGTTGGATTACGGCCTACTTACTCCATTCTATCCTAACGTCGAACGCGTAGCGGTCAAAACGACAAATGAAGAATTTCCTAATCAGATTCTGGGGGGCAGGTCATGCCCTCCTATACCACCAAGCATGAGTACAGGCCCTAACGCAGACTGGAGTCGCCTTTCCTTGTTCGAGTGCAAAGCCGGTTGCAGATCGGTTGCAGTTGGGGAAACATCCTGTAGGCACTATCCACGCCAGAGACCGATTTACCTGTAAGAATGGTACGCAGTAGGCCACTGTTCACTCTGTACACGCTATGTACAGCGTTCGGCACGACTCTGGATCAGTTAAGAGGATTTAAATCCTCTGCCCTCAGCCTAGCAAATACCGCCTCAGAAGCGGCATTTTGCTTCCTCAAGGCTACATAATGGTCGCTCATGCTATACTAATCCAGGGCGGCCTAACGTCCTAAATCGGTTTGGGACATCATGCGGCAAGCCCGAAGACAGTTGGGCCGTCCGGACACTCACGAGTCCGAATTCAACGTCACGGAAGAACTGATATGCACACGACCATGAAACGCGTTCTCTTCTGGACTCCGAGGATTCTCTGCATTCTTTTCGCAGTGTTCTTAGAGTCTGTTTGCCCTCGACGTTTTCGGTGAGGGACTTGGCTTCTGGGAGTCAATGCTTGCCCTACTAATCCACCTGGTCCCTGTATACATTGTCGTCATTGTGTTGGTCGTTGCATGGAGGTGGGAGTGGGTTGGGGCGGTCCTGTTCACTGCTTTGGCAGTGTTCTATGTGGTCTGGGCCTGGGGACGATTCCACTGGAGCGCTTATGTGGCGATTTCGGGCCCTTTGGTCCTATTAGGTGTGCTCTTCCTCTTCAATTGGATATACAGGGCACAACTGCAAACTCGATAGTTGCGGCCTAACCACGGGTTGCAGGCGACCTCGTGCGCTCAGATTCGGCACTCTCGCGCTGCGGCTAACGCATACCGTTGTGAATTTGTGGCGCAACGGAGATTAAAGTCGCCTTTCCCGCCGGAGGTGGGTGCAATTCGGGTGCAATTGCAGTTACCCGCTATGGAAGCCGTACGCGCACCGGAACAGGTTCACCCGTAGATCCGGAACTGGATACCCCCTTTTGCACGCCGTGGACGCTATGTACAGCCGTGCGTGAAACCCTGGATCAGTTCAAGTCCATTGCCCCCAACCTAGCAAATACCGCCCGCAAAGCGGTATTTTGCCTTGATAAGGCTATATATGGGGCTCGAAAACGAGGCGAAGATCAGTCGCGGGTGCAATCGGTGCAATTCACTTGACTACCTTACGTTTGAACACGCAGAAGTATGAATTCGTCCAGGGCTTCTTGCCCATGCTTCCTGCGATCTGCACCTCACCTTCGTCTCCCCAAAGACCAACGGGTTGCATGTGCACCAGTTCGCAGCCGTCGTTTCCGAAGGTGTTCAAGTATGGGTTCATTGTCACAGGCGAAAACTTCGGGGTGTTCATCCAGTCGGGCAACTGGTCCTTGATGTATTCCTTTGCCCACTCATTATCAATATGAGCCTTGGTGAACGTGCAGAAATACTCCCATTTCTCTTCTTCAGCCATATCCATGCTCCTTTCACTCCGATCGCTCCTTCTGTACGCGCATTATACGCCGCGGGCCTGAGGGAGTCGCCCGCCCTGATTCGGCTGCAATTTGGGTGCCCCTGAGACTCCTGTCCCAGGGACTGGCGGTAGCTCAGTTGCGCAATCGCAGTGACGCGCTGTAGAAGCCGCAGACACGCTGGACGGATGTAGCCCTATTATCGGCACAAGATAGCCGCTTCTTCGGGCCGTGGGGTCACCGTGTACGTCTACCCTCGCACCCCGCGAGGACCAGGCCCTAACGATATTGTGAACTCCCTCGGGCTCAACTTCGATATCATATATAAAAGAAGCCTCAAGGGCGCCAAGGAGCAGCCCCGGCGTGGATTTGGGCAGCTCACCGATTATCTGCTGCATTGAGCCAAGGTAACGGCTTGCTGCGGGGTCATCCTGGCGTCGCATGAATCGCCATGAGTAAGGGAACAGGCCCGATGCGAACGTACGTAGACGTCCCGCGACCCAAGTCGCGATTCAGTCTTGTGGTCTTGGTGGTGCTTCTGGCCGCCTGTGGTCCCCTGCCCTTTACGGCCACGCCGCCCCCTACCGTACCATCAACGGCCACCGTCCGCCCCACGCTCACTAACACGCCGCTCCCGCCCGAACCCGTTGCAGCTTGTGTGATCGGTCGCACCCTCAAACTCCGAAGCCAGCCCACCACGGCGAGCACGATATTGGGCGGTCTCCTTGCAGGAACGTGCGTCAAGGTCTTCGGAACCAACAGCCAGGGAGACTGGGCCTATATCCAGAGCGATAAAGGTACCGGCTGGGTTTCGATGCAATACCTAGAACTGAGCGGAGACATCGCCCAGCTACCTGTCTTGCCAGCTGCACCAGGTCTTGCGCAGCTCATTGAGCCGCCGTCAGCCACAGTGCCCCCGGCTCCCACTCTCCTTCCTGCCACCTCGGCGCCGAGCAGCACCAACGTGCCTCTCTCTCCTTCACCGACACAAGCTGGGGTGCCCGCAGCCGTCAATACAATGCAGAGTCGCGGCTACACATTCCAGTTTCATCGCGAGGAGGATCCGTATTGGGAAGCCAGCAGCCCACAGGAAGGCTGGACTTTTCGCGTGTACGACGACGGAGGGTTCGCAATGGGCGGGCGATTTGACAAAGACCGCAATGTGCAGACTCAAGCAAGCGCGGATTTCTTTGAGGCGCTTGGGGTTACTGCTGACCAGGCCAGCGTTACGGTCAAAGTCATGGTCGATGCCATGGCGAGTGCCGATGGCGAGGCCTCGGTCTGTGATCAGGGGCTGTCCTGTAGTGCGCAAGTTGTCCAGGCGCAACAACTGTATCTTTGGATTTGTAACCCCCAGGGATGACCGCCATCCGTCCGCACGCCTTGTCGAAGCAGCCGATGTAGTCGCCACCGCAGTTGCAGTGACACGCTGTAGACGACCTGTACAGGCTTGCGCGCAACTCTGGATTACTCAATAGTGGTTCAAGTCCAGCTGAGCCCAGCCTACAGACTGCGGCTGATGAGGCGGCGTTTTGTACATATTTCCCAGGCGCCACACGTGGACGCGAAAAGCAAAGACCCGGCGCTTTCCCCTGACCACGTGACTTGAAAGGGCGCCTCTGGCTCTGTATACGGATGGTGGAAAGACCAGCCGCACGCAGAAGGGATCCATGCAGACGAGAATTCACCCACTGGTTATCTTGGGGGTATTAATGATGCTCCCGGTCTTGGCATGCACGGTTTTGTTCCCTCGCGCCGGCAGCTCCGCCGCATCACCCGGGACGGCGCTGCCCGCGGGAACGGCGGCCGGTGAAGACCTTCCGTCCGGCGGCTGTGCAGATAACCTTGGCAAGGTAGTACTTTCCTACAATTCCCGGGACATCGAAAGTGTGCACTATGGCATCTCCCTGATGGATTCTGACAGCGGCAACAGAATCCGCCTCTCGAGCCCGGACGAAATGACGGATACAGACCCGGCCTGGTCGCCCGACCGCTGCAGCATTGCATTTACAAGATTTCACGGAAGGAGGCGACAACGATATCTACGCCATGTCGGCGGACGGAAAATCCATCCGCCGCTTGACCACCGACCCGGCTCGGGACATGTTCCCGGACTGGTCCCCTGACGGTAAGCAGATCGTGTTTGTTTCCTGCAGGGACGGATACCGAAACCTGTTTGTGATGAATGCCGATGGCAGTGGGCAACGGCAGCTGACGAGCAACAAGCAGGACTATTCACAGTGGGAGCAATGGTCTCCGAATGGGGATCAGATTGCGTTTACCTACAATGCGGGAACAGGCCAGGGAACCAGCATCTTCGTGATCCGGCCGGATGGGACCGGGCTGCACCAGGTTGCTCCCCCTGCAGGGGAGCTGGGCGATCGCGAACCGACTTGGTCCCCGGACGGAAGAAAGCTGTACGTAATTTCCAACCGTTCGAGCCACGAAGAGATTTGGGAGATGAACGCGGATGGCAGCGGATTGCGGCAGATCACGAGATTCGGCGGTGACCTGTCTCCTGACCACTCTCCCCGCGTCTCTCCAGAGGGGACGCAGCTCGCCTTCTATGGTACGAGACCCGAGGTGGTCACCAACTCGACCGAGATCTACGTGATCAACGTCGACGGTTCCGGCTTGAAAAACATTAGCAACGCCAAGGGGGCCGACGAATGGCTTGATTGGTGAGGCGAAAAGCCTCACGAATCAAGCCCTTGGGTCGCCTTTCCCGCCGCGCGACGGGGTGCAATTCGCGTGCTCCTGGGACTCTTGTCCCAGCGGCTGGCGTTGGCCGCTTGCTCCGGTTCCTCGTGGAACCGGAATGTGCGACGCGCGCCTGTCTGCACTGTGCCGCAGGCACAGGTGAGGCTCGCTCGCCGGGACGCGGCCCCGCTGCGCTCACGCGCGGCGCGTTTCTCTGTCTATACCGAGACGGTGTTGCTTCTTGCTGGCCTCTCACAACAGCCGAACGTCGCATGAATGCCAGCGTCGGGTTCGGATCACGGACTCAATCGAATTGGCGTTTCGGTGAAGAAGTCGATCTGCTGCCGGGCAATAGCCGTTCCGGAATACCAGGCCTCCAGGATGGAAGGCACATTGTAGTTGGCATCGTCAAAAACGATGTCAAACCTTGTCCTGCCCGCTTCATCGGTTGTATATTCCCGACCACCAACCTTGATCACCCCTTGGCTGATGGGAGTTCCCTGCGAATTGGTCAGGATCACCTCGAATTCCCTTGTGACGCGTGCATCCTTCCACTGCAGGTTCGTCCGGAGACCAGCACCTAGCTTCAGACTTCCTGCCATTTTGAAGTTGTTGCTCGCGGAATGATAACCCACGTTGCCGAGGATCTCCCCTGCGTTCGCCCACTCGGCATTCTCAAATGTGATCGTTCCGGAGAATTGTCGGGGTATGAATTCCACCATGTGGGAATTCACAAGATTCAGGTTTGATGATCCGCTCGGCTGGAGGAAAAGATAGCTCGAATCCCGGAATGTCACGTTGGCATCCGTGATCGTGAACCCCCACTCTCCACTTGTAGCAACGTTCTCCAGGATGATGTCACGATACGTGAGACTGGAAGGCTCTCCGATCTTGAGGCTCTGGAATACCGAGGTATCCCCTCGCAGGTCGATGAATACCTTGCGCACTTCGGAATCGGAAAGCCTGACGTGGGAGTTCGGATCAAGGAAGAATATCCAGCCGCGCTCGAACGGGCCGTGCTCATATTCGCCAGTGAAGTCTTTCAGAATGGTTACCTTGTCGAAAACCAGCTCGTATCTGGCTTCTGGAATCATGTCCTGAACCGTCCAGTGATCAAAGTAGGTGCCAGACTTGAGCCCGGTGGCATTGAGGTGGCTGCCGGCAGGAACGCTCAGGCCCAAGGCGCCCAATGTCGAGTTGATTACATGCGTCCTTCCGCCTGTAACCTGCAATAGCCCGCCGATCTCATAGATCATGGAAGAATTCTCCATGGTCAACGTGGCGCCCTCCCCCATATCGAAGTAGTGAATGGAGGTGGGGGAGTTTGTGATGGTGGTCTTGCCGCGATTCCAGACGCAAGTTAGTCCGCTGTCGCCGGGTCCCGGGTAGACCTTGGAGCTGTCGATAATCAACGTTGCCCCGGGATCGACAAAGATGTACACGTGGATCGTGGGCGTGTCGCCGCGTTCCATCCTGAGCTCGGAATTCTTGATGGTGAGCTTCGCAGAATCGCGGATGTAGATGTTGCCTTTTTGAATCACCTTTGCATTCTCGATGCTCTCCGATTTGGTTCCCTGGATCGTCCAATCCCCCTCGTGCACGGTCCATTCGGCGGGACAGGCTTTGGCCGATGCGGTAACGCAGCCGGCGTCGTGAAGATTGTAGTCATATGCCTTTGTCAAGCCCATTTCAGGGATCGAGAACTGAAGCGAACCGCAGCAAGGAAAATCGGCGCTATCCAGCCCGCTGACCCATGGCAGCGTCCCCACGATGAGCCCGTTCGCGCCTCGATCCACAGGGCCGTTCGGACGAAGAATAACGCCTCCCCTTTCTTCCCCTGTGGGAATCTCCGTGCCATCTACGTACATCGTCCATGGTGACCACGATTTGGGCCAAGGATCGATCCCGATGCTTATGGCGTGGTTGCCGGCATCCCAGGTGACGCCGGTTACCGAAGGCACGGCGGCAGGCTCCGGGGCTGAAGGCACGGTGGGGATGGCTGCTTCAAGCGTCGGTGGAGGCGGGGTAGCCGCAGCGGTTAACTCGGGATTTCCGGGTTGCCCCAGCATGCAGGAAAGAACAACAGAACCGAAGACGATGACGACGACAGTCCGAAGAGTTGCTTTGGTCTTCATTCTCACCCTCCCCGTATCAGAGAATCGTTCCGCCTGGTGTGGCGGAAGCCGCAGGCACACCCAAGCTTCTTTGGACACTACTGGGCAGCCAGTGCCATCCGGAAACCCGTGTAATCATTCGTTTCTCCTAGCCACACGGGGACGCGGCTTGCAGGCCGGCCATAGCATTCGCACCAACTCCATCCCCCTCCCCGAACGATCGCCTCATGTCCGCTGTCCGGCCCCAAGGGGTTGTCGACCGGGCTTCTGGAATAGTAGCTGGGGTCATACCAGTCGTTCACGAATTCGAACACATTGCCAGCCATGTCAAACAGACCGTATCCGTTTGGGGGGAACGAGCCCACGGGTGCGGTGGTGTACTTGAAGCCATCCAGCATGGCGCCTTTCCAGACAATATCCTCGCGGATGTCCCCGTGCCAGTTCATGTAGAGCCCATAATCCAGCTTCTTCCCATAGTCCCCGTAGTCGACCCCCCAAGTGAAAATCTTCTGCTCCAACTTGCCCCGCGCGGCCTCTTCCCATTCTGCCTCGGTCGGCAGACGCTTTCCGGCCCAAGCTGCAAAGGCTCTTGCGTCCGACAAGCTCACGTGCACCACGGGGTGATCCATCTTGTCCGCAATCGATGAACCGGGACCCTGTGGGGCGTTCCAGAATGCACCGTTCTTGAAGCCATACCCATAGCCCCAGTGGCTTTCCGCCTCGATGGCTGTATCCAGGACCATGCTGCGCCCAGCCATTTCCGCGGACGTCACGTAGCCCGTGGCATCCACGAACTCCTTGAACTGGCAATTCGTTACTTCGTCCTTGTCAATGTAGAAGGCGTCCAGGCATACCTTGTGCACGGGCACTTCATCATCAGCGAGATCACCGGCCGGCCAGTCCACGTACATGATCGGCTTCCAGCCCATCTGGAAGCATCCCGCCGGTATCAGGATCATATTGTCAGTGGATCCGGCCCACGCTGCACTCGGGATCGGACTCGGAGGAGCCGCCGGGTGGGTAGGTGCCCCCGCCGTGGAGTTGGGCTGTTCCCAGGAGAATGGCGTGGGAGCAGCTGCCACGCGGGTTTCGATTTGCGGCAGTGCCTGAGTAGGGAAAGAGCAGGCGGACAAGACAACCGCCGTTATCAGGACACAAACGTGCGCGTGCATGTTGCCTCCCTCTGGGAATCCTGGCGGGGGAACGCCGCACCGAGTCGACGGCATCAATCCCACGGCAAGCAGGCTGCGACGGTTATGCAGGTTGCAAGTGGCCTTCGCCCCCCGTCGCGCAACACACCAATCTGTCCTGATTATCATTATAGTGAAGCCGGGAAGGAAATCAAGTGCAACGCCGCAACCGTTCACCTTGGCGTTCGCAAGGGGCGGAGTCCACCATCACCGTTGCGCGAGGAACGCAAACTCTGCGCCGAGGATCAGCCCAGAGTCGCCTTTCCCCTTCCAGGTGCAATTCGGGCGCCCCAGGGACTCCTGTCCCGGAGACCTTCCCTCTTCGAGGACCTTGGGCGGCCCCGCGGCGCAATTGCGCTTCGCGCACGCTGTGGAGGCCGTAGAGACACTATCGACATGCATCTACCCGCCCGACTGCGACTACATAGCCGCGCTTACACGCTGTAGATCCGAGGCCGCACGAGGAACCCCTAATCAGCTTGACCACTAAGGCAACTATGGTACGATTACTCCGATTTGTCCATTGGAGCTCAGCTGAACGAGGGTAAGTCATCTGCTGGGCGGTCGGTCCCGGAAAGTCATTACTGGAGGAGATGAAACAATGCTAGGAAATATCATGAATGCGCTTTCGCAGCCCGAGAACCAACAGATGCTGTCTCAAGTGGTCGGCGGATTGATGAGTGGCGCTCAGCAGGGCGGAGGTCAGCAGGGCGGAACGCCCGTAAATCAACTGCTCGGCGGCTTGGAGCAGGTCATCGGCGGGAAGCCTGGCAGCGGGCAGCCGATAAGCCAGGGCGGTGCTGTGGACCCGAACGGTCCGATAATGGGGCTGCCGGGGCCGGTAGCCAACGCCGTGGCCGCCAAAAGCCGGCATCTCGCCCCAGGTGGCGACCACCGTGGCTGGAATCGCCATGCATTACCTGCTTTCCAGCCATCCCGCAGCTGGCGGCAGCGCCCCGCTCAACCTCAACGAGGTCACGCAGCGAATGGCGTCGGGATCGGTGAGCCAGCAGACTTTGCAGAGCAGCGGCATCGTCAACGCGGTCGCCAAAGCCACGGGGCTGAGCCAGCAGGACGCAGCCAAGAGCTTGGATGCGACGTTCACGCACCTAGCGGCTCATGTCAATAAGGAGAGGCTTGCCGGAAAGCAAAAGGCAAAGAGACGGAGGATCAATAGCGGCGCCGATCCAGGATGCAATCGAGCGGCCCATCGCTAGGCCGCTCGATTGCTTTCTGTATATGAACGGTTCCAGACCGCATTGTGCGTCAGCGATGTGGTTGACTGCCACGCATCCTCAACACCATGCCTGACCTATCTTAAGCGAGGGCGACTATGAAGCGCGTGTGCATTGCCCTTCTGCTCATCCCATTGGCTGTGGCGAGCTGCCAAACAGCGAATGAGCCCGTCCAGACCCCTATGGCCCAGACCCAGGGCGCAGCCTCGACTGACGAAGCCTTTGTCCAGACTGCACTTGCACGATCTGGGGCTGCGACGGCCGCTGTCCCGACCGCAACTGCCGCGCCGATACAAACGACCTCCAGCAATGCGGCTGAAGAAGCCGAGATCAGAGATCTGGTGGAAGGCTTTGGAAAGAGACTTGGGGCCGTCTCGCTGCAGGCCCCCGATGCTCCGCAAGAGATGCAGAAGCAATACTCCGAATTGGTGTCCCCCACGTTGCTGGAAATGTGGATGAACGATGTTGCAAAAGCCCCTGGGCGGATGGTTTCAAGTCCCTGGCCTGATCGTATCGAAATAGCCACCCTGACCAAGGAAGGTTCCGACAGGTATGTGATCACCGGCTTGGTCGTTGAGATTACCAGTGTGGAAGAAGTCAGCGGCGGGTCGGCAGCCGAGATACCAGTTCGACTTGTTGTACAGAAGGGTCAAGGCGGTTGGACCATTACTGATTACGCAGGAGGGCGTTGACTGGCAAGGGCGGCCCAATCAAGCGCCCGGCAGACGCGCTGGAGTCTGCGGCATTTTCGAGAACTTTCAGAAAGCGGGCGAGAATCGGCTGCGGTTCTGGTTGGCCGTAGGCCCTGCTTCCATGCCCGCCCCTAACTCCGGATCAGTTGTTCGTGCCCCAAGCCAGAATCCCCGCCTGGAACACCACCCCTCCAAGCAGGCCTGTGCAACCCCACGGGATATTGGGGGTTGATATGATTCAGCCCGGCCTGAGGAAAACAGAGGAGCCAAAAATGTCCAAAACCGCGGTCGTGACAGATAGCACAGCTTACATTCCGGATGACTTGTGCAAGCAGCTAGATATCACCGTCGTGCCTTTGGCGGTCATTTGGGGAGGGGAATCGTACCTGGATGGGGTCACCATGCAGCCGGCTGACTTCTACACGCGCCTTGAGACCTCGAAGGTCATGCCGACCACCTCCCAGCCCACGCCAGAGGCCATGCAAAAGGCATTCTCCAGCTGCCTGGAGAAAGGCTATGACGTCATGGGCGTGTTCATTTCAGACAAGCTCTCCGGAACCCTGGCCTCTGCAAGGCAAGCCCGCGAGGAACTCGCATCAGCAAAAGACCGGATCGTCCTGTTCGATAGCGAAACGGTTGCCATGGCGCTAGGATTCCAGGCCCTGGCGCTGGCGCGTGCCGCCGCCACCGGCGCCTCGCTGAAGGATCTGCAGAAGCTGGCGGAACAGGTTCGTCCCAATACCGGCGTGTATTTTGCCGTGGCAACGCTTGAGTTCCTGCACCGCGGCGGACGGATTGGAGGCGCCCAGAAGCTGCTGGGCTCGGCGCTCAACCTGAAACCGATCCTCACCATTAGAGACGGCAAAGTGGATTCTGCGGCCAGCGTTCGGACCTCGGGAAAAGCCCATGACAGAGTGATCGAGCTGATCGGGGCGCAGTGCGCTGGAAAGCCGAACGTCCGCTTGGCCACCGTGCAGGCCAATGCGGAAGAAGCTGCAAAAGCAGTACTCGACAAGGCTGCCAGGCAGTTCCATGCCGTTAAGTCGATCCTGTCGCAGGTTAGCCCGGCGATCGGGACTCATACCGGACCCGGAACGGTCGGCCTAGCCTACTGCACCGGCGTCTGATCTATCCCGGCTCGGCATCCACGCAGCCTCTTCGCCAAGGAAAACGAAGCAAGGGCGCCGTGCGGCGCCCTTGGCATACGTAGGTAAGCGGGGATCGACTAGAACGCAGCCAGGGCGGTCTTCAGGTCGGTGAAGCTCTCAAGGAACAGGCTGAACCCGCTGCTTTCGAGCGCCAGCAGCGACGACTTGGAGGGGTTGAGCAGCTTGAGGTGCGGGGACTTGTACCATCCGGCGTTGATCCCCTTGCGCATATCCTCTTCGCTCACATCCGGCGTCAGTGCCCGCAGCCGGACGAAGATGCTGTTCAGAGCGCGCAAACCGGCGCTGCTTACGTAGGGTGCGTTGCTCAGGTCGATGAGCATGTAGCGCGCACCCTTCTGGATCAGTTCGTCGGCCTTGGACCGGAAGGCCTCGTACAAGGACGAATCGAGATTGCCATCGATGTGCAGCACCGTGACCGGCACGCGTGCTTTCTCAGTCGAGAACTCTAATCTCCATCGCGGTTACCTCCTCTGAGACGAAACCGAAGTATATCCCCGAACGACAAGCTTTCGCGAGGGTCGAGGTCCTGCCGAACTCAGTGTGAGATGACTGCGGGGATGTCCAGCAGGCGGCCGACGACCACGTCTGCTTCCACGTGCGGCAGCTTGACCGCCTCCTCGGCGTCGCGGGGATCCAGATCGTGTGCATGCCCAACTGCTTCGCGCCGACGATGTCTGCTTCGTAGCTGTCGCCCACCATCACGGTCCGTTCCGCCGGGATGCCGAAATGGTCCAGGGCCAGGCGGAAGATGCCTGGATCAGGCTTGCGCTTGCCGAAGGCTGCCGAGGAGATGATGAACTCAAGGTAGGGGCGGATGCCGCCCTTGTCGATAAGCGTCCGGGTGTTTTCCTCGTCGGCCGCGTTTGAAATGACGCCCAGGCGGAACTCGCGCAGCTCGAGCTCCTGAAGCAGCGGGACCGCCTCGGGCTCGACGTGCCAGTTGGTTTGCGTCACCGCGTACATCGGCGCGCAGCGCGGCCGCCACCACATTGTCCGACGCGACAATTCCCTTCTGACCCAGGATCTCCTTCAGCACCGTGGCTGTGGTCGGCTCGGAGAGGTCTTTTCGATGGTCAGCGTTGTACAGGTCGAGCAGTGTCTCGTGTTCCCCGTATATCTCGCCGGGTTGGGCCTTGACGCCGGCGCCTCGAAGCAACTCCCACAGCGCGGACTCCGCCTTCAGGAAGATCGGCGGCCAGGGATCCTTGTCGTAGTACAGCGTGTTTCCGAGGTCGAGCAGGACCAGGTCAACGGGGAAGATCATGGGTGACACGCGAAGCGGTGTAGAGGTACACGAGGCCGATTGCGACGAAGATCGCCGGGAGGACGATGAGTCCGGCCTCGGGACCGAAAGCGCCTCCCGTCCAAAGCGTCGGCCCCTCGATGGTGGTCTTGACCAGCCGGTAGGTCTCCAGGCCCGAAACCGGGAAACCGAACACAACCCCCTCGAAGAAGTTCCAGCCGATGTGAAGGCCGATCGACAGCCACAACTGCCCGGTGCGGATGTACGCGTACCCGAGCAGTAGCCCCGCAAACAGGATGCCGGCCGCGCTGAGCCACGTGGCGTTTGGGTTGCCCAGGTGCAGCATGCCGAATATTGCGGAGGAGATGAGCAGCCCCCAGAACACGCCCATTCCGCTGGCGATGGTCTGCAAGTGGTAGCCGCGGCTCATCAGTTCCTCGTTCCAGCCGACCACGATGAACACGACGAACCAGATCAGCAGGTTTGACACCAGGCTGCCGGCCGGCTCGCCGCTCCAGGCGAATCCCGTCAGCGTGAGCCAGCCGAGCGCCCACTCTGCAACGAAGATCAGGCCCATCATGGCGAACGTGATGCCGATGCCGACAGCGATATCGATCCAAAGACGCGGTTCGAGGTTCAGCCCGAGGCTGACGAAGGAGCGCTTGTCGAGGAAGCGCCGGGCCACGAGAACCGAGGCGGCCACGGTGATGAGCTCCACCGCCTCGCCGGCTGCCAGCCCCGGGAGACCGTTGATGCCGCTCAGATCGAGGGGCATTTTCCCGGTGACGAGCAGCAAGGCCAACCCGGCGACGCTGAAGACCACGGACAGAGCGATCTGCAGCGCGGCTTGGAGCAGCAGCCGCCAGCCAGCCCGCAGACGCGGCTCTGCCGAGGAGATGAAGATGTTCCTCAGGAACGAACGCGGGGCGGTGGACGGAGTCTGCACCATGAAGCCTCCCTCTTTGGATGTGACCTTATCCCCTCGCAAATAGATGCCCGCGGGATCGAGGTCGTTGCGCAGGATCTGCAGTTCCTTCTCAGAGACGGGGGCCGTGGTCCGGAGTCCGGGCGCGACCTTCAAATTCCAGCCGGTGTTCGCCCTGGCTTCCTCTGCACTGCGACCGGGATGCAGGGCGGCCAGCACCAGCTCGCCGCTCTCATCCGGTTCAAGGATGCCGATATCGGTCACCACCGCGAGCATGCCCGCGCCTCGAACGCCGGTAGCCTGGCGGGCACTGCGGCCGGTAAGGTAGCCGGCCGAGGTCAGGAAGTCCACTTTCTCGGGGAAGCGACGCTTCTGGTGCGGCGTCATGAGGTAACAGCGGTTGGCCCAAGCGGCAATCTCCTGCGCGCCGCCGGAACCTGGCAGGCGCGTGCGCGGGTGGGCATAGTCGCTTCCGATCACGGTCGCGTTGATGTTTCCGAAGCGATCGATCTGTGCGCCGCCCATGAAGCCCACGTCCACGTTGCCCCGCTGCAGGTACAAGCTGAAGATATCGTACATGCTGACCACCGACAGGGCGCCGCTCACCAGGGTCGGGTCGCCGATCGAGAGTGGCAGGCGGGCCGGTTCCGCGCCGATCACGCCCGCCTCGTAGATCATGACGAGGTTCGGAGCATGGGTCCGCTTCGCCAGGTTGCAGGCTAGGTTGGGCTGTCCGACGCCGACGAAGACCACGTCCCCGTCCCGGAGCAGACGCGCCGCGTTGATGATCATCAATTCTGCCGCTGAGTATCCCGCTGGTTGCATGCTGCTCCTTCTTGATCCACGTGGTGCCCCCGCCTCGCTTAGCGCGCGACGTTCTCCAGAAAGGACCGGGCGAGGTCGAAGACCATCTGCGGCCGCTCGAGCGGCATGAGATGGGTGGACCGTTCCACGACCGCAATTCTAACCTGCCCGTTCCTCCGCGCTAGCGTGCGCGTCGTGGATTCACGGAAGGTATCGCTTTCGGCGCCTCGCACCATCAGGGTCGGAACACGCAGGCTCGGCATTCCGCGCCAGAGATCCCAGTCATTCCACACACCCGTGTCGTAGATGCGGGCCTCCCACTCGGGCGTATAGACCAGGCGGAATCCGTTTCCAGGCGAACCGGTCGTCATACCCGCGATGTATGTGCGCAGTGCATCATCCGAGAAGTATCGGAAGATGCGCCTGGCCCGGTAGCGCTCGAACGCACTCTCCAGACTGGGGAACTCGCGCTGGCGCCTCAAAGCGCCCGGTATGAGGGGATGCAATCGCTGACCCAGTCCAAGCGCCCGCACCATCCTCCACTCCAGCATGACGTGGCGGGGAAGCAACACGGGTTCGAGCAGGGCCAGTGCCGCAAACCGCTCCGGCGCCCACAAGGCGGCACGCAGCGCCACGATCGCGCCCATCGAGTGGCCCACCGCGATAACCTTGTCCCATCCCTGCTCATCCAGGAAGCGCAGCAGGTCCCGGCTGAGGATGTGCCAGTCATCCAGCTCCTCGGGCTGTGCCTCGGACCAGAGAGGCCGCAGGTACATCGCCCGCGTCCGGTAGCGCGTGGCTAGGAGCTGCAGCAGCGGCTGATAACACTCGGGCGGGAATCCGTTGGCGTGCAGAAAGACCAGGGGCGTCCCCGTTCCGCCGCAGGGCAGGAAGGGGATCCGGGGCCTTGCATCCCGCGCCGCAGGGTCCGGGCCGATGGTCGACGTGGATTTCACCGAGGCGGCTCGCATCGGGGCTTCATTCACGGTCGGCGAATTGATCGGCCGCCCCTATTCAATACTCGCCGTAGTTGATGGCTTCGCTGTAGCGTGGCTTGATCGCCAGGCGGCGGTGGGTCTCCGCCCCCAGTTTCTCCCAGTACTCGTCGCGGTCTTTCACACCATAGACCCACTCATCCAGCCAGCTTTTCACGGCCTCCGTTGTCTGGCTGACCTTGTCCCACTTTAGATATAACTCGTTGTCGCGATCATAGTAGCCCTGGGCATAAGACGGATGACAGGCATGCGGGACTTCGCAGACGGCATCCACGACCATGGCTGGGATGAGCGTGCGGTTCGGGTCGGACCGGATGACCGACTCGTCGACGATCTCTTCAGCGGTCAGTATCACTTTCCTGGAGGCGAAGGCGGCCTCCTTCTGCTCGCCGACAATTCCCCACAGGTGTGCGTTGCCCTCCGCGTCCGCGCGCTGCACATGGACGATGGCCACATCAGGCGTCAACGCCGGCACCACGATCACATCCTTGCCGCCGTACGGATCCGGGATGCGTTTGATCTGAGGGTTTGCCCTCTCAAGGTCCGTTGCGCCGGTCTGATTCATGGGCAGGAACGGCAGACCGGTCGCGCCGGCCTGCAACCGCGTGATCATCTCGAAGTGCGAATACTCCTCCCACTCCAGCAGTCCCTCCTCAATCGCGCTGCGGACGATGCGCAGCGAACCAACACCCGGATTACCCATGTAGGAGAAGATGACCTTGCGCGCACAGCCCGCCGCGACCATCTGGTCATAGATGAGATCGGGCGTGGCCCGGGCCAGCACCAGGTCGCGCCTCTTCTGGCGGATGATCTCGTGTCCCGCCGCGAAGGGGATCAGGTGGGTGAAGCCGGCCGCATAGACCGTGTCACCGTCGGCGACAAATCGTGAGACGGCTTCAGTGAGTGACGTCAGTTTGCTCATCGCTGCTTGTCTTCCTTGTCGCCGGGGCCCGATCGGCCGGTCCACTTGCGAAGGCTTTCGAATCGTCCGCTGGGTGGAGGCGGTGCCTTTCGGCGGCGCAGCATGAATCCCACGGTCACCGCTAGGACTGCCCAGAACAAGTAGTCAAAATTGGACTGTTTCGCATAGTCACTAGCGATGAACAGAATCAACATCCCCATCCCCAGAAGGATCAGGAACGTGCCGACGCGGACGAGAAATTCGTTGACCATGCAGTTCAAAAAAAGCCCCTTCCCCTGCGTGGGGAAGGGGCTCTCGATCCCTAACGGCGCCGGGCCGCCTTGCGTGCGCTCTTCTTCGCGGTGCGCCTCGCAGGCTTTGCAGCCTTCTTGCCGCTTGCCTTGTCATTGCTGGCTGGCTTGATCAGCGTCCGGATCTGCTCATGCATGTAAAGCTGGACATAATACAGGCCGCCGCCGTTCTTGCCGCTGGCGCCCGAGCCTTTCCAGCCGCCGAAGGGTTGGAAGCCCGGCCAGGCGCCGGTGGTTGCGCCCTGCGGACGGTTGGCGTAGGTCACGCCGGCTTCGATCTTGTCAAAGAACCATTTCCGTCTCGGGCAGTGAGCCGTAGAAGCCAGCCGTCAGACCGTAGTTCACGTTGTTGGCGATCTGCATGGCTTCGTCCAGGTCATTGACCTTGCCGATGGTGGTGATGGGCAGGAACATCTCGTACTGCCACAGGCGATGATCGAAAGGCAGGTCGGTGACGAAGGTCGGTTCGCAGTAAAAGCCCTTGTCGTACATGCCGCCGGTCTTCACGTGGCCGCCGGTCAGGAACTTGCCTCCGGCTTGGTTGATCTCCTCGGTGAAGTTCTTGAAGTCGTTGTAGGAGTTCTTGTTGATCACCGGGCCGGTGTAGGTGGTGCGCTCGGTCGGGTCGCCGATGACCAGCTTCTCAGTCGCGGCCTTCAAGCGGCCCAGCAGCTCGTCATAGACGGGAACTTCCACCAGGACGCGCGAGGCGGCCGAGCATTTCTGTCCCTGCAGGCCAAACGCCGAGCGGATGATGCCCGTGGTCGCGTCTCCAGATTCGCATTGCGCGAGACGATGGCCGGGTTCTTTCCGCCCAGTTCCAGGATCACCGGGCGCACGTAGTTGCGCTTGGCGAAATCGCGGAACAACTTCATGCCCACGTCGAACGAGCCCGTGAAGGTGGCGCCGTCCACATTCTTGGCTGTCGACCAGGGCCTGGCCGAGCGTGGAGCCGGGGCCCGTGACGAAGTTGACCACGCCATCCGGGAAGCCCGCATCGCGGAGGCAATCCGCATACAGGCGCACGATCCAGGCGGTGTCGGTGGCGGGCTTGATGACGACCGTGTTGCCAGCCACCAGCGCCGCGCCCGTCGGGCCGCCAGTCAGCGCGAAGGGGAAGTTGAAGGGGCTGACGATCAGCCACACGCCATACGGTCGCAGCACCGAGACGTTGGTGGCAATCGTAGCCCACCAGCGGATCCTTGCCCATCGGTTTGATGAAGCCGTTGTTCTGTTCCATCATCGAGGCCGAGTAATACATCAGGTCGGCGGTCTCCTGCACATCGCCCAGGGACTCCATGCGGTTCTTGCCGACCTCCAGCGCCATGGCCGCGCCCAGCTCGAAGATGCGCTTCTCGATCAATGAGGCGGCCTTGCGGACCAGCTTGACGCGCTCCTGCCAGGGCGTGTGGCTCCACTTGGGGAAGGCGCCGCGGGCGGCGGCGATCGCCTGTTGGGCGTGGCTGGCGTTGCCCTTTTGCATCCGTGCCAGCACCCAGTCCGTGTTGACCGGCGAGCGGTCCTCCAATTTCTCGTCGGCAAACACATCCCTGCCGTTGATGATCATGCCGTATTCCTTGCCCAAATTCTGCTTCAGCCGGACGACCGCCTCATCGAAGCCTTTGTGCAGTTCTTCGGGCGGGATTGAACATGGTCGCGTACGTGAGCTTGAAAGCCATACAGATGCCTCCTGCGATTTTTGTGGCCGGCCCGCACCATCCGTAAGTCCCCGAACGATGGTGCGAGGCCGGAAAGGTTGTCAGATGACCTCTTGAAGTATAGCTTAGGACTTTGCGCCCGTCAAAGTACCGAACCGCATGCATCTGTTGCGTGTTCTGTCACGTGGTCTGTAAGATACGTGCTCATCGTCCCATCCTGTCGCGCAGCCGATCAGGCCGGACCCAAGACCCCGGCCGCCCGGGGAAGTGGAAGGGCGTCCAGCTCGACCTCGTCCGATTACCACCTTGACACGCTCCCCTCCACCTTGGATAATGCGGAGGGCGTCGAGACGGCCCTGGCTGCGGGATGCAGGGCAAGCTTCGGACGTCCCGCTCCGCCAGCGCGGCCCCAGAGGCTCAGCAGGAGAATCGTGTGCCCAGAATCACACTTACAACGGACTTTGGACTCAAGGACGGAAACGTCGGTGTGATGAAAGGTGTTATTTGGGGGATATGTCCCGGCGTAGAGATCGCCGACATCAGCCATTTGATCGGACCACAAAACGTGCCCGAGGCGGCCTTGATCCTGGCGCGCTCGGCCCCGTACTTTCCGAGCGGAACTGTCCACGTCGTTGTGGTCGATCCGGGCGTCGGGACTGCCCGCCGGCCCATGGCGGCGAAGATCGGTGACTGGTACTACGTCGGCCCGGACAACGGGACGATCACACTCCTGTTTCAGCTTGCGAAGCAAGAGGGCTGGACCTGCGAGTTCGTTGAGCTGAATAATGCCCGCTTCTGGCTCCCAAACGTGAGTCACGTGTTTCACGGCCGGGATATTTTCGCTCCCTGCGCGGCGCACCTGGCGAACGGAGTCCCGCTCTCGCAACTGGGCGCCCGCATCGATGATCCGGTCCAGCTCGAGCTCCCCCAGCCGAAACGCGATGCCGAGGGTTGGCGAGGGGAGGTCGTTCACGTCGATCATTTTGGGAACCTCGCCTCCAACATCCGGGTCGAGCACCTTGGACCTGCTCTCGAGCAGAAGGACAAGATCGTGGTCCGGCTCGGCGCGACCGAGATCAATGGGATGGTCGATACGTTCGGAGAACGCGGAGCGGGCGAGGTGGTTGCTCTGCTGGGCAGCACGGGCAACCTGATCATATCGGTGGTCAACGGGAGCGCCGCCGGGCGGCTCGGAGCCGGAGTTGGGGACCGCATTCAAGTGAAGGTCCCCGGACCCGCGGCGGGAGCGCACGGGTCCTCGGTGTCAAGATGACCTCCGCACCGCTCATCGTCGAGGACCTGACCTTCCGCTACCGCGATCGGCAAACGCTGGCCATTCGCAATCTCACATTTACAGTCCCCGAGGGCGAGATCCTGCTGATCGCCGGCGCAAGCGGCTGCGGCAAGACCACCCTCGTGCGTGCCATCAACGGGCTGATCCCCCGCTCCTACAAGGGTGAGATGACCGGGCGCGTTCAGGTCTTCGGTGAGGAGACCGCCCACTGGAAGCTCTCCCAAATCTCGCAGAAGGTGGGCACGGTGCTGCAGGACCCCGAGCGCCAAATCCTCGGCACCAAGGTGCTCAACGAGGTTGCCTTCGGACTTGAGAACCTGGGCCTGCCACGCGACGAGATCATCGACCGCGTCGACGAAGCCCTTGCCACCCTGGGACTGCAGCATCTTCGCGATCGCGAGACCTTCAACCTTTCGGGCGGAGAGAAACAGAAGGTGGCCCTGGCCGGCGTGCTGGCGATGCGGCCGCGCATCCTGATGCTGGACGAGCCCCTGGCGAGCCTCGATCCCGCCAGTGCCCGGGAATCCCTGGACATAGTGCGGCGGCTGGCCAACGAGGGCATGACGGTGCTCATGGTCGAGCATCGGGTCGAGGACGTTCTGCGTATCCAGCCTGAGCGGGTCATGTTCCTGACCGACGGCGAGATTCGCTACCTGGGGGCGCTGAGCGGGTTATCTAAAGTGGTGAACTATCACGAGGTGAAGCTGCCGGCTGCGGACATCGTGGCGCGTGCGAAGGAGGATCCGCCGCCGCCCGCGCTCGATATTCTTCCAGGCGTCTCCCGTTTCGACGCAGGTACGGAGCCGCTCGTACGCTTTGAAAAGGTCGGATTCGGATACGACCCCGAGGCCGAGGTCCTGCACTCAATTGACCTGGATATCCGCCGTGGTGACGTGATCGCGGTGCTGGGCGCGAATGGGGCCGGCAAGACCACCCTGGTCAAGCATGCCATCGGCCTGCTGAAGCCCAAAAGCGGGCGCGTGCTCGTGGGCGGCCGCGACACGAAGGATATGAGCGTGGCCGAGATCGCCAGCACCCTGGGTTACGTCTTTCAGAGTCCCAGCCACATGTTGTTCGCCCCCACGGTGTACGAGGAGCTGGCCTTTGGCCCCACCAACCTTAAACACCCCAAGGATGAGATTGAGAAGGAGGTGAAAGAAGCGCTTACGATCGTCAACCTTGTTGACAGAGAGCAGGAACCACCGCTGGCACTCTCATTTGGCCAGCAAAAGCGCGTAAGCATCGCCGCGATCCTCGCCATGCGTTCCCGGATCCTCGTGATGGATGAACCGACGGCCGGTCAGGACTATCAGAACTACATCAGCTTCATGGACTCGATCCTGCAGATGCCGGGCTTCGAAGCGGTCATGTTCATCACGCACGACGTCGACCTGGCGGTCATCTATGCCAACCGGGTGCTGCTGGTCTCGGATGGACGCCTGGTTGCGGATGGATCGCCGCCGGAGGTGCTGCGCGACTTTGACCGACTGGAGGCCTGCCGCCTCGTGCCGTCCTCGCTGCTGGCGCTGAACTTGCAGCGCCTCCCACAGACCGGCAAGTTCATGCGCGCCGAGGCGCTGGCGCATATCTGAAAAGAGGAGATCTAATGAACAGCAAGTTAGGCAATGTATTGATCGCCCTGGCGGTGATCCTGGTGATCTTCGCCATCATTATGTTCGTACTGGGCACGCAGACGATCGGTCCGTTCAATTTCTCGGTGGACCAGGCCACGCTGGTGCTGCGCTTTGTGTTTGTGGTCATCGGCCTGCTGCTCGCGTTCGCCGTGTACCTGTTCACCCGGGAGAACCCGGCCTGGGCGGTGGGCACGCGCGAGGTGGTTTGGATGGCGATCGGCGCCGCGCTGTATGCCGTCTTCTCCTGGCTGTTTAATGGCACCGTCTTCGTCGTTCCTTCCTTGAGCCAGGTGGCCCTCCGCCCCGCGATCGCCATCCCCATGTTCTTCGGCTACGCCTTCGGCCCGGTGGTGGGCTTCTTCACGGGTGCGGTCGGCAACATGTTCGGCGATGCGCTGACGGGCTTCGGCCTGTCGCCTCAGTGGAGCATCGGCAACGGCTTGATCGGTTTCGTTGCCGGCATGGCCCTGCTCTTCAAGGACAAGAGGCGCAGCATGGACACCGTCCTGTGGATCAGCGGGATCCTGGCCCTCCTGGCCGTGATCCTGTTCTTCACGAACCGCAGCGTGACGAACGGCTTCTACTTCGTCGCGACCGAGCCCGTTTCCCTGTTCGCCGGCCTGGCGATCGTGATCGGCTTCATCCTGGTGCTGGTCGTCCGCTTCGCCTTCGGCTCGAACGAAAATGTGGCCGCAGCCGTGACCTGGGGCATGTTGGGCAACATCATCGGGCTCTTGTTCGCGTCGCTGTCGGATATCTTCATCAACGGCTTCAGCCTGGCGGCGGCGATCGTGGGAGAGTTCCTGCCGTCTGCCGGCCCGAACCTGATCTTTGCGGCGATCCTCGTGCCGCTCCTGGTGGGCGCGTACGCCTCGGTGCAGCGGCAATCCGGCCGGTAACCGTCTTCTGCAATGCGGCGGTTGGCAGGAGATCCTACCAGCCGCCGCTTGCGAGCCTCTTCCGTGTTAGTAGCCTGGCGCTATCGTAGTCGTGCCCGCTCGCTGATCCAGTCGTTCGATCCGCGCGCCTGGATCAGGTTCTATCTATGTTTTCTCTTTTCCACCCTCGCGTTCTGGGACATCCGCTATCTTCTGCCTTTCCTGATCATATCCCTCGTCGTCCTCTTCACTTCGGGTGTGCGCTGGAGCGAGATGCGCCGGGCGTTCATCTTCATCATTGGCTTCGTGTGCGTCTTCGCCTTCCTGACATTCCTGACCGGCCGGGGCGGCAGCGAGGTGTACAAGACGGAGCATCTCATCCGTCAGTTCAAAGCCTCGTTCGCCATTCTTGGTTGGACGCCCACCCTCAACGTGACGGTCGAGCGGGCCTTCTTCGCTGTCAGCCAGTTCGCACGCGTTTTCAGCATCGCCATCATGACGATCCTGATCCCATATTCGCTGAACCCGGCGCTCTACGGGATCACGTTCAAAGGCCTGGGTCTGCCCGACAAGATCGCCTATGCCATGGACCTGACGATGCGGTTCATTCCCACGTTTAGTCGCGATTTCCAGCTGACGATGGATGCCCAGCGTGCCCGCGGCTATGAGCTCGAGAAGATCAGCGGCGGACTGATCCAGCAGGTTCGCAAGCTGGGTCCGCTCATTGTGCCGGTCACGATCCACGCCATCATCGGCAGCGAGGACATCATCGACGCCATGGACCTGCGTGCATTCGGCGTGGCCCCGCGCACTTGGCTGACTGTATTGACCTATCGGACCCGCGACCGTTGGCTGACGGCCTTTGGGGTCTTGATCTTGGTTGCCTCTCTAGCGGCTGGGTTCCTGGGCCTCGGCAAGTTCTGGGTGCCGCCCGCACTGATCCACCTCGCTGGCGGATAAAACAAATCCTCCGGCAGAATATCTGCCGGAGGACAGGCTCCCAACGATTGATACTGCAATGGGGATTGATTGGGGGCCTACGGCGTCCAGCGGGATCCGCGGCCAGCTCTGCGAACCCCTATTCCTCCAATGTGCTAAGGTCGCCTTCCGGAAGTCCCTGGGCGCGCGCCTTCAGCACCCGCCGCATGATCTTGCCTGAGCGCGTCTTGGGCAGCTTGTCGACGAACTTGACCTCGTCTGGCCGGGCGATCGGGCCCATGTGGGTCGCCACGTGCTGGCGCAGTTCCTCGGCAAGTTCGGGTGTGCCGGTGAAACCGGACCGCAGCAGGACAAAGGTGTGGATGGCTTGTCCTTTGACCTCATGCGGCAGGCCAATCGCGGCTGCCTCAGCGACCGCCGGGTGGCTGACCAGTGCGGACTTCGACCTCGGCTGTTCCCAGCCGGTGTCCCGAGACCTTGATCACATCATCGACGCGGCCGATGATCCAGAAATAGCCATCCTTGTCGCGTTTGGCTGAATCACCGGTCGTGTACTTCCCGGGATACTTGCTCCAGTACTGGTTGACGTATCGATCGGGATCACGGTAGATGGTCCGGAGCATAGCCGGCCATGGGTGCTTGAGCACAAGGTAGCCTTCGGTGTCGGCTGGCACCGGATTGCCCTTCTCGTCCAGGATCTCGGCCTCCTGTCCGAAGAATGGGCGGGTGGCTGATCCCGGCTTCAGTGCGACGGTGGGCGTCGGTGTGATCATGAACATGCCAGTCTCCGTCTGCCACCAAGTATCCATTATGGGGCAGCGGCCCTTACCGATGACCCGGTGGTACCACCGCCAGGCCTCCGGGTTGATCGGCTCGCCGACCGTCCCCAGCAGCCGCAAAGACGAGAGATCGTGCTTGTTCGGCCAGGCCTCGCCAAAGCGCATCAGGCCGCGGATCGCGGTCGGCGCCGTGTACAGGATCGTGATGCCGTATCTTTCAACACATTGCCACCAGCGGTTGGGGTACGGATAGGAGGGTCCGCCCTCGAACATGAACGAGGTGGCGCCGTTCAAAAGAGGGCCATAGACGATGTAGGAGTGGCCGGTAACCCAGCCCGGGTCGGCGGCGCACCACCACCGGTCTCCATCGTTGATGTCGAAAACGTATTTCAGCGTGCTGTACACTCCCACCATGTATCCGCCGTGGGTGTGCACGATGGCCTTGGGCTTGCCGTTCGCGATCGGCATCGCCAGCATCTCGTGATACCAGTGGTCCCGGCCCGTTTCCATCGGGACCTCGTGTCCGACGCGCTTGATGACAACTACGTTTTCCACGGTCGGACAGCGTTTCAGCGCTTCATCGACGGTCCGCTTCAGCTCGACGACCTTCCCGTTCTGGTAGCTCCCGTCAGCAGTGATCACCAGCTTGGATTCGCTGTCCTCGATCCTGTCATGCAGGGCGTCGACGGAGAAGCCGCCGAACACGACCGAATGAATCGCCCCGATCTTGGCGCAGGCCAGCATGGCAAAGATGATCTCCGGGATGCGCCCCATGTAGATCGTAACCCGGTCACCCTTGCGGACGCCCATCGACTTAATGATGTTCGCCATGCGGTTGACCTCGCGGTTCATTGCGCAGTAGGAGTAGGTCTGGTGGATCTTGCCGTCCTCGGACTCCCAGATGAGCGCCAGCTTGTTCTTGCGGAAGGTCTTCAAATGACGATCAATGGCATTGTGGACGATGTTGACCTTCCCCCCGACGTACCACTTGTAGAACGGCTTGTTTGAATCATCCAAGACCTTGTCCCACTTCTTGAACCATTCAAGCTCTCCTGCCTCCGCTGCCCAGAACGCCTGGATGTCTTTCTGGGCCTGCTCGGCAAGGCCGCCCCAGTCCTTCACAGCGCCTCCGTCAAGACCTGTTCGGAGGGCTCGTACAGATCCCGTTCAACCTCTGTGCCGGTCGCGATCGTCTCCATGCTCATCTCTCCTTCCAGACTTGTCGACGGACGGCGATAATTCTAATCCGCTTTGTCCAATAATGTTAGCCAAATGGCGGGAGACGACCCAACTGCGGGCTGGAGGGATGGGGTTAGTGAATTGGGTCACTTGTTGAAATCTGGTTTCCCCCTGCCCTGCAGAATTCAAGCGAGATCAGGCTCTCGCCCGGCGTAGACCTTTCAAGCCGGGAGACGTCCCGGGTGCCTCACTGGTTTGCCCGACGTGGAGCTACGCCGCGCCCTCCGGAGGGCGAGGCCCTGGATCACCACGCCGGCCAGGACCAGGAGGACGTAGGGCGTTACCGCGCCGCTGCCCCCCAAGCGAAGCCCCGTGACTACCATGGAGGCGCCTGCCAGCGAAGAGATCGTGATCAGCGCCCATTCGAAGAGAGCGGCGATGAGAATGACGCCTACGACGCCGCCGATCACGAACGCGATCGCGGCCGCGCCATTTCCGTCGAGCCCGACCAGGCCTGCCAGGCTCATGCCGACGTAGCCTCCGCCCAGGAATCCCACCAATCCGATGGCGATCGATTCGACGAACACAGCCAGGAGCGCAAAGATTGCGCCCAGCACCAGGCCCGCCAGCACCGTGGAGAGCTCGGATCCACGAAACAGCCGGATCGCGACCTCCACACCGATGATGAACCCGATGGCCCCCACGACCAGCCAAAAGAGTCGGCGGCCGGCGACGAGCAGCGCACCTCCAAGCAGCACATCTAAAGCACCGAGCATAGCTACCTCCGTTCGCGATTGATCACTCCGAGGCCGAGAGCGGTTTACCGCGGACGAACTCGCGGATCTCCTCCCTCAATTCGCTCGGAAAATTCGGTGACATGCGTCTGAACGTGATCGCCGTCATCGGATTCTTCGTCTCGAGCAGCACCTGCCGGATGAAGTACGAGGTCTCGGTGGGGGACGCCGCGTAGAGCGCCAGGATCAGCTCTTCAAGGTCGAGCTGAAGACCTGAAGGGGCGGCTTCGACCACCGGCCGGATCACGTCCAGCAATGGTGGCAGATTCCTGAACTCGGGGTCGGAGACAGCTGAGATGGCCGCTTCGATCCCATCCGGCCACATGCGGGCCCGTTCGGGTCGCAGCCACTCGTGCAGCAGGTCGAGGAACATGGTCGGCGCCTGCTTGCGCATGCGAACGAGGCTGGAGTCGAGCAGTCTGGAGAGCAGCTGCGGGTCGTGCACCTGCGCCGTCCAAGCCGTCAAGCGCGCCAGCAATCGCTCCTCCCGCGGTGGGATACAGCCCAGCAGAAAGGCAGCCAGCAGGCAGGTCTTAAGCCAGCCCTCATCCCACAGGCGATCGGCCAGTTCGAGCGTTGCCTCGGACTTCTCCGGGGCGGTGGCCAGAGGCGTCAGGCCTTGCTCAATCTGCCTAACGACTACCGCGGGCGTACGATACGTCCTCAAATAGGCGCCGGGCGCAGTGGCAGGCTTCCTGCGGACGGTGTAATCAACGTAGCTGTCCAGGACGCTGTTCAGGTGGGCCGTGAATTCGTCTGGCACGAAGAAGAAGTCAACCAGACGGGCGACTTGCTTTCGCAGGCGGGCGAGGTCAATGGATGGCACGTGGCAACTTCTGCAAGCACAGGGCGATCGCAAACACGCTCGCCCTCTTGTTTCGACTCAGTAGGCCCGGGCGAAGTAGACCTTCTTCTGGGCCGGTTTGCCGCACACGATGCAGCTACCGGAGCCGGCTGGCTGGTCCAGCGGCACGTTTCGTGTAGTGGCCTTGGCGTCCTCTTTCACCTTGGCCTCGCATTCCGCGGAGCCGTCCCACCAGGAGAACGCCCATCCGTCCTGAACGACTTCCTTGAGCTCATCGTAGGTCTTTGGATCGTGGATGTTCGCATCCCGGAAGGCCGTGGCACGATTCAGTAGCGAACTTTGAATGTCGTCCAACATCGCGCGGCAGACGGGGTCAGATCGGACTGGGGCACCAACGATTTGCCGGCCTTGCCACTGACGTCCCGTCGGGCGAATGCGACGGTTCCCATGGCGATGTCCCTTGGCCCGATCTCCATCCGCAGGGGGACGCCGCGCATCTCCCAATCGTTGAACTTGAAACCGGGCGTGACTTCTTCCCGGTCATCCATGCGCACGCGCAGACCGGCTGCTTTCAGTTCCCCGAAGATGCGGTTGGCGGCCTCCATCACCGGACCCTTCTCGGCCTCGTTCTTGTAGATGGGTACCATCACGATCTGCGTGGGTGCCATGCGTGGAGGCAGGATCAGACCCTGGTCGTCGCCATGCACCATGATGATCGCGCCGATCATGCGGGTCGATAGCCCCCACGAGGTGGTCTCACAGTACTGCAGCGTGTTCTTGGTGTCCAAGTACTGGATATTGAAAGCCTTGGCAAAGTTGCGGCCGAAGTAGTGCGACGTCGCCGACTGCAGGGCGCGCTTGTCTTGCATCATGCCCTCGATCGAGGTGGACATGACCGCGCCCGCGAACTTCTCGGTCTCGGTCTTCACGCCTTTGATCACCGGTATGGCGCACTCGTTGATCGCGAAGTCGGCGTAGATATCCAGGATCCGGTACATTTCCTGCATGGCTTCTTCCTGGGTGGCATGGGCCGTGTGCCCTTCCTGCCAGTAGAACTCGGCCGTGCGCAGGAAGAGTTTCGTGCGCAGCTCCCAGCGCAGTACGCTGCCCCACTGGTTGATGAGTACCGGCAGGTCGCGCCACGACTTGATCCACTTCGAGTACATGTAACCAATGATGGTCTCCGAGGTCGGGCGCACGACCAGGGGCTCTTCCAGCTTCTCTCCGCCGCCGTGCGTCACCACCGCCAGCTCAGGCGAAAAACCCTCGATGTGCTCCTTTTCCTTCTCGAAGAACGACATCGGGATCAGGATGGGGAACGCGGCATTGACGTGGCCCGTCTCCTTGAAGCGGCGGTCCAACGCGCCGCTCATGTTTTCCCACAGCGTCCAACCGTATGGCCGCACCACCATGCAGCCGCGGACCGGCGCGTAGTCGGCCAGCTCTGCCTTTAGGACCAGCTGGTTGTACCATTCGGAGAAGTTCTCGCTGCGGGTGGGTAATCTATCTTCGGCCATTCGGACTCCATTGATGTGAGATGATGATTGCCAAGAGTTTGGACGTGCTCGGGGAAATCCCCGACCCCGGGCCCTTGCTGCCCCTAATGCTGCTCTGCCAGCATCCTGACTGCGGCCTCTGCATCCGGTGCGAACTGAACGTAGCGGCGCTGACTCTCCGGTGTGTAATCACCGAGCCGCCGCCAGAACTCTGCAACTACCGCCTGCCAGCCCTCTCCGATCAGTATGAGGGGCTTCTCGGGGATGGCATCGATGATCATGAGATTCCAGGCCAAGGCAATCTCGGTCAGTGTGCCCGGTCCGCCGGGCAGGGCCAGCGCCGCATCGCACGACCTGACCAGGGCCTCGAGCCGGGCCACCAGTGTCTCCTTCTTCCATTCTTCCTTCACCCAGCGATTGACCGTCCGCTTTTCGTGCCAGCGCTCGATCTCAACGCAGGTGACGCCGATCACGTGCCCGCCGGCTTCGGCTGCGCCGCGTGAGACCGCCTCCATTGTGCCAATGTAACCGCCGGTGAGCACGGTATGCCCAAGCAGTGCCAATGACTTGCCGAGCTGCAGGGCCTCGGCGTAGGCCGCCGACCCTTCACTGGCGTGCGAGCCCCCGAAGACTGTCGTTTTCATCGATTTCTCTTTCGCGTGCTGGTAGCATGCAAACAAAAACGGCTCACCAGGTCCGGGGAGCCGTTTGAGGCGCAGTGAGCTGAACCTATCCAGACCAGGCGTTAGTGCAAGGCTTGGGGCACGGGAGTGGGTTCAGCAACATGGGCGGGATTATACACGATTTCGTGCGTTACAATGAACGCGTGCAGCACGACTTCACCGCGCAAATCAATGAGGGACTGACCGCCGCGCAACGTCAACTGATCGAACGGGTCGCCCAGGAATCGGCCACGCGCAGCCTGCCGCTGTATGCGGTGGGGGGCCTCCACGCGGGACCTCTGGCTAGGCACCAGAGCCACTGACCTTGACCTTGTCGTCGAGGGCGACGCGATCGAGCTTGCCCGCGCCCTCGCCGCCAGATACGGCGGAAAGGTGACCGCGCATCCCAAATTCGGAACCGCCAAGTGGGACCTGCGCGGCGCCGGCTTTGAGGCGGGGCTCGGAGCCTTGAACCCCGCTGCTCAGGATCTCGCCGGACGTTTCCTCGACCTTATCTCGGCGCGCAGCGAGACCTACCGCCACCCTGCCGCCCTTCCCACGGTTAAGCGAGGCACGATCGAGGACGACATCCGTCGCCGCGACTTCACGGTCAACACCCTGGCTCTGCGCCTGGACGGCTCGCACTTCGGCGAGCTCCAGGACGAATTCGGCGCTCTCGACGACCTGAAAAGCGGCGCGATCCGCGTGCTGCATGCTCGCTCCTTTGTGGATGACCCCACCCGCATGTACCGCGCCGCTCGCTATGAGCAGCGCTTCGGATTCAGCATAGCTGACGATACGCTTGCGCTCCTGCCCGCCGCCCGACCCCTCGTGGCCGAACTATCAGGCCAACGCATACGCCACGAACTGGACCTGATCCTGGACGAGGGCGAGGCCGCATCCATCTTGGCCCGGTTGGCCTACTTGCATTTGCTGGAGGTTGTACATCGCTCCTTGCCACACACGCATGTGGCTCTTTCGCGGGTCAAGCTGGCAGGGCAGGCGCCGACTGCTCCGATCCGTTCCTGGTCAAGGCGGGACGCGGCCTGGCTCCTTTGGTTCATGGGCCTGAGCGAAGTTCAGATCCGGTCATTGGCCGAGCGGCTGCACTTCACTGCCCCGGCGCTGAAGGACCTGACCTTGGCTGCGAAGCTTTTTGCGTTAGTCGGAACGTTGGCTGGGTGGCGTCCTAGTAAAGTCACCACCTACTTGGATGAGTATCCCGAATTGCCGGTGCATTGTGTATCTCTGGCCACATCCGGAAAGCAGCAACGGGTGCTGGATGCGTATCTCGCGAAGTGGAAAGACATCCGGCCGACCATCACTGGACATGATCTGAAGGCCCTTGGCCTCGAGCCCGGCCCCGCCTACCGGAAGATCTTGGGTGATCTTCGCGCCGCTTGGATCGATGGTCTCATCAAAGATACAGATGATGAGCGGGATCGGCTCCGCGATCTGTTGGGTAAGGATACGCGTGCGCCTGCCAAACGGCGGAAGCCGCAATCCGCGCGCAAGGGTGTGACCAAAGCGGCATAGCAGCAATATTGATATTGGCGCGCATCTGTTCTATAATGCATACATGGCCCAATTGTCAGTGGACGAACCGACTGACCAGCAAGACGAACTTCTTCCATACCGCCTTCGCGAACACTTCCTGACCACGCCCGAGATCGTACTGTTGCGCACGCTCCGGGAGATGGCCCAGGAGCACTACGTCATCTTTGCCAAGGTGGCACTGACGGACATCTTCTCGATCGTCCGCCCGAACGAAAACGTCCACTACTTCAACAAGCTTTTCCGAAAACACGTTGATTTCCTCCTGTGCGCCCCTCAGACGCTGAAGCCCCAGATCGGAGTCGAGCTGGTCAGGCCAGTCCCGCCTGGCGGAACGCGCAGCGCCGACCAGTTCATGGAGGATCTGTTCCTCACAGCCGGGCTGCCTCTCGTTCAGGTATCCCCGAATGACCACTACGAGATCAGCGAGATCGTTTCCCTCTTCTACAACGCCGTCCGCAGAGCGAAACAGATGGAACGCCGCGTGGCCAATCTCGCCCGCGATTCGGTCCCGATGTGCCCGGTCTGCGGCAAAATGATGGTACTGCGCACGCATCGTTCCGGTCCACTTTCGGGGCAGCTCTATTACGGCTGCATCGACAACCCCACCTGCCCCGGGCGCGTCGACGTCAGGTAACCTGTCAGGATCGAATCAAACAGGGGGAGTTCTAGGTGTAGTGCCGGCCTAGTTCAGACGCATACTGCATGCCAACGCTCGCGCGGTTGGCATCTAACCAATCCGAGAGACGCGTACGGCATCGAGGCGGCTCGTCCGAGATGAGCAGATTTGCCATGAGCCCGGCGACCTCGTCGCGCGTGAGCAGGACATCGCCCAGGCCTGCTCCGAGGACGCCGGCTGCTGCAAGCGCCAGCCACGGCGGGACGTGCACGATCGGGCGGCGTAAGCCAAGTCGGGCACTGATCAGCTCGACCATCTCCTTGAATGTGAACGTATCCGGTCCAACTGCATCGATGGTGTAGCTGTCCGTCCGGCTCACGGCGTCCACGGCGAGGGCGGCGAGGTCATCCACGTGCACGGGCTGCAGCTGGTAGCTTCCATCTCCTGGAACGCCGAAGACGGGCAATCGGCGCAGGAGGAAGGCAATGTTGTTAATCAGCACATCCTCGGAACCGAAAAGCACCGTTGGCCTCAGTATCGCAAACGACAGGCCCAACTCCTGAATGATCTGCTCGATCGCGGCCTTGCCCTCGAAGTAGGGAAGTGGCAACTCCAGCGAAGGCTTGGTGATGCTTACGTGGACCAAGCGCTTCACGCCCGCAGCCCGGGCCGCCTCCACCAACTTGCCGCGTATTCTCGACTGCTCGGGACTGCGTGTTGCTGCCGCGGTCGAACCGGATCCAGTACGTGTTCACCAGCACCGAGGCGCCCGTGAGTGACTTGGCCAAGGCAAACTCATCTGCGAAATCGAGAGGAGACACCGGGATCGCACCACCGAATGGATCGGGCCGTCCCGGGTGACCGGTCAGCGTGATTACCTGCTGGCGGCCCTCCAGCAATCTCCGGGCAACGTACTTGCCGGTGTAGGAAAAGGCACCTGTGACTGCGATCTTCATGGAAAACAGCAGCTTTCTGCTCGACCGGGTCAAATCCGGTCAGGGGGCCGGACGAAAGAGTCTGAATAGGCGGGCACCACTCAAGCTTGCACCCTCGCGGTGAAAGCGGTCGATATCAACTGTGAAGCGCACACTGTCTCCGGCCGTCGAGTGGAATTCGAAGTCCACCCGGCCTGGCCGGGGCCCCACAAGCTGATCTTTGGGCATCCCGTCGATAATTCGCATGGCGGCGGCTATTAGTTCCCCCAGCTGTTGTTCGTCCGTCAGGTCCGCTACAGGAAGGCTGACTCGGAAATCGGTCTCCATGGGACTGAAGGTGCGAGTGCCGTCGGCGGACACGCAATCCTCACCGTAGGCGTAGGCGCTGCCACTAGCTCCCGCCCCAACCTGCTGGATGCCGCTCTGCACTACTTGTGAGAGTGCCGGCAACTCCTGGGACGTCCAGATGTAGTAGCAGACGGCGACGCCGCTTGGTACGCCATCTACGGCGGCCGAGCGCGCCGATGTCGGGGTGCCCGGGACCAGCGTTGGCGCCGGCGCCTGGAGTGAGGTGCAGGCCCACAATGCCGTGGGGACCACTAGGAGAAGTACGAGCCGCATTTTTCTCATCCGCTGCTCCTCCAGAGATTGTACTGTGGAACACAACCTACAGTTTTTCATCATCTACCCCCCTGGACGCTGAGAGGGCCGCCGGGGTTCTCCGTCCCGGCGACCGAACGATGCCTAGCTCAGCAGGTCAGATGCTGCGGCCGCCATCAACGCCGCGGCCCGCGGCAGGACCCGCTCGTCAAAGTCGAACTTCGGATGGTGATGGCCGTAGTCGAGGTGCTTCTCCTTGTTGTTGGAGCCCACAAAGAAGTAGCAGCCAGGGACCAGCTCCTGCATGAAGGCCATATCCTCCGCGCCCATAGTCAGGTAGCCCGCTGTTTCAAGCTTTGAGGTGGGCAGCACGGCTCGCGCCGTAGCTTGAACGTGAGTTGCCATTGCCCCGTTGTTGACCAGCGCGGGCGTCACGCGCTTGACTTCGATCTGCACCTGGCATCCGAGTGCCTCTCCGACCCCCCGGATCACCTGTTCGAAATCGTTCGAGCAGCTTCTTACGCACATCGAGATCGAACGTCCGGATCGTGCCGGTCAGCTCTGCTGTCTGCGGTATGACGTTGAAGGCTGTGCCGCTGTGGACTGTCGTCACGCTGATCACGGCCGACTGGAGCGGAGCCACATTCCTGGAGACGACGCTCTGCAGCGCACTGATGATATCGGCCGCTGCAACCACCGGGTCGACTGTCAGGTGAGGGGAGGCACCGTGCCCTCCTATCCCCTCCAGCTTGACGGTGAAGAGTTCAGCGCCCGCCATCACGGCCCCCCCAGCCACACCGATCCAACCCAGCGGTTGATCGTTCCATAGATGCAAGGCCAGGGTCCGATCCACGTGTGGATTCTCGAGCACCCCGTCCTGGATCATCATCTCGTTCCCACCGCGGGCCTCGTCATTGAACCCCTCTTCGGAGGGCTGGAAGCAGAACTTGACCGAGCCGGCGAGCTCGCTGCGATGATTGTGCAGCAGCTTGGCGACCGTCAGCCCGATCGCCGTGTGCCCGTCGTGACCACAGGCGTGCATCACACCGGCGTTCTGAGAGGCGTACTCGGCTCCGGTCTCTTCTATGATGGGCAGGGCATCCATGTCAAAGCGCAGCAGCACGGTCGGTCCGGGCTTGGACCCTTCCAGCATCGCCACCACACCTGTCTTGCCAACGCCCTTGGTGACTTCGAGCCCCAGGGTCTCGAGTTCGCGCGCAACGATCCCACCCGTTCGGATCTCGCGGAAACCCAGCTCCGGATGGACATGAAAGTCGCGACGCATGGACTGCAGATAGGGGAAGAGCGCTTCAGCTTCCTGTAAGTAGTCCGTCATTGCAGATTTCCTCAATGGGGAGCAACGAATAAGGTGGCCAGCGGCTGGAGGCTGCCGGATCTAGCCGTACTTGATCACCCGGAACTTCTCCTCGAATCGGGGATTCTCGTCGCTGCTATTCTCGGTGTGACGGGACTTCATCCGCGCCGTGAACTTCTCAATATCACCGATCTGCGATCGATGTTGCAGCAGGGCTTCGAGCTTGACCGACCAGGTGTCCGTGATGTCGAGGGTCACGTTAGCCTGGTTTGTGTGTGAGCACCACACCTCTCTGGGCATGTGGGGGTCGTAACCCTCGGTGAGCAGTTCGGGGAAATAGGCTGCGTTCCCGGCCGCAGGAAAGACGGCGTCGAGGGCTGCCTGGCCGGCCGCCCGGTGATCGGGGTGATTGATGCCGTAGACTGCGAACAAATCCTGCGGGTCGCAGGTCACAAGAACGTCCGGCTTCTGCTTGCGGATGACGCGCACCAGCTCGCGGCGCAGGTCAAGATCGGGCACCAAGTATCCGTCCGGGTGATCAAGGAACAGAACCGACTCGGCGCCGATCACCTGGGCCGCGGCGTTCTGCTCGCGGTGGCGGACGGCACACAGCTCGTCCGTGCTCAGATCTCCAGGTTTGGTTGTGTCGTTGTACCCCTTGTCGCCGCAGGTCAGGAGACAATAGGTGATCTTGTGGCTGGCCCTTGCCCAGCGGGCCAGGGTCGCGCCGCAGAAGAACTCGGGATCGTCGGGATGTGCCAGGATGACCAGGATCTTTTGGGGAGCTGGCCAGGCGTCAGGTTGATCCATGCTTGGATATGACCTCTCCTCCGCGATGACGTCAACTTGGGCGGGACCTCAACGTCCGTGCACGCTTGGGCTCAGGATTTCCTTGACTTCCCGCAGGTGCAGCCACCGCCCTCGTGTCGATCACAGGGTGCCTCGGACTTGCGCTTGAGGGCCTCCAGCTCGTCCCAGGGCTGGAGCTCCTCCCGGTCGAACGTTGCGACGATGTGCTTATCCTCGTCGCTGTCGAGCAGGACCATGACCTTGTTGGACATGGGCAGCACGTCGACGACCTTGCCCTCACCGCGCGGAGTGACAACCCGCTTGTTGCGCTTCGGCAGGGTCTTGCGAGCCTGGACGTACTGCTCGTACTCGTAGATGAGGCAGCAGCGCAGCCGTCCACACATGCCGGTGATCTCGGTGGGGGTCAGAGAGATGCCCTGCTCCTTGGCCATTTTGATGGAGATGGGACTGAAGTCGGTCAGGAATTTCGAGCAGCACCGCGTTTCGAGTCCGCAGGCCCCCATGCCGCCCAGCAGCTTCGCCACGTCGCGCGGACCGATCTGCCTCAGCTCCACCTGCGTGCTAGGGTAGAGGGCCTGCATATCCTTGCGCAGCGACTTGAGGTCGGGCTTCTCTTCGCTGTCCGTGCTGTATAGGAACGCGAGCCGTGTTCCGTCGTAGTTATAGTCCGCCGCGACGATCTTGATGACGGTCAACCCCAGCTCGGCCGCACGGGCCCGGCAGTTGATCATGGCCTCTGTCTGCTTGGACTGCCAGCTCTGCTGCAAGAGCAGGTCGCGGGGTGTGGCGCGCCGTTCGACGGGCTTCCAGCCGCCGTCAGGTCTGGCGGGTCGTTCGGCAATCACCTGGACTACCTCGCCGAGGTGTCTGCCGCGCGTCGTATCGACGATCACGCGCTCGCCTACTTGGATGTCACCGACGGGGGAGGAGTCGAAATGGTAGATCTTGCCGATGCGGGTGAAGCGCACACCGATAATGTGAGGTTCCATATGCTCCATTATATCTTAGCGAAAAGTGGCGAGAAACGCGGCGGCCTGGGATAGGCGTCCAATCGAGCCGCGGCCGGGCTACTCCACAATATTGATCGGCAGCTCGTTCTTGCCGCCCAGCGCTGCAACGCTGATCTGTGCGGCCAGGCCCTCCGCGATCTGCCGAAGCGCTTTGGCGGAGGCGGAGTCAGGTTTCCACGCCACGATCGGCTTGCCGCTGTCGCCGCCCTCGCGAACGGCCGATTCGATCGGGATCTTCCCCAGGAACGGGGTCTGGGTGGCTTGGGCCAGCTGCTCTCCGCCGCCAGAACCGAATATGTCCATGCGGGTGCCATCTGGCAGCTCGAGATACGACATGTTCTCGATCACGCCCAGGATTGGCACCTCGAGCGTCCGGAACATCTGCAAGCCGCGGCTGGCGTCCTCGAGCGAGACCAGTTGCGGCAGAGTCACGATGATCGCTCCGCTGAGAGGCAGGGCTTGGGCCAGCGAGAGCGCTGCGTCGCCCGTGCCCGGAGGCAGATCCACGATCAGGTAGTCAAGCTCGCCCCACTCAACGTCCCCGAGGAATTGCCGGATGGCAGAATTCAACATGGGCCCGCGCCAGATCAAGGGCTGCCCAGGTTTTACGAGCAGTCCCATCGAGATCATCTTCAGGCCATAAGCTGTCGCCGGCACGAGTTTGGTGCCGTTGGGTGGCGGAAGCCGCTCAACACCCAGCATGGTCGGCGTGTTCGGACCGTAGATATCCGCATCCAGCAGTCCCACTCGGGCGCCGCTTTGCGCCAGGGCAACTGCGACATTGACGGCCACAGTCGACTTCCCGACGCCGCCTTTGCCCGATCCAACGGCCACCGCATTTCGGATGGGCATATTGACCAGGCCGCGCATCCGGCCATCATTTGGCACGTTGGATTCCCATTGGATGGCAACGGATTTGACGCCGATCAGGGCCATCACGGCCTGCCTGGCCTCCTTTTCGATCTGGCCGCGCAAAGGGCAGGCGGGCGTCGTCAGGACGATCGTAAAGGAGACGCCATCTCCGGAAATCTCAAGATTGCGTATCATGTTCAGCGACACAAGATCCTGGTGAAGCTCGGGCTCCTGGACCTTGCTTAGTGCCTTGAGCACGTCGTCGCTTGTGGTTTTTTCTGGCATTTTGTTCCGTTGACTCTCTTCACCCACGCAGGGCGATCGCGTCCATTGGCTGGCGGGCGCGGGGTACAGCACCAATTCCGCAAGCTGACTTGAATTCGGGCCAAGCTACGCGGCAGCTTCCGCTTTGGCCGCCTTGGCGGCTTCTTTGGCCTTGCGCTCGTCTTCGTTGCGCTGGTAATTGACCGGCCGGATGCTCTGATAGTAGGAAGCGGGCTTCAGCAACTTCTGTAGGTTGAAAACGTTGCGTTGATACGAGGCGATCTCGTAGTCGTGGTCCATGATTATTGCGTCGAACGGGCAGTACTCGGCACAGAAGCCGCAGTTCATGCAGATGTCCGCGTCGATGTAGAACTCTGCCGGCACTGGAACAGGCCGGCCGGTCTGCGGGTCATTCGTGCGGACGATCCAGATGCACTGCGGCGGGCAGACCTTGGCGCAGATGCCGCACGACGTGCAGCGAATTTCCTTCTGACCGTCGGCTTGCTCGTCGTAGACCAGGAACGGGACGTAGCGAAATTCCTCGGGAACCGGGCAGTTTCTCTTCGGGATACTGCACGGTGAAGATGCCGCGCCCGTCCTTGCTGGACCGATGGGCGATCCCTTCGGGCTTGAAGTAGCGCCGGCCCCACCAGGCGATGTCATCCAGATACGTATCCACGAAACGCTTGAGGGTTACGCTGAGTCCCTTGACTATTCCTTTACCATACATAGCCTGTTCTCCAGAATCTAGCGGTCCACTTCGCCTAGCACAATGTCGAGCACACCGAGGATGACCACAAAATCGGCGATCTTCTTTCCGACACACATGCGTTCGAGAGCAGTGATGTTGATGAACGAGGGAGCCCGAACATGATAGCGCCAAGGGTTCGGCTTGCCGGTGGAGACGCACGTAGAAGCCGAGCTCTCCCTTGGGCGCCTCGACCCGGCCGTACGCCTCGCCCGCAGGCACACGGACCTGGTACTGCTGGCTTGCCCGCGATGATCGAGCCTTCAGGGATCTGCTTTACTGCCTGCTGCAAGATCCGCAGTGACTGCCGAATCTCGTCCAGGCGGATCAGATAATTGTCGTACAGATCGCCATGCTGGCGCAGGGCTACGTCGAAGTCGAACCGGTCATAGATCCCGTAGGGTTGGGCGCGGCGGACGTCGTACGGGACCCCGGCAGCGCGCAGCAACGGGACCCGTGATCGAGCACCGGACCGCATCCTCGCCATCGATCACCCTCACGCCCTTCATGCGCGAGATGAAGATCTCGTTCTCGGTCAGCAGCCGCTCGAACTCGTCTGCCTTACGCGGCAGGCGTTCCTCCACCAGGCCCCGGATCTTCTCCAAGACACCTTCCGGCAGGTCGCGGGAGACGCCGCCGAAACGATGATAGTTGCACATCATGCGTGAGCCGGAGGCCGCCTCGAAGATGTCGAGGATCAATTCGCGTTCCTCGAAGGCGTACAGGGCAGGGGTGAAGTAGGCGCCCAGGTCGTTCAACAGCATGCCGATCAGGATCAAGTGATTCTGGATACGGCTCAACTCCGCCATGATGACCCGCAGGTACTCGGCCCGTTCGGGGGGCTGCACGCTCATGAGCTTTTCCACCGCCATGGAGTAGCCCCAATTGTTGCTCATGGAGTTGAAGTAGTCCAGCCGGTCCGTGTAGGGCATGTTCTGGAGGAACGTGTTGCGCTCACCGATCTTCTCGTGGTTGCGATGCAGATAACCCATCACCGGCTTGAGGCTTGTGATCGTCTCGCCGTCCAGGATCACAGCCGCCCGGAACACACCATGGGTGCTGGGATGCTGAGGTCCCAGGTTCAGGATGATGTGATCGGTCTTGATGCCCGCATCGATGGTCTGGTATCGGGCGAGCGCCCCGTAGAGGGAGGCCTCAGCGTCGAAGACTGCCTTGTCGGGGTCGAAACCTTCGGGGAACTTCAGATTGTCTTTGTAAGGATTCTTGTCTTCCGCGCTGACGTACTGACCCTCAGGCCAGCGGCTCTTCAGCGGTTTCAGGTCTTCTTCGAAGAACGGTTCGTGCCAGTCCTTGCGCAGCGGATGCCCGTCGAAGCCTTCCCACATAAGGATCCGGCGCAGGTCCGGATGGCCCGCAAATCGGATCCCGAACAGGTCCCAGATTTCGCGCTCCTGGAAGTCCGCACCTTGCCACACTCCGGTCAGCGACGGCACCTCCATTGGGTCAACCCGAGGAATCTGGACCTTGAAGAATACGCCGGGACCACCAGTCGTCTTGTAGGCCTGGTACACGACTTCCATCTTGTCCGGGAAGTAGTCCACACCGGTCACCGATGACAGCAAGTCGTAGCCGTGCTGGTCACGCAGGGCAGTGGCCACTTCGACCAGCTGCCCCTTATTGACGAGCCAGCCGGTGTAGTCTGGGCGGCTGTCCGGAGTGACGGCGCCGGGGAAGAGCGTGGCGAGGTCAGGTGCTTCCGTCTGAACCAGAGTAGTCATGGGGTACTCCTAAGCCTTTGTCGCGGGTGCTTGAGTACCGCGCGGCTCACCCGTCCGTGCTTGAGCGGCAAGACGTTTGATCTCCTCATACCGCCGCGGATCCATGAGATCCGGGCCCAAGACCGGGATCGGAATCTCGACCGAGTCAGCGCCTTTCCGATACCAGCGCACGCGCCGGATGGATTCTCTGTCTATCTTGTGCTGCAAATGGATAAGGCCCGCGGTCAGGGCCTGTGGGGTGGGAGGGCAGCCCGGAATGTACACATCGACCGGGACGAACTTGTCGACCCCGGCGACCACGTTGTAGCCCTCTTTGAAGGGCCCACCTCCCGAGGCGCATGCTCCCATGGCCACGACATACTTGGGCTCCGGCATCTGGTTGTACAGGCGCACGATCGCCGGGATCATCTTCTTGGTAACCGTCCCAGCCACGATCATCAGGTCGCTTTGGCGTGGACTCGGGCGCATCACCTCCATGCCAAAACGGGCCAGGTCATAGCGCGCGGCCTGGGCGGCAATCATCTCGATCGCGCAGCAGGCCAGCCCAAACATCATGGGCCAGACCGAGGAACGCCGCCCCCAGTTGTAGAGGCGATCAAGCGTCGTGATGCTCACCGAATGTTGGAGCTCCTCCGGGATTTCGTAGCCCGGGACACTTAACTTATTCTCCGGCATGAAGAATCTCCTCGTACCAATCTTGAAAGATCGAAGACAGGATCTCGTCGTTGCACAGGGCCGGATCGTCCTCGAAGCCCGGCAGCGCGAGCGTCCAGTCGAATATCTGCTGCAGTGTCAGGCTGCTGACATCGACGCCTGGGTGCAATCGTTTCAACTCAAGCGCAACCGCGTAAGTCGTCTCCCAGGATAGCGTCATACCCAACATGCCGGCGCCAAGGTGGGGAAGGGCAGCAACTCCGGCTGCCGTCATTGGCGCAACTCGGCGATTGTAACACCCGGGACAAGTGTGTCAATGAAATTATGCCAATATATATTTGCATAATTGGCGTACCGCGGTAGAATGGCCGCATGCCAGCACCAACGGTTCGGCAGAAGATCCTTGAGTACCTCAGCAGGCATGCCGACGTTTCGGCGAGTCAGATCGGGCATGCGGTGGGCGTCGCAGCTCCCAGCGTCAGGCACCATCTGGGCCTCCTCCGCTCGGACGGCCGGATAGCCGTCGCCGGAGAGCGTGGCACAAGGGCGCGCGGCCGACCCAGGAAGATCTACCGACTCTCAGAGCGCCTGCGGGGCGACAATCTTGCCGGCCTTGCCGATGCCGCGCTCAATGCCCTTTCGGGTCGTCCGCCTCGTCGAGCCGACCGCGTGGCTGAGGCTCTGGCGAACGGACTTGTAGCTCAGATCGGACCGGTCGAGCCGAGCGGCTCCGGATCACGAAGGCTTGCCTCTCTGATCGACAGGCTCAACTCGCTGCACTACGAGGCGAACTGGGAGGCAGGCGCCGCGGGACCACGCGTGCTCTTGGGCCACTGTCCCTACGCCGCCATCATCGAAAAGCATCCGGAACTATGTCAGATGGATTCTCATATGCTTGAGGCCAAGCTGGGTGTTGCTGCCACGCAGACCGCCAAGATCGATCCTCGGCTCGGGGGTCAGGCCCACTGCATTTTCGTGCTCAAGTAGTAGAATTCGATTTAGCCACTTGGATCGGATGCGTGATATCGTCTGATGTCCCTCCATTCTGAAATTCTTGAGCAGCCCGACTGCCTGGCAGGCCTGCTGAAGTCGCAACGCCAGACAGTGGAACGCGTCGCCGCCGCGATTGCCCAGCGAAACGTGCCATTTGTGCTGCTGGCCGCCAGGGGTACATCCGACAACGCCGGGCGCTACGCCAACTATCTGCTTGGCGCGGTCAACCGACTACCCCTGGCCTTGGCCACCCCGTCGCTCTTCACGTACTACGGCCGGCCGCCCCATCTGCACGGTGCCCTCGTGATCGGCATCTCCCAGTCGGGTCACTCCCCCGACATCGTGAGCGTGCTGGAAGAGGGCAGGCGGCAGGGCTGCCTGACATTGGCGATCACCAATTTCCCTGGCTCTCCGCTCGGGCAGGCGGCGGATTTTGTGCTCGATATCCAGGCCTCGCCCGAGCTGGCCGTCGCCGCCACCAAGACCTATACGGCAGAGTTGATGAGCATTGCTATGCTCTCAACTGCACTGCAAGGCGGTGCTGACGGATGGACGATCCTGGAAGATGTACCGGGTTGGGTCCGGTCCACGCTGGGCCTCGAAGAAACCATCTCCGCGGCCGCGCGCCGCTTGCAGGCCATGCAGCGATGTGCTGTCGTCGGGCGCGGCTACAACTACTCTACGGTGTTTGAGTGGGCGCTCAAGCTCACGGAACTTGCCTACGTGCAAGCCGAGCCCTATTCCTCCGCAGACTTCCAGCACGGACCGATCGCAATGGTCGACAAAGGCTTCCCTGTGCTGGCCGTGATCGTCGAGGGCAAGGTGGCCGATTCGATGCTGCCGCTTCTTCAGCACCTGCGCCGGGACTTGCTCGCAGAGCTTGTGGTGGTCTCGAATCTTGGCGCGCCGCTGTCCCTCGCGCCGGCTGCTTTCCGACTGCCTGCCGGCATGCCGGAGTACATTACCCCGATCGTTAGCATCGTGGCGGGCCAGCTTTTCGCTTATCACCTGACCGTGGCCAAGGGCTTGGACCCCGAGGAACCCCGCACAATCAGCAAGGTCACTGAGACGCGCTAAAAAGAAGCCCCGCAAGCGCGGGGCTTAGGCACAAGTATGTGATCGGAACTCTGGGGAGCGAATGAGGTGATGGCCTTCTAGCTGCCCATCTCCACGGCCAGCACGTCATAGTAGGTGCCGGCCCCGAAGCCGTCAATCAGCACGTGATCTCCCGGCTTGAGCAGGGGCAGCTCCCGAAGAAATGCGATCATGTTCGAGGCTGCGCTGACATTGCCGAATTCGCTCAGCAACCACGGCATCGGAAACTTGATGCCCAAGTTCGCCAACTGCTTTTCCTTCAGCTTGTTGATCTTGTAGTTGGCGTGGTGGACGATCGCGACCGCGATCCGGGCGGGTTCGCCAAGCCGTTCCATCATGGTCTGATACGCCTTGTAGACCTCGGTCACGACCTGCACACCGCTGCGCACGAAAAGCTTCACCATGCCCATCGGACCGGCCATGGCCACTGATTCGCCGTTCTCGGGCTCATGCATCAAACCGGCAACTCGAATGGATCGACCCTGCTCCGAGACCTCGATGAGCGATTGGCCCGGCACACGTTGACCCGTGTGCGGGTACAGCATCTGAACTTCGAGCACGCCCTCCTCGTCAAAGACCTCGTACGTCTTTCCGGTCAGGAATTTCATGGTCTTGCCGGGGATGACGCCGATGATCCCGGCTCCGTTACCGAAGAGCTGAAGTGCGCTCTTGTCGTGGGAGTGACGCAGTCCCCGCGTCAGCCCTTCGATTCCACCCAGGAGCACCTTCTTGCCGAACAGTTCCTTGGCGATGTTCAGGTGGCCCGGAGGGGAGACTTCCGGATTCAGGGCCAGCTGCAGGCTGCCGACCGATCCATCACACGCCTTGTGGACGGAGACTTTGAGCGCGCTGTCGGGCACGCCGGCACGCCGTGCAACCTCATCCACATAGTTCTCCGTGACCGGCAGGCTCACGCCAACCAGGACGGCATTCACCTCGCTCGGTTCCCAGCCATTGGCGTGGGCGGCGCGGCGCAGCAGGCGCGAGCCAACTTCCAGCTCGAGCTCCACGTGCTCCTCTTCGCTCAGGTCTGGTGTGCGATGACGATTGACGAAGCCGAGCTCGCTCAGCTCCATCTTGTCTGATTCCGAGAGCCTAACCCCACGCTTCTCCAGGGCATCGGGCAACTGATCGTTCGGGATGCTCTGGCCCCAGGTTCCGTAGGCGCCGCCGATGCCGACCTTGGGGTTGTTGACCTCAACCAGACCCAAGGGGACACCCGCGCCCACATCGATTATCTGGTTCTCCACACCTTTCTCTTCAAAGAAGGATGGGGAGTTCTTGTCTGTCGCTGTCATCTGGTCCGTTCCTTTCACGGTAATCACGTTAAATGGAGAACCCCGCAGGCCGGCCTAAGTTGCGGAGCGAGGAATATATGATCGTTTTCAGTAGCATGCTTCGGTTGCACTCCGCGGACGGATCGGTCGAGCGTCCCTGCAAGCCTTCACTCGACCGTCACGCTCTTGGCCAGGTTCCTGGGTTGGTCGACGTCGAGGCCGCGGCTGGAGGCGATGTGATACGCCAGCAGTTGCAGCGGCAGAACCGTCAACACCGGATTGAGCATCCACGGGGCGGCCGGCACGCGCAACACGTGATCTGCAAGCCCGGAGATCAATTCGTCACCGTCTGAGGCGACGGCGATCACGAAGCCTCCGCGGGCTTTGGCCTGCTCGATCTGGGAGATCATCTTCTCATGCCATGGATCCATGGGAGCGATGCACACCACCGGCATGTTCTCATCGATCAACGCGATCGGCCCATGTTTCATCTCGCCGGCAGGGTAGCCTTCCGCGTGAATGTACGAGATCTCTTTGAGCTTCAGCGCACCCTCGTAGGCGATGGGCATGTTGATGCCCCTTCCCAGATACAGGCAATCACGCGTGTCCTTCAGGAGTAGCGCAACCCTCTCGACCTCGGTTTCCCTCCCCAGTGAGCGACCGACCAGATCGGGTACGAGCCTCAGGTCTGCGACCAGGGCCCGGCGGGCGGCCGCGTCGATGGTTCCACGAAGGTCGGCGAGAAGCACGGCTAGCATGTACTGGTCCAGCAGGGGAGCGGTGAACGCCTTCGTCGACGCGACGCCGATCTCTGGCCCGGTCTGCATCGAGATGAAGCCATCCGCCATCCGCATGGCTTGCGATCCAATCACATTGACGATGCTCCAGATCGCGGCGCCCTTGCGGCGTCCCTCCTCGATGGCCGCCAGCGTGTCTGCGGTCTCGCCTGACTGGCTGATGGCCAGCACGGCGGTGCGGTCGTCGATGATCGGATCACTGTAACGGAATTCCGAGGCGATCACGACCTCGACAGGCAGGCGGGCGATCTTCTCGATCATGTACTTGCCGACCATGCCTGCATAGGCCGCTGTGCCGCACGCCGTAATTACTATCTTCTCGATCTTTTTCGCGAGCTCCTGGGTCAGATGAAGCTCCGGTAGGCGGATTTCGCCCCGCAGGAAGTCCGCGCGGCCGGCCAACGTATCGGTGACAGACTGAGCCTGCTCGTGGATCTCCTTTTGCATGAAATGTCGGTACTCACCCTTTTCGGCTGAGATCGGATCCCATGAGACCGTGTGTATCGTGGGCTGCATCGCCGCTCCATCGAGGTCCTGCAACCGGACGTCGCGGCAGGTCACCACGGCCATCTGTCGCGAACTCGAGGAAGATGACGCGGCGGGTGCTGTCCAGGATCGCGGGCGTGTCGCTGGCAAGATAGTTCTCCCCGTCACCGAGACCGATGACGACGCCTCCCGCATTGCCGATCCGGGCGGTGATGATCTTGTCCGGCTCGTCCGCCGACATGAGCACGATCACGTTGGCGCCCCGGATGTCATTGAAAGCGCGTCGGGCGGCGTCCACAAGGCCCAGCCCCGTTGCCTGGTAGTGTTCCACGAGGTGGACGATCGTCTCGGTGTCCGTGTCCGAATGGAAATCGACGCCCTCAGCCGTCAGCTCGTCTTTGAGCTCGAGGAAATTCTCGACGATCCCGTTGTGTACGACGACCACACGCCCGGTGCGGCCCACGTGCGGGTGGGCGTTGCGGGCCGATGGTGCGCCGTGTGTCGCCCAGCGGGTGTGACCGATGCCGGGCGCACCTTTGACCGGATCGCGCGCCACCATATCGACCAGCTGGGACAGTTTGCCCGCATCCTTGCGGATCTCCAGACGACCGTCCTCGAGCACGGCCAAACCGGCCAAGTCGTAGCCCCGGTATTCGAGTCTCTTGAGACCATTAAGTATGATCGGGGTCGCATCGCGCGGCCCGATGTAACCGACTATTCCACACATGAGGGATCCCTCCGATCCAACATCTCACCTGCCCGGCACCGTATACCTGCCTCGCAGGCGGCCTGCGGGGACGGCGTCGGACAAGCATATGCGCCACTTCACGCGGTTTTGACTGCGCAGTCGCCTGCGCGGGATTGTGCGCGTGATTCCGTTCGGAGGGAAAGAGAAGCGGGTGGTGGCACACCCGGAGGGCGTCCGCTGATCTGTCGATTTTCGCAGCCCCACCGCCAGAACTCCAAAACGGCGGTCAGCTTGCTGGCACCATCCTGCGATGGTGAACCCTCAGCCTCGTCAACTCTGGTCCGTGCAGCCCGGCGGGGAGCCCGTCGGAGCAGCAAAGCCGGAGTCCATGCGCTATCTCTTTCCAGTTCTCAGCTGGCTCGTGACTCCTTTCAATTCAGTAAGTTGTTCGCGCTTCTAGCGTGCGGTTGGCGGAACAGGTAACCCGCAGGTCGTGTTTTCGTGAATAATCCGTTGCAAGGGGGAGATAAAACAGGGCTATCCTGTTGACCTGTGGCGCCAATATCGGTATTATTATATCGTGAAATGGCATCCGGCCGACAATAGAACTGTGGATTCAGAACTCCGTGGATGGCACGCGGTCGCGCCGCTATAGAAACCGCAGGTATCATGCAGGCATGAACGAACGGGCGGAACTCAGGGCAAAGTTTCCTTGAGCTCAGCCTGGTTGTCCTGGTGCTTGTGCTGCTGGTTGCAGGAATCGCAGAATACGGCCAGCTGCTGAACAGGTATCTCAACCTGCTCGATGCCGCTCGCGAGTCGGCCCGCTACAACGCAAATTTCAATCCGTTCTGCCCACTAACTAGCGTAGATCCACTGTGTCCGCCGGGACAGGTGATACCGGACTACTATGCCGCAACGGCCTGTGAGGCCAAGAACGTGTTGCTGCCTCTCCACCTGGATGCCGCCCGCGGCGATGACATCGTGATATCGTTCTTCACGGTCGAAGGCGGCGTAATAACCGGCCGCTACCCCCTCAGCGAGGGGCAGAATGGATGGAGCTGGTCGGCAAATGGCGGCTGGTCCGACGAGGCGCACTGTATCCTGGGTAGTACCGGCCCACGCAACCACTCCTCCGTGCAGAGTTCAAGCTTCATTCTCAGCCGAATGGATCCCACGGCTCCCGACGTCAGCGTGTCGCTGGTGGAGATCTTCTACAACTATCCCCAGACCCTGAAGTTCCCGGTCTTCGAGGCCTTTGCTCCCGACCCGATCCCGGTCTACACGTTTGCCATCATGCCGATCAAGAACGTGACTCCACCGACCCCGTGAACCTGCGATCTCATGGGCTCAACGGAGACAAGGCTATAGACATGCAGAGAATACGCAATCGCCGGACCGCCAAACGGTCAACCAAGAGACAACGAGGTCAGATCCTGATCATTGTGGCTTTTGCCATAGTCGGCTTGGTCGCGTTTGTTGGACTGGTCGTTGACACGGGCCTGGTGTTCATCGGCTACGGCACGCTGCGGCGCTCGGTGGATGCGGCCACGCTCGCGGCGGCGGCGCAATACCGGAAGAACCCAGACCCCTTGGGCTTATCGAAGGCCGCTAAGGAGTTCTTGACGCTCAATAATGTACCGAGTGCCACCGCCGAGGTCTTCGTGTGCAACGAGAGCTACCCGGCCTACCATGATCCGACGCTGTGCACGACCCCGGCCCGACGGCGACTGGTCAGGGTGAATGCGACGTCACAGGTCCGGCTGGCCTTCCTGCCCGTCATTGGGATCCGCTCGGTGGCCCTGCAGGCAACCGCCACGGCGGAAGCGGCCTCGTTGGACATCGTGCTGGCGCTGGATACCTCCGAATCGATGACCTGGGACAATCCAAGGACCGACTTGATGCGGGACCCGAGCCAGTGCAACGCGCAGCGTGACCCCTTGGATGGCTCGACGAGCTGCAAGCCGTTCTTCCCGATCCAAGAGGCCGCCAGGTCCTTCGTCACCTCCCTGATAACAAATGATAACCAATACGACCGCGTTGCGGTGATCCCATTCTCCAGGGCGGTGGCCGACGATGCGGCCAACTACAATGCGCCCCTGCACCTGGATGCCAGTACCGGCCTCACACCCGCGCAGTATCGCACCCGGATCCTCAACTACATCAGCCAGCTGGATGTCTATCAGGCCAGCGGCACGCTGGGGGTGGGCCCGAACGGCGATGGATCCTGCCTAGTGAGCACGACCGCACATGAGAACTGCCGCTACTACGTCCCTACGAGCGACCTCCAGTCCCCAAACTGCAACTACGATGCGGTGAACGGCCAATACGATTTCACGCAGACGCAGTGCTTTACGCCAGTCCTCATCAGCAACCCCAGCTACAATTACCCCGCCTATCCCACTGACCCTGCTCGAGGTCTCTTTGTAGATCCATTGGATCCGGCGAAACATTATCTGAGCGCCTTTACGCAGTTTAACTGCGATGTCAATATTCCAGGGGATCGACGGTATTGTGGCACGTCCAACCTGGGCTCCGCGTTCTGGGCGGCTGGACAGGAGTTCGTCGGGAAGCTCAATGGCAACCATCCAGACTCTTTTCGCCAGGAGTCCCTGTGGGTGGTCATCGTGCTGACGGACGGCGTTGCCAACCACTCTAACGGCAACCTCTACTGCCCCAACGGAGAGAACCACACGGAACACTGGTGCCAGGATTATGGGCCCGGCGCCGTCGACACACGGCACTGTCTGCCCGCCAACGACCCCCAATATGCAGAGTTCCCCGCACTCTTCAACGCCTGCACGTCGCCTCGTCCGGTGGGCGGGGGCGGAACCGTCAACTCGTCCTTGTACGATGCGGATGATTGGGCGCGGGACATGGCCGATTTCGCGGCGCTGGGGCAGCACGCATTGATATTCACCATCGGATACGACGACAGCGGCCTGCTCGGGCACAACAATCCGGGCAACGACTACGGCGAACAATTGCTCAACTATGCCGCCGACATGGGCGATAACGGGAAACTGGACACGCCGGTCGGAGTGCTGAATCCGAACTACTTCTATACAAGCAACGCGGGCACATTGGAGGCGATTTTCCAGGCGATCACGAATCAGATCGCCACACGAATCTCGCAGTAAGGGGTTCAGGTATGGACACGAGCCAACGCAGCCACATCCGAGTTCTCCGGTGCATCCGTCATGGACAAGGCCCGGCCCAAGCTCTGCTTGAGTTTGCGCTGGCCCTGCCCATTCTCCTGATGCTGATCTTTGGGATCATCGACTTCGCGTTGATCTTCCAGGCCTGGCTTAGCGTGCAGAACATCGCCCGCCAGACGGTGCGCTTCGCCGTGACCGGAGAGTACGACGATACCCTCTGCTCTGATTACGATCCCCTCAACCCGGCTGCGGCCTGCACCGGCACGGACTACCAGACCAAACAGGACGTGGCGCGCTTGGCGACGATCCAACGGGCCGCCACCCAATGGGAAGTGGGACTGTTCAAGAACGGCACGACCAATCAAGCGGCCGAGGGTTATCTGAACGTCACGATTTGCTCGAACCGCGATGCAGATCAGAACGGGATAGCGGATTTCTCCTATTCCCTCCCCACCATGGGCGGCAGCGTATATGCCTCTTGCTCACCAGGGCAGGATGCGGGCGGTCCAGGTGACAAAGTGTACGTGTTTGTAGATTTCAATCATCCTCTCCTAACCCCCTTCCTCAGCCAGGTGTGGCCGATGATCCATCTCGTTTCGTACCGGGAGGGAATCGTCGAGACCTTCCGCACCTCGCGCTCGATTGTCCAACCGGGCGAGGGGCTGCAGCCCAGCGATACGCCAGCGCCCCCCACCTCAACCGCGAGCAACACTCCTATTCCATCGGTCACACCGCTGCCGTCGGGCACTCCTAGCCCTACGGGGACTGCAAGCTCCACGCCCACTCTCACTGCGACGGTCACCAACACCCCGACGGTCACGCCAACGCCGGATTGCGCCGACTATGCGTTCGTGCCCCCCTTCACACTAGGCCTAGGCTCAGGCTCAACCGCAGGCCTCCCCCGGGCAAGTATCAACATCCAAAACTCGAGCCCCACGTCTCCAGACATTAGCCGGGTTACATTCAGTTGGGACTACTACAACTCCTTGAACCAATCGCAGTATCTAACCAGATGGCGCTTCAATAACATCACCCAAAGCAACGCGGACGTCTACGGGTCGCCGGCTGTGACCGTGTTCCCGGTAGGATATGGCCCCCTCCTCCCCTCCAGTAGTACCATGCCTTTCAATTTTGATTTTGGAGTTGCGGATCCCGATTGGCCAACTCTGGTGCCAGCCAACTCCTTTGGGCTGGAAGTGGTCCTCGATAATGGTTGCACCGTTACGATCAATGAGCGCGTATACCCCACCCCGACCGCGTCCCGGACGCCCTCGCCCACGGCCACATTCACCCCCTCGCTGACGCCAACTCGCACACTCACACCCACTATCACGCTGACGCCAACTCGCACACTCACACCCACCATCACGAATACGCCGACGATGACGCTTACGCCGTCGCGCACGCCCACCCGAACCCCGACGCGGACGCCCACGCCGGTGACGCCCAGCGACACTCCCACGGTCACGCTCACTCCTTCGCACACGCCCACGAAGACCTCAACCCCGACGAAGACGCCGGTGCCACCGACATCTACGCCAACGCACACACAGACGCCGCGACCACCGACCAACACGCCGACGCAGATCATCATACCTACCTCGACGAAGACGCCGGTGGCAACGTGGACGCCGCCCAACCCGGGCGGATGATCTCTCCGGATCTAACCGCACGAAACAAGGAGGCCCTGGTGGCCTCCTTGTTTCATGCGCGTATTGTTATAATCTAGCTTGTTCTCGCCGGCAGATTAGGGAACCCGCATTGAACAGGCTCTTGCCTAGGCTGTCTACTCAACCGATCAGGCGCAAGGGAATCCTCGTACAGTCCTTGGTCTTGGTCGCGGCGTGCGTCCTCCTGTTGCTGCTCGTCGGCCCTGGCTCACCTGCCGGAGCTCTGGTGCTGAATACCGGCGTCCTTGCCGCTTCGGCCAGCGCAATTCTCCTGGTTTTCTCCTCCCTACCGAGAATGCCGGCCTCAGACAGACCGCCGTGGCTCATCTTGGGCCTTGCCCAGGCCATGTGGTTCATCGGCGCCTTCCTGATGAACTACCTTCAGAGCCTGCTGGTCACCGTTACCACGCTTACCGTCGTCGCCCATTTTCTAAACTTGGGGGGGTACGGTCTTGCCTGCTACGCGCTCTTCCGTTTTCCGTTCAAGAGCCAGCATGCTCCTGCCCGTTTCCGCTTCGTGCTGGATGCGGTTGTTTCGGCCGGCGCAGTGGCAACGATTGGATACCTCGTTCTGGCTCGCCAGATTTCTACCTCGCGAAGCCTGTTGGGCTATGTGGAGACAGTCGGGTATCCGATCGGGGATGCGATTCTTCTTATCACTCTGGCCAATTTTGCGCTGGCAAACTGGGTTCCCCGGGGGACTGCCGCTTTTCTTGCGGCGGCCTGGCTTGCCAGCGTGTTCTCCGACAGCGCTGCGCAGTTCGCTGGCCTTGGTGGGTGGCTATCAGCCGGGCAGCATGTTCGGCTTGGGGTGGATCTGTGGGCCGTTGCTGATTGGCTTGGGCTCGCTCTACGCGATGGATGCCGATCCCGCAGGGCGAATGGATCAGGGAGCACCGTATTCGTCTGATTTGGGCGTTCAGTTTCAGCGCGTACTGCCCATCGCCCTTGAACTCGTCCTCGTCTGGTACGTCTTGGTTGATTGGCGGATGCGGGGGCAGTACTCCGGATTCAGCTTGTGGATGAGTGTGGTTCTTGGTGCGGTACTGATCGTCCGGTTGGGAATCCGCGTGGGTGAGGCGGAATTGGAGCAGTATTGGAGGCTCTTCAACAACATCGCTGATCCCAGCTTCATTTCCGACTATCGTGGCAAGATCCTCCTTGGAAACCCGGCGTGCCGGGCTCTGCTCGACGCACCCGAATCGCACAACTTGGCCGGCCAACCGCTGATTGGCATCTTCGCCGGAATCTCGGATCATGATATTTCGGAGGCCTCCAGGGGTGATCGAACACTAAGCGTGGAGCTGGTGAAGGACTCCACTCCGTATCTTCTGACGCTCAGCCCCATCCCCAGGGAGAACCGTCGCGCCTTGGTTGCCGGAGTTGCGCATAACCTCATAGAGCAGAAGAGGCAATCTGACGCGATGCGCAGAGCGTTCGAGGAGCTGCAGGCCGTCTATCAGCAACTCGGGGACTTGAATGCCCAGCTGGAGCGAAAGGTCGAAGAGCGGACCCGAACGTTGAGTCAGGCGTATGCCCAGTTGGAGGAACAAAACAGAGTCCTGCAGGGCCTCGACCAGATCAAGACTGATTTCGTTTCGATGGTCTCCCACGAGCTGCGCGCTCCCCTTACCAACCTGGGCGGCGGCGTCGAGCTGCTCCTCGGGAGAGACCAGACTCCGGCACACGCCAAAACCTTGCTCCTGATGCAGGCCGAGATCTGGAGACTGACGCGTTTTGTGGAGAATATTCTGAACATGTCAGCCATGGAGGCCGGCCAACTCGTCCTGCATCCAACAAAGCTTTCGCTATCTCTTCTGGCCGCTGAAGTCCGGGCCCAATGGTGCAATCTGCCGGAATTTGGGCGCTTGCGTGTCGAGGTGAGCGAAGACCTGCCTCTCGTCCAGGCGGATGAACATGCGTTGCGCAGCGTCTTCGGCCATCTCCTGGATAATGCCCTCAAGTACGCTCCCCAAAGCCCGGTATGGATTGGCGCAATTCTGCAGGGACGCAGTATCCGAGTCACTGTCCGTGACCAGGGGCCCGGCATCCCGGAAGAAAAACGCGGGCTTCTGTTTCAGCGCTTCCAGCGGCTGGATGCTCGGGACTCGCAGACGATCTACGGGTATGGTTTGGGCCTGTATCTATCACAAAGACTGCTGCGCGCCATGGGCAGCGATCTGCTTTTCGAAGCCCCGAATGGGGGCGGTGCTTGCTTTGCCTTTGATCTGGACGTGGCCCGATGACCCATCGAATTCTGCTGATAGACGACGACGCTACACTGCTGGATCTCCTGGCCCAGTATCTTCAGGAGGCCAAATTCGAGGTTCTGTCGGCACCTAACGGTGCGCTCGGCCTAAAGCTTGCATACAGCCAGCATCCGGACTTGGCTCTGCTCGATGTGATGTTGCCGGGGATGGATGGCTGGGAGATTTGTGCGCGCTTGCGGGAGATGACCGATATACCCATCGTCATGGTCACAGCCAAGGCAAGTGAATCGGACAAGCTGCGCGGCTTCCACCTTGGCGTGGATGACTACGTGACCAAGCCATTTAGTTTCGCGGAGCTGGTGGCGCGCATTCAAGCGATCCTGGCCCGCGCCAGCTCGCCCGGAAAGGATACCGGGTACGCCATCTACGGGAGCATCAAGCTCGACCTCAAGAAATACGAAGCCTGCGTTGACGAGCGGATAGTGGATTTGACTCCGACCGAGTTTCGGCTGCTGGAGGCACTGGTTCGCCGCCGCGGTCAGGTGGCAACCGAGAAAGATCTGATCCAGGAAGTCTGGGGAGGCGTGCGTCAGGGCGATGATTTAATCGTCCGCCGGTATATTCTGATGCTTCGCAAGAAGATCGAGTCCGATCCTGCCAGCCCATCCCGGCTGGTGACGGTGCGCGGATTTGGATACCGTCTTGGCACCGCTCCCCTGACACCCCCAGGGGACAAGGATGCCAGCAGCGGGTGATTGGCCCCCATTCAGGCAGTTCACGGCCGAAACAACAGCAGGACGATGCTCAAAACCAGGAATGGCCCATAGGGTATGGCCGAGAATGCATGATATTTCCGGCGCACAAGCATGACCACAAGTACCACGAGGCTGATCACACCTGCTGCCAGGATAGTCACCAATAAGCCGAAGATAATGCCGGGCCAACCGAGCAAGAGGCCGGCAACGCCCGCCAGGTTGACGTCCCCATAGCCCAGGGCCTGCTCTTCTACAGCTTCCTTCCGTCGTCTCGAGACAACCCGGACGAACACGATCCCCAGGAAGAACAAACTGAGCATAATGCCATAGCCCGCGGCCCCGCCAATGAGAGTTGACACAAGGCCATGCAGATGGATGCCGATTGCCAGACCCAGGGCGGCACCTGCAAGGCTTAGGATGTGCAGGATAAGGCGATGCTCGATATCTATTGCAACAATCAAGACGAGATAGCAAAGTAGGCCGATGGCAGTGGGCACTTCCAGTTGGTGCGGGGGTACAAGCCACAGAAAGATCGCAGCCACGGGAAGGATCGCAATCACAATGAAGGTGCGCAGAGAGCGAGGGCTGTGGCAAGTCCTGCAGCGTCGAAGCAGGAGATAGTCACTCCAGGGCATTACTGCGGCACACTGCGGGCATAAGGGTTCACCGAATCCTCGCAGCAAAGGAAGAACATCGGCTAGATAGTTGACGATCCAGCTGCCGAGAAGGCCCGCTGCGAGCAGGCCAAGTACGATTCCCACGGAACGATTATAGCATGCTGACACCGCGTGTTTGCTTGGCGAATCCATTGAACTGACTTACAATGCGTCCGGGCTAGACAGGAGAAGAAAGCATCCGATGGAAGAGTTCATTATCGAGGGCGGGGTTCCGCTGCGGGGGGAGATAACGCCGGCAGGGAACAAGAACGCCGGCTTGCCTTTGCTGGCTGCGTGTATCCTGACTGAGCAGCCCGTGGTTCTGCGAAATGTGCCGCGCATCCGGGACGTGCTGGACATGCGCGCACTGATCGCGAGCCTGGGTGTCCGGTTCGAAGAGCTCGACGCCAACACTTGGAGGATCACGGCGAAGGATGTGCGTCCGTCGGATCTCGATCCCGACCTGTGTCGGCGCATCCGTGCCTCGATCCTCCTGGCGGGCCCAGTCACGGCCCGCTGCGGTAGCATGCGCCTTCCGCCTCCAGGGGGAGATGTGATCGGCCGGCGGCGGCTGGATACGCACATGCTGGCCCTTCGACAGTTGGGCGCTAAAATCGAATACGATCGCATCTTCGAGTTTCAGGCCCCGCGCCTCAAGGGGACCGAAGTCCTGTTGGATGAGGCGAGCGTCACCGCTACTGAGAATGTCATCATGGCCGCGGTGACCGCGGACGGCGAGACTGTGCTTCGCAACGCGGCGTCAGAGCCGCATGTCCAGGACCTGTGTCACTTTCTCAATGCCCTCGGAGCACGGATCGAAGAGATCGGATCGAACACTCTGCATATCTCCGGCGTGCGGAGCCTGCACGGCGGCGAGTTCACCATCGGACCGGACTATATCGAAGTGGTGAGTTTTGCCGGTGCCGCTGCAATCACGCATGGCTCGATCCGGATCCGCAAGGCCGGCGTGGCTCACTTGGATGTAGTCGCGCAGGCATTCCGGCGTATCGGCCTGCAATGGAGGACCGAAGGCGAAGACCTAGTCGTCGACCCCGGCCAATCCATGACGGTGGTCCCCGACCTGGATGGCGCGATCCCCGAGATCAAGACCAACGTCTGGCCCGCGTATCCCACGGACCTGATCAGCATCGGGATCACCATCGCGACCCAGGCCTCGGGCTCGGTTCTGTTCCACGACTGGATGTATTCCGGCCGCATGTACTTCACCGACAAGCTGGTCGCCATGGGCGCCCGTATCATTCTGTGTGACCCATATCGCTGCGTGGTTCAAGGCCCCACCCAACTCTACAGCGAGAAGCTGGAGAGCCCGGATATCCGCGCGGGCATGGCCCTCCTCCTGGCTGCGCTTGCCGCCAAGGGTTCATCGACGATCCGGAATATCAACCAGATCGATCGGGGCTATGAGAATGTGGAGGGGAAGCTCAAGGCGCTCGGAGCCAGGATCGAGCGCAGGGCGGAGTAAACGCGGTTCAGTGGAGGACTGCAACCAAAAAACCGTCCGGCGGTCAGTCTGACTGCCGGACGGTTCTTGTCTTTCAGGGATCGGGGTTCTTGCCTGCCGTTTAGCCGGGAGAAATGCTGATCACGTCCGGGCCAACAGAGACCGTACCCTTGTCTGAGTTGATGCAGCCGTTGCCAAATGCCTTGCTTTTGGCTTTGGGCGTCTCGACGAATGCCCCGCCGAAGTAACAGCCCTGCAGCAAGTCGGTCACAAGCACTGAGCCCTTCGGAGCCAGGTTGAAGCTTCGATAGCCGCACTCGCCAAAAGAGGTCTTTTGCAGGTACAGTGAAAGGATGACGGTCCCGCCCGTCGTGTTCTGAATGTGCACTGCGGCTGTTGGTCCGGCGGCCTTCGCCGCGAGCGGTCCATTGCATGCGTCACCCGTCGTGCCTGGCGCGGGCGCCAGCGTCGGGGCGGCCGGTGAGGCAAACGAAAACGGCAGTGTCGGCAGCGCCAGCAGCGTGGGGCTTGGGAGCGGCGTGGGGCTCGGCAGCGGTGGTGGTGGGATGGGTGTCTCAGTTGGAGCCGCGGCCTGCGTCAGCGCAACCATTGTATTGGCTGCGGCTACCGCCGAGGCTTGGATGGACGCCGGATCTTGCGTCGGCTTTGCGGGGGCGCAGGCAGCGGTCACCAGCAGCGCCAGGGCGGGTGCCAGAGTTAGCAGAATCTTCATTTCTCCATTCTCCTTTTCTCCAGGCTGGTGCTAGTCACCCCGTCAACTTGAGCCCGGACCATGCAGTTAGAGAGTGGGCACAATCGGTTGTGGAACCTGAGAGTTTCTAAGGCGGTGTCAGATGGATCGTATCGTAGTTGATTGTCATGGTCCATTTGTCGGGATTGTTCATGCAAAAACCGCCACCCGACACTGTGGTCTGCTTCTTGGGATCATTGATCCAGGCATAGGCCCAGTAGCAGGGGCCGGGTCCGGTTTGTGGCACGGAGACCATCTCGCTCGAGTTCTTGTCAATGCCCGCCCATGAGAGGTAACCGCATTGGCCAAACGCGTTCTTGCGCCCGAGGCCAATCGTGAGGGTCATCCTGCCCTTCGTGGCGTTGACGATCAGCAACTTCGCTTTCTGATTACCGCTGGCGCCGACGTCGAGGAGATGGTTGCAGTCATCACCAGTGCTGGCGGTAGGTACATCTGTTGGCGCCCCAATCACCGGGAATGTGGGTAGGACCGCGAGCGTGGGTATTGGAAGCGGAGTTGGGCTCGGGAGCGGCGTCGGCGGGACCGGTGTCTCGGTCGGAATGGCCTGCTGCGTCATCGCGATCATCGTACTGGCTGCAGCCACGGCCGACGCCTGGATCTGGGCCGGGTCAACTGTGGGCGCGGCGGGGGCGCAGGCCGCGCTCAATACAAGCGTCGCCGCGGCCATCATGATAACAATGGGTCTCATCTTCCGTGCTCCTCCATCCATCCTTTTTTTGCGGAATGCTGCAGCCCCAGTTAGTTAGGCGCTACAACTTCCATGAACTGGGTAACGACATCGCGCAGCATCCGTTCCGGCAGCGCGCCCACCTGGCGGTGTACAACTTTCCCGCTAGAGACGAACAGCATCGTCGGAATACCCTGGACCTCAAACTTGGAGGCCCACTCGGGATTCTCATCGGTGTCAACCTTCGCGACTACGAGCTTGCCGGCGTACTCCTTGGCAATCTTCTCCAGAATGGGTCCCACCATTCTGCAAGGTCCGCACCAGGGCGCCCAGAAGTCAACAATAACCGGGAGGGGCGACTGGAGAATGCTCAGCTCAAACGCGGAATTTGTCACATGGATCGGTTCTTCTATCATACTGATATTATATCCTGCTGCGCTTCGGGTCTCGTATTTGCCGTCGAAAGCGGACGCAGTATATCATTAAAACCTGCATGATATAATGCCCGGTCATGGCCGAACTGCTGTCCCGCTGGCGCGAGGGATTGGCGAAGACCAGCAGGACTACATTCGGACGGCTTGCGTCTGTGCTGGGAAGCACAGACATCACCGACGATGTATGGGAGGGCCTGGAATCTCTGTTGATCCAAGCCGATCTCGGGCTCGAGACCTGTGAAGAGATCATTCGATCGCTTCGCGATACGGTCAGGAAACAGGGTCTGACCCGGTCGGACCAACTGCGCAGCGCCCTCAAGGCGGAACTGCGGGCCAGACTGCTGCCGGTCCCAAATATCGAGATCACTGCCAAACCGTGGGTTGTCCTGGTGGTTGGCGTGAATGGATCGGGAAAGACGACCACCGTCGCCAAGCTGGGCAAGCTGTTCCAGGATGGAGGCCACAGCGTGGTCCTGGGGGCCGCAGATACCTTCCGCGCTGCTGCGGGCGAACAACTTCGAATTTGGGGCGATCGGCTGGGCGCCGATGTCATTGCAGGCGCACCCGACAGCGATCCGGGCGCCGTGGCCTTTCAGACGGTTCAGGCCGGGCAGGCGCGGGGAGCGGACATCGTTCTGATTGATACCGCCGGCCGGCTCCAGACCCGTTTCAACCTGATGCAGGAGCTCAAGAAGATCCGTCGCGTCGTCGGCAAGGCACAGCCCGGCGCGCCCCACGCGGTCTGGCTCGTCTTGGATGCCACTCTGGGACAGAATTCCCTGCAGCAGGCGCGGGCTTTCGGCGATGCCGTTCAAGTCACAGGCGTGATTCTCGCCAAGCTGGATTCATCGGCGAAGGGCGGCATGGCTTTTGCCATACAGCGCGAACTCGGATTGCCTATACTCTTCGCGGGCCTCGGCGAGCGCATGGACGATCTTCAGCCTTTCGATCCAGATGGCTTCATCGACGGGATCCTGGCCTCGTGAAGGGCCGCAGACAGCCTTTGGCGGAAGTCGATACGTTCATAAGGAATCATCTCGGCAGGCAGAGGAGAGAACATGCAGGACTTGGTCGACAGACTCGAGCGTGCACAGAATTTGATCACACAGCTCATGGAGCGTCTTTGACTTAGCGGGAAAAGAGAGACGCCTCAAAGAACTTCAAGTCCAGATCGAGCAGCCGCATTTCTGGAACGATCCTTCCGGCGCTCAAAAGACAATGAAGGCGGCCTCGGGGCTCCGCGAGGATGTCGAATCCTGGGGGAAGCTGCAGGCGCATTTGCAGGACCTTGCCGAACTTGCCCGCATGGACGACGAGACCCTGCGTGGTGATCTGGGACGTGAGGTTGTCGACCTCGAGGCCGATCTCGAGCGGCGCAGCTTTACCACCATGCTCTCCGGTCGTTATGACGACGATGATGCCCTCCTGGCAATCCACGCTGGCGCCGGTGGAACGGACTCCCAGGATTGGGCGGCGATGCTCGAGAGAATGTACCTACGCTGGGCAGAGGCCCGCGGCTATCGCACCGAGGTCCTGGAGCGGACCGAGGGCGAAGAGGCCGGCATCAAGAGCGTGACCATCGCCGTCGATGGCAAGTACGCATACGGTTACCTGCGTTCAGAGAAAGGGGTCCATCGACTGGTGCGACTCTCGCCGTTCGATGCTGCCCACCGGAGGCACACCTCATTTGCTCTCGTCGAGGTCCTGCCCCAGGTTGCGATGGACGACACCGAGATCGAGATCAGTCCCGCCGACCTAAAGATGGACGTCTTCCGGTCGTCGGGCGCCGGCGGGCAGAACGTGCAGAAGAACGCGACTGCAGTCCGGTTGACCCATATCCCCACGGGAATCGTCGTCACGTGCCAGAACGAGCGCTCCCAGTTGCAGAATCGGGAGAACGCCATGCGAGTCTTGCGCGCCAGGCTGCTTGAGTTGAAACACGCCGAACGCGAGCAGGAGATCGCCGTGCTGCGAGGCGAGTACACGAAGGCTGAGTGGGGGAGTCAGATTCGCTCCTACGTGCTGCATCCCTACCAGATGGTCAAGGATCATCGCACAGACTATGAGACCGGCAACACACAGTCTGTCCTGGATGGCAACCTGGATGCATTCATGGATTTGTATCTGCGCACCGCGGCTTGATAGGATCGCATGTGAGGCAAGAATCTGCGCTCCATAATCCTGAATCGCGAGAACTGGCTGGCATTGCTGCTGGCGCTGATTCTCGTTGCGCTTGTCATATTCACGGCTGATACCAGCCCGACCTGGATCTACCAGGGCTTCTAACGTGACTGTTCTCCAGATCGCGGTTTTGGCGGTCATCGCAGCCGCCCTCGGACGGCTCGCAGCCGGTCGGCAGCTTGCTGTCCTTGCTGTGAGCGCCTCGGCGATGTACTGGTTGCAGCCGGCCCAGTCGCTGCCATCTCTGCAATTCTGGATTCCGACCGCAACCCTCGCGATTTCTGTCGTGGTCTGGGCGCTGACGGCACCTCGCGAGGTCCGCGGCTGGAAGGTGAATTGGCCTGCAGCCCTCGTCCTTGCCGCGGTGATCTTGCTCGCGGACCTGAATCGCTACTTCAAGCTCGAATTGATTTATCTGGTGGATACCCCGCGGCTCCGTTACGTGCTGGCTGGGGTCGTGGTGATCTTCGCGATCACGCTTCTGCTGGCGTATCGGCGGCATCCCCTGAGCGCCCTGTACATCCTGGCCTTCGCGGGCATCGTATTGATCCTCGTTGTTTTGAAAATCCCGTCCGTTTCGGTGGCTGTGGTCGATCTGCTTGCGCGCGGCACTGGAACCGGGGCGGCCCGGGCTGACTTCCGGAGCACCCATCCTCCTGCCCGCGATTGGCATCCAGTGGCTCGGGTACTCGTACCTGGCTTTCCGACTTATGCACACGCTCCTCGATCGTCGCTCGGGCAGGCTCCCCGCGCTAACGCTGACCGAGTTCGCCAGCTATGTGCTCTTCTTTCCTGCATTTACCGCGGGGCCGATCGACCGCGCCGAACGTTTTGTCGGGGAGCTGCGGTCTCCTCTCCCGATGCCGGGCGATGCCTGGATGCAGGCCGGTGGCCGAATCCTTGTCGGCTTGTTCAAGAAGTTCGTGATTGCCGATACCCTGGCCGTCATCTCCATCAGCGAAGCGCTCGCTCCTCACATCAGGACTTGGGGCTGGCTGTGGCTGTTTCTCTACGCCTATGCGTTCCGGCTCTTCCTTGACTTCAGCGGATACACCGATATTGCCATAGGCATGGGGCGGCTGATGGGCGTACAGTTGCCCGAGAACTTCACGGCGCCGTACTTGAAGCCGAACTTGACCCTTTTTTGGAATTCGTGGCATATCACACTGACCCAATGGTTTCGGTCCTACTTCTTCAACCCTTTGGTGCGTGTGCTGCGAACCTCGACCCGCTGGCTTCCGGCTTGGCTGGTCATACTGACCGCGCAGCTTGGCACGATGCTGCTCATCGGGCTGTGGCATGGGATCGCCTGGAACTTCGCTGCGTGGGGGTTGTGGCACGGCATCGGTCTGTTTCTCCACAATCGCTGGGTGGCCCTGACGGTCAATCGGATGCCCCCTTGGGTACAATCCGGCCCCGGCGAACGCGTACTCCGAGCCGCTGGCGTCCTCTTGACGTTCAACTTCGTGGCCCTAGGCTGGCTCTTCTTCAATTTCAGCTCGCCCTTGGGAGCCTGGCACACCCTCCTTCGGCTTTTTGGAGCAGCCTAGTGGGCCGTATCGATACGCCTCATTCGACAGCCGATGCCCCGGGAATCTTTCCCGAACTCGTTGGAGACCCGCATGGACTCTGAGATCGCTTCAAAGGTTGGTGTATACATTGCCAACTCAATCCTGAAGCAGCCAAATCGAAAGATTGAACCATCGGCGCCCCTGGTCTCAAGCGGGTTGGTCGAACTCGTTCAGCCTGGTGGACCTGGCGCTCTTCGTCGAGGACACATTCGGTGTGCACCTCGATGATACCGAGCTCAATGCCCAATCCTTCGACAGTCTGGAGCAGCTTTCGGCTCTGATCGAGTCTCGTCGGGGCAGATGAAGACGCTGATCGAAAGCCTCTTGGACAGGGTATCCCGGGCGCCGGAGTCTCCAGCCGTGTACCTGCAGCACAGCGGTCGGTCCGATGCCCGAATAACCTGTGCCGACCTCTTGCGCGGTTCGAACCGATATGCGCAGGCATTCAGGGCACACGGTCTGCTCCCAGGCGAGGTGGTGATCCTGATTCTTCAGCACGGCGACGATCTGATTTTCTCCTTTTGGGGCGCGATCTTGTACGGTGCGATCCCGTCCATCATGCCGTTCCTCACCGAGAAGCTTCCGCCCGAGCAGTATCGTGCCGACCTCGCCGCCCTCATTTCGGTGACACGACCGGCGGGGATCGTCACGTATCCCGAATTCGAAGGTGAAGTCCGATCTGCTCTGACGGAGGGTGGGTCAGTACGCGCCGTCATCTCGACTGCAACTGTGGCTGCGCTGGCTGACGATGCGGCCGTCCCGGCGGCCGCCGGGACGCGATCGCCCACTGACATCGTGCTATTGCAGCACTCCTCGGGTACAACGGGTCTGCAGAAGGGGGTTGCGCTCTCGCACCGCGCCGTCCTCAATCAACTGCAAGCGTATGGCAAGGCGCTTGACCTCGGCGCAAACGATGTGGTTGTCTCCTGGCTGCCCCTATACCATGACATGGGATTGATCGCCGGCTTCCTGATGCCGATCCTGTTTGGCGTCCCGCTGGTCCTCAGTTCGCCCTTTGATTGGGTGCGCGCTCCCTATCGTCTGCTGCAATCGGTCTCGCACTACAAGGGGACGCTCTCATGGCTGCCGAATTTCGCCTTCAACTTCTGCACGCAGAAGGTCCGCGACGGGAGCCTGGAAGGTGTTGATCTCTCGTCGTGGCGGGTCGTGATCAATTGCTCCGAGCCGGTGCGCTGGGAGAGTCATCATGCCTTCTTCGAGCGGTTCAAGCCGTATGGGTTGCGCGAAGATGCGCTCCAGACCTCGTACGCGATGGCGGAGAACGTATTTGGTGTGACCCAATCAGACCTCACGCGCCGACCCAGTTTCAACTCGCTCGACAAGGATGCATTTGTGTCGCGGCGCGAAGTCCGGCGGGCAACTGACGTTGCGTCGACTTTCAGGATGATGTCCTCCGGAACCCCGTTGGCGAACACAGAGGTCCGGGTGCTTGATGACTCTGGGGCAACGCTTCCCGAGCGGCAAATCGGCGAGATCGCGTTGCGGAGCGACTGCATGCTGACCGGCTACTACAATCGGCCGGACGCGGACCAGAAAGCGTTCCGGGATGGATGGTTCCTGACCGGTGACTATGGCTATCTATCCGCCGGTGAGCTTTATGTCTGGGGTCGGAAGAAAGATGTGATTATCGTTGGCGGCAAGAACGTGTATCCTCAAGACCTTGAGGCACTGTCATACGAAGTCCCGGGGGTCCATCCCGGCCGGGCGGTGGCGTTTGGTGTGTTCGACGAGCAAGCGGGGACTGAAGACGTCGTTATGGTCGTGGAGATCGATTCGGGCAGTCTTGTGGAGCGGGAGCGCGTCGCAGATCTTGTTCGCGAGCATGTGACGAAGAATTCTGCCATCGCGCTGCGGTATATCCAGGTTGTCGGGCCAAAGTGGATCCTGAAGACCTCAAGCGGAAAGACCGCGCGCGCCGCAAACCGTGACAAATACCTCAGGGAATTCGGCTGGCACGACGCATAGATGAAACTCCCCTCTTTGCGAGGGGAGTTGTAGGTTCAGGCGCCAGTCGAGAGTCTTTTTTCCAGGGTGCGATTCAGGATTTCCTCCTGCTCCGCCGAACTGGATTTGACCCGTCTTGCGCGACTTGCCTTTCTTTTGGACTTGGCGTGGTCCTGCGCTGATTGCCAGGCGAGCTGCATCGCGGTCAAGGCTGGCTCCGGCGGCTCTTCGGCTCCCACCTCAGGCTCGGCCGGCTGCTCGGACTTGCCACGCTTCCCGCCGCGCTTGGGTTCGCGCTCCGGCTTTTCGGGCTCAATGACTTCAGGCTGAAGGGCCTTCAGGCTTAGTCGGATCTGGCGTTTCTTGAAGTCCACCGTCAAGACCTTAGCCTCGACCTCGTCGCCCTCTTTGACAACATCCTGGGCCGCCTTGACGTATCCCCGGGCGAGCTCACTGATATGGATCATGCCCGGTCGCTCCGCACCGATGTCGACAAAGGCACCGTACGTTTCAAGACGCACGATTTTGCCTTTGACCACCATGTCGGGCTGAAGTTCCTTCCACTCGTATTGAAGGGGGTGAATCATCGTGAGTTCGATACGATCCTTACGCACCTTGCGAACCCAGACTACCACCGACTGGCCTTCCCTGACCACATCTTCAACTTTGTTTACGGGTTCCTTCTGCAACTGCGAAATATGCAACACGCCCGGGAGCGGCTGTCCAACATCCACCAGAGCCCCGGCCAGGGTTGTTTTGAGGATTTTGCCGGTCAATTGCGCCTTGGGTTCGAGCGCGATGACAGGCGTTGATTTAAGCGTAACCATAGTGCTACTCCCAGTACCTCTCGGGGATAACGCCGGAAAATCATTATACCCATGCCCGTAAGATGAGTCAATGTGACGTCCGTCCCGTGCCTTCGACAGCCCCGAGATGACCTACCACCCGCGTCTTGAGTTGCGTCATGATGTCCGTCGCCTGCGGCAGGCCGGTTCACGGGCACTTGACGGGCGGTCAGGAACTCTGTATAGTGAGGTCGAAGCCTGTCCGTTTCGGAATATCCTGAACAAGATCATGTACGAATTCGACAAAATTGACATACGAATTGTCAATTCCCTCCTCGAAGACGGCCGCGCGGCTGCTTCTGAGATCGCCCATCGGATCGGGGGCATCTCGGAGCGCGCTGTGCGCTACCGCATCGACCGGATGGTGACGAGCGGGGTGCTGAAGATCAGCGCCATTGTCAACCCGTCGGCCTTTGGGTGGGATATCAAGGCCGATGTGTGGATCGAGGTCGAGTTCGGACAGGATCCTCGAGGTCGCAAAGAAACTGGCCACTTTCGACAGCATCACGTACGTAGCCTGCAGCATCGGGCAGAACGACATCAGCGTGCAGGTGGTTGCGAAAGATACATCCGAGATCTACCATTTCGTCACCGAGGTGATCCGCAAAGTGCCGGGAGTACGCAAGACTACGACCTCCATCGTGCCGCTCGTGCTCAAGGATGTCTACCAATGGCGGGTCCCTGAGCGAGCCGTGAAATCCCGCCGCTCGGAAAGCGCTCCTATTCGCACCTGATACCGAGGGAACATGAACCTAGTCGGTCCCAAGAGCCAGGCCCTTCAAGTCCGTGCCCAGTGTGTGCTGCCGCTCGGTGTGAATTCGAACTTCCGTTTTTGGGGTCAAGGAATCACGCCCTACGTGGAAAAGGCCAAAGGTGCACACCTCTGGGACGTGGATGGCCGGCGATACATTGACTATCGCTTGGCGTTCGGGCCCGTCATCCTGGGACACGCATACGACGAAGTTGACTCTGCGGTGATCGATGAAATCCGGAAAGGCGTCCTGTTTGCCATGACCGGTGAACTTGAGGTGGCTCTCGCGGAAATGATTGTCAAGATGGTGCCGGCCGTCGACATGGTGCGCCTGGCCTGCTCCGGCACCGAGGCGACGATGCACGCGCTGCGCGTGGCTCGGGCATATACCGGCCGCGAAGTGATCGTCAAATTCGAGGGCAACTACCATGGCTTTCAGGACCACACGCTCTGGTCGACCTACGCCCCGGTTGAGGCCTACGGCAATCGGCGCAATCCCATACCGGTGCCGGCTTCATCAGGCATTCCACATAGCCTCCGCGAACTCGTGATCACCCTTCCGTTCAACGATTTTGATGGCTTCGAGCGAGTTATGCGTTCGGCCGGCGACACGATTGCGGCCGTCATCACGGAACCTTGTCAAGGCAACTGTGGTGCGATCGAGCCGCAGCCCGGGTTTCTCGAGCTGATCCGCGCAGAGTGCGACCGGCACGGCACGGTTTTCATCCTGGATGAGGTGAAGACCGGATTTCGGATCGCGAACGGCGGCGCCCAGGAGTTGTTGAAGATCCGGCCCGACCTGTCCACGTATGCCAAGGCACTTGGAAACGGCTATCCGGTAGCGGCTTTTGGTGGAAATCGCGATATCATGTCGATCATTGGTCATGGCGTGGCCCACGGCGGGACATTCACGAACAACAAACCCGGTGTGGCCGCCGCGTACGCAACACTGAAACTGCTGCAGGAGCGCCCTGTGCTCGATACGATCAGGGAGCGAGGCCGGCGTCTGATGGACGGATTAAGTGACATCTTCGAGGAGAACAACATACCTTTCGTCATGAGCGGATACCCGGCCATGTTTTCCTTCGCGCTCGGAGTCGAGCGTGTCACGTGCCAGCGGGATTGGAGCGAGAGTGACAGGTCGTTGTATCTGCGGCTGGCAGAAAAGGCCATTACCCGCGGCATCATGCCCGATCTTGACGCCCGTGAGCCGTGGTTCCTGTGCTACGAGCATTCCCAGGCCGACATCGACGAGACCCTGAACGTCTATGCCGACATCGTCAAGGAAGCCAAACGGTCCTAGGAACTGGAGAGGTCATGGCAAAGGTCATTGAGAAACCCGAATTGACGGCACACGAAATTGTCGACCTCAATAAGAAATACACGTTCTTCTCATGGTCGGTGCAAAGCCAGGTCAATCCGATTCCTGTGGCAAGAGCCGACGGGGTCTACTTCTGGGATGCGGACGGCAAGCGTTACCTCGATTTTGCCTCACAGCTAGTCAATACCAACATCGGTCATCAGAACCCCCGTGTTGTCAAGGCCATCCAGGATCAAGCGGCCCGCTTGACGTTCGTCGCGCCTGGTCTGGCGAGCGCACCCCGCGGGCTGCTCGGCCAGAAGTTGGCGCAGATCTCTCCGGGCGACCTGACCAAGACGTTCTTTACCCTGGGGGGCGCGGAGGCTAACGAGAACGCGATCAAGATCGCGCGCTTCTACACGGGACGAAATAAGATCCTGGCGCGCTATCGTTCCTATCACGGCGCGACGTACGGCGCCCTGGCAGCAACCGGCGACTACCGACGCCTAGCCGCCGAGCCCGGCATGCCGGGGGTTGTGCATTTCCTTGACCCGTACTGTTACCGCTGTCCCTTCGGCTGGACGCGCGAGACCTGCCATCGCGAATGCATCAGCCACGTCGAGGAGGTCATCCAGCACGAGGGACCCGATCAGATCGCGGCGATTATCCTGGAGGGCGTGACCGGCACCAACGGGCTGATCATTCCGCCCGATGACTACTGGCCGCGCGTCAGGCAGATCTGCGACAAGCACGGAATTGTGTTGATCTCCGACGAAGTTATGTCAGGCTGGGGTCGGACCGGACGCTGGTTCGCGGTCGACAATTGGGACGTGGTCCCCGACATCATCACCACCGCAAAGGGGATCACCTCGGGCTACGTCCCGCTCGGTGCCGTGATCGTCAGTGAGAAGATCGCCAGATTCTTCGATGACAAGTACCTGTATGCCGGTCTCACGTACAGCGGACACGCACTTGCCTGCGCCGCCGCCCTGGCAACGATCGAGGCCTACGAGGAAGACCGTGTGTTTGAGAACGCGACCAAAGTCGGGAAGTACCTGGGCCGGCGCCTGGAGGAAATGAAGTCCCGGCATCGTTCTGTCGGCGATGTGCGCTACATCGGCCTGTTCTCGGCACTCGAGTTCGTGAAGGACCGGGAGACGAAGGAGCCGATGGATCTGACCGCGCTTAAGTCATTCCTGATTTCCAGGGGTGTCTACGTATTCAATTTCAAGAACGTTCTCTTCGTCGTACCACCCTTGATTATCTCGGAAGCTCAACTGGATGAAGGATTGGCCGTTCTGGATGAGGCACTGACCACACTGACCGATGCCACCGCGAGCCAGTTGTCGGCATCCTGAGCGCCCAAGCCGGGAGGCACTCCGCCGGAGTTGTTTCATCTTTAGGTCGGAGGAGGTCAGCTGGTGTGCCTAATGCAGATTGTTTTGTGGTACAAGAAATGAAGGCACGACCGCGAGAGTATCCGGAGCTAGGGCGCAGAGCAGGAGCTGGGTGATGAGTGGTGAATACGCAGTCGAACTACGGGATGTTGTAAAAAAGTTCATTACTCCAGAGGGGAATGAGCTGGCTGCCGTGAATCATGTGACGATGCAGATCAATCATGGCGAGTTCTTTTCCATGCTGGGCTCGTCTGGATGCGGCAAGACGACGTCCCTGCGCCTGATCGCGGGATTCGAATGGCCAACGGAGGGGCAGGTCTATATAGGCGGCAAGCTGATGGGGCATACGCCGCCGTTTCAGAGGCCCGCCAATACCGTATTTCAAAGCTATGCCCTCTTCCAACACTTGACCGTGTTCCAGAACGTCGCCTTCGGCCTGGAAATGGAGGGTGTCTCCAAAGAAGACATCAAGAAGCGCGTGGGGCGTGCGCTGGAGATGGTGCAGTTGACCGGCATGGACAAGCGCCATCCCAAGCAGCTATCCGGCGGTCAGCAGCAGCGCGTTGCACTCGCGCGCGCACTGGTGAAGACGCCGCAGGTGCTCCTCCTGGATGAGCCACTCGGTGCGCTGGATCTCAAACTGCGGAAGGAAATGCAGCTTGAGCTCAAAGCCCTGCAGAAGCAGGTGGGCATCACGTTCATCTATGTAACGCACGATCAGGAAGAGGCCCTGACCATGTCAGATCGGATTGCTGTAATGAGCTTCGGAAAGGTCATGCAGCTGGGTCCCGCGGTTGAGATCTACGAGCGCCCCACCAATCGGTTTGTGGCGGACTTCATCGGGGAATCCAATTTCCTCGAAGGCAAGGTGAAGTCGATTCAGGGAGACCGTGCCGTCGTGTCGGTGCCCGCCTGGAGCGCGGAGCTGACCGGCATCCCAACCGGCAACGTAAAAGTCGGGGATGACGTGACGATCTCGGTTCGACCGGAAAAGATTCGACTTAGCGACAAGCAGGAGCAGCCGCTCAACTGCGTTGAGGGTGTCGTGGTTACCAGCACGTACATCGGATCCGACACGCGTGTCTACCTTGAGGTGAGGGGTCGGAGGATGAAGGTGTGGGAACAGAACCGCATCTCGACCTTGGATCAGAGCGTCTACTACCGTACTGGAGCGCACGCCTGGTTGACATTGCTGCCAGAGAACACACTGGTGCTGCCCAACAACTAGGGGCGGTGGTACTCGGGCGGAATCGCGAGCTGTCGAGCGGACAATCTTGATGGAGGCGGAATGACGGTCGATGGGGCGGCGGAACGGAGCGCGAACCGAACCTCTCTTCTTAAGCTGTTTCGTGAGAATCGGGTCTTCCAGGGAATGCTCCTGATCTCCCCGGCCAACCTGTACCTTTTCGTATTCATGATCCTGCCCCTCGTGCTGGTGGCGGGCCTGAGTTTTCTTTCGCGTGGAACATACGGGGAAGTTGAATTCGAGTTCAACCCCTCGAATTACCTCAGGCTCTTTGATCCAATATACGGCAAGATCCTGCTCTACTCACTGGGCGTCGGTTTCGGCACGACGATCTTCTCGATCGCGATCGGATATCCGCTGGCCTACTACATTGCGCGTTCTCCGGCTCGTCAGCGGTCCCTGCTTCTGTTCCTGATACTCGTCCCATTCTGGACAAATTTCATCATTCGAACCTATGCCTGGATCATGATCCTGCGGGCGGGGGGATTCCTGGATGGACTGCTGCAATGGCTGCACATCACAACGCAACCGCTGGGACTGCTGTATACGCCAACGGCCGTGATGATCGGGATGGTGTACGAATTCCTGCCCTTCATGGTCCTGCCTCTGTACACCTCGCTGGAGAAGATCGAGAACTCGCTGCTCGAGGCTGCGGCCGACCTGGGGGCGCCTCCCTGGAGAGTGTTCCTGCGGGTCACCCTTCCCCTCAGCGTTCCCGGCATGATTGCCGGCACCATCCTGGTCTTCATCCCGGCGATGGGGATGTTCGTAATTCCGGATCTGATGGGCGGGGCAAAAACCGTTCTGATCGGCAACGTGATACGGAATCAGTTCCTCACGGCGCGCGACTGGCCTTTCGGGGCCGCCGCCTCGATGATTCTGATGTTGATGACACTGATCCTGACGATGTACTACACGCGCAAGGCCGGCTTCTCGGAGGAGCTTCTGGTATGAGCGAGAAGCGCCTGCCTCTCTGGCTCCGCATCTACACCTTCGGTGCGTACCTGTACATCTATGTGCCCATCCTCATCCTGATGGTGTTCTCCTTCAATACAATGAAGTTGAACATCCATTGGCAGGGCTTCACCTTTCACTGGTACGACGTGCTGTTTCGCGATCAGCAGGTACTTCAGGCTACGAGGAACACGATGATCATCGCGGTCGTGTCCACGATCTGCGCGACCGTGATCGGAACTCTGGCGGCCCTGGCGATGCACCGTTACCGCTTCCCCGGATACAACGCTTCGGAAACCGTCATGTACATTCCGATCGTTATCCCCGAGGTCGTGATGGGGATCTCGCTTCTCGTCCTCTTCGTGATGCTGAATTTCACGCTGGGCATCCTGACGATTACGCTCTCGCATATTGCCTTCAACATTCCCTTTGTGGCCCTGGTGGTGCGGGCGCGCCTGCATGGATACGACAATGCCATCGACGAGGCGGCCATGGATCTGGGCGCCAACGAAATGACGACATTCTGGCGCGTGACGCTGCCCACGATCATGCCCGGAGTGCTTTCGGGCGCGATGCTGGCTTTCACTTTGTCGTTGGATGACTATGTCATCACATACTTCACGGCCGGTCCCGGTTCAACCACCCTCCCGCTCCGGGTGTTCTCAATGGTGCGGTTTATGGTGACTCCAGAGGTCAATGCTTTATCAACTGTGTGGGTGCTGCTCGTGTTTCTGATCCTGCTCATTGGCCAAATCGCCCAACGTCGAAGGGCGTAGGCCACAACAAAAGGAGGACAAAAGTGAAGTCGTACCGACTGATGAGCACGTTGATGCTGGCTGTGTTGTTCGCGGCAGCGTGCGCTCCTGCGCCTGTTGCCCCGACCGCAGCGCCGCCGGAAGTGGTGCAGCCGACGGCTGCCGTTGCCGCTCCGACAACAGAGGCGCCGACCTCCGCTCCGCAACCGGCTCAGCCCACCTCGACAGAGCTGAACCTATATGCCTGGACGGATTATGTTCCCCAGAAGCTCTTGGATGACTATGCGGCGAAGTATGGCATCAAAGTGAACTACGACACCTACTCCTCCAATGAGGAGATGCTCGCCAAGCTGCAGGCAGGGGCGTCTGGCTATGACCTCGTCATCCCCAGCGACTACACTGTGGATATCATGGTCAAGCAGGACATGCTTGAGCCGCTGGATATGACCCAGATCCCGAACTTCGTCAACGTGGATACCCGGTTCACCAACCAGTACTACGACCCGGGCAACAAGTACTCTGTGCCTTACCAATGGGGCACGACTGCCCTGGCATACGAGAAGACCCGGGTGCCCTTCGAGCCCAAGAGTTGGGCCGATCTCTGGGACCTGAAGTATAAGAATCGGCTGGTCATGTTGGACGACTTCGCGCGAGGTTCCGGGCATGGCCCTGCAGGTACTCGGGTTCGACAAGAACTCAACCGACCCTGCGCAGTTGGATCAGGCGAAAGCCAAGCTGATCGCCTTGAAGCCAAACATCCTGCTCTTCAACAGTGATGACCCTGAGACTGCGCTCATCACGGGAGAGGCGTGGGCCGGTCTCGTCTATAACGGGAATGCCTCGCTGGCCTACAAGGAAGATCCGAATATCGAATACATTTGCCCGACCGAGGGCTGTGGACTTTGGTTCGACAACCTCGCGATTCCGAAGGGAGCTCCGCACCCGGATGCGGCCATGGCTTTCCTGAACTTCATGCTCGAACCGGCAGAGAGCATTCTGATCACCCAGGAATTTCCCTATTCCAATCCAAACAAGGCTGGGTTGGATTATCTCAAGGCCAACGACGCGGCAGCGTATGACACCTACATGGGATTCTCGGGGACCAATCCGTCGGCCGACTTCCTGGCGCGGGCAGTTGAAGTCCGCGACGTCGGCGACGCAACCGGCCTCTACGACCAACTCTGGACTGACTTCAAGGGCCAGTAGTCTTTCGGTCTGAGACGGCTGAAGGCGTCCGTGCCGCCGGGAATGAACGCGGCACTGACGCGGGCAGAACTGTCCGCTAATGCTCGTCCCAACCTGCCCGATTTCTCGATGTCGGGCAGGTTCATTTTGAGGAGCATATCTAAACAATTCGTGACGAGTTATCTGCCTGGAGTTGACTTTCGTGCGTATTCGGCATAGAATATGGCCATGGAGAGCACATTCGATTCCACGCCCCCGGTCAGTCTGGACGAAACAGACCGCCAGATCCTGGCCGCGCTTCGGGTTGATGGCCGCGAAGCCTTTTCGCAAATAGCGGACCGACTGGGCGTGTCACCCGGGATGATCCGTCAGCGATACAACCGCCTAGTCGAAACAGGTTTCCTGAAAGTTGCGGCGATCACGAATCCGATGCAGCAGGGTCTGAAAACGATGGCCATGATCGGGATTCGAACTGAGGGAGACCGCATGCTGCAGGTCGCAGAGCAGGTGGCTCGACTGGACGAAGTCGTGTATCTGGTCGTCGTGAGTGGACGGTTCGACATCCTGGCCGAAGTTTTCTGTCGCGATCACGAAGACCTGCTCAGATTCATAACCGAGAGGCTATATCATATCGAGGGTGTGCGCGAGACCGAAACGTTTATGCATCTGAAGATCGTCAAGGAAATCTACTTCTGAGAGTCCTGCGCGCAGGCGGAGCAACTCCTGCTGCGCAGGCAAGACTTGTCTGCCGGTCCGTAGACGAGGCCGGTGGAGCCACCGGAAAGGGAACATGAAAGTCCTGTTGGTCGGAGTGGGTGGAGTTGGTGAGGCGATCGCGGCGATCGCCAGGGAGCGCCCGTGGGTGACGCAGCTGGTCCTCGCGGATTTCAATCGCGAGCGCGCCGCTGCCGTGCAGTATCGAATGGGGGATGCCGGACGATTCCCTGTCGAGTTTGTGGACGCCAGCGATCAACGCATGCTGGTTCAGCTGGCCAGGTCATACAGGGTGGACCTGGTGATGAACGCCGTTGATCCTCTCTACAATCAGCAGATCTTCGATGCGGCCTTCGAAGCCGGCGTCAACTACATGGATATGGCCATGACGCTCTCCACGCCGCATCCCACGGACCCCAATAACCTGCCGGGTGTCAAGCTCGGCGACTACCAGTTTGAGCGGGCCGGAGACTGGGAGAGGAAGGGTCGGTTGGCATTCGTGGGGATGGGCGTCGAGCCAGGTATGGCCGATGTCTTTGCGAGGTACGCCGCGGATCACCTCTTTGACGAGATCGCCGAGATCGGCATTCGGGACGGCGCAAACCTCGTGGTGGAGGGATACGAATTTGCCCCGAGCTTCTCGATCTGGACCACGATCGAGGAATGCCTTAACCCGCCCGTTATCTGGGAGCAGGGCAGAGGCTGGTACACGACCGCTCCATTCTCCGGCAAGGAGACGTTCGATTTCCCCGAAGGCATTGGGAGCATCGAGGTCGTGAACGTGGAACACGAGGAGGTCTTGCTCGTTCCGCGCTGGATAAAGGCCGGCCGCGTCACCTTCAAGTACGGGTTGGGAGATCAGTTCATCGGCGTCCTGAAGACGCTGCATGCCCTCGGCCTGGATAGGAAGGAGAAGGTCCAGGTCAAAGGCTCCTGGGTTGCACCCAGGGACGTGGTGGCCGCCTGCCTCCCAAATCCCGCCCAGCTCGGCGACAAAATGCATGGAAAGACCTGCGCAGGAACCTGGGTGCGCGGCCTCAAGAATGGGCGGCCTCGGCAAGTGTATGTTTATCAGGTGGCCGACAATGCGATCTGCATGAAACGATGGGGGTGCCAGGCCGTCGTGGCACAGACCGCTTTCAGCCCAGTGATTGCGTGGGATCTGCTTGAGCACGGAACGTGGCGCGGCTCGGGTGTCTTGGGGCCCGAGGCATTTGACCCGCTGCCGTTCATGAACAAGATGGCCGAGTACGAATTCCCATACGGCATCACGGAGATGCAGCCAGAAGCGACCTCGTAGATCCATGCAAGGGCCCGGCAGGCTCATTGCCAGATCGCCGGGCAAGTACTTATAATGTCGATAATTCGCAGGTTTAGAGGAGGATGACATGCCCTTTGGCTACACTGGCAAGATCCTGCATGTTGATCTCACGAACTCCAGGCTCGACGTCGAGACGCCGGACGAAGCCTTCTATCGGAAGTACATGGGCGGGTCGGCGATGGGGGTGTACTACGTTCTAAAGGAGGTTCCGAAGGGGGCGGATCCGCTGGGCCCGGAAAACGTTCTGACCCTTTTCGCCGGGGTAACGACGGGTGCCCCGATTTCAGGACAGAGCCGCATCAATGCGAACGCCAAGTCGCCGATCAGCGGGGGCATCGGGGACTCGCAGGCAGGCGGCTTCTTCCCCGCGGAACTGAAATTCGCGGGTTTTGACGGCATCGTGATAAAAGGGAAGTCCGCCAAGGCCGCATACCTCTCGATCCTCGAGGGCAAGCCGGAACTTCATGACGCCGGTCACCTCATGGGAAAGATCACCGGCGAGGTGGATGCGATCCTCAAGAAGGAACTCGGCGACGACAAGATCGAGGTTCTCCAGCACGGTCCGGCCGCAGAACACGGCGTCCTCTTCTCGAGCCTTGTGAACATGTCCAACCGCCAGAACGGCCGCACGGGGATGGGCCTGGTCATGGCTTCAAAGAATCTGAAGGCGATCGCCGTCCGAGGCCGGAAGAAGGTGGAGATCGCCGACCCAAAGGCCCTCACTGCTATGAATCGAATGGGTCCAAAAGAGCTGCCCAACAATCCAGACATGGACAGCCTGGCCAAGTACGGCACTGCGGGCGTGGTCAATTCCCAGAATCTGTATGGAACGCTGCCAACCTTCAACTACGGCGCCGGGCAGTTCGACGGCGCCGAGAAGATCAGCGGAGAGAAGATGGCGGAGACCGTGTTGAAGGAGCGGGACACGTGCTACGCCTGTGTCGTGCGCTGCAAGCGCGTCGTCGAGATCACCGAGGGACCATATAAAGTGGACCCGTACTACGGCGGCCCCGAGTACGAGACGACCGCCACGTTCGGATCGTACTGCGGCATCGATGATCTCGCGGCGATCGCGCTGGCCAATCAGATCTGCAACCAGAATGGGATTGACACGATTGCCTGCGGCGCGACGATCGCCTTTGCCATGGATTGCTACGAGCAGGGCATTATCACGAAGGAGCAGACGGGCGGGATCGATCTCAAGTTCGGCAATGCAGCAGCCATGCTGGAGGCTCTCCAAGCGATCGCAACGAACAGCGGGCCCCTGGGAAAGGTACTCTCGCAGGGGTCTGAGCGGGCTGCCCGCCTCTGGGGCAATGGCGCGGACGAGTGCCTGATCACCGTCAAAGGCGCTGAAGCGCCGGCCCACATGCCCCAGGCCAAGCGCAGCCTCGGGTTGATCTATGCGGTGAATCCCTTCGGAGCGGACCATCAATCCAGCGAGCACGACTGGATGATCGAGGAAGGAATGGCAACGGACCTGTATATGAAGCGACTGGCGCTGATGGGCATGCCCAACAAACTGCCGTCCATGTCACTAGGCCCGGAGAAAGTCAAGTTCGCCTACTTGACCGAAGTCTTCTACTCGATGATGGATACCGTGGAACTCTGCCAGTTCGTTTGGGGCCCCGCCTGGACGCTGTATGGGCCGCAAGAAACGGTGGACTTTGTCAAAGCCACGACGGGTTGGGATGTCACACTGGATGAACTGATGGCCGTCGGCATGCGCCGAATCAACATGATGCGCATGTACAATGCCCGGGAGGGCATGGATCGAAAGCAAGACAAGCTTTCCAAGAAGTTCTTCCGCACATTGACCGGCACAGGTCCGACCGCGGGCATCGGGCTTACCCACGAAGAGATCGAAACTGCAATCGACGAGTATTACCGCCTGGCGGGCTGGAGCTCGAACGGGATACCGACCCGCGAGACCTTGGACAGGCTGGAGTTGGCCTGGATCGTCTAGTCGGTTCATGTTGCCCAGTGCGTGGATATTCTCCTTCCCAGCAGGCGGCAACGATGCAGTGACGGCCCAATCGCTTCTAGTCAAGCATGCGAGGTGTTTATATGACCGAACTCTACGCGGCGAATTTCCCCTTCATGTCGCCGGTCTGGGGTCGAATCTTCGATTTCGTCGCTGACCGCGCCGAGGGATCCTACATCTATACGACGGACGGTCGCAAGCTCCTGGATTTCACGTGTGGCATAGGCGTCACGAATACGGGCCACTGTCATCCGAAGGTGGTCGAGGCCATCCGGCGCCAGGCAGGACTGTTCCTGCATGCGCAGGCCAATATCGTGATTCACAAACCGATGCTAGAGCTGATCGAGGAGCTACGGCAAATTGTGCCAGCCTCCATTGACGGTTTCTTCTTCTCCAATTCGGGGGCCGAAGCGATTGAAGGGGCGCTGAAGCTGGCGCGAGCGGCGACCGGCAAGCAGAACATCATTGTCTTTTCAGGATCCTTCCATGGGCGTACTGCGGCCACCATGGCGTTGACCACATCCAAGACGATCTATCGGGCAGGATTTGGCCCACTGCCCTCGGGTGTGTTCGTGGCGCCTTTTCCGTACGCCTTTCGCCTGGGTTTGAGCGAGGAGAAGGCCTCCGCCTATGCTTTGGAGCAGCTCGAGATCTTGCTGGCCTCGCAGACCGCTCCCAAGGAGACTGCCGCCATCCTCATCGAATCCGTGCTCGGCGAAGGCGGCTACGTGGTGCCGCCGGCATCCTTCATGAAAGGCCTGCGCGAGATCGCGGACAAGCACGGGATCCTGCTGATTTTCGATGAGATCCAATCGGGGTTCGGCCGGACCGGCAAGTGGTTCGCGCTGGAACACTATGGCGTCGTGCCCGATATCATGACGGTTGCCAAAGGAATTGCCTCGGGCCTGCCTCTTTCAGGCGTCTTCAGCTCGTTCGACTTGATGAAGAAGTGGGACGTCGGGTCGCATGGTGGTACGTTCGGCGGGAATGCCGTTGCGTGCGCAGCGGGAGTGGCAACCATCCAGGCCATGCGCGAGGACAAGATGTTGGAGAACACCGGGCAGCGCGGTGTCCAGCTCATGACTGGGCTGCGAAAGCTGCAAGAGGATTATCCCGAGATTGGCGACGTGCGCGGCCTGGGTCTGATGATCGGCACTGAATTCGTCGTGAATGGCCGCCCCGAGAAAGCCAAGGCAATGGTCAAGGATATCGTGCATGCCGCTTCCGACCAAGGATTGCTGCTCTTGACCTGCGGGACCTTCGATAACACCATCCGCTGGATCCCACCTCTGAATGTCACCTCCGATCAGATAAGTGAAGGCTTGGGGATTTTCGGAGAGGCCCTGGCAGCCAGAGGGAGGAGTTCATGAGCGAGTATCGCTCTCAGGTCTGGCGCGTGAACGTGCGCACGCAGACCCTGGCGCGCCAGCCAGTCCCGGAATCATGGCAGCGACTGGGCGGGCGCGGCCTCCTGGCGCGTGTCCTTCTGGATGAAGTTGACGCCAAGTGTGATCCATTGGGCCGGGAGAACAAGCTCATTTTTGCTCCTGGTCTGCTTGTCGGACACATGCTCTCATCCACTGATCGGATATCCATCGGGGCCAAGTCGCCCCTCACACGCGGCATCAAGGAAGCGAATGCCGGTGGTCGGACCGGGCTGCACATGACCTACCTGGGAATTCATGCACTCATCCTGGAGGACCAGCCGGAAGATGCCGGCTACTGGATTTTGCACATTTCCGCAAACGGCGCCCGCTGGGTCAGTGGCGATGAATTCGTGGGCCTTGGTTGTTATGAAGCGGCACGGAATCTGGTGCGGCAGTACGGCGACAAAGTCGCGATCGCTCTGATCGGGCCCGCGGGCGAGCATCAACTGACGGCTGCCTCCATCAATAATCTCGATAAGGATCGTGTGCCGTCCCGCATCGCAGCCCGCGGCGGTCTTGGCGCGGTCATGGGGAGCAAGGGCTTGAAAGCCATCGTTTTCGACAACGCCGGAGGCCAACGTCCTCCAATAGCCGACGCCGAGCTGTTTAGAGCCGCCCAGAAGGAGTACACCAAGGCGGTCCTCGAGCATCCGCAATCGATTGCCTATCGCGACTACGGCACAGCGGGCATGGCGCATATGAGCGACGGGTTCGGCGGGATTCCAACGCGGAATTTCTCCGCCGGCCATTTCGAAAGGGTCGACGACATCAGCGGCGAGGCACTCCGTGAACTTCTTCTACAACGCGGCAACCCTTCGGAGACTTCGCACGCATGCATGGCGGGCTGCACTATAAAGTGCTCGAACATTTTCGGCGGAGAAGATGGCAAGATGATCATCTCTCCCCTCGAGTATGAGACGATCGGTCTGATGGGTCCGAATCTTGGGATCTCGTCTCTGGATGCCATTGCGCGCATGAATTGGGAGGTGAATGACCTCGGCCTTGATTCGATCGAGATCGGCGCGGCGCTGGGGGTCGCCGCCGAAGGCGGCCTCATGGAATGGGGCGATTGCCAGGCAGCCATGAGGCTTATCCTGGAGATAAGGGCAAATACTGAGATCGGACGCGTCCTGGGTAACGGTGCCGCGGCGACCGGCAGGCACCTCGGCGTCGATCATGTGCCCGTGGTAAAAGGACAAGCCATGTCCGCCTACGAGCCCCGGGCAATCAAAGGCACTGGCGTCACATACGCCACTTCCCCCCAAGGTGCAGACCATACGGCCGGACTGACCATCCGGGCCAAAGTCAATCACCTTGACCCTGCAGCCCAGAGAGACGTGTCTTTGAACGCGCAACTGAACATGGCGGGCTACGACACGCTCGGCGCGTGCTCCTTTGCGGGATTCGGCTACGCTGCCACCCCAGATGCCGTGATCAGGCGGCTGCTCCGGGGGCGCTACGGTTGGGAGGCCCTACCTGAGAATATCCTTCAAGAGCTCGGCAAGCAGACCATACGCATGGAGCGTGAATTCAATCGCCGCGCCGGATTCACTTCCAAGGACGACCGTCTCCCGGAGTGGATGACGAAGGAGCCCCTTTCTCCACACAACAGCGTTTTTGATGTCCCCGACGAGACACTGGACGATATCTTCAAGGACATCTGAAAAGAAGATCGGCAGGGGCTGATGGCCGCTGCCGAACTCGCTGGAGTCACCGATCGGATTTGAACCGATGACCGGACGATTACGAATCGTCTGGTGTGTCAGAACGAATCTTAGGCGATTTATACCCCCATATCTTGGGTTCGTGTGGCTTGTAGGCGAGTGTTTTTCCTATGTTTAGGGCTATTCAACTATTGAAGAATCGTCTGCTCATGAAAGCCGACATCGACGTTCGCATTCTGAGTCTTTTTCGATTAGACAGCAATCGCAAGAACGAAAGCCTCCCGCTCAGAAGACCGGGAGGCTTTGGGTTTTCAGGACCGGAAAACGTGATACTTGGAACCCACGCATTTGCAGTCGCCAAGTCTTGGCGTCCCACGAGGAAGTCTAATGCGGTTTGCCCGTGCGGCGGAGCTAGGATGGGACTATCGGTGACCCTAGCGACAATTCCTTGTAAGAGCAAGCGCCTTACTGCGGACTGCATGATTGATCCGGACCAACGGGATCTCGCCCTCTCTGATCAGGCGGTAAGCGAGGGCACGACTGGTATTCAAGACGCTGGCAACCTCGTCCGCCTTCATCAGCCTTTCTCTTTCGAGAGAGTCCAAATCCGTCACGCTTTTACTTTCGCCAAGGGGATTAATCTGTCAGAGTCTCCATTCGCGGCCGCTCATGATTCGTCGTCCGTTTCCTGATCGTAGAGAAGCTGTTTGTCGATCGGTTTCATCCGCCGCCGTTCCTCGACCAGTTTCCACTCTGGCATGCGGATCTCGATAATGGCAGGCGCCGTGGAACCGGCCCGGCTAGCCTTTTCTATTATGCTCGGAGATGAGCTTCTCGAGCCTCCGCCAGAGTGATGAACTTCTCATCAATCATGAGGCGCTCGGTGGCAGAGCCGGGGCCATACCGTGTTACTATCAGTGGTGGATACCATCCGCTCTTCTCAGGGCGCGCCTGCTCAAGTGCTTCAAGTCGTCGGAGATTGATTCGTTTCATGGGATGCTCTCTCCTCCAGTGTCGATAGCCGCTGCTCGATGCTGGCTGCCGGGTCCGAGCCTGCCCTGCCAAAGATTATGAGGCTTGAGGAACATATTCGCTATGCTGCGGCTCATGGCGTCCTCGAGGAAGTCGACCATTTCTTGCGATCTCTGACACCTGAGCAATGGTTTACTCTGGATCCCTGAGGACAGAATGCGATCACAACGCGGTCCGGCGGACGGCCGATGAAGTGAACGGCGATGTCCAACGCTAATCGGCAAGATCACTCTCGCCTCCGAAGCTAGGCGGTGCCTACGTGTTGGACGAGCACGCCCTAAATGTCTACGTTGACGGCGCCGCCGCCTTGAAACCGAGCAGGGGCGGATTCGGCATCCGCTTTGTTTTCACCGATGATGAATTCGGGGTAGTCACTCAGGACATCGAGGCGCCTGGTTACAAGAGTGCAACGATTGGCCAGATGGAACTCCTGGCCTGTACGACGGCGCTTAGGCAAGCGGTGGACCATCCAGTGTTTCAGAAAAAGACAAGACTAGTCTTGTATACTGACTCTCTTTACGTCCAGGAGAACTACACGCGAGCAATATTCCAATGGCCCAAACAAAAATGGCGGAACCGCGATGGACGACCAGTCCTAAACGCAGATTTGTGGCTAGATTTCGTGAAAGCAAGGAAGAAGATTCACAAGTATTTCGAAATCAGGTGGGTCAAGGGTCACTCCAAGGATCCGCACAATAGAGCGGTGGACAAGCTGGCGAAGATCTCGGCAAGAAATCCGCTAAACAAGCCCCTCAGCGTTGTTGCCGTTAGAAGGAAACTGACCGCGCAATCGGTGGAGCTTGGCAGCGTTCAGATGCAGGGGCAAAGGATTTCAATCAAAATCATCACAGGAGAGTATCTTCCGATTCAGAAGGTAAACAAGTACAAATATGAGGTCATTTCGAGAGGTAGCAAGCTTCGAGGCAGGGTTGACATAGCATTCACCGCGGTACTCGCTAAAACCGGGGCACAGCTATTCGGTTAGGTTCAACCGAAACAACAGAAACCCATCAATTGAGAAAGTGTTTCGGGAGGTCGATTTAACAAAGTCTTGACTTTGGACTTGCTACCTCTCTTGCAGCGGCAAGGCTCTATCGAGGCAAGCCAAGATGCTGCCCATGCAATTGTGAGTTGCCTTCCCTGCTACACCCGGGTGCAATTCGGGTGCAATTGCGGTGACACGCTATGGAAGCCGTAGACGCCCTAGACTGATTTACCCGTAATCATGGCACTACCTGGACATTAATTCACACCGTAGACGCCAGACACACACCTGCGCGAAACTCTTAATCAGTGGGTTCACCTGTGCCTGCAGCCCAGGTGCAGGCAGGGTTCAAGTCCCTGGTCGGTCACCTAGATACAGGGGTTTTGGGCTTGGAAACCCCTACATATGATGGCAAGAGAGCCCTCCACATTGAACTGCACCCACTAGAGAAGACACAATCAGAAAGACCCCAAGTGGCTAATGAAACAGGCACCTTTGCTGAAAGGGTGTCTGTTTCGTTTTCAATTGTATGCGTTCGTAGTTGTAGAAGTCAACGTATTCCTCAATCGCTTGGCGAGCCTCTTCAAAGCTGGGGTTGTGCAGATGGCGCAGATACTCTTCTTTGAGATGGCTGAAGAAGTTTTCCATGGGCGCATTGTCCCAGCAGTTGCCACGGCGCGACATGGAGGCAGTGATGTCATACTGTTGAGTGAGGACGGCATACGCCTGCGAGGTGTATTGCGTTCCTTGGTCACTGTGGAGGATCAGCCCATCAGTGACCTTTTCTTTTTGTCTGGTTTGTTGGAGCGTGTGGGTCACCAATCCAATGGAGTTCTCGGGTCCAAATTGATGAGCCACAATAAAGCCATCGAATAGGTCTTTGATGGTAGACAGGTACGCCCAGCCCTGTTGGGTTGAGACGAAGGTAATATCCGTGACCCACTTCTGGTTGGGGCGAGTGGCAGCAAAGTCGCGGTTGAGCAGGTTGGGATAGCGGTGATAGATGCCCAGCTCTTCGAGTTTCCGGTACATTTTGCGTTTGCGGGCCCTGGAACGGATATTCAGCTTGTGCATCAGGCGCAAAACCGCCTTGGGATTGATCACCAGACCCTGTTTTTGCTTCAACCACAGGCTAATCCGCCGGTAGCCATAGATCTGGTGCGAAGCCGTGTAAGCCTGCTGCACGAGTTCTAAACGCACCGCATCTGTGTCCGGCTGTTCCAGCTTCTTGCGCCAAGCGTAATAGGCTGCTCGCGAGACACCTAGGAAGGCACACATGGCCTTCATTGCGA
>CAVTZR010000003.1:0-339481 GCA_963739265.1 uncultured Chloroflexia bacterium
TAGCAACTGTGTTGAAAGTCAAGAGCTGAATGCGGGTTGCCAAGGGGTCTGAGTGCGAATGATCGCATTGAGGATCGTTAGTAGTTTTCGCATACAAGCCACAATTGCCACTTTCTTCTGCTTGCCGGCTTTGAGCAAGCGCTGATACATAGACTTGATGAGCGGATTGAAACGGGTGGCGGAGATGGTTGCCATGTAGAGCACATTACGGATAAATGGTCTCCCACCCTGGATCATGCGTTTGCCGTGTTTCTTGCCGCTGTCGTGATTGAAGGGAGCCAGTCCAGCCAAGGCTGCAATTTCCTTGCGATCACACTTCCCTAGTTCCGGGACTTGAGAGACAAGCGTGGCCGATAAGACTGGGCCAACGCCCGGGACGCTTTGAAGTAGATCCTGTTTTTGCTTGAGCTCAGGCGTCTTCTCGATCAGGTCCTGAATCTGAACCTCCAGATCTTCCAACTGCTTTTTCAATACCTGGATGACTTTTTCAATGTATGCCTGCACGTCCTTTTCAGCCAATTCCCTGCGGTTTTGCTCGGCCGTCAGCATGTCGAGCACCTGTTTACGGCGTTTGAGCAGGGCCGATAAGCGTTTTTCGGCTGCACTGGGCAGGACCACCCGGCGCGGCTGGGCTTTTTCACCAAATAGTGCCAGAACCTTGGCGTCAATCTTGTCGGTCTTGGCAAACCAGTTCAAGCCTTGGGCAAACTTGCGCACTCGACCCGGATTGACTCGTGAGACCGGTAAAGCGGCAAGCGACAACTCATCCACCAACTTGGCTTCGTATCCGCCGGTGGCTTCCACCACGATGTTCTCGATCCGCATGCTTTGAAAACGCTTGATCAATTTACGAATGCCCTTCTGTGCATTTTCAATTCGCCAACTCTCCTGGCCGGGATGAAAGCCGATGTCCAGCCAGGCTTTGGAGACATCTATGCCAACGTATACTTTGTCTGCTGCCATCACTCGCCGTCCTGTGTATAGTTGTTTTGCCCGTTCTAGCAGGATTCGGTCTTTCAGACCATACAACTGTTCGGGCTCGGTTTTGGATGGGCGTGGTGGCCAATGCTACAGCGCGGTCTTTCAGACCTAGAAACATGCGGCCTACCACGCCCGTCTTGCATCATACTAGAAACTATACACACGGTAGACGAATTTACCCGTAGAAATGGCACGCTATAGACTATTGTTCGCTCTATACACGCCATAGACAGACCTCGGCACGACTCTGGATCAGCCGTCAGGTAGCGGTTCACCTGTGCCTGCCTGCCCTCGTGGTCTACCAGGGCGGCAAGGTGCAGGCAAACCCCCGAAGGGGGCCGAGGGTAGAATGGAGGCAAGGTCGCGGGGCAACCTGCTTCGGGAGGGATAGGCCATGACCGATACTCGACTTTCTCGCGGCGACCTGCTCAAGCTCGTCCTGCTGCGCTTCGGCCTGGGGATCGTGGGGCTGTCGCTGCTGCTATTCCTGCCGGCCGGCACGCTTGGCTACTGGCAGGCGTGGCTGTGGCTTGTGACACTCATCACCCCCATGGTGTTCGTCCTGAGCTATCTGCTGAGGAACGACCCGGACCTGCTGGAGCGCCGCATGCGCATACGCGAGACGCAGCAGACGCAGAGGCGCGTCGTCCAGTTCGGGTGGATCTGGCTGTTGCTGGCGTTCACGGTTCCGGGTTTGGACCAGCGCTTTGGCTGGTCGCACGTGCCGGCGACGATCGTGATCGCGGCCGACGTGCTGATGTTTCTTTCCTACTGCCTGTTCATCTGGGTGCTGCGCGAGAACAGCTACGCCTCGCGCGTGATCGAAGTGGAGAAGGGACAGAAGGTTATCAGCAGCGGGCCGTACGCCCTCATCCGCCACCCGCTGTATGCATCTGCGGTTGGCATCTACCTCTTCGCCCCGCTGGTGCTGGCTTCGTACTGGGCCGTCATCCCGGGCGCGCTGATCATCCCCATCCTGATCGTGCGGATCCTGAACGAGGAGAAGGTGCTAACCAAGGAACTCCCCGGCTACGAGGAGTACATGCGGAAGGTGCGGCACCGCCTCGTACCCGGCATCTGGTAGGGAATCGTCGCCCGGCGCAAAGCCCGCCAGCGGAACTACCGCATCCGGATCCCGCAAGCCTCCGAGATGGGCGTACTCGACTATCGCGCGTTGGGCTTCCAGGCCTATTGCCAGATCGGTCGATACCAGTGGACACCGGGCGAATAGCCCGTTGGTTGAGACGGGTTCCAGGCCTGGGCGATCGGCGATGGCTGGGCAAACACCAACATACTCTGGATAATCGCTAGCTGCCCTTGAAATAAACTCTACTGCCAGAACGTGCGTGCAGAAAGCAGAGAAGCCAAGTCGCTGTTGTCCATGTGTTCGACCCATTCGATCCATCGGATGGCAAAACCAACGCTGCAATGCACCAGCAACCAGTACCAAAGCCTGTCGTCCCAATTCCCTTTCTCCGGCAGAAGTGTTGATCCCAAACGACGGAGTTGGACAGCGTAGTGATGGGCCCTCTGCTCGGCAAGGTCCGCCATTAACAAAATCAAATCGCGTCGCAGATCGTCCAAATGGCGATTGGCTAGTGCTCGATAAACCCGCGCTGCAATTCGTCGGTGACGATAGATGCGTTGGAAGACGGACACAAGAGCGATTCGCAGCTGAAATCTCAAAAGCGCTTTCACCGCATACATATCGCAGCTCTCGGATCGGGACCGATGCCCCAAAGCAAGGTTTCACGCTGACTTCAAACTCGCCACACGCACCGGGTGGATGGTCGTACAGGAGTATTCAGCCAGCCACCCCAAAAGGTGATTTGGGCCCCGGCCCTTATCAACTGGCTGAGGATCTTCGAACTGGTCAATTTCCGTGCCGGAGAGCATGCGGCCCGCAGGCAAGTCGGCCGATCAGCAAGTTCGTCCGTGACTCTGTCAGTGGCTCCGCTCATTCCACAAAGCGATGCTTCAATCCTACGATGTCCCGATAGGTGACGCAGCCCAGCATGATGTAGTTGTCATTGCTGATCGGGATGGCTCGGTAATCGTATCGAGCGAACTTCTCGTAGGCCTCTTTCAGGGTGCTATCCGGCCCCAAGGTGTGCACGTTCTCCTGCATAATATCCTTCAGCTGTGCGTTGTCATCCGCCAGGAGGAGCTCCTTGATATCGATCACACCGAGCAGCTTCTTCTCTTCGTCCAAGACGTAGATATACATGACCACGTCCTTGCCTCTAGCGACGGACTTGTAATCGTCAACGGCTTTCTCGGCGGTAAGGTCGGGCGGGAACGAGACATACTCCTGCGTGGCGAAATCCATGATGTTCTCTTCGTGGTGGTCCATGATGGCGCGAATCTTGACAGCGTTCTCACGATCCAACAGCTTCAGGATTTCGTTTGCCTCCGAGGCGGACAAGATCGAAAGCACATCCGCAGCCTGACCGGTGGTCATCTGATCAATCAACTGGGCGATCTTTTCGACTTTCATCGACTCGACCAGGTCCCTCTGCGTATTCGGATCAATCTCCTCCAGGGTGTCCGAGGCCTGCTCAGGCTCCAGTCCCTCGAAGACCGCAACGCGCTGATCGGGATCCATTTCTTCCAGGATATCTGCGAGGTCAACGGGGTGGAGGTCGGCGAGCTTCTCCTTCACCTCCTTGAACTGCAGATTGCCCCGGAAACTGCCAATGTCCTTCGGCAGTGGCCGAATGTATGTCCAGGGAATGGTTCGTTCGCGGACTCTCTCGGCGAGATCATAGATGAAGTTCGCCACCGAAGTCAACCGCATGCGCCGCAGAAGACCATACCGGCTGAGATCCACAGCGCTGACGTACAGCTTGCTGCTTCGAAGTACGAGCTTGACGTCATAGACCACATCCATTTCCTTACCCGCCAGATCGATGGCTTTCTTGTCTAGGACGTAGTCTTTCAGCAGGATCATTCTTTCGTCCGGTTCGCTTCTGAATCGGGCAATATCGTCGGCGAGCAGCTTGATCTCTTTGGGAGCGACCGTTTCGATTTCCTCCCAGGGCACCAGTGCCTTCTCCCCAAACGGGAGAGAAACGCACAAGTGCGTCACGACCGGCAGCGCGCCGTTTTCCTTGATGACCAGGTCATACAACTTCCCCACCCGACGGCCACCCACCGTGACCTGGGCTCCCAGTACTGCGCTTAGAAAGAAAGACTGTTCAACCACCATCGCAGGATTTGAATTATTGGCCATGTCATCCTCTTTACCGGACCGTCACGACGGTGATGAATTTGTAGAACAGAAGCAACAACATGCCGATCAGATAGATTCTCAACATCAGCAACGATATACGAACCATGCGGGTCGTTTTGATCCGTGGAGTCTTGTATTTCTCATTGATCTCGCGGATCGCTTCAGCAAAACCTCGGAAAGCCTCTCTGATCTGTGCCATGAATCACCTCCACGTTAGTGCAGCCAGTTTGGAAACAATGTGGTCAGTGTATAGCCGGTGGAAAGGAGGATTAATCCAATCACAATCGCAAAGTTGACCACATTCTGAAACGGCGTGTTCGTGTAGTTCCCCATCAACTCTTTGTTATTCAAGAGCAGTATGAGAAACACAAGCGCGGCCGGCAGCAGCGTTGTTGCAACCACCTGAACAAACAAAGTGACGGTCACCAATGGTGCCCCAGGGATCAAGACCACGATTCCCGCTGTAAGCAGCATAAGGAAATAGAACGCGTAGAACCAGGGGGCTTCCCTGACTTTGTTATTCAGCGAGTGCGCCCAGCCAAAGACCTCGCCCACGGCCCAGGAGCTTGAGAGCGAAATACAGATCGCTCCGAGGAAACCGGCATCGAAAAGACCAACGGCCATGAAGGTGCCCGCGTATCTGCTAAAGGGCATCAATTCAACAGCGGCCTGGGCGGCACTTTCAATGTCAACGCCTTTCAGCACCGCGGCTGTGACAACGAGACAAAAGATCGCAACGAGCACTGTGAAGAACGCGCCAATGCCGGTGTCCAATTGACTCCACAGAATATCCTTTTCCTTCAGGTTCTTATCAACCACGGCACTCTGTTGGAAGAAGACCATCCAGGGGGCTATCGTGGTTCCCACATTCGCCATCAAGAAGAAGAACAATGTGCCATTCAGGCCTCCCGGAAAGTGGGGGATCGCGCCGATTCGAATCACATCAGCCCAATTTGGTTTTACTAGGAACGCAGCTGGAATATAGATCAGATTAATGACGCAGAACAACAAAGCGATCTTTTCCCAGGTCCAGTACCGTCCCTGAATAACCATGACGCCCATCAAGATGGTAACCACGATGACTGTGATCCACGGCCGAACGCCAAAGATGCTCATTGCGGCGGTCATCCCGATGAACTCACTAACCAGGGTCAGCCAGTCGGTCAAGCTCAGATCGAAGAGGGAGAACCAACCCCAAAAAGTCCCGAACGCATCGAAAATCGCCTCTGCATGACCACGCTTCGTGACCGCACCCAAACGGACGGTCATTTCCTGCACAAAATAGGCGATGGGGCCCAACAAAACCAGGAACCAGATCAGACCATAACCGAATTTGGCTCCGGTAGCGGTGTAGGTAGTAATTCCACCCGCATCATTGTCCGCCACCATCACGAGAATACCCGGGCCGGCTATCAGCGCGAAGATGCGCAGGAACTTTGCGGCCTTATTCATGTTGTAATATGCTTTTGAGGTCAAGTTCATGTGGCACCTCTGTCGATCGCTATACTCCTACGCTTTCCGAAATGATCCAGTTCGGGCCGTAGCGGAGCTTTGCCTCGATCAACGCCTCACGGGAAGGATCGAGCGGAAATCACAAAACGCCCTCCGCTTGACCAGCAAAAGGCGTTTCTCATGAATACTTGACGGAGCCATAATCCACCCCGCCAATGATCAGGGAGTCCCTCAGGTAAGGCGAGCGAGGTGGAGGCGCGGCCATGGATCGCGTATTCAACTCAAGGTGAAACCTTCTGCCGGTACGGCGAAATATATCAGGGGGTTACTATCCGGATCCACGCCATCACCTCTTTCCCATGCCGCAGATTTCGGCAGAAGCCGAGCGCATCAACCAAAAAAACCTCCCGGCAAGCCAGGAGGTTTCCAAACCACAAAATCCACCCACGCCACATGCCGTGGGCACCTCCTGGTCGAGTTTTGGCACTGTGTATCGTAGGGTTCCTTCTCCCAGCCACTTTGAGCGGGGCCTTAATCCGGCCCTGCCTGGTCTACCCCATTGGCGTCTCTCGACGTTTCGGGGCAATGGCCTGTATATTACACAGACGCCTCACCTAACGAGGTTATTTAGTTGCCAGCGACTATACTCCCGCCCAACTGAACTCGTCAAGAGGTCGGGCGAATTTCCTGACGCCTTCTTGCCCCTGCCCTACGGGCGCTTTGCCATTACCTTGGAGGCCTGCTGTGAGTGACCGTCGATGATTTGTAGAAAATGGGCTGGAGTCGCCCTTGCTTCTCCGGTTGCAATCCGGTTGCAGATCGGTTGCAGATACAGAAACACGCTGCAGCAACTGTGTTGAAAGTCAAGAGCTGAACACGGGTTGCCAGGGGGTCTGGGTACGAATGATCGCATTCAGGATCGTTAGGAGTTTTCGCATACAAGCCATAATTGCCACTTTCTTCTGCTTACCCGCTTTGAGCAAGCGCTGATACATAGACTTGATGAGCGGATTGAAACGGGTGGCGGAGATGGTTGCCATGTAGAGCACACTACGGATAAATGGTCTCCCACCCTGGATCATGCGTTTGCCGTGTTTCTTGCCGCTGTCGTGATTGAAGGGAGCCAGTCCAGCCAAGGCTGCAATTTCCTTGCGATCACACTTCCCGAGTTCCGGAACTTGAGAGACAAGCGTGGCCGATAAGACTGGGCCAACGCCCGGGACGCTTTGAAGTAAATCCTGTTTTTGCTTGAGCTCAGGCGTCTTCTCGATCAGGTCCTGAATCTGAACCTCCAGATCTTCCAACTGCTTTTTCAATACCTGGACGACGATTTCAATGGATGCCTGCACATCCTGTTCAGCCAATTCCCTGCGGTTTTGCTCGGCCGTCAGCATGTCGAGCACCTGTTTGCGGCGTTTGAGCAGGGCCGATAAGCGTTTTTCGGCTGCACTGGGCAGGACCACTCGGCGCGGCTGGGCTTTTTCACCAAATAGTGCCAGAACCTTGGCGTCAATCTTGTCGGTCTTGGCAAACCAGTTCAAGCCTTGGGCAAACTTGCGCACTCGACCCGGATTAACTCGTGAGACCGGTAAAGCGGCAAGCGACAACTCATCCACCAACTTGGCTTCGTATCCGCCGGTGGCTTCCACCACGATGTTCTCGATCCGCATGCTTTGAAAACGCTTGATCAATTTACGAATGCCCTTCTGTGCATTTTCAATTCGCCAACTCTCCTGGCCAGGATGAAAGCCGATGTCCAGCCAGCCTTTGGAGACATCTATGCCAACGTATACTTTGTCTGCTGCCATCGCTCGCTATCCTGTGTATAGTTATCTTGCCCGTTCTAGCAGGATTCGGTCTTTGAGACCATACAACTGTTCGGGCTCGGTTTTGGATGGGCGTGGTGACCAATGCTACAGCGCGGTCTTTCAGACCTAGAAACATGCGGCCTACCACGCCCGTCTTGCAGCATACTAGAAACTATACACATGGTAGACAAATTTACCCGAAAATCTGCCACTCGGTACCCATTTGTTCCCCACATATTCGCCATAGACATGCTTTCGACCGGCTCTTGATCAGCTGGTTCAGGGTTCAAGTCCCTGGTCGGTCACCTCGAGAACGCGGTCGGAAGACGGTGTTCACTTTTCTTGGGAATGATGCCTTGGCCCGCGGCGGGGAGGAACACTTCCATGGTGGCAAGGATGAGGAACGTTGGGAAAGATGCGCAGCAGTCATGCGAAATCTACGAGCCCACGCCCCAAGGCGAAGATAGGAGGAGAAACACCAGAGAACAACCGCAAACGACGGCCGGGCCAAAGCACCAGAAATGGCCGGATTTTCGGCAGTGCAGCCTCCTGCCTGGGAACGATACAGTCCAGAGAACAGCAATCATGTTGGATGCTTCCACTTTCCTGCCACAAAGCTGCAAATCGTGTAGGCCGAAGTATTTCACTTAGAAATGTCACACTCCATGAGAAACTACGGAGATGCGACAAATGACCAAGATCATTCTGGCCTATGAACTGCTGGAACAGGGGATTTCCCAGGTGCGGGTGGCCGAGCGGCTGGCGATCTCCCGGCGGACCGTGATCCGCTGGGAACAGGCCATTCGGGAGCATGGGAGTTTGACAGCCTTTTTGGCGTACTACCAGAAGGCCAAGGCGGGCCCCGCCAGAAGCGCAAACGGGATCAGGTTCTGAAACAGCGCATTTGGGCTTTGCGGGAGAAGTACCGGCACTGCTGCGGACAGAAACTCCAGTACTTCCTGCAGCAAGACCACGGGATGGAAGTTGGGGTCACCACCATCCACAAAGTGCTGGCTGAGAAGTATCAGTTGCGTTCCCGCGGCCGGAGAAACCAGTCCCGGGGCCCTATTCCAGCTGCCCAAGCACCCCGCCAGGTCGTTCAGATGGATACGGTGAACTTCGGACAGGTGTTTGCTTTCACCGCCATTGACATCTTCTCGAAGGAAAGTGCCGTGCTCCTGCGTCCCACCCTGGAAGCGGAGGATGCACAGGCCTTTCTCCATGCTTGTATGCCCGGTCGTTTCAGCGGCTTCGTAGACCTCATCCAAACCGACGGCGGACCTGAATTCAAAGGACGCTTCCTCCAGGATGTGGCCTTATACTGTGCCTCCCATCGGATCGCCCGACCCTACAAGAAGAACGAGCAGAGTTTCGTGGAAAGCTTCAATCGTTCGCTACGCCGGGAGTGTCTGGGTTGGGTAAAGTACCGACCCGCTCAGATCCCACAACTGACCCAAGAGGTCGAAGACTGGCTGCACTACTATCACTTCCAGCGCCCCCATTTGGGCCTCGGAATGCGGCCTCCCCTGCCTAGTCAGGTGTGACATTTCTAAGTGAACATTGCGTAGGCTTGCAACCCCCATGGCGGGAGGCTATAATATTTCCCGAATCGTGGGAAGTACACCTCTCGGGTGTGCCGCACGAACTGACAATCAACGGTCATCTGTTTGCGGTGGTGTTGGCTCTCGAACACACGAGGAGCCAGGATGAGACGTTGCCACCGAGACCTTTTGCTGGGGATATATCCTTGCACCTAGCTGGCGATGAAAGAAAAGCGACGAAGAGTGAACAAACCCGGCAACACCCGCGGCAACTAGCTGCTATGCAAGAAATTAGCACGACCTACCTCATCCTGCGGGGGCTCCGCCTTCTGCTTGCTGCAGTTGTTGGGGTAACCTTTCTGTACTACGCCTCCCCGACGTTTTTCGCGCGCAGACGATATGCCACCGAAGATCTTCGTAAATGAGCCTATTAAATCGGGGCGGTACAAAGGCGAGCGGCTGGACGAGTTCAAAGTGGAACGAAATGCTTGACGAATTCTATGAGTCGCACGGATGGGCAAACGAGACCGGACAGCAAACCAGAGATGGCTTACTGCAACTCGGCCTTGGAGATGTGTGGCAAATATTGGAGGAGAATAACGGCTCATAATCATGTCTGGTCTTCATTCGACGAGAGTAGCGATTGGCAAAGGCATATGGCTCCGTTCGGGAGCCTGCCTGTTGATCAGCCAGGCTTGAAAAGTAGCCAACGGCAAAGGAGAAACAACCAATGCGAAGCTTTTGTGGACGGGACATTCTGTCACTGAAGGATTTCGAACGAAATGAGTTTTTCCATGTGCTTGATGTCGCGCAGAAAATGGAACCCATCGCGAGGTCCCGAAAGAACGTGGACATGCTCAAAGAGAAAACTTTGGTCACCGCGTTCTATCAACCGTCGACGCGCACGCGTCTTGCGCATGAAGGCGCGATGCATCGCCTTGGCGGACATGTGACCGGTTTCTCTGATGCGAAGATGACTCGCGCCGGAGATTTCTATCAGGAGTCGATCAAGGACACGGTCAAGATGCTGGAGTTCTACGGCGATGTGATCGTCATGCGTCATTTCCAGCAGGGCGCGCCGCACGAGGCGGCCAAGTGGGCGAGCGTGCCGATCATCAACGGCGGGGACGGCTGGGGCGAGCACCCGACCCAGATCCTGACCGACCTATACACAGTGCTGCGCGAGAAGGGGCGTATTGACGGCCTCAAGTGGCTGGCCGTCGGCGATATGCGCATGCGCACAATGCACTCGCTGGCGTATGCTCTGACCCAGTTCGATTGCCCGATCACCTTCGTCTCGCCGCCCGACATGTCCTTGACGGCCGAGTTTAAGGAGGAACTCAAGCAGTTCAGCCTGAATTACAAGGAGGCGGATCACGTCGAGAAAGCGATCGGAGAAGCGGATGTGATCCTGGTCGAACCAGTCGTCCAGCCGGATTACACCAAGTCTCGCGACGAGCGATCCGGCAAGGACGTCGGGCTGACTCCCGCCAACTACAAGATCACGCGCGAGCTGCTGGAGAAGAAAGCCAAGTCGGATGCCATCCTGCTGCACTCCCTGCCGCGCATGGATGAGATTCCGACCGATGTGGACATCACGCACTGGTCACGTTACTGGCAGGAGGCCTTCAACGGTGTAGTGATGCGCATGGCGTTGCTGGCGCTGGTGCTGGGAGCGATGGAATGATTTTAGTCTTCTAGTGTGCTAGTCTACGAGTCGAGTGGCTTGCTGGTTGTCCCGCTGGCTACGAAACTGAGGGCTGAAGACTAACCGATGACCACAACTATAGACTTTGAAAACTTGCAGGCTTGGCCAAAAGGAGATTAACTCATGCAAACTGATTTACGCGGCCGAGATCTAATCAGCGACCTCGACTTCAGCAAGGAGGAAGTCGAGACGGTCATGGATGCGGCTTTCGACTTGAAGCGGAAACGTGCTCTCGGGGTACCGCATGCCTACCTGCGCGATAAGGTGCTGGCAATGTTGTTCTTCTTCAGCAGCACCCGCACCCGCGGTTCGTTTGAGGCCGGAATGGCGCAATTGGGCGGACACGGCGCCTTCATTGAAAGCAAGACGACGCAGATCGCCCACGGCGATACGCCCAAGGAGATCGGGGAGATCTTTGGGCGCTACTTCGATGGAATCGCCATTCGGCACGTGGACTGGAAAATCGGCAACAAGTATCTCAACGACGTGGCAAAGTCTTCCCGTGTCCCTGTGCTGAACATGCAGTGTGAGATTTACCATCCCTTTCAATGCCTAGCAGACTTGATGACCGTCATGGAAAAAAAAGGCCGCGACTTGCGTGCGAAGAAGATGGTGGTTTCGTGGGCCTACGCGGCCTCGTATCAAAAGCCGATCTCGGTTCCGCAGTCGTTGGTCCTGCAGATGCCCCGCTTCGGCCTGGACGTGGTGCTGGCTCATCCGCCGGAGTTCAAACTCATGCCGGATATCATGGATGCCGCCAGGGAGCAGGCGAGGAAATTTCATACGGGCTTTGAGGTCATCTCCGACCCGAACGGGATGGAGAAGGCGTTCAAAGATGCCGACGTCATCTATGCCAAGTCATGGGGCGCCATGCTGACCACCGAGGATGCCAACGAGGGCGCCAAGATCATTGATAAATACAAGCACTGGATTACTGATGAGAAGAGGATGAAACTTGCCAAGGACGATGCCATCTACATGCACCCGCTGCCTGCCGACCGCGACCTCAAGGTGGCCAGCGAGGTCATGGATGGGCCGCACTCAGTGGTCTTCGACCAGGCTGAGAATCGACTGCACGCACAAAAGGCCGTCATGGCCCTGACGATGAGATAAGAGGAGAGGTTATCGGTATGGCCAAAAAAGTTGCAGTGGTCGCTATCGGCGGCAATTCGCTCATTCGGGATAAGGCCCACCAGACAGTCGAAGACCAGTATCTGGCTGCCAAGGAGACCACCAAGCACATCGCTGACATGATCGAGGCCGGCTGGGACGTGGCCATCGGTCACGGCAACGGGCCGCAGGTGGGTTTCATCCTGCGCCGCTCGGAGATCGCCGCCAAAGCCGAGGGCATGCACGAGGTCCCGCTGGACGTGTGCGGCGCGGACAGTCAAGGGGCCATCGGGTACGCTTTGCAGCAGAATCTGCAGAACGAGCTGTACCGCCGCGGCATCCAAAAATCCGTGGCGACGGTGGTAACCCAGGTGACGGTGGACAAAAACGATCAGGCTTTCAAGAACCCGAGCAAGCCAATCGGCTCTTTCATGGATGAGGCTGAGGCCAAGCGCCGCGAGAAGGAAGGGGGCTGGAACGTCGTAGAAGATGCCGGGCGCGGCTGGCGGCGTGTGGTCCCTTCGCCGCTGCCGAAGGAGGTGATCGAGCTCCAGGCAGTTGAGACCCTGCTGAAAGCCGGGACGGTGGTCATCACCGTGGGCGGCGGCGGCATCCCGGTGATCGACGCTGGGGACCACGAATATAAGGGCGTGGCGGCCGTCATCGACAAAGACTATGCTTCCTCTCTGCTTGCGCGGCTTATCCAGGCCGATCTGTTCTTGATTTCGACGGCTGTCGAGAAAGTTGCGCTCAATTTCGGGAAACCTGATCAGAAGTGGCTGGACCACATGACCCTGGCCGAAGCTAAAGTCTATCTAGCCGAGGGCACGCACTTTGCCAAAGGCTCAATGGCCCCCAAGATTCAGGCGATCATCTGGTTCCTGGAGAACGGCGGCAAGCAAGCCTTGATCACCAACCCGGAGAACATCGGCCGGGCGCTCAATGGAGAAACCGGCACAAGGTTTAGCGCGTGATTCCCACAAGAATCAGCTACGCCTCGGATGGCCGAGTCATTGTGTGTCGCATCCACAATCTAAAGTACTTCACATGGGTTGAGCAACAAGGAAAGACGTAAGATGAGATTGTGGATCAATGGTATATAGCCCTGAGTATTGGACGGATGTTCAGGGGCAAACGGAGGACGGCGATCGATTGATCGAGGATTTTGACGAGCCAACAGGGCTCATTGGGCAACTGTGGCCCGCAGGGCTTGACCGCCGGGCAACCGCCAGGCTTCCGTCTCCAGGGTAGATAATCTGGCGAGAGGTGCACCAAGCATGTCTACGAAAAGACTTCTCATCCAGGGGGGAACGGTTGTTAGCGAGAGCGAGGTTGCGCAATATGACATTGTCATAGAGGGCGAGCAAATCGCCGCGCAGGGTCTCAAAGGTGATTTCGACCCGGCGTCATTCGACGAGGTCCTCGATGCTACAGGGTTGCTGGTTATGCCGGGACTAATAGATCCGCATGTCCACTTCAATTCTCCCTTCATGGGATCGAAAACGGTCCACGACTTCCATTCTGGAACCGCAGCTGCTGCCTTCGGAGGTATTACAACTGTCATCAGCTTCTCTACGCAGCCTAAGGGGGGCTCGCTGCTGCGCAATTTGGAGGAGCACGAGAAGAAGGCTGACGGGCAGGCATATATCGACTGGAGCATTCATGGAATCCTGTTGGACGCCAGCGAGCAGACGCTGTCGGAGATTCCTGAATTAGTCAAAGCGGGTGTGCCAACCTACAAATGCTTCACGACCTACCGCCATTCCGATCGGATGATGGACGACGATAGTATGCTGCTTGTGTTACGGGCGACGGCGGAAAGCGGTGGCATGCTCATGGTCCATTGTGAGAACGATGCCATTTTAGAATACCGGTTGAGGGCGCGAACTGGCCCAAGGTAATACAAGCTGGATTTATCATGCTCGGAGCCGACCAAGTTCGGCAGAGAATGTCGCCATTCAAAGAGTTGTAGATCTCATGAAGGAGGAACGAGCGCCGGTCTATATCGTCCATGCTTCGACCGCGGAGAGCGTCCAGATTATTCAAAAGGCACAATCTCAAGGTGATCCAATTCACTGTGAGACTTGTACCCACTATCTTGTTCTTACCGAAGATCTATTAAAAACGGAGCTCGGCCATCTCTTCATATGCAGCCCGCCGTTGCGAACCCAAAGAGATATAGATGCCTTGTGGAGGGCATCACGAGTCGGTCCCATCGAGGTCATTTCGTCTGATGATGCAGGGCTGCCGAGCGCGGACCGGACGCGGTTGGCCGAGGGAAGATTCGATAAAGTTCCAAACGGGATGCCAGGGGTCGAACCTAGGTTGACCATGCTCTATACGGAAGGCGTAAGGAAAGATCGCCTCTCGCTACCGCGCCTCGTTTCATTAACTGCGGCAAACCCGGCGCGACTGTTTGGTCTGTTTCCTCAGAAAGGCAGTTTGGCACCTGGATCAGACGCAGACATTGTGCTGTTCGACCCCGTTGTCAAGTGGACCATGTCGGCGGAAACACTTCATATGAACACAGATTTTTGCCCCTTCGAGGGAAGAGAGGTATTCGGCCAGCCGAAGACGGTACTTTGCCGTGGAGAGGTCGTTCTTCGTGACCATGAATTGATTGGCACACCGAAGCATGGTCGCAGGATAGTGCGAAAGCTCGACCGTTCCCTTATTTATTGAAGCAAAGGCGAAAGGAATCGGATGTCAATCATGCAGCTCAGCCACAATCAGCAAGAAGTCCTTAACTTTGCCCAGCAGTTGATTCGTGTCGCGGGCACATCAGCAAAGGAGGCCAGGTGGCCTCGTTCGTGGATCAGAAGATGAGGGCATTAGGCTATGACGACTTCCATGTTGATTGGTACGGCAGTATTATTAGAGTAGTCGAAGATTCGCGTCCCGGGCCAGCGCTCTTGTTTGACGGGCGTACAGACGTTGCGCCAATTCGTGATCCGGCTTGCAGTGGTGAACGTGCAGCCGGGCAAGAGAGCGTCTCGAAGGCTTTGTCTATGAGTTCTTGACTCGAGTTGTGACTTGGCAACAACTCATGGAAGCCATGGCCAAAGAGAGAGAAAGGAGGAACCCGCATCAAATGCACGCCCGACCAGCGAAAAGAAACAAATCATACTGGAAAGTTCTACGTCTAAAAACCTACGAGGAGAAATGAACATGAAGAAGCTACAATTGATCTTCGGGATGTTGCTTGTTTCGGCGATGGTTTTAGGTGGATGTGCGCCAGCAGCCGCACCGACAACCGCTCCTGCAGCCGCACCGACAACCGCTCCTGCAGCCGCACCGACAACCGCTCCTGCACAGGCGGCGCCAACGCACAAAGTGGCGATGGTCTTGCCTGGTGTGAAAACTGACGAGGCCTTTAATCAGTACACCTACGAGGGTATGGTTAGGGCTTCGAAGGATTACAACCTCCAAATTGCCTATACTGAAAGCGTATCACAGGATTCGCAAGTGGAGGTTATTCGCGGATATGCCCAACAAGGGTACGATATCATCATTGGGCAAGGCGGTCAGTTCGGCGAAGCCCTCCAGACGGTGGCTAAAGAGTATCCTAAATTGAACTTCGTCTTTAGTGTTGCGACCGACACTGGAGGCGTTCCCAATGTGACGGCAGCCACCGTTAGCTATGCCCATGCCGGGTACCTTGCCGGGGTGATGGCGTGTAACACGACCAAGTCCAACAAGGTTGCCGTACTCACAGGTGAGTGGTACGATCCCCAAAAGCAATTCTTGGCGGAGTATAAGGTGGGTGCACAGACCTGCGGCAAGACCGTTGAAGTCAACTCGGTTGCCACCGGAGACTGGGCCGATGTCGACAAGGCGCGTCAGGCATCCCTGGCTCTCATCGCCGACGGGACCGATGTGCTTACGCCTGAGCTTGATGCAGCCTACGTGGGCGTGCTGTCTGCCGCGCAAGATTCGAAGGGCGTCCTAATTGTTGGGGCCGTCACTGATTGTGCCAAAGTCGCGCCTACCGTCACAGTTGGCAGCGTTTTGTTCAATTGGGATGAACTGGGCTATCAGGAGGCTGCCGGGAAACTTCTGGACGGTAAGGCCCATGTCTTGGGCATAGCAGAAAACGGTATAAGCGTCGTGACGAATGATCTACTTCCCGCTGCTGGCAAGGCGGCTGTGGATAAGGCCTTTGCTGGCCTGAAAGACGGTTCACTTGGCATCGCCCCGTAGTTTGGATCAACGAATGCATTCAACGGCGTCGGCGGGCGCCGAAGGATGAGGGGGGCATTCGGATCAAACAATGCACCATGACATAGGAGCTAGGTATTCGGTCGTAAGCGGAGTCAAATGGGGGACGCTTCCGCGTCCCCCATTTTCCGGCCTAAAACTTGGTCGCATGTTGGAACACTTAGCAGCGATTTCAACCCGTGAAGCTCATGCCTGCCTAAAGCGTGCCTTTGCCCGCATCATCGCTGTGTGCTGCTGAATGGAGCGGTGCCGTTGGCCGGGAGTTGTTGAGTGAGTGAATATCCCCAAGTGGCGATCCAGGGAGTAGAAGTTCTCGAGTCACTCGCCATCTTCAAAGTAATTGTGGAATCCATCTTTTCGTGGATGCCTGTCAAGCGCGTTGATCTTCATTACTACGGCCACCCCTGCCATGAGGCCGCCAAAGCCAGGAATTGAACCTCTTGTGTACCCCGCAAGCGATGCGTCGTCCTTGGGAATTGGTGTAAGCACGAGTGGGGCTGGTCCTCACTTATGTGCCGGACGCGTATAAAGACTGAGTGTATACCACCAAATAAGGATCTGTTTATGGCACAAAATGATGAAGTCGCAATGCGCATGGAAGGGATCACAAAACATTTCCCTGGAGTCCTGGCTAATGATCGGATCAGTCTCGATTGCCGGAAGGGCGAGGTTCTCGGATTGCTTGGAGAGAATGGCGCCGGCAAGACTACCTTGATGAACATCCTTTACGGGCTTCATCAACCGGACAGCGGTCAGATCTTCATCAACGGTGAGCCAGGTTAAGATCGAGTCCCCCGCTAAAGCCATTCAACTCGGAATTGGCATGGTCCACCAGCATTTTAAGCTGTTAGAGGCTCTTACTGCATTGGAGAACTTGATCCTCGGCATTCCGTCGGAACATCCTCCGATCCTGGAACTTGCGCCTGCTCGCAGGCGTTTATTAAATCTATGCGAAGAATATGGCCTTCATGTGGATCCTTCCACAGAGGTATGGAGGATGCCGGTGGGGAAGCAGCAATGGCTGGAAATCCTGAAGGCGTTGTACAGGGAGGCCAAATTGCTGGTACTCGATGAACCGACTTCCGTGCTCACACCTGCTGAGGGAGGGCAGCTCTTCAAGACCATTCGTAAGTTGGTCCAGGAGGGACGCTCGGTCATTTTCATCAGTCACAAGTTGAGGCGAGGTGCTTGAAATTACAGATCGAATTACCGTCATTCGGGACGGTCACGTGGTGGGTACGGTGCCAACTAGGGAGGCAACCCAGCTTGAACTGGCGCATATGATGGTTGGGCGTCCGGTCGATGATGGAGCGAAAACCCAGGCCAACCGTGAGGAAGAAGGAACCCGTCCTGGTCATGGAGAATGTCAGCGCAAACGACGACCGCGGTCTGCCTGCGCTGAAGAATGTTAATCTGACCGTTCACTCCGGTGAGATCGTAGGGGTTGCAGGAGTCGATGGAAACGGCCAACGCGAGTTGGCCGAATGCATTGCAGGCTTGCGAAAGCGAACAGGTGGATCGATCCGCATTCAAGGGCACATCGTTGATCGTGTGATGGATGATCCTTCCTTCGTCGGCTATATCCCCGAAGACAGACAGAAGACTGGCCTCCTCCTGGATCTTAGTGTAGCGGAGAATCTTGTCATCAAAGATTTTTGGCGCCCAGCGTATGCTAAGGGAGGCGTGCTCCACTATAACACGATAAGGGAGCACGCCAGAAAGATGATCACCGCCTATGACATCCGCACACCCTCTGGGGAAGTCCAGGTGAGGCATTTGTCGGGAGGAAACCAGCAGAAGGTCGTCGTTGCGCGGGAGCTAAACGCAGAACCTGTTCTCGACATCACCTCCCAGGCGACCCGCGGGCTCGACTTGGGCGCAGTGGAAAGCGTGCATGACACTCTGCTAAGTGAACGAAACCGCGGCGCGGCTGTGCTGTTCATTTCGACGGAATTACAGGAGGTCATGTCACTCAGCGACCGCATCGTCGTTCTATTTCGTGGGGAGGTGATGGGAGAGGTGGAAGGTGATGGAGCGGATGTTTCAACCATTGGTCAGATGATGCTTGGGAAAGCGTCGGAGGTACTGGCATGACGAAGACGGAGAAACGACCAGAATTCATTACCTTGCCCGTTCTTGGACAGCTAGCCCTGTCCGGCGTACGGCCGCTGATCGGCATTCTATCTAGGCTTACTGGCTGGAGCGGGGTTGATTGCGCTCTCGGGGGTGAATCCGCTTGCTGCGTATGCGGCGATGTTGAAGGGGGCTGTTGGCAGTCCGCAATCGATTGCCAACGTGCTTGTCCGCGCCTCACCCCTACTTCTCACCGGTGTGGGTGTTGCGATAGGCATCAAAGCCGGATTGTGGAACGTCGGGGCAGAAGGGTATATGTATATGGGGGCGATTGGCGCCGGCGCGGTGGGTATTGCTCCTCTACCTGTGCCGCCCATCGTCCATATTACCCTGGCAATTCTGGCGGGAGCGGTGGTCGCTGGGTTCTGGGGGCTGCTGCCTGCGTACTTGCGGGCATACAGGGGCGTAAACGAGGTGGTCACAACGATCATGATGAACTATGTGGCCCAGTATTTTGCCGGCTGGATGGTGCATGATCCTCAGCCCATGGCGGAGCCCGGTGCCTTCTTTCCTATGTCGCGAATCCTTGCTCCAACGGCGAGACTGCCGATCCTGATGCCCGGCACCAGCCTGCACCCCGGCTTCATCATCGGGATAGCAGCCTGTATTCTTTTCTACCTGGCCATTCGTTTCACACCTTTTGGTTTTCGAACCCGCATGCTTGGGGCGAACCCAGAGGCGGCGCGCTATGCAGGTGTCAATGTGAAACGGCAAATCCTGTTCGTGCTCCTGATCGGGGCGCTGATGGGGGGCGTGGCAGGTGCGTGCGAGGTCATGGGATTGAAGATGCGAGTGTATCAGGATTTCGTTTCCGGTGTGGGATTTGAAGGCGTCGCCGTGGCGCTCCTTGCGGTCGGCAATCCGCTCGGAGTCATCGCCAGCACGCTGTTCTTCTCGGCGGTGAAGACGGGCGGCGCGGCGATGTCGGTTTCGACGGGCGTCGGAGGATCGATGACAGTTGTCATCGAAGCACTGTGCGTGATCTTCGCGATCGCGGTAGGGTACGGCGAGCGCAAGCGCCTGGAGCGAGTAGACCGAGCGGAAAAAGAACATGAGGAGGTAGGACAACATGTCGGCTGACCAGATCATCAGTTGGCTGGCGGCAACCTTGCAGTGGGGAGGACCGCTGATACTGGTCTCTGTCGGCGAAGTGTTCGCCGAGCGATCGGGCGTGATCGATGTCGGTATCGAAGGCATCATGCTCTGTGGGGCCCTCGCCGGGGTCGCCATCAGCTTCTTTACGGGCAACGTCTTCTTAGCATCAATTGGCACAATGATCCTTGGCTTAGTGCTCGGGATGGCGTTCGCCTACTTGACTGTAACGCGAAGGACCAATCAGGTGGTCACTGGCCTCATGTTCAACCTCGCAGCTTTAGGGGCGACCAATTTTGTGTTCGCCTTGCTCTCCGCGACCCGGTCCCAGCGGGTAGCGACCTTCCCGGTCGCTGTTTCCCGCGAGCTTTGGTGACATCCCGATCATTGGCCCGATACTATTCCGGCAGCCAGTGATTACATGGATCGCCTTAATCCTGCCCTTCATTGCAAGTTGGGTTCTCTATCATACGGATTGGGGTTTGAACGTTCGTGCCGTTGGCGATAATCCGAAGGCAGCGGCGTCGGCTGGTCTACCAGTGCTCAGATTGAAGTATCAGGCGGTCATCCTGAGCGGGATTTTTGCTGCCTTAGGAGGATGTGCCCTGACCCTCGGCGCGGTGGGGTACTTTGCGTCCGGGGGCATCACCGCTGGGCGTGGGTTTCTCGTTCTTGCTGCGGTTATCGTGGGGGGCTGGGATCCATTGGGGGTTGCGTTGGCTTGCCTGGTATTCGGTGCAGCAGATGCAGCCCAAATCAGGATGCAGACGACAGGCTCATCTATCCCATACCAGTTCCTGCAGATGCTTCCTTATCTCCTCACAGCTGGCTGCACTTGCAGGTTTGGTCGGGCGTACACGGCCGCCAAAAACCTGGGGTGCGCCCTACGATCCGGCGGCTGTCTAGCATGTGCGAGGGTGAGTTGAGGCCTTGATGTTACCGCCGGTATCTGGTTGGCTATCTCTGGCTTGAACGGGAACCTCAGCGTGGAATTGACAAGAGTTCGGCAAGAGGAACTCATCCGCTTCACACAGGAACTCGTCCGATGCCCTGGCTTTTCAGGGGATGAGGGGGAAACAGCCGCTGCCGTTGCCCGGCAAATGAAGAAACTGGGATACGACAAGGTTGAGGTCGATCAGTGGGGGAACGTCATCGGCACCATCCGCGGCGCCAGACCCGGCCCGACGATCGTCTTCGACGGACATATGGATGTTGTGCCAATCCATATGCCCGAATTATGGGAGCATGAGCCGTATGGAGGCGAAATCTCCGATGGCAAGATATGGGGAAGGGGCACGGTCGACATGAAGAGCGGGCTTGCCGCTAGCCTCTGTGCGGCCGCCTTTGTTGACCGGGCTAATATCGCCGGGACGATCCTGGTCACCGGGACGGTCGCGGAAGAACTTGTGATCGGGCGGGCCTTGGGCAAGATCCTGGAAGGACGCAAGGTCGATGCTGTGATGTCCTGTGAGCCGTCGGGTGTGAACCAACTCGCCGTGGCGGGCGTCGGGCGAACCACAGTGGAAATGACCACCCGTGGACTAATCGCGCACAGCTCCCAGCCACACCTGGGCGACAACGCCGTCTATCGAGCAATGGATGCAAGCGAGCGCATTCGCAAGATGCCCCGCCGGAAGGACCCAATCTTCGGCACGGACGTGATCGAACTTGTGGAAATCAAGTCAAGGCCCTCTCCCGGCAACGGATCTGTTCCGGACTACTGTTGGGTGCTTTGGGAATGCCGCTTGTTTCCCGGGGAGACCCAGGAGACTTTCTTGAATCGTTTCCGCACCGCTCTTAAGGACTTCGACGGCTTGGAGAAAGTGACCTTGAAAATCGGCCGGATCTGCGGTTGACTGCTATACCGGCGAACATCTCGATTACGAGGACTTCCTCAACGCCTGGGCCACGCCACCTGAGGGGCCCTTCCGGAAGCTCGTCGAGCAGGCTCTCATCCAGACTGGGATCAAGGTCGACCCCATCGTATTCAGGGGGTGCACCAACGCCAACATCAGCGCAGGTGCCATGGGCATTCCATCGCTCATCTACGGCCCGGGCGACCTTGACCTTGCCCACAAGCCCAATGAGCATCTCGACATCGAGGAGTTGCTGCTAAGCACCAATGCCTATGGGATGATGATCGAACTCACCGGCCAATACGGATGACCTCGTTCTGCATCTGAAGGGAGTGGTTCTGCGTGCTCCGGCAAAGCCGGGATTACACCTCGACAACTGCCAATTGCAAAGATAGTGGCAAGCCTTAGGCGAGGTAAGTCAGCAGTCAGGGTTCGCTCATTTCATAGATCCATGTGGGATGTTGTCCATACCCAACAACCAGGAGATCACGATGAGACTACTGATTCTGAACCCGAACACCTCCGAGACCTTCACTCGGGCAATTCAAGAGGCGGGGGAGGCGGTCAAGTTGCCGACGACGGAGGTGGTCTGCCTTAACCCTTCCAGCGGGCCGCGATCCATTGAGAGCGTCTATGATGAGCTGCTTAGTTGTGGTCCTTGCTTGGAGGTTCTCATCGCCCGTCGGGCGGAGTTCGATGGTTTCATCATTGCCTGTTACGGAAATCATCCGGTGATTCATGCCGCCCGAGAGATGCTGAGCCAACCGGTTGTGGGCATCATGGAGGCCTCGCTTTATCTGGCCTGCGTAGTGGGCCGCACCTTCAGCGTGATCAGCTCCGGAGATCGAGCCATTACATTATTCTGGGACGCCATAAAAGCATTGGGCATTGAGGACCGGTGCGCATCGGTTCGCTCCACGGGCACCCCTGTACTGGCTCTCGAGGGGTTAGGGAAGATGAACGTTGAGGAATTGATCTTGGCGGAGGCGCGCAAGGCGGTCAAAGAAGATGGGGCGGAGGTGATCAGCCTTGGCTGTGCGGGCATGACCGGGCTAGATGAACGGCTGAAGCGTGAGCTTGGTGTTCCGGTGATTGATGGGATTGCCGCTGCGGTCAAACTCATGGAGGCGCTTGTGGGATGTGGGATTCAAACCAGCAAGCGACGGGCTTACTCCCCACTTGAGGGAAAGGAACTGGTCAACTTGCCCGAGGCGTTTTCGGTTCCTTACGGCCAGGGCGGTGCAGATCGATGACTGTGTCTTCCTAAGAAAGACCATCGTGGCTGTGCCCTTGTTGCCTAGCTCCCGCCATGGTGATAGTTCGGGTGAGATGAACGCGGACTGGGTGTAGCATCGTATGAGGAGGAACTCGATGGCAGACTGCAGAGCACTGGTAACGCTTACTTCCGAAGAATCGAAACGGCTCATTGCGAAGGGGATCGCTGCCTTACCGATCGTCCAAAAGGCCAGGGAGAGAGGGATCATCGGGTTGTGCATATGCAGTTCGGCGAGGTATGTCGCTGAAGAGCTTCTGCGGGAACCCCTGCCAGCTTCAGCTCCTTATATCTGTGGCTTTGTTTGTCGCCACGGTCTGTTTGCGGTCCCTGATGACGAGGCGGGAAAGCAGCTCGTTCTCGTGGATGGGGAGGCAGTCTGGCTTGATTGGCCGAAGGAAAACATCACGAAGTACATCAAGCATATGGATGCTCATGACGTGATCATCAAGAGCGGCAACATCTTGGATCCAAACCGCAAAGCGGGGACACTAGTGGGGTTATCCAACGGAGGTGAGTATGGCAAGTACCTCCCATACATATTGGCGCGCGGGATCACCTTAATTGTGCCAATGACTCTGAACAAATCGGTGCCCTACCCTCTTGATGAGATTGTGCTTGAGATGGGGATCACCAAGATCTCCCCACGCCGCACGCATGGTGAGCCCTGCGGTATGCTACCCTTGCCAGGATTCGTTGTCACGGAGTGCGATGCACTCGAAACCCTGACAGGTGTTAGAGCTCTCCCTGTCGCGATGGGGGGAATTGGCGATGGCCAGGGAACAGTGACGCTGCTGCTGCTTGGACAAGAGAAGGGCGTGGAGAATGCCTGGAGTTCATAGAATCTCTCAAAGGGGAGCCTCCCTTGGAGGTATCTAGGTCGCAGGCTGTCTATGAATCCGGTGAACACTGCAAAAAACGGGGCATGTCGCACAGTGAAAACGGAGTAAGCCGCACACCGAAAACGGAGCCTGCCGAACACTTTAGGCGGGGAGAACAAGCGCTGGAAAATCCAACATCATCGAGTTGATGTGCCCCCCAAAAGCTGGTTCTCCCGCACATTATGTGAAGAGATCAAGGGGGACCCAAATCTTGGCCTGCCCCAATAATATGTACCAAAGATTATGTTAGTCTTGGCTGTAGGATCGTAGACATCAGCTAGGCTTGTGGTGCCGGAGCACGATATCCGAATGAGTTTTGTGGTCTGATGTAGTTATACGTTGTTTCGTGTCAGAACCTGTGAGACAGTTTAGGGCAAAGAGCTAAGGTGGGATTTCCGGCCAAGATCTGGTTAAATTGATCCACCGAAGGAGCAGAAAATGGCCGAAGAAACGACCTCAATAGAAGCCACGGTTCGCGAGATCCGGCGGGGAACGCGGAAGAAATATTCCGCGGAAGAGAAAGTGCGGATCGTGCTGGAAGGATTACGGGGAGAGAGCAAGATCGCAGAACTGTGCCGCCGCGAAGGCATCCATCAGAACATGTACTACAAGTGGAGCAAGGAGTTTATGGAGGCTGGCAAGCAGCGCTTGGTAGGGGACACCAAACGGGAAGCCGATAGTCACGAAGTCGAAGAAATGCGCAGCGAGAATGAGCAGCTCAAAGCATTGGTGGCCGAGCTGACGCTGAAGAACCGCGTGTTGCCTGTCCTGGCGGACTAGGCCAGGGAAAAAAAGCTTGCTGGGCAGGGAAACAAAGTGGGACGAATGATCCGGCGGGATGAAGCGGAAAAGAGCGAGATCCTTCACTTGGTGGAACATTCGAGCCTACCGGTGAAACGCACGTTGACAGAACTGCAGGTGCCGCGCAGTACCTTCTATCGCTGGTACAAACAGTACCAGGAGGAGGGACCGGACGGATTGATCGATCATCGACCGAATCCGCGCCAGTTCTGCCTGTCCTGGCGGACTAGGCCAGGGGAACCGGATTCCGAAGGAAGTGAGACAACAGGTGGTAGATCTGGCGCTGCAATACCCGGAGCGTTCGCCCCGCGAAGTCGCCTGGCTGTTCACCGATGAAAAGGGCTATTTCATCTCGGAATTGAGTACGTACCGCATCCTGAAGGGCTTCGATCTGGTGGAGAGCCCGGCCTTCACGGTGTTGAGCGCAGCGGATGAATTCAAACATCCCACGACGCGCGTGAACGAATTGTGGCAGACCGACTTCACCTACTTCAAAATCCTGGGTTGGGGTTGGTATTACCTATCCACGGTGCTGGATGATTTCTCCCGTTATATCCTAGCCTGGAAGCTAACCCCGACCATGGCCGCCACCGATGTTCAGGACACGCTCCAATTGGCTTTGGACCAGACCGGCTTGGACCATGTACTGGTGGAACATCGGCCACGCCTGCTTTCCGATAACGGCTCCTGCTATGTCTCCAAAGAGCTGAAACTCTTTCTGGATCGCAAGCACATGGACCATACGCGCAGTGCGCCCTATCGCCCAATGACTCAGGGCAAGATCGAGCGGTATCATCGTTCCATGAAAAATGTTGTGAATCTCCAAAATTATTTTCTTCCGGGAAACCTTGAGACTGAGATTGCCAGCTTCGTGGACCATTACAATCACCAGCGCTATCACGAGTCCTTGGCCAATCTCACACCGGCCAATGTCTATTTTGGCAGAGCGCAGGAGGTGCTTTCCAACCGAGACGAAATCAAGAAACGAACGTTGCAACAAAGGCGTTTGCAGAATCTGCAAATCGCAACTGTATAATCAATTCGGACCGGATAACCATACCTTAGCAAACATACCCTTGTGTCTCAAATGTTCTGAAGACGTACAGTTTATTTTGGCAGAGCGTAGGAGGTGCTTTCCAACCGAGACGAAATCAAGAAACGAACGTTGCAACAAAGGCGTTTGCAGAATCTGCAAATCGCAACTGTATAATCAATTCGGACCGGATAACCATACCTTAGCAAACATACCCTTGTGTCTCAAATGTTCTGAAGACGTACACTCAGGGATAATCGATCTCCGATCATTCCTTGACCCAGGTTCCCCAGTATTTCCGCCTGACTTCTCTGGGGGAATCGCCTACACGTTCGAGAATCCTTCTTGAAAAGTGGTTTCGAGTTCTAAAACCGCATCGATCAGCGATCATGCTTACAGAGAGTCCACTATGCTCCAATAGATCAATCCCCATGGCTATTCGCCTTTCCCATAAATAGGAAATGGGCGTTTTTCCAATTTCTGCCTTAAACACTTTGATGAGATGCTCAGGACAGACAGAGGCTGAACTGGCAATGTTTTCAAGGGTGACTTCTTCACTCAGGTGTGCTTCTATGAACTGGCGGGCCCTTTCGACCGCATTTTGAGGGGGAGTAGATACCGCGTCCTGACATAATCGCTCTGCTTCTCCTATAAAACGCCAGAGAACAAGTACGGATAGCGCTTTAAGCATTGACGACTTGGTTGGAAGCCCTATTGAACGCATGTCCAATGCATCCTGCATCAGGGCTACCATCTCTTGAGAAGTGGGGACCACCTTTGGCAGTTTATTCAATCGGGAATTGAAGGTCCTTGATAATTGAGGTAGAGCGATATGAAGATAACTGTGATACGTATTGCTGTGTTTTGAAAAAAGGAAATATTCTTCGCGGCCCGGGAAGAGTATGGTGGTCGTGTTTGCGTTGGAACTAAGAGGTTTGTTATCTATATAGACTACCATATCCCCCTGATGAATCATTACAAGTTCAATGGTCGGCTGTATTCGCGGCCCCAGGGTACCGCCTGGTGGATAATTGACTGCCCCCACTTTAATATAGTCTGGCCACAAATGATCATACTCTTCACGATGATCCATAGGCATTTCCGTAATATCAATCAATAAGACTAGGAGAACTAACTCGCCGTCCTTTCCGGTAAACTACAGATAAATTCAGGTAAATCACAGATACCATTTTCCTTCGGCAGGCCACTATTATAACATTGTTGGTTAAATTCAGGATACATGTCCAAAATCATCCGATGGACTGCCCAAAAGCAGTGACGCCTTCTTCTCGAAAGCAAAGAGATGGTTGTCAGCTAAACAGCGTGCTGTATCAGGGGATGCGTACACTTATATTGGAAAATGATTTATTGAAGGTGGGGATTTTAGTAGATAAAGGTACTGATATTTATCAATTTATCTATAAACCGACGGGAACGGAATATATGTGGCGGTCTCGCCAAGGCGTGCGGGATCCGCGTTTTTTTATTCCGACTATACCGACGAAACTAGGAGCCTTTTTGGATTATTACGAAGGCGGCTGGCAAGATCTATTCCCGAACGCTGATGAGCCCTGTGTTTATAAAGGAGCAGAGATCGGCGTGCACGGCGAAATATGTTTGATGCCATGGGATTACGAAGTCCTTCTTGACAACGATCATGAGATTGCAGTTCATTTCTCCGTCTCCACTTATCGCACGCCGTTCAGGATCGACAAGATCATGCGCCTGAAGGCGGGTAGACCCACGCTGCAAATCGAGGAGACGGTCACCAACGAAGGACGGGAACAGATAGATTTCATGTGGGGGCAACATCCCGCACTGGGCGGAACTTTCTTGGATGAGGATTGCATAATCTCTCTGCCAAAATGCAGAGTGCGCAGTGATAAATTCTTGGGCTCGGACCTAAGCCGAATTGCTCCAGATCAGGATGTTGAATGGCCATTTATTACATGCAAAGATAATAAGACTATCGATTTGCGGAGGGTGCCCTCGAAAACCGCAGATTGTAATGATCGGGTCTTTATTTATGACTACTCCGAAGGCTGGTATGCCATCACAAATAAAAGAGAGAAAATTGGCTTTGCGATGAGATGGGAAAAGTCGACCTTCCCGTATTTGCTCTATTGGCAATCTTTTGGGGGTTGGTACGGTTATCCATTCTATGGAACCGCATATACGATGGCTCTTGAGCCTCGCTCATCATTCCCTTTTCCGCTCTCGAGAGTGATTGAGGAAAAGTCCCAATTAAAACTAGCTGCTGGCGCCTCGCTTGCAACTCGTTTTCAGGCAATCGCATATCAAGGCGATAGAGCCATTCGGTCAATAGATTGCGATGGTGTTATTGAAGAAGATGAGCAATGAATACCCAAGGTGCCAGCGCTGTTCAATTGATGGAGTATATAGCAGACCACCTATGGTTGGAGGATAAAACAAGGAGGTGAAATCGGAGGAATGGAACGGTTGTGCTCTAGTCGAACAAGAAAACCCAACACAAAATGAATTGGAGGAGTAGTTTATGAACGCAAAGTTGGTTACCATTTCAACACTTTTGGTCCTGTCTGTGTTGTTGGCCGCGTGCCAACCTGCCGCACCCCCGACTACCACTGTAGCAGTCGCTCCGAGCTCAGCCCCAGCTGTTGCTCCGAGCTCAGCCCCAGCTGTTGCTCCGACTACGGCTCCCGCTGTGGGCCACTACCTGATCGGGTACATGGCTCCTAATAGCGCTTAAGGTCAGATCATGTTCATGGATAGCTTTGTTCGCCATGCACAGGATCTGGGGATGGAAGTGTTGACCGTGAACGCCGAAAGCGATGTCACCAAACAGGATACCCAATGCGCCGATCTTATCTCGATGGGCGTCAAGGCTATTGTGGTAGTGCCTGTGGATAGCAAAGCGATTTCTGCGTGCGTTGATCGGGCGGCAGAGGCCAAGATCCCGACCTTTGGCATCGATCGCCAGCCATTTAACCCGAAGACGGTCATGACCGTCATGTCCGACAACTACCTGGCCGGTCAGCAGGGCGCAAAGTGCGTTGTAGATCGCTTGACGGAGAAATATGGTTCTCCCAAGGGCGATGTAATCGAGGTCACTGGCGATCTGGGCACGAACGTAGCCCAACTCCGCGGCAAGGGATTCGAGGACGCCATCGCGAAGTATCCTGACATTAAGCTGACAACGCTGCCGACCGACTGGAGCCCTGAGAAGGGGGCGAGCGTTGTTCAGAACGCCTTCGCTAAGGACCCGGGAATCGATGCCATATTCTGGCACAGTGACTATACTGGGGCTGGCATCATCCCGGCGCTTGGAGAGATCGGAAAGACGGCCAAGGTCGGGGAACCAGGACACATCATTACATGTGGCATTGATGGAGACCCAACCTCACTCTTGAACATGGCGGCTGGACTAGAGGATGCTACCGTTAATCAGCCCATGCTTGATTTCGGCGTTTTGGCCACATTTGTGAAGAAATATCTCGACGGTGAGAAGCTCGCCACGGGCACATTCACTTAAGCGGACGCTCACTGGTCACCGGCGACGATATCACAGTCCGATTATGGCCTGAGCCTCCTCATGGGCACGTGGCTCATCACCAAAGCCGACGTCAATGATAAGACCCTCTGGGGCAACTACGGCAAGTAGCCGTCACCCCCTAGAGCGTTAAGTATGCTTGGAGAGGCAAGATGAGCTCCTTGCCTCTCCAAGGAGAGGCAGCTGACGGTACTATGACCGCCTCAAATCGAGACCAAGACGACATTGCACTGGAAGTCAAGGACATCAAGAAGGCTTTTCCGGGAGTGGTTGCGCTCGACAATGTGTCGATTTCGATCAGGCGGGGAGAGGTTCATGGCCTGGTCGGCAAGAACGGCGCTGGCAAATCGACACTTATCAAGATAATCTCCGGCATTTACGCGCCTAACTCGGCGAGATTCGTTTTGATGGCCACGCATTCCACAGTCTGAATCCTGAGCAGGCGAGAAAGCTCGGGATTCAGGTTGTCCCTCAAGAGCAGCAGTTCCAGCCCTACCTGAACGTTGCTGAGAATATGTTCGTCGGCATGTGGCCGACGACGAAATGGGGTTTTGTAGAATTCAGAGAGATCAAACGACAGACGGAAGACGCCTTGGCGAAGTTAAAGATTCACATTCCAGTGGAACGCCTGGTAAAAGAGCTCCCCTTAGTGCAAAGACAGATCATTGCAATTGCCCGCGCCATCTTCCTGAATGCAAAATTGATTATTCTAGATGAGCCCACTCCGGCCTTGACCTCTACCGAAATAAAGATGCTTTTCCAATTAGTACGAAACCTAGCCAGCAAGGGGATAACGTTCATATACATCTCTCATTACTTATCTGAGGTATTCCAGGTGTGCGATAGAGTATCAGTAGTACGGGATGGTCGACTAGTACACACCGGGGATGTCAAAGGACTAAGTACTCCGCAACTTATCGGATATATGATCGGCAAAGCGGTTGAGAGTGCGGTTGGCAGAGAATACCGGAAGCAGGATGTCGTCTTGCAACTGAAGAACTTGAGCAGTTATGGTGCGTTTTCCGACGTCTCTTTTGCGATCCGCAAGGGAGAGATTGTGGGTCTGACCGGTTTAATGGGCTGTGGATCGCTTGAACTTGCCAAATCGCTCTTCGGCCTTTTTCCTCTCGATTCTGGAACGATCATTTTTGATAATAGAAGGATTACGATCGCGTCGCCGGAGCAAGCTCTGAAAAACGGAATTGCGCTACTGCCGGATGATCGGCGCGCTCTGGGGGTTGTTGTTGCATTGCCGGTCGACGCCAACATCAATCTCTCGAATCTGGGTAAGTTGACTAGTAGGTATGGCTTCGTAAGTGACAAGAAGAAGGAAGAGATCGCGGTGATTACGTCAGGTTGATAGGGATTGCCACACCATCGTTGGCCCAAGAGGTCCGATTCCTGAGTGGTGGAAATCAACAAAAGGTGGTCGTTTCTCGGCTCCTAAACACGGAACCGTCGATTTTGGTGATGATGGATCCGACCGCGGGAATAGACGTCGAGGCCAAGGTCGAGATCCATCGACTGATGAACAAACTGACCAGTCAAGGATTATCTATCCTGCTTCTCTCAACTGACCTCGACGAACTCCTGAACCTGTCTGATCGAGTCTTGGTGATGCATCAAGGGAGGTTGGTCAAGGAGTTCCCACGGGAAGCAGTCACAAGGAACAATATCTTGATAGCCAGCGAAGGCATCGGTGAGGAGATACAATGGCCAACAGGACTGTGAAAGCAGGATGGCGTTGGTTGAGCCTGAGCGATGAACGGAAAGAGAGAATACTTACCCTGTTCAACGAGCAGCTAATCTGGGGAATTCTAATCATCTTCTTCCTTGTGGTCGGCCTAATCACTCCCAGGTTCCTCAGCCAGCTGAACATAACTAATGTGCTGCTCCACTCCGCGGTACTAGGCATCGTTGTCGTCGGTGAGGTCCACTGCCTCCTGTTGGGCAAAGTCGACCTTTCCGTTGAGTTCGTCGTGGGCTTCACTGCAATGTTGGGCGCCATTTTGATGGGGGACTATCAATGGCCGGCGTATGTTGCGATAATAGCGATGCTCGCTGTCGGAGCGTTGATCGGGCTGTTCAATGCATTCATGATTTTGAGATTTAAGATCAATGACCTCATCTTGACACTAGCTATGCTAACGACGTTGCGCGGATTGTCTTTGGTCATCTCCAGCGGTACAACCCGCTATGCTTTTTCCCCGATCTTTCTATTATTCGCCGCACATACAAGCAATGGTTTGATTTCGGTGCCCGTAATAATTGCGCTTGTGGTTTTTATCGTTTTCCACATCATCCTTTCGCGGAGAGTGTTCGGTCGACAGGTTTATGCGGTAGGGGAAACGCGGACGCGGCCTATGCGGCGGGAATTAACACAAGCCGAGTCATCATCCGAGCTTATGTGACAAGCAGCACCTTGGCGGCACTTGGCGGAATCGTTCTTGCGGCTCGGCTGAACTCCGTTCCGACCTCGCTGGGACAGGGAATGGTCTTTTCAGTGATAGCGGCCTCGGTTGTCGGTGGCGTCAGCATGTGGGGTGGGCGTGGGAACTTGGTCGGAGCCTTGGGGGGTGTGCTGTTGTTGTCCTCCATCGATAGCGCTCTTACCCTCACTGGCGTCCCTACCTTCTGGGTGCAGACTGCAAGCGGTCTCATCCTCCTGTTAGCCGTATTTCTGGACGCCTTCAAAGTTCGCATCATTCCGAACTTACGTAGAAAATGGCTGAAGGCTACTGATATTCGCATAACAGCGACGGAAGAAATCGCGGTAGAGCCATAAAGATTACCACTGCACAAGGAAATATGGCAAAGCTCACATCTCTCGAAAGGGTGCTGGCTGTCATACAACGAAAAGAACCAGACCGGGTACCTCATTTCGAATTCCTAATTGACGACGCCATTGTGGAGTCGATAACGAGAGGGGAAACTATGGGGATCTGATCGAATTGATGGATCTTGATGCTGTAGTAGCAAAGGTCGACTATAAGACCAAGAAGGTCGGCGACAATCTGTTTATTGATGAATGGGGCATTACTCGTACTAAAGGATTAATGCAAGCAACGGTGGCCGTGGAAAAATTGGCCCCCATAAAGAACCTCTCCGATGTAGGGAATTGGAATCCGCCTGATCCCTTTGATTGTGATCGATTGAGTACATTTCAAGAACTGGTCAGGCGATTCAAGGGAAAGCGCGCGATCTTCATTCAAGTTCGGGATGTATGGTCGCTTCCAAGAGACTTGTTAGGTTATATGGCCCTGATGACGGCGTGCATTTCAGGACCTGAGATCATTACAGCTATCGTGGAAAAAGGGATTAATCGACAATATTATGATGGTCGAGCAGGCCGCGAAGCTTGGTGCCGAATTCGTTTTGACTGGCGACGACATCGCGGACAATCGGTCTACATTGATCTCCCTGAAAATGTGGGAGGAGATTTTCCAGCCTTACTTTCGAAGATTGAGCGAAGCCTTCCATGGCTTGGGTTTATATTATTGGAAGCACAGTGATGGAAATCTCATGTCCGTCATGGATTCTTTGATTTCGGCAGGCATCGATGGGATTGACCCAGTGGACCCCTTAGGCGGTATGAGCTTAAGAGTGATGAAGGAAAAATACGGGGACAAGGTGGCAATTAAGGGAAATGTCGATTGTGCCAACCTGCTGGTGAGCGGAACCCCTCAACAAGTCGCGAATTCAGTAACGGAATGTATACGTGTTGCAGGGCCCGGAGGCGGCTATGTGTGTTCTTCCAGCAATTCTATTCACTCAGGCGTAAATCCAGATCTGTATAAGACAATGGTAGATGCCATACGTAGATACGGCAACTATCCGCTGGACATGGAAGAGTTGAATCGAAAGGAATAGCGTCTTTTCAACACGTTCGAGGAGATGATGAGATGAAAAAGCAAGTTAAGTTTTCTGCTGCGCTGGCTGCCTTTGGAAACCCGGGCGATCGTTTTGTATCAGGCTACAAGGAAGACCGGCCGCTTGCCGAACTGTTTGCCTTGGCTGCGGAGGCTGGTCTTTCAGCCATTGACTTCGTGTATCGATGGGATTTGAAAAAAGACAATGTAAATGAGATCAAGGAATACCTCGATAAGTACAACATGAAATGCTGTGCGGTTCTGCCGAACATCTTTGGTGTAAGGAAATTCGCCCATGGCGCCATTGCCTCCAAAGATCCCGCGATCTTTGAATCAAACCAAGGACGAAATCCGCGAGGTTATTGATGTCACGGTGGCGTTAGGCAGTGACCTTGTTACTATCTGGCCCGGCCAGGACGGCTTTGACTATCCCTTTGAGTCAGACTATCTAAAGGCGTGGGAGACAATGATCGGGCTGCTCAGGGAGATGGCCGACTACAATCCGAAAGTAAGACTAGGGGTCGAATATAAACTCAAAGAGCCCCGCGTGCATTGTTACGTTGCCACCGTCTGCAAAAGCATTCTGTTGGCCCAAGCAACAGAGCGCCAGAATGTGGGTGTTTTCTTGGACACAGGCCATGCAATTTTGGCCTATGAGAATGTTGCCGAGTCCTTTGCTTTGACAAAACTATTCGGAAGTCGTCTATTCGGAGTTCACATAAACGACGCGCGGCGCGATTGGGACTGGGACATGAACGTGGGATCCGTCCATCTTCTGGACACCATCGAGTGGCTTTATTGGGTCGACAAGATCGGCTTCGATGGTTTCTATACTCTGGACATTTGGCCCGCGCGAATGGATTCGTTGCAGGCCATTCAAGAAAGCATCGAATGGACCAAAGCCCTGAGGAACGCCCTCATACGGATTGGCGATAAGCAGATCGAGGATATGATTGCGGAGGGCAATCCTGCGAAATCCATGCGACTCTTGCGTGAGGCGATTTTCCAAAAATGAAACCTTCTGTAAACGGCATTGGTGAGACGGCATGGACAAGACAGTCAAGTGTGTAGCTATTGACCTGGGAGCGTCAGGGGGAAAGGTCATTTTGGGCGAGTTTAGCGGAAGAACGATCTCGATTTCCGAAGTCTATCGGTTTCAAAACAATCCTATTCCATTGGGAGATCATATTTACTGGGATTTTCTACACCTCTTCGAAGAGGTTAAGAAGGGGCTGCGGCTGGCTTATAGATTGACAGACGGTCAAATCGCTTCCATCGGGGTAGACACTTGGGGAACGGATTGTGCGTTGTTGGACACGCGGGGTCATCTACTAGAGGATCCTCATTGCTATCGGGACGCGCTGGACCAATGGGATGATGGAGAAGGCTTTCAAAAAAATGCCAAGGGAAGAGCTGTATGAACGCACGGGTGTGCAGTTCATGCAGCTGAATACCATCTTTCAGCTTCTTTCCATGCTGGAGGAGGATCCTAAAGCCTTCGACAAGGTTGGTACCTTTTTGATGGTGCCAGACTTGTTCAATTACTATCTGACCGGGAGAAGGTCTGTGAATTCACCAACGCGACCACCACGCAGTTCTACGATCCTCTTGCTAATGCCTGGAATGATCGCGTCCTGAGTGCGATCGGGATTCCACGATCGATCCTTCCGACTATTGTTCAGCCGGGCACGATCGTTGGGGATCTCGCCGCATGGTTATGTGAAGAATTGGAGATGAAGCCCATTCCCGTTGCAGCAGTCGCCACTCATGACACTGCTTCTGCAGTCTGTGCGGTGCCATCGAGCGACAGGGATTACGCGTTCCTGAGCTCCGGGACATGGTCTCTCCTAGGCTACGAGGAGCTATCACCGGTCATAAACGTAAACGGTTTGAAGAACAATTTCAGCTGTTATGGAGGAGTCTGCAACACATGGCTCGTCTGGAAGAACATTCAGGCATTATGGTTGCTACAGGAATGTGCGCGAATATGGGCCGAGCGCGGGAAAACCTATTCACACGAAGATCTCATCATCATGGCAAGTGAGGCGAACCCCTTTGGGCCAGTGATTGACACCGATGATCTTATATTCTTGCCCCCCGGGGACTTTCCCCAGAGAATCAAAGAGTATTGCATTCGAACTGGGCAAAAGGAACCGGGGAATGACGGAGCTATTGTGCGTGCAATTTTGGAAAGTCTGGCCGTCAAATATCGCCTTACCTTTGATCGATTGCAAGAAGTCATAGGAAAAACTCTGAAAACCGTCAGCGTGATCGGCGGAGGTTCCAGAAACTGGCTGCTGAACAAGCTTACTGCCGAAGCAATCGGTTTACCCGTCAAAGCTGGTCCTGCCGAAGCCACATCGGTGGGAAATGTCATGATGCAATTGCTCGCGCTAAAGGAATTTGATTGTTTATCCGATGCAAGGGAGATCGTGCGGTCTTCCTTTGAAACGTCGATGTTTGAGGCGTGCAAGACTGACGCTTGGGAAGATGCTTATGGTAGGTATCTGGAGATTTCCGCGAAGGGTAAGACGATCAATGCGGAATGAATTCGTCCTTTCATGGAGTCGTGGAAGATGGATGGGTCTTTCAAGAAGGTTTATGAAGACATTTTGTGTGGGAAAGCGGCGGGGGTAAGGGCCGGGGTTAGAGAGATCCTAGAAGCGGGGGTTGCTGCTGATAGAATTCTCTATGAAGCAATGATTCCGGCTATGGATGAGGTGGGGAGGCTTTACGAGAATGGAGAGTACTTCATTCCGGAAATGCTTGTGGCGGCTCAGGCAATGCATTCAGGCCTCGACGTCCTGAAACCACACCTTGCGAATAGTAAGGTAGAACCGCTAGGTATAGTCGCAATTGGGACAGTAGAAGGCGATGTGCATGACATTGGCAAGAACCTTGTCGCAATGATGCTCGAGGGAGCAGGATTCAAAATCATGGATCTGGGGGTAGATGTGGCGCCTGAAAAGTACGTCGGGGCAGTGGAGGCAGGTGCCCAGATCCTCGCCATGTCGGCCCTGTTGACGACGACAATGCCTAAAATGCGGACAAACATAGAAACATTGAAGGAATTGAATTTGCGTGCCAAAGTGAAGATTATGATCGGTGGAGCGCCAGTCACAGAAAGTTTTGCGGACCAAATTGGAGCAGATGGCTTTTCATCAAATGCAGCTGGAGCGGTCGAGCTGGCGAGGACCCTCATAAGGAAGGTGAGTAAATGAAAAATACTCAGCTATTTGAGGCTCGAGAACTCGTTGCCCGCGTCGGAGCGATCATGCTCCAAAGGAATCTGACCGACCTGGCTGGCGGGAATATCAGTATGCGCCTAGAGGATAAAATTGTCATGTCCCCGACCCTGGCTGGGACGAATAAGTTTTGGCGGCTTCGAGCCGGAGGAGGTACTCGTTCTTGATCTCAACGGGAATAAGCTGGAAGGAAACGGCGAGATCTCGCGTGAAACGCCCACACATATGAAACTACTGCATCGTTTCTACCCCGGCGGCCGGGCAGTAATCCATGCTCACCCACGCAATACGCTTGTTTTCTGCGCGGCTGAACAGCCCATTCAACCAGTAATGGAAGGCGTACTGAAATATGGAGAGATCAAATTAGTCGAATACGCTAATGGCGGTATACGCAGCGAAGATTTAGCAGAGAATGTCCTGAAGGGGTTGATAGGCCAAGAGAATTTGATCTCGGGCGCAGCTGCGCTTGTCCTGTCCCCATGGCATGGAGTGTTCGCGGTTGGAAAAAGCTTATATGCAACCCTCGATGCGATCGATCGTATCGAGAACAATGCCTATTGTATTCTTATGAGCAAATTGCTGCTTGAGGGAAGGGATCAGTTGGAAGATCACCGACAGGCATTGATCGAGGCCGTCAAAGCAACCCGGGGTGAGAGCGACGAGTAGCACCCCGATGATCGTCACCGTTGCGCTCAATACCGCGATCGATAGAACATACTTTATTGAAGATTTTGTTTGGAGCAAGACCATCCGTTCCTCCTGTTCCGTCGTTGGAATGGGAGGCAAGGCAACGGATGCTTCCTGGATTCTGGGGGAATTAGGGTACCAAAATACGGCAATGGGTTTTGCTGCAAGTGATGTTGGCCGGCAAATTGATCGAATGTTGCGTGAGCGTGGAAGTAAGACCGATTTCGTCTGGACCAAAGGAGAATCCAGGACAAATGTCGTGATTGTCAGTGATCACGGGCTTGGACAGTCGACACTGATCAGCGGAGGCTTGGAAATATCGGCCCGCAACATTCAAACATTCAAGCGCAAGTTCCAGAAAGCACTGAAGAAGGCCGCGTGCATCGTGATTGGCGGCAGCGTCCCGATTGGTTTGGACGCATCCATCTATACGGAGCTTGTGAAGATCGCAAAGTCATCGTATATCCCGGTGATCTTTGATGCCAGTGGGCCAAGTCTAAGAGCAGGAATGGATGGAAGACCAGATTTTGTCAAGCCCAACTTTGACGAAATCGCTGAACTCTCGGGTGTTAAAGTAACAAACATTGGCTCAGCCTTCACCCAGGCGCGACTACTGCAAGAAAAATATGGAACTTCATTTATCATCACACTCGGGGAACTTGGTGCGTTGGCCGTGTTGCCGGATCGGTCGTACCAGATTCCACCGGTCAAGATTAAAGTGGTCAGTACGGCAGGAGCCGGTGATGGGGTACTTGCGGGTTTAGCCGCCGCTATCTCTGAAGGGAGATCGATCGAGGACGGTTTGCGGCTGGGTTTCGCGGCCGCAGCCGCGGTCTGCCTTACGCCTGCAACTGCGGATTGTCACAAGGAAGATGTTGAGGCCTTCTTACCAAAGATCCAGTTGATCCCGTACACGGGAAAATGAATGTACTGACTGTCACGTTGCATCCTGCGGTCGATCGATTTATAGAAGTTGCGCAATTATTACCGAATCGGTCGGTAGCTTGCAAGGTCTTAAGAGTTTACAGCAGTGGAAAGGGAATTAACGCTGCAAGGGTACTTCATCGGTTGGGAGTTTCGGTTACTGTGACAGGTTTCCAGGGTGGAGGGACAGGTGAATACTCGGAAAAATATCTAAGGGAAGAAGGAATAACGCCTTCTTTCATCGAATGCAGACAGCCAACGTGTGTTACGACTGTCATTTATGATTTCAGGAGCGGGGAGCATTATCCAATCTATGAGCCGAGGCAAAGCGTCAGCAAGGTCGAGGTAAGTAAATTAATAGATCATTTTGCAGCCAAAATTGATAAGTCTGATCTGTGTTTGCTGTGCGGGGCTGGAGAGGGGCTTTATCTGAGAGCTGTCCATCAAAGAATGATAGAAATAGCTGCCGAGAAAAATGTCCGATGTTTGCTGGATAGTTCCGGGGCTTCCTTGGTCAATGGGATTAAAGCAAAACCTTACTTTGTAAAGATCAATAGAGGCGAGCTATCAGCACTCGTGAATAAGGAACTAATCAGCCCACATCAACAGGTCGACGCACTCAGAGAAATCATCCGCGCTGGAGCAAGATTCGCCGCGGTGAGTAACGAGGAAAAAGGATTGCTTGCGACCGATGGAAACCAGACATGGCAAGGCGTGTTGGCCGTACATAAAGTGCATAACACAGTAGGATGTGGTGATGCAATGTCAGCCGGGATAGCTATGGCCATTCTTCGAGGCTTGTCATTGGACGAGATTGTGCGTTGGGGTGTGGCATGTGGAACAACCAACACGCAAAACATTGGGGCAGGATTTATCCAAGTTGCAGTTTTGAATAAATGTCTTCCGAAAGTACAAGTCCGAGCTCTCAAACCCCAATGAACATTTTTCGAAAGGGATTTCACTACATTACCTACATTAATGGCGATTTGGTCCGAATCTCGAAATAGGCAGGAGCGGGTGCAATAATACGTGCAATACGAACCCAATCTATTTCAATCCGTTGTAGTCGCGCAAGATCGCGAGAATAAATTCATCACCATTTCTGTTTGTTCTTCCTTGGCAACGCCTTATGCACCGCACTACAGCTACGGACTAACAACCGTGTCAAGGGGAAGCAAGAGGGTAGTAAGCGATAATACCAAAGATGCCATTTCATCAATCGATGAAACGTTCTGGTGGTCTCAGTTATATAATGGGATCGAGCGGTGATCCCGTTTCCAAAACCGGGTTAAGGTCTTGATCCCGGGGCGCCGGAAATAAATCCTGGTGACAGGAGCGCCGACCTGCTTGGGACGCCGCTCACTCTGTTTGTGCGAACATCTTCGAAGGAGGCAGCTTGCGCAGCCTGCCGCCCCAGGGGAATTCCTGCAAGTCTTTTCCGATGCCCAGCTGATCCATTTGCGTGCGGATAAAGGTCAGAACGGATTGGCCTTCGGGCAGATTTTTCCGTCCAATCGAATAAGCATGATCGTAGAAGGAACGTGCCACAGCGGAAGGGTCGGCAAAACGGTCGGCGATATTCTCGGTGAGCACACGGACTAACAACCGTGTCAAGGGGAAGCAAGAGGGTAGTAAGCGATAATACCAAAGATGCCATTTCATCAATCGATGAAACGTTCTGGTGGTCTCAGTTATATAATGGGATCGAGCGGTGATCCCGTTTCCAAAACCGGGTTAAGGTCTTGATCCCGGGGCGCCGGAAATAAATCCTGGTGACAGGAGCGCCGACCTGCTTGGGACGCCGCTCACTCTGTTTGTGCGAACATCTTCGAAGGAGGCAGCTTGCGCAGCCTGCCGCCCCAGGGGAATTCCTGCAAGTCTTTTCCGATGCCCAGCTGATCCATTTGCGTGCGGATAAAGGTCAGAACGGATTGGCCTTCGGGCAGATTTTTCCGTCCAATCGAATAAGCATGATCGTAGAAGGAACGTGCCACAGCGGAAGGGTCGGCAAAACGGTCGGCGATATTCTCGGTGAGCACATGCCAGATGGCGACCAGTAGTTTGCGTGCGATGGCAACGACGGCTTTGGAACGCCCAAGGTGGGGTTGGAGCCGCTCTAGTTCGCTTTTCCAATGGACATGATGCTGCACGGCACGATTGGCTGCGTTTACCATGGCGCGGCGCAGATCTCTACGGCCAGCTTTGGTAATGCGACCCGAGGTATGGGTTAGGCCACTGTCGTGCACGCGGGCACCTAGTCCAGCATACCCGACCAGGCGTTTGGCAGTGGGGAAGCGAGTTATCTCACCGATCGCAGACAGGATGGTGATGGCTGTGAGCCAACCCACACCAGGCAGTTGCACGAGCTGGGACATGCGTTCATCCTGTGCGCTGGCCTGCTTCAAACAGGCTTCTAGTTGCTCGATTTGTTTCTGAGCGAATTCCAACGTATCCAGGTCGGAGCACAGGAGAAATACCTCAGTGTCAGAAAGGGGCAAGCTCTCCCACCAGATGCGCTGTTCAGGAGCAAAGGGCTTCTCCGGCAGGAGCAGGTGATTGCGATGGAGTATTGAATTCAGGCGGTTCTTTGCCAAGGTGGAGAGCTGGATCATCTTCTCGCGCTGGGCAATGAGTGCACGCAGGTTGCGCACTTTGTGTGGCGGGATCCACACCCCCGTAAGCATCCCGGCCGCAAGCAGTTGAGCGAGCGCTAAGGCAGCCTTCTTATCGGTCTTCACCGGAACATTTGTGACCAGCGCAACATTTGGGGGATGAACCACCAAGACCGAGTGAACGTGAGGGAGTAGGCTATCATAGAAATGATAAGCATTGGTGGTCATCTCCAAGACGAGCGAAGTCTTCCGGGGTGAGATGCCGCAAAATCCACTCCTCCAATTGATAATTCGAGGCCCTGAGTGGACCGAAGACAACGTCGCGCTGCGCATTGACCCCAATGGCGACAAAGTACTCCTTGTGGATATCCAATCCGATGAACCGAGTGGGACCCTCAACCATATCAACACCTCCATGAGAAAGAAACAGGCCGGGTGCGTTGATTTATGGGCGGGACATCACACACGGACTCGGGCTGGCTCAAACGAGCCTCCCAGGTTAGCGGATTCGAACGGGCAACCAAACACCTTAGCGAGCTTGCCAGAGGCTTCTCATTGCTGTAGTCGGCTGGCCCACACGTCACACACCCGGAGTTCGACGTTTCCGTTCTCTAACCGACGGAAAGTCTACTCCCGAACACATCCGGCCGCCCTCCTGCGAGGGGTGCTAAATGCTAACACCTTACAGCAATCACGGCAGAAAGAGTGGAAACTGTAGACAAAATGTGCCTCTTTGACCCCCAAATCCACAAGGTTATAAACGGCAGGCGCCCACATATACTGCATGGACACGGAGCTAGGGGACTTTAATCAGTGGGTTCGGGGTTCCCTCTACGAGGACTTCGCCGTCCCTAGTCGGTTACCCAAACACGGCAATTTCAACTTCGAGCCGACCCACATTTGGGCGCAACGAGTGCCTCCGGCGCCTGGAGGCTCTCTTTCCTGTAGCAACCCTGCATCAAGCACAATGACGTGCTTTTCCGGGCAATTGCTTACCTTTTTCCCAATCGAGACCCATTCAGTGTAGAGCGAATCTCCCAGAATCCATTTTCCTCTAGCTCCGTACATTGCGCCGGAAGTTCACCCTACAGGGAGGTTGCTGTTTCATTGGCGCCCAATTCGGAAACTGACATTTCCCAATGCAGGATCCCCCAACCTTTTGGTATACGATTGTGTATGTAGAGTGCGTACATCCAATTGCTGCAGGGAGAGATGCATGGATGACAGAGAAGCCATCCTCCGGCTGAAGCGGGGCGATGTTAGCGGGCTGGAGTTGCTCATGGGGCGGTATCAGGTGCAGGCGGCGCGTGCAGCGTTCCTGATCACGCAGGATCTGGCGCTGGCACAAGATGTCGTGCAAGAGACATTTATCCGAATCTATGATCGAATTCGCCAGTTTGATGACTCCCGCCCCTTCGAGCCTTACCTTATGCGCAGCGTTGTGCACGCCGCGTTGAACGCCGTTCGCGGGGACTTCAGGTTCGCCTCCCTGGACGACGACACAGGCAGAGTTGAAATCCTGCTGGAGCACGCGGAACTCGGTGGAATCCCAGGTGGAGTTTGCCCAGATGCAACAGGAGCTCCTGACTGCTCTCTCCAAACTTCCGCCGCGCCAAAGAGCCGTGATCGTTCAACTCTACTATCTCGAGATGAACGAAAAGGAAATGGCACAAGCCTTGAGTTCCGCCCCCGGCACCATAAAGTGGTTGTTGAACGCCGCCCGTGAACGATTACGCCAGCTTCTGGGACAGAGAGGTGCATGCCATGAATAGGACTTACCGTCAGACCCTAGATTCCGCAGCCGGGCTGTATATCCCCGATGACGTCAACCTAATCCCGCGTGTTGTGGCGCGGTTGAATTAAAGGAGATCTTTCATTCAGACTTTACGCGCCCGCCCAGCTCTGGCAATCTTTCTGACCATTCTCCTCCTTCTGCTGCTCACCGGCGCCGCATACGCGATCGGCAAACTCACAGGCTATATTCCGGGGGTGGGTCTGATCGATCAGAGTATCCCATTGCGCGTGCTGGCCGAGCCTGTGACAGTCACGCGCGACGGCATCACGATGATCGTCGAACAGGCCATTCTAAGTGGGGACAAGACCGCTGTGATTGTCAAGACCGAGGGCGTCCCCATGGCTGCCTACCCCAAGAATGAAGGGGATGGAGGTTGCCCGGGCCAGGTCGATCTAAGGCTTTCCGACGGGACCCTCCTGGAGGGCGGCTATCTGAATGGAGGCAACTGGAGCTCGTTTCGTAGCAACTTGGAATACGGGCCAGTCCCCACCAGCGTGTCTGCGGCCACCCTGCAAATTGCTTGCATCGGCGGTACCGTAGCTGGCGCGCTTCCGGCAAATTGGGAAGTTCCGATCCGCTTTGTGCCCGCGCCGCCGGATATGACCATTGTTCCCGTGATCGACGTTTCCACGCCGACCGTCCCGTCCGAGGCCACGGCCGAGCCGGCGCCGGTCCATCTTGAAAGGGCTCTCCAAATCGGCAACGACTATATCCTGATGGGTAGATGGGATTCGACGGTCCCGGAGGGTTGGATTGAACCGGCCTATCCAGACCTGACAGACGCCAAAGGCCAGAAGATCGTGGCATCCATGCCAACCATTCAGGGATTGCCCGCCTACGATTGGAGCGTTCAATTCAATGGCGCCGGATTGGCGTATCCGATCACGCTCAGCTTCACCGGCAGAACGATCCACACTGTTCCCGATGCAGCGGCTGAATTCGTATTCGACGCGGGCGATGATCCCCAGCCGGGCCAACAGTGGATCTTTAACAAGGATTTTGATATGGCGGGGCACACGGTGCGATTGGTCTCCATTACGGTGACAGGGGGCAATGGCGGTGGTGGGCCGCAATTTGGTGGTGGCGGCGGAGGGCCGCAGTTCGGCGGTGGGGGCAATGGCTATCCTGGGGGCTATAGCTTTGAGTTCGAGGCCGATCCCGATGTGAGCGGCCTCAGCGCTGCAATGCCCGGTCTTGAGGCGGTCGGCGGCGGAGGGGGCGGGGCTGATGGTCACCTAGCCCAGAGTATTGCGTTTGCCCAGCTCCCCGTGGGAAAGCTCAAGGTAGTTCTCTCCGATCTGACCATCTATGGCAAGACCCAGACTTGGAAGATGCAGTGGCAGCCGGAAACAACGCCGGTCCCCGCGACCGCCTCCGCGCCGGAAAACCCTTCGCTGGTGGCCTGCAGCACTGGCGACAATGTCGACGGGTTAGCTGCACCGCCCGCTGATCTGCGGGGCAGGATCCTCCTGTATCGTCAAATCGAGAATCAACAGACCTGGGGCCTTGTTCTGGCCAATCTAGACGGCAGCCAGCCACAGGTGATCGTGCCTGAGGGAAATTGGGCGGCGCTTTCGCCCGACGGGGGACGCATGGTCTACTCGGGCACGGACGGCGCCCTGCACGTGATCGATTTGACATCCGGTGCGCAGGTCTCCCTCGGCGGGGCGAATGCCTACAACCCCGTCTGGTCGCCGGATGGCAGCCGGATCGCGTACATTGATAGTCTGACCGTCGTCGTGGTCGGCGCGGATGGCTCCAACCCGCGTGCACTAACGCAGCCAGATAATTATGCCGTGGTCGGCTGGTCGCCAGATGGAACAAAGTTGTACTTCACCCTGCTCGGTGCCGATGGTTTCATCTTGAATTCGCTGGATGTGGCCTCGGGTGAAATCAAACCCCTATTCACATTGCAAGACTCCTCGCGCAAGGCTCCCTTTGCCACTATCGCGCCGAATGGCGAATGGATTGTCTACCGCGGCAGCGATAACGGCACCCTGTATCTGGTCCGACCGGACGGCTCGGACCAGCATGCCGTGATGACGGCATATGCAATTTCAAGCATGGTCTGGAGCAAGGACAGCACATGGCTGGGCATGAGCCTGCTGAATTCGCCCTCCGACGAACGAAAGATTGTCTTGTTGCAGCCCGGAACGTGCCAGGCCTATTTGCTGCCTACTCAGCACGGCGATCTCGAAGGGCTGTTCATGCCGTAGGATATCGTGCCTAATTTGCACGACGTGATGAAAGAAGGCCTCCGATGCAGACGATCGGGACACAACTCCTGCTGATCATCTTCATCGTCGTGCGCGTCATTCTGGTGCTGACCGGCGCGAGTTGCTGCCCGGACGTTATCGGGTCGAGATCAACGGAGTGGCCGGTTGGGTTCCGGGCCATGGGATTTGCATTTTTCGGTCTCTGGCAATTGACGGGCCGCTGATGGATGGCATTTGCCGATGGAAGGCACGCCCTAGGGAAATGCCATGGGTACCCGCGAAAAGACCCTCAGGTTCATAGGCAAGCAACGTGTGTTATCCTAGCTATTCCGATTTGCTCTATTGAGCTCGCTTTCGGAGTTTCTTTGCGATGTCCCACGACCGAATGACCCTGTTGCTGGCGGACGACGACACCACAATCGTTGACAGCCTTGCTCCATTCCTAGAGCGCGCAGGCTTCCAGGTACTGTTGGCGTCAGACGGCGCGGCGGCGCTGGACAAGATTCGTTCCCATCGTCCCAACCTGGTGGTTCTGGACGTGCTCATGCCGCGCCTGGATGGACGTGAGGTCCTGCGCCGCCTGCGCCAGGAAAACAACTGGATGCCAACAATCTTGCTCACGCAGGTCGGGGAGTTGGCGGAGCGGGCGCTTGCGCTGGAAGAGGGCGCGGACGATTATCTCAACAAACCGTTCGATCCCCACGAATTGCTGGCCCGCATTCGGGCTGTGTTGCGCCGCAGCCGGCCTGGTGAGCGCTCGCTCTCGGTTGCCTGGCTGCTGGAGGCCGGGGAGCTGCGGCTCGATCGACGCGCTGAGGCGCGCATCCCTGGCAGGGGAGACGCTGGAGCTGACTCCCAAAGCGCTCTCTGTGCTTGAATACTTGATGACGCACCCGGACGAAGTCGTGTCCCGCGAACGCCTGTTGGATGCCGTTTGGGGCTGGGAATATCCAGCAGGCACGCGCACGGTGGACACGCGCATGGCCGAGTTGCGCCGTGCGCTGGGCGATGATCCAGCTGAACCGCGTTACATTGAGACCGTATCAGGCGAAGGCTATCGGTTCGTCGCTCCGGTGCGCGGCGAAGGCTAAATGGAATTCCCCATGATCAAGAGGGCCTGGCTAATCTTGCTGATCATCGCGCTGCCCTTGCTACTGGGCGGGCTGGCCTCGATTCTTATGCAGACATTTTCACGCCCTGTGCCTGTGCTTGTGCTCAAGGTCGACCTTGGAATGGTGGCTTTCGTCGCCGGTATATTGCTCACCGTGTTGTCCGCCGCAGTCTATTCCGGCGTCTCAATTCGCGACCAGCACGCGTGGAAAAGGCTGGAAGGCTCGTTGCAGGAGGCCGAGCGGAGTCGCCATCGGTTCCTGCGCCGCCTCGATCACGAGATCAAGAACCCGTTGACGGGCTTGCAGGCCGCGCTGGCCAACCTGCGTGAAAGCGGCTCGCTCGAGGAGCGTGAGCGCGCGGCCCGGAACGCAGATCGTGCGGTCGAGCGCCTGGCCTGCTTGCTGGCGGACTTGCGCAAGCTCTCTGACCTGGCAGAGCGACCGCTGGAAAGGCTCCCCGTGGATGTCCCGCAGCTGCTTGAGGAAATGATCGAGGCTGCCCACTCACAACCCGTGTACGGTGAGCGCCAGATCAGCTTGATGACCACCCGCGTGCCGTGGCATCTGCCTGCGGTGACGGGTGACCGCGATCTGTTGGGGTTGGCTGTGTACAATCTCATCGAAAATGCTTTGAAGTTCACATCTGCAGAAGATTCTGTGGAGGTCCGCGCGCTGGAGGATGGAAGGGCTATCATCATCGAGGTCGCCGACACCGGGCCCGGGATTGCGCGCGACGAACTTGAGAGTGTTTTTGAAGAACTTTATCGGGGGACGAACGCGCGTGGGGTGGATGGCAGTGGACTGGGGCTAGCGTTGGCACACCGCATTGTGGAGCTGCACGGCGGGCAGATCGCCGTGCGCAGCCATCAGGAGGAACCCCGGGGCACGGTGTTTACCCTTCGGCTTCCAATTTCGAAGGAATAGGGTGGTTACGAAATTGTGACATCCTTGCTACATCGCCGTAACAACGGCGAGGTATAAAGTGTCGGACAGGCAAGGCTCTCCAACGGCGAGGCGCGTGAGAAATGAAGGAATTCGCATTCACACTCCTGGGATTGGTGTCGGTATTCGGGTCAATCGCTTTCTACCAGCCCTATCGGGATTCCGCGCCGAGACCCGATGACTCCGTCCGACAACATGTTGCTCGCGTCCCGCAGAACGCACCTCAGAAATTCAACGCGATCAACGTCGTGTCCAGCTCCAATGCGCCAGGCAGTTACGACGAACGGTTGCTTTTGTTTCGGGCAACTGATCCAAACACGCGCCCGTTCACATGGTAGGTTACGTGACCGTGGGGAAAACAGTGTTCGGCTGGCATACAGAGAAGTTGCAGATGACAGGCAAATCCCCATCACCGCAGGTAGCTTGGCGAATCTGGACTGGTCGGACGGGAGACCGGTGCTGTTTGGCGAAGTGTTCTTGCGGGATGCTGCCAGCATAGAAGCGGTGTTCAATGATCCGAATTCCGGCCGTGTGATGGCCAAAGCAGAAATCCCTGTGGGAAATCTCATGTCGCTCGGGCCGCGCCGTGGCGAATTGCTCGAAGCTCGATTACTGGATGCCAGCGGGAACACTCTCCGGCGCGTGACGCCCCAGGAGTTGACCGATGGTTAGTCGTTTTCGCAAATCCGCTCCTCAACGAAGATTGAGGCTCGTGGCCCATCCGGGCTACCGTGACGATCGGGCATCACGGGAGAACGTAACTACGCGATGAAAAGAGGGCTTGTTTGGATGCTCTTTGTTGTCTGCGCAGCTTGCCAGACGCGTGGTCTGCCGCCCGTATATGCGGCGCCGCCTGGGACCGTTGAAGTGACAGTCCAAGTACTGCCTCCGGTGACGCCCTCTGCGACGCCGGATTGCCTGGCCGCCGCGGGCGTAACACTTGCAGTTCAGCGCCTGAGCGGCACTAAGATCGTACGGCACGCTTCCGGATCACAGCCAGGAGAAATCCCGTTTGTGTTTTACAGCACTGCGATCAGCGGGGTCGGTGGAAGGCGGGGCGAGGCTTGGGGTTTTGCCAAGGGCGCAGATGAACACGGTGAATTCTCGACTGACTTGACCGGCCTGGAACCTCTCGAAGGACAATCTGCGGCAATCTGGGATATACGCTTGGTGCACAGGCGCGGCGTCGCCTGCACTGTGGTCACGTTACCGTGAAGAATGTCTTGCGACTTGGACGAACAAATCCTGATTCAATCTGCCCAGCGCGGCGACCTGGCGGCATTCAATCTCCTGATCGATCGATATCAGGATTTGCTATTTCGTATTGCACTGCGCATGCTAGGCGATGAAGATAGCGCGGCGGATGCCGCACAGGTGGCGTGGATCTCGGCCTTCAGCAAAATCAATGGGTTCCGGGGTGGCCGCCTGCGAACCTGGCTGGCGCGGGTGGTAATCAACACCTGCTATGACTCAGTCCGGCGCCGGCATCGACGGCGCGAAGTGCCGCTTCTGCTGGTCAACGCCGACGGGCACGAAATCGAGGCCGCCTTCTGGCTGGCGGATCCGGCGCCCGGGGTGGAAGAGAGAGCGGATCGGCAGGAATTTGAGAAGATCATGCATGAATGCATTCAATCGCTTACACCCGTCTATCGTGCCATGCTTGTATTAGTGGATATTGAGGGATTAAGTTATGAGGAGGCATCGATCGCGGCGGGCGTGCCCATGGGGACTGTCCGGAGCCGTTTGGCCCGCGCTCGCATCGCCCTGCGCCTGCGTCTGCAGGAAATCGCTGATCTATTGCCAGTCCGTTATAGCCTTCAGGTTCTGCCGCCGAAGTAGGCCAGAGTGAGGTGTCCATGACCGGTTCTATGCGCGTGACTATATCCGTCCTGCTACTCTTCTTGTCGGCCTGTGGGACGTTGGAAATCAGCGTCGAGGGCACGCCGACCCCGAATGTGGCTGCGACGGGCACCATTGGCGCGCTGCAGGCTCAGAATGCGGAACTGGCGACCAGAGTTGCCATGCTCAATTCGGCGACGCAACCTTCTACGCCGATGCCACCGCCGCAACCTACAGGTTCCTCGATGCCTCCGACCGTGCCAGTGCCGGGTGCCACCCGCCTCACATTCCTCAATGGCGCGACTGTTGGCATGGTCAGTGCTCCGATCCAGGCAGGCCAGTCTCAGAACTACGTCTTGCAAGCTTTTCAAGGCCAGCCGATGTTTGTCTATGTCGGCTCGCTCAACAACGACGTGACGCTTTCGATAAAACGGCAAGACGGCACGACTATCCTAAGCGCCGCTGCTCAACAGACTTCCTGGCAGGGAAGCTTGCCGCAGACCGAAAACTACTACCTCACCATACATGGCGGCGCCTCCACCGAGAATTTCTCACTCACGGTGACGGTCCCGTCGAGAATCCAATTCGCTGCAGGGGCGGATTCCGCCACGGTGAGCGGAAAGACGGTTTCCGGCTACGACCTCAGCTACACGGTTTTCGCCGCCAAAGGCCAGAACATGAGCGTCGATCTCGAAAACCTCTCCAGCAAAGCCTCGCTATCGATCTACGGTTTCACCGACGGCCAGCGCTATGTCCGCTCGGAGACAGGCCAAACGAGGTTTCATTTCGTTTTACCCTCCACGCAAGACTACATTATCGTTGTCGTCCCCTTGGCGGGAAGCGTGGTCAGCTATACGATTACGGTCAAGATTCAGTAGCGGCGGCAGGCGGGTTGACATCGGACGAGGCGAAAATCGCGTTACGGGTTCCACGACCTTGAGAAAGCCAGCTTGACAGCTATAGACGAGGAAGGCACACGCGTGGAGTTGATTTGTGCAATTCCACATGGATCAAGAGGAAAGGCGGGGCTCCACCAATGAACAAACGGTTAGGACTGATCGGATCGCTGGGCGTCGTCATCCTCGTTGCGATCGCACTTTCTATATCGAAAATACCAAAGCCGCTGGCACCGGCTGAGACACTTTCCGTGCAAGTCCAACAGGCTCAGGTTGGACCTCAGATCGCGGCGCAAGATCCGCTGGCGGGACAACGGCTGGATCTTTCACCGGTGATCAACATCACCTTCGATCGCGATATGGATCGGGCGAAAACCGCGGAGGCATTCACGCTGCTCGGCCCAGATAAGAAGGCGGTCTCCGGCAAAACCGATTGGCTGGACGCGCGCACATTCCAGTTCACTCCGGACGCCAAACTGGAACCAGCCTCCGATTACAAGGCAGTCTTCTCGACAGAGTCCACAGCAGCCGACGGGACGAGACCAACGGAGGACATCGAACTAGATTTCACAACGGTGGAAACACTGGCCGTGGCCCAGGTCTTCCCGGCCAGCGATGCGGAAGATATGGATGGAAAGACCACTATTACCGTTATCTTCAACCGCCCCATCGTTCCACTGAATATCAAAGAAGAACAGAGCGGGCTGCCCCAGCCACTGGAGTTCTCGCCAGAAGTCAAGGGACAGGGACAATGGGTGAACTCGTCGGTGTATGTGTTCCAGCCAGACGCTCCTCTGATAAGTGGTAGTCGTTACACGGTACGAGTGGGAGCGGGGCTGAAGGACACCACCGGTAACGCTTTGGATAAATCCTTCGTCTGGCAATTCGCCACACGGGCGCCGACTGTAGGTAACGTGGCTTTGAAGGGTGGCCCGGAGAATCCTCCGTTGGATAACGTCCCGAACGTTTTGCTGGACCAGGCTTTTGTTATCACGTTCCTACAGCCGATGGACTCTGCCAGCGTTGCAAAGGCTACAACGATCATCAACCGCGAAACGGGAAAGCCCGTGCATGCGAATCTCTCCTGGAATAAGGATTTAACGGTCCTGACGATCCAACCGCCGGGCCGTTACCAGATCGCGAGCTTCTACACGCTGCAGATCGCAGATACGGCCCAGGCAAGCGATGGAGGCAGGCTCAAAGAGAGTCTGATCGTCAAATTCAGTACCGTGCCGCTGCCGCGGATCGCCAAGGTGACGCCTGAACCGAACTCGGAAGCAAGCTCTTACAACTCATCACTTAGTATCCAGTTTGCCTCGCCGATGAAGTTGGATAGCCTGAAGGGCAAGGTGATTATCTCACCGGCACCCAAAGTGGAGCCGCAGTGGTATTACAACGATTACAACTGGTCATATAACACGTACGGCCTGGAACCCGGCACCGATTACGAAGTGCGCATCCTGCCGGGCATGGCGGACGTCTACGGCAACACCCTCAACAGCGAATATTCATTCACATTCAAGACCGGGGACATGCAGGCTTATGCGCGGCTGGTTCTGCCGTGGACGCCGTTGGTGTACCGCGCCCAGGGGCCTCAGGACGTGTACTTCGAGGGGGTTAATCTGGATTCGGCCAAGATCTCTCTTTATCCGTTGACGTTCTCTGAATTCAGCTCTCTGTTACACAAAGGGGACGCGACTGGCTTCAGCCCTCAGGTACAGCCGATTCGCGAATGGAGGCCGGATTCGCAGGTGCCCAAAAATCAACTCAACCGCCTTAACTTCAAACTCGAAGACACAAAGGGGAATGCACTGCCGCCAGGATATTACTTCCTCGGTCTAACCGGTGCGCCGCTCGTTACCAGCACGAATTTCTATCAGGGCAACCTCTTTATCGTCGCGACCGACAACATCACCTTCAAAGCGACTTCATCGGAGGGATTGGCTTGGGTTTCCGGTCTTGAAGACGGAAAGCCGCAAGCCGATGTGCCGCTCACGTTCTACGATAAGGACTTCAATCGGCTTGGCAGCGGGACCACAAATCAGGATGGGCTGGTTTACCTGAGAGGGATTGGCTCCCCGGCTTATGTGCGCGTAGTGGAAGGAACAAATCACGCGGCTTTCGCTGCCCTGGACTGGGGCAGCGGCGTGTGGGCCGGGGATTTTGGGATCTCCGAGAATTATTACGGCAATAACACTACGGCGCCTTTTGCATATCTCTATACGGACCGGCCGGTGTATCGCCCTGGACAGGATGTGTACTTCAAGGGATTGATACGGCAGAATGATGACCTGCACTACAGCCTGCTCAAGGACACCAATGTGTATCTAACCATTGAGCAGTCTGGTGAGCAGGTGTATGCCGAGAAACTTCCACTCTCCGAAATGGGGAGCATTAACGGCACGTTCAAGCTGGCGGACGACGCAGCCCTAGGAACGTACACGATCTTTGCGCGCAGGTCTGCGGGTGCAGATCCCTTCAGCGTCCTGACCTTCCGCGTGGCCGAATATCATAAGCCACAGTTCCAGGTGAGCGCTTCATCGGATAAGGCCCATGTCCTGGCAGGTGACAAGGTCAATTTCGACCTGGGCGCAACTTATTATTCGGGTGGAAATGTCGGCAATGCAAAAGTGGACTGGTTCATGGATGCAGCGCCATATGCCTTTACGCCTCCATCCAAATACAGCGTGTACAGTTTTAGCGACTGGGACCGGGATCAATACTATGCCTCGCCGCAAAAAGCGGGGCAGGGCGGCACTTTAGCAGAAGGCCAGGATACTACCGATGAAAATGGACGTCTCGATATTCCCAAGACGATTGACCTGGGCGAGATCAAGACCGATCAGCAGGTGACCCTGCATGCCAACGTCACGGATGTGGCGGGAGATGTGGCAAGCGGGCAGACCAGCGTCACCGTGCACCAGAGCCTGCTGTATGGCGGCATCCGTTCCTTGAGCTATGTAGGCAAACAGGGCGAAGAACAACCCTTTGAAGTGGTGGTGCTGGATTGGGATTCCAGCCCGGTCGCGAAACAGAGTGTGACGGTCAAGTTTGTGGAGCGGCAATGGGTCAGCGTCCAGAAGCAGGATCAACAGGGACAGTTGAGTTGGGTCACCTCAGTAAAAGAAATACCTGCCGGCCGGAAGACCGTCGTGACCGGCGAGGATGGAAAGGCTCGGGTCTCGTTCGTCCCGCCGCACGGCGGTGTGTACAAAGCCATTGTGACCGTCCGGGATGCAAAAGGCAATATGCAGCAGGCTTCTACCGATATGTGGGTATCCAGCGACCAATACATTGCCTGGCGACAGACCAACGACCGCAGTTTCAATTTGATTGCCGACAAGGATATGTATGTACCCGGCGATACCGCAAAGCTGCTCATCGCCCAGCCCTTCGAAGGCAGCGTATATGCGCTGGTGACTTACGAACGCGGGCATATCTATCAGCAGGATGTCGTCTTATTGACTGGCAACAGCACCATTTATGGACTGCCCATCACCGGCGATATGGCTCCCATGGCTTATGTTTCGGTAGTGGTGGTCAGCGGTGCGAACAACACCAAGACACCCGATTTCAAGATCGGCATGGCGCAGATCAATGTGGATACCAGCCGGCAGACGCTGGACGTGAGTGTCACTGCCGACAAGAATCCTGCCGGCCCGGGCGATACCGTCACGTACACAATCACGACGAAAGACCAGGCCGGGAAGCCCGTATCCGCGGATGCCTCGCTGGCAGTCGTGGATAAAGCTGCGCTGGCTTTGGCACCTTCCAATTCGCTGCCGATCCTGAAGAGTTTTTATCCTGATCAAGGACTGGGCGTGCAGACTGCGCTGGGCCTCGTGTTGAACGCTGACGATTTCAATGCGCAATACCGCGAGAGCATTCCGGAGGGCGGCGGGAGCGGCGGCGGGGGCGGCGAGGAGAGCCTCGGAATCATCACGGTCCGACAGGACTTCAAGGACACCGCCTTCTTCCAGGCGCAGGTCACGACCGATGCAAATGGCCAGGCGCAAGTGAGCGTGAAACTCCCGGAGAACCTGACCACCTGGACGGCGGATGTGCGCGCCGCGACCGCGGACGGCCGCGTCGGCCAATCCACGCAGGAACTGGTCAGCACCAAGCCGCTGTTCGTGGAACTGCAGACGCCGCGCTTCTTCATCGCGGGCGATCAGGCGCGTGTCGGGAGAGGTCGTTCACAACAATGGTGACACGTCGCTCAACGTCCAGGTGGAACTCGATGCGCACGGAGTCGAATTGCTCACACCGGCCGCGCAGTCGGTGGAGGTCGCGGCCAAAAGCCAGGCGTATGCAACGTGGGATCTGAATGTCCCCCAGGATGCCCAGCGGGTAGACCTGACCGCGCAGGCTGTGAGCGGGACGTATCAAGATTCGAGCAAACCGGCCCTCGGCACCTTACCCGGACAGGGCATACGGGTCTATACCTATACCGCGGTCGAAACCGTCGGCACCTCCGGCATGCTCACCTCGGCGGACTCGGCTACCGAAGGTATCCAGCTTCCGACGACATATGAATATACCAACGCGCAGCTCTCCATCGAGGTATCGCCTTCACTGGCGGCCTCCATGCAGGACAGCTTGACCTACCTTAAAGATTATCCTTACATGTGCATGGAGCAAACCATTTCGAGCTTCCTGCCCAATGTCATTACCAGGCGCGCCCTCCATCTGGCAGGCCTGCCGGACCTGAGTTTGCAAGCCAGCCTCGACCAGCAGGTCAATCCGGCGCTGCAGAGGATCTATGCCAAACAGCAGCCGGACGGCGGCTGGAACTGGTGGGATGGCCCGGATAGCGATCCGCAGACCAGCGCGTATGTGGTGTTGGGCCTGCTGGAGGCGAAGGACGCCGGTTATCCGGTTTCAAGCGATGTGCTGGATAACGGAATTAAATACCTGAACACCAACCTTCCCAACCTGAAACCTAATGATGCGCACTGGCAGTACAACCGTACCGCGTTCATCCTGTATGTTCTGGCGCGCGGAAGGGTCTTGCAGGCCGGGAAGACCAATTTCATTTATGAGCAGCGGACATCGCTGGATCTGTACGGCAAAGCCTATCTGGCCCAGGCGATGTACATGCTGGACCCGAAAGACACGCGCATCGCTTCGCTCATGTCCGACCTGGCAGGAGCGACCGTCATGTCGGCTGCTGGCGCGCATTGGGAGGAAGGGACGGTAGATTACTGGAATTGGAATACTGACACGCGGACGACCGCCATCGTGTTGAACGCTTTTGTGCAGATTGACCCGCAGGATCTCATCACGGCCAATGCGGTGAGGTGGTTGATGGCGCATCGTGAAGGCGGCCACTGGCACTCGACGCAGGAGACGGCTTGGACGCTGATGGCGCTCACGAACTGGCTGACCGCTTCCAAAGAACATGACACTAAGTACAACTACGCGATCGGCTTGAACGGCGACATGCTTCAACAAGGAACGGCTGCGAAGGATAACCTGACCGAGTCGGTCAAACTGCAGGTTCAGATGAAAGACCTGTTGAAGGATGTGGTCAACTATCTGGTCTTCACACGCGGCAGCGGGACGGGCAACCTGTACTACGATGCCTATCTGAGCACGACCCTGCCGGTCGAATCCATCCAGCCGCTCGACCAGGGCCTGAGCCTGTCGCGGCGGTATTTCACGCTGGACGACTCCAAGACACCCATCACGGAGATCCAGCGCGGGCAGTTGGTGCGCGTGCGCCTGACGATCGTGGTGCCGGACACCCTGCACTATTTAGTGATTAATGATCCACTGCCTGCCGGCCTTGAGGCGATTGATGCGTCCATCTCAACCGATACGCAGGTGCCGTCCGTGTATACGATGCAGGACTATACCCAGCGCGGCTGGGGCTGGTGGTTTTTCGATCACACCGAACTGCGCGATGAGAAGGTGGTGCTATCTTCGGATTACCTGCCCGCCGGTACATATGTTTACACTTATCTGGCGCGCGCCAGCACGGCCGGGACGTTCAAAGTGATCCCGCCAACCGCGTCAGAGTTCTATTTTCCGGATGTCGGAGGAAGAGGGGCGGGGAGTGTATTTGTGGTGAAGCCGTAGAGGGGCCGGGTGCGCAGTGCATGATGGGTGGTGAGAAATGAGTATTGATGGATGAGTCGTGAGTAGTAAGACACGGAGGCTCGAGAGTCCAGAGTCTGTATGTTTGGTCAAGGATCGTCAAGCTGCGGTTCCCGGCAGTTAAAGTAGTATATCAAGCAACCGAGGGAAAACATAGAGACTTACGTGACAAGGCCAAGTTGTCATACCAGCGGCTTTGTGGCGGAAACACGGGATCAAGAACGGCACTCGAATTATCGTTACCGATATTGGCAACGCGATCATCGTAACGTCATTACATCGAGCAATATCACAAGAGCTTCGAAGGTTCTTTGAATAGCAGAGGCAACCAAGCGCTGGTTGAAGAACCCGGAGAAGATCGGGAATAATGAACTAGAAGTTGGACTAGCTGCAAAGAGTTCAAAGTCGTTCCGCAGAGCGCATCCGAGCTTTGTTGTTCTAATCTTGGAACTATGGTGTGTTGCCAAGAACAACAATCGCCACAACATTACTCTTGGTCCCCTCTCCACCTGTCGTTACCCCTTCCGCCCAGAAGCGATGTTCGCCGGCGGTCAATGCCCACCAGGTTTGATAGGGGGGGCCTGAAAATGCACTCAAGACTCTGCCGTCTACGCAAATCCTGACCTGAGAGATTCCTGGGCCGGCGACCGCTTCCACGGAAAGCTGCTGGGCGGCTTGAGTGAAGTCAGATGCAATCCGATAGGTCGTGTTGGACGTGGGGGAGATCAAAGCCAGGCTGTTTGCCTGACCAGAAGATATATCTGCGTCGGATTTGAAATCAGCCAGCAGGGGTAATCCCTGCTGGCGCGCCCAGGGCAGGGCCTCGACGGGCAGGTCCAGAACGATCACGGGCTTGCGGCGATCTGCAGGCGTCAGGTCCGTAGCGAGCGAGCCCGTGGAGGCGTCAACCCAAATTTGGTGATAATACTTGTCTGTTTGAGACGGCTCGGTGCTGGGAATGAACCATTCCAGGCGGGTGTGCGCGCAGGCCGGGGAAGGCAGCAGGCCTGAAAGGGCACAGACTTCCACCTGCTTCATGCCGTCCGGGCGGATGAAGGGGCGGTCGGGTCGTCCTTGCAACAGGGCGCACATCGTCTCGTTCCAGATGGGTGCGGCACCCGTCACACCGGTCACATCGTGCATAGCCTGATAATTGCTGTTACCCACCCAAACACCAACCAGCAGGTCGGGAGTGTAACCAATCGTCCAGTTATCGTGGAAGTTGGTCGTGGTGCCGGTCTTGGCCGCGGCCGTGCGGTCAAGTTTGAGCGTGCTGTTGAGACCGAAGCCGATTGAGCGGGCGTCTTCATCGCTGAGGATGTCGCTGATGAGCCAGGCGACGCGGGCGTCAAAGACCTGGAGCGGCGGCTGTTTCTCCTGCGTATATAGCAGATTCCCGTCCGCATCGCGGATATCAAGGATTGCTTCACTGGGATTGAAATATCCGCCGTTTGCCAGAGAGGCATAAGCCGTCGAGAGTTGGAGCAGGCTAATCTGCCCACCGCCCAAAGCCAGAGACAGGTCGTAACTCTGCGGATCGCTCAAGGAGGTAATGCCCAGACGGTTGGCGAGGTTGAGCGTGTTTTCGATGCCAACCTTCTGAAGTGTACGCACAGCCGGGATGTTTAATGAGGAGGCCAACGCCTCACGCACAGAGACGGGCCCATGCTCGCGGCCATCGTAATCTTTCGGCGTGTAGGGCTCACCGTTGTGTGTAATAAACGTGCTGGAAATATCGAGAATGGAAGTCGCGGCTGTCCAAGGGCTGGTACCCGTTGGGTCGAGGGCCTGGGCATAGATGAACGGCTTGAAGGCGGAACCCGTCTGGCGAGGGGAAGTCGCCATATCGAGCGCACCGTCTATTGATGAATTGAAGAAATTCGCACTACCAATCAAGGCCAGGATCTCTCCGTTGTGCGGATCGAGCACGACCAGTGCAGCGTTATTGACATTATGACTAATCTCTCCGGCTTTGGGCTTGAATTCTTGGAGATGGCGCGCAACAATCTGTTCGGCGGACTGCTGGTCGTTCAGGTCGAGCGTGGTGCGCACGACCAGACTCCGGCGCGGGTCCAGGCGTCCCGAAGCGACCAACTCGTCGAGTTGGTCTTTGACGATCCAGATAAAATGTGGGGCCTCGATTGGATAGGGAACCGGGTTGTAACTCAGCGGAGCGGTCTCGGCGTCGACACGCTGCTGATGCGTGATGTAGCCCTGTTGTTCCATCAATCCCAGTACGATCTCCTGGCGTTCTTTGGCCAGGTCGGGATTCGTGAAGGGGTTATAGACTCCGGGAGCCTGCGGCAGTCCGGCCAACAGAGCACATTCAGGCAAAAGCAAGTCGTGGGCATGTTTTCCAAAATAGGTCTGAGCAGCGGCTTCGATGCCATACGACATGCCGCCGTAATTAATCTGGTTGAGATACAAAGCTAGGATGTCGTTCTTGGATAGTTTTTGAGTCAATTCCCAGGCCAGCACGGCTTCACGCAATTTACGCCGCAAGGAAAGCTCATTGCGTTCATTTTGATTCAGAAGCAGATTGCGCGCCACCTGCTGAGTAATGGTACTGCCACCCGCAATTGTCCCGCCGCCGCGAATATTGATCCATAAGGCGCGGATGATCCCCTCGATATCGATACCTGGATTGCTGTAGAAATTCCCATCTTCCACTGCGATGCTGGCATCCTTCATGCATTGCGGGATATTGTCGAAGGAGAGTGTGATGTGCCGGCCGCCTTCTGCAGGCAGGATGTCGTAGAGCAGACGGCCGTTGCGATCCGTGATGCGCAGGCTGGGCTGGTCCAGTTTTTCTCGAAGCGAATTAACAGAGGGCAAGTCCCAAAAGATGTAAAGCAGAGAGCAAGCGAGGATGACCAGGAACGCAGGGAATAGAATCCGTGCCCTTCGTCCGGCCAGGAGAAGACTGGGAAGATTTCGTGCTGGTTTTCGCATCGGATTCATTGTAATGCGAAGCGGCAAGCAAGGATGAGGGGTTGAAAGGAATTCGGTCCCTGGCGTCATGCCCGGGTTCGACTACGCGCTCTGCCCGGTTGGCCCGGAAGTCGTCGGAGAAATCGTGGCGTGGCCCGCGAGCGAGGCGCCAAAGGTGTTCGAGCTCTACCGTGCGCTTGCCGAGAAACGGCCCCCTGAACTGACGCTCTGGCTGCAAATGCGCCCCGCAGACGGCGCGCCGTTGATGGCTTCCAGAATTTGCTGCGATTTCTCTGACCCATTCAGCTGGGCATTGTAGGGGCGCATAGAATTCCGTTCTTTCACCACGCCGAAGGACTCCATCGTTTTCCCTCCTTCCACACGCCTGCGATCTCCCGCTCGCAATTCGGACAACGTCCGGAGCGGATGTGATTCACCAACACATCAAATCCCATGCGCTTTATCAACATCGTATTACAGCCTGGACAATATGTTTGGTCGTGCGGATGTCCGGGAACATTGCCTGCGTAGACAAATTCCAACCCGCTGCGCCGGCCGATCTCCCAGGCTCGTTCCAGTGTCTGCACAGGAGTAGGTGGGGCATGGAAACGATATGCTGGAAAGTAAGCGCTCACATGCCAGGGCACATCCGGCCCGAATTCCGAGACGATGCGCTGGGCGATGCCATGCAGCATCTGATCGGCATCATTGACAGTCGGGATGATCAGGGTCGTAATCTCGATATGCACACCCCGCTGACGCGCGACCTTGCAGGCCTCCCAGACTTTCTCGACAGCGATCCCCTTGCAGTAGTGTCGCACCCCCACGGCATCACCCTTGATGTCAACGTTCATGGCGTTCAAGCCAGCTTCGATCAGCAACTCAAGCGCCTCGGGCGTCATGTAGCCGTTTGTGACGTAGGTGTTGTACAGACGGCGGTCCCGAGCCAATCGAAAGACATCCAGCGACCATTCCAGGGAAAGGGTGGGCTCATTGAATGAAATCGAGGTACCCGCACAGCCGCTTTCTTCTGTCATGGCAACAAACTTTTCCGGGGAAACGTACCAACTCCTGTCGGGCACCCGCCCCTTGGTGATATCCCAATTCTGGCACCATGGACAGCCGAAATTGCAGGACCACGATCCAACCGTGAAAGCGCCCGTCCCGGGCCAGAAGTGATAGAACGGCTTTTTCTCAATTGGATTGGACGCTAGAGATGAGGCCGCGCCGTAGGTCAATGTGATCAGATTTCCGGCCCGGTTTTGGCGCGTGCGGCACCAACCCAGGCCGCCATCCACAATCATGCAACGCCGCTCACAGACGTTGCAGCGGATCTTGCGGTCCACTTTCTGTTGCAGGATCGCTTCACGGACACAAGACCCCTGATTCGCGGCTGCAATTTGCTCGTACATGTTGCATAGACTCCTGGATGGGCAACGCGCTCGAGCGCCCCACTCCTCATGATTATCGCGCTGTCTTTGCCCTGCTACAATCACCCTGAGCGCTGTCGATCTCCCAGGTGACTCAGCCTGTCGATGGGATATCGCGGATGGGGCCTGAAAGTCAACATATAAGGGTGATTCCAAGGCCTGCGGTTCTGACATCGACAAATCGCCCGTGATGAGCCAGGCTGCGGCTGACCAATTGCGTGACGCGCCCAACTCCATCTGTTTGCGGGAGCAACTCGCCGGGCGGGGCAGTAAGAGCCGCCTCTCCTGCTAAAGACGGGTGCAATTGCAGTGACACGCTGTGAAAGCCGTGGACACCCTGGACAGATTTACCCGTAATCTTGGCACTACCTATCGGCGCAGTCTGTGCTTTGGTGCTTGGGGATGGCGGGAGCGAGGACGAGGCAATCGCCGCTCTTCTTCACGACGCTCTCGAGGATAAGCCCGCCGAGATCAGCCGGACGGAAATCAAGAAACGTTTCGGCGCGAAGGTACTGGCAATTATTGAAGCGACTACCGATGTGCCACCGGACTATGTGGGCGGACCGAAACCGCCCTGGCATGAGCGCAAGGCAGCGTATATTGCGCACCTGCGCAGTGCGAAACCGGATCTACTGCGTGTCACGATCGCTGACAAGATTGACAACGCGCGTGCCATCCTTGCTGATCATCGCCGAGTAGGCGACAGGATCTGGAAGCGCTTCAACGCCCCCAAGGAGGATCAGCTCTGGTACTACAGGAGTGTTGTCGAAGCTGTCACAGCTGCCGGCTACCAAGGCGCATTGCTGGATGAACTCGATCGTCTCGTGACTCAGCTTGTTCGGCAGGCGCGTGTGCGAAAACCGAAGCGTTGAGTCATTAGGGCGCAGCGGGTGCTTCCATATCCGAGCAACCTCCAGCGGGTTTGGATTGTTATCCGCACGGGCAGGCGTGCGGTCTGCTGATGGATTCCATGGGTTTGTCTTGACAGCTACCTGACAGCTACCGCAGTGGAGAGTATGGAAAACATCCCACATTGCTCATTTCCGCCGCCATATGTGGACTCCGTAGACACACATAATCCATATGTACCTAGTGAACATCTGTTCGGTCAACTCTTAATCAGCGGGTTCACCTGTGCCTGCAGCCCAGGTGCAGGCAGGGTTCAAGTCCCTGGTCGGTCACACCAAATACGGTCAACTGACCGTATTCTTGTTTTGTTCAGCCAAATGCGGGGGCTCAAAAAGACGGGCAAATCAATCGCAACAGCGATTTGCTGCAATTGGCTGCGGTTGCGGGATGCTGATGACTAGCGGCGTGACTATCTCATCCATGACATCGGCTGCCCGGGTCTGCATGTCCAATGTGGAATGAGCATGGATATTTAGCGTGACACTTGGGTTCGCATGGCCCATCATCCTTGACACTACCGATGCCGGAACACCATGATCGAGCATGAGACTTGTTGCCGTATGCCGCAGATCGTGAAACCGAATTCTTCGCAAGTTGGCCGACTTCAATACTTGAGCGAAATCCGTGTGCACATCATTCATGCCAAATGGTGTGCTTACCGTGGAGCGGAAGACAAGATCATTTTCTCGCCAGCTGCTAGAAGCTTTCGACGCTGCCTCTGTCCTCTGCCTATGCTCTCTAAGCTCGTTGAGTGTCGTTTGGCTGAGAAGTATTCTCCGGGTCCCCCAAATGTGTGTTCGGAGCTCCCGATACAGAGCCTTCCCCTGGCACATCCTGGATTTGCCGCTTGACCGTCGGCCTTGTCCAATCCACCTCCGACCACGCCAAGCCTCGCAGTTCGGCAAACCGCATGTCTGTAGCAATCGCCAGATAGTAGAGCGCCCGATACCTTGGAGTGCTGGCCGCCACAAGGAAAGCCCCCACCTGCTGCCGGTTCAGTATCGCCATTTCCCTATGAGCACGCCTCGGTATTGTTGCACCATGGGCAGGTTTCCTTCCGATGACTGTCAATGAATTGCGCAGGTCGTGGGCGATGACGGCGAGCAGGTGGCCGCGCGAAACGCGGGGAGGATTTGTTGTCCTAGGAGCGTTTCGTCCAATCCAGAAGTCTTCGACTGCGGGATTCTGGGCCTGGCCGGATTGTCACCTGCTTGCAGGATGTCCTCCTTGGGGGGCGACAAGTATCGTTCACATTCCGTTGATACAATCTGTAAGACAGTACACCGTACTGCGCAAATGCCTTGGCCGGAATTTCGATGAGTGCCCCACTTCCGGTGCATCCTGGTTTGGAGTTCGCTGCACAGGATATTGGAAGTTGGCTCGCTGTATCAATCGATGAAAGGAAGCGACATGCCCCCAAAAAAACCACCGGTCTATCCTTACATCCCCAACTCCGCGCCCGCCGCAAAGGAGGCGATGCTGCGGGAGGTCGGTGCGCGAAACGTGGACGAGTTCTATGACGACATCCCTGAGTCCCTGCGCCTGAAACGCAAAATGAAACTGCCCGAACCCCTGCTCTCCGAGGCGGAACTCATCCGCCATGTGGACGGCCTGATGAATAAGAACCGGTCCACGCGCGAAACGCTCAGCTTCCTCGGCGCAGGCTGCTACCAGCACCAAGTGCCCGCCGTGTGCGACGAGATCAATTCGCGCGGTGAGTTCCTGACCGCCTACGCCGGCGACCCTTACGAAGACCACGGCCGCTTCCAGGCGCTATTCGAGTACGAGAGCATGGTGGCAGAACTGCTCAACATGGACGTGGTCAATGTGCCCAACTATGACGGCTTCCAGGCTGCGGCCACTTCCCTGCGCATGGCCGTGCGCATCACCGGCCGGACTTCCGTCCTGTTGCCGGCCAATATGGGAGCAGACAAACTCTCGAAGGTGACTGAGTACCTCAAGCCCGACATTGCCATCGAACAACTTCCTTTCAACCTCCAAACCGGCCTGCTCGACCTGGTCACACTGGAGGCGAAACTGAGCGAAAGGACCGCAGCAGTCTACTTCGAGAACCCCACCTACCTGGGCCTGATCGAGACTCGGCCCGACCAGATCAGCGCCGCGGCTCACAGCGCCGGAGCGCTGTGTGTCGTCGGCGTGGATCCCCTCTCGCTGGGCGTGATCCGGCCGCCGGTCGAATACGGAGCGGACATCGTCTGCGGCGATATCCAGACCTTGGGCATCCACATGCACTACGGCGGCGGGCACGGCGGATTCATCGCCTCCGACGACGATCCGAAGTTTGTGATGGAATTCCCTTCCCGCCTGTTTGGCATCGCACCTACGATCGTCGCGGGTGAATACGGATTCGGCGATGTGGCCTACGAGCGGACGTCCTTTGCACTTCGAGAGGAAGGCAAGGAATGGGTCGGCACGGCGGCCGCCCTATGGGGCATCACCGCCGGTGTCTACCTAGCACTGATGGGAGCGCAGGGCATGGTTGAGATCGGCACGGGACTCATGCAAAGGTGCCGCTACGCCATGCAGAGGATTTCAAGGATCCCGGGCTTGAGAGTGACCTTTGCGGACACACCGCACTTCACCGAGTTCGTTGTTGATTTCAACGATACAGGGAAGAGTGCCGAGGCGGTCAACCGGGCCTTGCTCGAACGGGATATCTTTGGAGGCAAGGATCTCACGGCAGAGTTCCCATCTCTTGGCCAGAGCATTTTGTTCTGTGTGAGCGAGGTTCACTCCCATGCCGATCTCGACCGGCTGGCCGCTGCCCTGAAGGAGGTGGTGCAATGAAACCGGTCGCACCGAAACCGATGCCGCGCCGTTTCCATCAGGCGCGCTGGGACGAGCCGGTCATCTTCGAACTCAGCCAGCCTGGTCAGCGCGGCGTGCTGCTGCCTCCGGTCGGGGAGGCGATCGAACGCGAGGCGGGCAATCCAGCCCGGGCACTGCCCGATGCAGTTCGCCGCACGATCCCGCCCGCCCTGCCGGAGATGTCCCAGATCCATGTCCTGCGCCATTACGCGCGCCTCTCGCAGGAGAACCTGGGCGTCGACCTGAACATCGATGTGGGCCAGGGAACCTGCACAATGAAGTACAGTCCCAAAGTGAACGACCAGCTGGCGCGCACACCCAAACTGACCGAACTGCATCCGCTACAGGATGAATCCACGGTGCAGGGCATCCTGGAAGTGATGTATCGTTTCGAGGGGATGCTCAAGGAAATCTCGGGCATGGACCGCGTCACCCTGCAGCCCGGGGCCGGCTCGTCGGCGATCTATGCCAATGTCTGCATGATCAGGGCTTACCATGCTTCCCGCGGGCAGGACAAACATCGAGACGAAGTCGTGACCACCATTTTCTCGCACCCGTCGAACGCCGCGGCGGCCAAGGTGGCCGGCTACAAAGTCATCACGCTCTACCCGGATGAGGACGGTTACCCCGACCTGGAGGCCCTCAAGAAGGCGGTCTCCGACCGGACCGCCGCGCTGCTGATCACCAACCCGGAGGACACCGGCATCTTCAACCCGCGAATCGAGGAGTTTAACCGGGTGGTGCATGCCGCGGGCGGCCTGTGCTCGTACGACCAGGCCAATGCCAACGGCATCCTGGGCATTACGCGCGCCCGCGAGGCAGGCTTCGACGCTTGCCATTTCAACCTGCACAAGACCTTCTCCACCCCGCATGGCTGCGGCGGACCGGCGGCCGGTGCCAGCTGCGTGACGGGTACACTCGTTCCCTTCCTGCCCGTTCCGACTGTTGAGTTCGATGGACTGAAATACTATCTGGACTACAAACGCCCACAAAGTATCGGCAAGGTGCGGCCGTTCTACGGCGTGGCGCCCAACATCCTGCGCGCCTATGCCTGGATCATGAGCCTGGGCGCCGACGGACTGCGCGAAGCCGCTGAGGTGGCTGTGCTCAACAACAATTACCTGATGAAGAAGGTGCTCGGGATACGCGGCCTCAGCGCGCCGTATGCCAAAGGCAGACGCCGCATCGAGCAGGTCCGTTACAGTTGGGAGCAGTTAACCCGCGAGACAGGGATCCACTCGGAGGAGATTGAAACGCGCGCGGCCGACTTCGGCATGCACTACTGGACCAGCCACCATCCCTACGTCGTCCCCGAGCCGATGACGCTGGAGCCGACCGAGTTGTATTCCAAAGCGGACCTGGATGAATATGCCGCCATGCTCAAGCAAGTCTCCGACGAAGCCTACACGGAACCGCAGGTCATCAAGACCGCGCCACACAACAGCACCGTCCATCAAACGCATCACGAGCCCTTCGACAATCCGGATGAGTGGGCGGTCACCTGGCGGGCGTATCTGCGCAAGACTGCCCAGAAAGAAGGTTGACGATTGGAACATAGGCGTCTGGGACTAATCGTCAACCCCATCGCTGGCCTAGGAGGGCGGGTCGGATTGAAAGGCAGCGATGGGCTGGAGGTGCAGCAGCGCGCCCGCCAGCTGGGCGCGGAACCGCTGGCCCAGGATCGGACAGCACAGGCGCTGGAGAGGCTGTGCGCATTGCCGATCGAACTGCTGACCGCGCCGGCTGAAATGGGGGAGGCCGCTGCCCGCCGTTGCGGACTTAATCCCCGCCTCATTCCGACCTCAAGCCTGCCCGCTGTATCCCCGGGCATCACCACCGATGACGATACGCGCCGGGCCGCGCAGGCCATGCGAGCGGCCGGTGTCGATCTGATCCTTTTCGCCGGTGGAGATGGCACCGCCCGGGACATATACGACGCGATCGGCAACGATTATCCCGTCCTTGGCATACCGGCGGGCGTCAAGATCCATTCGGCAGTATTCGGACTGACGCCGCGCAGGACCGGGGAACTGGCAGCGGAATTCCTGCGGGGAAGGCATACCCGCCTGCACGAGGCCGAAGTGCTTGACCTGGACGAGGCAGCCTACCGGGAGGATCAGATCGTTACCCGGCTGTATGGTTACCTGAAGATCCCCTACCGCCGTGGGTACGTTCAGAATCAGAAAGTGCCCACGCCTGCCGGCGACTCTGTTCAAGCTCAGGCGATTGCTGCAGAGGTGGTCGAGCGCATGAGGCCCGACCGGGCTTACCTGCTCGGGCCGGGGACTACCACGCGGGCGGTCACCGAACGGCTGGGCCTGCCCAAGACTCTGGTCGGGGTGGACATCATCACTCGTAATAAAGTCCTGTCAATGGATGTGGGCGAGCGGCAGATCTTGGAGATGCTGGAGAAGCGCCCGCTTGGCATGATCGTCACGCCCACCGGTGGGCAAGGATTCCTGTTCGGGCGCGGTAACCAGCCGCTGAGTCCGGAGGTGATCCGTAGGGTGGGCCAGGATGACATCCTGGTCATCAGCCCGACGTCAAAGATTGCCGCTTTACGCGGTCAGCCTCTGCGGGTGGATTTGGGTGATCCCGAGGTGGACCGCCTGCTTTCAGGTTATATCGAGGTGATCACCGGCTATCGCGAGAAGGTCATTTATCGGGTTTCTGTTTAGAGTGCGAATATAAGCCCGGATGCACACGGATGGAGACAGATTGGCAATTGAGAATCCCGTTTTGAGTTCCCAAATTCCTTCCTCTGTGTTCATCCATGGTCAGAAAGAGTTTGAGAACACTTCATAGAGTTTTCGTCAATCTCGCTCGAAAGGAGTCCTTATGCACGGCTTGAAGGGCAAGCGGGTACTCATCACCGGCGGGGCCAGCGGGATCGGCTTCGCCACAGCAAAACGGTTCTTAGATGAGGGTGCGCGCCTCGCCATCCTCGATCGGGACGAGGCCGCCCTCCAACGCGCCGGGAAGGAACTACCCACCCTGGGTGGGGCGATGCTTGCCGATGTATCGGATGAAAAGTCGGTGAGGCGGGCCTTCGACGAACTGGACCGGCTGTTCGCCGGGCTGGACGTGCTGATCAATAACGCTGGCATCAGCATTCGCAACCGATTCATGGATATCACACCGGAGCAGTGGCGCACGGTCATCGGTGTCAATTTGAGCGGCGTCTTCTATGTGGCCCAGCAGGCTGCCCGGCGCATGCTGGCCGGAGGTGGAGGGGTGATCCTGAATATGGGCTCCACCAACGGCCTGATGGGCTACCACTATTATGCCGACTACAATGCCACCAAGGCCGGTGTGATCGAATTGAGCCGCTCAATGGCTCTCGAATTGGGACCCACGATCCGCGTCAACGCCGTCTGCCCGGGCTTCATCATGACACCCATGCAGGAAGCCGAGTACACCGTGGAAATGCGCCAGACCTTCGAGAACAAGGTCCCGCTGCACAAACTGGGCAGGCCGGAGGACGTGGCGGCGCTGTTCGCCTTCCTGGCCTCGGACGAGGCCGCCTTTATCAGTGGGCAGTATTACATCATCGACGGCGGCGAGACCACCGGCGGGCTGGCCAGCCAGGCTTAACAGATGGAACTCGGAGAGTTATGCTTGCCCTGAAGGTCACCAAGGAATACAGAGCGGTTAATTCCATTGTGCTCCTTTGCCGTCTCGCACCGGCGCCACGCCGGTGCGAGACGGCACGAACGGTGTGTCCTTCGTGGTAGGAGAAAAGGATTGCAGCATGGACATTCTGAAAAACCAAGTGGCGCTCATCACCGGCGGTGCATCGGGGATCGGGCGGGCGACGGCAGCTCTGTTCGCACGGGAAGGTGCGTCGGTAGCGGTGGCGGATATCAATGCCGAACAGGGCGAATCCATAGTGAGCGAAATCGAGGCCGCGGGCGGCAGGGCGGTCTTCATCTCCTGCGATGTGACTCGATCCGAGGACTGTCAGCAGGCGGTCGCGCGGACCGTGGCCACCTTCGGCGGGTTGGACATCCTGTTCAACAACGCCGGGATCATCCGCCGTGCCGACGTACTCACCACCACAGAGGAAGAGTGGGATCGTGTCATGGAGGTGAACGTCAAGTCGATCTTCCTGATGAGCAAATACGCCATCCCGCAGATGGAAAAACGCGGCGGAGGGGTCATTATCAACACTAGTTCCGGCTGGGGCCTGAAAGGCGGCGGGAACGCTGTTTCGTACTGTGCATCCAAAGGTGCAGTGACCAACATGACCCGGGCCATGGCCATCGACCATGGCGGACAAAACATCCGCGTCAACGCGGTTTGCCCCGGTGATACCGACACCCCCATGCTGCGTAATGAGGCAAAACAGATAGGCCAGCCTGAGGAGCAATTCCTGGCCGAAGCGGCCAGCCGTCCGTTGGGGCGCTATGCGCGACCGGAGGAGATCGCCGCGGCCGTGCTCTTCCTGGCCAGCGATGCTGCCAGTTATGTCACCGGCGCCACCCTTGTGGTGGACGGCGGCGGGCTGGCGTAGAGACCTCACTTGGAGGAAACAATCAAGACATAGCCGGCGCTATGATTTACACGAGGTGGGAGATGGAGATACCTAGCCTGATTCACCCTTTATCATGAGCGGAGGCCTCGGTCGGCTTTCCTGCTTGGGCGCAATTCGGGTGCAATTGCGGCAACACGCTGTGGAAGCTGTACACGCAGTAGACCGACTTGCCCGTAAACTTGGAACCACATACCCGATAACTCACGCTGTAGACCCCGTAGACATACTTGGGAACGACTTTTAATCAGATGGCTCAGGGTTCGAAGAAAGGATTGGCAGAATGGGAAATCGCCCGGATTGGAATCGGGCGGAGAGAGTACTGATGACCTAGCCGGATAAGAAAAAGCAAAGGAAGGAATACGTCTATGGAACCAAAACTCAGCCGTGAAGCCGTCATAAGTATGCTAGTAGAGCGGACTCCGGAGTCCCGCCGGTTGTGGAAGGACGCACAGGATGTCATTCCAGGCGGGCTGCTCAGTGTCGCGCGCAAATTCAAACCTTACCCATTCTTCACCGATCATTCCCAGGGTCCATATACATGGGATGTCGATGGCAATCGTTACATCGATTGCTGCATGAATTATGGCACCCAGCTCCTCGGCCACCGGCCGGAAGTGGTGATCCAGGCGGTCGAAGAACAGCTCAAACGCGGCACAGTCTACGGAACACCCCATCCTTTGGAAATTGCCTATGCAGAGAAATTCTTGGCTTGCGTCCCATGCGCGGAGCGGATGCTGCTCTGCAACTCGGGGACAGAAGCCACAATGCAAGGCATACGAATCATGCGCGCCTACACAGGAAGAGACAAGATCGCCAAGTTCGAAGGTGGTTATCATGGCTGGCATGATTACGCCATGTGGAGTGTCTCCCTCGATCCAGAAACGATGGGGCCTCTCGATCGCCCTAATCTTGTTCCCTCTTCGGCTGGCATCCCACACCAGGTGGCTGAAACGGTGCTGGTATTGCCGTTTAATGAAGCCGCGTTTGACTTGATCGAGGAACATGCGGAGGACTTGGCCGGCGTGATGATCGAGCCGGTTGTCGGGATTGGCGCAATCCCGATGAATACGGCTTTCCTCGAGGGACTGCGCGAGGTGACGCGCAAACACGGTATCCTGCTAATGTTCGACGAGGTAAAGACTGGTTTCCGGCTAGCCGTGGGAGGCGCCCAAGAATTCTTTGGGGTGATCCCGGACCTGGCGACTTATGGAAAGATCGCGGGCGGTGGGCTGCCCATCGGGGCGGTGGGCTGCACTCAGGAGATCGCCGACGCGGTGACGAAGTACGAGTTTTCCATTTCGGTTGCCGGCACTTTCAGCGGCAACCCGATAACGCTCGCAGCTGGAGACGCTATGCTGGGCTACCTGATGGAAAATCGCCAGGTCTATGCCGAACTGGCACGCAAGGGAGATCGTCTGCGCAACGGCTTCAACGATTACGCCCGCCAAAAGGGACTGCCGGCCTGCCTGACAGGGGTAGGTTCTTTCTTCCAGGCACACCTGGTCGAGGGCCCGGTCAACGGTCCCCGCGATATCGTTCACCAGCCGATGGATGCAATCTATGATCTGCAACTCTTCCTGCGGTTGTATGGGGTCTTTGTACCCTGGTTCCACGATGCCTTCCTTTCATCCGCCCACTCCGACGAAGATGTGGAGGAGGTCCTGCAAATCCATCAGACATCCGTCGAATTTGCCCTGGCGCTGCATGGCTTGATCTAACGGCGCGTGATCAATCCAGATATCAATCCAGCGGCAGAATTGTCGGTATGCTGAATACTTCCACTGCCCTTCTGTGGACAGCGGGACTTGTGACTATCACCCATAAGTCACCAATCCGAACCAATCATCTATCAAAATCGCATCACAGGATAGAGGTGCTTCAACTTGATGAGTGCCTCGGCAGTGGTAAACTGCCAATCGACTTCAACGACTCTGGCAGTTCGATCGTCTGGTCAGGCCTTCACCTCATTCATCAAAGTGGCCTTATCAGCTATGCGCCGATCTGGATATTGTCGAATCAAAACGCCCGCTCAATCTCGGCCATGTTCAACTAACTACCATGCTTGGATGTGTGATGAGATTCAAATTGCTGTTCGCGCGGGCAGACGTGCGGCCACGAAGCCAACGCGGCCCGAAACCATCCGAGTCGCCTTTCCATTTGCGGCTGCAATTCGGTTGCAATTGGGAAAACACGCTGTAGACGCAGTGCACAAGATGGACAGATTTACCCGTAAATCCGGCACTGCGTAGACACTATTTCACGCCATATACGCTGTAGACACACTTGGCTCGATCTCTTAAATCAGTGGGTTCAGGGTTCACCTGTGCCTGCGGCACTGGCGCAGGCAAGTCCCTGGTCGGTCACCTAGATACAGGGGTTTTGTGCTTGGAAACCCCTACATATGATGGCAAGAGAGCCCTCCACATATGAACTGAACCCCTAGAACGAGACACGAAGAGAAAGCACCCTCTGTGAGAAAATGGAACAGGAGGTGCTTTTTTCTATGGCAGGTAAGAAGGGAATGCAGCATTATCCGCCGGAGCTGAAGCTGGAAGCGGTGCGGCTGTTTTATGAAGAGGGCCAAACGCACGCCCAGGTCACGGCGGCGCTCGGGATCCGGGATCCGCAACGAATCCAGAAATGGTTGAGGCAATATCGAGCCGAAGGCGCCAGCGCGTTTGCCAAGCCGAGAGGTCGACCTCGCAAAAGGGCCGGGACGCAAGCCGAACTGGTGCGGCTGCGGATGGAAGTGGCCCTGCTAAAAAAATTCCATTCCGAATTGCGGGAAGTGCAGCTCGCGCAGCGCAATATCGGGTGCTTTATCACCATCGAAAAGAGTTCGAAATGAAGGCCATGTGTGCCTTCCTAGGTGTCTCGCGAGCAGCCTATTACGCTTGGCGCAAGAAGCTGGAACAGCCGGACACAGATGCGGTGCGTTTAGAACTCGTGCAGCGGGCTTACACGGCTTCGCACCAGATCTATGGCTACCGGCGGATTAGCCTGTGGTTGAAGCAAAAACAGGGTCTGGTGATCAATCCCAAGGCGGTTTTGCGCCTGATGCACAAGCTGAATATCCGTTCCAGGGCCCGCAAACGCAAAATGTACCGGAAACTCGAAGAGCTGGGCATCTATCACCGCTATCCCAACCTGCTCAACCGCGACTTTGCTGCCACTCGCCCCAACCAGAAGTGGGTCACGGATATTACCTTCGTCTCAACCCAACAGGGCTGGGCGTACCTGTCTACCATCAAAGACCTATTCGATGGCTTTATTGTGGCTCATCAATTTGGGCCCGAGAACTCCATTGGATTGGTGACCCACACGCTCCAACAAACCAGACAAAAAGAAAAGGTCACTGATGGGCTGATCCTCCACAGTGACCAAGGAACGCAATACACCTCGCAGGCGTATGCCGTCCTCACTCAACAGTATGACATCACTGCCTCCATGTCGCGCCGTGGCAACTGCTGGGACAATGCGCCCATGGAAAACTTCTTCAGCCATCTCAAAGAAGAGTATCTGCGCCATCTGCACAACCCCAGCTTTGAAGAGGCTCGCCAAGCGATTGAGGAATACGTTGACTTCTACAACTACGAACGCATACAATTGAAAACGAAACAGACACCCTTCCAGCAAAGGTGCCTGTTTCATTAGCCACTTGGGGTCTTTCTGATTGTGTCTTGTCTAGTGGGTGCAGTTCAATAGGAGGGCTCTCTTTTTGACAGCTACCTGACAGCTACTGGAATCATTCTCTGTCTTGTCTTCTGTTCGAACGTCCAACGGCGGACTGGGCTTGCTGCTCCTGCAGTTGCCTTGCCGGTTCGCCTTCATTGATGGGAGTATGAAGTTGATCCAGCTTCTCGGCGGCACGTTCTTACATCCCGGGTGGGAAAACGTTCGGCTAGGAGAGTTCTGGTACGGCTGGCGGCGCGTGGGGGACTTGGGCAAGTTTGGTGCAGCCAATGCGAATGCAAAATGCGAGCTGTGTCGTTGCAATCCCTGCCAGGGACTTCGGCGAGTGAAATTCCGACGATAGTCTTCATAAGATCGACCAAAGGTGGGCGGGGAATTGCTATGCCGAAGATCTCGCCGGTTGCCTAGACAGGGTACCCTGCCTGTTGACAACCGCCAATGGAATTGCTACAATGATCACGGACTGAAACATTGTTTCACTGGATGAACATATCGGTATCCAGCTTGCATACTCCTTTGAGGTAATCAATTGCTTTCCAGAAGATGAATTTCATCATTCCATAGTCAAACCGGAACTCAATGCAGGATCACGACCCGTACGTGATTGACATCGTCGACGTCGCACTCAATGTCATTGAGTGCCTTAATGACGATTCGAGGTCCTACGGTGCCAGCGAACTGGCCCACAGACTGAGAGTCAATCGCTCGCGGGTCTTCCGTATCTTGAAGACTTTGGAATCGAGGGGGTACGTTGATTACGATCCACACACGCAAGCTTATCGCCTTGGCGTAAAGGTTGTCCAGCTCGGAGGGAATGTTCGCGAGCGCCTGGATCTGCGCCGTGAGGCTGAACCCATCCTGGTTGAGCTTGCGCGGCAAACGGGGGATTCGGCTCACCTGCTGATCCGACGGGGTGAGCACGCGGTCACGCTAGATCGTCGACAGGGGGAGAACCGGCTGCAAGTGGCCTCCCCCCTCGGGCAGTCTATCCCGCTCTACGTGGGCGCTTCGCCAAAGATCCTATTAGCTTACTTGCCTGAGGTGGAGCGTGAGCGCATTATTCAGTCCACAGAATTCGAATCATTCACCGAGAGTACAATCACCAATGCAGACGAGCTGCGGCGTCGGCTGGAGGACATCCGCCATGAGGGCTACGCAGTGGATGAGCAGGATTTTGAGCGGGGTGTCTATGCCATTGGTGCGCCGGTACGCGACGACATTGGACAAGTTGTCGCGGGCATTTCGATCACAACTCCGGAGACTCGGTACTCTCCAGCCCGCCGTAGGGAGCTGACCGCCCTGGTGGTTGCGGCAGCCCTCAGGCTTTCGGAGAAGCTGGGATTTCAGGCAGAGCCGCAAAGGGTTCCCACGGAACAGTGATCCATATTTGGACAAGCGGGCCATCGGATGAGCAACGCCGCGATGTTCAAGCGGCGGCGTTGCGGATTTCGCATTCGGATTCGGAAAGAGGATGGACTTCGCGTTTGCCCGGCTCTCTTGCTTTCCACTCACGCTGCAAGAAGCACGGTCATACACAGAGAGACCCTGGGCAGGCTTACAGTTGGGGTGTTTACCGCGTCACAGCGCTCAAGCATCATCCACGGGATCATTGAGGAAAGCGCTGGGGTGCGAAGAAGTCTGGGGAAGAGGGGTTTCCGGTGCCGGTCAAATTATGATCGTTCATTCAGGGCGTTGATACACATCAGGACAAATCGACAAGGAGGACTTATGCTAGCCAGAGAGCATTTCACGGGTCGCGACTTCCTGGCCTTGATGGACTACACCAAGGACGAAATCGACTATATCCTCGACACCGCCGCCGACATGAAAGTACGTCTCCGTAATCGCGAACCGCATGCGCTGTTGCCGGGCCGCACCGCTATGATGATCTTTGAGAAGCTCTCGACGCGCACCCGAATCAGCTTTCAGGCTGCCTGCGCACACCTGGGCATGCAGAGCTTCTACACGATGCCAGAACAGCTACAGATGAAGCGCGGCGAGCCGGTCAAGGACACTGCGCGTGTGATTGACCGCTACTGCAATGTGCTATTCATGCGCACGTTTGGCCAGGAGAATATCGAAGAGTTCGCCCATTACATGAAGAACCCTGTGATCAACGCGCTGACAGACATGACCCATCCTTGCCAGGCCTTGGCGGATATGTTGACGATCCGCGAGAACCTGGGGCGGTTGAATGGCTTCAAGCTGGCCTACGCGGGGGATGTGTGGAATGTCTGCCAATCTCTGATGGTGGCGGGCTCCATTATGGGTTTTGATGTGTATGTGGCAAGGCCGGTTGGATACGAACCTCCTGAACGCATCACCAGGTTTGTAGCAGAGAACACCACAAAGAGCGGCGCGACGGTCAAGCTAACCAGCAACCTCGAGGAAGCGGTCCGCGACGCAGACATCATCTATGCCAACACCTGGCATTCGATGGGCGGGCCCGAGAAGAGCAAAGAGCAGCGCGTGCAGGATTTCGCACCTTTCCAGATCAATGGCAAAGTGATGAAGTGGGCCAAGAAAGAGGCGATCTTCATGCACTGCCTGCCGGGCTATCGCGGCGAGGAGATGACGGATGAGGTCATCGAGGGTCCCCAATCCCGGGTCTTTGATCAGGCCGAGAATCGGATGCACACAGAGAAAGCCGTGCTGTATCTGCTTTTGGCGTAGCCCGGAATCCCTGTCGCCGGGCACACCGTGATGGTCCTGTTGGAGGATGAGCATTCATGAAACAAGGATATGCAACCACTGGATATGGCAAACTGCGCAGCGTCCTTCTGTGCAAACCCACCTACTACGAATTCATGCCCGTGAACGAGACTGCAAAGTCCCATTTGGAAAGAGGCGAGAAGCTGGATCGTGAACGCGCTTTTCGTGAGCATCAATACCTGGCGGATGCCATTTTGGGGACCGGGGCCGAGATCGTGTGGGTGGAACCTAGGAAGGAGATGCCCTACCAGGTGTTCACCCGAGATCTCGGCATCACCACGGCGGTCGGGGCGCTCCTTGGTCCTTTCACTTTTCCCATCCGGCACGGCGAAGAGGATGTCGCCACCCCGTTCATCGAGAAGGTTGTCCCGGTCTGGAGAAAAATCCCTCCGCAGGACGGCGTTGTCTTTGAAGGTGGCGATTTCATGTATATGAACGATCAGACCGTGGCGTTAGGCCTCGGTGCGCGAACCACTCCAAAGGGCGCGGAGATCGTGCAGAAGTACATGGCGGAGCTGGATGTACAGGTAATACCGGTGCCATTCGACCCGCGCTTCTGCCACATTGATATGATTTTCAACGTCGTTGCCGAGCGAGTGTGTGTGGCCTGCGTATCGGCGCTGCCTCCGGGCTTCCTGGGCCGGCTGAGGGCAGAGAAGTGGCGGATCGTCGAAACCACTCCGGAGGACGTGCTTGCATTATTGGGCAATGTGCTTGCCGTGAATCCCGGGGTAGTAATCTCGCCTGCCCACAATAAGCGCATCAACGCTGCCCTGCGTGCATTGGGAGTCAAGATCGTTGAGGTGGAACTCGAGGAGTTGCTCAAAGGTGGTGGCGGGCCGCACTGTATGACCTTTCCGTTGTTGCGGGACCCGGCCTAGGAGTGGCAGTAACGAAGCTCGCGCACCCACGCTTCAATCGGCCACAAGCTGCGCTGTTGCCTCCTGCCGGCTATGAAGGGCGGGTCCCTCATCGTCGGACTGGGAATTCGATCTTTGAGGCCATACCATACAAGAAAGAAGGAGATGACGGATATGCCACCGATTAGACGAATAGTCGATTTATCTCATGCTCTGACGGCCGATACTCCGGTCTATCCTGGAGATCCCGTGCCGAGTTTCTCTGTGGCCACCACAATTGAAAAGGAAGGCTACAACCTCTTTACTGTGGTTTTGGGTTCGCAGACGGGTACACACGTGGACGCCCCCTATCACTTTCGTAATCGAGGCGCGACGGTCGATAAGATGGACCTGCAGTATTTCATGGGGAAGGGATTGATCATTGATGTAGCCCACAAGAAAACGAAAGAAGAGATCCAGCTCACAGAGATCAAGAAGCATGAAAAGCAGATCGAGGCAGCAGATATTGTGTTGTTCAAGACGAACTGGTACAAGAAAGCCGGCAGAAGCGATTTCTATGAGCATCCGTTTCTCTCCAGGGATGGCGGGAAGTATCTATTGTCGAAAGGCATCAAGACAGTAGGAATTGATGCGATAAACCTCGACAGCACGGGAGGCACGGAGTTCCCGATCCACGATATGTTCGCCGAGGCGGGCGGGATCATTGCAGAGAACCTGGCAAACTTGGATCTCGTCGATTTTGCCGCGCCCTTTATCATTTTTCTCCCGCTGAAGCTTGTGGGCTGCGACGGTTCTCCCGTCCGAGCAGTGGCAGTCGATCTTGGATGGCAACAAGGTGAGAGAAGTCGGGGTTTCCCTGTCGTTCCCATGGGACCCAGGTGATCTGGAGAGGCAGCCGGTCACCTCGGACCTCCCCAGGCAAGAAGGAGTGTATGGAGCGATTTCAGCTCGCCCTGGCTCAGCTGACACCAACACTGTTTGATAAACAGGCTAACCTGGCGTTGGCGGAGCAGGCCATCCGCAGGGCTGCTTCGGTGGGCGCGGCTGCCATCCTGTTCCCGGAACTGTTCCTGACTGGCTATAGCCTCGGAGGGCGCGGACTTGAAGTGGCTGAATTAGACCATGGCCCTTCGGTTCAAAGGGTGGCAGAACTAGCGGGTCTGCATCACATTGCTGTGCTGATGGGTTATGCGGAGCTCAATCCCGATCGTCGGCACGCCCACGATGCTGTGTTCGTGGTGGACTCAAAAGGGCACGTCGCGGGCTCCTATCGCAAGACGCACCTTTTCCACGCCGAGACTGGATGGTTCATACCCGGTGATAAGCCCCTCGTCGTCGATTTTGGCGTCGGCCGGGTCGGCGTCTTGATCTGCTATGACTTGGAGTTTCCGGAAGCGGTTCGCGAGCTGGCCTTGCGCGGCGCCCAATGGGTGGCCACTTCTACTGGCAACATGAAACCCAACCAGCACACGCAAGAGATCTTCGTGCAGTCTCGCGCCGCTGAAAATCGGCTGTGGGTGGCGGCTGCCAACAGAGTCGGCCGCGAGGGGGAGCTTGATTTCTTCGGCCGCAGCGCGGTTGCTGATCCAAATGGAGAATTGACGGCACAAGCGGATGAACACGAAACCATCCTTTTTGCCGACATTGATCTAAGCCGTGCTGATCAGGCTCGGCTGAATGCCGACTATCTAGCAGACCGCCGACCGGATCTGTACCGCACTGCACTCAGCGGATAACTTGGCAGGGACCATGACAAGTTTCAGCTTTTCCGTTCCAACACAAATCCAATTCGGGCCTGAGATTGCGCGCCAGGCTGGCTCCGCGGCGCAGAGCCTGTTGATGGCACACGGTAGCCCGTCCGACGCCGGTGTTCTGGTGATCATCGATCCGGGCATCAAAGGAATGAACTGGTTGAGCGAGATTTTGGACTTCGCTCCACGAGTTTGGGTTGCAATACGAGCGATTTGAGCAGGTCAAACCCAATCCCCGGGATGAGGACATCTACAAGGCCGCCTCCGTTCTAACAGAAAAGCACCTTGGAGCAATCATCGCGATTGGTGGTGGCAGCGCGATCGACACGGCGAAAACTGCGGCTCTGATCGCCGCGCACGCCGGCAAGGTCGGCGACTATTTGGGCTGGGGAAAGGTTCCCGGACCCACGCTGCCGCTCGTGGCTATTCCAACGACAGCTGGGAGCGGCAGCGAGGCCACCTGTTGGGCTGTCATCACAGAAGCCGAGTCACATGCCAAACTTGCGATCGGCGACCGAACTCTAGCTCCAAGCGTGGCACTGGTGGATCCCACTCTGACACTCTCGCTTCCCTCGAGCATCACAGCGGCCACGGGCATGGACGTCTTGACCCATGCGATCGAAGCCTACGTCAGCTCCCTGTCCAACCCGCTCAATGACGCGCTGGCTCTTGAAGCGGTTCGGCTGGTCGCTGCCAATTTGCTCCAAGCCGTTGCCAATGGAGAGGATCTGGGGGCTCGGGAGGCAATGATGCTGGCCGCCACACTTGGAGGCATTGCAATAAACAACGCAGATGTTGCCGGGGTTCACTGTCTCTCCGAGGCAATCGGCGGCCTGTATGATGCCCCTCACGGATTGCTCAACGCAATCCTCCTGCCATATTTCATGACATTCTGGCAAAGTGGCTGTGCGGAGCGCTTTGTTCATGTGGCTGAGGCATTTGGTGCTGCTCCAAAGCCGGAGGAGGCTGTAAACCGCGTAAAGGATCTAACCCATTTCTTGAAATTGCCGTCCCTTTCGGAGGTGGGCGTGAGAGACGCGGATCTGTCCAGGCTCGCCGCCTTGGCGGAATCGAATGTTTCAAACCCCAGCAACCCGGTGTCAATGGGCGCGCCGGACTACTTGAACATCCTTGAGCGGGCAATGTCCGATCAACCCGCAAAGGTGTCATGAACAGCAGCGGGCCGAAGGTCGTTGACTTCATGCTCATTCGGCGGCTCGTTGCAGACCAGGGTGCTACAAGCGGTGGCACGATGTCACTCCCACCGCGTTCCTGGTGCCAGCCTCAAGGAGGCGCCGCTCGAGCCGACGGGACACCGCAAACAAGATCCCTCATCCATTACCCGTTGGTGAAGAGTATCAAGGAAGGAGGCCCCGATCCCACGTTGAGCGCTTGTGATTCTGCCAGCCAGCAAGGACATATTGGAATTCCAATTCTGCACTCCTGTTAGAACCTCAAGTCCAGTCTTCGGAGGAAGCAATGGAACAGAAACCAAAAGCAGGTGATCGCGAGTTTACGGGACGCGGAATGGCGTCCATATTCGGAGCTCCAATCTCCTGGGTCGCGCTATTCGGCGCGTTGATTGGTGCTCTCAGCATTGTGCCCATGATCTTCTACCCATTTGGCGGTGGATTTGCATCGGCCGGCATGATCATCTTTGGTCCCCTGGCCGGGATGATTCTGGGTCCTTGGGCAGGCGGCGTAGCCGGTGTCATTGGCGGCCTGATCGGCATGTTCATTTCACCGGGTTCCTACCCCCTCGGCCTCCTAGATGTGATGCTTTCGGGAGCGCTACTGCCGATCTTCTGGGGCCTAGCCAAACCCCACTATCAGAAGATCTATATTCCCTGGACGCTGCTGTGGATCGTCTACTACTTCCTGGTGCCTTTCTATATCCCGGGACAGGCGGCGGGCTTCGGCGCCGTGCGACAGCCAATGTACACGCTTTCTTTCATCTGGGGTCCGCTCGGGCTGATCTTCTGGATCCTGATGCAGAAGACCCTGGTGAAATGGATGAAAGACCCGGCCACCGGCAGACGTCTGGCCGGTTACATCCTCTACATGGTGGGACCAACGTCCGCTTGGTTGCTTCCTTGGATCGGTGTGTACTTCTGGGCTCTCAACTACCCGCCCCAAACTGCTGAATTGAACAACTGGGTATCCTGGTACTTCTACATTGTGCCGATCTCCGTAGCCACGGGCACGGTTGCCATGCTGCTCATCCGCGCCCTAGAGAAGAGCGGCTTGCAGCGTGTGCCGGGAAGCGTCCTGGATGCCGCTACGGACTGAGATTAGGAGGAACGTCATGAAAACCAAACAGAAGTCGACTTGGGGCTCGCCGAGTGACTGGGGAAAAGCAATCGGAATCTTGATTGCAGCCATTGGCTTGCTGGGTCTGATCAGCAGCGTCTGGACACCGGAGGCATCGCAGTCCGCCGCGACGGGTTTCTTTGGAAGCAACAGTGTTGTACCGTCGGCGATCATCCTGATAGTCGGTCTGGTGATTGCGGGCGTCTATCAGTTCCTCATTAAACCAAAAGCCTAGAGGCGTTGTGGAACCCATAACCTCTCGTTTTCTGTGGGAGGTTATGGGTTCCCGGTGATGGTTCCTTTCATCCCGCCCATATTCAGCGGGACCATATAAGAGCGTGTAGGAAGACCGGTTGAATGGCTGAGCCAATTATACGAATCGAAAACCTCACATACACCTATCCAAGTGCAACCCAAGCGTTGACGGACTTGTCGCTGGACGTCTACCCGGGTGAGTACGTGGCGATCGTCGGAGCCAATGGGGCCGGCAAAACCACGCTCTGCATGTTCCTGAATGGTGTCATCCCGAATGTTGTGGGTGGGCGCCTTTCCGGTACCGTCCGGGTCTGTGGCATGGACACCTTTGAGCATTATGTGTATGAAATAGCTCAAAACGTTGGCCTGGTGCTGCAGGACCCCAAATCACAGCTTTTCTCTGCAGATGTGCGTTCGGAGATCGCCTTTGCAGCCGAGAACCGTGGCATTCCTCGCGACGAGATCATTTCCCGCCTGCAGGAGGTGCTCAAGATCGTCCGGCTGGAGGAACTGGCCTCTCAGCTCTCCGATGAGCTTTCGGGTGGTCAGAAACAACGGCTGGCCATTGCGGCCAACTTGATCGTCCGGCCGAAGATTTTGGTTGCTGACGAGCCCACATCCCAACTCGATCCAATAGGCAAGGAGGAGGTTTTCTCGACACTTTCTGCTCTAAATACGGACTACGGCATGACGGTTGTGATCGCGAGCCATGACGTGGACGAGATCGAACGATACGCGGACCGGGTGATCGTGCTGGACCACGGCCGCATCGTGCTGCAAGGTACGCCGGATCGGGTCTTCCGTGATGTGGACACGTTGGATCGGTTGTTTGTCCATGTCCCTGATCTGGCCCGCTTGAGCAGAATCCTTCAAATAAATGGAGGACATCCTCTCAGTCTGGACGTACCGCAGGCAGCTACCCAGCTTAAGGTCTGGTTGGGCGACGACGGGACCGGATCAGGCACTGCTTTCCAGGAACCCTCCGCTCCCCCCGTGCCGGCCGCCGCCACCCCGGAAAATGATGTGGCCGTTGAGGTCAAGAGCGTCTCCTATGCTTATCCAGGCACAACCTCACCCGCGATTTCGAACATGAGCTTTTCCATTCCGAAAGGGCAGTTCGTCGGAATCATCGGACAAAACGGGGGTGGGAAAACCACCCTCATGAAATGCCTGGTGGGCTTGCTGAAGCCATCAGTAGGGGAGATCTACCTGAACCAAAAGCCTCTCTCCGGGCAGAAAATCGGAGAAATCGCGACACAAATAGGCCTGATCCTGCAAAACCCAGACACACAATTGTTCTGCATGTCGGTGGAAGAAGAAATACGCTTTGGGCTGGATAATCTGGATTTGGAGCGCGAGGAGATTGACCGACGGACTGAAGAGGCGCTTAAGATCACGAACCTGGGAGAGCACCGCGCCCTGTACCCTTTCAAGCTCAGCCTGGGAGATCGCCGCAAGGTGGCTGTGGCTTCGATTGTGGCGATGCGACCACAAGTCCTGATCTTCGATGAGCCGCTAACCGGACAGGACTACAAAGGCCGATATGATCTGGTGAACCTGGCCGCTGATCTGCACCGGGCCGGCCACACCGTGATCATGATCTCGCATGATATGGAGCTGGTCGCCAAGTATACGGAACGCACCCTTGTGGTCGGAAAGGGCCAGCTCGTGCTGGATGCTCCGACACGCGAGGTATTCGACCATGTCAGTCTCTTGCGGGAGACCTACATCGAGGCTCCGGAAATCATCCGGTTGGCCCAGGCGCTCCGGACAATCGGCATGCCGGCTGGCTTGCTGTCTATCGATCAGGTGGCAGAAAGCATCCAGATGCTCAAGAAGTCAAGGGTCGTTGGCGAAAGGTAGAAACACACATGGAAGCCCTACACTTAGCCCAACTAGACACGCCTATCCACAGGCTCAGCCCACTTACCAAGCTGTTCATCATGTTGTTGTACTGGGGAACGGCGCTCTTCAACTTCAATATCCCTGTTCTGCTGACTCTGATCTTGCTGGCGCTGGTGCTGTACCCGTTGGCCCACATCCCCCTGCGAATCCTCCGGACGATTCTCACGATTATGGCGGCGATTTTCGTGATCTTTATCGTGATCAACGGGTTCATGTTCTACGGCGGAAAGACCCCGCTGTTCTACTTCTTCAAGTGGCCCTTTACCATTGAAGGGTTGTTGTTTGGATGTGCCGTATGCCTGAAAATCCTGAGCGTGGTGATGATGATACCTTTGCTTACCAGCACCACCACGCTTCCCAAGCTCATGGCAGGCCTCGCGGCGATCCGCCTGCCATATAAGTTCATTTTCACATTCGGTGTGGCCATGCGCCTGGTACCGCTCGTAACAAGCACCTATTTCGACATTATGGCGTCGCAGCGCTTGCGCGGGCATGATTTGTCCCAGATGAACTACTTCAAGAGACTGCTAAAAGGCTACGTCCCGCTCTTTGTCCCTCTTGTTCTGACCATGCTGCGCCGTACGGCGGACATGGACGTGGCCATTGAGTTGCGCGGTTTCGGCGCGCCGGTTGTTCGCACCTACCTGGCAGAGATCCGGCCGACGCGAGCCGACATAGTCGCTCTCGGGCTTGCCGCCATTGTCTTTTCGGGAATATTCGTCTACTTGTTTCTCAATCACGCCGGGCGGATGGGCTTGATCATTCAATATCAGAAGTGAGTCAATTCTCATGAGATGCCCGCAGGCGATGATGGATTCTTGGCCGCCAAACGTGCGTAAGCCCGCTCCAGCCGAGGGGAGCGGGCCTCGTTTTGTTGACAAATGAATGGGAAAATGAAAGTATGATTCATCGATTCCAAATAAAACATCCAATATTCCAGGGCTTATGCAGAAGCAAGCCGGAGTGGACCTATGGATCTCATCGTGAGTTCTATAGGTCCTATTCATTTTGAATATGTACAGCGGATTTTTCCTAGTCAGGTCTGACAACCAAGAAGGGAGAGACTGAACATGAATGCGAACATGGTCATTGAGAGAACGACAAGCGGAATGGTTCGCCAACTGTCGTGGTGGGACGGTTTCCTGGCAAACACAGGGACCATGAACCTCTTCTGGATCGCCTACTCATTCATGTGGGCGATCGGCCTGTTTCCCGGAAGCAGCTTGATCGGCGCCTTGTTTGTAATGGGCATCCTGCTGATCCCCCATATTCTCCTGTATACCCAGTTCTCCGCAGCTATGCCGCGCTCGGGTGGGGACTACGTCTTCAACAGCCGGACGTTGAGCCCCTCCATTGGTTTTGCCGTAAACTTCAGCATGGTCATCTGGAATATGTTCTGGATGGGGTTTACCGCCTACCAGTTTGCCACCGCCGGGGTGGCCACGACGGCTTCTCTGCTGGGGAATCTCTTCGCAAACAGTGCACTGATCAACTTTGGTAGCTCCGTAGGGTCATCACCGGTTCTTGCATTGGTGATCGGAGCCATCACCATTGTTCTGGTGGGAGCTCTTGCCCTTTGGGGTAACAAGCCATTCTTCAGGACGATGACTGTGGCCTTCATCATCGGACTGCTTGGGGTGATAGTTATGGCGTTTGTTCTGCTGATGAGCAACAACCAGGTCTTCATGGATGTATTTAATAAGTTCGCCCTGGCATCCAGCAATACCCCCAGCTATTACGATGCGGTGCTGAAGAATGCCGCCGATAAATTCGGATTTGTCGCCAGCTCTGCCAAATTCCTCTCCCTGCCCACACTGATCGTGTTGATGTTCGCTTTCCAACCACTCGGTTTCTGCGTCTGGTCCTCATACCTCTCCGGCGAGATCAAGAATGCAAACAGCGCCAGGGTTCACGCGTGGTCCATGGTTGGGAGTATCCTGTTCACGGGCATCTTGTTGGCTGTCATCGGTGCTCTCATGATTCGGGTGCTGGGCTACAATTTCCTGGGGGCAGCCGGACTTAACTACGCTAACTATGCCGATATTGGGGGTGGGATGATCAACAACGCCTATTTCTATATTGCCCTGCTGGCGAAAAGCCCGATCATCCAATTGACCATCGGTCTGAGCCTGATGGCCTGGACATTCCTCTATGTCCAGCCTTCCCTGGCGATGGTATCCCGCTGCTTTTTCGCTTGGTCGATCGATGGCCTCGCACCCCAAGCTCTCAAGCATGTGAGCAAGAGAAGCCATGTCCCGGATGTATCAATCATTGTGGCTTGCGTGATCGCGATTGCCTTCCTGGCGAGGTTCTGTTGGCCCGGACAGATCTTTTCCATTTACGGCTCCAACGCTTTTATTGGCGGTGGGACGATCACATTCATGGTGGTCGCTATTTCGGCCATCGTCTTCCCGTTCTCTAAGAAGACAAAGCGGCTCTATGAACTTTCCCCGGCTCAATGGAAGATAGGGAATTTCCCGTTGATGAGCTTGTTTGGGATCATTTCGCTGGTTGTGATGGCTGTCATCACATTCCTTTTCCTCTGGAGACCCGAAATGGCCGTGTGGACACTGCCTTCGATGGCGTTCCTTGTCCTGGTATATGTACTTGGTTTTGTCTGGTACTTCATCGCGGTGAGGGTCAACAAGGCCAGAGGCGTCGATACTGTCAAGGCGCTGGGTGAGATTCCGCAGGATTAAGGCTTTTGCAACCCCACCGGTCAGCGTCGAGAAGCACCAACGCTGGCTATTGCTAGCCAGCGTTGGTGTTGATTTTGCAATTTGACAAGCGCGCTTCCTGGTGACCCGCATCTTTAGGATCCACCAGCTAACTACCCAGACATAATCAGGCCCGGACAAAGAACGATGGAAGATAAATCTCAGGTTCTGTTCGATTCTTTCAAAAATGAGAAGGACCGAGAGTATGTCGAAGAAGCGATTCGCATTCAGAACGAAGCGGAGAAAGAGGGGATTCGACTGCGCCTGCTCGGCGCGCTGGCCTTCAGGTACCAGTGCCCGAAGAATACTGCCCATTTCGAGGCGCTGGAACGCAGAATCACCGATATTGACTTCGCCGCCTCAACCAGCAAACGCGATCAGTTGCTGGCTTTCTTTAAAGCCCAGGGATACTTGGTCGATGAAAACGCCCTCGTCATCGGCGGAGGGTACCGCTATATCTTTGAGAACCCCCAGAAGCAGAAGCATATCGACGTCTTTTTTGACCAGTTGGAAATGTGCCACACTGTTCTATTCAAGGACCGCCTGAACATCGACAGTTGCACGATTTCCCTCGCCGATTTGCTCTTGGAAAAGATGCAGATCGTCGAAATCAGCCGGAAGGATGTCAAGGATACGGCTATCCTCCTGCTGGAGCACGAAATTGGGCAGAATGACACCACGATCAACATGGCATATATTGGCAAGATCATGAGGGATGACTGGGGCTTTTTCCACACCTTCACGACGAACCTAAGCAAATTGAAGGATGCTCTCGAGCAATTTGATAGCTTTGACGAGAGGGAAAAGGGAATTATCCGTCAAAGGATTGATGAAATCCTTGAAAGGGTCAGGAGCTCTGAGAAGGGCCTGAAATGGAAACTGAGAGCGAAAATTGGGACGAGGATGAGGTGGTACCGGCAGGTGGATTGAGAACCACGAAGATGAGAGGGTTATTGGATGGCTGACTTACGGATCTTCTTCACTTCGGACATCCATGGGTCCGAGATCTGCTTCAAGAAGTTTATTAATTCCGGCAAGTATTACGGAGTTGACGCGATCATTCTGGGGGGAGACATTGTCGGCAAAATCGTGGTGCCCATTGTCCAGCGTAGCGATGGTACCTCGATTGCCGATTTCTTGGGCGAGAGAAAGGTTGTGGAGGCAAACGATCAGGAGGGGATCGAGAGGCTGAGGTGGGCAATCAAGAACAACGGGTTTTACCCCTTCGCTATCGGTGAAGAGAAATTCAACGAGATCAGATCGGACGACCAGCGAAAAGCCGCTGTGTTTGAACGGGCGATTATCGAATCACTCGAAGGCTGGATAAAGATCGCCGAAGAGAGGCTCAAAGGGACCGGAATCAAGTGCTATGTCACCCCGGGAAATGACGACCCATTCCTTATTGACGATATTCTGTCAAAGTCCAGTACCATCATAAACCCCGAGGGACGATGCATAGAGCTTGACCATGACCACGAGATGATAAGCTCGGGTTTTGCGAATATGACCCCCTGGCGCTGTCCCCGGGATATCCCGGAGGAGGATCTCGCTGCGAAGCTGGACAAGCTATGTGCAACGGTTAAGAATATGAGCGGCTGCATTTTTAATTTGCATTGTCCCCCTCACGATACTATCTTAGATGTTGCTCCGTTGCTCGATGCGACGATGAAGGCTGTGACGGTGAGCGGGGCTATCATGGAAGCCAATGTAGGCAGCACTGCAGTAGAAAATGCGATCAAGCAACACCAACCGCTCTTGAGCCTTCACGGCCATATTCACGAATCGCGGGGCGACTGCAAGATCGGCAGAACCGTATGCATCAACCCGGGAAGCGAATACAGCCAGGGCGTTCTAAGGGGGGTAGTGGCCTCCCTGGGAAAGGACAAGATCAACAGTTTCGTTCTAACCTCCGGATAGACTTTGTGTTCAGCTCGGTCTATAAGAATGGCAGATTGAAAATGTCCACATATGGGAAGATTGTCAATTTGCCTGATCCGCTTCCCGACAATACCCCCGTATGTCCCGGGGATCCCAGTTCTCGTTTCTCGGTTGCCACCCCCATCGAAAAAGAGGGATACAACCCACTGTCGGGTGAATCAGTGGGTTCAGTCGCGGTGACCAGCGCGGTCACACCGCGGTCACCATCAGAGTCGCCTTCCCTCTTTCGGATGCAACCCGGATGCAGCCGCAGTATCACGGGGTGCAAAATATGCTCGCAAAAGACAGAATCACCCGAAAATCTGGCCCTCCATGGACGTTGTATCACCACATATACGCCATAGACATACGCGGGCCCGTCTCTGGATCAGTGCGCTGAATTCGCCTGGTCGGCGGCACTGTCCCCGCGAGCCTCACTCAGGCGGGCTGCGCCCTCGGCGTTCCTGCGAGATCAACTTCGCTGGAGCTTCTGGGCAGGAAACCGCGCCTGCACACGCCCCGCCTCGCTGAGTGGTACATCGGTCTGTCCCTGATAGCGCCCTTCGATATTCCACAGTGTCTCGCCGTGACGAACCGGGCAGAATCGCGTCATTTCCTATGGAGATCCTGGTAGGCAGCCAAGCTGACCATGGGTGGGCGCTCCTGTTCCGCGATTTCCTCCACCTCCAGGGAATACTTGCCATCCGCGTAGTGGATGAGTTTCATGGTCCTGTTAACGTCTTCAATGATGGCTCGTTCATGGCGCCCCTCCAGTTTGCGGAGGATGGTCTGTGCGATCGCAAAGGACATCTTGCTGAGCGCCTCGAGCCCCTGATTGCGATGGATGCGCTCCAACAGATCCACTTGCGCGATCGACCGCAGGCCATAGCGTTCAAAGATGTCGATCAGCAGACCCGTTTCCACACCGTAACCCGAGAAGAACACTGCTGTTTCGAGCGATTCGCGGCGGCCGGCGTACTCGCCGGAAAGCGGTTGAACCACGCCGGAAAGCTCAGGATAGAACAGATTCAGCAGGGGACGGGCCATCAGTTCCGTGACCCGCCCTCCGCCGCCGGCCTGGACCTTGTCACCGACCCTCAACGGGCGTCGATAGAACCCCTTGACCAGCTGGATGTCCCGGTTCAGCAGCAGAGGGCCGACGATCCCGTACACGAAACGCGGGTGTATGTTCACGATGTCGGTGTCGATCCAGGCGATAATGTCGCCCTTTGTGACGAGCAGGCTCTTCCAGAGCGCCTCGCCTTTGCCGCTCCTGGCTCCCAACTCGGGCAGGAGTTCCTGATGAATATAGACCGGGACCCCGAGCCTCTCCGCGATCTGCCGCGTGCGGTCTGAGGAGTTGGAGTTGATCAGCACGATCTCGTCGAAGAGCGGCACCTTTTCCTGGAGCGACTTCTTGAGCGTGCGAATAACATTGCCTACCGTGGACTCTTCGTTCAAGGCAGGGAGGGCTAGGCTGAGGGTGCATCCCTGCTTCTCCTTGAGAGCCATGAGTTCCTGGAGGTCCGAAAACTCATCTGCATGGAATGTCTTTTCGGCAAACCATTTATCCACCAGGATCGAGATCGCCTGAGCGCCAACGGTTTCACCGAGCGAGGTCTCGGACATCGGACGGCTGGTCTTGACCAGGATTATGCACGCAGGAGAATCCCGCATGAGCTTTTCAGCAACCGGGCCGATCGTCGAGCCACTCGTGGTTCGGCTGGCAGTCGTTCCAAGCACAACTGCGTCGTACTGGCGGGATGCTTCGAATATGCTGGAAACCACATCGTCGGTGGTGATCGTCCGCAGCTTCACCTCTGGCATATGCTTCAGGATATGCTGCATGCCCTTGAAGGGGGCGTCTGTTGCGGCACCGGTTATGGCGAGATGCAGCACTTCCAGGTCGCTGGAGCCAAGGCTGAGGCCCAGCTGCAAGGCCAGCTCTGCATACGGGCCGCCGCGCGCCGTGATCATCGTTCGTCGGGGATGGGCCGAGAGCGTACCGCGAACCACCGCGACGTTGCAAGCGGGATTGGCCAAGGCGTCGGCGACGGCCGTGTTCCAGATTGTGCGTCCATCCTTCCATTCCGTCACCAGGAGCTCTGGTCTCCGCTTCCTGATAATGCCCTGCAGGTCTGTCCAGGGTGTCTGCGAGACGATGACCGGGCCCATGGTGATTTGCGCGTTTGCATGGATCATCGCCTGCATGTGCTTTCGCGTTGCTCTGGCCGCCTGCGCGCCCGCGCTGAGTGATTGGCCCTCGGCAATGGGCACGATTCCCACGACGATTACCTCATCCGCGATCAGGCATGCGAGTGACAGAGCCTGCTGTCCATCCGTTCCGAGACCGACGGGCACGAGCGCGGACCGGATGCGTTGGACACCTGTCCTCATGCGGTCACCTCCTTGATCATGGGATCGATCGCCTTTCGGTAGATCTGCTCCCAGGTGTAGCCACGCCTGGCCCGGCGTGACCACCTTGAGGTGGCATCTGCCTGCAACCTAGTTTCGATCATGAGCGCGATTTCAGCGGGCGTCGCCGCCGGATCAAAGTAGCTGACATCCTCCCGGCCTAACTCGCGGAGGACCGGAATATCGGCGCAGAATACGGGCATCTTGCTGAAGGCGGCCTCGATCAGGGGTATCCCGAATCCTTCTTCGCGACTCGGAAAGAGGAGGGCGTCCGACACTTGATAAAGATCGCTGATGATGTTATCTGGCAGGAACGTATCGCTGGCCTCTGCCAAGAAATGCGCGCAGCCCCGGAGTTGCAGTTCGTCGCGCAGGGAGAGCAGTTCTCGTTTGTAGGCCGCGTTCTTGGGGTTGTGCGGGCCCTCAGGACCGGTCACAAGCAGCATCGCCTGCGGCATTTGCTTACGCAGAGCGCTCAGCACGTACAGGGCAAGTTCGATGTTCTTCCGTGGCGTTAGACGCACGGGCAGCAGCAGCAACGGATCGGCCTCCAGCAGGCGCAAGTGTTCGATGAGCGTTACAGTCTCTGGTTCGAGCTTGAAGAAGGCCGGGAAGTCTACGCCGTTCGGAATCACACGAATCGTGTCCCCCGGCAGGTCCCACAACCGCATCAATTCGGTCCGTCGCAATTCCGAGACTGTGACCTGCGCGACGCCGTTCCACGGCACACGCAGAAGGTCCCACGGGTAGCCGTTGTGTAGCTCATGGCGGTAGCGGGGAGTTGCCCACGCCAGGTCGTGATGCCACAAGATCAGCCGTGGAAAGCCGGCGGTCTCGTACGCGCTTCGCAAGGCGGCGGTCAAGGCGAGATTTTTGTTTAACGATGCAACGTTATGCGCAATCAGCAAGGTGAATCCTTGAAGCTCCTGTGCCAGCTCCTTGTGGATCTGCTCTCGTAGATGATCGAATGCCGGACCGCATTCTCCCTCGTCCAATTGTCGCTTCACATCCATCACGCCCGGATGGCGCGACGAAAGGCGCGGCAGGATGCGCACGCGGATGCGGTTGTCGAAAGTCTGGCCCCGCCCGGCGAAGACCGTGACTTCATGTCCGGCCTCCGCCATCAGCCGGGCGTGATGGGCGATCACACTTTCCACGCCTCCCACCACCGGCGGCGCCGCGTAATGCAGTATCGCGATCTTCATACTGCCTCTCCGAAGCAATCGGAGAGCAAGAGTCCCAGCCTGCGCTCAAGCACTGTGTACGAAAAATAGCGGCGAGCAAGGGCATAATTCGTCTCAGCGGATTCCATCGTTTCTGCCGGATGCAGAAGGACATGCCGCGCGCTCTTGAGGGTTGCATCCGTGATGAATCCGTCAAACTCGATCACCTTGAAACCCTTGGGCTTGATGTCCGTTTCATAGATGGAGTAATTGTTGACGGCCACTGGACGCTTGTAGTAGATGGCCTCGAGAAAGGCGTTGCCGAAGCCTTCCATGCTGGAGGGGTAGGTCACCAGGTCTGCCTGAGGGTAGACGTCCGCCAGCGTGTAGATCTTGTGCCCATCCGGTGTTGTGCCGCGGGCGGCGCCGACAATGGCAGACTCAAAATTGACCGTGACATCCAGCAGCCCAGCGAATTCACGCACGCGTTCTTCATAGTCCGTGCGTTCGTCGCCCCCGGCGTGCGAAATGACCAGCTTTGCCGGCAGGCCCAGCCGCCGCTGTCAGTTCGATGGCGTGCTCTATTCCCTTGCGCTGAATGATGCGGGTAGGCTGCAGGAGCATGTATTCGCCGGCGCCGACCCCAAGGTCCGAACGGGCGGAGAGGGCATATTCGTCAAGCGCAGGCGCGGGACACCGAAGTCCATGACGTTCGGGATCACCATGGCAGCGGCGCCGGTGCGCAGGGCCAGCTGCCTGGCCTGCAGGGAGTTGATCACGACGTGCCTCACGGAGGGAAGATCGGGCGGAAAGGCCGCGGCGATATAGTCGTTGACCGAATTATTCAGGAAGCGCTGGCGTTCCCAGTGGAAATCGTGATGATGGGCGATGATCGGATAGCCTGTCTCCGCGATGAACTCGGTCAAGGCCAGGCCTAGAGGCAGGTTGATGGGAATGGTCAGGGCATTCTCGACGATCAGCGCTTCGAGACGAAATTCATAGGCAAACTTGCAGAGATGCTCCTTCAAGTACTCGGTGAGTTCCTGCACCTGCTTGGTGATGCGGGCCGGCCGAACGTAGATCGAGAAGAAATCTTGGTGCAGCTCTTCGATCTCAGGATGAGCCGTGCGACCTTTGTGAAACTCCCCCCAGTTGCCAGTGAAAACGACCTGATTGATGGCGTCGATGCTGGGGTGACGATAGAAAGCTTCGGGAACCACATAGCTGCTTTGTGGGGGGCGGTCGGACTGGCCGCAGAAGTAGAAGCATTGGTGTCCCATCCGTTGCAGGACGGCTGTCCACTTGGCCGTCTCCAGAGAAACGCCGTCTGTGCCTGCAAAGCGAGTGGAGATGAAACCGATACGACGTGAGGGTGTCATGCTGTCCGTGCCTCTCTCGCTCTTATGCCCCCTGTCATCGTGGGAGTACAATGCCTCACGATATGAAATCACCTTATACCACAGAACTGCAACAGGTCTACGGCGCTGGGCTTCCGGACGGGACCATAGCCCGATTGTCGGCGCTGATCGACCGCCATCGTGGACGAATCCGAGCTCCCGCAAGCACAGGCCTGTCGGAGCGCGACTTCTATCTTGATCACGTACCCCGATCTATTGCGGGAAGAGGGCCAGTGGCCATTGCAGGCGCTGGCTGATTTTTGTGATGCCAAGCTGCGAGACTTGATCAGTGGGATTCACATCCTGCCTTTTTTTCCGTCGTCATCGGATGATGGCTTCTCGGTGAAAGACTATCGATCCGTAGATCCGGCTCTAGGCAACTGGACCGCAGTCGAGCGCTTGGCCGGCTCCTTCCGCATGATGGTCGACGGTGTGATCAACCACGCATCCGCGCAGGGTTCGTGGTTCAGATCCTTCTTGAGGAACGCCGCGCCTTATGCTGGATACTTCCTCGCCGTGGACGAGGGAGCCGACTTGTCGCAAGTGGCACGCCCGCGCTCTTCCCCGCTGGTTACGGAGTTTCGGACAACCACGGGTTTGCGCCGCCTTTGGACGACTTTCGGCCCGGACCAGGTGGACTTGGATTACCACAACCCCAAGGTCCTTCTGGCGATCATCGACGTCCTTCTAGGGTACGTTGAGCGAGGAGCGCAGTTCATACGACTGGATGCCGTAGTTTACCTGTGGAAGGAGGGTGGCACGTCTTGTATCCACCTGCCCCAGACGCATGCGATCATCCGCCTCCTGCGAGCCGTTCTGGATGATGTCGCACCACACGTACGGCTCGTGACCGAGACCAACGTTGCCCACGCGGACAATGTTTCCTACTTTGGCAATGGCCGCGACGAAGCCCAGCTCATCTACAACTTTGGACTGCCCCCACTGATCCTGCACACATTCAGGACCCAGGATGCCACGGTCTTGACGCAATGGGCAGCCGGCCTTGAGCCCTCCACTGAGCATTGCAGCTTCTTGAACTTCCTTGCTTCTCACGACGGCATCGGCCTCAATGCTGTGCGCGGGCTATTGCCAGAGTCCGCTATTGCGGGATTGGTGGACCAGTGCCTTGGGCATGGAGGTCTGGTGTCGTATGCGGAGGGCGTGGACGGCAATCCGCGCGCCTACGAACTTAATATCAACTATTTTGACACGCTTTCTGATCCCTCTGGGGTGGAGCCCCTCCGGGTGCAGATGGAACGCTTCATGGCGGCGCACGCGATCATGCTCTGCCTCCGCGGGATCCCTGGGATCTACTTTCACAGCCTCTTTGGGTCCCGCAATTGGGTAGAGGGGCCGGAGTCCGCCGGGTACAGACGTGCCATCAATCGGCAGAAACTGGCGAAAAAGGACCTCGAGGCAGAGCTCTGCCGGGCCGACTCGCTCCGATCACTCGTCTTTGCCGCGTTTCGCCGGCTGCTTGCAGCACGCTCATCCTCCCCTGCATTTCATCCTAATGGGCATCAGCAAATTCTGGACGCCGGGCGCGGTGTCTTTGCCGCGCGGCGCACCTCTCCTGGAGGGGAATATCAAGTCCTGTGTCTGACAAACATCACGGCGCAGCGGCAGGCCGTTTCGTTGGCAGAATTTCACCGCGATCTGGAACCTTACGAATCCCTTTGGATCAATGGCCGGTCCGGTTCCCCGGCGGCGTTGGACGCGCAGACCATAGCCGCCAATGGTGTCCGTCCGCCGTCGTTTACTGCATTCAAGTGAAGACGAAGTATGCAGACGGGAACATCCGCTACGCGGTCGTGCTCGATCGCGATGGGATCGTCTGGCAGTAGCAGAACATTTCGGCTCCGGACGACCTTCTGCCCCAATTCTGTTTGCCCGCCATCGGCGCGCGACTACCTTGCGCAGCAGGGAATAGAGTTGCCTTTCCAATTTCGGATGCACCCCGGATGCAACCGCAGTATCACGGAGTGCAAAACATGCACGCAGTGGACAAATCCACCCGTAGATCTGGCACTGGGTAGATATCATTGAACCACATATACGGCGTGGACACGTCTGGGCCCGTCCCTTAATCAGCATACTATAGGGAATAAGTAAAGAGTTCTTGGCGCAGGGCTGTCCAGGGCTGAACAGTACCCTGTGGGTCAGGGGGATTTTAAGGATGGTGTGCAAGCCAAGCCGAGGAGCGCTTGGAAGTGGAAAGCTGTGCCCGGGACCCGGGTGAACCCTGGCCGGAAATCCTGGGATCGAACTAGTCATGCGAGGTCAAGCCTCAGGATACTCTATCCGATGTGACCAGGCGGCCGGGGCAACCAGGCTGATCTAACGAGGTCGGGAGAGCGCCTCAAGTGGGCTCACGGTGTCCCCGGGTGGGAAACGGGCGCAGGCTGCGCATCGAAGGCGGGCTGATAGAAAGTTTGGTTTTGGATGAGGGCCCACAAGATGTGCACGAGCTTGTTCATGAGAACGCCCAGGGCTTGCATCTTGGCGAGCGGGTGGTGCGGCCTCCTTTGCAGGTGAGCGTACAGTTGGGCAAAGCGGACGTCATGTTGAATCAGTCGCAAGCAGGCGAAATAGAGCATGGTGCGCAGACGCGGTCGGCCCTTGTGCGACATGGGCGTGGGGCTGCGCTGTTTCTTGCCGGAGGTGTTGGGGGTGGGCTGGATGCCGGCCAGCTTGACCCATTGGGCGGCAGAATGATAGCGCTGCGGATCCCCCACTTCAGCCAGGAAAGTGGCGGCCGAGACGGGACCCAAGGCTGCCACCGAGAGCAGATAGGGAGCCTCGGGCAAGGAGTTCAAACAAGCGGTCATGGCGTCGGCCACCTGCCGGGCTTGCTGCTGCAAGGCCTGCAAATGGGCGGAGTGTAGCCGGATGGCCAGTTGCAGGGCGTCCAGTCCCTGCGTGAGCCCCAAGGAATGGGCCGCCAGGGCGTGCAAGCGGCGAAGTTTCGAGACCAACAACCTTCTGCCGACTAGGGCCAGGCGAACCCGTGCTTCAAACGCCGGGCAGCTCATTGACCGGACGAATGCTGCCGGTGTGCAGGTGGCTAGAAGTGCCCGGCAGGTCTCACCCTCCAAATCCTGAAAGACTTGGAACAATTCGGGAAAGACCTGTCCCACCAGGCCCCACAACACCTGCTTCTCCCGGCGGATCGATCGCTGGAACTGGTCGTAGAGCGTGACGTACTGCCGCAGCTCCTCATAGGCTCCGCACTGCAGGCGAGTTTGGGTGTAATGGCCGGTGCGGCAGAGTTCGGCGATCTGCTGCGCATCGCGGCGGTCGTCCTTGGAACGGTCCAGTTGATCGCCTTCCCGGTGCTTCTTGACCGTGTAGGCATTCACCAGGCGATAGGCGATCTGCTGCTGCTCCAACTCGCGGGCCAGCAGCTTCCAGAAATAGTTGGACGGTTCCATCGCGACCACTAGCCGGGAAGCCTGCGCCTGGCACCGCACGGCTTCCAGACGATCCAGGAAGTACTCATAGCCGCGGCGGTCCTGGGAAAAACTGAAGTGGTCCAGCCGTTCGGCATCCTGGTTGAGGATGACGGCCACGTTCTTCTCCAGCGCCAAGTCCACCCCCACATGCAGACTGGCTGGAGCCGCTTGCGCCCATCCTTTTGATATGTTAGATTGAGCCATGAGGTATCCTCCGAAGTACGAATTGCCCCACAACCGGTTCATGTACAAAGAGGATACCTTACTCATTTCCCCATACTAGTGGGTTCACCTGTGCCTGCAGCCCAGGTGCAGGCAGGGTTCAAGTCCCTGGTCGGTCACACAAGATGTGGTGATTTGGGCTTCAATTCTCCTAGATTTGGGTGCAGTTCCATCTTCGGGGGTTCTTCTTGGTACAGCAGTTCACAGCTATTCCATGAGGCCGATTCTGGCTTTCCACCTGGTTCGCGCTAACGCGTAGCCCGTGCCGTTGACGTGCGGCGTCTTGGCCGTCGTGCGGGCATTGGTATTCCCGGAATCAGGAGCACGGTGCCTTCTCCGTCCTGGCGGAGCCGCAGCCCCGTTCTCTCCGTGGGAATGACCTCCGAGAACCCATACGGATGCTTGACTCTCGCGAAAGAAATCACTATAATGCAGGCAAACGATTGCGCAATCGATTGCTGAATTAGGCATGAGTACGATCCGTCAGGTTGCCGACAGAGCCCAAGTCTCCTCCACAACCGTGTCGCACGTCATAAACAACACCCGTTTTGTCTCCGAGGCGGTGCGCGTTCGCGTTCTTCAAGCGATGGCGGATCTGAACTACCGCCCCAATGGGCTGGCGTGTTCGTTGCGTCTTGGCCAGACACACACCCTGGGCTTGATTTTGCCGGACAGCGCCAACCCGTTCTTTGCAGAAATCGGTCACGCAATTGAGTTGGCGGCATTTGCACACGGCTACAGCGTCATTCTCTGCAACACCGAAAACGACCAGGCTCGGGAACTGCTTTACACCGAAGTGCTCCAAAACAAGCAGGTAGACGGCATGATCTTTGTTGCGGCCGGGGGAGGGCAGGAGGCCTTCTCCAACATTGTTCGCAACGGTCTGCCGCTGGTTGTTGTGGACCGCGATATAGGCAACCTTGGCTTGGACACAGTCACAACTGACAATCATCAGGGAGGGGTGCTGGCAACGCAGCATCTGATTGGGTTGGGGCACAAGATCATCGGCTGCATCACGGGACCATCCAACATCACACCCAGTGCTGACCGCGTCACCGGTTACCGTGATGCTCTCAAGGAAGCAAGCCTTGAGGTCGATCAGGCTCTTTTGGCGCGCGGTGATTTCAATGTGCCGAGCGGCTTTGAGGCTGCCTCCCGACTCCTTCAACAACGTCCACGCCCGAGCGCGCTCTTTGTCTGCAACGATATGATGGCGATCGGCGCGCTGCGGGCCGTGGCAAAGCTGGGGCTGCGCGTGCCGGGAGACGCCGCAATCGTTGGATTCGACGATATTGAATTGGCATCCTATACAATACCTCCCCTCACTACCATCTCCCAGCCCAAACAGCAGATCGGCCAGACAGCCATTCAACTGATACTTGAACGCCTGGCAAACCCGCTGCTGCCGCCGCGTCACAAGACCCTGGATGCCCAATTGATCATCCGGGAGAGCTCCAAAGGATCGATATGAACGGCAAAATCCTCGTTGTCGGCAGCCTGAACATGGATCTGGTGATCTCCGCGCCGCGCCTGCCTCAGACTGGCGAGACCGTTCTCGGAGGAGACTCGCCACCTTCCCGGGAGGCAAGGGCGCCAACCAGGCCGTTGCCGCTGCCCGCATGGGTGCAGTCGTGAGCATGATCGGGCTGGTCGGGAATGATGATTTTGGTCAGTCATTGCGCCAGCTGGCCGCCCGGGACGGGATCGACACGAAACACGTTGGGATCGAGCCCAAGGAGGCCACCGGGATCGCGCTCGATATCGGTGGACTTAGCAGGACACAATACGATTGTGGTTGCCTCGGGAGCGAATTGCGCTGACCCCCGATCACATACGGGCTGCAAGACAGGCCTTTGCCGTCTCCGATGTGCTCGTTACACAACTGGAGAGTCCGCGCGAAGCTGTGAGCCAGGCAATCCACCTGGCCGCCGAGACCGGCATCCATGTCGTCCTCAATCCTGCTCCCGCACAGCCCCTAAGCCCGGAATTGCTTTCCAAAGTCGAATTCCTGATCCCCAATGAACGGGAAGCGGTGCAGTTGGCAGGCGAGAATTCACTGGAGGCTGCTGCGCACAAGCTGCTGCGCCTCGGTGTACGCAGTGTGATCATCACGCTTGGCGAGCAGGGCGTCCTGCTTGTGACGGGAGCAGGACGCAAACAATTCCCGGCCTATGTGGTCTCTGCCATAGATACAGTCGCCGCGGGAGATGCATTTGTGGGGGCATTTTCAGCCGGTATTGCCGAGGGGATGCATGTGGAAGATGCGATTCGTTTAGGCAATGCGGCGGCAGCCATTTCGGTGACCCGGCGCGGAGCACAGCCATCCATGCCGACCCGTGCTGAGGTCGATGATTTTCTTCGAGGGCAGAAATGAAGAAGACTGGATTGCTCCATTCGGACTTGTCATACGTAATCGCCACTCTGGGTCATTTGGACACACTCGTCATCGGAGATGCGGGGCTCCCCATACCCCCGGAGACCGTGAGAATTGATCTGGCGTTGACTGCAGGTGTGCCGGGCGCAGTGCAAACACTGAAGGTCGTGCTGGATGAGATGCAGGTCGAGAAAGTGATTCTCGCCGAGGAAGTGAAAGATCGCAATCGCAAGTTCCTGACGGAGGTGCAGGGATTGTTGCCCGGGATTCCCTTTGAGTTTGTGCCCCACGCCGAACTGAAGGCGTTGACCGCGAACGCTCGCGCCGTGGTACGAACAGGCGAATTTACACCCTACGCCAACGTGATCCTGATCGCCGGCGTCGTATTCTAATGGCTGCCCTGACCTCCCAAGTGCGCTTCCGCAGTTTTCTGCGGGAATTCGGTTTGTTGCTATCGTTCAGCCTGATGTGCTTGGCATTGGCGCTCTTGTCTGAGCGTTTCCTGACCGTCGCCAACATCACCAACGTGCTGCGCATTTCCGCCATCAATGCCATCATCTCGGTCGGGATGACGTTTGTCATCCTGACCGCCGGGATCGATCTCTCGGTAGGAGCCGTGGCTGCACTGGCGGCGGTCGTTGCGGCTCAGGTGGTGCATACCACAGGCAGTGCACCGCTGGCCATCGCCGCTTGCCTGGTGATTGGTACCCTGCTCGGAATCGCCAATGGTGCCGTGACCATTGCCCTGCGCATCCCCCCCTTCATCACGACCCTGGCGATGATGACCATTGCACGCGGCCTGGCCCTGACCTTCACGCAGGGGCGGCCAATTACCGGTTTTCCCCCGGCATTTCGCTTCCTGGGCATTGGCTCGCTGGGCCCCGTCCCCATGCCGGTCGTCCTGGGCGCCCTGGTCTTCGTGCTGGGATCTGTCCTCCTGGCGCGCACCACATTTGGAATGCGCACCCGGGCTCTGGGCAACAATCCGATTGCCGCGCGCTGGGCAGGGATAAACACCAACCGCGTGACCGTCCTGGTCTATACCGTCCAGGGACTGTTGGCGGCTCTCGCCGGATTGCTACTCATCGGCCGTCTGGACTCGGCCGCACCGACCATCGGTGTGGGTTACGAATTTGATGCGATCGCAGCCGTTGTGGTTGGGGGCACGAGCTTCGCTGGAGGGGAAGGCGGCTTGGCGGGCACCCTGGTGGGTGTACTCATCATTGGCGTGATCAACAACGGGCTGAATCTATTGAACGTCAATGCTCTATGGGAGCAGGTGGTTAAAGGCGTGGTGATCGCCCTGGCCCTGCTGATTTACAGGGCAGCCCCGGAAAGGAGGTGATTGCTGCACCATGAGTGTGCGCGCAACACACAGACTGACGGATTGGCGTATCCGATAACTCAAACGTTCCGTCTGAAGGAGGAAGAACATGAAACGCACGTTGGTTTTCACAAGCATACTGCTGGGGATCCTATTGGTGGTGACCGCCTGCGGCCCCGCCACGCCGGCTCCTGCGACCGAGGCCCCGGCGACCCAGGCCCCAGCGACCCAGGCACCTGCGCCGGCCAAAATCACGCTTGGCCTGGCGCTCTCAACCCTGAACAACCCCTTCTTTGTGACACTGCGAGACGGTGCTCAGAAAGAAGCGGATGCAGCAGGCGTGACCCTGGTTGTGGCAGACGGCCAAAACGATCCGGCCAAACAAGCTTCACAGATTGAAGACCTGATCAGCAAGAAGGTGGATGCCATTCTGCTCAACCCGACCGACTCCAACGCTGTCGTCCCAGCGGTCGAGAAGGCCAATGCCGCCAACATCCCCGTCCTGACCATCGACCGCAGCGCGGCTGGGGGAAAGGTTGTCTCCCACATTGCCTCCGACAATGTTGCTGGCGGCAAGATGGCGGCCGACTTCCTGTGCAAGGCGATCAACGGCAAGGGCAACGTGGTTGAGCTGCAGGGAATAGCGGGTACTTCCGCCGCTCGTGATCGCGGCAAGGGCTTCGACGATGAGATGGCTGCGACCTGTGCCGGCGCCAAGATCGTCGTGCAGCGCCCGGCGGACTTCGACCGCGCCAAGGGCAACAGCGTCTTCACGGACATCCTGACTGCCCAGCCGGACATTGCCGCCGTCTTCGCTCACAATGACGAGATGGTGCTCGGTGCAATCCAGGCCGCTGAAGCCGCCAATCGAACCGGCATCGTCTTCGTCGGCTTCGACGCCGTCGACGATGCAGTCCAGGCCGTCAAGGATGGCAAGCTGGCTGCCACCATTGCCCAGCAACCTGCTGAAATGGGCAGGCTCGGCATCGACACTGCCGTTTCATCCTTGAAAGGCACCTCGGTAGACCAGTTTATCCCGGTCCCCTTAGCCTCGTTACCAAGGAGACTGTCGGCGCGGCTGCTCCAGCAGCTCCCAAGCCCAACAAACCCTACACGCTTGGCCTGGCGCTCTCAACCCTGAACAACCCCTTCTTTGTGACACTGCGAGACGGTGCTCAGAAAGAAGCGGATGCAGCAGGCGTGACCCTGGTTGTGGCAGACGGCCAAAACGATCCGGCCAAACAAGCTTCACAGATTGAAGACCTGATCAGCAAGAAGGTGGATGCCATTCTGCTCAACCCGACCGACTCCAACGCTGTCGTCCCAGCGGTCGAGAAGGCCAATGCCGCCAACATCCCCGTCCTGACCATCGACCGCAGCGCGGCTGGGGGAAAGGTTGTCTCCCACATTGCCTCCGACAATGTTGCTGGCGGCAAGATGGCGGCCGACTTCCTGTGCAAGGCGATCAACGGCAAGGGCAACGTGGTTGAGCTGCAGGGAATAGCGGGTACTTCCGCCGCTCGTGATCGCGGCAAGGGCTTCGACGATGAGATGGCTGCGACCTGTGCCGGCGCCAAGATCGTCGTGCAGCGCCCGGCGGACTTCGACCGCGCCAAGGGCAACAGCGTCTTCACGGACATCCTGACTGCCCAGCCGGACATTGCCGCCGTCTTCGCTCACAATGACGAGATGGTGCTCGGTGCAATCCAGGCCGCTGAAGCCGCCAATCGAACCGGCATCGTCTTCGTCGGCTTCGACGCCGTCGACGATGCAGTCCAGGCCGTCAAGGATGGCAAGCTGGCTGCCACCATTGCCCAGCAACCTGCTGAAATGGGCAGGCTCGGCATCGACACTGCCATCCTCTCCTTGAACGGCTCATCGGTAGAGCAGTTTATCCCGGTCCCCTTGAGCCTTGTAACCAAGTAGACTGCCCAATAATCCTTAGGTCTGCGATGCTTCGCTCCCTTGGGTTGCCGGGGTACCGAAAGCGCCCTGGCACCCAAGGGAAATCCGCCCCGAACCTAATACGACTACCATGACCGACCTTCTGCTTTCCATGGAAGAGATCAGCAAATCGTTCCCAGGTGTGCGTGCCCTGACAAACGTGAGCTTGGATGTTTTGCAGGGCGAGGTTCATGCCTTGGTTGGCGAGAACGGGGCGGGTAAGTCAACACTGATGAAGATCCTGACCGGTGCCATCCCTAAAGATGGCGGGACGATTCGCCTGGATGGGCGGCTGGTTTCCATCCAGGCCCCGAGCGATGCTTTGAACCTCGGGATCAACATGATTCATCAGGAGCTCAACCTGATCCCCGAGTTGAACGTGGGGCAGAACATCCTGCTCGGGCGTGAGCCCACCCTCCCCGGTGGTCGGATCAACTGGTCTGAGCTGTACGAGCGTGCCCGAAAACGACTGGAAATGGTCGGCATCGACATTGACCCGCGCGCCATCGTTGCCGACTTGTCGATCGCCCAGCAGCAGATTGTCGCGATCGGCAAGGCGCTCTCCCGTCAGGCGCGCCTGATCGTGATGGATGAGCCCACCTCGACCCTGACCGATCGCGAAACCGAAAGCCTCTTCAAACTGATCCGCTCGCTCCGCGATCAAGGAGTCTCCTCATCTACATTTCTCACCGCATTGAGGAGATCTTCGAGATCGCCGACCGGGTCACGGTGTTGCGGGACGGCCAGGGCATCGGTACCCGCAAAGTTGGCGAGGTGAACCAGGCGCTTTTAGTGCACATGATGGTGGGCCGCGACATCAAGGATCTGTTTTCGAAAGAAGCCGCCACCCGCCGGAATATCGTACTGGAGCTAAAGGGCCTGTACAGTGCCGGCTTTCTGAAAGACATCAACCTGACGCTGTACCGGGGGGAGATCTTGGGGCTGGCCGGCCTGGTTGGCTCAGGCCGCACTACGCTGGCGCGCAGCCTCTTTGGCATAGAGAAAACAGACGCGGGTGAGATTTGGGTCGAAGGGCAGCCGGTTTCGATCCACTCTCCCGAGGCTGCCATCCGGCAGGGCTTGGGCCTGGTCCCCGAAGATCGCAAAGAACAGGCGCTGTTGCTCAACATGCCAGTTTCGGATAACATTGTCATCAGCCTGCTAAAGAAGTTCTCCCGCCTCGCGTTCATCAATTTCCGCGAAACTCGTCGGGCATCTCAGGAATACGTGAATGCCCTGGATATTCGCACGCCGTCCCTCCGGCAGCGAGTCCGCAACCTGTCGGGCGGCAACCAGCAGAAGACTGTGATCGCCCGTTGGCTCTTGCTGCACCCACGCGTCCTGATACTGGATGAGCCCACGCGAGGCATAGACGTCGGCGCCAAAGCCGAGATCCATGCCTTGATGAGCCGGCTGGCCGAGCAAGGCGTCGGGATTTTGATGATCTCCTCTGAGCTCCCAGAAGTCCTCGGGGTCAGCGATCGCATCCTGGTGATGCGTGAAGGACGGATTGTGGCCGAATTTGCGCGCGGTGAGGCCACCCAGGATGCAATCATGTTGGCTGCTACAGGCGCGGTCGAGGACCGGCCGCTGAAGGGATGACCATCTCAACCGACAATTCCTCCCAGGCTATAGAACACAGTGCCCGGCCTGAATTGCGGGAACCCACCAAACGGCCCGCCCTTTTCTTGACGGTCGCCAAGCGCTACAGCAGCTTGATCTTCCTGATCATGTTCTGGGTTGCGCTGGGGATGGCCAGCCCCGACTTTCTCACCCCCAGAAACCTCGTGACCGTGGCTTTGCAGACCTCGGTGCTGGCCATCGTTGCGATGGGCATGACTTTCACTATGCTGACTGCCGGGATCGACCTCTCGGTGGGCTCGGTGGTCGCTCTCACCAGCGCCCTTTCCGCCGGTCTGGCAGCCCAGTCTGCGACTCTGCCCAGCGGCGCCTATGCTGGACAGAACCTGCCCGCGTTGGTCGCCATCCTCATTGCCCTAGCCGCGGGAGCCTTGCTCGGCGCGCTAAATGGCTTGCTGATCGTGCGTGGAGGAATGCCGCCTTTCGTCGCAACCCTAGCCATGCTAGCCGTGGCACGCGGGCTCACCCTGGTCTACACCGGCGGGTATGTGATCCCTGCTACCGATGAGGTTCTGACGTTTCTGGGGGCGGGCAACATCGGTCCGCTGCCGGTGCCCGTCCTTGTGATGGCGGTTTTGTTCGTGATCTTGTGGTATGTCCTTACCCAAACGTCCTTCGGCCTGTACATTTACGCGATTGGCGGCAACCCAGAGACCACGCGCCTGGCTGGGGTGCACACCAACGTTGTCAAGGCGGGAGCCTATGTCGTCGGCGGCCTCATGGCTGCGTTTGGGGGTGTAATCCTGATGGGGCGGCTGAATTCCGCCCAACCCAACGTGGCGGTGGGTTTCGAATTGGATGCGATTGCCGCCGCTGTGATCGGCGGCACCAGCCTGTTCGGCGGTGTGGGCACTTTGCAGGGAACGCTGATCGGCGCGCTGATCATGGGTACATTGAGCAACGGTATGAACTTGGTGGGCGTCGATCCCTACTTGCAGCAAGTGATCAAGGGCGGGGTGTTCGTGCTGGCCGTCGCCTGGAACCTATATACCAAGCGCAAGTAACCGTTCCACTTCTAACCTTCCAGCCAATGCAGCCCTGGCCGACGCGCACCGGACCGGAGGGCATGTCCATCAGCGACAGGCAGGACAAGCGAACCATAGGCATCTTCCAGTAGCAGCCGTTTAGCCGCCCAAGTCGTCATGAAGCCGCCCGGCCTGCGTCTCGCCACGCTCGACTCGCCGTCTGTTCGAGGCGAGCCGCCCATGAATTTCGAGTGTGGCAGAGCACAGAGTCGCCTTTCCATTTGTGGTTGCGATTCGGGTGCAATTGCGAGGCTACGCTGTAGCAACTGTGTTGAAAGTCAAGAGCTGAACACGGGTTGCCAGGGGGTCTGGGTACGAATGATCGCATTCAGGATCGTTAGTAGTTTTCGCATACAAGCCACAATTGCCACTTTCTTCTGCTTGCCGGCTTTGAGCAAGCGCTGATACATGGACTTGATGAGCGGATTGAAACGGGTGGCTGAGATGGTTGCCATGTAGAGCACATTACGGATAAATGGTCTCCCACCCTGGATCATGCGTTTGCCGTGTTTCTTGCCGCTGTCGTGATTGAAGGGAGCCAGTCCAGCCAGGGCTGCAATTTCCTTGCGATCACACTTCCCGAGTTCCGGAACTTGAGAGACAAGCGTGGCCGATAAGACTGGGCCAACGCCCGGGACGCTTTGAAGTAGATCCTGTTTTTGCTTGAGCTCAGGCGTCTTCTCGATCAGGTCCTGAATCTGAACCTCCAGATCTTCCAACTGCTTTTTCAATACCTGGACGACGATTTCAATGGATGCCTGCACATCCTGTTCAGCCAATTCCCTGCGGTTTTGCTCGGCCGTCAGCATGTCGAGCACCTGTTTACGGCGTTTGAGCAGGGCCGACAAGCGTTTTTCGGCTGCACTGGGCAGGACCACTCGGCGCGGCTGGCTTTTTCGCCAAACAGCGCCAGAACCTTGGCGTCAATCTTGTCGGTCTTGGCAAACCAGTTCAAGCCTTGGGCAAACTTGCGCACCCGACCCGGATTAACTCGTGAGACCGGTAAAGCGGCAAGCGACAACTCATCCACCAACTTGGCTTCGTATCCGCCGGTGGCTTCCACCACGATGTTCTCGATCGGCATGCTTTGAAAACGCTTGATCAATCTACGAATGCCCTTCTGTGTATTTTCAATTCGCCAACTCTCCTGGCCAGGATGAATGCCAATGTCCAGCCAAGCTTTGGAGACATCTATGCCAACGTATACTTTGTCTGCTGCCATCACTCGCCGTCCTGTGTATAGTTGTTTTGCCCGTTCTAGCAGGATTCGGTCTTTCAGACCATACAACTGTTCGGGCTCGGTTCTGGATGGGCGTGGTGACCAATGCTACAGCGCGGTCTTTCAGACCTAGAAACATGCGGCCTACCACGCCCGTCTGGCATCATACTAGAAACTATGGACGCTGCAGACAAATTTGCCCCTAAATCTGGCACTATGTAGACTCTGCATCCCTGTGTAGACACTGTGGACGGCTTCGTGACAAACTCTTAATCAGTAGGTCAAGGGTTCGAATCCCTGGTGGATCACTTTTGTTTACGAATCAGCCGGTCGTGTATTCCCTTATTATGGCCGTAAGTACAAGCAAGCCGCTCTGCCAGGCGTCTATTAAGGCACTTGGGATGTATAATATGTCTCCTTTCCGAAAACCTCCCGGACTACTTCTAACATATCGAACTGGTAGTTCCCGGCTGGATACTTATGCTCGACGTTGGCGGTAGGCTCGATTGTGGTCGTTTCCGCCCAGTTATTCCAAGTGTTAATCCAGATAAACTTCAGGCCATTGATGCCAACAGGCTCGGCGTACTTGCGAGCTACCATCGCCATCTGGACGACCTGATCTTTGCCAAGAGCCGGAACGTAAGTGGGGTGGACTAAATTGAATTTCCTGTCGTCATACTGTGGAGCCCAGGCAGGCTGAAAGTTTACCAGGTCTTTTCTGCCAGCCACCTTTAAGCCTGCGATCCGGTTGGTCCACCACTTGAAAGCGTCATCAACCTTCACAGCTGCTTTGCCCACATCGACCATCCCGGCCGGGTCGAGACCGGGGATGAGCATCGTGAAGGTGCTGCTGCCATCGAATAACGCGGCGTGCTGCCGATTGAAGCACCCGAAACACACCTCGTCTCCCACGATGAACACATCATAGCCAAGCTTTGACACCTGATCGCGAGCCTCCTGCATTGCCCCCGCCAGATTCCCAATGAAACTGTTCGTAGCCCAGATGTAGACCACGGGCCGGTCATCGATGGTGAGATACTGGGGATTGCCAAAGTACTTTGTGGCAAAGTGGACGAAATCAGATACGAAGGTATTGTACACATCAGGCTGATCGAAATTGATGTTCGGTACCACGTTTACGTCCAGGCCGGGGGTTTGATCCAGACGGAGCGGGAAATCATAGAAGATAGCCCAACGAACCTTATTGATGTTGGGTGACTTCAGAAAGACATCATCCAGTGTGACCTCCAGGTCATTACCTTTATTAACGCCGCGTGGCGTAGTCCACTCGATGGAGAAAGCGTCAATGCCGTATTCAACAGCCCACTCGATCTGCTGGTAGATGACGGACGGGTCGCTGGCGTAATATGTCTCGCCCAGGAGCGGGGTCAGGGGAGTATTCCGTTCATGGTTTTCATTCTCAAAGCCGCCCCAAAAACCTGGACCGTAGTACCAGAAGTTGAGCTGTGCGATGACGATGTATTCGTTCAACGCCGCACCCAGGAACGGTTGCGGAGAGACCTCATACGTCTGAGCGTTCTTCTCGCCTGGTTGGATGCCATCCCAGGTAAAACTGGCAACAACGGCCGTAGTCTCTTTGTAATAACTGAAGATATCCACCCGGGTTGTGCCGATGTGCCCGCGTTCGATCTCAGAGGTGAGTGAATTGGCTTGTTTGAGATCGGTGAGAAGAGCCTCAACCACCAGTTCCACACTCTTACCTCCCTGAGCCCGACCCATTGACTGGCTGAGCAAAATGGTTTCACCCTCGAGCCCGGCAGACAGCGCCTCCTTGCTGGACGAAGTCACGTTGATGTCGTGCAAGGTTCCGCCGGAAGTCAGACGGACGGTAGTCCAATCAGAAGTGGTGCTGACCCTGATCCGGGTGCGATAGGACGGTGAGGCAACTTGCGGCGGAGTTGGCTCAACTGTTTTAGCTGGCGTCTCAATAATAGTTGGCGTTTCAACGATTGGTATGGAAGTGCTTGCTTGGGGAGTGGAACATGATGGGAGAATAAATCCGCAAAGGATGATCATAAAACTCAACAGGAATCTCGAATTACGCATGGCTCCTCCTTACGCTATAACATAATAGTAGCACACGATTTTTATGGATTCAAAGTGTTTCTTGAGTCGCCTTTCCCTATTAATTTGATTAAATTTCGTGTGCAATTCGTGTGCAACCGGGGTGGAAACTATGGAAAATATAGACTCTGTGGACAGTTTTTCCTTCTTTATATGGACTGTATGGACTCTGTGGACGCCTAGATACGCCGTGGACAGGCTTGCTAATGAATGGGGTGCAAGAGGTCCCGGGTTCAATTCCCGGCGCCCCGACCAGCAGTCCCTGAAGGTGACGAAGCCCAGAAGGCTCCGCATCTGCGTCGACCGCTGCTGCGACTGATCTTGACGAAGTCACGGAAAGTGGTAGGAAATCAAGGAGTCCCGGCGGCAAGATCGTCTACACCTGCCAGGTCTTCAAGGACAATAACCGCAACCAAGTATGCATTATGGATGCTGACGGCTCAAATCAGCAGCAACTCACACATGACGACAACGCGAATTCTTGGTATGCCTCACTGGCTCCGGACGGCAAGAGCGTTGTGTTCTCGTCAAACCGGTCGGGTTCGCACGAGATTTACGAAATGGCGCTGGATGGTGGCCCTGCCCGCCTGACATCTCTTGGGGAATGCTACGCTCCGGAGGTTTCACCGAATGGTGACTACATTGTGTTCACGAATGCCTCTGGACCGTATTCATCCATATGGCTCATGAAATCGTGATGGAAGTGACCCGCATCCGGTCTATCAATCGAACGGAGCTGATGCGGTGGATCCGACGTGGGGACCAGACAACAGGAGGATCCTCTTCGCACTTGGCGAAGCGGACAACAAGAGACTCTATTCAATCGATGTCGATGGAACTGGTCTCGATCTGGTCAATGATTCCCTGGCAACTCGTGGCCGCAGCGATTGGTCGCCGGACGGATCGAAGATAGCCGGGTATTCCGGGCACGCCTGGGAAAGACGGATTGAGACGATGAACTACGATGGCTCCGGGTTGACGGTGCTCTATTCCGAGGGCAATGCCCAAGCACCCAGTTTCTCGCCCGATAGCGGCTGGCTGGCTTTTACTGCCTACATAGACAATATGGGGAACGACGACGGGTGCGAAATATACGTCTTCGGACTTCTCGATGGTCAACTAGTGAGACTTACGAAGAACAGCTATTGCGACTGGCAGCCCCGCTGGGGTCCCTAGGTCCGGTCGGGAGGACGGGAGGCGGAGATCAGGGTGTTGCCCTTTCAGCAAATTCCTTGAACCTGCTGCGTGGAATGGCTCACAAATCAGCGGGAGCCCTCTGATGGACTGCGCCTCAGGACGAGAGTCGCCTTTCCTTCTCCAAGATCGGCTGCAATTGGAAGAACACGCTGTGGAAACAATACACGCAGTGGACGGATTTACCCGTAAATTCGTCACCAGATAGACGTTTTTCCCTCCATAGACGCAATAGACACGCTTGGCTCGTCCTCTTTAATCAGTGGGTTCGGGGTTGAGGTGCCCTTTCTTTCTCGATAATGGTGGGAGGTCGACACGGCTGACCTGGGAGTGGCCTGAGGTCACGAAACGGGAGACGGGCCCCATTCTGTCCCGCGCCGCCGAGGCCACCGGCGCCTGGTTATCCCAGGTGCGTGACGAGACCTTTCACAACACACGCGTGTGTTCGTTAGGATGCGATGAGGCTCTCGATCAACGCATGCTTGCGGACGTCCACCAAGCCACGGTCCGTCAAGCCGAGTTCCGGTACGGTGGGTAGGGAGATGAAGGAAAGGGTCATAAACGGCGCGGGTATTTTGCATCCAAGGCCTTCAGCGATGCCCGTTATTCTTTCCAGGGCGGCATTGACTTCCATGGCAGGCAAATCGCTCATCAGCCCGCCGATCGGGAGGGGCAGCACTCCCAGCACCTCGCCGCCTGCTGCAACGGCCAGCCCGCCGTGCGCAGCCTCGATCGCTCTTACACAAGCCGCCATGTCTTCATCGTTGGTCCCAACGACCGCGATATTGTGGTGGTCGTGGGAAACCGATGAGGCCAATGCCCCTCGCTGCAATGCGAATCCGCGCACGAAGGTCACCCCGATATTCCCATTCTTCCCATAGCGCTCTACCACGGCAAGCTTGAGGACATCCTTGGACGGATTGGGCGTCACAGCCCCATCGACGACCTCGAGGGCTGCGTCCTCCTCCCGGTTGATAATCTGATCCGGGAATATCCTGATGACCCTGACCTTGGCCTGCTGCCCGCTCGCTCTTAGCTCATAGTCGGCCGCCTGCCGGCCCCGCGTGACTTTCACCGTATCCATGATCCAGCCCGGGTATTGCGGTTGCGGCAAGGCTGCGGTTAGTTGACCTTGGTGTGCCACCCAACGCCCCTGCACGAACACATCTGAGGGGACCATCCGATGCAGGTCATCTACCAGGAGGATATCCGCCCAGCAACTCGGGGTCAGGCTTCCCAGCAGATGGTCAATGCGAAAATGGATGGCGGCGTTCAGGCTCGCCATCTGGATGGCCTCCACGGGCGTGTAGCCCAGCTCGATCGCCCGCCGCACCATGCAGTTGATGTGTCCCTCGGCCAAGATATCGTTCGGGTGCTTGTCGTCGGTGCAGAACATCAGGTGGCGGCTGCTTGCTTTGGCTGACCAGGCGCCTTTCAAGATCTGCTCTAGATTGCGCTCGGTGCTGCCTTCGCGAACCAGCACCGCCAGCCCCAGCCGCAGGCGGGCCCTCGCTTCCGCAAAGTCCACGCACTCGTGATCGTCCAGAAGTCCACCGCAGGCATAGGCAACCAGCTCCTGATCTTTCAAGCCGGCGGCGTGCCCGTTGGCGATTTTCCCCAGGCGGTATGCAGCCAGCACTTTCGCCAGGTATTCATCGCCAAGGCCGAGCACCTTGAAGGATCCAGCTCCCCAAGGCTGATGGCAATGGGCCAGGTAAGCACCTGCTGAACTTCTTGCAGCCCCATCTCGCCTCCGGTCGTCTCCAGGCCCGGAGCGGTTGGCACACGCGAAGAGACCTCTAGGAAGAGGTGGTAGGGCACGCCTTCGGCCATCTGGACCAAGGTTGCCAGTCCCTTCAGTCCGCCCACGTTCGATATCTCCATTGGATCTGCCAGAAGCGTTGTGGTTCCGGCCGGCACGGTGAGCGCCGCCAGGTTGGCCGGCGTGAGCAGGGTGGAATCGATGTGAATGTGGCTGTCAATGAAACCGGGAACGGCAAACCGTTCAGCCCCATCGATTGTGTGGTCGGCCACCAAGCTGGAGGCGTCCGTGGTCACGATCCGCCCGGCTTTTATGCCAATCGAGCCGGGATCGATCTCACCTGTGTACACGTTGACTACCTGGACATGATCGATGCGCAGATCCAACGGCTCGCGGCCCAATGCGGCCCTGATGAGAAGCTTCTGTTCGCCAACGGCATCCATAATTCCTCCGGGCGTTCCTTGGTCAGACAATGGGATCAATGATCTGCATCCTATCTGTGTTGATCAGGCCCTTGTCCGTGATTCCCAGATGCGGGATATTCGGGAGACAAATGAAGCTGATGAAATAGAGTGGGTGGGCCATGCTGCAGCCCAGCTGCTCGCACAGAATGCTTTCGAATTTCCTGAATTTGTCCGCGACGACTTCAACCGGCTCCTCGGACATCAATCCGGCGATCGGGAGCTCAACCTGGGCGACGACAAGGTCTCCTCTTACGGCAACGTGACCTCCGCCAATCGATGCCAGATGGTTCGCGGCAATCTCCATCGCTTTGAAGTCCGTCCCGATGACGAACACATTGTGGGCATCATGGCTCACGGTGGAGGCGATCGCGCCATTCTTGATGCCGGTGCCGGTGACAAAGCCCTTGCCGATGCTGCCGCTTTTCTTGTGCCGGTCCAACACAGCCACACTCAAGATGTCTCGGTCTGGAGCCGGCTGAATCATTCCCCCTTCCCCTCAACGTTTGGATGATCTCCTGCTTGGGCATGCCCATCCGAATGACCCTTACCTTCACCTCGCCGGTGCTTCCAGAGACTCGGATAGGAAAATCCTCCGCACGGACCGGTCGCTGGAGGTGGATCGTGTTCCTGGCCCAATCCGGATATTCGAAGCGTGGCGGCCTCTGGACCAGCGCCTCTCTTTCTGCGACGACCCTTCCGCTGCACAGAACCTTGTCTACTTTGACGGTCCGCAGGTCATCGAGAATCAGGATGTCGGCGATTTTCCCCGGGGTGATGCTGCCCAAGTCCCGATCCAGCCGGAGAAAATCGGCCACATTGATCGTTGCCATTTAAAATCGCGGTCAATGGATCCAAGCCATGTTGGATCGCGAGCCTGATCCTGGCGTCCAACGAACCTTGTTCCAGCAGGAAATGGGGCAGCACGTCGTCGGAGCAGAAGCACAACAGGCGGGTGTCGATCTTTCTGGCCTCGATCATCCCAGCCATCTCTTCGTAATCCTCCACCTTGAAAAAGTCCTGCCTGTGAGTGATCAGCGCCCGCAACCCATGGCGAAGGATATCCAGCACCTCTGTTACATTCTCGGAGACGTGCAAATCCTCCGGCCCCGAAGCGACAAATGCATTCAGAGCCGCCCCCCGCAGACCTGGCGATTGCCCGCTAACTGTTTTCTTCAGCTCCATGGCGTAGCCGATTTTCTCGAGTTGTTGCTTGTCCCTGTTAAGGAGCAGGTTCGGGTTGATATCACCGGCAAGGCAGACCGCTACCTCCCACTCCAGCAGCTCCTTGGTCTGCTCGACGGTGATCTCACCTCCGCTGGTCTCCAGAGCGGGGGCGATGCCTGGTACCCGTCCGCGGACGCGCAGCAAGAAACGGATGGGCAGGTTCCGCGACTCTTCGAGAAAGAGCTTGAATCCCTCAATTCCCAAAACGTTCGCAATTTCGTGAGGGTCTTCGGCCACCGTGGTGACCCCTCTCGGGACGGTGATCCTGGCGTACTCGGATAGCGTGACGGCTGAACTCTCAATATGGATGTGAGGATCGATAAATCCCGGAACGACGGTCTGCCCATCCGCCTGGATGACAGGGGTTTCGCCGAAGAACCTGTCTTTCGGCTCCTCAATGGCAGCAATGCGATTGCCCTTGAGCACGATGTCCGCTGGATACATCTCCCGCGTGTGGACATTCACCAGGTTTCCCCCGCGAATGACCAGATCCGGCGACTCGCTTCCCAGGGCCGCTCCCACAAGTGTTCGCGCTCATCCATGGATTGCATGGGGCTGTCTCCTTTGTGCTGTCATCGACCCGGACTGCCGGTTACAATCGCTTCCATGACACATCGTTTCCAGCATCTCGCCATCCTGGGCACATGCCTGCTGATCGCAGGGGCCGTCATCCAATCTTGCGCAGCAAAGCCTGGTATTGTGGGTGACTGGGACAGCGGCGCGCCTTCCAACCTGCGGTTTGAGTACCGCCCGGATGGCAGCGTCTGGCTCATGACCGAAAGTGTAACCCGGCAGGTCTGGCGGTATGAAGTGACCGGAAATGGCATCCTGACGCTGCACGATGGCATGGGCCGCAAACGAGAATATCGGTTCTCCATCCAGGGCAGCACGCTGACTTTCAATGATGTCAAGACGGGGGAGGCGATCGAGAGATACACTCGGGTGAAACCGTCAAGCCAGTAGACAGCCCGTTCTGTGGGCTTCTTCCCACCAAAAAGGATTCAATTGTTTCGCCGGTGCCACGTCTGATGCGTCTGCGTTTCCACTAAGACTTCGCCATTTCGAAATCACAAAACGGCGGTCGGGGTGGCGGCGCAAGGCTTCAACGTCCGAGCTGGCGTCCAGCACCACCAGATTGGCATCTGCCCCGACCCGTATGCCGTAGTTTTCCAGCCGTCTGCCACGCGCCGCATTGTAGCGCGGCATATCGAAGGCGGCACGAATCTCATGCGGGGCGCTGAGGTGGGCGGCGTGAGCCGTGATCATGGCCACCTCGAGCATATCCATGCTCCCAAACGGGTAAAACATGTTCTGCAAGTCGTCCTGCCCGCAGGAGACGTTCACGCCCGCCTCGATCAGCTCCTTCACCCGGGGAATGCCTCGCCGTTTTGGCTCGTGATCCCTTCGGCCCTGAACCATCAAGTTGATCGGCGCATTGGTCACAATGTGGATGTCGGCCCGCTTGACCTTGTCAATCACACGTGCGGCCATATCATCCTTCCAGGCCGACATGGCGCAGCAGTGACCCGCGGTCACCCTTCCCTGCCAACCCGTCTCGATGGTCTTCTCGGCCAGCAGCTCGAGGCTGTGCCAGTAAGGGTCATCCGTCTCATCGATGTGCATGTCGATGTCTGCGTTGTGCTTCTTGGCGATGTCAAATGCGATCTCGATATGGCGCGCGGCATCATCCATGTCGCGCTCCGCGTGCGGCATGCCCCCGACCACATCCGCTCCATTTTCCATCGCCCGCCACATGTATTCCGCCGCCTCCGGGTTGCGTGCCATACCCAGCTGCGGGAAGGCGATCAATTGGATGTCAATCATGTCGGCGAATCGGCGGCGCAGTTCAACCACGCTCTCAAGGATGTGCAATCCCCCCACCTGATCGATATCCACGTGGCTGCGCATCCATAAAGTGCCGTAGCCGATGGCGAGGCGCAGAGCCCGAGAGCCACGCTCAACGACATCTTCCGTCGGCATCTCGCGCTTGACGACGGCATAGAGCTCGATGGCCTCTTCCAGGGTTCCGCTTTTGTTCACCGCGGGCCCCCAGATCAAGGCGTTTTCCAAGTGGAAGTGCGGGTTCAGGAATGGGGGCGAGATCATCCCGCCAGCGGCGTCAAGCTCCTGTTCTGCCGCCGGCAGCCCGCTGGGGGCGACGGCCACGATCTTGCCCGCCTCAATGCCGACTTCGAGGGGCTCGTATGTGGTATCGCGAATGCCGTTGCGGATGACTAGCTTCATAGTCTCCCGATAGAAGAGTGAGATTGTGGTCCCAGCACGCGGCTGCTGCTATTCTTCGCCTCGGCGATAGGGGACCGCGAAGGCGGCAGGGAACTCCGCCCGCCGCGAGACGCCCACCAGCACGAGGATCGTGATGACATAGGGCAGCATCAGGAGCAGTTCGGATGGAACGGGTGCATTCAGTGTTTGCAAGCTGAGCTGCAGGGCGCCCGCAAAGCCAAAAACAAGCGCGCCTAACAGCGAGCGCAGCGGATCCCACCGGGAAAAGACCACCACCGCAATGGCGATGAAGCCGCTGCCGGCTGTCATTTGCGTCCAGAAGACGCCCAGGCTGCCGATGGACAGGTAGGCGCCGCCGAGACCGGCCAGTGCTCCGCCGATCACGATCGCCAGGTAGCGCATGCGGCTTACGCTGATCCCTCGTGTGTCCACCGCATCCGGGCTTTCACCTACAGCTCGGACGGCGAGCCCGAAACGCGTCCGGTACAGGACAATCCAGGCAATCGGGGTGAGGATCAAAGCGGCATACACTAGGATATTCTGCGTGAAAAGAACTTGCCCCAGACCGGGGATGCGGCTGAGCAGGGGGATAGGCGCATCCGGAAAGATTTTGATCGTAGGCGGTTGTGAGCGCAGTCCAAACGCTAGGCGATAGAGGAGGGTGGAAAGCCCGGTGCCCAGAATGGTGATGCCCAGTCCGGCCACCACCTGATTGACCTTTGCGGTGATGCTCATGAAACCCATCAGCAGGGCAAAGACAATCCCGGTGCAGAAGGCGAAGAGGACACCTACCCAAAGGTTTCCGCCCGTCCAATAAGCTCCCAGAAAGCCCGTCAGGGCCCCCATGAGCATGATGCCTTCCAGGCCCAGATTGAGGATCCCGGACCTTTCAGTAAACACCTCGCCCAGCGCGGCCAGAAGAAGAGGCGTTGCCAGGCGGATGGAGGCAGTCAGGATGCCAATGATAAACACCGGGGTGATCAGACCGAGGTTCATGTGGCCCTCCGGCCGAAGAAATAGGAACGGGCCAAGATCAATAAGATGACAACACCTTGGATTACATCGACCAGCGCAAAAGGTATCCCGGCATTCCGCTGCATCGCTTCCCCTCCCACAACCATTGACGCGAAGAGAAAGGCTGCCACAACCATGCCCAATGGGTGCAACTCGCCAAGCAGGGCAATCACAATCGCCAGCGAACCCCACCCGGTGGCGATGCTCTGAATGAGACGATCCTGGATGCCAAATATCTCTCCCCAGCCCGCGATGCCTGCCAATCCGCCGGCAAGGATGGATACGAAGACGATCGTCCAGGTTACATTCAGACCGGCATATTTGGCGACCCGGCGGCTGGCACCTACGACCTCGGTGCGGAAGCCTGCGGCGCTGCGCCAGAAGATGATCGCTGCCAGGACCAGCAGCAAGGCAACCAGGAAACCCGCATTTAGACGAGTGCCCTGCACCAGAATCGGCAGCTGCAGGGCTTTGTCGATGAGTTGCGACTGGGGGAAATTGAAGCCTTGGGGATCCTTCATTGGACCATTCGTAAGGTAGGCGGTCAGGTAGAAGGCGGTATAGTTGAGCATGGACGTGGTGATGACTTCATTGGCGTTGAGATAGGCTTTGAGCACGCCTGCTATCCCGCTCCAGAGCGCGCCGCCCAGAAACCCGGCAATAAAAGTCAGCGGAAGAAGGAGGTAGACCGGCAGCGAGACAAAGGTCAAGGCTGCCCAGGTTGAGGCGATCGCGCCGAGCATAAGTTGTCCCTCGGCGCCAATATTCCACAACTGACAGCGAAACGAAATCGAGACCGAAATGGCGAGGATCAGGAAGGGCGTGGTCTTTACCAGGGTTTCGGTGAAGCGGCCAAAGCTGCCAAACGCGCCCTGCCACAGGCTGACATAGGCCGCGAGCGGATCTCGACCGTTGGCGATCAGAAGCAAGCCGCCAATGATCACCGCAATGACGATCGAGATCAGGGCCGGGAACACCTGGTCCCATGCGCGTTCCAAATTGGTTTTGTTGCCGTGGGTGGTTTCCAGCGCCAAGGAATTGCCTTCCCTCTCCAGATGAGTGCTTACAGGGGTATGCCAGCCATGAGCATGCCAATCTGCTCCGGATCCGCCTGGCCCTTGGGCAACTCCCCCATGATCTTGCCCTCGTACATCACTAGGATGCGGTTGCTGAGGGCCAGCAGCTCATCCAGGTCGGCGCTGATCAGCAGAATTGCCGCGCCGCGCTCTCTCGTCGGCCAGATTTTGAAAGATGTTTGCCGCCGCGCCGATATCCAAACCGTGTGTCGGCTTGTTGGCGACAATCAGGGGTGGCTTGGTGCTAAGCTCCCGCGCAAGAATTAGCCTTTGCTGGTTCCCTCCGGAAAGGGTGCCGGCTGAGGCATGCACGCTGAAAGCTTTGATATTGAACGTCTTAATCAGCGTCTCGGCGAACCGGTCAATCGCAGGCAAGTCCAGCAGACCGTGGCGTGAGAAAGGCGGGTGGGTGAAATGCTTCAGGATGGCATTTCGCGCCAGGTTGAAACTGAGGATGAGACCTTCGTGTTGCCGATCGTCTGTGATATAGGCGACGTTGTGCTCGATGTAGTCGCCGGAAGTCCACCGGGTCGCATCCTCATCTTTGATCTTGACCTGCCCCGATTCGATCGGCCGAAGGCCTGTAATGGCTTCCACCATCTCCCGCTGACCGTTGCCATCCACGCCGGCGATGCCGACGATCTCTCCCGCGTACACAGAGAAACCCATTCCTCTCACCGCCGGCAGGCCCCGATCATCGCGGACATGGAGATCCTGCACGTGCAGCACCTCAACCGCCCGCGTGGGTTGGGCCGTCCGCTCGCCGGGCTTTTCGCCCTGTTCGCTCGAGACTCGCGGCGCCAGCCAATGACATAATGGTCGAGGTTTCTCCGATTTTCAGCTTGGCGATGTCGCTGCCGATCATCTCGCGTGCGACCTGCTTCTTGTCGGTCGCAGAGGTTAAGGACTCAAATACGACCTGACCCGACCGGACCACCGTGAGGCGGTCCGTCACTTTGAAAACCTCGTCCAATTTGTGGCTGATAAACACGATTGTCTTGCCCTGCTTGGCCATTTCTCGCAGTGCAACCGCCAGCTCATCTGCTTCCTGGGGGGTAAGCACAGCGGTAGGTTCGTCCAAGATCAGCACCTTGGCCCCCCGGACAAGGCTGTTGAGGATTTCGACCCTCTGCTGTTCGCCGACCGATAGCTCCTGTATCCGTGCATACGGATCTACCTTCAGCCCATATTTCTCCGAGACGTCGGTGACCTTGGCGGCGGCCGTCCGAAGATCCAGCAAGGCCCCGCCTTCCTTCAGACCGAGAATGATGTTTTCGGTGACCGTAAACGGGCGCACCAGACGGAAGTGCTGGTGTACCATGCCGATTCCCCGGGCGATGGCGTCGGCCGGGGAGCGGAGAAAAGCCTCCTGACCGTCGATAAAGATTTGACCTTCGTCCGGCCGATACAGGCCGAACAAGATATTCATGAGCGTCGTCTTGCCCGCGCCATTTTCCCCCAGCAGACCATGGACCTCGGATGGGTGCAGGTCCAGATTGATATGGTTGTTGGCCAGTACGCCGGGAAACTTCTTGGTGATACCCACCATGCGTACCGTTAGCTCAGTTGCCATATTCAGCACCAGACTACTTGAACTCAGCTTCTTGTCCCTTGATGACCGATGGCCCAGCACTCTGGGTCGGCATGCGTGCCGTACCCTCCGCGTGGGGCGACCCCTTGCGTTGAATGCAGTGCTGCAGGTTCTTGGGCGATCCTTTTGGGGCCGCTCCTCGGCAACTGCCGGGCGGCCCAAATCCCTGATGAAAGGCTCATGCCTGTCCAACCGACGCAGATGTCGGTTGGACAGGTAGGGGAAGTCTGCGGCAATACCTATGGGAGCTTCGCTTTATCCAGATCGCCCAGGTCCAGGCTGCCCACGATGAAGTCTTGCTGCGCCTTGTTCATCTCATCCACGATCTCTTGGGGAACCGTGCTCTTGAGGGCATCGTTCCACACAATCTTGATGCCATTGTTAGAGAAATCATTCCAGTACTGTTTGTTGCCAAAGGTCCCGGACTTGATCTCCTGCATCATCTGCACGTACAGCGGACCCCAAGCGTAGACGACGCTTGCCAGAGAGTTCTTGGGCGCAAGCGGGTTCTGGTCAAAGTTGTTGCCCATGCACAGGACGTTCTTCTCGGCGCAGGCGCCCATCACCGCAATACCGACGCCATCGCCGGATTGCCAAAGGATGTCCGCACCGGCGCTGATCTGGTTCAGGGCAGCTTCCTTGGCTTTGGTCAAATCATTGAAGTCGCCAATGAAGGTGTTGATGACCTTGGCCTTGGGATTGACCTTCTCGGCTGCCATGGTGAAAGCCACATGACCGCGGTGAATTTCGGAAACGTCCACACCGCCTGTGACGCCGATGACATTCGACTTGGTCATCTTGCCTGCCAGGATGCCCATCAGATAGGCGCCCTGCTCAAGCTTCACATCATAAACGCCCACGTTTGGCGCCAACTTAAATCCGGTGCCCAGGGCAAAATGCACGTTCGGATACTCGCCAGCCACTTTGATTATAGGTTCCTGGAACTGAAATCCGTGGCCGATAACCAAGTCATATCCCTGCTGTGCGTAGTCGCGCAGCGCAGGTTCGATGTCCGCGACGTTGTATACCTGCTCTACAACCTTCAGCTCCACTGGGAAACCGGCATTGTCCTTGGCCCAGTCCATGCCGGCGGCAGCTGCCTGGTTCCAGGATTGGTCATCTGCTCGCCCCGGGAGAATGAGCGCCACGCGCATTGGGGCCTCAGTCGGGGGGGCGCCGTGGGCGGAACCGCCGTATTTGCAGGTGGATTGGTGGGAGCCGGAGCGCTGGTCGGCGCAGCCGCAGGCGGTGCAGCGCACGCCCCCAGCAGAGCGACAATCGTCACGACGAACAGGAATCTTATTGCCCTCTTCATTTGCATCCTCCTCAGAAAGTGATATTGCGCAAGCGACGCAAGTTCCAGACAATGAACCTATTGTGGTTTGATCGACTTTCAGCCTCCTTTCCTTCCAATGTCGGGCTCTAAATCTTTGCTCTCAGGACAGTAGGTGTCATAATGCCGGGGGCGTAGACTTCGAGGTTGTACAGCACGGGCATACCGTCTGGGTTATAGCCACAGGCGGTGCATGCCACGACTGGCTCGTCCGCATCGATGCCCATAAGCTGGCCGAGCTCATCGCCCAGGCGTCGGGCGAACAGATTGGCGATCTGGTAGTTGACCACCTGACTGCAGGCTTGTTTCAGGAAGGAAAAGACATCTGCCCGCAGCAGATCATCTCGATAGGATTTGATAATCAGGGCCGTGGGAATGGAATCCGTGCACCAGATTGCCGGCCTGTCGTCTGCAAGCCAGAGCTTGGTAATGCTGAGCAGGGCAGCGCCTTCCTGTGTCTTTGAGAAGCCCCGCGACTCCTGCACTGGCGGTTTCTTCCCTGGCGTCTATGAAACGCACAGAAGGCTTATATCCGAGATCGTTTAGCAGGATGGAGAACTCGGAGTTGAGGTCGAAGCGGGCAGTGACGCTGCAGACATTGCGGTCGATGATGGTGCCCAGACCCTGCCGGCGGTGCAGGTAACCTTCCTGCTCGAGAGAGGTCACGGCATGGCGCAGGGTACTGCGGCTGACTCCCAGGTGAGTGCACAATTCCGCCTCGGTTGGAAGCATATGGGCCGCCGCAAATTCGCCTTGGATGATGGACTTGAGGAGAAGTCTTCGGACTTGCAGGTGCAGAAGTTGGTGATTGACGTTCTTAATCATCATACATCATACATATCATCTGCAGACGCAAATGCATTATATGAAGCTGCCGGGCCCACGTCAATAGTGCAGAAGATCTCAAACCGGGAAAGAGGAAGGGCGGGGGTACGGGGGAGCGTCCCAGCGATTGGGGAGCATGAGCATCAATGATCTTGCGCTGAGGCAAGATGAGTTCCCGGCCCGCCAGGTGGAATGGAGACAAGCAGGCAAGAGCTGCGGAAGACGTGAGGCAGTCCGCTGACGGCATGCGACCCGGTCACCTTGACCGCGTTCGGATGAGCTCTGCGGCTAGAGCGGGATCAGTTTTTCGGGAGTAATCGGGAGGTTCTTTACGCGGACTTTGACCGCGTCGTAGACCGCATTGGCGATGGCAGGCGCGGTGGGTACCGCAGTGATTTCTGCCACGCCTTTCGCGCCATACGGCCCGCTCTCTTCCGGAATCTCCAGGATCTGGATCTCGACGTGCTCGGGTACGTCGCGAGCGGTGGGGAGCAGATATTCCGAAAAGCTATCCACCCAGTGCCTATCGGATTTCAGTGCGACATCCTCGGACAGAGCATATCCAATTCCCATCGATATCCCGCCCTCGATCTGTCCTTCTATCGCAGCGCGATTGATGGCCTTTCCCACGTCGTTGACCGCCACGATTTCTTTCACTTCAACCGTACCCAATTCCGGATCAACCTCCACCCGTACGACTTGCGCGCCGAACATGTGCTTCACGTGGGGCATGCCAATAGGCAAGTGCTGGGGCGTGGTGTCTTCTGGATAAGGGAATGTCGCCGTCGCCTCGGCTTGTATGGGCGCACCCAATTCCGCTGCCCGGCTGGCAAACTCCCTTGCAGGAAGCCGTCGGCCATCCGGGAGAAGCACGGCCCCGTGGTCGTATGCCAACTGTTGTTCAGGCAGATTGAGCATGCCCGCGGCGCTCTTCAGTAGGCCTCTCTCGATGCTCGCGGAAGCAGCCAGCAGCGCCTTGCCCACCAGATAGGTCATACGAGAGCCGCAACTCACACCCCCATCCGGGGTGCTGCGGGTGTCGATGGGCCTTGTGATGACTTGATCGTAGGGCAAGCCGAGTTGCTCCGCGACCATCTGTTCCGAGACCGTCGCCAGTCCCTGGCCCAGATCCGGCGCGCCAAGATAGATTAGTACGCGTCCGTCCGGCAGCCATTCCAGCCGGTGAGAAGAATTGTCAGGTACCTTGGCGCCCAAACCCATGCTCTGCACGGCAAGAGCGAATCCAATGCCGTTCAGTCTTCCCTCCGAAGGAGGGATTTTGCGCAACCGCTCGCGAGCGTCTTCCATTGCATGCAGGCACCGAGGCAGGCTGAGAGCGGTCTCGTCGGTGACCACCTGGGTAAAGAAGTGATCCCCTGGCCGGAGAATATTCGTCCGGCGGAGTTCCAAGGGATCTATCCCCAAACGCTCCGCGAGCATGTCCATGCAGCTTTCCATCGCGAAGTGAGCCTGAGGGCTTCCAAAACCGCGGATAGCCCCAGAAAGGGGGCTATTCGTGTAGACGACGTGCGTCACGACGCGGACGTTCGGGATCCGGTAGCACCCGGGCACCATTTCGGTCAGCAGCTGACCTACTGCCGGACCGTAGGAAGCGTAGGCGCCAGTATCCATGTGGACGATTGCCTGGAGGGCAACCAGCATTCCATCCCGTTTGGCCCCGATCTTGAGGTGGAATTTGGCAGGGTGGCGTTTGGGATGGGCCAGGAAGGATTCCTGGCGCGTGTTCACGATCTGGACGGTTCCTCGCGTGGCCCAGGCCGCGAGCGCGGTCAGGATCGCCATGGCCGAATCTTCCTTGCCGCCAAAGGCTCCCCCGATCACCGCGCCAATCACCTGGACCTGGTCCATGGGAATACCCAGCACCCTGGCGATCGCCTTCTGATCCTCGAATGGTTTTTGGGAACTAACCCAGACCGTCAGGCTGCCATCAGGATTGCAGCGAGCCAGAGAATTCTCTGGTTCCATATAGGCAGGCGCAACCCTCTGCACCGAGAAGTCATCTTCGAGGACCACGTCCGCCTCGGCGAACCCCTCGGTGACATCTCCGCAGGAAACGTCAAATTGGGCGAGCAGGTTACCCCCCGAATGGATGTGCGGCTGATCCGGTTGGAGCGCCGTCATCGGATCAAGGACAGCTGGAAGAGGCGCGTAGTCGACCCGGATGGTATCAGCAGCAAGCCGCGCTTGGGCCCTACTCTCTGCCACAACGAGGGCGATGGGCTCACCCACATGCCTGACCGTGTCCAGAGCCAGCACAGGCTGATCCTGAACCAAGGGACCGAAGGTCTTATCACCGGGTACATCCTGTGAAGTGAGCACAGCCAGCACGCCCGGCCGGGACCGCGCCGCCGCTGTGTCCACACGAAGGACCCTAGCGTGGTGGTGCGTAGAGCGTGCCAGCGCGCCGTATCGAAGGTCAGATGCGGGAATGTCCGCCGTATACTGAGCCGCGCCGTCCGCCTTGGCCCAGGCATCCTTGCGCGGCTCGGATCTTCCGATGATCTGCAGTTCAGTCGCCATGGCTCATTATCTCCGCCGCGCGATGGACTGCAACCAGCATTTTCGAGTAGCCCGTGCAGCGACACAGGTTGCCTGCCAGGGCTTCCCGGATTTCATCATCGCTGGGATCCGGGTTCTGCTGTAGAAGCGCTTTGGAGGCCAGAATGGCGCCGGGAGTGCAGTAGCCACATTGGACGGCGCCCACCTCTACGAAGGCCCTCTGGATGGGGTGCGCCTTCCCATGGTCCGCAAGGCCTTCAATGGTCTCTATCTGGCAGCCCTCTGCTTGCCCGATCAAGACGAGACACGAATTGACTGGCGCGCCGTCCACAAGCACTGTACAGGCTCCGCATTCTCCTTCACCGCCACAGGCATCCTTGACGCCCGTCAGGCCGAGGTCCTCCCGCAGCACATCGAGCAACGTGCGGCTGGCAGGAGTGGAAAGCGTATGCGATCGGCCATTTACTCTCAGGTGCACCTGAATGGTCATCATGCTGGCCTGGTTTCCGCCTGCCCCGAGGCCGCCATTAGCGCGCGTTGGGCCAGGATGGGGATCACGTGCATTCGGTACTCACGCGAGGCTCGGATATCCCCGATCGGGGAAACATCTGCCCGGGCGGCCTGGCCCGCCTGCTGGAACAGCTGCGGAGTCGGAGGCTTGCCGAGCAGCATCTCTTCGGCGTGAGGGGCGCGAACAGGGCAGGGAGCTACCGAGCCGAAAGCAAGCTGGGCAGCCTGGAGGCGGCCATCTGAACCCAACTCTACATACGCGGCCGCGCTGGCAATGGAAATAGCCATGCCACTGCGCTTGCCAAGTTTGAGGAAGCTGGCCCCCCACTTTCCAGTGGGGCCGACGATGGTCACGTGGTGAATATACTCACTGGATTCCAAGCGGGTCTTTCCGGGCCCGACAAAGAAGTCATGCAGGGGAACCACCCGCGCGGTTTTCGCGCTGGAGACATGCACATTGGCATCCAAGGTCAGCAGCGAGGGAGCAGAGTCGGCCGCAGGCGAGGCATTTGCCAGATTGCCTCCGATGGTGCCGCGGTTACGAGTTCTGGGGACAGCCAACTGTGGCCGCTGCCTGTGCAAGCGCTGGCGCCTCTTCCTGGATGAGGGAGGAATCCAGCAGCTCGGCATAGGTCGTCAGCGCACCGATCTCGATGTGCCCATCGACCTGGCGAATGTAACGCAGATCTGCAAGGCGGCTGATGTCTATCAGGCAGGTTTCAGTCAACAGACCGCGTCGCAGACGGGGCAAGACGTCTGTTCCCCCGGCCACCACCCGGCCGCCGGTGCGATCGAGAATGGCGGTCAGCTCATCCGTTGATCTCGGTTGATAGTATTCGAAATCGAGCATTCGGAGTCATCCACCCCGCGTTGACTGGCGTAAGCTCAGGTCTTCGTTGTCGAGATAGTCAGCTGCCGATATGTCCTGCCGATGCCTCCGAGACCCTTGGGGGCATGGCACCATTGGTCCAGTATATGCGGAAAGAACCTGCGTTTCAAGTACTCGGAGTGCCATCGAGCATTGTGGATCTTGGGGCACTATTCTTGCATAGTAGCAATGCGAGGATCAGTCTATCGTCGTGAGCCACGCGTGGTTCAAGGTCAACTCCTGGCATCAGCGTTTCAGTTTTGTGACCGCAGGATCCGAGTGTACCCAAGCTCAGGGTCGATGCTGCTTCGAGGCAAGCTCATGACAGTCTCGGCTCTGGCGGTCCGGGATCTAGGCCCTGATTTGGCTCCCCGGAATTTGGAGACTATATCCAACGGCCCGTTGAATGAGGGTGCAGGTAGGATCGTGATCAGCCAGATGATCAGGCAATATTGTGGGGCTCAGGCAGCCATCTCTTCCTGGGCTCGACCGCCTTTAAATCGTTGTTCGCGCCGCCGGCATGCAGCCGACAAACCTGTTGCGCGACGGAGGCTGATTTCTACAGCTACGGACTAACAACCGTGTCAAGGGGAAGCAAGAGGGTAGTAAGCGATAATACCAAAGATGCCATTTCATCAATCGATGAAACGTTCTGGTGGTCTCAGTTATATAATGGGATCGAGCGGTGATCCCGTTTCCAAAACCGGGTTAAGGTCTTGATCCCGGGGCGCCGGAAATAAATCCTGGTGACAGGAGCGCCGACCTGCTTGGGACGCCGCTCACTCTGTTTGTGCGAACATCTTCGAAGGAGGCAGCTTGCGCAGCCTGCCGCCCCAGGGGAATTCCTGCAAGTCTTTTCCGATGCCCAGCTGATCCATTTGCGTGCGGATAAAGGTCAGAACGGATTGGCCTTCGGGCAGATTTTTCCGTCCAATCGAATAAGCATGATCGTAGAAGGAACGTGCCACAGCGGAAGGGTCGGCAAAACGGTCGGCGATATTCTCGGTGAGCACATGCCAGATGGCGACCAGTAGTTTGCGTGCGATGGCAACGACGGCTTTGGAACGCCCAAGGTGGGGTTGGAGCCGCTCTAGTTCGCTTTTCCAATGGACATGATGCTGCACGGCACGATTGGCTGCGTTTACCATGGCGCGGCGCAGATCTCTACGGCCAGCTTTGGTAATGCGACCCGAGGTATGGGTTAGGCCACTGTCGTGCACACGGGCACCTAGTCCAGCATACCCGACCAGGCGTTTGGCAGTGGGGAAGCGAGTTATCTCACCGATCGCAGACAGGATGGTGATGGCTGTGAGCCAACCCACACCAGGCAGTTGCACGAGCTGGGACATGCGTTCATCCTGTGCGCTGGCCTGCTTCAAACAGGCTTCTAGTTGCTCGATTTGTTTCTGAGCGAATTCCAACGTATCCAGGTCGGAGCACAGGAGAAATACCTCAGTGTCAGAAAGGGGCAAGCTCTCCCACCAGATGCGCTGTTCAGGAGCAAAGGGCTTCTCCGGCAGGAGCAGGTGATTGCGATGGAGTATTGAATTCAGGCGGTTCTTTGCCAAGGTGGAGAGCTGGATCATCTTCTCGCGCTGGGCAATGAGTGCACGCAGGTTGCGCACTTTGTGTGGCGGGATCCACACCCCCGTAAGCATCCCGGCCGCAAGCAGTTGAGCGAGCGCTAAGGCAGCCTTCTTATCGGTCTTCACCGGAACATTTGTGACCAGCGCAACATTTGGGGGATGAACCACCAAGACCGAGTGAACGTGAGGGAGTAGGCTATCATAGAAATGATAAGCATTGGTGGTCATCTCCAAGACGAGCGAGTCTTCCGGGGTGAGATGCCGCAAAATCCACTCCTCCAATTGATAATTCGAGGCCCTGAGTGGACCGAAGACAACGTCGCGCTGCGCATTGACCCCAATGGCGACAAAGTACTCCTTGTGGATATCCAATCCGATGAACCGAGTGGGACCCTCAACCATATCAACACCTCCATGAGAAAGAAACAGGCCGGGTGCGTTGATTTATGGGCGGGACATCACACACGGACTCGGGCTGGCTCAAACGAGCCTCCCAGGTTAGCGGATTCGAACGGGCAACCAAACACCTTAGCGAGCTTGCCAGAGGCTTCTCATTGCTGTAGTCGGCTGGCCCACACGTCACACACCCGGAGTTCGACGTTTCCGTTCTCTAACCGACGGAAAGTCTACTCCCGAACACATCCGGCCGCCCTCCTGCGAGGGGTGCTAAATGCTAACACCTTAAGGCTACCGCAATCGAAGCCATGGAAAACGTGCGCAACGTGCTGATTCTCGCGCCCACATGTTGGCTCAATAGACGCATCCGGTCCACAGGTGCGATGTGCACATGTGTCCTAAGAACTCTCAGCCATTGAGTTCAGATTTCATGATCGGTGTTGGCCCGAACATTCGAGCTGCTGAAAGATGACCGGGCCCGGATAGCCGTGCAAGTCCTGCCTGATGACACGGAGCATCAACCACTCTCCTGGTTTGGGCACGACCACCTCCTCGTAATCTCCAACGCGTTTGGATTGTTATCTGCACGGGCACCCGTGCAGTTACTTTTCAGTGAATCAGTGGGTTCAGTCGGGGTGACCATCGCAGTGACAATCGCGGTCACCGTCGCCCCATCACGGTTACCATCAGAGTCGCCTTCCATTTGTGGTTGCAATTCGGTTGCAATTGGGGAAACACGCTGTAGAAACCCTACGCACGGTAGACGAATTTACCCGTAAATCTGGCACTCTGTACCCCCGTTTTCACTCCATAGACACTATAGACATGCTTCCGCGGGACTGTTAATCAGTGGGTTCAGGGTTCAAGTTCCGGCCCAGTCACCTCAATACAGTGGTTCTATGCTCGAAAGCTCCTACATGTGACGGCAAAAGAGCCCTCACGTCGATGAACTGAACCCCTAGAACGAGACACGAAGAGAAAGCACCCTCTGTGAGAAAATGGAACAGGAGGTGCTTTTTTCTATGGCAGGTAAGAAAGGAATGCAGCATTATCCGCCGGAGCTGAAGCTGGAAGCGGTGCGGCTGTTTTATGAAGAGGGCCAAACGCACGCCGAGGTCACGGCGGCGCTCGGGATCCGGGATCCGCAACGAATCCAGAAATGGTTGAGGCAATATCGAGCCGAAGGCGCCAGCGCGTTTGCCAAGCCGAGAGGTCGACCTCGCAAAAGGGCCGGGGCGCAAGCCGAACTGGAGCGGCTGCGGATGGAAGTGGCCCTGCTAAAAAAATTCCATTCCGAATTGCGGGAAGTGCGGCTCGCGCAGCGCAATATCGGGTGCTTTATCACCATCGAAAAGAGTTCGAAATGAAGGCCATGTGTGCCTTCCTAGGTGTCTCGCGAGCAGCCTATTACGCTTGGCGCAAGAAGCTGGAACAGCCGGACACAGATGCGGTGCGTTTAGAACTCGTGCAGCGGGCTTACACGGCTTCGCACCAGATCTATGGCTACCGGCGGATTAGCCTGTGGTTGAAGCAACAACAGGGTCTGGTGATCAATCCCAAGGCGGTTTTGCGCCTGATGCACAAGCTGAATATCCGTTCCAGGGCCCGCAAACGCAAAATGTACCGGAAACTCGAAGAGCTGGGCATCTATCACCGCTATCCCAACCTGCTCAACCGCGACTTTGCTGCCACTCGCCCCAACCAGAAGTGGGTCACGGATATTACCTTCGTCTCAACCCAACAGGGCTGGGCGTACCTGTCTACCATCAAAGACCTATTCGATGGCTTTATTGTGGCTCATCAATTTGGGCCCGAGAACTCCATTGGATTGGTGACCCACACGCTCCAACAAGCCAGACAAAAAGAAAAGGTCACTGATGGGCTGATCCTCCACAGTGACCAAGGAACGCAATACACTTCGCAGGCGTATGCCGTCCTCACTCAACAGTACAACATCACTGCCTCCATGTCGCGCCGTGGCAACTGTTGGGACAATGCGCCTATGGAAAACTTCTTCAGCCATCTCAAAGAAGAGTATCTGCGCCATCTGCACAACCCCAGCTTTGAAGAGGCTCGCCAAGCGATTGAGGAATACGTTGACTTCTACAACTACGAACGCATACAATTGAAAACGAAACAGACACCCTTTCAGCAAAGGTGCCTGTTTCAGTAGCCACTTGGGGTCTTTCTGATTGTGTCTTGTCTAGTGGGTGCAGTTCATCGACGAGGGCTCTTCTTGTACTGCGACCGTACTGCACCAATCGTGAGTCAGAACCACGTTGTTCGTCTCCAGGCCCAAGCCCGCTGACTGGTTGAATGCAGTCCCTCTTATCGGCAGTACGCCCTTTTGAATGGCAATGGAAAAGACCACGTTTGGCGGGCACGTATCGCTTTGCCGACATGCGTCGCGGATGGCGGACGGGGGAGGCTTTGGGCGTATGATCCTGCCATTGGCTGGATCATTCAGCGCTCTCGGCGGCCAAGCATTCGATCATTCTTTTCGAGAAGAATCCTTGCTCCAGGGTTTCATAGAGCTCCCATGTCTCGCGAAAAGTCACGGAACCACCCGGAGCAAGTCTGGCAAGAGGGGCCAAGCTTTCCAGCTCGAGGAAACGCTCATCACAATAGATTTCCGCGTTGCAGTCGTAGTCCGGATGTCGCAGTTCAGGGCTGACTGCAAACGTCTTACGGAATAGAATGCCGTCCAGCCAATAGGCGCTCCAACCCTGAGGGTTCAGGGTTCCGATCTTGAAGGGTGGGAGATCGGGTTTGGCTGCAACTAGGAGAAAGTCGTCCTCCAAGTGCAGACGCGGATCGATGATCCGAGTGTAAGGCCACAGTGAAAAGTGCCGATCAGGAAGCAAGTCATTGCTAGGCCCACCGATCACTCGCGCAGGTAAAATGGCTGTGCCGCCAAGGCGGAACATGGTAAGTGCCCACGGGGCAAGCTCCACTTCCCCAGGCCCCTCATTGATCAGCGTATGAGTCAGCGTCACGCGGGCTGGATCCGGACCGAGACCAATCTGAATGCGTTTGTGGATCCCGGTCAAGGGTTCGACTTTGCCATCCAGAATCAAACCGCTGGGAATCTCGGACACGGTGAGACCGTCGCCATCAGGGATGTAGGATCTCGGCATCAACTCGGGTGCATGCCATAAGCGGTGTCCACCCAAATAGTGGTAGTCGCCATAAGGGGTTGGCACGGAAATTCCAGGCACTTCGGCAAAGAGGTTGGGCGCGCCCTTGTAGCTGAGCCGCACAATACGAGGACCGGCCGTGGCCAGGCAGTCCAGTTCCAGGAAGTCCGACGATATCCGCCGCGTGGGGTAGCCGTAGAAATCGCTCATTTCATGACCTCATTCCCGATGCCCGCACCTATCGTGTGGATCCTTCGCCTATCCCTTTGATGATGTAGTTCTGGAATATTGCGTAGACGAGTATCGCGGGCAACGCCGCCAGGACCAAGCCTGCAAATTGCAGGGTGGGATCACCGGTGTAACGCGACATTAGTGAAGCCAGGGCAACCATCACCGTTCGCAGGTCCATGTCCGTGAGCAGGATCATGGGGGTGAAGAGATCGTTCCAGGTCACAATGAAGTAGTAGATGAGGCACAGGACAATCGCCGGCCGGCCCATGGGCACGACGATGTAGCGCAGGGTATCAAAATACCCGGCGCCGTCCAGTTCGGCGGCCTCGAGCATTTCATCGGGGATGCCTCGGAACGCCGAGGTCATCAGCAGGATCGTCTCCGACAGGAACATCCCAAGGTAGGTCAGGATCACCGCCCAATAGGTGTTTACCAGATGCAAGCCTGAAAACAACATATAGATCGGGATGATCGTCACCTGGACAGGAACGAACATGCTCGAAATGATCGCAAAATAGATGAAGTTCTTCCCCTTGAACTTCAGCTTGGCGAACGAATAACTGGCGATGATTCCAAAGATGAGGAGAAAGACGATGGTGAAAACCGAAATGATCAGCGTGTTCTTGAAGAGGTTGAGGATCTTGAACTGACTGATCATCGTGGCGTAGTTGTTCAGGGCCAGGTGTCCAAGATCCGGCAGGCTGAACGGGCTCTTCAGGTACGCGGCGCGGGTTTTCACCGAGTTCAGCAGCATAAATAACAAAGGGTACAGATTGGACGCCGATAGCACCACCAGCGTCAGGAAGATCACGACCTTTGTGAGCGAGAGATTGACTTTGCTTAGCATCTGCAGGCGCTCATTCCCACTCACTGACCTTGTTGGTGAAGGTCATTTCGGCGAACGTGAGCACGACAATGATGATCAGCAGGACCACCGCCAGCGCGGTCGCAAAGCCGTAGTTGGCGCTTGCCTGATAGAACTTGGTATAGATCATGTAGTCGATGGTGGAGGTCTCGTAGCCTGGCCCGCCGTAGGTAACAGAGTAGATGAAGGCAAAGGTGCCGGTAAAGGTCCAGACGATCGACATGATCGCGCCGTATTCAATGGTCCTGGCGATCATGGGGACGATCACGAGGAAAGTCCGCTGCCAGAAATTTGCGCCGTCCAGGCTGGCTGACTCCAGTATGGATGGAGACAGTCTGGACATGCCTCCCAGGATGACGATCGCCTGCCAGCCAATGGAAAACCAGGTCAGGCAGAAAACCAAGACGAACAGCGCCGTGGCGCTGTTGCCGAGCCATTCGATGGCCATGAAATCGGCGCCGATGTTGCGGAGGAACTGGTTAACGGGGCCGCCCAGCCCAAACGCGATGCGAAAAAGGTATCCAATGATGACCGCCGAGATGATCTGCGGAACGTATACGATGGCGCGGAAAAATCGCCAGCCCGAGACCTCCTCATAGAGGAGCACCGCGACCAGCAGCCCGATGAAGATCTGGAGAGGAACGCTGATCAACAGCACACCACTGTTCCGCAGCAGCGTCCAGAAGGGGCTGTTGGTAAAGATATCTACGTAGTTTTGCAGGCCGATCCAGTTGTTGCGGTAAAGTCCGTTCCAATCCGTGAAACTCCGATAGATGGCTGCGCCAATGGGATAGAAGCGGATGAAGATCAGGATCACGATGGTTGGAACAACGGACAGGACGCCTTGCACCGCCTTGGTCCTGCGGAAGTTCGAACGTGCATGAGCCTTCACGGATTGCTGATTATCCATATATGCAACATGCCGAAAGTGGGCTCTGGGGATCGATTTGGCGGTGCGGATCGGGCTCGGCGCGGCCCACGTCTCTTCCTCCCAAACTCAGCTTAGGAACCTCTCCTCTTAAATGCGCGACGTTGTGGTTTCTGGAATCACTGGGGAGGGATCGCCACGGGGTACTATTGCCAGCAGTACCCCGTGGCTCGACTACGAGCAGCTATTTCTGCGTCTTATCCTTGTCAACCTGCTGGGCGAACTCCTGTGGGGTCATCTTGCCGGTCAGAACGAGCGGCAGAAGCTTGTTGAAATCGTCGACGACGGGCCCAGAGAGCTCGTTGTCAACCCAGAACGTATAGTGCGTGGCCCATTCGAACATTTGCGCGGCAACGGAGCCCGGCTTGATGCCCAAATCGGCAGCCGTGACATCTTTGCGGACGGGCATCACTGTCTGGACCTTGCTGTACTGAAGGAACTCGTCCTTTGAGTTCAGGAACGACATGAGCTTGACTGCCAGGTCCGGATGCTGGGAATTCTTGGCCACGACCAGGCTTTGGCCAGGCCCGCCGATGGTGCTGTTCTTGATCTTGGCATCGGCGGAAATCTCAGGCGGCAGTATGGCACCGACGTTGTCCTCGCCCAGGGCATTCTGGGCATCCTTTACGCCGAATGAGCCATTCGGGAACAAGGCAACCTGACCCGCATAGAACTTGTTCTGGGAATTCGGCAGAGGTAGCCGCATCCTGGTTCAAGTAGCCTTTGGCCCAAAGGTCGTGGTAGACCTCCAGCGCCTTCAGCAAGGCCTGGTCATCGGCGAATTTGGCGTCGCCCCGGTCCTCGGCCAGGAGCGGATCCAGGCCGTTCTGCTGAACCCACCAATAGGCGGCGATGTAGAAGAAGTTGTAGACGTAGCCCTGGCCCTCATCGGCTGCGATGGGCTGGTAGCCCTTGTCTTTGATCTTCTGCATGTCTGCCATGAAATCATCAATGGTCCGCGGCGGGTTGGCGTCGAAATCCAAGCCGCTGTCCTTGATGATCTTCTTGTTGTACAGGAAGAAACACACCTGATTGTTTGGCAGGGGGTACCCGATGATCGGATTGCCTTCCTTGAAATCGAGCGTAACGGTATCCCAGCCGTTGATGTTGTTGAGATCATCCTGGGGAATGTACTTGCTGATGTCCTGGGTTACGTCCCGGAGGGCAAAGATGAACTGCCCGGCCCACAGGTTCGCAATATCGGGTGCATTCCCCGCAAGGCCTGCGGTTCTGAACGTCTGGTGTGCCTGCAGGGCATCCGGAGAAACGGTCAGGTCGACCGTCACACCCGGATTGGCCGCTTCGAATCGCTTGAAGGCCTGCGTGATGTACCACTGGTCCTGAGGCAGCTGCTGTTCGCTGGGTCCAATGAAGCTGTCGCGGCCGTTTATCCAAATGCCCAATTTCACCGGTTGCGTGGCGGCTGGTTGCGCAGCCGGAGCGCAGCCCGATACCGCGAGCAGCGTCGAAAGGGCCACGATCAAGCTGACTAGCAACTGAACGGTCTTCTTCATTGCGGTCTCCTCTTCACTTCTTTCGATGTAGCAGATTTAGTCTCTTCCACCCACGTACTTCCCTTCAAAGGCGTCTCCTCCTTGATGCTGTCCAAGAGTTCGATAGTCACCTCCTTCTATTCTGGAGTGGCTGAACCGATCATCTAGAATATACAACAAATTGCGGTTTGCAGAAGCGGAATGCGCAGAGGAAAAACGCATTCCGCTTCTGGTGTTCTTGGTCTGGCTCCAAGGCTCAGCGGCCAGCCGCCGGGACTAGGGCGCAGGCTCTCTGGCTGCTACTGTGCAGAAATCGTGGTCCAGCCGGTCACGATCGCCTGCATGGCTTTCGTGAAGGAATCGAAGCTGGTCGGGAACTTCAAGTTGCCGTATGCGGTCTCGGGGAGCAGCTTTGCGGCCACGTCAGCCGGCAGCGTCACGTCGCTGCGAGCGGGGTGCGCATAGCCCTGAGCCAGCATCACCTGGCCTTCATCAGAGAGCAGGAAGTCCTGCTCCAGCTTCGCGGCGTTCGGGTGTGGGGCCACCGCGCTGATGTACTCAGCGAAGAGCATGCCCACAGTGGCATCAGTGGGGATGATCACCTGGAGCGGCAAGCCGGTGGCGTCGCGCTTGGCGAACCCGTCGAAATCATAGACGATCGAGATTGGGCACTCGCCCTTCTGGACGGCGGCGACGTTCAAGACCACGCCCTGGCGCCAGTTGCCGTCGTCGCGCAGCTTCTTGAAGAAATCGAGTCCGGGCTGTACATTGAACTCGTCACCGCCGTGGGCATAAGCGGCAGCAAGGACGGAGCCCGTGGCATATGTGGATTTGCTGGGATCGCGGCTGCAGATCTTGTCTTTGTACTCGGGCTTCAGGAGGTCGTCCCAGGTCGCGGGTGCATTCTTAATCAGGTCGGTGTTCACGAGGAAGCTTATCGCCCCCCAATAAGCTACTACCCAGCGGCCATCGGCGTCCTTGAAGTTGGCCGGGATCTTGTCCCACGACGTGTTCTCATAGGACATCGCCAGATTGTTTGCGATCAGTGGGGCGACGAAATCGAAGCCGATGTCAGCGACATCCATCACGGGAGCGTTCTTCTCGGCGAGGAGACGGGTGATCTGTTCAGCGCTGGTCATATCGGTATCGGTATGCACAACGCTGTATTTCGTCTGAATCGCCTTCCAAATAGCGCCCAGGTTGACCCAGTCGTCGGTCATGCCGTAACTGACGAGCTGCCCTTCGGCCTTGGCGCCCGCGATCTTGGCTGCCTCAGGATCCTCGGTGGGAACGGCCGTCGCAGCCGGCGCTGCGGTAGCGGCCGGCGCAGGCGGCGCCTGCGTGGCTGTCGGGGCTGGCGCACACCCCACCAGCATGGTCGCAAGAAGCGCGACCGTGGCCAAAAACATGCAAAGCTTCTTCATCTCATTCTCCTTTTCTTCATTTTTCCACCCCGGTGGGTGGTGATCCACAAAGTCAGTGGGCGGGCCCTTCCTATCGCCCGGCGAGATGCGGTGCCTCGCGGCCGGTCCTGCTGGTGACCCAGATGATCAACAGCGAGGTGATCCATGCCACAACAAAGCTGATCACCGCCAGCGCGCTTGCCATGCGTCCATCCTGGCGCGTCCACTCAACGAGGTAAATCGGAAATGTCTTGAATCGGGTGCCAACCAGCAGATTGGTCAACGTATACTCGGCGAAGACGGTGGAGAACACCAACAGGCACCCACTGATGATCCCGGACATGATGTTGGGGACGATGACTTCTGCCAGGATCGCCCAGCCGTTCGCGCCAAGGCTTTCTGCGGCTTCCGTCAGCACGCGAAAATCGATCGCCTCCAAGGCGTTGAGAACGGGGCGATACATGAATGGAAGCGAAAGCACCATGCACGCTGCCACCAGTATGCTGGGATGATTGACGATCGGCAGGGGTACGTTTGAGTAGAAGCGAATCAGCGCAAGGGCCAGGACGACACCCGGGACCCCGAACGAGAAGCTGGTGATGATCTCGACGATCGGCTTGGCCTGTTCCACTTTCAACTTCATCCAGTATGCCGTTGGGGTCACCAGCACAAGGAGGCATAGCATTGTGGCGAACGAGGCTATGAAGGAATTCCTGAGTGTCATGATGAACAGCGGGCGCGATGTGACGTCGACCCACCACTTAAGCGTGTAGCCTTCGGGCCACAGGCTGCGGTCCCACCGGGTGGATACCGAGAAGATGAGCGTCGCCACCACCGGCACGACCATGAAGATCAGGAATGCCCCCAGGATCACGGAACGCCAGATGTCTCTTGGCTGTTTCACCGCTGCGCCCTCCGAGACAGGTTCGAAAGCCACAGGTAGCCGATGACACAGGCTGTCATAATGAAGAGAGACATCATGGACAAAGCATCTGCCAGCTCAGGCGCCAACTGCACCTCGCCGCGGATCAGCGCCGCGATGCGGATGGTGATCAGGTCGACGTCGGAGCCGGTCAGGGTCCAGGCGGTGGCATAAGCGCCGAACGAGTTGGCAAAGAGCAGCAGGAATCCACTCAGCAATGCCGGTAAGAGAATCGGCAAGGCGATCTCAAGCCAGTATCGAAACGTGGACGCGCCGAGATTCAATGCCGCCTCCCGCCATTCTCGCTTCAATCCATGCAGCGAGGGGATGATCAGGAGGATCATGAGCGGCAGCTGGAAATATAGATAGGCAATTGTCAGACCCGAGATTGAATAGATGCGGAAGTTCGGATAAAGTTGGATGCCGGCCTGTTGCAGGATGAGCGTGATCACTCCGGTCGAACCCAGAATGACAATGAATGCGAATGCCAGCGGAGCGCCGCCAAAATTGGTGGTCACATCGGAAAGGGCGGTCAGGGCATTCTGAACGAATTTGTTCTGGGTCGTGATGATCGCATACGCGACCAGCGTGCCGAAGATCACCCCCAGGCTCGCCGTGGTCGCCGAAAGCTTCATGCTGTTGACGAACGATCGCAGGAAAAGTGGATCCAGCGCCTGGCGATAGAACTCGACGGTGAGCAATCCCTTGCTCGTGAGGCTGGATTGAACAACCGTCAATAGAGGCAGAAACTCGAAGGCCAGACCAAAGATGAAGAAAGGCGCCAACCCCAGCCAAACGGTCCAGGAAACCGAGGACTTCTTCGCAGAACGTAGGCCTGAAGCGAAGGCAGTCATATCTTGTTCTTATAAAGTAAGGGCCAGGCCGTCAACGCCGACCTGTGCCTCGCCGCGATAGTGTCTGCCAATTTGCCCTATCAAATCCACGGCCAGCGCTGGGGGATAGGTGTGGACGATTACGAGTGACTTGACTCCCGCCTGCTGCGCGATCTCGCCCAGCGTATCCGCATTCAAATGATCTTGCGTTTCCCAAGCGGACGGAAATGAGCACTCGCTGATCAAGAGATCTGCCCCGGCAGCCAATCGCGCAAGTTCTCCGCGCGGCGATGCATCTCCCGAATAAACCATTGAGCGCCGTCCATCATCCAACCGGTAGGCCACACTATCGGGAGTATGCCCGGTTGGGGCGCACTTGATCCTTAGCTTTCCAATCGAAAACTCCTCCCGATACACTTCACGGAGTTGGAGCTCGAACGCCGCTGGAGCAACCTCAGGGTAGAGATTGACCATGCGGCCGCAGAAATCTTGCAGGCCGCGGCAACCGGTGATGGGGAAGGGCGCTGTTCGCTCTGTGTTGGGTGCGTAGTTGAAGACGAGCAGCAGTGTGGCCAGGTCCAGCGTGTGATCGGGGTGCAGATGAGTGAGGAGAAGATGATCGATTTGGCCGCAGTCTACGTGGGCCAAATGGAGTCTGCCCAGCGTCCCGGGGCCGATATCAAGTAGCAAGCACTGTCCGCCGACCTTGACGATCAGGCCGGCTGGAGAATGCTCTTTGATTGGAATGGCCGTGCCTGTTCCTAGCAGGAAGATTTCCATACGGTGTAGCCCCGATATGAGGCCGGGCAATGCACGTGTTGCTTTGCGGCGGCGGCCTCGCGCAAGGATTCTCGGCCCTGATTGGCCACACCAATAAGTTTCGTAACTCCCTCAGATTATAACAAAAACCAACATGACGGTCAATAATTTGACGCGCAACGAAATCCAAAGGCAAACAAGAAAGTGACCATAAACATAACCAAACGAAACCCCAAAGCGTCAGTTCGAATATGAGATGTTGACCTGATCAGCCGCGCTTAATAGTGGACTTGTTGGACCCCAAATCTGTCACAGCCGGCCGAAGAGCCCTCAAATAAGAAAGGTTCGTGCCCGCTCCACGAGCTGTACCGGTCGACGACGCGCTTGAGGGCTGAGTCTGATGCGGCGTTGTTCATGCCCAGCACAGCAACGGTTCCGCCCGCGCCACCGCCGGTGACCTTTGCACCGACCAGCCCGCTCCCGCTTTCGGCTCTTACTAGCCCAACTAGCTTGTCGGTGGCTTCGGAGCCAAGCCCACATTGACTATAGCCAACGTGCGATTGGTACATCAAATCTCCGAGCAGGTGAGCAGTTACTTCGTCTATCACCGCCACCGGCTTTGATATCAAACTGTAGAAACAATGCACTCGCCAATTCTCTTCGACAGCGTAGCGCGTGGCGCCGCGTACGGGGTAAATCAATTCTGGCCGTATCGAGGTATACGGATCCAGATGCACCGGGTACCTCGCGTTGAAATCCGCGCCGGCCAGCGTTTCCGGCAGGCACTTCTCGTATTTCTGGCGGAACTCGGAGGGCAAGAGGTTTGCCAGGTAGCCGTTCCATTTGGGTTCCACCCAGCGAGGGAGTGCGCCGCTTTCATCAAGTTTCGGCTCCAGATCTTCCAGGTCGCAGAGCAAGCGGTAGCCCATGAAGGTGGCCGCGCACGCGGATTCGTACTCGATCCCCGCCACCGAGTGACGCACACCCGAGTCAATACCCCAGAGTCGCAAATTCTCAGGAAATCTGACAAGCGGACGAGGCTGGCACGGCTGGCAGAGCATGGGGACAAAATACCCTTCATCTCCCACTACGACCGCGAACTGGTCCATGATCCCGCAGGCCGATTGTGTGAGGGCGATCTCCACCCACTGCGTCCAGGAAGCCAGCTCAACCCCTTCCGCTTGCACGCCATACATCTTTGCCATCGCTTTCATCGGAGCGACTTCCAATGCGGCCGAGGAGCTGACCCCTTTGCCCAGTGGAATTTCCGACTCGATGTAGAGCGCGAGGCCGTGGCTGACTTTTTCAGGGTATTTCCTCATGAGGAAATACAGATCGCCGACGATGTAGGCACACCAGGCGCGTTGCGGATCCGCGCTGATCCAGGCGCGGACTTCTTCCAGCGGCCGCACCCGGCCGTTTTCGACCAAGTCCGTGAACGCGAAGTCGATCCTGTCCTTCCAGCCCAAAGATCTCACGGCCGGATTGTAGAAGGTGACCTTCTGATCCGCGCGCGGCTGGATGGCGACCAGTGTGGCCTCGCGAATGGTGGACTCAAAAACAAGGCCGCCGGTATAGTCGTCGTTTCCGCCCATCAGGTCGAGGCGTCCAGGGGTCCGGTTGATGAAGATGTTCGTTCCCCTCTCAAAATAGCCCTGCGTGACCAACTCCCCGCTCTTGGCCTCAAACCTCTTGAGGTCTGGATATTGTGCCTTCAGGTCCCTCGACGTTTCTGACATCTTCGTTTTCCCTGTATTCGGAGTAAGCCTAGTAGGAATGTGCAAGATGCCGACCGAAATGTAGCAATTCGCATTGTAGCATCCATAAAACAAATCGTCAAACGAACTAAAACAAAACAGAAATCATTGACAAACAAAACACGATGGGTATAATGATGGAGGCGGAATTCAACTTCATGAGACGCAGAAGAAAGAGCATTTGGTATGCCGACTGGGTGGGTCTTGCACCGTTCTTGATTTTCTGTTTGGCGTTTGAAATAGTGCCGATCTTCTTCTTGGTGAGGGGAAGCTTTCTTGAGAAGACTACTGGCGAACTAACTCTGTCACATTACTATGAGCTGCAGCATCCTTTGTACGTAAATTCATTCGTCAATAGCATTGAACTGTCGGCAATAACGGCCGCGATTGGCGTGGTGCTGGGGGCGCTGATCGGATACGCAGTATACCGCTGGCCATCGGAGCGGGTTCGCGATGCGCTAATTACGCTGTCCGATGTAACCACCAATTTTGCGGGCGCTCCGCTCGCATTTGCTTTTGTTGTGATCTTGGGCCTGAATGGGGTCATCACGCAGTTTCTGCTGCAGTACTTCCACTATGATCTGTATCCAGGATTTAGCATCTACTCCTTCTCGGGGCTGGTATTGGCCTACGTGTACTTCCAGTTGCCTTTGATGGTTTTGCTGATTCTCCCTGCCTTTGCCGGGATCAAGAAGGAATGGCAGGAATCGGCTCAAAGCCTGTACGCCAGCACGTTCCAATTCTGGTGGGACATCGGCATCCCTGTCTTGATGCCATCGCTGATCGCTGGATTTACCCTGCTTTTTGCAAATGCATTTGGGGCATATGCCACGGCATATACGCTCGTCCAGGCGAAGATGTCGCTGGTAACGCTTCAAATCGGATACATGATCGCCGGTGAAGTCCGGCAGGATCCCGGGATAGGCATGGCAATGGCGGTCCTGTCTCTAATCATCATGGGTTTGAGCATTGGCGTGTATCAGATGGCTACGATGCGCGTACGTCGCTGGTCCAAGCCCTGACGCGATACGGGTTGGAACCGAGAAATGGCGAACAACTCTCCAAAGATCGATCGAGGATCCCGCAAGGCGCGCCGCCCCGGCCTTTGGCAGACGGCCCTGATCGCATTGTTTCTGTTTTACATGCTCCTACCCATCATCTCGACCTATGTCTTTTCGGTTGCGACGCGCTGGGACCGTACGATCCTGCCTGAAGGATATACGCTTCAATTCTATGAGAGAGCCTCTCAATCATCCTACTTCAATATCACATTGCGTAACTCGCTGATCCTGTCGCTTACAACGGTTCTCGTCAGCCTCGTGATTATCATCCCCACGGTATATTGGGTTCACCTGCGTTTGACCGGCGCCAAGCCCCTGCTTGACCTGTTGATGATTCTGCCTTTTGGAATTCCGACGGTGGTGTTGGCGCTGGCACTCGTCCAAGTCTACAACTTCCCTCCACTGGCGCGTTCGCCGTTCCTATTGATCGGCGCGGTCGTTGTGTATTCTATGCCGTTCATGTACCGGCCGGTGTCCAACGCCTTGCAGGCGATCGATTCACATACTCTGACCGAAGCAGGTCAAAGTCTCGGCGCCAACGTTCTTCAAATCCTGGCGGAGGTGATTATCCCGGGCATCCTGCCTGGGATCTTAAGCGGAAGTCTGCTGGTTTTTGCCACCGTTTTTGCAGAATTCACGCTAACGTCGCTGATCGTGGGCGCTAAATTCAAGACCTTCCCGCTGCTGCTTGTGGAGTACACGCGCATCAATGGAAACGTCGCGGCGGCCTTCTCTGTGATTTCCTTTACCATTGCTTGGCTGGTTTCCATGATGATTCTCTGGGTGGGGACAAAGGGAAAGGCTGCCTTGCCCGAGGCGACGACAGCACGCTAAACAAGGATCAGCACATGGCATACCTGGAACTGAGGAACGTTTCCAAATCGTTTTCCGGCATCGAAGTCGTCCATGATTTCAGCCTCGACATTGAAAAGGGCACCCTCGTTTCCTTCCTGGGACCATCAGGCTGCGGCAAGACAACCACGCTACGGATGATTGCGGGCTTTGAGCAGCTGGATGACGGTTCGATCGTGCTCGACGGCGGCGATATCACCGGCGTTCCGCCGAACCGGCGTGACATCGGCATGGTCTTTCAGGCTTATGCGCTGTTCCCGAATAAGACCGTTCGCGAGAATATTTCCTTTGGTCTGCGGATGAAGAAGACTCCCAAAAGCGAAATTCAAAAGAAGGTTAATACTGTTCTTGAAATGGTGCGCCTGGAGGAAACCGCCAACCGTTATCCGCATCAGCTTTCCGGCGGTCAGCAGCAACGCATCGCGCTGGCGCGCGCTCTGGCGGTGGAGCCGCGCGTCCTGCTTTTGGACGAGCCGTTATCCGCGTTGGATGCCGAAGTGCGCGTGGTGCTGCGGGGGGAAATTCGCCGAATCCAGACCGACCTAGCGATCACCACCATTTACGTGACGCACGATCAGGAAGAGGCATTGTCCATCTCAGATAAGGTTGTGGTGATGAATAAGGGCCTGATTGAGCAGGTCGGCACGCCGGAAGACATCTACCGCGCTCCGAAGACGCGCTTCGTGGCGACCTTTATTGGCACCGCTAATCAATTCCGAGGAATCGCCTCGGGGAAAGACACGGTCGTCTGCAAGAACATCAGACTGCTTGCAGACGGAGTAAAGAGCTTTGCTGATGGGCAGGAAGTGGTTGCCCTGGTCCGACCGGAGAATATTCAGGTGCAGACCGAACTGCCTCAGCGCAGCGATTGGAATGTCACTCCCGGCGTGGTTGAGACCATTACCTTCCACGGTGCGGTCACGCGTCTCGGTGTAAACGTAAGCGGCCAGCGGGTAGTGGCTGACGTGACGGTTGCCAATACGAAGCCGGTCTCATTGAGCCAGAAGATCTGGCTGATGTTCCCGCCGAGTGCCTGCCAGGTGATGGCTGTGGAAGAATGATCTACATCAACGTGCATGAGATCGTCCTTGACGAGCAGGAGAGGCTCGAGGCGTGGACCTCATTTGATCGGGTTGTTCGTTTGGCGATGGACTTCGTGAAGAACTGTCCCGTGGATTCGGCCAATGGGCTGCCGTGGTATCTGCAATACTCCTGCTTCTGGATTGATCCGCTACGCCCGGCTGATTGGCCGGACAACCCGGCTGGGAAATTTGCGTGGGCCGTCACCACGCTGCTTCGGTATTATCCGTATTCCGGCGACACCAGTCATATCCAAATCGTGCGGAAGATGCTTGACCGTCTCTGGGAATATCGCACGCCTGCTCACTCTGATTGGCCGGATGTTCCCTATGCTTCGGCTCATCCTGGAACGGGCTCGTACTTCGGCGCGCGGGCGGACGGCGACCATGTCGTCGAGCCCGACAAGATCGCGCAGGCGGGCAGGGCATACGTGGATTTCTATGAGCTGACTGGAGAAAGGAAGTATCTGGAAATCGGCACGCGCTGTGCCGAGGTGCTGGCTGGGAGAATCCGTCCCGGCGATGAGTTCCATTCACCCTGGCCTTTCCGGGTCGATGTCCGTGACGGGCATGTCGTGGAAGAATACAGTGCACATTGGATTCCCGCGGTCAGGCTGTTCGATGAGTTGGGCCGACTGCAGCAGGGAAACTTCAAGTCAGTGCGGGATCGAGTGTGGCGCTGGCTCGAGGCGTATCCGCTCCAAAACAACGTCTGGAAGGGGCACTTTGAGGACATCCGGCTCGATGCGGCTAACGAAAACCGCGACCAGCTTTCACCGCTGGAAACTGCCCGCTATATCCTCCAGAACGCGGCAGCAATTCCCAAAATGGAGGGAGACTGTCAAGAGCCTGATCGATTGGGTGAAGGATACGCTGGGTGGGCAGGCGTTTTTTGCGGCGATTCCGATTCACGAGCAGCTGTTTTGTTTCTTCCCGATGGGTAGTCACACCGCCCGTTTTGCTGCTGTTTCGGCTCTTTTTGCCGAACAGGCAGGGGACTTGAGATACAAAGAACAGGCGCTTCGTTCGTTTAGCTGGGCCAGCTATATGACGAACGAGAACGGCACGGTGACCGTTGGCGTGGACCGGCCGGATTACTATAACCAATGTTGGTTCACTGATGGGTACTTTGACTACGTCCCGCATTTCATCGATGGCATGGCGGCGATGCCTGAACTGGCCCCCGCGGACACGGATCACATGCTCCGGTCCACTTCGGTGGTGCAGGAAATCTCGTATCAACCCCATGAGATCGCTTATCGGACCTATGATTTTGAGGGAACACAGCGGCTGCGCCTGACTTTTCGGCCATGCCAGGTCCTGGCGGATGGAAGGCCGCTTGCGGAACATCGGACAGGGAGCGAAAAGCCCGGGTGGGATTTTGATTCCTCGCTGAATGTTTTGACGGTACGACCGGGTTCGCGCGAAGTGATTGTTGCAGGTCGTCGAAGTCAGACTTAACGCCGTCTGGGAGAGGAGGCGGACATCGCGCAAGTGCAGAATCGTTTTTCGACCCCGTTGTTGCGGTCAAACAGTCATTGACTGACCGAACCAATCAAGAAAAGGAGATGCAAGATGTCCAAGAGAATCACTTTGTTAGTGGGGCTCATGACAGTGTTCGTTCTGGCAGTTTCGGCCTGCGGTCCAGCCGCAACTCCCGAAGTGCCCACCGAGGCGCCGGCTCCGACAACCGCACCAGCGACCGTGGCACCTGCTCCGACGGTCGATGTAATGGCTCAGATGATTGCGGCAGCCAAGAAGGAAGACACGATTGTTTCATATGGACTGCCGGATGACTGGGTGAACTATGGCGGCCTCTTCAAGGGCTTTACGGCCAAATATGGCATCACCCATCAGGATACGGATATGGACAGCGGCACCATCATCTCTACGCTGCAGGCTGAAGCCTCCGCACCGGTGGCTGATACGACCGATCTGGGACTTGCCTTCGCCAAGCTCGTGCAAGACGACAAACTCTCACAGGCCTATAAGAACGCGAATTGGGCTGAGATCCCGGATTATGCCAAGGATGCGGACGGACGCTGGTCAGCCGCGTATTGGGGCGCCATAGCGTTCCTCGTCAACGCCGATAAGGTGAAGACCGTTCCTCAAACCTGGGAAGATCTGCTCAAGCCGGACTACAAGAACACGGTCTGCATGAAGGACCCGCGCTCTTCCGCAACCGCACAGATGATTGTTCTCGGCTCGGCATACGCACACGGCGGCGATGAGACCAACCCGCAGCCCGGCCTGGATTTCTTCAAGAAGATGATTGACGGCGGCATCCTCACTGGAGTCTCGCCTTCGGCCGCCAACATCCAGAAGGGTGAATGCCCGATTACGATCCAGTGGGATTTCGATGCCTTGAGCAACAAAGACCAGAATCCCAGCATGAACCTGCAAGTGGTTCTGCCGTCGGACGGCACCGTGGCGGGCATGTATATCCAGTTCGTAACCGCCGGCGCACCTCATCCCAACGCGGCGAAGCTTTTGCTGGAATATGAGTACTCGGACGAAGGCCAATTGGCCTATGCTCAGGGTTTCGTGCATCCTATTCGCACCAGTGTGAAGTTGCCAGCGGATCTGCTGGCCAAGTTTCCCCCCACGGATGCCTACAACTCCGTTCATTTCCCCAAGGACTATGTGGCGCTTGATAAGGCCGGAACCGCCATTGCAGATGGCTGGGCCTTGATCGCGAAATAAGCTTCAAGGGGTGGCTCGTGGGATGGAGCGGGACACCCGCTCCATCCTGCCAGATCCCTCATCTGCACTTGTTGTGCAGGATTGTCCTGCACAAGCCTTGTTCATTCATGTAAAGGAGTCAATCATGCCTGTGACGGGTGAATCGATCCGTTTGTCAAGATTGTTTTCTGAGGGCAAGAACGCAGTGGTTGTGGCAGTCGACCATGGGCTGTATTTTGGCCCCCTGGCTGGCATGCTCGATTTGCCCACGGTGATTGACGGAGTCAGCGGGGCGGACGCGATCCTGATGGCGCCGGGGATGCCATCTCATTGCCAGTCTGTCTTCTCGAAGCGCGGCGCTCCGGCCTGCATTGTTCGTTTGAACTGGGGCTCAAACTACGCGGCCATGTGGAACTACAAACACTCTCACAGCGTACCAATGATCTGCGTGGCAGGTGCTGTGGCGGAGGGCGCCGACCTTGTGGTTGCCAGCCTGAGTTTGAAGAATCCCGATGAGGCCGAAGACGCCCACAACGTCGAGGTCTTTTCGGCCTGCGTTGCGCAGAAACGAGCGCTCGGCGTTCCGCTGATCGGAGAAGTCTTTCCCACAGGTGGAGACGACATCAAGCCCGAGGATCTTCAAGACGAGATCTTCATCGGCTGCCGTATCATCGCGGAGCTGGGCGCTGATCTGGTTAAGACGTTCTACACCGGCAAAGGATTCAGGGAGATCACCGCTGCCACCCCCGTGCCGATTCTTGCGCTGGGGGCCAGGAAACTCCCGAAGGAAAGCGATGCGCTGAAACTAGCGGCAGATTCCGTCGCTGCCGGTGCCCGCGGCATTGTCTTTGGACGGAACGTGATCCAGTCAAAGGAGCCCGCCCGGTTGCTGGATGCACTGAGAGCAGTCGTAAAGGATTTCCAGGCACCCGACAAGGCTGCCGCAAAATACAAGCTGGATTGAAATGGCATATCTGCTCGGGATCGATGCTGGCACTACCTCGGTCAAAGCCGGGCTATTCTCACCCGATGGCCGCTGTCTTGGTTTGGCACGGGACGAATATCAACTCGAAACGCCCGGGGCTGACCGTGCCGAGCTCGATCCCGAGCTGTATTGGCGGGCTTGCAAAAAGACCGTGCGCGGGGCGCTCGAGCAGTCAGGGGTGAGACCTGAGGATGTCAAGGCCGTGGCAGTATCGAGTCAGGGCGAAACGACAATCACCCTGGACGCGAAAGGACGAGCGATCTATCCGGCACTGGTCTGGGTGGATAACCGTGCTGCCGATCAGGCCGTCTTCCTGGCGGAACGATTTGGGAATGTTGCCTATTCTCGCACCGGGATCCCCGAGATCTTGCCGACCTGGCCGGCATGCAAGATCTTGTGGATACGGCAGAACGAGCCGGAGGTCTTTGCCCGGGCCGCGAAATTCGTTCTGGTTCAAGATTACCTGATCTACCGGTTAACCGGCAGAATCGTCACCGACGGTTCAATATCCTGCACGAGCCTCAACTACGATTTCATAAATAACCGCTGGTGGGGCGACATTCAGGACGCCATCGGGATTCGGGCCGAGCAGTTGCCAGAAATCGTTCAACCGGGAACCATGGTGGGCACCATCTCGGACGAGGCCGCCTCGCAACTGGGATTGACTGTCAAGGCTGGCGTCGTCACGGGCGGCATGGATCAGGCTGTGGGCGCTATCGGAGCCGGGAATTTCAAGACCGGCGTGATCTCTGAATCTACGGGCGCAGCCTTGGTAATCCAGGCGACGATCGTAGATCCCCTGAGTGATCCGTCTCGGACCGTGCCGGTCTACTATCACAGCGTGCCAGGACACTATCTGTTTGCCCCGGTTGTCCCGACGGCGGGGATGGCTTTCAAATGGTTTCGAGACGCTTTCTTTCAGGATGAGATCCGCAAGGCCGAGGCAGACCATGTTGATGCATATGATCGCCTGACTGAAATCGCCGAATCCGTGCCTCCCGGTTCGGATGGCTTGATCATGCTGCCGCATCTAATGGGTGCTTTCAGCCCAGAGCCGAACCTGCTGGCGAGAGGTTCTTTTACCGGCTTCACCCTGAGTCACACGCGCGCACATTTCGTTCGTGCATTGCTCGAAGGCGTGGCATTTCTTTTGCGTCGTAATCTTGATTCCATTGAGCACACCGGCATCACGATCCATGAGGTCCGCTCCACCGGAGGCGGTGCGCGCAGCAAATTGTGGAATCAGATCAAGGCCAATGTGTGCAATCGTCCGGTTGTGACCCTGGCAAATGAAGAAACAGCTTTGTTGGGCGATGCCGTTCTGGCTGGCGTCGCCATCGGCGTCTTTCATTCCATTGAGGAAGGCTGCGGTTCAATGGTCGTGCTCAAGGAAAGAATCCAGCCAAACGCCGATGTAGAAGTCTATTCTGAGTCTTATCGGTCATATCGCGAACTGGATCAGCGCCTCGCTGATTACTTCAAGCACAGCTATGCCAAAAAGACCCCGATGCGTTGATATCCCCACAAGCCAGTGATTGAAAGGAAGGTTGAAATGGCTACGAAACCGAAGGTTGGCGTTCTTGTGATGGCTTTGCTCGAGGACGACTACAACAAGACCGCGCACGTCCGCCCGATGGCACAGAAAGTGGCCGACAAGGTCGGTGGCATCATCGGCAAGTATGCCGAGACCGTCTGCCCGCCTCTCGTCGAAGAGGAGTATCAGGCGGAGGCGGCTGCCCGTATGTTCAACGCCGAAGACGTCGATTTGATCATTGCTGTGGAAGTTGCATATACCAAGGGCGCGGTCCCAGCGAGGTGTTTCCTGAACACGACCGCGCCGGTTTTGGTGTGGAATACCCAAGGAGTTGAATTCCTGCCCGAGAATGCGGACTTTGATCTGATTATGCTCAACTCCGGCATGGCCGGCGTGCCAGAGATGACATCCGGTCTGCTGCGCATGGGCCGGGCATTCTGGATGGTCACTTCCATGACCGATGATCCCGAGGGTCACAGGAAACTGGCGGAGTACATCGCTGCTGCCGGCGTTATGCGCAGACTGAAGACCGCGCGCATTGCCATCGTGGGCCATGCATTTGAAGGCATGACCGACCTGATGGTTGACCAGCTCAGCCTGCGACAATTTGTCGGCCCGGTTTGCTGGCCGGTGGAGCCGGAAAAGGTATCGGTGGCCATGGCCGAACTCTCCGACGCCGATGTCAAGGCGCTGGTAAAGAAGGATGGCGGCCGCTACCGGGTTGAGATGGATGCGGTCCAGTTCGAGCGCTCGTGCCGTCTCGCGTTGGCGCTGGAAAAGATCACCCGTGACGGCAAATTTGATGCGATGGCCTCCTTTGATCAAGTGTGGCTGACGGACCCGCGCGTTGGGATCATTCCGTCGTATGGAACTGGCCGCCTTTGCGAGATCGGCTTTCCCTGCTCGACCGAGGCGGATGTCACAACCGTCACCGCTATGCTGATCCTTCAAGAACTGGCTGGACAATCTACCTTCCTCGAAAACTACATCATAGACTTCAAGCGCGATGCCATGATATTGTCGCACGATGGACACGGCAACCCTGCCATGGCAGCAAAACCTGGGGACGTTGCCGTGAAGAGCAGTATCTACTATCAGGGTGTCAACGGATTTGGCGCCGGTTTTGAGTATGCGTATGCCCCGGGGCCGGTGACCAACCTCTCACTCGTTAACGTGGGTGGGCGGTGGCGGCTCAACATCGCCGAAGGGGAGTCGATCGCGATTCAGCCTCGGCCGGTTGTCGCGCCGCAAATGCTCTTCAAACCCAGAGACCTGCCCATACGTGAATGGTGCGATGCCTGGTGCAAGGCGGGTTCGCCCCATCACATGGCGCTGGCGTACGGCCATCTATCCAGCCAGATAAAGACCTATGGCCGGATGCAAGGACTGGAAATTGTCGAGATCTAGATCGACCAGGGAGATTCGATGACGGCGCGCCTGGCCTCAACATGTTGCCAAACGTGAGCAGGTACTGGGGGGCTGTCTCGCGGCGGAGACGATGCGATGGAAGAAGTGAGTGCTGCTGAACGAAGGTCGCAGATCGCGCAAATGGTGCTGGAGAACGGCAGGGTTCTTGTTGCGGACTTGGTACGTCAATTCGAAGTGACTGAAACCTCAATCCGCCGGGATCTGACGTTGTTGGAGCAGGCCAATCGCTTGAAGCGCATCCATGGTGGTGCCATTCCGATTCCGGGCAGTTCGCGGACGGATTCCTTTGCGGAAAAAAAGGAATTGCATATCCAGGCGAAAGAAAGGATCGGAAAGGTCGCGGCCGAGCTCATCCGGGCCAAGGATATTGTCCTTCTGGACTCCGGCACGACCACCCTGCACGTCGTCCGGCATGTTGCCTCCGCCTTGCGGAATAGCAGCATGATCACGCTGGTCAGCAATTCCCAGCCTGTCGCTCAGGAAGTGTTGAGCTGGCCAGCGCCCAATCTGACAATCCTTGGCGGGCTCTATCTGCCCGACTATCAGGCCACGGTCGGACCGCAAACCCTGGCGCAACTGCAGGAGCTGAGCGCCGACAAGGTGTTCCTAGGTGCTGATGGACTCACCCTGGGAAGCGGCGCGACCACTGCCAACATCTTGATGGCAGAAGTGGATCGCATGATGGTTGAGCATTCTCGTCAGGTGATCCTCGTGACAGATAGCAGCAAGATCGGCCGCGTGGGTTTTGTTCCTGTCAAGCCCGTGGCCGCGATCCACACATTGATAACGGATACAAACGCGCCCACAGAGTTCGTCGCAGCAATTCGGGACATGGGTGTTGAAGTGCTGCTCGTCTAGGAAATGATCGTGAGCGGATGAGAATTTGCTGTTCGGCGGTAAGAATTCGGGAGCCGGACGGCTGATTCGCTCCGCAGCAAAGAGAGAATCAGTCCATGTATCGCGGTCTTCAGATCGCGCCTCCTTTTTCGAAATTGGGCCCAAGGCCTATCTATACGGCCAGGATGTGCTTGAGCTCGCCGGGTATGCCGATGCGATCGGCAGCAAGTACAATGTTCAGATCATTCTGACGCCACAATACGTGGACATTTGGCCGGTTGCGCGTGAAATGAAGCATGCATTGGTCTTCGCGCAACACATGGATTCGCTCCCAATTGGAAGAGGCATCGGTTCTGTCCTGCCGGAGGCCGTCAAGGCGGCGGGAGCGGCCGGCGTCCTGCTGAATCATGTCGAGAAGCGCCTGTCGCGGGATGAGTTGATACGGACAATCCAACGTGCCGATGAAGTCGGACTTGCGACCATGGTCTGCGCGGACAACCTTGAGGACGCTGTCGCCATCGCCCGGATGGCACCGAACATAATCATCGCCGAGGCACCCGAATTGATCGGCGTTGGCAAGCGGGAGGCTGACGATCCGCAGACGATCGCAAAGATCAACCAGGCCGTCTGGGCGATCAATCCTGAAATACGCGTGCTGCACGGGGCCGGGATCAGTAGCGGCCAGGATGTTTACAATGTCGTGGCTGCCGGCGCTCAAGGGACAGGCTCGACCAGCGGGATTGTGATGGCGCCGGATCCCTTTGCTATGCTGGAAGAAATGATCAGATCCGCGCGCCAAGCATGGGACAAGACACACTTAGCTCGGAGGTGATCCATGGCGACTTATCACGAGTTCTTTAAGATCCAATCTGACAGGAGGCCCACCTTCCACGACGTAACGCCGAAGGTGGCTGAGATCCTGAAGAAGGCCGCGATTAGGAATGGCATTTTGCTCGTATTTTCCCAGCATACGACCTGCAGCGTCATGATTCAGGAGGCCTCGGACGACGTCAATTACTGGGGTACCGAGTTGCTCATGCAGGACCTGGTCAATGTTCTCGAGGCCATGGTGCCCACGTGTAGGACCGAGGGCCAGTATCTGCATCCCGGTCCCAAGCACATTGAAGCTGGGGCCGGCAGAGATGAGCTCCCTTCGTGGTCCCTCAACACGGACGCTCATCTGAGGAGCGTGATGATGGGTCGTTCCGAATCCATACCCGTAGTCGACGGTGCGATGATGCTGGGAGAGTTCGGCCGCATCTATTTTGCTGATTTTGATCAAGTGCGCGCCCGGGAGAGAACGGTTAGAGTACAGATCGTGGGCGAATAGCTCTTCCATCAGCTTGCGGAGGATTCATCAGTACGCGGCCGGCCTGTGACCTCGCGCACTGCACATTCCCCCATGCCACTCCGAGGCCGGAGCACCAGCCTCCTTGCTTTTCTGTATGCTGCCGACTGGAGTCGCCTTTCCTGTCTTAAGATCGGTTGCAATTCGGTTGCAATTGGAAAAACACGCCATGGAAACTATGTACGCAGTGGACAGATCTACCCGTAAATTCGGCATTGTGTAGACGCTTTTTCACTCGATAGACGCTATGTACATACTTGACTCGGAACTCTTAATCAGTGGGTTCAGGGTTCAAGTCCTTGGTCGGTCACCTAGGCACAGGGGTATTGTGCTCGAAAGCCCCTACATATGATGGCAAAAGAGCCCCCGACATCGTGAACTGCACCCACTAGACAAGACACAATCAGAAAGACCCCAAGTGGCTAGTGAAACAGGCACCTTTGCTGGAAGGGTGTCTGTTTCGTTTTCAATTGTATGCGTTCGTAGTTGTAGAAGTCAACGTATTCCTCAATCGCTTGGCGAGCCTCTTCAAAGCTGGGGTTGTGCAGATGGCGCAGATACTCTTCTTTGAGATGGCTGAAGAAGTTTTCCATAGGCGCATTGTCCCAACAGTTGCCACGGCGCGACATGGAGGCAGTGATGTTGTACTGTTGAGTGAGGACGGCATACGCCTGCGAAGTGTATTGCGTTCCTTGGTCACTGTGGAGGATCAGCCCATCAGTGACCTTTTCTTTTTGTCTGGCTTGTTGGAGCGTGTGGGTCACCAATCCAATGGAGTTCTCGGGCCCAAATTGATGAGCCACAATAAAGCCATCGAATAGGTCTTTGATGGTAGACAGGTACGCCCAGCCCTGTTGGGTTGAGACGAAGGTAATATCCGTGACCCACTTCTGGTTGGGGCGAGTGGCAGCAAAGTCGCGGTTGAGCAGGTTGGGATAGCGGTGATAGATGCCCAGCTCTTCGAGTTTCCGGTACATTTTGCGTTTGCGGGCCCTGGAACGGATATTGAGCTTGTGCATCAGGCGCAAAACCGTCTTGGGATTGATCACCAGACCCTGTTGTTGCTTCAACCACAGGCTAATCCGCCGGTAGCCATAGATCTGGTGCGAAGCCGTGTAAGCCCGCTGCACGAGTTCTAAACGCACCGCATCTGTGTCCGGCTGTTCCAGCTTCTTGCGCCAAGCGTAATAGGCTGCTCGCGAGACACCTAGGAAGGCACACATGGCCTTCATTTCGAACTCTTTTCGATGGTGATAAAGCACCCGATATTGCGCTGCGCGAGCCGCACTTCCCGCAATTCGGAATGGAATTTTTTTAGCAGGGCCACTTCCATCCGCAGCCGCTCCAGTTCGGCTTGCGCCCCGGCCCTTTTGCGAGGTCGACCTCTCGGCTTGGCAAACGCGCTGGCGCCTTCGGCTCGATATTGCCTCAACCATTTCTGGATTCGTTGCGGATCCCGGATCCCGAGCGCCGCCGTGACCTGGGCGTGCGTTTGGCCCTCTTCATAAAACAGCCGCACCGCTTCCAGCTTCAGCTCCGGCGGATAATGCTGCATTCCTTTCTTACCTGCCATAGAAAAAAGCACCTCCTGTTCCATTTTCTCACAGAGGGTGCTTTCTCTTCGTGTCTCGTTCTAGGGGTTCAGTTCATCGAGAGGGCTCTTCTAGTGCCGCAGAAGCACTGCAACCAGAATCGCTGATGGACATTGTTCTTCCCGGCCTGCCGTCCTCTCGTGCGCAGGGATCTCGGGATGCGGCAGAGAAGCGTTTGTCGCTGGGGCTGGCTGAGGGCCACATTCGGACGGGCCTGCGCGGTGGCGGTGTGCAGAAGGGGAGTCCAACACGAGGAGGGGAGGAGGACGGACGGCAACGTGGGGCCAATCACGCAACAGCGCTCCAGATCGGCAGCCGCCGGATAGTGCTTGGCAGGGGCAGAACCGCAGGGCATGGAACACCGGGGCTCCACGCGGATGTGCCCTGTCCCAGATAGATGATGCCGCCTGCAATATAATAGGGAGGACCACGACAAAAGGGAGCGGCGATATGTTCGGGAATTTCCTTGATCTCAACCAGCAGGATCTGTTGGATCAGTTGATGCTCACGGCCTACATCTCGGAGTTCGCCGAATGGGATAACCATGCCCATCTGGAGCGTATTCGGCGCTACACATATTGCCTTGCCAATGCGACGGATCTCGGACACAATGAGGCCAGCTTGATCTCGATCGCCTCCATCCTGCATGATATCGGCAAGGTCACCCTGCCATTGTCGATCCTCAAGAGTACCACCAACTTGGAGCCTGCCGAGTACAGGGTCGCCAAGCAGCATGCCGTCGAAGGCGCCCGCCTGCTCAGCGGATCCGGATCGCCCATCTTGCAGGCCGCCGAGACAATTGCCCGTACGCATCATGAAAGGTGGGATGGATCGGGCTATCCAACGGGACTGAAAGGGGAAGCGATCCCACTGAGCGCCCGGATTGTGGCCCTGGCCGATGTTTTCGATGCGCTTACCACCAAGCGATCCTACAAGATGACCATGCAGCCGGACGCCGCCCGGGATCTCATCAAAGAATCAGCCAACTCGCTCTTTGATCCGAAACTGGTGCCGATCTTCGTCGATCGATTCGAAGACTTCAGCGCCGTCTTGGGGATGTAAGAGTCGTCAGTGAAACACTGACAAAAAGCGATCTCCCGAGGGACGATCGCCCCATGACCTCCGCGTCTTGCGGTCCCGGGCGGGGTCAGGGGGTGTCAAAATCGTGGTATTCCGACGTGATCGCATCCGCATATCCGATCCCGCGGACGCAATATCTATCACCCATGTTGTAGGCGATCCCATCCTTTGTTGAGCCAACTCGATCTCCACGCGTGAGTTAGAAGGAACTCCGGCAACCCGCCCAGCACATCGGTTGTATGTAACGCCGTCAACGGCTTGGGCGTGCCGGTGACACCCGGCAAATGAACATGTGCAATATGTCAGCGGGATGCCTAGCTGAGCTGGATGCTGGAAGAATCGCCCCGAGCCCCTTGCCAAGAGCCACGTTGGGGCAGCCGGTCGCCAGGCCTATGAGTCGCCTCTCCTGTTTCGGGTGCAATTCGGGTGCAACCGGGAAATCAACGTATGGAAACCATGTACACCATAGACAGATTTACCGGTGAATCCGGCACTGGGTACCCGCTTTTTCACGCCAAATACAGTGTAGACATACTTGGGCCGGACATCTAATCAGTGGGTTCAGGGTTCATGTCCCTGATCCGTCGCCGATATACGGCGGTCTCGTCCTTGGAGGCCCCTACATTTGATGGCAAGAGAGTACTCGCGGCGACGTGGACTCTTTCTGTAGTGCAAGAGTGCTGCAACCGGAAGAGAAACTGTAGGGGAAATTCACAGGTCGTGCGCTCGATCCTGGTGGGACTTCGGGGTCGGTCTACTCCGTCGATGCGTGCAGCTCCGCTTGCCGTTGCCGATCCTCTTTGCCGCGCACAATCGAAAAGCCCGCCGCGACCAGGCAAAGTGCCGCGGAGACCACGAACGCGTGCTGGATGCCGCCGATGAACGCCTGCATCGGCTGCGAGCCGAGCGTCACGTTCGTGCCGACGAAGAGGCTCATCATCACGTCCCGCGGCAGGCTGCCCGCTGCAACCGCCAGGGCCAGCGCGAAACTCGTCACCATCCCGGTCTGCCGCAAGGTGGCGAGCGTCGCCGAGGCGATCCCCAATCGGTGCACCGCCGCGCTGTTCATCGCCGCGCTCGTGTTCGGCGACCAGAACAGACCGCCGCCCAGGCCCATCATCGCCAAACCCAGGGCGATCTCCGCATATGGGGTCGTCGGCGACAGCCGAGTGACGAACCAAACCAGTGCAGCGGCTTGCACCAGCACCCCGATCGTTGCCGGGATCCGTGCGCCGACACGGTCGGCCAGCATCCCGCTCAGCGGCCCTACCACCGAAGTCACGATGGGAAGTGGGATCAGCAGCAAGGCTGCGCTCAGCGGATCGTACCCGCGCACCGCCTGGAGGTAGAACACGATCAGGAAGTTCACGGCGAACATCGCCAGTGATTGGAGCATCGCCGCCAGCACCGAGAAGTTGTAGATACGGTTCTGAAAGAGCGAGAGATCAAGCACCGGGTTCAGCGCGCCTCGCTCCCACGCAAAGAACACGACCAGCATCACCACGGACAGCGCGAACAACGACAGGATCGGCAGCGAGGTCCAGCTGTATTGGATTCCCAGCGTCAGCGCGATCAACAGCGCCACCAGGCCGAGGCTGAACGTCGCCGCGCCGATTGGATCGAAGCGCTCGCCCTGCTTGGGCTTGGATACTTCGTGCAGCGCCCGATAGGCCCATACCGTGCCAATGATCCCGATCGGCACGTTGATGAAGAATATCCAGCGCCAGTCGGCCGCAGTCAGGATCAATCCGCCCAGCAGCGGACCGGCAACCCCGCCGATCCCCCAGGTGATCCCGTTGATACCCAGCGCGCGCCCGCGCTCGTTCGGCGGAAAGACCTCGGTGATGATCGCCGCACTGTTTGCCATCATCAACGCCGCGCCCGCGCCCTGCACGAGGCGGAACACGATCAGCTGGGACGCGCTCTGCGAGATGCCGCACAGCAGCGAGCCGGCCGTGAAGACGACAAAGCCCAGGTTGTACATCCGCACGCGGCCAAGCATGTCCGCCACGCGCCCGAAAGTCAGCAGGAAGACGGTGCTGATCAGGATGTACGCCATGATCACCCAGATCATTTCGATCAGGTCGGCGTGCAGTTTCACCATCATGTCCGGTAGCGCCAGGACCACGATGGTGCTGTCGATCGACGACATCAGCGCGCCGATCGTCGTCACGCTCAGTGCAATCCATTTGTATTCGATGCGTCCGCGTATGCCCGGTCGAGCTGCCGCGGCGATCTCATCTGTTTTTGGCATGCGCCTGCCTTTCACATCTGGAGCGCCGGGCCCGCCTCGTCAGGCGTGGCGCGTCCCCTTCGGCACGTAATCGAAAGAACGCTCTGTGGTATCGCCGGATGTCCACTCCGCGCGCAATCTTGTCTTCGGTGCGATCCGCCGCGAACGCGGAGAGCATGCTTCGGTTCAACTCGCGCGCGCTGCTGCCGCTTAGCTACGCCTTGACGAGGAATCCCTCGTCCGTCCGTGTGACCGAACCCTCGGGTACGAGTTCAAGAATTGCTCGTTTGACAGCCCGCGTGTTTTCCGTGCCGACCCGCGCCACAAGCGAGAACTTGCGGTTTGCTGTGGGAGCCTCCGCTCGTCGGTTGCCTGCCGGCGCTCTCAAGGGGGCCGCTGTGTGCCCAGGCGGCCAGAGGGCTGCTTTTGGGAACGGTCTCTTGCCGCAATCAAGGCGTGATTATAGTGCGCTCGCCGCAGCTCGTGGATGTCCAGATCAGGGACGAGCTACCCAGCGCCACCCAGCCGGTGATCGCTCCTCACCCCCAGGGCTCCACTTGCCTATTTGCTACGCCTCGTGCCTTCGTTTTGCGCGACAATGCAGGGGCGCAGCCCAACTGGAATTGAGCCTGAATACGCTTGGTCATGAGTCACGTGGTGCAAAGTGCTTGTCACCAGGACAGTGACCACGAACGGGTAGGTGCCAGGTTCAAATCCGCGGCGCGGCGCTCTCAACAGAATCAATCTGCCTCCGGCTATCCTACCGGAGGCAGATTGTATATATCTGAAGGGCTGCGAATTCAGCCTCGTGCAAAAACCCCGCCGGGAGGCGGGATTGACTTTCTTATTGCGAAACTACATGGACGGCGGTTTGATGCCGAGTTGACCAAGGATCGCGATCAGGCCGGCACCTGCAGTTGGTTCGATAGCCCAGGAAGTGACCTTATCGCCTTTGACGGTCGCTTTGCCATGTTCTTGTGCCGCGGCCCAGGCCTTGTTCGTCGCCGGGATCACGCCCATGTGCACGCCTGTCAGGTCGAGAGGGGCGCTATGTGTTCCCTCGAGTTCGAATTGATGTTAGCCGTGTCGCCATTCATGCTTTCCACCTGAAAATGATACTGAATATTCGGGGAAGCGTTTTTCAGACTGGTGAGCATTCCAATCCATGCTTCGCCGCTCATGGGCTCCGGCACGGGCCCGCTGAATTGAAAGTCATTGGAAAGTAATGACTTGGCCTTCACGAAATCCGCCTTCTGGATGGAATCCATAACGGCTTGAACAGTTGCTTTCGAATCCATGGTGTTTCTCCTTCACTTCTAATAGACAGCTGGTACGTGCCGGGCCGAGGTCTTGATGGACGCTTCCTGTGGAACATCCTCCGATTCCCCCGAATAATAGACACCGTGTCTATCTTAAGCCACCATCAGTGTACCACACTAATGCGACCAAATACGTGGCAATATCAAACCCGGCGCGGCAGAGTCTCACGGCACGCAGGCGTTTGTGCATTGCGGTACTTTGCGACCGAAGCAGTATTCTGGCTTTGCCGTTCTGCTGGAATCATCCGCAGGCGGGCCCAGCCGCTGATTGTCAGGGAATGATCCTAGGATGTATTGTGGTAAGACTTGGCCTTCTAACCGTCAGGTTCACAACTGCCCTTCTGCAAAGGGTAGAATCGTAGCCGAACTGGAATTGAGCCTGAATACGCTTGGTCGTAGGTTCCCTAAAGGGCGCTCAGCGGCAGATCCTACTGGGCCGACAAATGACGATCAAGGTGGGGCGATTTCTTGGCTGGACTCGAGCCTAAATCGTTTGGTGATGCTCCAAAGCTGGCAATTCCTGCTGGAGGAAGAATGTGATTTCCTGGGATAAGTTCGTCAACTCACTGCTTCCATCCGGCGCGCCGATGCTCGCCGCCGTGGAAGAATACATCGAATGGCAGACGCATCACCACGCTGCGGAGTTTGCTCCGAGCGATGACGATGACGTAGATTTGCGAACCTATCTATCCTATCTGCGCATCAATGGTATCAACCTGGTCGCGCTCGAAGACAAGATCGCTGCGCTCAAGCGGTTCTACGAATGGGCAAAGGCCGAGAACATCATTGCTCAAAATCCCTTCGAAGACTACAAATTTGACCTCTCCTTTCCTGCAGCCGAACGGGTTCGCCCGCAGGAACCAACTCTCCCCGACAACCTGCGTCAGAGTGAGACGGAGAGGCTGCGCGCTCTCAGCCAGATCTCGGAGAAACTCAATAGCGCCGTGGATATCCAGAACGCGCTCGACGGCACACTGGAGACTCTGCTCAAGGTCATGGGGTTGCAGACAGCCTGGGTGTCCATGCTCGCCCGAACGCACATTATGCCCGTCCTGGATGGTGATCCTCCACCCGACGGTTTCAAGCTGACCGCAGCCCACGGCTTGCCCCCTGGTCTTGAACGCGACGATCGCCACTTTCTCCGCAGGCCGCCCGCTTGCCACTGCCAGCATCTGCTGCTTGAAGGGCGCTTCACACGTGCCGTCAATGTCGTTGAATGTTCACGCTTGCGCGATTCCGCTGCCGCCGCGGGTGATAACCAGGGTTTGTCCTATCATGCCAGCGTTCCGCTGATCTCAAAAGGCAAGCCACTTGGTATTCTTAATGTGGCCAACGCGGACTGGCAGTTCCTGACTGAGGCAGATTTGCACTTTCTGTCCGCGGTCAGTGATCAGCTCGTCGTTGCGATGGAGCGCGCTCATTTCTTTGAGCTTGCAGAAGCGCGGCGGATCCATCTCGAAAGCGAACTGCAGGTCGCCCATGAAGTTCAGGCCGGGCTCATTCCGCACAAAATGCCCGACATTCCCGGCTTCGTCCTGGCGGGCGCTTGGCACCCGGCGCGCGAAGTTGCCGGCGACTTCTATGATGTATTTCGGCTGGATGCGGATCACTGGGGGATTGTGATCGGCGATGTTGCCGACAAGGGAACCGCCGCCGTGATCTATATGGCGATGGCACGCAGTCTCATTCTCTCTGCATTGCTGCGACACAGCAGCCCCGCGGCAGCGTTGACAGAGGTCAATCGAATGATAATCCTGCAATACCCCTCGGACATGTTTGTGACGGTGCTCCTTGGAGTGCTTGACCCAAAAGAGCAAACACTGCGATATGCAAATGCCGGGCACCATCCGCCGATAATGCGGCGGGCATCTGGGACCTGTGGGTTGTTGTCTCTCACTGGGGCCGCAATTGGCTTGTTCAATGAGTCGCAGTTGCGCGAGGAGACAATCAAGATCGGGAATGGCGATGCAATTATCATGTACACTGATGGAGTGACGGAAGCGAGGAATCGGCGCATGGAAGAATACGGCAAAGACCGGCTGGTTACGGCTATTGCCGCTGCGCCCCCGAATGCCAGTGCGCTCCTTGCGCACGTTGAGGCCGATTTCAACGCCTTTACTCAGGGGGCGCCGCAGTCAGACGATATTGCTTTCCTAGCACTTACCAAGGACTGATCTGGGGCGCCGCCACCCAGAGCGCCAGGCTCGAGCGTTTGTGGACACACAAGTTGGCAATGGAGAGTAGTGCTAGGAACATGCTCAGATGCATGCTGCCGCCCGCATGGACGCCGGCCACGGCTGACCTGGGCTACCCCGGTTCACAATCGCCCATCTGCACGAGGCAAAATCGTAGCCAAACTGGAATTGAGCCCGAATACGCTTGGTCGCAGGTTCGGATCCAGGCGGGGGCACAGGTGGCAGCACGGGCCAGTTTGCAACTGAGGCGGCAATTGGACCGTGCACAAATGGCCGCACCAGGCAAGTCAACAAGACTTGCGCTAGGTGATCGCCAGCTGAGCGAATGCAGGAGTCGCCTCTCCTTTTTCGGGTGCAATTGGGGTACAATTGCGAGGCTACGCTGTAGCAACTGTGTTGAAAGTCAAGAGCTGAACACGGGTTGCCAGGGGGTCTGGGTACGAATGATCGCATTCAGGATCGTTAGGAGTTTTCGCATACAAGCCACGATCGCCACTTTCTTCTGCTTACCCGCTTTGAGCAAGTGCTGATACATAGATTTAATGATCGGATTGAAGCGGGTAGCCGAGATGGTTGCCATGTAGAGCACACTACGGATAAATGGTCTGCCACCCTGGATCATGCGTTTGCCGTGTTTCTTGCCGCTGTCGTGATTGAAGGGAGCCAGTCCAGCCAGGGCTGCAATTTCCTTGCGATCACACTTCCCTAGTTCCGGGACTTGAGAGACAAGCGTGGCCGATAAGACTGGGCCAACGCCCGGGACGCTTTGAAGTAAATCCTGTTTTTGCTTGAGCTCAGGCGTCTTCTCGATCAGGTCCTGAATTTGAACCTCCAGATCTTCCAACTGCTTTTTCAATACCTGGACGACGATTTCAATGGATGCCTGCACATCCTGTTCAGCCAATTCCCTGCGGTTTTGCTCGGCCGTCAGCATGTCGAGCACCTGTTTACGGCGTTTGAGCAGGGCCGATAAGCGTTTTTCGGCTGCACTGGGCAGGACCACTCGGCGCGGCTGGGCTTTTTCGCCAAACAGCGCCAGAACCTTGGCGTCAATCTTGTCGGTCTTGGCAAACCAGTTCAAGCCTTGGGCAAACTTGCGCACCCGACCCGGATTGACTCGTGAGACCGGTAAAGCGGCAAGCGACAACCCATCCACCAACTTGGCTTCGTATCCGCCGGTGGCCTCCACCACGATGTTCTCGATCGGCATGCTTTGAAAACGCTTGATCAATTTACGAATGCCCTTCTGTGTATTTTCAATTCGCCAACTCTCCTGGCCGGGATGAATGCCAATGTCCAGCCAAGCTTTGGAGACATCTATGCCAACGTATACTTTGTCTGCTGCCATCACTCGCCGTCCTGTGTATAGTTGTTTTGCCCGTTCTAGCAGGATTCGGTCTTTCAGACCATACAACTGTTCGGGCTCGGTTCTGGATGGGCGTGGTGACCAATGCTACAGCGCGGCCTTTCAGACCTAGAAACATGCGGCCTACCACGCCCGTCTGGCATCATACTAGAAACTATGTACGTCATAGACCGATTCACTCGAATATTCAGAACTACATACACGCTATTTCACGCCATACACCCTATCCACATTCTTTCCCGAGACTCTTGATCGGTGGGTTCAGGCTGCAAGTACCTGGCCGGTCACCCAAGCACGGGGTAGCGGGTCCGAAGAACCCCGCGGCTAGCGTTGAAGATTCATAGATTATTGTCGACAGGGCTTCCACGCATATGGGCTAGCCGATTGTCCTGATCGTTCTGGGCAAGGTACCGTCGCATGATCTGTAAATCGGAATGTCCCATGAGTTTTTGCAGGGCGAATATGTCCGCACCGTTTCGCAGCATATTGAGAGCAAACGCACGACGGAAGGCGTGCAGGGTTGGTTTCTTGTCCAGCTTTGCCGATCTTGCTCTGCGATCCAGAAGTAGGCGAAGGCCGTTGTAGGTAAGGCGATCTCCATTTGTGGACACAAACAGGGCAGGGGAGTGATCGCGACGCGTCCGAAGGTAGGAACGCAGAGCTCTTCGCGTTCTGCGCCCAAGGAACACCATCCGTGTTTTGCCTCCTTTTCCGTATCGGATCATTACTGAGCCGGCATTCAGATCGGTGTCTACTCTGGTCGTATTGCACAATTCCTGGGCTCTTGCCCCGGTGTCCAGCAGGAACAGGAACATGGCGCGGTCCCGATCTCCGGTGAATTGTCCCCGGCGACAGGTGTTGACTAGTGCCTTTACATCTTCGATGGATATGGGCTCCAGGGGTCCAGTTGCCACTTTCGGTGGCTTTACCTTCAGCATTGGATTCTTCCATTCAGGCGGCATGACCTCTTCGTTCATGAGCCAGCGAAAAAAGGCTCTCAAGGTTCTGTAGGCGGCGTGCACACCCCCAGGATTATGAGCTTCCGAGAATGTGAGAAAGTAGCGCCGAAGATAATCCGGGGAAATGTCTTGGATGAGGGTTAGGGAGTTCGCGCTGCAGTATTTTATGAATGGATCGAGGAACTGTCTGTAGAACTTCAGCGTGTGTCGGGATAGGCCCGCTGCCTGCCGATTGATCAGGAATCCCTCGGCGCTTATGCCTAGATAGCCCCCTTGGGCAAATTCAAGAATCGTCTGCTCATGTGAATCGGTGGAAAACATGGTGGTTTTTCCTTCCTGAACAGCCTATAATCAAAGGAAAAACCCCAACAATCTGTGGAGCCACCGATCGGATTCGAACCGATGACCTGACGATTACGAATCGTCTGCTCTACCAGCTGAGCTACGGTGGCTGGTGGTAAGCGGCGGGGATTATAAAGGATAACCAGCAAACCCGCAAGTTTCGGGCCTCTCGTGTAGTCTATATGCTGTGCGGCTATTGCCCGGATCCTGAACAATGAATATTGCCATGCTTTCCTATCATACCTGTCCGCTTGCCATCCTGGGCGGAAAGGACACCGGGGGAATGAACGTCTACGTCCGCGATCTGACGCGGGAACTGGGACGTCTGGGCATTCACGTGGACGTGTTCACGCGCTCGCAAGACGAACACGTTCCTCACGTTGTCCACGAACTGGGATTTGGCAACCGCGTGGTTCACGTGCCGGCCGGCCCCGAGGTGCCAATACCGAAGCCGGAGCTCGCGAGGCATATCCCGGAGTTCATTGACGGAGTACGCCAATTCGCGGATGAAAAGGGGATGTACTACGATCTGATCCACAGCCATTACTGGCTTTCAGGCTTGGCAGCAGAGGTGCTGTCGGATGCCTGGGGGGGAAAGCCGATCGTGCAGATGTTTCACACCCTGGGCGAGATGAAGAACCGGGTCGCCCGGAGCGATGACGAGCGCGAGTCGCCTGAACGGATCGCGGCGGAAAAGCACCTTCTTGCTCGGGCCGATCGGATCGTCGTTTCGACCCTCGCCGAGCAGACTCAGCTCCGCTTCCTTTACAGGGCAGGTGAGCGGAAGTTGGACATCATCCCGCCGGGTGTCGATCTAAGCCACTTTTACCCAATCCCTGCTGATGAGGCCAAGATGTTCGTCGGCCTCAAGCCTGACGATCGCATGGTGCTCTTTGTGGGGCGTATCGAGCCGCTTAAAGGAGTGGACACGCTGATTCAGGCCATGTCGTGCGTCAGACTGAAAGATGCGCACAAACCGGTTCATTTGGCTATCATCGGTGGCGAGCCAGATGCCAGTCCGCAGGAAATGTCCGCGGAAATGGCGCGCCTCCAAAAACTATGCGACGAATTGGCTGTCGGACAAACCGTCGTTTTCCTGGGCAAACGGGGACAGGACACGCTGCCCTACTACTATACCGCGGCAGAGGTCGTTGTCATGCCCTCCCATTATGAATCCTTTGGGATGGTTGCCCTCGAGGCCATGGCATGCGGCGCACCTGTTATCGCCTCCGAAGTGGGGGGGCTGGGCTTTTTGGTTCAAGATGGCGAAACCGGTTTCACTGTCCCCGACGGAGATCCGGCGTTACTCTGTGAGAGGCTTTCGCTGCTTCTTGGTGATCCGCAGCTCAGGCTTAAGATGGGCCGACGGGCGGCCGAATATGCCCAGGACTACTCCTGGGACAAGATTGCGCCGCGAATTGCCGCCCTCTATGGGGATCTTCTGCGAGTAGAGGCTAGGTAGGCAGGGCAGGCGCTCCACGCGCCGGCCACCGTCTTCCCCGGGAGACCGACGCAGCCTTCGACCTATTCTTTCATGCGGACCAGGAAAAGAGTCGAGCCGTCCATTTCCTGCGACCGCATCTCGAACGATTCCTTGAGGCTTCTGATCAAACGCGAGAGCTGGCGCTGGCCATACGTGCGCGGATCGAAGCCCGGATCAAGCTGATACAGCGCGCTTCCGATCAGATCCAGCCGGGCCCAGCCGTCTTCCTGAACCGCCATGTCAAATGCTTGTTCTAGAAGCGGCATTGGATCCCCCTCGCTCTTGGCCCTTGGCTTGGCGCTGGATTTCCGGCGCGATGAGCGCGCCCTTGCATCCTTGTTCTCGGCTACCACGTTCTCCGTGTAAACAAATACGTCGCAGGCGTTGACAAAGGGTTTGGGCGTCTTCTTCTCGCCGATCCCCATCACAAAGATGCCGGTCTCGCGAATGCGTGTGGCGAGCCTCGTATAGTCGCTGTCGGACGAGACGAGGCAGAAGGCGTCCACCACATTGGAGTGCAGGATGTCCATCGCATCGATGATCATGGCGCTGTCGGTTGCGTTTTTGCCGATCGTGTACCGGAATTGCTGGATCGGCTGGAAGGCATGGAAATTCAGCGTCTCTTTCCATGAATTCATGTTCACGGTGGTCCAGTCACCATAGATACGACGGACCGTCACCTGCCCGTAGCGTCCGGCCTCCACCAGCATCTGGGAGAGCAAGCCGGCCTGGGCGTTATCTCCATCGATCAACATGGCGATCTTGTGGCGTGGCGGGTTGGCGAGTTGTTCGTCAGTCATGGCTGAGCGTTTCCTTTCGTGGATGTCCCTATCCTAGGGTCGATTTCTACGGAATTGGCTGCGGAGTTTTCAGGCTCCCAAACGGATCGGGCACAAGTACCGGACCCGGGCACGCGGACGCCCCCAGGCGCAGCAGCAGAGAACCCCCTGATTTGATCTCGACTTGGATGGCCGTGCTCTCGTCAGCGGTGGTGTCGATCGTGAGTTTAAGTGTTACCTGGTATCCAGCGGGCACATCAGCAAGGCACTGGGCCTTGTCTGGATGCGGTCGGCCTTCGTGAAAGCCGCTGAGCGTCGCACACACATTGGGAGCGTCTGCACCGCCCGCGTTGGTGATGGTGATATACGCGTTGGTCACTTGACCCATGCCGTGAGCAAGATCAACTCCTGTATCGCAAGCGAGGATTTTGGCCCCGAGCCGCGACCCAGGGGTGGGCGTAACGCTGGGCTCGGATTGGAGTACCGCCGACGCGGTCGATGTGGCCACTGCCGGTGTCAATGAGGCTGTTGGCGTCAGAGTATCCGTTGGCGCTTCGATGTATGGGGTGGGGCTGTCAATCACTGGTGTCCTGGAAGGTACGGGCGTAACGGCATCTGGTGAAACTGGCTGCACGCTCCACCCCTGACAGCCGGAGGTGCACAGGATCAACACGCAACCGGCAAAGGGCAAGAATCTCATTGCTCCAACTGCCTCTAGTGCACATTCTATCTCAAAGGTGGCAGCCTCGACTGCGACGCGCGGTTTGCCCAGAGGACTAAGGGCTCGCCTTCGAAAGCGGACGATATCTATATAGACTGGGCTTGATTGTACAATCAAAGTATGCCACAATGGACGCGGTCCCGTTGTTGGGTGCCCCCCTCACCCAGCGGCGGGATCATTTTCTATCAAAGTTGTCCAGAATCACCCCATTCCTCAAGGCGCTTCTGATACTTTGGATCATCGTATCGCTTCAAAGAAAAATCCTCTGCGTAGGCAGGCAGCGGCGTCCCTCGGATGTGCGCGGCCAGCAATTCGCCGGCGCCGCAGGCGGCCTTGATCCCGTACCCTGAGACGGCGCCAAGCACGTATGCGCCTCCAACGGGAAGCGGGCACGCGAGTAAACCCTTCTCTGGCGTCTTCACACAGTAGCCACCATCGATCTGCGGCCGTGCTGTGCGACCAAGGTAGGCGCGCATTCCCGGCAACATGGTCGCGAAGTCCGCGCAGCACGATCTCCGGATACTGCTCGTCGGTCGGGATGGGGAATTCCGGGACCATGGACCGCGCCCGATAGTCCCACAGCATCAATACCGATTGGCTATCTGCCGGTCCCTCCGGCCGCGTGTGGGCGCCCGATGGCAGAGGACCCGTCAGCCATGATGTTTCAGCCTCGGCGATCAGAAGGTCGCGCTCGTCGTCCTGCCATGGGAGTGACTGGGCCTCGTCCCAGATGAGAAGGGGAGCGTCGCGCGGAACCACTCCCAGCGGATCCTTGAAGGCGGCTCTTAGATGAAGTTCAGTCTGCACGGGCAGGTCGATGCCAAGGAGCGCTCCGATCGGCTTGAGATAGGGGCCAGCGGCGTCTACAAATGCCTCGCACTCCAGTAGTTCGCCGCTGCTGAGCCTGACCCCACGCACCTCGTCGGCAGCAACCTCAACTGCTGCCACCTGTGCGTTCACGACCGTGCCACCCATCGCACGGACCTGGTCGAGGAGGTGCATTCCAAGTTGTTGGGCGCTTAGCCAGCCGGCCTTGTGTACGTGCAGCGCGGCCACTGCGCCCGGGGTCAGATAGGGAAAATGGGCATGGATCACCGGGGCTCCGAGGAACAAGTCCGCGCCGTCTTGCTGACCGTGGAATCCATCGACGGCGTGAGGCACGTGGCGGCCCGCGCCGTGCTCATGAGTTCGCAGCGGCCCGCCTCCCATGCCCGAGATCCGCTCGGCAACTCTGGACATTGCTGGGATTCGAGCTTCGCTGCCGATCACATACAAGTAGCCTCGACGATTTATGTGAAAGGAGTTGTGGTTGTCGTCTGCGAGCTGCTCCAGCAACTCGATGGACCGATTCATCAAAGCCAGGATCGCTGGATCGGGCCACCAATTGCGGTAGCACTCCGTGGAACGGTCGCTGGTCAGGGTAAGGGGCGGCCGCTCATCGATCAACAAGACGTCAGATAGCCCCGATTTCGCCAGGAAGTAGGCTGCGCTCACACCACAGATTCCCGCGCCACAGATGACAACTCGATGCCTATGAGCCACAGCTGCTCACTCGTCCCCGACTGACTTCGTCGTCACGCTGCGTCCCAGTCGTCCGGCTGTTCACTAACGGGTGCCGGCCCCGCGCAACCCGGGTCCGCCGGTCCCCAGCCGACTCTTCTCGCGGCGGCACGTTCCAGGATACGGACGGCTTCTCGCGTGAGGTAATTTAGGATCGCTGAATCAAGAGGCTTGCCAGCTTCTTCGCGCTCCAGGGCTCCAAGCAAAGAACCACGGACACCGCTGGCCCGATGAGCCCAAAAGGAATCGGCCGGCGCGCGCTCGAGTTCGCGTCAGCAACATCTCGATGAGTTCGGCGTGCATACTGGGCATGAAGGGGTGGCGCCCCCGGAGAGATTCGAACTCTCAACCACCAGATTCGAAGTCTGTTACTCTATCCATTGAGCTACGGGGGCAGGCGGTCGGATTATAACCGAATCGAGTTTGTGGCTTGCGGCAGCCTCGAGTTGCACGGTAGAATTGGCCCATCTCCGGCATCAGGACTTGGCATGGCAGAACTTCGGGAATTCGGCGATCGGGTCATCGGCAACCTGGAAAAGGTCATCGTGGGCAAGCGCGAGGCCCTTGAACTCATTGTGATCGGCCTTCTTTGCGAAGGGCACATCCTGATCGAGGATGTGCCGGGCGTAGGCAAGACTATGCTCGCCCGCAGCCTGGCGCGATCGTTGGATTGTACGTTCAACCGGATCCAGTTCACGCCAGACATGCTTCCCAGCGATGTCACCGGCGTGTCGATCTACAACCAGAAGAAGGCCGAGTTCGAGTTCCGAGCCGGCCCTATCGTCGGCCAGATCATCTTGGCAGACGAGATCAACCGCGCCACACCCAAAACCCAGGCAGCCCTGCTCGAGGCAATGGAGGAGAGGCAGGTCACTGTCGATGGCGTCACGCATGTCCTGCCGCGGCCCTTTATGGTGCTGGCAACCCAGAATCCCATCGAATACGAGGGCACATTTCCCCTACCAGAAGCCCAGCTGGACCGTTTTCTTTTGCGCGTCCGGCTGGGGTATCCCGACTTCATCGATGAGATCAAGATTCTGGACGGCCAGAGACTTAGGCATCCCATTGAGGACCTGAGGTCCGTCGCAACATCCAAAGAGGTGCTGCAGGCGGCGGAAGCCATCAAGAGCGTATTCGTCTCGCCGGCAGCCAAGCGGTACCTAACGGATCTATCTCGGCGGACGCGTCAGAGTGGTGATATCTATCTCGGCTCGAGCCCGCGGGGCACGCTTTCGCTTTCCAGAGCTTCGCAGGCGCGCGCTGCCCTCAGCGGACGTGATCACGTGCTGCCAGATGATGTCAAAGATGTCGCCGTTCCGGTGTTGGGGCATCGCATCATCGTCAGTCCGGCAGCCCGACTCCGCGAACTGACCGCTGACCGGATCGTACAGGAGATCGTGCGGACGACGCCGATGCCTGGGGGAGACTATCAGCCGCTTCCGGCCGGCCAAGTCCCCCAATGAATGTCGGCAGGGTATTTATCGCTCTACTGATCAGCGCGGGGATCATCGGATCATTTCTGAGCGGCGCGGACTTCTACGCGCACATGATCTTGCTGGGCGTTCTGCTTACGGTTGGAGCGCGCCTTTGGATTTCGATCGTCGCGAGGTCGATCCGGCTCAACCGCCAGCCTGATTTCTGGCGCGCCAGCGTGGGGGACATATTCAAGGAACAGTACGAGATCGTCAATACCAGCCGGTTGCGCGGCGGATGGGTGGAGCTGTACAACGAGATGCCGCTGCCGGCAGTCTCCGGCTCGCGCCTGCTCACACGGTTGCAGCCTCGCGAGAAGCAGACTTACGTGGCCCGAACGTGGCTGACCCGTCGGGGAGGATTCCCCGTTGGGCCCACCACCTTGACGATCTCTGATCCACTCGGCTTGTTTCGAATCCGGCGGCGGTTCAGTGCGGAACGATCGCTGGTTGTGCTACCCATGATATTTCCGGTCCAGGAGTTCATGACGCCTCCGGGTTTTCTTCCGGGGGGCCAGGTTATACGCCGAAAGACGAGCGACGTCACGCCGCACGCCGCCGGTGTCCGCTCCTACGTGGCAGGCGATCCAATGAAGCGAATTCACTGGCCCACCTCGGCCCGGCGCGAGCAGCTGATGGTGAAGGAATTTGAACAGGATCCGCAGGCAGAGGTCTGGATCTTCCTGGACGCCCAAGCAAGCATCCAGGCCCAGAAAGCATATGTGACGCCCGCGATGCCCCTCGAAAGCCTCCTCTTCAGCCGCAAACCGAGGCTCACCCTTCCTCCGTCGACGCTCGAGTACGAGATCAGCGTCGCCGCATCTCTGGCGCACTACTTCATTGCCCAAAATCGTGCGGTCGGGTTCGTAGCCCAGGACCGCGCCTATGCCATGATCCCTCCCGAACGCAGTCAGCGTCAGGAAACCAAGATCATGGAAACGCTTGCCTTCATCGAAGGCAAAGGTGACATGTCCATCTCGGCCCTCTGCAGTGCCCATGCGCGGCTCATGCCGCGGGGCGCAAGCGCGATCCTCGTCACAGCAACCACGTCCTCCGAACTGCTCGTTGCCACCGGCGATCTCTTGCTCCGCAAGCTCCACCCGATGGTGGTCCTATTGGATGCTGAATCCTTCGACGGCAAGGCGGGCGCGGCCGAGATCGTCCGGCGATTGGGCGACCAGCAGGTGCCTGTCCTGCTGCTCCAGTGCGGAGTTGATCTTGCAGCCGGGTTATCCAGTCTCGCACCATCATCCCTTTCCCAGAATGTAATCACATGGCAAAGACCAACGTTGTCACACTTGACCTGAATTTCCAGGGCTCGCCCCAGGCGATCGCCTCATACCTCATCCGGCATTCGGAAGGCGCCGTATTGATCGATTGCGGTCCCAGCTCTACAACTGGAGCGCTGCAAGCGGGATTGAAGGCCAGTGGGTTGTCAGCGGCGCACGTCACCCACGTTTTGTTGACGCACATCCATCTCGACCATGCGGGCGCTGCGGGCTGGTGGGCCGCGCAGGGAGCGCAGATCATCGTTCATCCCGTCGGCGCCCCGCACATGCTGAACCCGGAGAAGCTGCTCGCCAGCGCGACACGGATCTATGGCGAGAAGATGGACACCCTCTGGGGGGAATTCCGCCCCGTACCCCAGAACCGGTTGACGATTCCGAGGCCGGACGAGGACATCGCAGTCGGGAATCTGCGTTTCCGGCCGGTCGATACCCCGGGACATGCCGAACATCACTACGCCTACGTGTTCGAAGACATCCTCTTCAGTGGCGACATCGGGGGCGTGCGGATCCCCGGTTACCGGTATCTGCGAGTCCCCATGCCTCCACCAGAATTGAACTTCGAGAAGTGGCGGAACTCCATCCTGCGACTGCGCCGCGAAAAGGTGAAGAGAATCGGGCCCACGCACTTCGGCTTGTTTGATGATCCTGAATGGCAGTTGCAGGTAGTCCAGGACGGTTTGGATGCAGCCAAGCACTGGCTAGAACGCGAGATGCCAGGCAATCCGCCGATCGAACGACTCCGGCAGGAGTTTGCTGCATGGATGACGGAGGAAGGCCGGCGGCAGGGCTTGAGTGCCGATGTCGTGGAAGCCTATGACCTTGCGAACCCTACGGGCATGTCCGCAGACGGACTCTTGCAGATACTGGAGGAAATTTCGCACGCCGGCTTGATCTGAGCCGGATTTGTCAGACGTATGTCACGCGCAACGCGTGATGCATGAGACGTGGCAGAAGCGCCTCATCCAGATATACTCGATTCAAGGAGGACCATGAAGGATTTTCTGGCAGTCTCCGATCTGAGTTCCGACGAAGCGCAAGAGCTCTTGGATCTGGCCGTCCGACTCAAAAAAGAGTATTTGGATGGAGGTAATCAACCATTGTTCAAAGGCAAGGTCCTGGGCATGATCTTTCAGAAGCCCAGCCTGCGCACACGTGTTTCCTTTGACATGGCCATGCGCCACATGGGCGGCGACGCGCTATACCTTTCACCTTCCGAGATTGGACTTGGCCAGCGCGAATTGATCGCCGACGTGTCCAGGGTCCTATCTGGTTATGTGCAGGCCATCATGGCCCGCGTTTTCGCGCACGCGGATGTCCTGGAGCTGGCCCATTGGTGCTCGATCCCGGTCGTGAACGGCCTAAGCGACTACAACCATCCGTGCCAAGGTATGGCAGATGCCTTGACCATCCAGGAGCGATTTGGCAAGCAGAAGGGCTTGAATGTCACGTACCTCGGTGACGGAAACAATGTAGCAGTCTCGTTGATGCACGTTTCAGTGAAGCTCGGCTGGAACTTCACGATCGCCTGCCCCGAGGGCTACGATCTGGATCCTGAGGCAGTGAAGATTGCACGGCCGATCGCAAAGGCATCGGGCAGCACCCTGAGGTTCCTTCGTGATCCGCACGACGCCGTCCGCGCTGCAAATGTGATCTACACCGACACATGGACAAGCATGGGCCAGGAAGAGGAAACGGCAAAGCGTGAAAAGGTCTTTCCGCCGTATCAGGTTAATGCGCGGCTGGTCTCTGAGGCGGCCGCGGACGCCATCGTCATGCACTGCCTGCCGGCGCACCGCAACCACGAACTGACGGATGAAGTCGCAGATGGTCCCCGATCGCTGATCTTTCTACAAGCGCATAACCGCCTTCACGCCCAGAAGGCGATTCTGGCCCGGCTTCTTGGAGTGGCATGAAGACGATGGTGGCGACGCGGAGATGTAGGTGGCCCGGATGGCTCGAATGAGAACCACGGCCGAGTTGATTGAGCTGGAAGAGGAGTACGGCGCACACAACTACCATCCCTTGGATGTGGTCCTCACGCGCGGTGAGGGCGTCTGGGTCTACGACGTTGAGGGGAAGAGGTATCTGGATTGCCTCTCTGGTTACTCCGCGCTGAATCAAGGACACGTTCACCCCAGGATCCTCAAAGCATTGCTGGACCAGGCGGCGCGTTTGACCCTCACTGGCCGGGCATTCCGCAATGATCAACTCCCACTCTTGTATAAGGAGCTTTCTGAACTTACCGGCTACCAGATGTCGCTCCCAATGAACTCCGGGGCCGAGGCAGTCGAGACCGCGATCAAGCTTGCCCGGAAGTGGGCGTACAGGGTCAAGGGTGTGCCGCGCTACGAGGCGCAGATCATCGCCGCAGCCGGCAATTTCCATGGCCGCACGACCACACTGATTTCGCTCTCAACCGAACTGTCCTATCGCGAGGATTTCGGTCCATTCACGCCGGGCTTCACACTGGTTCCGTATGGCGATATCGAATCCGTCAGGAAAGCCATCAGTCCCAATACTGCGGCGGTGCTCCTGGAACCCATTCAAGGTGAAGGCGGTGTGATCGTCCCGCCTCCGGGGTACCTGCAAAGTGTCGCCCAGCTCTGCCGTGACAACGAGGTCCTTTTCGTCGCAGACGAAATCCAAACCGGCTTGGGCCGCACCGGCAAAATGTTCGGCTGCGATCACGAGGGCGTGCGACCAGATATTGTCATCGTTGGAAAGGCGCTGTCCGGCGGGTTCTACCCGGTGTCTGCCATCCTCGCCGACGAGCCGCTCCTTGGGCTTTTCGCACCGGGCGAACACGGCTCGACCTTCGGGGGCAACCCGCTGGCGGCGGCCGTGGCCCGCGCCGCATTGGCGGTGATCCGTGACGAACGGCTGCCCGAGCGAGCCCAGGAGATGGGTACTTACTTCAGCGAACAGTTGGCGGAGATGCCGAGCCCCCATGTGAAAGAGGTCAGGGGCAAGGGTTTGTTGATCGGAGTGGAGCTCAAGCCGCAGGCGGGCGGCGCGCGCCGGTTCTGTGAGGCGCTGCAGAAGAAAGGGATCCTGGCCAAGGAGACGCATGAGCATGTCATCCGATTTGCGCCGCCGCTTGTGATCGACAAGGCCACGATCGACGAGGTGCTTCCCGCGATACGGCAGGTCCTCAACATGAAATGATAACGGACCTGGCGGCCGCGTAGGCTGCCGAGTTAATTTTCCGGGAGGGCTTATGAACATAGGAATTCCAAAAGAACGACGGCCGTTCGAGTTCAGGGTGGGGTTGTCGCCGGCGGGCGTGGAGATGCTCACCGTGCATGGACACAAGGTCTTTGTCGAGCACGATGCGGGTGCCGGCGCCGGTTTCACCGACAACGAGTATGAGCTGGCGGGTGCACACCTCGTTTACGAAACGGAGGAGGCCTTTGGCCGGGCCGACCTTATCTTGAAGGTATCGCGGCCACTGCAGGTCGAGCTGGAATGGCTGCGGCCCGGGACGATCCTGGCGGGCTTTCTCCACCTCGCGTCCGCAAGGCGGGAAAAGGTCGACGCGCTCTTGAAGAAGAAGATTACCGCGATCGCGTACGAAGAGATCCAGGCGCCAGACGGATCTCTGCCGGTCCTTCGGCCTTTCAGCCAAATCGGCGGCGCCATGGCCGCCCAGATTGCGGCCCGCCTGCTGCAAAACAACTGGGGCGGCAAGGGCATCCTGATGGGCGGTGTCCCGGGAGTCCCGCCGGCCGAGGCGGTCATCATCGGAGCCGGCGTCGTCGGCACGTATGCCGCGCAGACGTTTGTTGGAATGGGTGCGCACGTCACGGTGATCGATCACAATCTGACCGCTCTCCAACGCCTCTGGGATCGCTTCCCTTGCTGCGTTACCCAGCTGTCCACACCGCGGAATATCGAACGATCCGTTGGATATGCGGATGTCGTCGTTGGGGCAGTCTTGGTTCCCGGCGAACGGGCGCCGGTCCTAATATCCCGTGAACTCGTGCGATCAATGAAGCCCGCGTTCGGTCATCATGGATCTCAGCATCGACATGGGGGGGTGTGTGGAAACGTCACGGCCGACGACGCACGAACACCCCGTCTATATTGAGGAAGGCATTCTCCACTATTGCGTTCCGAACATGCCCGGTGCAGTTGCGCGCACCGCGAGCCACGCCTTCGTCAATTCGGCCATGGCCTACATCCAGACGATCGCAGGTGGGGGTGTCGAGGCGGTCCTGAAAGATCCCTCCATCGAGGTCGCCGTCAACACATGCGACGGTGACCGTCGGCACCTGGCGCGCCTCACCGTCGGCGGGGAGGAATAAGATGGACTGGATCACTCAATATCAATCCCGGGTTGTGAGCGCAGAGGGTGCAGTCCGGGCAATCAAGTCAGGGAATCGCGTCTTCATGACGGGCAACGTGTCCGTCCCGCAGAAGCTCCTCGGGGCGCTCGTGCAGTACGCGCCGAATCTGAAGGACGTGGAGATTTGTCAGGCGCTGTCTGTGGGTTCGGCCGACTACGTCAAGCCCGGTATGGAAGAGCACATGCGCGTGAACACGCTCTTCATCAGCGACAATGTCCGCAAGGCGGTGCAGGAGGGCCGCGCAGATTTCACCCCGGTCCTGCTTTCAGAGTTTCCCCTGCTCTTCAAGAACAAGGTGCTGCCTGTGGACGTTGCCCTGATCCACGTTTCACCTCCGGATGAGCACGGGTTCTGCTCCCTGGGTGTTGAGGTCGGACTCACGAAGTCGCCGGCCGAATCGGCCAAGATCATCATCGCCGAAGTGAACGAGAAGATGCCGCGAACGCTCGGCAACTCGTTCATGCATGTCAGCCGCCTGAACTATGTTGTCCCTGTCAATTACCCGGTTGCAGAGCTCCCCATGGGCGGTGGGGGTGTCGATGAGATCAGCCAGAAGATCGCCGGCCATATCGCGGAGCTGATCCCGGACGGTGCGACTCTGCAGATGGGCATCGGCGCCATCCCCGACGCGGTGCTGGGTTTCCTGGGCAACAAGAAGGACCTGGGGATTCACAGTGAAATGTTCTCGGACGGCGTAGTCCGCCTGGTCGAGAGCGGTGTAATCACGAATGGCCGCAAAACATTGCATCCGGGAAAGATCGTGGTCGGCTTCGTCCTGGGCACACAGGCGCTTTACTCGTGGACGCACGACAATGCCTTGTGTGAGTTCCACCGCCAGGAATACGTGAACGATCCATTCGTGATCGCCCAAAACGAGAAGATGGTGGCGATTAATTCGGCCCTCGAAGTCGATTTGACCGGTCAGGTCTGCGCCGACAGCATCGGACCGAAACTCTATAGCGGAGTCGGCGGCCAGATGGACTTTGTTTATGGCGCCTCGCGGTCCAAGGGCGGCGTTCCAATCATCGCATTGCCCAGCACCGCCAAGATGAAAGATGGTTCCATCATCAGCCGTATCGTCGGCATGCTCAAGCAGGGGGCTGGAGTGGATACCAGCCGAAGCCATGTACACTACGTCGTTACGGAATTCGGCGTTGCCGATCTATACGGCAAAACCATTCGACAGAGGGCACAGCAGCTCATTGCCGTCGCTCACCCGGACTTCCGGAAGGACCTGGAGAAAGAGGCGCGTGCCCTGAACTATATGTAGGGCGAGCCCTTGAATGCACAGAAGCCCGGCTCGACCGGGCTTCTGTGCAACTATCAGAGTAAATGGGTGTTTCCTCTACCGCATGCCGGCCGCCCCGTGCTGCATGCGAGCAATTCTCGCCCCGTTGGCGGAATGGTTGGCGTTCCTCGAACGTCGTGCAGACACGATTGGAGTATTCTCATGGATCGCAAGGCCAAGATCGTCGCTACTATCGGCCCCGCCAGTCAAGATGCTGCAGTCCTGGAAAAGCTCATCCAGGCGGGAATGAACGTCGCACGCCTCAATTTCTCTCACGGAACACACGAGGATCAGGCTACCCGAATCGAGACAATCCATAGTGTGTCTCGCAAATCCGGGGCCGCGGTGGGGATCCTGCAGGATCTGCAGGGACCCAAGATCCGGGTCGGCAATCTGGCCGTACCCTTGCAGCTCGCCCAGGGCGAGGTCGTAACCCTCTACGCAACCGACACAGCGGTACCCCGCGGCAAGCGGCAAGTGATTCCGGTTGACTTTCGTCAGCTATTCGATGCGGTGCGCGTTTCCGACCGTCTCCTGCTTGACGACGGTCGGCTTGCGCTGCTGGTCGAGTTGGTTGAGGGAGAGTCGCTCACCGCGCGCGTTCAGGTCGGCGGATTGCTTTCCGCCCACAAGGGCATCAATTTGCCCGGGGTGCGTCTCCGGATTCCTGGGTTTACAGAAAAGGACCGGGCTGATCTCACTTTCGGTGTCTCGCAGAACGTTGATGCCGTAGCAATCTCGTTCGTGCGCTCCGCGGACGATGTGCGTGCGGTGAGGTCGGTCATGGATAGCCTTTTGGGGGGCAAGCCATCGCCACTGCTGATCGCTAAGCTCGAGAAGCCGGAAGCGCTGGATGACCTCGACGCAATCCTGTCAATTGTTGACGGGGTGATGGTGGCGAGGGGGGATCTAGGGGTCGAGCTTCCTCCGGAGCGCGTGCCCGCCCTGCAGAAACAGATCATTCGAGCCGCCAACCGGCGGGCAAAACTCGTCATTACTGCAACCCAGATGCTGGAATCCATGGTGGAGAATCCGCTGCCAACCCGTGCCGAGGCCTCGGACGTAGCCAACGCCATCTTTGACGGCACGGACGCTGTCATGCTATCCGCTGAATCGGCATCGGGCAAGTATCCAGTTAAGTCCGTTCAGATCATGGATCGGATCGTGCGCGAAGCCGAGTCCCACTTCTTGGAGTGGGGAAAGGGGCCCGACGCCTTGGAAGGTATGGATGCAAGCGATACGGCCTCCATGGCACGGGCGGCGCAGGCGTTGGCAGATGACAAGAATGTAACGGCGGTGGCGAGCTTCACAATGCAGGGTCAGTCTGCGTGGTTGATTTCGAAGATCAGGCCACGCGTGCCGATCCTCGGTTTCACACCCAACGAGCACACGTGCCGGAGGCTGGCATTCTTCTGGGGCGTTCAGCCCCAGCTCATTCCGTACGCCAATACGCTTGAGACCATGCTGCGCTATGTGGATCAGTCCCTCGTGCGTAGCGTGAAGCCTGGCGATCAGGTTGTGCTGGTATGCGGCTTTCCGGTCGGCTCGATGCGGCAGCCGAATATGGCCCTCCTGCACACGGTGGGCAGCAATCAAACGATCATGGGCCTAAAGCCTGCCAGATAGACTAGCCAGCCTGCAGCCATAGATACTGATAGGGCTCCAGCTTGATCTGAAGCCTGTCCTGTTGCCGTTCATAGATCGTCCCAGTCAGAAGGTCGCGTGCCCGGCTGTGCGGCTGCAGCTCAAACGTCCCGCCGACATCGGCTAGGTTGTGAAGCGCAATAACCGCGTGGTCACCCAAACGGCGCACAAAAGCGGCTACCTGGTCGTTTGCGTCACCGAGCCACTGCAATTCCCCCCAACCGAATACCCGGTCCGTCTTCCGCACTAGGAGCATGTGCCGAATTGCATTCCAGATGCAGTTGCTGTCTTGTCTCTGGGCTTCGACGCTTACGCGGGTGGGTCCATATGTGTCGTCGGCGATGACAGGAGCATACAACGCTTCGGGAGAGGCACCTGTCAAGTAGCAGTTTGCCGGCTGGCAATCAGTAGACCAGCGGCTATTAGCAGGCCTCCCACAATGAACAACGGGGTAATCGCCTCGCCCAGCAACGCCCAGCCCAGGAGCGCGCCGACGACCGGCTGGGCGAAGAACGTCAGGGAGGCAAGACCCGCGTCCAGCATGGCAAAGGCTGTGTTCCACATCACCATGGCGAGAGCCGTCGAGACAATGCCAAGAAACAGCACTCCCAGTACTACTCCCACGGTGATTGCACCAAATGGGACGGTGGCGGCTTCCCAGGCGGCGGCCGGGAGCGCGACCGGGAGGCCGCCAAGAAAGGCCACCAGGGTGACTGTCAAGACGTCGAGGTCGCGCGTGACTACGCGGACCAGCACGGAATACAGAGCCCACGTGAGTGCCGCGGCGAGCAATGAAATGTTTCCCCAAAACAGGCTCGCCTGGAGGCTCGCGGTGCGGGGATCGATGACCGCCAACACACCCAGGCTCGCCAAGGCGAGTGCGACCAAGCGCAGCGCCGTGATGCGCTCGCGAAGAATAAGTCCCGCGAACAGGAGCACGAAGGCCGGCGTTGCCGACGTGACCAAGGCACCGTTTGCAGCCGTCGATAGTTTGGTGCCCACGAACTGGAAACCGAGAGAGATGCCGTAGCCGATCACCCCTACTCCGAATACTCTCCAGAAGAGCCTGCAGGTTACGGTCGGTCGGTCGCGCAACGCGATCATCAGCCAGAGTGCTAGACTGCCGAGAACAAGACGCAGAACGATCAGTGAGAAGGGAGGGATGACGTCCAAGACGACCTTGCTCACGACGTACATGCCGCCCCAGATGCTGGCGGCTCCCAAGCCACAGGCGATACCCAGAGTGGACTTACTCATGGGGCAATGCTGAACTTGATCTCGGCGACGTGATCAGGCAGTCCGCAATCAGGTCGAACAAGTAGGCTGAGGACGTCATACGTCAGACCCGCGGGGGGCTGGTACGCCACATCACAGTTGGCCGGATCGTCAATCGATCCACTGTTTGCTGAGCGCCAACGGCAGGCGACGCTGGCTCCCGGAAGCGTAATCGGCTTGATCTCTACCGTCGAGTGAGCGGCGATGACGACCACCTGCCCCAGATCCGTCATGGTGGGCTCCCTTTCTGATCGCGTTACCCTGAAACCGCCGACTATAGGAGGTCCGCCGCTCCCGAACCTCAATGGGGAAATCTGGTAGGCGCCCAGCCATACCGCGACCGCGCCAAGTATCCCCAAGGCCATCAAGAGGGATGCAGTACCAACCAGGCCGATCCTCGGAGGAATTGCCAGGTCAACCAGCAGGAGAGTGGCACACGCCGACAGAAGGTTCCGCAATGTCCTATCGAAGCAGGGGATCAAACTTGGAGAGTGCAGCGCCTCGGCACCCGTGATGACAATTGCACCGACAGCAATGTTGGTCAATACGGCGCGGAGTGTCATGTTGCGCATGGTCCAAGTTCGGACATTATAAGGTAGTGCCGATGAACATTCGCGCGAACGGCCACGCCGTACCTCTGCGTGCCGGAAAGATCCGGCAGCCACTGTACTCGTCGGTCTGTTGGGACCGCCCAAGACCCCCTTGGTATAATGTCCCTTGCGCTGCTTGTTGTCTTGGGAAAACGGAGGATCCATGCAGTCCAACCTTCGATGTTTTCTCGCGGCGTGCGTTCTCTTGGGGATCATCGCGACGGCTTGCACTTTACCTGTGACAGCCAACAACCCAGATGCGGCCGGAACCATGGTCGCGGCAACGATATTTGCCCTGCAGACCGATGCTGCCGCCACGCAGACTCAACTTGCTGTGCAGATTCCCACGTCCGCAGCGACGCCAGTTCCAACGATTACCCCGACGCCTTCAATCACGCCGACGCCGCAGAACCCGATCGTGACCAAGCTAGCCCTGTGCTGGACAGGACCTGGGGACGCCTACAAAGTGGTCAGCTCGGTCAAGGCCTCGACTCGCGTTCCATTGCTGTGCGTCGGTAGTGTGCAGGGATGGTTCGTTATAGAGAACCCTGTGTATCATGACCGATGCTGGATCGAGGCTTCGAGCCTCCAGCTAGACCCAGGAATTGATGTTGGAGCCCTCAAGGTCTGCAATCCGCCGCCAACTCCGGGACCAAGGGCGACAATCACGCCAACGCCATGAAAGTCATCCGTCTGATCTTAAGCGCGTTCCTCCTCGTGGCCAGCTGTTCTCCCAATCTGTCCGGGACCTCGGCGCCGCCGACAGGGGTCGCCTCGGGGACATTCACTCGTATCCCCACCCTCACGAGTGGTCCACTGCAAACTCCAACGGCTGCCGGCAGTCCGCTACCCGTCTCCACTCTCACGCCAGTCCCGGCAAGCGCCTACGTGCCGTTTTCGGTTGTAACGATTGCAGACAATGTCGCCTTGCGCAAGGGACCGGGTTACCTGTTTCTACGCATTGGCTTGCTCCCGGAGAGGACGTCGCTGCGGGTTCTGTCTCGATCTCATGGTGGGGAGTGGGCGATGGTTCAGACCACTGACGATCGCGTCGGCTGGGTGTTTGTTCAACTAACTGAAGCCTCCGGCGCCAACTGGGCAAGCGTCCCCTTTTCCGAACCTTTGGGCGCGCAGGTGATCACGGGTTCCGTGAGAGACCAGGCAGGTCAGCCCATCAGCGGCGTTCAGTTTGCCCTCACGCAAGGGAACGGGGCCCTGGCGCCGCGCAACGACGCCCTGACCGACGAAACGGGGACCTTCTACTCCTATATGCCGGCCAATGCCGGCGGACCGTGGCACCTAAGCTACACCGCGATCGCCTGCACCAGCAACACGATGGATGCCGGCTGCAATCCCAAGAACGGCGTCGGCGGCAGACCCTACCCGGAAGGCCAGTACATCACGCTGCCGCTGGCCACGCAGACGCCCTTGCAGTTTGTTTGGAGGTAGTCGCCCCGAACGCTACTTCCCTCACTAATCTATTAATCTAGATCAGCGGCGCCGCGCCCACGTTTGACCTCAGACCGGCGCTTCTTCGCCCGCAGCCGTCGCTCTCTTGACCCAGCTGTGGGTTGAGTTGCGTGCCGTGACTTTGGTGGCACTAACGCCTTGAGCACCAGGCTTTCGAAGCGCGCAAGCGCATCCTGTCTGTTTTGTTCCTGCGTGCGATGACGGCGGGTTTCAATTACTAGAATGCCGGCGTGCGTCATGCGTTTTCCCCCAAGCTGCTGGAGCCTGTGCTTCACGCTGGGCTCGAGTGACGGCGACCGTCGAACGTCGAAGTACAGTTGCACGGACGTGGAAACCTTGTTGATGTTCTGTCCACCCGGACCCGATGCGCGGACATAATGGAAAGTGAGCTCGGACCTGATTGCCTGAAGAACGCTTTCCGCGTGCGTGTTCAATTCGAAGTCTCGGGCCTGGGCGCTCTCAAGACGGCCGGAATCGCCGCAAAGTGCTCAGCCCAAGTTTAGCCCGCGGCGTCGGGGATGGCTAGATACGACTGCACTTGAACCCGAGGATGGGATCCATCGAGGCGGGACGGAAGCTCCGAGCGCGGTTGACGCGGCAACGAGCAAGGCGCGGCAGGAGCCGCGCCTTGCGTGTAGCCAGATATCAGAACCACCTGGGACTTCGAGAGCTAGAACATCAAGTCGTTGACTTTGTCTATCATCGAGGGCGTGGGCCGCAGGTCGGCTTCGCCCAGCCGGTTCAACGGAGCATCGACCAGGTTGTACTGCTCGGTAAGGGAGGGGCGGTCGGGCTCGACGTAGAGCAGGCCGGTCACGAGCCAGTTGTTCCGCTGCGCCTCTTCGAGGACTTGCAGAGCCTGGAAGCGGCTGGTCGGATCGTAGTCTTTGGCAAGCCTCTTCAGGATAACAACCGAGCCATCGTGCAGTGTCACCTCGCGGACTTCACCTTCCTTCAGCTCCTCCTCAAGAATGATCTCGCTGCGGGGAGCAATGTAGGTGATATCGTGGAGCGGCTCCTCGTGATCCTTCCCCCACGTGTAGGAGTGGAACGCGTTGCTCTGATTGTTGAAGGTGACGCAGGGGCTGACGATGTCCAGGACGGCGAGCCCGTTGTGGGCGAGCGCTGCCTTCAGCAGTTCCTTGACCTGCTTCGGATCGCCGGCGAAGGATCGGGCAACAAAGGTGGCGTGCGAGGCCAATGCCTCCACGCAGATATCCACCGGCATGTACGGATTGGTGCCCTGATGTTTGAGGTTCAAGCCGACCTCAGCCGTTGCCGAGAACTGGCCCTTGGTCAGGCCGTAGACACCGTTGTTCTCGACGATGTAAAGCATATTCACATTGCGCCGCATGATGTGCTTGAACTGGCCCATGCCGATGCTGGCCGTATCCCCGTCGCCTGACAGGCCGATGCCCTTGAGGCGGTGATCGCCGAACAGGGCGCCGGTCGCGACCGGTGGCATGCGCCCATGCAAGCCGTTGAATCCAAAGGATCGATTCAGGAAATACGTGGGCGACTTGCTCGAGCAGCCGATGCCGCTGAACTTGACCACGGTCTCCGGGACGACATTCATCTCGTACAGAGCGCTCACGATTTGATTGGCTATCGAGTTGTGACCGCAGCCCTGGCACAGGGTGGTGGGCTGGCCGCGATATTCGTTCTTGGACAGGCCGGCAAGATTGACCTGTGCTGCCGGTACGCCGGCCATGGGAAGTGCTTCAGCCATTTTTTTCTACTCCTCAGGGTTTCGGTGAGCTGCCAAACTAGGGCAGGGGACGATCATCCCGGTCTGGCGGCGCTTTACCTGTGCCCTGCCTTTCCCGACTTGGAGGTCGACCGCTTGCGGGACGACGGGACGGGGGCAGCCTTCGAATGCGCTGCAGCATGGCCGTTTCCCTTGGCACCGTTCGTCCGGGCCTTCGGGGCTTTCCCGGTCGTCGGCCCTTCCGCGCGCGTGGCGTGCTGCGCCAAGATCCCTTCTCGAACCCAGCGCGCAGAGGCAGGCAGCCCATCGCCGAAGGCCACCGACTTGAACGTGCAGCGCGCGGGACGGGTACTCCATCCGGAGCAGCTTGGTGAGCTGACCGTCGCGGTTCATTTCGACGACAAAGATCTCGTCGTACTTCTCGACGAAGGACAGAATGTCATCTGTGAAGGGGAGGGCGCGGACGCGCAGGAAGTCCGTCTTGAGGCCGTGGTCCGCGACCAGCTGGTGCTGTGCCTCGAGGACGGCGGCCTCAGTGGAGCCGAAGGCAAGGATCCCAGATGCGGCGCCTGGAGTGCTGTGCAGGATCGGCGCCGGGACATACTTCCTGGCAGTCTCGTATTTGCGCTTGAGGCGCTCCATCATCCGATACCAGCTCTCGGGATCCTCCGTGTAGTGGGCGTTTTCGTCGTGGCCGCTGCCGCGGGTGAAGTACGCGCCGGCAGGATGCCGGTTGCCCGGCACTGTTCGGTATGGGATGCCATCCCCATCCTTGTCGAGGTAGCGCGCCCAATTGCCCTTGAGCGCTTCAAGGTCCGTCTCCCAGAGTACTTTACCGCGCCGCATCGGCTCGCCGGGGTATTTGAAAGGCTGGCTCATCCACTGATTCACGCCCATGTCCAGATCGCTCAAGACAAAGACGGGCGACTGGAGCTGCTCGGCAATATCGAAGGCGCGCCAGCCAAACTCAAAGCATTCGTTCACATTACCCGGAAGCAGGATGATCTGCTGTGTATCGCCGTGGCCCATGAAGCTGACGAAGGTCAGATCGCCTTGCGATGTGCGGGTGGGCAGGCCCGTGGACGGACCGATGCGCTGCACATCCCAGACGACGACGGGCACCTCGGTGTAGTAAGCAAGGCCCGCGAACTCGGTCATAAGACTGAGGCCGGGCCCTGAGGTGGAGGTCATGGCGCGCAGGCCGCTCCAGCCGGCGCCAATAGCCATGCCGATCGCAGCGAGCTCATCCTCGGCCTGAACGACGGCGTATGTATGTTTTCCATCCTCCCGAGCCCGCAGTTGGGGAAGGTATTCGTTGAGGGCTTCCGCGAGCGAAGAGGCGGGCGTGATCGGGTACCAAGCCGCGAACTGAAGTCCGCCGAAGATCGATCCGACGGCCGCGGCAGTGTTCCCATCTGCCATAATGAGACCCTTGGTGCTGCCCATTGGCTCGACAACGTAGGGGTCCTTCTTCACCAGGTTAGCCTTGGCCCATTCGGCGCCGGCCCTGACCGTGTTGAAGTTTAAGTCGATCGGTTTCTGCTTGCCCTTGAAGTGAAAATCGAGGGCGGCATGGATGTCTTCGAGGTTGATACTCAGCATCTGGGCCAGCGCGCCCACATAGACCATGTTGCCGACTAGGTCGCGGAAGTCTGCCGGAATTCGAGGGGTCGCGCACGAGCTGCTTGACCGGCATGGGGTAGGCGATGACGTCTGTCCGTGTAACCGGCTGCTTGATGTCGTCGGCGTAGAAGAACACGCCGTTGGGCTGCACGCTGGCGAGATCGCGTGCGAACGATGCTGGATTCATTGCGACGACGATCTCCTGCTCATCGCGGCGGGCGAGATATCCATCCTTACTTACGCGGATCGTGTACCAAGTGGGCTGTCCCTCGATATTGGACGGGAACAGGTTCTTGCCTGACACGGGTATCCCCATCTTGAACAGAGCTCGCAGGATGGTGTTGTTGGCGGTCGAACTGCCGGAGCCGTTCACGGTCCCGACTGTGATGGAAAAATCGTTTACGATCTTGTCAGCCATACGTGATCCTTTACTGGCAAAGCGCTCCCCGAGTGCCGCCTATCGGCGCTGGGCGAGCAACTCCACGTGCTTGACCAATGCCTCACGGCCGGCAGCGTAGTTTCCGTTGCAGATGGCATCAACCATGAGGGCATGGTAGTCCCAGACTTCATCGAGGTAGGCAATGTCACCTGAATACAGGTTGAGGCCGACCGCTTCGTACATGTCCCAGTAGCCTTCCAGAATGCCCGTTACGAACGGATTGGCGAGGCGTGAGTAGATAAGCAGGTGCAGCGCCCGGTGCTCCTCATGCGGCACCTGAAGCGGCGTGGCACCGAGTTTTGTGCGCGCCCGGACAACGAGAGCGTTGAGTTCCTGCTTGTCGTCCGAGGTCAGCTTGCATACCGCTTCATCCCAGTAAGCCGTTTCCAGGTGGTTTCGCAGATTTGCGAATTCCTGAAAGTGACTCTCGTTTACAGTCAGGGCATAGGCAAGGCTCTGCCTCACCGTCGGCGCAAATGAGAAAGGTCGACGACGTGTGCCGGTTCGCGGCCGGACTTCGACCAAGCCCAAGGCGCGTGCGACCTCCAGTTGCTCCCGGAGGGCGCCGATGCTGATGCCCAGTTCGCGGCTTAGCTCCGCCAAGGGCGGAAGGCCGCTTTCTGCCTCAGGGTGGGTTGCCAAGTAGCGAAGAAACTCGGAGATTTCGGGGGAAATGCGCTCGCGAAGCATATTGGTAAGTTTAATCAGATTAATCCGAATATACCGCTCAGAGCACTCAGAGTCAAGAGGCAAAGCGCTGCGCAGGACTGCACAAGGCCCGGGAGCGCTGAGTCCTCTCCGCAGACGGATTGGAGGCGGTGCCGACCGAGCTTGACCCCGCGCACCCATGTGGTGTAGTGATTGCCATCCGTGCAGACGGGGCGCCATGACTGGAGACCGGGCCGCCGTCGCACGCGCCAACCAGCGTGGCAGCGGAAGACTTGGACGAGGATCTCAGAACGTAGTGCCGGGCTCGGTCATGGCGGACCCTTTATGGGCGCAGGGCGCGTGACTAGCGCCTATGTGCGAGTAATGCTCGCCGATTTAATGGGTTTCCACTGCGTGCCTCGATCGGATCCGGACCGCGATCGAAGTCCATGGAGTTGCAACCGCTTCCTTCGGGCAGAGTGGCACTCCCGAGATGGCGGCAAGAAAGCGCTCCTTCGATGCTCCGACGCTCGCGGCATGACGATCGCTGACGAACGTAGGGTATAATGAAGCGGCTCGAAGCCTAGATTTAGCAGGCGCATGACGCGAGAATCGCGCTGCGCGTGAGCACGACAGGGACTTGATGGCAGGCGCTTTCTCCTTACCCGAAGACTACTGGGCAAAGCTCGAGATCACTCCGCAGGATATTGAGGCCGTGCACTCGCACTTGTTTGAAGTGGAGACGCCTCTGACCGCGCGCGAGCTGACCTCGGTGCTGGTATCTGCGCGGATGGGGGCAGAGAAACAGGCCCAGGATGCGCAGAGCCAGGCTGCGGGCAGGATCTACGTGCCGAAGGAGCAATACGCGGCCGGGGATGAACTGGTTTTTCCGGCGCTCGATTGGATCAAGGGCCGGGTCACGGCAAGCCGAGCAGGGGTGAACCCTGAGGTCGAGGCCTTCCAGGTGATCTCTGTCGTGATGAACGATGGCAGGGAGCGTTTGTTCGCCGCCGGCCTGCCGGGCACGCGCTAATCAGGAGCCCGGAGATGGTTCAGACGGGGCGAGAGGCGCACTTCGAGGACGTTCTTGAGGAGTACGGCGATGCGTTGGAGGAGAAGCTTGAGGCTGCCTTCACCAAGGACGCGGATCTAGTGCAGATCGCGGGGCGCTGGTTCCCACGCGGCTTGCTGGTAGAGGTGGGTCCGGGTCAACTTAACCTGGCTGAAGCTGTGCTCGATATGGCCCAGGGAGAGCCGCAACCGGCGGCGGCCTTACTCAAGGATGTGGAGCTGCCATCGGGCATCAATCCCAAGCTGGCCGAGTTCTCGCTCAATCATGCGCTTCAAGACGACGAGCGCTTCGATGAGATTGGACCCGCCGGGCAGGTTCTGTGGTGCCTGCGTAGGCTGGAGCCGGACGGCGTGAGGGAAGTCCCAGCGTTTCTCCGATATTCGAAAATCGACTACGATGCCACCGCGCTGGACGAAGCGATGCGGAAGCTGGAAGCCCAGCTCGATGATGAGCTGAGCGAGCCGGTCACGGGTGGGCCCGAGCGTAAGGAAGTCAAAGAAGTCACGATCAGCCTGATCTACCCGCATCTCCGCGCGGGGACGCTGCCGCTGTCTGAGCGAACGCGAACTCTGTTCCCGACTGCGTATGAGTCTCCGCGGGTACGTTTCACCCTCGTCGATGCGAGGTCGGCTGTCCGGATGCCTGCGTGGGTAGTCCGCAAGCATGGGTATGTCTTCGGCCTGCGCGAATGGTACAAATCGCACCAACTGATGCCGGGAAGCTTGGTTTCGGTGCGACGGGGTCAGAAACCGGGCGAGGTGATCGTCGAAGCAAAGACACAGCGTTCAGCCAAGGACTGGATCCGAACGCTGATCGTAGGGGCAGATGGCGGGCTGGTCTTTGCGATGCTCAAGCAACCGATCACCGCCGAGTTCAATGATCGCATGGCGATCTATGTGCCGGACTTTCATGCGCTTGACCCCCTCTGGGAGCAAAAACGCCCGTTCGATGAGCTGGTGGTTTCGGTCATGAGAGAGGTCACCAAATTAACCCCGCAAGGGCATGTCCATGCCCAGGAGCTCTACGCGGCCATCAACCTGGTGCGGCGCGTGCCTCCGGCGCCGCTCTTTGCGCTGCTGGCGAGCCAGTCGCGGTTCGCGCACGTGGGCGACCTGCATTATCGTCTGGATGAGAGCTCATGAGCCTGCTCAAGCCGACTGTCCAGACCCCGTTCCATATCGACTTTGCCTGGTGGGAGCACAACGATCGAGACTGGCACGTGTTTCTGCGTTCGCTTTTGTGCCCCGAGCACCAGCAGCTATTGGCCGAAATGCCCGAGGATAAGACGATTGACTCCATCGATCCGCGGACGGGCGAGGTGCAGCCGGTTAACGGCATCCAGCACGCGTTGATGAACCACTGCGCGCTGCAGCCGGATCTTGTCGGAGAGCACACCACGGTGGTGGAGGCGGTATTTCGGGTATTCCTGGTGAACGGCAATCAGGCGATGAGTGCCGAGGAGCTTTCCAGGAAACTCAATCGTCCGGCGCAGATCCTGCTGAGAACTCTGACCGGGCCGCGCGTCTACCGCGGACTGAGACCGGTCGGCGCGGCGATGCCGGAAAAATCGGCAGATGTGGTCGCGGCGACCGAGGCCTGACCGAGACTGCCCCTGTAGCTCAACGGACAGAGCAACTGCCTTCTAAGCAGTCTCGGTCAGGCCTCGCTCTCCGCTCCCGCCACCGGTAGCCAGTTCGCCCCAAATCAACCATAAGAGTCCAGATATGGTGGTGCTTTATGTCGTCCAAAACGACAGTACGGCCCTCATGGACTCTTGCCTCCGCCGCTCTCCTAGACGGATATACAGACTTCATTCTCTCCCGGCAGGCGATCCAATGCACGTCGGCGACTCTGGCTTTCTATCACTACACCGCGGGAACGTTCCTGAAATGGCTTGAAGGCCAGGGGGTGACTCGGCCCGAGGAAGTCAGCGCCCGGCATGTCCGCCAATTCATCGCGGGGCTTGCCGGAAAAGCGGATACAACCATTCACGATTTCGCCAGGGCGATAAAGACGCTCCTCCGGTTCTGGTACACGGAGGGATATTCACAGGAACGTGTGATTTTCGCCATGCCGCGGTTGCTTCAAAAGCGGCTCCCTGTTCTGACGGCTGAACAAGTTTCGGCCGTGGTCGAAATATGCAATGTCCGCGACAAGGCGATTGTCCTGCTCGTGGTTGATAGCGGCCTCCGGCGTTCGGAGGTATGCGCCTTGAATTGGGATGACGTTGATATCGCGACCGGACTCCTCCGGGTAAGGCGGGGCAAGGGCGGCAAGGATAGGAGCGCTGTCATTGGCGTCACGACGCGGAGGGCGTTGCTGGCATATCGACGCACAATAAACAAACCGGATGCCCCCTTGTTCCTGGCGTGCCGCGGCGCGCGACTAACGGGCTGGGGCCTTATGCAACTCTTCCGGCGGATTTCAAGGTTAGTCGGATTTACGGTGACTTGTCACGCGCTCAGGCGGACGTTCGTTATCCTGTCTCTGAGGGCGGGTATGGACGTGCTGCACTTACAAGCGATGCTGGGCCACTCCAGTCTTGAAATGGTCCAGCATTATGCACAGATGGTAGACGATGATCTACTGGACGCGCACAGGGCGCACAGTCCGATTGATAACTTGGCTCGGCTGAAGTAGGCGCAACAAGAGGCACCCGACTTGGGCTCTTGGTCTCTGTCGTTGGGGGCTATATCTCTCGCTTCAGATAGTAGGTCCAGGTATGTTTTCTCTCGACCACGTCATGCAGAACGCTAGTCAATTCCCATCCCTCTTCGCCCAACCGTCGGAGGCGCCTCATCTCGGGAAGGAGCCGGTCAAGGTCCCCGTCGGGGAGATCCTCCCAAACGTCAACTGGGCCGTAGGCAGGCCCAAGCATCATGGAGTCCACGTCCGTAAAGTCCATTACGCGGGAGATTTGCTTGTATTCCCATTTCTGCATATGGCCGCCTTTACGTGGCTCCTCTATTTGCGTTTCCTTGTCCCGGAGGGCACCAGGCCGTGCGCTTCGCGCCAAGCCCGCCATTTCTTAAACAAGTCGTCCCGTATTTGTTTCGTTTGGATTGCTAGATTCAAGGCCTGCTGGCCTTGGTTATCGACTTCTCGCACGCCATCAATATAGGGTCGTGCCACCTTCTCTGCCTCCTCGGCCTTTCCTAAGGCCTCTTTGTACGCGTCCCAGGACGGTCTGCAAGGTCCGTTTGGGGGCTCAATTTCCCTTTCTAGCTCATCCATTCGACTGTTCTCCCTTCTCTTTGACGCTGTAGCATTCTCGCGAACGGATAGGCAGGAGTCAACAACGAAAAAACGCCCCCCGATCTGGCGGGCGTTTCATCTCTTGCTGTAGGCGCACCGGGCGCACTCCCCGATTGATAAGCTATCAAGGCTAGGGTAGCTCGGTCGGGAGGCAATAAAAGCCCGGCGGTTAGGCCGGGCTTTTCATTTCTAGGCGAATATTGGCTCTAGATGAACTCTGGATTCTATTGGTCTGGGGATCGTATATTGACTGCCTAGCGGCGAGGTCTTCACTGCCTCAACTCTGAAAGCAAAGTCTTTCATGCCGTCTAACTGGAATCCGGTTTTCGATAATGTCCAATTCCTGTTAGCGAATTCAGGCAGGAAGGCTCTTTTGAAGTTTTCCACTCTCACACCAACAAATTCCTTATCGGAATACCGATAGAGAAAGGCGACATGCTCATCTATGAACCGAGTGATGACGCGGCTTTTTTCTTCGGCGGAAATATAGAAGAAGAACGTATCTAATGCCTCATCATACTGAATGATCGGCTTAGTGTTTTCCCCCACTAATTTGCGCCAGTAATCCGTCTTGAGATCGAATGTGCTTTCCTTTGCTCTCATTTGATTATCTCCGGCTTATCGCCTGGCGTGATGTTCTCGGGCATATAAGCGGTAATTACGTGACCAACCCCATTACATTCGTCGTCATCGAATTCAACTATCACTTTGGTGAAATAGTCTTTTGTCCAGCTCAGCTTGTAATATGATCGTCGTTTAGGATTACCTTCGACCATGTGTCTCATCCCATGATCGGGCGCCTGTAAGGCTGCAATCACTTCCCTTTCAGAGCCCTCCATATATAAATGGGCCCGCCGACCACATACATGATCTTCCCACTGCAATTCAGTGCAAATTATCGCTCGCCCGGCAAAGTCTTTGACCTCGAAGTGCAGTTCATCTTCTTCCATGAACGGTAATGTCCCACCTCTGTTGCATCCGCGACACACCGATTATAGCACAGCACATTAAGAGAATATGAGAGCCGAGAATACCTGCTTGGGTTTGCGGAGTACATCATTCCGTGCCTGAATCCCTCCTAGAGGGGCCCAGGCCGGGGCGGCATTGGACAGATTGTGGGGGTCCAAGTAATTGGCCGACCCGGCACGGGCTCTCAGCCTAGTCTAGGAGGAGGCAGGCTCCAAGGGTGGCTTCAGAAAGCGGGCCGGCCACAAAGACGGTGGCCTGAGGGGGGGGTCAGGTCACCGTGGGCGAGCCGCTAGCTCGCTTCCGTCCATTGTAGCATGCGCCTAATGCAACAACCATCAATCTGATTGGCAGCAGAATGAAGCCGGCCGTCAGGCGCGCACCGCGCGCACAGTCCGATCGACAACCTGTCGCGGCTAAAGTAGCGACAAGCTCGGATATTACAGGCCGTGTGCCATGCGGCAATCCACCCACGCCTTATACTTGTCGAACTCCGCTTCCTTTGCTTTCGAAAGGCGCCTGAAAGCCGCCATGCCGTCGTTTCGAATTTCCTGCACCTCCGCGCCGGGCTCAACATGCATGACAGCGATAAGGGGTTTTACCGCCTCCGTCGCAGCAGCCAACTCCCTTGAGGCTTCGAGGTATAAATCCCATTCCCGCCTGCAGGGATCGTACGTAGGTTTCGTATCCATGATGCCATTCTCCCTTGCGTTGCGCCCTTGCTGGGCTAGGCCAGCTTTCCGGGCCAGCAGATACAGGCTGAGCACAAAGGGCAGTCCGATGCGGGTTTCGTTGGCGTCCAGTATCGGCTGGGGGACAAGAAAGCAGATCGCCGTCTAGACCAACGCGGCCGCCCCAAATGCCAACCTCCAGGGTTGCACCCTCATATGGTGATTGTACCCCGCTGTCTTCGAGGATCTACTGGACGCGCACCAGGCGCACTCCCCGATTGATAACTTGAAGAGGCTCGCCCAGTAACTTGCTGGTTGGTGACGCCGCGACACAAGCTACGACTGTGCTTGAATACCGCTCCCTGGGTACTCCCGCAGCCAACCCCCGAGCCTAGCCGGGTCCGATGTATTCATAGACAGCAGGGCATCGCACACTTCTACTACTGCCGTCGTCAAAATGAACCATATAGACATCATGGCCGACGTAGACCGTGCCTCCCGACGGGCCGTTCTCGTTCTGGATGATATTACCGGCAAGGTCGAGGGTTTCCCAATAGCACTTGCTGAAACCCTTTGGCGCGCGCCAAACGCCGTAGCCGATTTCCGTCCCAGCCAGATAGAAGCCAGGGGGATGAGGGCCGTATAACACTGCCTGTATGGTCTGAGTCGCGTCGGGTGTGTTCGTTATTGTCGGAGTAGGGCGAGGGGTGCTGGTTCCGGTGGCAGTCGCCGCAGCCGCAAGAGTTTGCTTTGCCGATACGGCAGCCTGAGTTAGATCACTGAAAGCGGTGCCCACCGCGTTGGTCTGAATGGGACGCACGTCCGTTGTCGGTTGAGGCGTCGCCGTGGGGGCGGGCGCTAGTTGAGCACAAGCCGCGGAGACCTGGCCCACAAGGGCCATAACAAACACAAAGACCAGGATCCGTTTCATCTCTTTGACCTCCCTTCTATTCGATACGAATAGTGTAGCACTTCGAATCGGGAGGCGCACGTGCCGTTTGTCACCTCCTCTCAGGCCTCGTTAAGATTCTCAACACTTCGGAAGTTCGGCGGTAGCAGGCGCGCAAACCTTCGATGTGCCCGAGGAGGGGCGCCACGCGGTGAGAGCTGAGTGTGACATTCAGCAGGTGAAATCCTTGCTCCGGCGTGGTAGGCTGTGTACAGGTCTTGCGAGAGGGAAAGGCGGTGCGGCCATGAAGAGATGCCCATATTGCGCGGAGAAGATTCAGGATGCGGCAGTGGTTTGCCGCTACTGCGGGAGGGGACTGCCCCACGAGTTCGGGGCCCAAGCTAAGACCGTCGCTGGTGCCGGACCCCGAAAGCGTTCAACGTGGCGTATCGCGGCCGTTGTGGCCGGCCTATTGACTGTCCTATATCTTTTGTTCGAGGTGGGTCTGTTCATTTCGATTCCGGTTGGTTCGGAGTTGGAATTTCATGTTCAGCTTCAAGGTTTCATAATGCGCGTGGCGCTTGGGGTAGTCACGACATTCTTGATTTGCTGGGTAGTCGTCGCAGGGGTCATCGGGTTAGGGAGAGCGCTAGGCGTCGCAGCCGCCGTGACGATAGTTCTGCTAGTAGCATTTGCGATTTATGCCCTCGCTAGTTGGGGCGGCTCGACCCAATCGCCCGCCCCGCCAGCCAAGACAACGTACACGCCCTACCCAACTGCGGGACCGATTCCGACGTCGCCTGCACAGGCCTTTGCAGCAGTCTGGCAGGGCTTCCCCGAGGCTCCGTACTCGGACAACTTCAAGTATGTGGATGGAGAGGGCTTTGAACACATGCACACAATACGGAGTTGGTCCGGGGAAGATTTGCTTAAGACAGTCGACGCCGCGGTGAACGCAATTTTGCAGAGGGGCGGCAAACCCATCAACAACAAACCGCAACCTCTCCCCGGAGTACAGGCGCACGACGAGAACGGTACGCCCATCGTGGACGAGAACAAGAACCCCGTCATGGCACCGGCTCCCGAGGGCGTGAAGTCCTACACCGTCATTGCCGTGGCGCACAGCAAGACGATGAAGGGCATGGATGTTCTCAAAGTCTGGGTGGAGGAGAAGGAAGAATGGATCAATCGCAAGTTCGGTATCACCTGTTTCCATGCGCCGGCGCAGTACAAGGAATTCAAGACCTGGCCCATCGTCACTGAGGACGGTGCGAACAAGTACGCACCGACAGAGGGGGCGATGCGCGTCGCCATCCGTGCGCCCAAGGCCGGCGACAACTATGGCGAGATCATAGCCTTCTCTTAGAGGATGCCATGAAAACCATCGTGATTGTCATTCAGATTGACGAGGAACATTACCCCACCCTGTGCAAGATGCACAACGAGCGCATTGAATACTGGGTGCGCGAGGGGTACGCGCAACTTGGAAATGTCTACGACGCACTCCCGCCGGGCGAGGACATGCTACCCAACCCCCTGTCGGTAGTCGTCGCGGGCGACTAACTTTGCTACTACGGGCACTTCGCCCGTTTTAGCTGGAGGCCGCCGTCTCAGCGCGAAAACTATCGGACTTGGCGCTGCGGAATGTATCCGAACGGCGGGGCCGAAAGAGGAGAAATGACGGACGAAATCGTCCAGTTCGACAGCAAGAACATCACCGTCACGCCCTATGGCATCGAGTTTCCCGGCACCCCGTCGCTGGCAGAGTGGAAGCGGGCAATGCTGGGACTCCAGAAGGCGGCGACCATGGTGCAGTTCTACCTTGGCGACCTCTACTTGTACGCCGAGTACCAGTGGGGAGGCGATACCTACAAAGACCTTGTAGAGCACTCGGGATACGACAAGCAGACCCTCATGCACTTTACTTGGGTTTCCAGAAGATTCCCGCTAAGTCTCAGGGAACAAATATGTCCACGTGGACATATTTGTTCATTTTCGCACTACCGGGAGGTAGCCCACATTCCCGACGACCAACAGGCGGTGCGCCTACTCCAACTCGCCGGCAAGAGCGGCTGGTCGGTTGAGCGCCTCCGCGAGGAAGTTCAGAAAATCAAGGGCAACCGCCTCACAGACGGAACCGAGTGGCTCAACTTACGAGTTAATAAGCAAGAAGCCGGCATCCTGTTCGACTTCCTGGCAACCGACCAGGACCCAACCATTGCCTCCATCTGCGAGCGCCTGGGCAAGTATCCAGAGTGCGGCCGACGCATGGAAATCCTGGACGCTCTACGATGAGGTTGTAACGGAACGCACCAACGAGTACATATTCGAAGACGAGGAGCCGTGGAAAGACCCGAAAGATGTAGTCTGGGCCGCCTGAACCCACTTGCCCTCGCTGTTGATTACTGGGTTCTCCTCACCGGGCTCCACCGAGCGGGCAACAAAGGCCTTTGCCTCCGTAATAGCCCGGTCCTCGTCTTCTAGAGCTTTCTTACAGGCATCCTCTAGCTGCTTGCAAGGGTCTAAGGGTTTCGTAACCATTCCCGCCGTATCCATTCTTCCATTCTCCCTTCTCTTTCACGTTGCCTAATTCGAGAACGGACCAGGCGGAGCGGCTAGGGGCAATCTGCAACTTGCGAGCGGCTCCTGACTTCGATCTGCGCCTTGCCGCGATATATGCTGACAAGTCCCCTGACCATCAAGCATCGTCCGTTGTAGTCGCTCCAATCCTGCCCCCATACTAGGAGCGTGAAGTTCTGGCGGGGGTAAGGTGCGTCGTTGCAGAATGTTGGCTTCCCAAGTGTTTTGGGCTCATAGGAGCACGACGCAACCGGAATGGCGCAGGTTACATTGTGTCCTGCTTGGGACAAGGTGTCGGAGCACTGGAGGATCGCAACCGGGGGAGGGGAGGTCGGCAACGGGGCTGCTGGGACGAACGTCGGAAACGCACTAGGTTGCGCCCGGGTAGGGAACACCACTGGCGCTGCGACGGTGCTGGGTTCGCCCATGCAGGCCGTGAGTAGCACCAAGAGCATGAGAATTGAGAACGGCGAAGGTGTCGCGTGCATGACTTAATCCCTCCTAAACGAACTCGGGCCGGGGCGGCGTTGGACAGATTGTGGGGGTCCAAGTAATTGGCCGACCCGGCACGGGCTCTCAGCCTAGTCTAGGAGGAGGCAGGCTCCAAGAGTGGCTTCAAGATGCGGAATGCAACCCGCCTGCTTGATCGCAGGCGGTCTCTGAAGTCTTGGGCCAGGGCATTCAGTTATTGCGGGGTCTCGTGTACCGGACTCTCAAACTTCCATCCTAGCGCCTTAGCCCATATTTCGATAACGTTCTTTTGGCGCGTCAGCATCGCCGTCATAAGCGCCAACTCCGGCTCCTGCAACGTTGCGAGACGGTCTAGCATCGGTTGCATGGATTTCCTTATCAGCGCGGCGCGCTTTCGAAGTTCGTTTGCGCCAACGGCGTGCGCGATTTGCACGAAGATTTCTGATCGTTCGGCATCTTCCGTCAGCATCTTCTTTATCGTGCCCTGCCCCCCAAGATTGTACCAATGGTTAAGTTAGTCCCAGCTGCAGGGTCGAGGATAACAGCCAAGCTTGCGGTGCAGGGGGACGATATCCGAGTGAGCTGTGTGGTCTGATGTAGTTATACTCCTTCCTCCAGCGCTCGATCAACACCTGGGCCTCTTTCAGAGTGTAAAAGATCTCGCCGTTGAGTAGTTCGTCCCGCATCTTGCCATTGAACGACTCGATGTAGCCATTTTCCCAGGGACTGCCTGGCTCGATAAATAACGGCTTGACGTTCAGTTTGTCTAACCATCGACGCAGTATTCGGGCTATGAACTCCGGCCCGTTATCTGATCGTAGGTGCGCAGGCACACCTCTAGTACAAAACAACTCTGTCAGACAATCCTGGACACCTTCATGATCCAGGCGCCTGCGAACTCGCACCGCCAAGCACTCGCGCGTGTACTCATCAATCACATTCAGAATCCGAAAAGGCCGTCCATCTTGGGTTCGTTCCAACATGAAGTCATAACTCCAAACATGCCCGGGAAACTCGGGCCTCAGTCGCATGCAGGACCCGTCGTTCAGCCATAATCGACCGCGTTTAGGCTGTCTGGCGGGTACTTTCAGCCCTTCTCGTCGCCACAGGCGTTCTACCCGCTTGTGGTTGATTATCCAGCCTTCGGCTTGCAACATCGCCGTGATCCGTCGGTAACCATAGCGACCATACTGGTTAGCCATTTCAACCATGCGCAGAGTGAGCGGCTCTTCATCGCTCGGCGTCCTGCCCACGTACCTTTGGGTGGATCGGGGTTGTCCCAAGGCCCGGCACACACGCCGCTCCGAAACATCGAAGACTTCCTGAGCTCGCTGCACGGCTTGTCTGCGTCTGTCCGGGCTTAGAAGTTTCCCCGAACGGTTTCCTTCAGGATGGCCTTATCCAGGGAGAGTTCGGCCACTAGCTGCTTTAGCCGGGCATTCTCTTTCTCCAGTTCCTTCAGCCGGTGAGCCTGATCCGTTCCCATTCCCCCGTATTCTTTCCGCCAACGATAATACGTTTGTTCGCTGATGTTGAGCGAACGACTTACTTCCACGGCCGTTTTCCCCTGACTAAGCAGTACTTCTGCTTCCCTCAATTTGCTGATGATCTGTTCAGTGGAAAAGTACTTTCTGGGCATTTTGACCTGTCTCCATTCTCCAATCCTAACTCTTACGTTGGATCAGCTTTTGGGGGGCAGGTCAATCGTGGCTAGCATCTCGACTTTGGTTCCGAACGAACTTAGCGCCTCCTCTGTCTCGCCCTCTCCGGTCAGATCCCGAACGGCAACACCGAGCACAACATCAGGCTCGATGTCCTTCTCGTTTTGCAAGACCGCCAGGGCGCGCCGTAGAGCCTCATCAAGTACTGGTTTCTTTACATTGTCCTCCTCGTAGGTCTTCAGGCCTTGCCACAGTTTGTAGGCCGTGTCTTTCGGGAGGCCGCTATCGCGGATGATCGCGGGCGCGTAGGCTTGGAGTTGATCTTGCCAAAGACTCTTCCCCTTGTAGGGTTCGATCTCTATCGTTGCGTCCCTCAGTTTATTGCGGAGTTCGCCAAAACCCATCGGGTCGGGGTAGTCTATCCACGCCTCGAATGTTTCCAGTGGCATAACGATTTTTGCGCCTTCGCCGTCCGGGCGGCTGATTCCCTTCAGAACGTCTCGCATCCAATACGACCTCGCAAAAGTCTTCTCCCATCGCGACTCAAGGCACAGTTTCAGATACGGTAGTGCCTGCTCGGTGTCCAACTTTAGGCCGCCGGTCCATCTTCGTTCCTCGCCGTGCTTGCCCCAGACCTTCTGGTAGTAGCCCCAGAGCCGCACGGATTCCCCGATGTCCCGCATCTTTTCAATCGCCGCCCTGCAGGTCTTGGCACGCATCGCGGGGATCAGCTTGCAGAGCTGGGCGTCATACTTGCGGTACGGGTCAGGCAGATCCCCTGTGCCGCCTTTCAACATCCACAGGTCAGCCAACTCCCTGGGGAGTGAGTTGAGTGCTTTGACTTGCCTCACGGTCAGATGCGAGATGTCCTCGATGAGCTCATCCCGCTGCCAGTCGGCGTAGTCTGCGCAACTGTTACGCAGCTCTGCCGCCTCCACGTATGCGTAACTGTTACGCACGGTGCCCTCGGAGATCTCCATTTCCTCGGCTAAGGCCCGCTGGGAGAGGCCGCGCTCGGCCATCATCCGCTTGAAGAGTAGGCCTTGTTTCAGGGGGTCGTGGGTGCCATGCTGATTGCGCTTGTAGGTCTGGCGCATGGCCTCGAAGTCGTCGTACTGCTCGATCACGCACCAGTCATCCGGGATCTCGGTGTATTCGAGTTCGACCAGGGCGCGGTAAGCGTGCTCGCCGTCCACGATCTGATAGGCGCCCTCGTCGCGCGGAGCACCAGAGGCTTTGGAAGTTTGCCGAGGTGTTTCACCTCCTCCACATACTCGGCAAACTCCTCCTTCGTCATCCGGTTCGGGTTCCAATCGTTCGGTCTGATTTCGGTGATCTTCATGCGCCCGCCTTCGCCAACAAGCGCTTGGCCTCGGGATATTTGCGGAGAGCTTCCGCATCGGCCTTCGCCTTCGGGTAGAAGACATACCGGTGCGCCTTCGCCCAGCGGCCTGCGATCTCGGCGGCCAGTCGGTTATTCCGCGAGATGACGGCCGCGAGTTCGTCCACGAGTTCGATCGGCTTCCTTGCGGTTCTCGGCGGCTATCGTAGCCTCGAGCGCTTTCAACTGCTTTAGGTTCGTCGGTGTAGCCATGTTCTCCTCACCGCGGGGAGAAACAAATCGCCCCGCCAGTACGCGGCGGGGCTTATACTTGACGCAGCCTTCGCCGTGCTTCCACACGGTGTGGGTCAGGGTCCGGTCGGAGTTTGCGCTTCGGCCGGATCCGCTTTCAACCCCATTGTACGGGGAAACATGTTCCCAGGGGGCGAGTGTAGAATGTCACGAATTCGGGGTGACATTCGTCGTGACTTTGTGCCACGAGACAATCGCCGTTTGCCGGGTGGCAATCGACTTGCTCGTGAGAAGGGCAAAATCATCGCGGAATGAAGAGTAGACCATCTGCCCTAGATTACCCAGATGACTACCCGGACTACCTAGAGCGGGCTTCCAAGCCTGCGATGTAGCCTCTAAGATACTCGATGACGTACTGCTCTGACGGCTTCACATCCCGGCCCGCATAGGCATCCGAGTATCCTCGCAGCCCAGGACGCGCCGGCATCGTCATTCACCAGGCGCAAGGGCTCTACTTGTTCACGCTCATACATCGGTCCTCCAAACCCTGCTGCATGCAGGAAATCACCATCAGCGTAAGAGGGCCAATGCCCTCATTGTGGGGAGCCTCGATCCTCTTGGCCTTGAATAGCACCCAGGACATAAGGGGCAGGGTGGCAGCTGGGCAACGCTGGTCGGTTGCGCTGCAAGTGGGTTGCCGGAACGCTGCGAAATACGGCTGTGGGGTGACCGCATTCAAGTGCAAAAGCAGCGTCCCGCCCCTTCGTGTTGGGCGGCAAATATCATCACGTGATGACAATCCAAGACCGGGATGGGGCGTTTTGGGCTTGTGCGTTCATGGTTCAGTTAATTCTTTATCAACTCAAGCGTTGTGCCTAGTTCCCATGCCCAAAAAGCAAGGTGAATTTCAACGGGAAGCTCACTCTTTGACCTGTTGGCTCATCCTGGGCGTCAGTGCGTTGCAGGGTAGGTATCTGCGTTTTCCGCCTCCCGGAAATGGCACGATCTGAGGTGGTATAGCTCGCCTATGCGCCACATTCAGGGCCGGCCCGGACCACCCGCTCCGCCGGCCCCTAGACTATCGTAGGGGAGCACTAGGGGCAAGGTGGGGAGATAGACTCTCTGCTCCAATTCAGACAGAACAAGACAGCAGAAGCAGAGACAGAAAAGCGATGGGGGCGGGGGGCGTTGGTGTTTGTCGTTGTTTGGCTTTGTGGGTCCCATCTCTCACGGATTTTTTCGCAATCCCGCGCTCCCTCTCGGGTTACGCCAGTGGGTGTTGCATGGCGTGAAGCCACGCCTCGAAGCGCTGTTCGTATTCCTCGGGATAGTGGTCAAGGCAAACCGCCTGCATGACGAGCCGGTAGCGGCCGTCCCTCGTCAGGATGTTGTCCGCCATTCTACGGACGATAGACGCCGCGGTTCCTTCCGTTCCAGCTTTGGCAAGTTCGGCTTTCAGGTACCCATAACTCTCCGCGTCCGCTTTCCATGTCTTCCACGCGTCGGGGTGCAGCTCGACAACCCGGACCAGGAACTCGGCTTGAATTGCCAGGTTCGTTATGTCCCCGGCGGCGATCTCGATCTTGTAGAGCTTGTCTGAATATCCGCGGACGGCTTCAGCCTGAACCTCAGTGAGCATCTGTCACCTCCCCGTCAATCACATCGCGCTTTTCGAGCCGGTCGAAGAGGGTCAGGACACTCCCAACGACGGCCTGTAAAACGGTCCTATCTTCGCCGGGGGGCGCTAAGTATCCCGTTGCGCGGCCCAACTTCTCGAAGCTCTCGGCCATCCCGCGTAAGTTCTTGCTCCCTTTGAATTGGGCAGTGAAGGCTTCGACCACCGCCTTCCATTCCTCGCCGCTTCCCGCCTTCTCAAGTGGCAGGCCCATGCCGCGGGTCATTCCCTCTAATGCCGCCTGCCTCCCGACTTCAACCCTCCGGCCCTGCAATTCCCTCGCTTGCTCGGAGGTCATTTGCGCGCCGGCTACGATGTGCCTAACCAGGTTGTCGAAAATCGAGCCGTTCGCCAGTTTGCGGTAGCGGGGCCGTCCGTCTTCTAGGACTTCCGCAAGATCGTAAGTCTTTGGATCTGCCATTTGCTCCTCACTCTCGCTCGAGCTGGCGTTGCATTTGCACCAGGTACGGCTCGACCATAGACGCCAGGTCTGGCGCATGTTTCTTCACCAGCTTTCGTATCCGCGGCGCGGCCTCAAGTCGGGCTTGATGTCTTTCGTTGTCGGCGCGTTGGATTGCCCTCCGTTCCTCCTGGGTCTGAACCCAAACGCGGTTGAGGCTCTCAAACCCCGCCTGGTATGGCTGGTATGGGAGGTCTCCCGGAATGTCCGTCGTGAGTTTCGCCCCGCCGTTCATCGCCCTCTTTGCCAGTGACGGGGGGATAGTCCTTATCTCGTATTTGGACCATTCAGGTCTATAACCGAGTCCCAGAAACTCCTCCCGAAGATCTCCGCCCGTCATGGTTTCAGTAGCCATGTAGGTCACTAGTTCTTCAGTCATTGCCCCTCCTTTCGATCGTAGTCCCGGGGAGATTCGTTCCCGGCATCGTTCGGATGATAGTACGGCACGAGTTGGAAGCCCGCGGCCATGAGGTCATCGGCCAGGGCTGGCGACAACCAGCGATATTCTCCACCGCCACTCCGGGGCATAACCCAACTCTCGGAAAGTCGCCGCGTAACGATCGGCGGTCTTCGGTCTTTCCGAGTGTGTACGGGAGGTGGCCGGGGACAGGATTAGGTACATACCAAGGTGCGTCCATGTCCGCTCCTAGAATACGACGCGGTCCACAAGCAGGCCCATGCCGCGGTACCGCTCTTTGATTCGGCGGAGTTCCCACGGCTTGCCTTGGTGGGCATACATTTCCTTCTTGTACTCAACCGTCATCGCCGCCTGATTTGTCTCGACGCGCTTCTGCTTGATGCGCTCCATGGCCTGCGCCGGAGCTTTGGCATACTCTTGCTTCTCTTCCTCGGTGAGGCCGGCGGTTGGATCCTCAACGGGTTTGCTCGGCTGTCCGCTTCGCTCCGCTTTGACGCGGACAACCTCGGCCGCGATTCCTTTCAGCGCTGCTTGCTCGAGCCGAGTCTTAAGCACGGGATCGGAGTTCACGCCATCTAGAATGTCTTGCAGATTTTCGCTCATGTCGTCTCCTATGTGTCTGAGTGTCAACGGTTCACCTTTTTCGTTCCCAATGTCGAATTGTCGTAACATCTGCTCTCCTTTTTCCTCCTTGCGTTTCTCAAATGTGACTTACCAGACTGCGACCCGCGTTATTGTGGCGTCCCAGCACCAAGACGAGCTGCAGGGGGTTTTGCCCACTTCGGGCAGTTCATACTCTCCATCCGTTACAGCCTCCACCCAAACCATGCCCTTGTCCGAGGTGAGCAAGGCCGCAATCAGATGCTTTCCCCTGGTCATCGAAATTTCAATCGGCCAACCCGCTACGCCGTGGTCCGCCGCACGCTCCAGTAAATCGAAGACGAAATTCTTGCAGTTGTACAACTCGGAATACGAAGGAAAATTCAGGCCGTCATCCGCCAGGAATGTCTGAAGTTCCGCGTAGGTCGGGGTTGGCCTGACAGCAGTCTTCGCATGAATTGCGGCAACTGGGAACGGCAACGGCGAGAGGCTCAATAATAGGAACGCAAATAACAGGAACCGCGCGGCTCATCTCGACTCTCCTTATCCACATGTTGCCGAAAACGGTGTGCGACACAGAGTCGTTATGTTCATAGTGTAGTTTCAGGTAGTCTCCCGCATTCAAAACATAATCGTCCTGGCTACTCATCGGGGCGGAGTTCCCGGCCACCGGGAATAACTGGGCGGCACACACCGTACTCGCTTCGTTGTAACGCACCCAGGCCGCGAAGGATCGTCCGGTAGTGCCCGTGGCCTCCAGAATGTTTGTGTAGAACCCCACCGTGTATCGACCGCCGTAGTTAGCAGGTATCGTGATTTTGGTGCTGTCCGAGCCTAGATTGATATAGATTTCGTCGTCGTAAGTTTCTTCGTTGAATTGAATGGGGGTATCCACGGACGCGGCTATGGTTTGCGGGGAACCGGAGAGCCGACTCGCCTTTGCGCCGGCCTGGATGAGGGCCAATGCGGACATGTAGTTCATCACCACAGTTCCCTGCCTAAAAAGAAAACCAGGCACAGACGCATCCCACAAGATGTTCGGTTTGTTCGCCGAATTGTCGCCTAGCAACATGTCCCCCGCGCCCATTGCCTCCCCGTTGTAGTTCTGTGCGTTGGAGAAGATCTGGAACCCCGTTGTTGCCGGCGTGGAGAGGTTCGAGCCGAAGGATACGTCGCCATCCGGTTCAATCAATCCCGTCGGGACGCCCAACTCGTCATGAATAGTTCTGGTCGTGTCGTCACTCAGTGTACGGGTAGTCCCGTCGTCGAGTGTCCTGTTCAAAACCACGGTTCCGGCGCTGAAAACCAAAATCCCGGCCTGCCCCAGACGAACCTTTCCCGCGCCCGCGGTAATCTTCCCGGTAGTGGCCTCGAGGGTTGCTTCTTTCACGCTGTCGTTGAGGCCATAGAGCCCGGTCTTGTCGAACCAAAGGCCAGTCCCCTCACCGGACGATCTCGGTGGGGGTGTTCCTACGGCCATCTCGCCGGCGGTGATGCGGCCCAGGTCGTCTGAGAGATGACTTAAAGTCAGGGATGGGCTGTGTGACGTATTGCCTTCTGGAACCACAAAAGCAACTCATCGGTCTGAGCCACGTCCAGGTTTGCGGCCTTTGCGATCTTGTCCATAATCTCGGTGATCATTGTTTGATGCCCTCCCTGCTACTAAGTGCCCGCAACTTCTCGATGCGCATCACACAGATGCGACTAAGAACGCGGGCGCCGTCATGTAATCGTCTCGTTTACCATTTCCCGTTCGACGGGAGACAAGTTGCCAAGCTCTTCCTCAATCACACTGAAGAGTGTCGAGATGCCCTTGCCATATTCGGGCGGAGGACTCGCCCCCTTCGCCTTCCTCACAACGTCCGTCATCACGTCCGCTCCTCTGCGGCCACGCGCACTTCGTCCAGCTTTACGCGGACGGTCAGGTACTTCTCCGGCGCCAACTCCGGCAACTTGCGACGGCCCTTGCTGATCCAGGTCTTATCTCCCGTCCTCCGTTCGTGTTTCACAGTTGCCTTGATACGACCATCGGCTTTGAGGAACTCCTGCCGTTGTGTGCAACGCGACGTACTCCGACCAGGTGTGGGTAACGCCCAAGACCTCGTTCAGCCAAAAGCCGTCCGGCTTCTCGTGGAGGCGTCGGATAATCGCATCGCGCCAACGGGCTGTATTTGGTCCACTCATTCTGTGCTCCCTTCTACAAGTTCCCGGCCAGCACTCAGCCAGGTTCTAACCGCCCGGTTCTTCCCGGCGCTCCATTCCTTAGGAGTCTCCGGTCTTGCACAACTTTTCCAATCTCTTTTGAAATAGGTTCTCCTCCGTCGCCAAGGTTGAGCCGCGAGCCATTCGGCGGACTTCCCCTCAGTGGCGGCGATCCCCAACCATTCCATGATGTCATCCGGCCCGAACGCCTCGCGGTGTAGTGCTCTCCCGGCGATCTGGAAGTAGGAGAGGGTGAGGGCTTGCCGCAGGTCATAGAACGTCCATTCCTTGCCCGTTTCGTCCGTGTACTTCAACCCCCGGCACTCTTCCCTCAGCCACCCGGCCTTAGCCCAGTTCCCGATACTCTCCACGGACACGCACAGGCGCGCCGCTAAATCCGCAGTCAGACTCCGGCCCCCTGGCATAGTTGCCGAAGATCCTCCCCGCTTCACGGTAGACGATCACGTCCGCCGGCCGCTCGACCGAAACGCCCGGACTAACAGCGCGTCGTCTACCGCCACCCCGACATTCTTTTCGCGTGAAAAGATCTCTGCCTGTGGCTACCATGCTCATGCTGCCTCCATGCCCACAATTCGAACCCCACGCGCAACCACGGGATTAATAGTGTTACCTTTTTGCAGTAACCGCGTCCGATATTTGCACCCCGGACCTGTGACCTCGCCGGACAAAAACCTCGTCCGGGTCGGCCAGCCTTGCCGCGCCCTGAAATAGTCGGTTCGGTTCCTTCTCATAGAACAGTCTCCAGATTTCATGTCCACCATCAGCCCGTCGCTGTTCGGAAAAAGAAAGAGTGCGGGAATTGTGGCGAGCCGTGTAGTGAAACCTGGGGACAGTTCCAACCCTTGCGACCGTATCAGACACTTGGACCTTGGCGGGGAGGTGGTACGCGACGCGATCTCCCCGGCCCTTGTCTTTGAAAACGAACGGGGCGGCCTTCCGGGTGAAATCCCGATATGCCGGGAGGCGGTCGGCCCCGTGCTCCGTTATGGCGATGTTCCTTTGACGGGTGATTAGTCTGTCTATCCTGCGCTGTCTCGAAGCGCTTACCCCGGAGAGCCGGCACAACTTCTTCCGGCTGATCTTCTGCCCGTCGTGGTTGCCTTTGATGTACCCGGCCCAAACCTCCAACTTCCAACCCTTTTTGAAAAGGGGCTGCAGCTCGATCTCGGCCTTCCGCTCGTCCGGGTGGGCATGGAAAACGCGGGCTACTTTGTGCTCCGCCATGTAGTACGCGTTGTCATGGGCTATGCGGATAAGTCCGTACTTCTGCGCGTCCCTCAACCAGTAGAAGTATGTCCGCTCCGAAACGCCCACCTGATCCAGGGCTTCACGGATCTGTGCCAGCCGGCAGTAATTCTTCCTCTCCACGTCGAGGGCGCGAGTCAATACCCACAGCTTCCACGCCGAAGCGCCGCCCTTGTAGTTCCAGGCGGCTATGCCCGTGCTCGGTGAAATGGCGACAAATTGGGGTGGCGCGGCGGGAGAAACGGGAGTAGGATTCAACAAGAGAAGCCGCCTTCACTAAGAGGAGAGGTTTTCTCGTTCTGCCGCTCCGGTGCTACGAACACCGGGGCGGTTTCTATTTTTGGCATCAATGCCAGAATTGGAGGCGCGAAAAACGGACGTGCATAGGTCGGGCAGCACATCCGTTCTGTGTCTCGTTCGTTGCTGGGAATCAGCGAGTTGGGTCTAAGTGTTCTCTGGTCCTGCGTCTTTCCTACTTCAGCGCGCCGCTTTTCGGGGTATCCGTCTAGTGAGGATCAAGTGTAGTTTGTCGTGCGCGCTTCTGCCTTGGGGGGCCGTTGTCGCGGCCATTCCTCTATTCAAGTTTATTATACCACCTCCCACGTCGTAGAACAGGTGTTTTAGCGCAACAACAACCTTAATAAACGCGTCCTACACGAAGGGGTAATGTACGCCTCTTGACGGTTCTCCCCCTTCTGGGAATAATGCGGATGGAATCTTCCCTCGCGTCCGGGCGAAGCGCCCACGGCGGGATTCGAAGCTACAAGCTCCCGCGTACTGCCCCTGTAGCTCAACGGACAGAGCAACTGCCTTCTAAGCAGGAGGTTGTGGGTTCGAATCCCGCCAGGGGCGCTGGGGATGAATTTCTCCCGCAAATAGCCGCCAGAAATGGCGGTTTCGTGTCTCCCAAAAAGGTCACAACCCGAAATAGAGCAACTGCCTCGCGGACTTGGAATTTAGCTTCCGTTGCCCTCCGAGACGCGTATACCGAGTTCATTTTGTCGCGTCAGGCGATGCGAGTTACACAAAGCACCCTGGCATTCTACGGCTACACCTTGGGCCGCTTCCTCACGTGGCTAGAGCAGCAGGGGGTCACCTCGCCCGCAGACGTAGAGGCTCGGCACGTTCGCGCCTTCCTTGTGAGCGTGGAGGGCAAGAGCGACTCCACCGTCAACGCGTTCGCTCGCGCTATCCGAACCCTTCTAGGATTTTGGCACGCCGAGAATTACATGCCCGCGCCGGTCAAGTTTGCCATGCCACGCATTGAGCAAAAGCGCCTGCCCTCTTTGACCGCCGAGGAAGTGAGCCGCGTCCTGGCCGCCTGTAACATCCGGGACCGAGCATTGATTCTACTTATGGTGGATTCGGGGCTGAGGCAGGCGGAGGCGTGCGCGCTCAACTGGGGCGACCTGGACATATCAAGCGGACTTGTGAGAGTGGCACGAGGAAAAGGCGGGAAGAGACATATACGAAGGCATGGAAAGGCGCGGTAAGGCCATGAAAAAAGACTCCCAAACGCCGATTGTGGCGGCCCGGAAAGCTGGCATTGACCTGAAGGCGATCGAGCGCTCGAATCTGGGCGAGCGAACGAAGTACAAGTACAGCCGTGAGATTGACAAGTATCTAGCCACAGGCGCGAGCCTGACCGATCGGGCCGCGCTGATTGCTTACGGCGCCGGCCTCAAGAGCTCGAGCCGATCATTTTTCAAGGCCGCGCTCCGGCTTCTCACCGCAGACTTTGAGAAGGATCTCAAGGCGAACGTCACGCCCGGCAGTCTGGCAGAAACTCAGGCCGCGCTCATGCGGCTAGAGGCGATCCGTGACGCCGTGGAAGTCCACACGCAGGCCGGCACGAAGGCGCACGCGTGGCTGAGCCAGGCGCAAGTCAAGCAGATCACCGCCCTCCCCGGCACGCTCTACGATGACAACCTGGAGGGCTGGCGTGATTGGATCGTCCTGGGCTTGCTCCTGGGTGCTGGATTGCGGCGCGAGGAACTCGCCGGCCTGACATTTGAGGCGCTCAAAACGCAGTCGACGAAACGCGGCAGGATGCGAGACATTCTCGAGGTCAAAGGCAAGGGCGAGAAGTCCCGCGTAATTCCTATCAAGCCCCTCCTGGGCGCCAATCTGCGGAAATGGAAGGAATTGATTCACGCGAAATCCGTCGATCGGATTGCCCCGCGCTAGGGCGGAAAAAGGTGCTGGCAAAGAGCATGAGCGCCGTCGCGCTCTTTGAGACGGTCCGCAAGTACGGGCGCATGATTGACATGCCGGACCTGGCCCCCCACGATCTCCGCCGAACCTATGCCCAGCTCGGGTACGATGCCGGCGTGTCAATCACGCAAATCAGCGTGCTCTTGGGCCATGCGAACGTAGCCACGACGCAGAAGTATCTCAACCTGGCGCTCGACCTCGAAACGACCGTCAGCGACTTCATTCCGCTATCGGGGATTGATTTTTCCGAGCTGCATCTGTCCTACCTACGCCGCATTGGGAGGGGTAAACTGGAACCCAGAGAGGAGTGGGTATGAACGCATTCCTAAGGATGGCAATTCAGGTATCCATTACCCTTCTTGCGGGCTGTTCTTCGCTGACCGCGCCGACAACCCCACCCCCCAAAGGCTTTTCGCCACTTGTTGCCACTGGCCAGCCCGAGGCTACCTCCGCAGCGGAACATCCGAGCGACACACCTCTTCCGCTGCCAACGCCAGGGTCATATGTGACGTTTGCTCCTCAAGTCAAAGTCAGGCAATACCCAAACTTTTCGTCCACCGTGCTGAGTTATCTACCGGAAGGGCGGCAAATCACCGCTACATGTTACCCGGAGAATGTGGAACTCAACGGGCTGACGTATGCAATCGCGGGCTGGTGCCATGTTGGTACGGACTTTTTCAACAAGGCAATGGGAACCCCCGAAGCCGGTCCTACAGGCTGGATATGGGGCGGATGCCTCGGGCTAAGCTCGGAGTGCAAATAAAAGGACGCAAATGCCATTCTCAAGACGCCATTGGTTTCGTTCCGTTAGGCGCGGCGGCCTGCTCTGGGAGGTTGGAGGCTGACATTGTTTGGCTTATTGTCGAAGCCGCGACAGATTATCAATCGGGCTGTGCGCTCGGTCCGCGGATAGAAGAGGGGAAGCGGTTGCTAGCGAGCAGCCGTTCCGGTCCTTCCATATCCCGCGAAGTCGGAAATCGGGTCTGAATATGACAAACGATGCCTGCGTTCGCGGATTGCGAGAGCTACACTGTTCTTGTTGAAACGAGGTCACAGGAGGGTGTCTTGAAAAAATGCCCATATTGCGCTGAGCAAGTACAAGATGAGGCTATCGTCTGCCGTTATTGCGGCCAGGACCTACCCCCACCAACAGGACCTCAACGAGAAGGGGGGCACATAAAGTCAATCCGGGAGAAGTATGGTCAGCTTTTCGAAGCCCTGAGGCAAATAGACACCAAGACGCGGCAGAACTATCCGCTTGGGGTTGATCGGCGGCCGGCGGTTATTGCAAAGATCATAGGAAGCATTGAGATGAAGGATTTTGACGAGAATACGCATACACTACGGTATGGTGGGCCGAAGCAATACGCTTTCTGGTAGAAGTTCTCTGGGAATCCGAAGCTCCAGAACTCTTTGGGAGATTGGCATAAGCTTGCGAAGAGTCTCTTGGGAATTGAAGAGGATGATCAGTGCTTTCCATCCGACGATGAGTGGCTTACGGCTATTGCGTATATTGTGGTCAAGGCTGCCAAATGGGGCCATAGAGCAAATTACGACATATTTGAGATCCCAGACTATGTGCGCATGTGGAAGGGTCTACAAAGTGCCAAACAGTGGGACAGGATGATAGGTGGAATAACATTGGTAGGCTCAATGATAAACATCGTCAGATTGTTTTCTGGGGAGAAGCCCCCAAAAAGGGGAACAATTCAATGGCAAGTCTTCCGCCATGCCTGTGCCCAATCCGAGGCAACTGCGTTTCAGCAAGATATGTAGACCGCGCTAATTGCATAGCGAGCGTCCCGCTTTGCCGTTACCCGGTCTGAAATCTGGGTCACTTCAACCGCGAGAGGTTATCAATGGGGGAGTGCACGCGGTGCGCATCCAGCAGGTCGTCATCTACCATCTGCCGCGTGGGCCGTGACGTGGAAGCGGCGGCTGCCGCGGCGCCTGCCAAGCGAGGCTTATCTAGGGGAGACTGAAAGTGCCATTTCCTCCCCAGCTTGCCACCATAGCGCCAGGAACAATGAGGAAATCAGCCGCGCCAGCCACCACAACGTAGGCGTACGCCACGTAGGCGTGCTCGCCCGGATTCAACTTGCCAGCGCCCGCATACGCCGTTCTGTATCTTGCCTGGGCGGCGTGGGTGGTAGCGTCGTCTGATTTGTACGTCGTTCCTTCAAAATCCCGAAGCAGAAGAACGTAGCTAGGCGTGAATAGGTCAGGCGTCGTGCCGTTGTTCTGTATGGTGCCGACAAGAACGACAATTCGTTCCGACGGGTCTGTGCTCGGGTCGGAGTGGATCTCTTGAAGCTCAAACCGCCAGCTGTCGACTACAAGCGTGCAAGGTGGACAGGCATGGCTCGGCGCGACCGGTCCTGTCGTATTGCTCGGATAGACGCCGCCAGGGAGGTTGGGATTCTGCGGAGCCGAGGTCATTCCGGGGGATTGAGGCACCTGAGCCGGAGCGTTGGGTGCCAGAAACGTGAATGCGCTCGGGGCGACTGCGTATAACACCAGACCTAGAAGCACGCCAGCGATTGCCGCCAGGATTGCGATTAATAGGTTTTGGGCAGTAGAGGCTCTCATCTGACACTACCTCCTAAACAGCTCTTGGGGCAATTAATGAACCTCATGCCACTCATAAATGCACTTGGCCCAAAGTCTCTGCGCAGGCCCTCATACAGTATAGTGCTAATCGGCCTTGTTGGCTTTTTGCTCGAAATCGTGCGGATGTCCTGGCCTGCGAACGCGAGAAAGGGACTCCTCGAGAGGGAACGTCCGGGATCAGGGACCGTGGTGCCGGCCGGCATTGATTCGTCAATGATGCCGCCCCGAGCCCCAATTCATTGCAGACGTTCAAGGTTGTCGATGGGTGAATGCGCCTTGTGTGCCCCGAGCAGGTCATCATCAATCATCTGGGCATAATGCTGAACCATATCGAGCGAGGCATGTCCGAGCATGGCCTGAAGGTGCAGCACGTCCATGCCAGCCCGGAGCGATAGCACAACGAACGTCCGGCGCAGCGCGTGGGCCGTTACGAGGATCCCCGATCGTTCTGATAGCCGGCGGAATACTTGCATGAGCCCGGCGCCTGTGAACCGCGCTCCGCGACGTGCAAGGAATAGTGGGCCGGCGTCCGATCTGACCTGGAGCGTCCGCCGATAGGCAACCAGGGCGCGCCGCGACGTGACACCGATCACCGCGCTCCGAGCCTTGCCACCCTTCCTCCGCCTGACCCGGATAAGTCCGCTGGCGATATCTACGTCCTCCCAATTCAGGGCACAGACCTCCGCGCGGCTCAGCCCGGAGTCGACCATGAGCAGGACCAGCGCCCGATCCCTCACGCCGCAGACGGCCAGGACGCGGCCGACTTCCTCCGCCGTCAGTACAGGGAGGCGCTTTTGTGCCACGCGCGGCATGTCAAAAGTGATGAGGGCTGGAGCGTACCCTTCCGAGTGCCAAGAGCGGAGCAGCGTCTTTATCGCCCACGCGTGATCATGGGCCGTAGTATCAGCGCCGGTGAGCTGTGCCAGGTATTGCCGGACCCAACGCGCGCTCACCTCGGCCGGCATTGTCACGCCCTGGGCCTCCAGCCAGGCGAGGAACACCCCGGCGGTGTAGCGATAGAACTAGAGCGTGGCCGGGCTGCATTGTCTGGCCTGCCGGCTGAGGATGAAGTCTGTATATGCGTCTGAAAGAGCAAGGGAGGCAGAGTCCATGAGCGTTTGAGCGTCGTTTTCGGTGGCACGAAAACCGCCATATCTGGACTCGGATAGGCGGCTGGGCTCGGGATCTGTGTATATGTGGGGGGCCGGTCAATCTCAATCTTGCTTGGCGGGCAAGTGGCGAAATCTACGGGTAAATGATCAACATAACTGTTCTTAACTTAAGCACACTGAATCTGTCCACATTGGCCCGCCGTTTGCGCCTGGGGCCAGCCCGCAGCGAACGGGAGGGACACTGCCTTTGCGTTGGTGTGCGGTCACTTTTTAGCCATGGATCGCAACGCAAGGAGAGCGCATGACAGACTACGAACACGAACCGATTGACCCTTTGTGCGTTGCGAATGACAGCGCGGGCGAGGCCTGGCTACGCGGGTACTCGGATGCACATAGCGGCCGAGACGTGAATCCCCCGGAGCAGAACGTTGCCGAATATCTCAGGGGCTATATTGCAGGCCCACGAGGCACATAGCCCGACTTACCGTTTGAGTGAACTGAAAAAATAGCTCCGGGGAGCCGGCCACGAACTACGGTGGACCTACATAGATCCACGTTCCACAGCGTTCCAGCCTGACCTGGAAAACCTGGCTAACCACACTGACCGTCCCACCAGATGGGCCGAGGTCCTTCGCGACGATGTCTCCGTTTCGGGTCGTCGTCTCCCAATAGCAGATTGAGTAGCCGGGCGTCGATCGCCACACGCCGGCGCCGATGTCCACGCCGACTAGATAGACACCATCCTCATGCGGTGCGAAAAGTAGTGCTTGCATCGTCTCCGTTGTATTGGGCATCGCCCGAGGCGTCCAGGTCGGTATCCAAGCGATTGTCTCAAGGGCGTGGGCGTTTTCTGTTCTGGTGGCGGACGCCAACTGCATTTCTCCGGTTTGCGTGAATTGGGCTACGACTGTCATCACGGCATTGGTTCGAATGGCGCTTGCTTGGCGACTTGGGCGTGGCTCGGACCAATTGAGACTCCCGAGCGAGTAGACTAACAGGAGCAGAAGGCAGAGCACAGCGAGAGCAACAAGCGGGATGAAGAACAGCGCTCTATTGGATTTCCGCACCAGGGGCACTCGAGTATTCATAGCCAGAGTGCGATAAAGAAGGATTGAGGTGGCCCGCCTATTTCGTGATTTTGAAATTCACGAGGTGTGTCGGATTGCCATTGATTTCGATTTCCAGGATATAGACGCCGTACTCGAAGAACACTAAGTCGTCAAAATCGGCGCTTGCTATCTCCGGGACTCTGCGCATGACAAGGCGCATAGTCTCCATCGACGGGCCGTACAGTTTCCCCGTGGGTGTTTGGACGTTGACCCTATAGTCGAACTCTTCCCCTAGCTCTCCATCAAAAGCCGAGACAACCGAGAACTTCTCGACCTTCGCCGGGAAGGATTTGGCTCCGACCCGGCAAAACACGTGCCTTAGCGAAATCGTCTCGCCGAGATCTTGCAGTTCTTCGCAAACGATTGTCCAAAGTAGAACCGGCATATTTGGCCTCCCGCCGGCGAGCCATCGCAATGGCAAGATCGGCAAGATCGTACAGGGCCTGACCAACGATGATAGATGCCTCGCCCAGTGGCACTATCAAGCCGAGTGCCGCGTGGTAGGCGATCTCTTTCCGTGTCACTGGCTGAGCGCGATTTGCAGAGCACGATCTGCGATGTACTCACTTCCGCAGAGCTTCGATATCCGCGCCCAAATCGCATCGTATGGGATTCCTCGACGGCAAAGCACCACAACCTCAGCCACAAGCCGGAGTAACTTCTGGGTGTCTGGGCGCAATATGCTTGCCTCAAATCTGCACTCGCAGACGCTACATTCCACGTACTCGGTAACCCGCTCGGATTTATGTTTGTTTACTGTCCAGAGCCAGATGTCAATCCAACCTGCCTGCTCCAGGCCCACTTGCCGATATTCAGCAGGGGCCTTGCACTTCGGGCAGTAGAAGGAACCCCCGTCTAGGATCCTTGCGTCAGTGCCATGCCACACGGACATGCTTCGATCCTTCCCGACTATCAGCACATTGTCGCGCCAACCCCGTGGCGTTGCAAGCGCCGCGATTGCATGGCGATCCCCACGGGAGAAACTCAGCGGGTGAGGGGGCGAATCTGAACCTGAGACCCGTGGCTTTGCCGGTGGCTGTGCTTCCCTGGCTGGACGCGGAAGCGGTACGCTGGCCGCGCACGCGCGGGGACTAAGCGCCTCGCCCCAAGAGACACGAAACACGTTCAATCAACCAGGCGGTTCTTCGGTCATGGGGCGTGGCCGCGGGTTCTCGTCTTTGCATTTCTCAAGGGCATCACTCGCTGCCTTGAAGGCTTCATTGGCGGCGGTCTCGCGCCTGTGCGCCTCCGCTAGATCATGCTGCCATTCTTGCAGCTGGCCCATGTCTCCCACTGGTTTTTGAGTGAGCAATTGCGCGACCTTCTCATGAGCTTCGCCCAGCCTCTTTGTGGCGTCAGCGAGATCACGCTCCGCCTGCATGCACGGCCAGTCGTCCATTTCTTCCTCTTTTTCATATCGGGGGCAATTTGCCGCCTAATCCAAGAAGCCCAACCGTTTCGCCTCGGGGCAGTATGCCTCGAGGTGCGCCCCGCCGCAGAGCTGGCACGGCACAGGCGGCAGCGGCGGATCATACCTATGCCGCCAATTATCCAGGCGACTGGCGATTTCCCCACAAAGATGATAAAGCCAACGCGCTAGCGCTTGCATGTCCCGACTTTCCGCAGAATTGGCATACCGCAGGCGGGAGTCACTTGCCCCGAAGTCGCACAATCCTTGCAGTTTGCCGGTTAAAGTATTCTTGCCAGAGAGCGTCCCGCTGCCCATTTGTTAGAGCGCGAATCTCCATATATCCGTCAATTGCATTGAAGAATCGTAGTGCTCCGGTCAGCTCTAGTCCCGCCTTGTCGTCATACTCGCCCCTCTTGATTTTCTCAGACATCTTGGCGTAGGCTGCCATTGTGGCCTCGCTTCCGCTTTCATTCTACTTTAGCAGTCCATTGACGGGGGGCGTAGTCTACTGGCCCGGCTTTCATGTGCGCGCCCTGCAAGGGAGAATCGAAACGCCTCCAGATCGGGGGCCGTTTCCTGGTTGTTGACTCTATCCTGCCTCTTCCGCGAGAATGAAGAACGTCCAGCAAAATGGAGATAGCAATGCAAAAGTGGGAGTACCTCATGGTTGTTTCCGCGCCGCCCGGGTGGATGGGCGACAAACAATATACGCTGAACGGTGCCACGCAGAAATACGGGCGCGGGGAGAATCTATTCACGCTGTTCGCGAGACTTGGAGGCGAAGGCTGGGGGCTAGTGAACTTCCCCACTGTTGCGCTCTACTTCTTCAAGCGCCCGCTTGCCAAGTGAACGGGGGGACGGGGGCCATACGGAAACTGAGAGCAAGCCCGGACACATCGCGGGAAGACACTTCACCGAATACGTCGAGGAGGTGAAACAGCTGAAACGGGAAGATCGGCTTGCGGAGGCCGAGGCGTTGCTCTTGCAGCTCGTCGAGGCAACGGAGGCTGATGCTGCCTTCCACAAGTGGGGAGTTGCGCCGTGGTACTACGAGGAACTTGCCAAGATATATCGAAAGCAGAAGGAGTATGCGAAAGAGGTATACGTCCTGACGCGGTACATCGCTCAACGGCACGGCCCCGGCGATTCCCACCGAAACGAGCTACGAACCCGGATGGAGAAGGCCAAAGAATTGTTCCTTAAGAACAGGTAGAAGAGGACTACTTTAGCCGTGCGAGGTTATCAACGGGGGAGTGCTGTCGGTGCGCACTTGACGGCCGGCTTCATTCTGGCGCCAAGCAGACCATGACACGCTGCGCTCTCTTTTGGGCGATCCTGGCGATCTGCGGCGCTATGTGTCTCCTCGTGCCCCAACCGGTGCTGGACAAGTGGGAAATCTGCATCCTGACGCCGGCGCTCCTACCCGGCGCGCTGGCTCTTCGCGGTGGCCGCCAACTCCTGCGCTGCTCTTTTCAAAATCATCGCTGCCGCGTCGCCGGGGAACTTGAGGGAGTAGGGTTGGTGCCAGTGGTTGGCCAGGGAGAAATTGCCTCCGAGATATGGCAGTGCCGCCTTGATCGGCAGGCCGATCGTCTTCTCGGATTCCTCTTTGCTCAACCCTTCCACTTGGATGGTACAATTCATGATGAGATAGACCGAGGAAGGTTGAACCCCTCTCGCTTGAAGATAGTCCCATGCATTCTTCGTCAGCTTCACAGTGTCGCGGTCCATGCTGGAAGTGAGCACGATCACATCTGCAGCTTCGATCAAGGGAAGGCTGATACGGGAGACAGAGCGTCCCAGATCTAGCACGACGTAGTCGTACGCCGACTTAAGCGAGGATACAATGCGCCCGATGCGAGCGAAGCTGAGCCGATCGGCCCTTTCCGGGTTCGGAGACCCGGCCAGCAAACGAAAGTACCAATGCTCAATCCGCGGTAGGATGCGAGCAAGCTCCTCGGGGGTCGACTGACTGGCAGGCATTTGTGAAATGACCGCAAGGTCTTGCTTGCCTTCATAGCCCACGATTTCGGCTACCGAGCCCATCGGAAGGACCAGATCCATGACAGCTACGCGCCGCTCGGGCTCGTCTGCGGCGATGCAGGAGGCAAGGTTCGCACAAAGCGACGAGGTGCCCAAACCGCCTTTTGCGCTCAGAAAGACTATCAGCAGACCTGCCTCTCTCTGTAACCGGGCTCCCCTGCCAAGCAGGTCCGAAATACAGGCCTTCAACAAGGGCACCAGTTGTGGGGATTTGACCAAGTAGTCGTCGAATCCAAAATCGAGCCAGGCCCGCAGGCGCGTCGTGCGGGCGCTGTGGCTCAGCGCGACCAGCGGGATTTGTGCCGTGCGAGGATCCGAGCGCAGGCGCACCGCCAATTCCTCTCCAGGCAGATCGCTCGAAGAGCGGATCAGCGATGATCATCTGAGGAAAGTCGCGGAAAGCGGCGATCAAGCCCTGCTCGCCTGAGCCAGCCATGAAGACGGTGTGCCCCTCGTTGCGGAGAATATTGGCGACGAAATTGCGGCTCGGGGCATCGCCATCAATGACAAGGATCTTGTAGCCGGCCATGGGACCTCCTAGCACTCTAGACGATGCCTAGAGCGGTCCGTGCTTCGACCCGTCACGTAGGGGCCTCCATAATGGGCACAGTTTCCCCCACTTGGCCGAGGCAGGACCTCGCTGCCGTTTCCGGTGAGACCTGCGGCTGCTCTCATCCCCCGGGGATCGGAACACCCATCCGGAATGAACATCATCCCCTCTTCTCGAACCAACTCCATAACAATAGTACCACGAAGCTCCAAACTCTGTGCTCGCAAGCGTCAAAGTCGACAATCTACGGTCCCCAGTCGGTTCCGCCTATTGAGATCGGGCTCCCACAATCTGCCCACACCGCGCCGGCTTGGGCTGTTTTTTTAATGTGGTCTGGTGTGGTGCAGCAGCCGGACGGCAAGACCTGACTTTTGAAACTGAGCCTCGTGCACTGATGCGTCTGTTCCATTGAACGCGGCTATAATGGGCCGGAGCGAGCTAGCGGCTCGCTCACGGTGACCTGACCCCCTCAGGCCACCGTTTTTTTTGTTTTCCGGTCCAGCCTAGTCGCCGGACTCCTCACCTTTCAAGATTGATAGCTGCAAACCCCTTGATTGAAGCCACGCTTGAAGCCTGGCCCTGGTAGAGTAGGCTCGACAGCCCGTGCCGGGTCGATCTATTGAGCTTGGGCCCCCACAATCTGCCCCACACCGCCGCCGTTCGGGCCCGATCCGCCTTCCAAGAAAAGGGAGAGTGGCAGAATGGATGCGACAGGAAAGGTTACGAAGCCCCTGGACCTTCGCAAGCAGCTAGAGGATGCCTATCGCCGAGCCGTAGAATACGAGGTGGAGGCGAATTAATGCCGTAGAGCCCTTTGTCGCCCGCTCAGTTAGCCCTGGCGAGGAGAACCCGGTAATCAACAGTGATGGCAAGTGGGCTCGGGCGATTGAGGCAACAGAACGCGCGGCCGAACTGCGTAGGGCATTGGAGAAGTTCCGCACGGAGCAAGGCTCGCTATAGCGGCCCGGGACTATTCCTATCTCAGCCGCGAGAGGTTGTCAATCGGGGAGTGCGCCCTGTGCGCCCTCCAGCAGATCCTCGTCCACCATCTGCGCGTAGTGCTGGACCATATCAAGCGATGCGTGGCCGAGCATGGCTTGAAGGTGAAGCACGTCCATCCCGGCCCGCAGCGAAAGGATAACGAACGTCCGGCGCAAGGCATGGGCCGTTATCGTAAAGCCAACTTGTTTTGAAATTCTGCGAAAGACTTGCATGAGCCCATCTCCCGTAAAACGCGCCCCTCGCCGCGCCAGGAACAGGGCTTCGTCCAACTTGGGCAAAGTGCGCCGATAGGCCGGCAGCGCCCGCCGCGTCGTGACCCCAATAACTGCGCTCCTGGCCTTGCCGCCCTTGCCGCGCTGGACACGAACAAGCCCATTCGCTAGGTCCACGTCCTCCCAATTCAGCGCGCACACCTCCGAACGCCTCAAACCGGAGTCCACCATAAGCAGGACGAGCGCGCGGTCGCGGACATTACACGCAGACAGGACGCGGCCGACCTCCTCCGCCGTCAGAACGGGGAGGCGCTTCTTTGCCACCCGCGGCATGTCGAATGTCACCGGCCCGGAGTATCCCTCTACATTCCAGAACCGAAGCAAAGTCTTTATGGCCCTGGCGTGGTCGTGGATCGTGGTATCCGCGCCGCGGAGCTGCGCCAGGTATTGCCGCACCCAGCGCGCGCTCACCTCATCCGGGGAAGTGACCCCCTGGCCCTCCAACCAGCCGAGGAAAGCCCCCGCCGTGTATCGGAAGAATTCAAGGGTGGCCGGGCTGCATTGTTTGGCTTGCCGGGAGAGCATGAAGTCTGTATATGCGTCTGAGAGGGGGAGGGAGGCAAGAGTCCATGAGCGTTTGACCGTCGTTTTTTGCGACATGAATACCGCCATATCTGGACTCGAATATGCGGGTGAGGGTGAACTGGCTATATGTGGGGGAGGGGTGCATGACGGGCTGCTTGGGAAGCAAGCGTTCTACCACTGAACTACACCCGCAAGCGGCCATTATCGTAATACCGGACTGAGGGACGGTCAAGGCCTTTGGATCGGCAGCTCCGGCAAAAGGTTGAGCGACGCCACTCGGAAGTTGCGAGCGGCACTCAGTGCCGCTCGCAACTTCCGAGTCCGCTGGCACTCGCGATTACTACGGAGTGGCGGTGGCTGGAATAGCGGGTGTGACAGGAGTTGCTGTGAAGTTCAAGTCCTGATCGTAGGTCACATTTGTGAAGGATTGGTTCGCGGGCGAGAAAATCCATTTCCCCGCCTTTCCCTTGGAGGGGGTGATAATTCCGGACCAAGCCAATGGCACGGAGATCGAAAAGTCGCCGTTGTCGTCCGAAGTAATGCTGCCGCTCGTAGTGCCTGCGTAGGTGAGCGTGACGCTCGCCGCCCCGGCATTGCCCGAGATTGTAAAGGGGCCGGCACCCGCCGTCGGACTGGGGCCTGCCGTGGGACTGGGGCCAGGCGTCACTGTGGCGCCGCCAGCGCCAACCTTGATCACGACGGTGATGTAGTTGCCAAAGGGCTGGCCGCCAGCGTTCTGCATCCGCCAGGTTCCCGTGTATGACCCGGCCGTGGTGGGGGCCGTCAGATTGACCGAAATGTCGGTCTGGTTGCCGGGAGGCACGGGCACCGTCACGAAGCTTGGTGCTCCGCCCATGAGCGTGCCGCTATCGAACGCGACTTTGTAGCTGGTGCTCCAAGTGCAAGTCCCGGCGTTTAGAAGCTTCCACTTCTTCTCGAACGTCTTGCCGGGGGTCATGATTGTGCCGTCAGGGATGGTGACATCCGCGACATACGTGGCATTGTCGCAGGCGCTCGCGCCTCCGCCCGATGTCGGGGTCACGAAGACAAAGGTCGGCAGCGGTGAGGGAGGCGGCAAGGTCGCAACCGGAGTCGACGACGGGGAACTTGTGGGTGGTGTCAGCGCCAGCTGGGTAGCCTGCTGGGCCTGGAACGTCTGAACGGCTGCGGTGTAGATGGCATCGATGCTGAGGGTCGGCGTGGGGTTGGCGGCCGAGGAACCGCAGGCGCTCAGGACCAAGGCTAGTACGGCGCAGAGCCCCAGCAGCCCGCGCCCGAAGGGTCTTCTCTCACTACGCATTTTCAAATTCTCCTTCTCCTTGCTCGCTGAAATCATATCCTAGGCTATCGCAGACCGGTGGACCGCGGCTCAAAGTACGGGTCCCGGGCAACCTTCGAAAACAGGCTCGCTTGTAGTTCCAGGCCAGATGGCTGTGTCTTGGCTTGGTGCTTCTGTATGACTGCATGCCGCCCCTGAGCGAGACGGCAAGGAACCAGCATTCCGTTACTTTGCCCGGCCGAGCAGCTGCTGTGTCAGTTCGACCAGCGCGGCCCCCGCCTCGCCCTTGGGATTCGCGGCCTTGAGCGCTGCGAGCGCCTCATCGGTCAGGCGCGCGCATTCCTGCAACGCGTAATCGTACGCACCAGTCTCCCTAAGCAGCTTCGCCATGGCAGGGACCTGATCGGGTTGAACAGGAGCGGAGAGCCAGCGGTCCGCGAAGCGTGGCTCGCGGCTTAATGCGTACAGGACTGGAAGTGAGCTCTTGCCCTCGACCAGATCGCTGGCTGCAGACTTTCCGGTCAGGGCCTCGTCGCCCCAGATGCCGAGAATATCGTCCTGCACCTGGAAAGCAAGGCCCAGTAGTCGTGCGAACGTGTGAAAGCGGCTTGCGATCGCCTCATCTTCGCTCCCCAGCAGCGCGCCGATTTGCGCGCCAGCAGCGAGCAGCGCGGCTGTCTTGCCTTCGATCATGGGCCAGTAGTCTTCAACCGTCAGACCGCTTTTGCGTTGGTATGCAAGATCCATGAATTGGCCGCGGGTCAAGTCGAGGCAGGCTTGCTGCAAGATAGCAGCCGACTTTATGACCAGTTCTGCGGCGAAGGATTTCCTCACATCCAGAATGGCAAGGTGTGCGATGGTGAAGAGCGCGTCGCCCGCATTGATGGCCATGGGAGTTCCGTATTGGGTCCATAGTGCGGGCCTGCCTCGGCGCGTCGGGGAGTTGTCCTGGATATCGTCATGCACAAGGGAGAAGTTGTGCACGATCTCGACCCCGGCGGCCGCGGGTAGAGCCGCCGCCCAGTCCCCGCGGAGGGTCGCGTACACGAGCAAGAGCACCACCGGACGGATCCGTTTGCCTGAGGAGGCCTGCGGGACATTCCCGCCGGCCCAACCCATGTGGTAGGTCAGCATTTCGTACATTGCTTGTGTGTGAGCGCCGTCCAAGCGCGCGATCTGGTGTGCCAGCTCGGCCTCCAGCTTGGGCAGCATCGCGTAAGCGAGTTCCTTCAGGCTCATCGCTCCGTCTCTTCAGCCGAAATCATTGAGGATCCGGTTTCCCTGAGTTCGGTTTCATTGTGTGCGCAGCCGCCAGAGTTCGTACCCACCGAAACCTGTTGAGCCCAGGATTGCATCGCGCTGCTGCGTCCATGTATGGAATATGCCCTGAGTCGGGTCGTTTGGATCATACAGCACGGTCTCGGCGATCATATATCCGTCGGGTGTACCGAAGTTCGTCACGGCATAGGCCCGATGGTTCTTGTCTACCCGGTTGACGACCAGCATGTGGTCGAAGTTGCCGCCTGAACCGTGCCAGATGAAGAGGAAGTCGCCGGGCTCAAGCGGATCTGCCTTCCAGTCGACCTTGTTGATGGCGGTTAGGATCCTGGTGCGGGCATACAGCACAGGAGGGAAGACCTGCTCAAGCTTCCTTTCGTCTTCCGTCGTGTTCGGATCCAAGAGCCAGAATTCGTGCGGATCAGTGTCCGCAGGGATCACGCCCCCGTCGCGCAGAATAGTGATCGCCAGTGGCCCGCAAATGTTGCTCGGGTCTCCGTAGCCGACCCCATTGATCACCTTTGACATACGAATGCTGTCCTTCACCGTTGTCTGGGCGTACTTCAGCGAGGTGGCATAAAGACGGACCTGCAAATCGTATGATAACGGCCCCGAGAAGATGAGCTTGCCCGTATTGATTGCGACGAGTAGTGCATCCGGCGTCTGGGTGGGGAAGGGGGGCGTGGTGGGCAGCCTGACCACGGTCGCGGTTGGAAGCGGCATTGGCGTAGAGCTTGCCGTGGACGTGGGCGGCGCCCCAAGAGTTAGGTCGAGGTTGGACGGACCGGCCGGCGCCGCTTCAGCCGATCCTCCTGTTAGTAGCGTGGGGCCTCCGAAGACCAGGATCGATCCGAACACAACCGCGGCCGCGGCGATTCCGATTCCCAATCCCAGGGCTGGGTAGCGAATATTGGAGTGCATTGACGGCTGCTGCAGCGATTCCTATACCGGCACCGGTGGAGTCCGCCGGAAGCTCTCCAGGTCCTTGGCGCCGCACGCGAACATGCTCACCCTGATCTGTTCCTTAATCAGGTGCAGGGAGCGTACGACTCGATCGGTGGATATTGCCGCCGCCTTGAGGAATGGACCCGCCATTCCACCCACTGCCGCGCCGAGAGCCAGGCACTTGGCGATATCCAGCCCGTCCCTCAGACCGCCGCTGGCAAATACCAGCAGGGAGGGTGCAGCTTTCCGCACCGCAATGATGGAATCCGCAGTTGGGATTCCCCAGGCCACAAATGTCGCCGCCAACCGGCGCGACATCTCATCCGGGGCGCGGTGCATTTCCACCTGCGACCAGCTGGTCCCTCCTGCGCCCGCCACATCGATCGCGGCGACACCGCAGTTAGCAAGCATTTTCGCGCTCCGCTCCGAGATGCCCCAGCCTACCTCTTTGGCGACAACCGGGACCGGCAGGCGCTTGCACACTTCCTCGATCCGCCTGGCGAGGCCGCGAAAACTCGTGTCGCCGCCGGCCTGCAGCGCCTCCTGCAGCGGATTCAAATGCAGGTACAGCGCATCGGCCTCGATCATGTCGACGGCGCGACGGCACTCGTCGACTCCGTATCCGTAATTCAGTTGGATTGCGCCGAGGTTCGCAAAGAGGAGGGCGTCCGGGGCGTGTCGACGCATCTGGAAGGACCGCGCCTGCTCGGGATGCTCTAGAGCCGCGCGCTGCGAGCCAACCCCAATCGCCACCCCCTCGGCTTGGGCCGCCTCTGCCAGACGCCGGTTGATCCGATTGGCGTCTGCAGTCCCGCCCGTCATCGACGAAATAAGAACTGGTGATGCCAGGCGCCGCCCGAATAGCTTCAGGCTTGGGTCAACTTCCTCCAAATCGAGCTCCGGCAGGGCCTGGTGCGTGAGGCGATAGTTGTCCAAGCCGGTCGAAGCTGCAGAGCGAACATCCTCCTCGAGGTTGATGCGAATGTGCTCCGCTTTTCGGCGTTGTACGGGCGAAACTTTCGGCATCGGCAAGTGTTCCTGTGTTAGAAATAGCGGATTTGCCTGTGATACAATGGGCGCATCCAATTCACGCGCAGACGGAGGATTAGGTCATGGCTGACACATACGCAGAGGTCAAGAAGATCATCATTGACCTGCTGGGCGCGGACGAAAAGAAGGTCACCCCGGAGGCCCGTTTTCGGGAGGACCTAGAGGCCGATTCGCTCGATCTGGTCGAGCTGATAATGGCTTTCGAAGACAAATTTGGCACCGAGATCTCGGATGAAGCCGCCCAGAAGATCACAACGGTTGGCGAGGCGGTTTCGTATATCGACGGCCACAAATAGGGCAGCGCCGCGGAGGGGGGCGTGGTACGGTAAAACCCGCGCGCAAGATAGCCGATCTTCATATTCAATGTGATTATAACGGCAGAGCCGCCTGAGAAGGCGGCTCTGCTATTGTTCTGACACAATTTAGGTTTGCGGTCGAATTGTCCCGGGCCGCAGCTGACGTGCTATTTCTTTGAGCAATTCGGGGATCTCCTCGGGATGTCTGGCAACCTGGACGCCCGCGGCCTGCAGCGCCCTGATCTTATCAGCGGCCGTGCCTGAACCGGCCTCGATGATCGCGCCAGCGTGTCCCATACGCTTGCCGGGAGGGGCGGTTTGACCGGCGATGAAGGACACGACCGGCTTCGTCATCTTGGAGCTGATGAACTCGGCTGCCTTGTCCTCATCCGTGCCCCCGATCTCGCCGATCATGACAACTTGCTCGGTTTGGGGATCATGCTCGAACATGTCGAGCACATCGATGAAGTTGGTACCGTTGATCGGATCGCCGCCAATACCCACGCAGGTCGAAGCCCCGAATTTCAGGAGTTTCAGAGCATATAGCACTTCGTAAGTCAGCGTCCCCGAGCGCGAGACGACGCCCACGTTGCCGGGCATGGATATGTCGCCGGGGATGATGCCGACCTTGCATTGGCCGGGGGTCAGAAGGCCAGGGCAGTTCGGTCCCACCAGCCTAACCTTCTTCTGATCGATGTAATTCCTGACCCGCATCATGTCCTGGACGGGGATCCCCTCGGTGATGCAGACCATCAGCGGTATCCCGGCGTCCGCTGCCTCGAACATGGCGTCCGGTGCACCGCGCGCCGGCACAAAGATTACGGTCGCGTTTGCACCCGTGGCTTCCGCAGCAAGCTTCACCGAATCGAACACCGGGATCTTGCCGTCCAGCACCCATTCGCCGCCTTTGCCAGGCCGAACTCCCGCGACGACGTTGGTTCCGTACGTGACCATCTGCGTGGTGTGGAAGAGACCATCGTTGCCGGTGATGCCCTGGACCAGCAGACGCGTGTTTTTGTTGACTAGGATGCTCATCTACATTCTCCCTGCAAGGATTTAGCGCCGTTCAGTGGCGCCGTGATCCGGAGTCACTTGCCCTTGGCTGCCGCGATGGCCTTCTTGGCAGCCTCGGCCAGCGTGTTGGCCGTGATCATCTTTGCGTCAGCCAGCAGCTGCTGACCTTCCTTGGCGTTGGTGCCGACCAGTCGTACCACCATGGGGGCCCTGGCCTTCGTCTGAGCTGTGGCCTCCAGGATCCCCCGGGCAACTTCATCGCAGCGGGTGATCCCGCCGAATATGTTGAGTAGGATGGCTTTCACGCTCTGATCTGCCAGGATGATCCGCATGGCCGCGGCGACCTTGTCTGCATTCGCGCCGCCACCGATGTCGAGGAAGTTCGCGGGCTCGCCGCCGAAAAGCTTGATGATGTCCATACTGGTCATCGCCAGCCCGGCGCCGTTCACCATGCAGCCGATATCCCCGTCGAGTTTGATGAATGACAGCCCATACTTGCGGGCCTCGGTCTCGGCTGGGGCCTCCTCGTCCACATCGCGCATCTCCGCCAGGTCCACGTGACGGTAAAGGGCGTTGTCATCGATGAGCATCTTCCCATCGAGCGCCAGCAGGGTCTTCTGTTTGGTGATCACAAGTGGATTGATCTCTGCCAGCGTAGCATCGTTGTCGGCATAGACCCGCCACAGGCCGGAGGCGATGACCGAAAAATCCTTCCACAGATCACGCGGCAGATCGATGCCGACAGCGATATCTCTCGCTTGGTAATCACGCAGGCCGAGGAGTGGATCGATATGAACCTTGATGATATTCTCCGGGGACTTGGCGGCGACCTCTTCGATCTCCATGCCGCCCGCTGCGGAGGCGATCATCACCGGTTTGCGCGCGGCCCGGTCGTTTGTGATCGAGAAATAGATCTCGGTCTCGATCGCGGCCGCCTCGTCAACGAGGACCTTGCGTACAGGCAGGCCCTTGATCTCCATGGACAGGATCCGCGTTGCCACCTGCTCGGCTTCGGCCGGGTTATGTGCGAGCTGCACGCCGCCGGCCTTGCCGCGTCCCCCCACGAGAACCTGCGCCTTGACCACGACGCGGCCGCCCAGTTCCTCGGCGATTGTCTTGGCCTCGCCGGCGGTGGACGCCACGCGCCCCTTCGGTATCGCTATTCCGTATTTCGAGAAGATCTGTTTGGACTGATATTCATGGAGTTTCATTGATTGGCCCTTTGTCGTTGGCTCAAAACAGGCGCATTATACCATCCGGGTTAAGCCGGCATCAGTCCATGTGCGGGGAGGGGCTATAGTGGGCGCCCCAGCGGGAGTTTCATGGCACACCCCCATCTGTTTGTTTTTGGTCAGCCCGGTGATTTCTGGGCTTGCTAGGCGCGCCTGCGGGGGGGGTCATGTCATAACCCTTGCGGCGGCTCATGTCGTTCATAATTGACACACGGGGGGCACGAAAATAGACCCTAGCGCCTGAAGTACGCTGCATCCACCTTGATGCGTTCTAGTCTCATGGTTTGGATCCATGAAATGAGACAGCTTGGTGATTTCGGAATATTCGCGAATTTGTCGGTATATATTAGCGTGCAGCTTTTCCGAGTACGTGTCAGTCCGACAATAAACTTGCAGATTTCAAGGTCTTCGATCGCCCCCGGATCATGCGGCAATTCACGATCGTGTAGACCAGCTATGTATACGTGCTGTGCTGAGAGACCCTTTGCACCCTCAAATGATGTAACCCGCACGAGAGTTGGCGCAGCTGAATCCGCACCTTCATGGGCGTCGCTCGACTGTTCTTCAGGCACTTCGTAGCCATCGGCTTCATCCAAGACTTCCTGGCGCACTGCATCCGGGATGATTTCGCCGAGGCGTCGAATATTATCACCGGACTGCCTAATTAATTCCGGAAGCAGGGAAGGATGCTCGCTTCTCAGAGCAATCCGCCATCCTAGATTGGATGCTTGATCCGCTTTCAGTATTGACAATCCCGTTTCCAGATTTAGCCTTTCGCTGACATCTCGTCGTGTTCCAACGGTGTATCCTGCGCCTTGGATGTAATTGACGATCTGTTCACGATACGGTTTTGCCACTATGACCAAGGCAGGTGGATAGCCTCCTTTGGCGGCTTCCTCAATATCCTCGCGAGAAATCTTTCGGATCTCCTGTTCTATGTATTTTCCCATGTAGTTTGCGTTTTTCCGTTGAACCGAAGTTTCCACAAGCCTGATTTTCAGGTACTTCGCGCTGTCAACTCCTTTTGCAGGGGGATAGTGTTTGAAGGATTTCGCGATCCTTCCTTCCAGTCGCTGCATTTGCCGCGCCCTGGTAATAATGTCGTTTACTGCCTCGACCACTACCTCCGGACATCGCAAACAGAACGGCAATTCATGCACTTCGTATTCGCCGGCATCATGCAATGACCGGATGAGCTCCGAAGTGGAGTCCCGCAGTTGACTATACAAAGCCTGATCGTCATCACCCGCGATCAAGATGTGACTGGTCTTGCTCAGAAACTCAATAATTCCTGCCTCCAAGCGATTGAAGTCCTGGTATTCGTCGACTAGAACCAGATCGTACCGCGAAAGCTCCACGTGACCGTTCTTCAGACCATCGTAGGCGCGGTAGACACTATCGTCAAAATCGACAGCGTCGTAGTATTCGCCGCGGTCAAGATAGAATGCGGTGTGATTGGGGTCATCCAAATTGCGCATCTCGCTTACGAAATGAGGAGCTCCTGAACCGTGGATATACTCCCAATCCTCCTTAATCAACGTCGCAAGACCCGGAAGACATTCAAAGTCGGCAGACAACGGCGTACGCAGCGCTGGATTCCCTTTGAGGAGACCCAAGCAGTAGGAGTGCAGCGTTTGGACTTTGGCTAGCTCGGAGAGGTCTCTTTCCAAGATGTCCTTTAGGGCATTGATGAATGTCAGGACTAGGTGGCGAGATGGCTCCCCCTTGGCCGCATGGAGCATGCTCTTGAAAAGACTCGTCTTGCCGGTGCCCGGTCCCGCAACGACAAGCTTCTTGGGACTTAAGGAACCCACTATGTGCGAAATTGCGTCCCTCAGTTGAGCTTCCTCGGCCGACATTGGTTTATCAGTTGTCATGAGGCCTCGCACGCGCCCAAGGATATTCTGACCGCCAGACATTAGGAAGGTCGACGTTGGGTATCGGAGCATTGGCCCAACTTGTGTAGCTTAGCCAAGGCGCTGCCTCCGGGAGACGGTTCGATCATCAATGCGGCTGCCAGCAGAGACACCCCGGCAGCCCTCGCAGCCCACTTTGCCCTCATCGTTATTGGGTATCTTCTTCCTTGAGATGCTTGAGAAGGATTCTAGCGTCGTTCGGTACTTCGGTTTCTCTTCGAGCCGTCGGACGAGCGCAGCCAACTTCATCGCAGTCGTCATGTCGACACCCGCAAGGTTTGCCTTCAACCGCTCCGGGTCGGCGAGTCCATGTGCCACCAGCGCCCGGTGGATATCCGAGACGTCTTTACCGACCGCCTCATCGAACTCTCGGGCACCGCGGACAGACCCTTCGCCATTTGGTTCCTGGGGGAGAAGGTCGCTCACCAAATAGCGGCTGATCTCCTGAAACAGCCGGTCGAAGACCCTGTTGGAGGCAATCTTGAGAGCCTGCTTGATTCCAGAGAACGGATCACGCCGCAACCTAAGTGCATCGTGATGATAAGGAAGATCGTCAATGTGCTCTTCCGCTTCGGCTCGGCTTGCCGCCCCAGCTGTTGCGGACATATTCGTCAGCAAGAGGCCTCGCACTAAAGGCCACTGGTCGGCGCAGCCCGACTTCCATAGTTCCCAATGGATCTCGTCTTCTGCGTGCAGTTGTGTTCGGGCGACGAGACGCAATCTCTTCTTGATTTCGAGCGGAAAAGTGCCCGGGCCTCTCCCGAGGCCCTGACCCCTTCCAGGCCCCGGCGACAGAGCGGGAAAACACCCCTTCCTGTACAAGTCTCGAAATCTCGGCGCGCCTATTCCAAGGGAGCCGGCATACTTCTCTGCTTCCTTGTACGTGATTTGCGCGGGGCGTTTGCGCTTCGTTTTCAAGGGACGCGTTTACAACTGGTAAAGAAAAGTGCTTCGCTTTCCTAGGGCTTGCCACTACTATGCGGGCATGAGAATCCTAACGATACCCACCTATATGCCATTTGCGGCGATGCCCTGGGGGCTGTGATCATGGCCCGCAAGCGCAATTATGCCGCGGAATACGCTCGCCGGAAGCAAAGGGCCGAAGCCGAGGGTTTCGGGAGCTTCTGGCGGAAGAGGGCCGCCGCAGGACGCCGGCCAGCACCCTCGTACCAGGACCTGAGTCCCCGCCAACAAGATCGCTGGCACAGGGCTTTCCGTACCGTCCGGCAGATGGCCCAGAGCGGTCTATCGCTGACTCAGGCTGCCAGGAGACAAGGTACCACGCCGGGCACGGTTCTTAAGTACATGGGACCGGATCAGATCGAACGAATTGGCCGACATTGGATGCCTACTACTGCGTTCCGGGGGCGGCAAGGGTTGATCGACCGGCCAGAGAGGGTGAACATCATCACTGCAGACGGCTTGGTCGAGGTCACCATCTCGGATGCCAACATCCTGAGCGAATATGCGCGCTACCTGAATTATGTCAGAGGCGCGTTGCGGGGCGACGAGGATGCGCGAAGAGAACTGGCTAAATTCGAGGGCAAGACGTTCACCGATGCCGCAGGCAATAAGCACGCGTACATCACGGATCGCAAGTTACTAAGCAAGCTGTACGATGACGGCCGGATATCCATGGAAGAGTTCTATGCCGAAGTGGCGTGACAAATTCGCCGTGCGTGCTAGCCGCCGCCGATATGAAAACCGCGGCAAGGTCTGCCCCATTTGTGGGCAGGCCGATCCGCTCTTGCTTGCCGGGAATGGGCTCTGCGCAGAATGCGCCAGCGACCACCGGGAAGAGCAGCACCATCTCCTGCCGAAGACGCTCCGGACCAACGAGGAATATGAGAAGCTTACCGTCCCACTTTCGTTGTACGCACATCGGCTTGCGTCAGACCTACAGGCCGATCACCCGCTGCCAGACTCGGGTGCTCAATCCGCGCAGAGCACTTTCGACCTTGAGATGAATGAACTGGTGGTTTCTGTGGCGGAGGTGTGGCTCGTCCTGACCTATCTACACGAGCAGCCCGATTTGGCAGACGGTCTCGCCTGGCTTAAGCTCATTGCCCTCTCGTGTCTGCTGCTGTTGAACCTGGATCGCATTGATATTCCGAAGTTGATTGCCCGCGCCAGTGAAATCTGCTATGCTAGGCCAACAGCAGCAGAACCAGATGAAAGATCTCAGCCCACGTCGACCGGCTTCGGACGCGACGGACACGGCCCGGCCGCTCCCGGCCATCGTGCGCGCCCATCTGGTGGAAGTCAAGGAGGAGCAGGCAAGCCTCCAGTCGGAAATGATGCGCCGCGAGGGCGCGCCTGACGAAGAATCGTACTGGCCGGAGGTGGTGCTAGTCCTCCATGCCGAGGCAGCCACCGTTGAATTCGCCAGCCTGCGCTTCGGCACATACATCGCCGAATGGCTGCACCCCCTAACAAATGAAATTGAGCGGCTGCAAGCTGGGTTCTTCAGTGGCGAGTCTCTGAACGAGCTCGAGCGGGGTTTGATTGAGCGCTACTGTAAGGGCCGGGAACTTGCCTTCTTGACGCGTCGCGAGTGGGCTGATCAAGTCCTATTTCATTACGGATACTACTTGTATGGAGCGGTGGTCGGCTTCAATTTGCCTTTCCATTTATCGCGCGTCGCGGCGCGAGCCAGCGTGATCGGTTTGTCGCGTCCGCAAAGGCCGCGAAGTGATGGCACTGTCCTCTTTCAATGCAGGACGTGCCACCAACGGCGCAAGTTTCGGCTTGAGCGGGAAGAGGACGGGACTCTAAGCTGCTTCTGCACGGTATGCCACCAGAAGGCGGGTTTTCAACTGGAGCTGCTGCCGGATGGCAGGGTCGACATAATTGCAGGAGTCCGCAGAACCTTTGCGGGCGGTTGGAAGCTGGTGGTTAACGAGTACGAGAAGAAGGCCACAAGGGGTCAGTGGCGCGAAAGTGCATGGCGCCCTAATGTGTGGATCAAGCCGATTAACCCCAAGGCTGCCATGTATCGTTGGGGTTTCTTCGCGGGATGGGCCGAGAAGAGCGCAGGCTTCTACGAAGGCCATTTTCTCGACCTGCGAACGCTCGGTTTTGCGCTGTCGCCAGATGACGAGAAGAACAGCCGGAAGAACGACAACCTGCGTGCCTTTGGGGAACGCTTTGGAGCTCCTCGTTTGCAGGCAGAAGTGCAGGACAACGGCGATGAGGTCACAGAGGCCCGTCTCAACTCCGCTATGAACGACGCGGAGGCGGCGCTCTCGCTCTACTATGCTGAGATGGCGGAATACAGAAAGCACGGGCTGAACACTACGCCGGATCATATCTACTCTGGGGCCTCCCTAGGCAAGGCATATCTCCGTAAGATGGGTATCTATGCCCCAGCGTCCTTGGCTGCAAGTGAAGCCTCCTATTCTGCGGATGAGGTCTTCGGCTTCGGGATGTCGGCGTACTATTCCGGGCGGAGCGAAGGACAGATCGTGAAGTCCCCGGTCCCGGTGACCTACGTGGATTTTCATGGCATGTATCCAGCGGTGTGCAGTCGCCAGCACCTATGGGACCTGATGAAGGCCAAACACGTGAAGGCGAGCGACGCAATGCAGGAGGTCGTCGAATTCCTAGGCAGGGTCCAGCCAAACGATCTTTACATGCCGGAGACCTGGACGCAACTCAATGTGCTTTGTCTTGTCGAGCCGCGGGCCGACTTGCTGCCGGTCCGGGCAGACTATCGGCGGCGCAGACCGCCGGGAAGCAAGGTGTCTCACCGGATCGCGTTGGCTGAAGTGGCATCCGCGCCACCCATGTGGTACGCGCTGGCAGACCTGCTCGTCTCTTACCTCAAGACTGGCAAGCGACCGCAGATCGTCCAAGCCCTAAGACTTGATCCCGCCGGAACCAGGGAGTTGTTGCCCGTTGCGATTCGGGGCGGGGTGACAATCGACCCCAATAGCGCCGATTTCTTCCAAGCTCTGGTAGAAGCACGCGACTCGCTGCAGGTGGACGATCCGAAACTGGCCGAGGCATTGAAGATCGTCGCGAATGCAACGAGCTACGGTATCTGGGCCGAGGTGGATATCGAAGAGGGCAGGAGGCCCGTCACGGCCTACTCCACGGAGGCGCGCCGCGATATCATCCCGCACGGCGAGAAGCCGGGACGATACTACTTCCCGCCGCTCGCGGCCTGCATCACCGCGGGAGCGCGGCTAATGCTGGGCCTGCTGGAACACGAAATTCAGGCGCGTAGAGGAGTGTCGGCATTCTGTGACACTGACAGTCTGGCGATAGTTTCGTCTAGAGATGGCAGTGGCATCGCTTTTCGCGACCATCGCGGCAAGACGATTGAAATCCCTGTGCTGACGTGGGGTCAGGTCAGTGAAGTTCTGGCCAAGTTCGAGGTCCTCAACCCCTACCGCTCCGGCAAGCCGCTCATCAAACTCGAAAAGGAGAACTTCGCCGACCAAGACTCCTCGAAGCCCAGAGTCGATCTGCACGCATATGTGATCGCGGCGAAGCGGTACGCGCTGTATGTACCGGCGAAGTTACGGGGAGACCCGCCAACGGTTGTAAAAGCCAGTTACCATACGCTCGGCATCGTGCAGCCCCCGCATGACGTCCAAGGCCGCGAAATCGACGACTGGATCGACGGCACATGGCTGCAGATCGTCACGGCAAGACCCTACGCTCCGCCCTGGGCCGATCAGCCGGTTGAATTCCGGACTGTCATCAGCCGACCGGAAATCAGGTGGAGCTTCAGGGGGCTGCGGTCAGACATCGCAATCAAGACCGGCAACAATTGGATGGATAACTACCTCGCCACCGTCAAACCATTCAATACGGTGGCGGTTCTCCAGAAGAGCCAGGACAAGTTCTCCTTGAATCCGCTTGAGAGTGACGCGTTGAAGGGCGTTCCCGTGGTTGCATCCGTTGGACACGATCGGAGCGCAAGTGCGAGCGCGTGGATAGCGAAGAACAGCGGAAGGCGCGTCTTCCTCCTGCCGCCCGAGGAGCCTGTGCGTCGTCCCGGGGGCACGAGCGAAGACGAATTTGCCCGGGAGCTGGAAGAGCGCCGCCTCGAACGGCAAGCGGCCATCCGGAACATCGCGTGGAGAGGGGGTCTGTTCACAACCTACATGACTTTCGCTGAACTCCTTGCGGATTATCAACATCACCACGAGAACAAATCGGTTGACTCCTACGGAGATGAAACAGACCGTGACACTCGCGGTCGGCTCCGCCATCCGCTAGTCAGAATCACCGAATTGCTCTTCACCGGCAAGGAGTTTGTCCTACACGAAGAACTGGAGACCGGCATCGTGTCCGAGGAGGAGGCAGAGACCTATCGTTTCATGATACGGCCTGAACGCGATCCCACGGTTGAGCTGGTCATGGAAGTCCTGCGCCTGCTGTCTAGTCCTGAGCTGAAGAGATTGAAGATCGGCTGGAGAGTGGCTGAAAAGATCAAGGCTGGCGAGGGTGGGCTTGCGCTCAAGGACGGGATCGATTTGGCTCAGTTTGGATCCGACGTTGCAAAGCACCTGGAGAAGTATCCCGAAGAGGTCGGGCAAGCAGAAGGTGAGGAGGCTCTGCGCGCTTTCCTGGAAAATCGCAAGCGTTTGCTACAACGCTGGGAAGATCTGAGGCCACGGATTAGCGAGCTGGAGACGCAAGAACTGGTCAGGATCGCGGGGTGCTCGAAACGAGAGGCCATACGGATCAAGAAGGGCGAGGTCGTGCCCAAGCTAAATGTTATGCGCCGAGTTGTGGCTGAATTGTCATCCGATGGATACAATCTGATCTGCCCCCGAAGATTGTACCAGTGGTTAAGTTAGTCCCAGCTGCAGGGTGGAGGATAACAGCCAGGCTTGTGGTGCAGGGGAACGATATCCGAGTGAGCTGTGTGGTCTGATGTAGTTATACTCCTTCCTCCAGCGCTCGATCAACACCTGGGCCTCTTTCAGAGTGTAAAAGATCTCGCCGTTCAGTAGTTCGTCCCGCATCTTGCCATTGAATGACTCGATGTAGCCATTTTCCCAGGGGCTGCCTGGCAAGATAAAAAGCGGCTTGACGTTCAGTTTGTCTAACCATCGACGCAGTATTCGGGCTATGAACTCCGGCCCGTTATCTGATCGTAGGTGCGCAGGCACACCTCTGGCACAAAACAACTCTGTCAGACAATCCTGGACATCTTCATGATCGAGGTGCCTGCGGACTCGCACCGCCAAGCATTCGCGCGTGTACTCATCGATCACATTCAGAATCCTAAAAGGCCGTCCATCCTGGGTTCGTTCCAACATGAAGTCATAACTCCAAACATGCCCGGGAAACTCGGGCCTCAGTCGCACGCAGGACCCGTCGTTCAGCCATAATCGACCACGTTTGGGCTGTCTGGCAGGCACTTTCAGCCCTTCTCGTCGCCACAAGCGTTCCACGCGCTTGTGGTTGATTGTCCAGCCTTCAGCTTGCAACATCGCCGTGATCCGTCGGTAACCATAGCGACCATACTGGTTAGCCATTTCAACCATGCGCAGAGTGAGCGGCTCTTCATCGCTCGGCGTCCTGCCCACGTACCTTTGGGTGGATCGGGGTTGTCCCAAGGCCCGGCACACACGCCGCTCCGAAACATCGAAGACTTCCTGAGCTCGCTGCACGGCTTGTCTGCGTCTGTCCGGGCTTAGAAGTTTCCCCGAACGGTTTCCTTCAGGATGGCCTTATCCAGGGAGAGTTCGGCCACCAGCTGCTTTAGCCGGGCATTCTCTTTCTCCAGTTCCTTCAGCCGGTGAGCCTGATCCGTTCCCATTCCCCCGTATTCTTTCCGCCAACGATAATACGTTTGTTCGCTGATGTTGAGCGAACGACTTACTTCCACGGCTGTTTTCCCTTGACTAAGCAGTACTTCTGCTTCCCTCAATTTGCTGATGATCTGTTCAGTGGAAAAGTACTTTCTGGCCATTTTGACCTGTCTCCATTCTCCAATCCTAACTCTTACGTTGGATCAGCTTTTGGGGGGCAGGTCAGTGAACCAAGAAGGACCGATCTCCGTGCGAAACGCGAAGACTCGGCTGGCTTCGGCTTGGGGGATCAAGAGGCTTGGTTCTAAGATCGACAGTAGCCTCAGCGCTTTAATAGAGCGCGCGATCAGTAACGGGCAAATCTCAGTGTCCGATGGTTTCTTGTGGCCCATTACTGGCTGGAACAAGATCCCTCGCTTGCCGAATGGCGGCCGCGGTAGAAGGCTGATTGAGGACATTGCCCTTGAAGAGATTGCCGAATGCATCATGGTCTGCATGGGGGCCGCGCGAAGTCTTGCGCCTGATGACCTAGTACAAGAGACTGCCAGGCTATTCGGCCTGCGGGTAACCGGGGGCGTAAAGGCTCGCATCGTCAACGCAGCGCACACTTTGCAGAGGGCAAAACGCATAGAATGGAGGGGCGAAAAGGTTCGAATTCCCGATGAAACAACTAGACAGTGAGCGGCAAGCCCAGAACATTCGTCGCTCCCAGACCGTGACGTGACGCCCAAGGCCACCCCAAGGACATGTATTGCTCAATTTGGCATCATCTGACAAATCCTCTCTTCGCGCTATCCTACGTGCAACGACATATGGCGTGGTGATGCAGGGTGGAGCGGTCAAGGGAAACGAGACAGCAACCTTGATCAAGCAGGACGGCGTTTGTGAGCCGCCCGCGCGCTCGATAGCCTGCATACTTGTTCAGGCTGACGAGGTAGGCAATCACGTCCACACTCTGTTGAGGCGTCCAAGTGCTGTTATCGCCGAAAGTGGTCATGAGGAATGTCGGCTTGGTTCCAGCCGGCGTCGGGGCTACGGGCGCAGGCACGTCGCGCCTGGAAACATTCCTCAGGCTGGCTCCGACCAGACCCCGTACTGAGCGGCATCAAACTCCCGAGCAGGAGCCCGGTGGGACGTGGCTGAGGAATTGCCAGAAGTAGAAAGCAACAGGGGAGCAGACTAAAATGGACAGCTTTTGGCTAATTGCGCGGCTCAAGAAGGCCTTTGGAGGGAAGACGCACCGGATGGACAAGGTTCTCCTCATTGATACCCCACCCATCGACATTGATCGGCTGGATGATAGGGACGATTTTCGGATTTCCGTCGATTTGATAGACGATGATTTTGTGGGCGTGCTACAGATAAGATTGGATCCCGAAAGTATGGAGTGGGACACCCACGACGGAGAAGATGTTTTTCCCAGAAGCTGCAATCGACTAAGAGTGTCCGTGTCCACCGACCTCGATGTTTCCCCGGCGCACTTCCTCGAAAACGCATACTTCTCGGTTATTGAATATCTAGTCCTGTTCTTCAACTATTTGCAGATTGAATTAGGACAATACTGGGTGGACGTAGGCCCAATTCCCGACTGGGATCTCCTGACTTTCCTGGACAAAACAACCGCCAAGCGAACTGCAGGGCAACGGGAAGAGAAAATACGCCTTCCTATCGGTGGATTCAAGAAGGAGATCCGATTCGCGCCGAAGCGCAGGGTGTATCCGGAAAGATCTCGTGGTTTAGATGCAACGCAGGTAGATCAGATAGAGACTTGGCTTGAGCAACACACGGTTGCCGAGCTTGCCAATATCCTGATGACAAATTCCAAAAGGTGGCTACTGCACGGTGACTATAGGTCGTCTTCAGTTCTGGCAATTACCGCGCTAGAAGGACCCCTTGAAGCATTTGTTAAGGAGCGATGCAAACTCCAAGGAGTGCCAAGGCAACGCAACTCTGTTGCCAGCGATCTTGGCCAGTTGCCATCAATTCTCGGCACAGGTGAATTCAGCTCATGGCTAGAAAAGTGGTTAGAGTCCTCCTTGGATTGGCACGTGGGATCATTTGCTGACAGCCATGTTATGGATTGGGCGATTGCGCTGAACCGAGCGCGGAACAAGGCTGTCCACGAAGGAATATCGCCGGATTTTGACACCCTGGACAAGGGGATTTTCGCGGCTGAGGCAATATGCGAATTTGCCAAGGCGCATACCGGCTCACACCCCTAGCCTCCTCTAGAACGCCCCGCGAGCAACACCGCTCCTCTGAGTCCAGGCGCCTACGCTACCCCATGAGGGCGCCGCCAAGGCCCCAAGAAGGCCGCATCTACCGAGTGCGGCGCCTGATGTCGGCAAGTGAGATTCCTCAAAACATGAAAGCACTTTCGAGCGTGGCTGATCAAGCGCAAGTCTTGGCGATAGATGCCTTGCGACTTTCTCTGGAAATCGAGAAGGCCATGCATTCACGCCTTTGGCGCGTTCTTCATCGAATTGAAAAGCTGGATGATGCGAGTCCGCCGAGACCTGCCGCAGTTTTGGATGCTATCGCTTTGTCGTGGCAACTCATCGACACCACGCACAAAATCCGGACACTCGCCGATCAGGTAAGAGGCTTATCACATAGCACGCCGGCCTATCAGCTCTTCCTGAGAAACACCGCTCGCACGGAAGACTTTAGGAACTTCTTTCAACACCTTGGTACTGAGATTCCAAAGTTGCCACTCAACACCAATCCAATTATGGGCGTGCTTTCCTGGGTGACGAGAGTCTCCAGCAAGTCCAGGACCATTGTCTATGGAACCTTCCCGAAGGACGGCAATTTCTATTCCTTGGTCCTAGACACTTAGACTGGCACATTCACCACCCAACTCCAGCTCACAGCGGGCCAGATGGATATTGACCTAGATGGAGTTCATGGAGAAGTGAAGCGGTTCCGAAGATCTTTCGAGAAGTGGCTTGCCAGGAATGGGTATCTGGGAGAGAACGAGCTTGGCGCCTCGGTTTTCAGCTTCTATGTCCAGAATCGTCAGACGGGGGGTGTGCCATGAAACTACCGCGGAGGCGCCAGCTATAGCCCCTCCCCATCAGTCCATGTGCGGCCAATCGCAGAAACAGTGATTAAGGTAACGTAAATCTCATGATTCTCTGGTTCCCGGCATCGGTTACCCAGATGTGGGCGGCCGGATCGACGGCGACCCCGGCTGCAATCCCGAAGGTCGTGGTGCTGTTTCCATAGTCACCCCAGGTGCTGACAAGCGTACCGTCGGTCGTGTACTCGATAACTCGGGAGGCATCCGGGTCAGTCACGAACACATGTCCTTTGTTGTCGACCGCGATAAACGGCTTGTTATCGAGAGATTGGCCATTCCAGCCAACGACATCCCACTGCTTCAGTGGGGTGAAGGTGAGCCCATCCGCCGAGGGCATGAATGTCTGGATGCGTTGATTCCACGTATCCGTGATGTAGATCACGCCCGAGGAGTCGATGGTAATGCCGACCGGCTCATCGAACTGGCCCGGATCGAGGCCCGCTTCGCCGAACTCCGTGATGTAGTTGCCATCCGAGTCAAATATCACGATGCGCTTGTTCCCGGTATCGACCACGTAGACACGTCCCTGCGCATCGACGGCTATGCCGCGCGGTCCATAGAAAGTCTGCTGTGCGCCCGCGGGTCCGTACGTGGTCCACATCTTGATGAACTGACCGCTCGCGGTGAATTTCTGGATGCGGTAATTCCATGTGTCGCTCACATAGACGGAACCGTCGGGTCCTACCGCAACGCCCCACGGCTCATTGAAGGTGGATGGTGGTGCGGCAGGATTCGGGTTACTCACATCATTGCCGGACGAACCGCCCCATTGCCCGATCAGGCTGCCGTCGGGACCAAAGTGCAGGATCCGGTGGTTGCGCGAAGTCGGCCACATAGAACGTGCCATCCGGGGCAAACGCAAGCGAGCGCGGTGCGTTCATTGGCGGCGTCACGGCCGACGTATCGATGATCTGATCAGCCGCCAAGGTGAGCGTCTTGCCCTGGTACGGATCGGGCTGGGTCAGCTTCGGCGCCGGGGGCACGCCGTACTTCCATATTTCCTGGGCCACGTCCTGTTTTATGTACATCCGCATGGCGTCGGCTGGCTGCCACGTGGCAAGGGTCAGGTCCGTGTGCCCGGTTGCGGTCGCATACTGCGTATAGTCACGATTCAACCAGATGTCTAGGATCCCTGCCCGAATGTTTGGATCGAGGGCCGCAGAGCAGAGGCGAGAGAAGTCCTTGGTTGGGAACAACCTGAGGAATGAAAGGATCCCGCTGCAGGAGTAGGTGCTGTCAAACGGACCCGGCTGCCGATCGGTTACGAGCCCGAAGTAATCCTGATTCGGCCACCACATGCGGGTGTAGTCGATACGGTAATATCCCGGCCCGAGGGCCTGCTCAATCTTGTCGAAGTTCTTGGAGTCCACGATCACGATCGCCGAATCGCGCAGGGCGCGCGTGGGCTGGTCGAAGGAGTGCTGGTTTGTGAAGTCTCGCAGGTACCAGACGAACGGCCAGGAAACGCCGGTATCGGGGGAACTGGCATCGTAGGCCAGGTTGACACCCATCCCGCCCGTTGTCCGTTGGGATATCTCTGTCGCCTGGCGGATGACGTCCTTGACCGCCGTGGAAGCGTGTGCGTACACCAAGAACTCCATGGCGTTGTCGTAGTTGATGTAGGCCGCCCGGAATGCGGCGCGGACGGTGAGCACCGAGAGCAGGGCGAAGAACGCGAGGATGAGCGCCCGAGCCATCTGGAGGGGAGGCCATTCGCGCAGGACATAGAACAGGGCCACCGCACTCGCGATCGCTGCCAACAATGGGAGTAGGAAGGAAGACGTCGCCTCAAGCTGGTCCAGGCGCGCGCCTTGGAATGGGGAGGTGGCGCCCAAAACTGCCACGCAGCGCGGCCCCGAGACTCGTTAGAAAGACGAGCATCGCTCCGAGCGCCAGGGCTGCATTGTGTTGACGCAGGTGGCTCCAATCGACAGCCTCAATCAGGCGCCCAAACCCCCAGCCGGCCATCAGGATCAGGGGCCAGGTAAGGTGGTAGGTGAGCCAGGGCATTTTCTCGCCGGCGATGCTGAAGGCGACGATGCTGACGGTACTCCAGCATACCAAGAGACTGAAGGTAGTCGGGAAACCACGCCCCTCGACTGTTTCCTGGACCTGGCTTGTCCCATCAGTGGGAGAGGACCGCGCCGCGTGCAGACGCCGGATGCCAAGGACCAGCGCAAATATCGCGCCAAGCAGAGGCAGGAACTCATAGATCGGGAGCAAGATCAGGATGTAGTAGTACCATGGCTGGCTGCCGCGCTGCACACCCTGTTGGACAAGCCAATAGCCCAGGGAGCCGATCACACCGGTGAAAAAGCCGTCTGTGTTGGTGAAGATTGTGGTGTAGAAGATCGTGAAGGGGATCCAGAACGTCAGCGCAAGCTTCCACCAGTCCCTGTTCCAGAACTGCCCAACCAAGATGGAAATCGCGTAGGACACCACGAGCAAGATGCCAATGACCATCATCTCATATTGAGTAATGCCCTGGATGTCCGAGGCGGACGTCGGTATCTGGACGTGGAGCTGGCCCTCGAGCAGCTTGAGTGCAAATGGGCTCAGCATGGGCAGGACCAGTGTCCCTGCCAGGATCAGCATGTCGAAGCTGCGTTCGGACTTGACTCTTGACCAGGTGTAACCGCGCAGTAGGAAGAAGCCGGCCGCAGCGATGGCAAGCAGTCCGGCAACGACGAGCAGGCCGCCGGCCGAAGGTGCACCCATCGGCCCTTGCAGCGGCGAGGTCTGTCGCGCTCGGATTCGCCGGCTGCGCAACCTCCGTCGCGCTCAAGGTCGTAGCCTCATGGTTCGCGAAGAGGAGCATGCCCTCCAGCGACCCCCAGCAGGATTCCCAGCGACAAACAGATGATGAAGAGGCGAAATGCACGCACATTCTCCCAGACACGGCGCGTGACCCGATAGATGAAGTGGCCGGCCAGGAACAGCAGGAGCTGGGCGGCATAGATGAACGATGTTTCCTTGTCAATGAAGTGCAGGACGAGGGTGAAAGCCAGCAAGTAGAGGAACTTGCGCTCACCGCTTTCAAGGTAACGGAGTACGACGTACAGCATCAACACGCCGGAGAAGATCGCGCAGGGGTCCTCCCGCACGTAGCGGCCGTAGAAGAGCATGATCGGCGAGATCACCATGAGCACGCCGGCGATGAGGCCGCCCGCCTTCCCGAGATAGCGCCGCCACTTCCAAGCCAGTGCAATCGTCGCGAGGTTGAACAGGGCCGCCGGCAGCCTCGCTGAGAAATCGCTTGGACCGAAGAGGAAGTAGGATAGTGCGATCAAGTGGAACTGCAGCGGCCCGTGCATCATCGGATTGTGTTGGTAGCCGTCGCCTTTGTAGAGCAGCCACGAGAAGTAGGTGTGCAAGCTCTCATCGTGGCTCATCACCCTGGCGCCGAGGTTGTAGAGGCGCGAGACGACAGCCACCAGCATAATGACGCCGAATATCACCACCTCGCGGCTGACGCCCGGCATGGCTGGATGGATCGGCTGTTCAAGCCAGGAAGTCTTTTGTTCAGTCGTGTTCATCAAATGCTCGTCTGGTTGGGATAGCTGACTATAATGCACAGCATTTTTTCTGGCAAGCAAGGAATGCTGTGAGGCTATGTTGAGCGGCGAAGCCAAGGTGGGATCTGGACACTGCGTGTAGCCATTAATCCCAACACACCAACACCCCTCAACACAACCACAAAATCAAACAGCCAACTGCCCGCAACCTGCCGCGATCTCGATCCCGCGCCGCAACCTTATCGTACAGGGGATCCCAGCCTGCTCTAGTTCGGTCTTGAACGCGAGGGCGCGTTCGGTCGATGTAGCCTGGCCCACGTAGCCCCGGGTGGGATTCAGTGGGATCGCATTGACGTGACACAGCAGGCCCTTGAGGAGCGCGGCTAGTTTGTGGGCTTGGGCCGGTGTGTCGTTTACGCCGGAGATCAGTGCCCATTCGAAACTCACCCTGCGGTGAGTGATGGCTACGTAGTAGCGGCAGGCCTCGAGCACCTGGCCGATCTGGTACTGGCGGTTGACCGGCAGCATGCTTGTCCGCAGCTCATCGTCCGCAGCATGCAGGGATACTGCCAGGTTCACCTGTCGCTTTTCGTCTGCAAACCGGCGGATCATGGGAACCAAGCCGACGGTCGAGATTGTGATTCGGCGTGCACCGAACGCGAATCCTTCGGGATCTCCGAGTTGATCGATGGCCGCCATCGTATTCTCGTAGTTGTGGAGGGGTTCCCCCATTCCCATTACAACGATGTTCGTCAGGCTGCGACCCTCACCCCGCAGTTCGGCGGCGAAGTACATCACCTGGGCAACGATCTCACCCGCGGAAAGGTGGCGTTTGAAGCCCATCTGCCCCGTCGCACAAAAGACACAGCCCATGGCACAGCCCGCTTGAGAGGAGATGCACAGGGTCTGCCGCTTGTTGTAGCGCATCAGCACCGTCTCGATCTGGCGGCCGTCATGCAGTGCAAAGACGGTTTTACGTGTTCTGCTGTCCTGCGAGTCCCGGTGGCCCAAGGGACGAATTGTCCCCAGATCCACGTCCTGTTCAAGTGTCTGGCGTAGCGACTTGGGCAGGTTCGAGAATTCAGACCAAGAGCGGTGGAAGTCGCGATACAGGCCGTGCCAGATCTGCGTGGCACGATAAGAGGGTTGGTCCCATGAGGCAAGGACGGACGCTATTGCTGGAAGATCGAGATCGTAGACCGAGGTCACTGCACCGCCTTACTGCTGGCTGACCAATTCCGTGAGGTCAGCAGCCACAAGGTCTGGTTGGGGCCGTCGGTCCCTAAGTTGATCGCGTGCTGACCCCGGAGAGGACGAGCGCGGTGTGGGCGCCCCAGGCATTGCCACCATCCACATCGGTCTCCAGGCGGTCACCAACCACCAGGACTTGATCCTTTGCGAGCTGCATGCGCTCCAAGGCCAGCTGGAACAAGAACGGGGCAGGCTTTCCAATGACGATGGGCGATGTTTCCGAGGCGGCCGCAAGCGCGGCCAGGATCGATCCGGCGCCGGGGATCAGGCCCTCAGGTGTGGGGAAAGTCGTATCGGGGTTGGTGCCGTAGAACGCCGCACCCCGGCGGATATGCGAGGTCGCCCGGCGCAGCTTAGGAAATGTGAGGCCGCGATCGAGGCCCGCGACGACCGCCACGACGGGTGAATTGTCTGCCGGATCGCCCACGACGCGAAAACCTTGGTCACGCAGCGCGGCCATCACACCTTCTTCACCGACCACGAAGACTGCACCTCGGGAGGGAAACCGATCACGGAGGGCGTGGGCCACCGCCTCGGATGACGTGACGACTTGCCACGGTTCCAGATGCACGCCAAATCCGCTGAGTTTCGCCAAGTTCTCGGCGACAGTCATCGTGGCATTGTTGGTGGCGAGGGCAATCTTGAGTCCTCTCGCCTCTACCATCCGGAACGCCGCCGGGAGGTCGCCGATAGGCGTCGAGTTCTTCCACAGGACGCCGTCCATGTCGACGATCAATCCACAGATCGGAGGGCGCAGAGTATCGAGCATGGATGCTTGCGGTCGCGCAGACACCGCGTGCGATTTAAGTTTCCTCAAGAGGTACTCGAAAACGGGACCATCGACCCATCCGGCCTCCGGGTCGGCCCGCTCCTCAAAATTCTCATTGCTTATGAAGGCCCGGAAGGCCGCCCGCGTGGTCTCGTCGTACCTGGTGCTGGAACTGGTATAGTAGCCAAGTTTTTTCATGATCCCCTGCATGTCCTTGAGCGCGGCGCCCGTCAGTCGGACACGCGCCGACTTCGGGCTCTTCCCGAAGTACAGGCCGTGGAGCTCCAGGAGTTCGGCCAATTTGGATATCGGATTCAAGTGGTTGTCGACCCGGTAATCGACCCAGCGATCATTGTGTTCTCCGTAGCCGCCTCTTGGTTTGACGACGTACAACGCGGCCGACTGGCGTCCGCGGCGATCGCCCCCGGCGCGGGTTCCGGCCTCCAAAGACGCCATCAGTCGGTGAGGCAGATCACCCTTGGTCTCGATGAAGGCGCGTTCCATCTCGGCGATGACCTCGACGCCGGTGAGGATGTTGCCCTGAATCGCATAGCACGGACCGGTGCGCCCGCCAGCCCACTCCGTACAGGCCTTGCCGGTGTAGGTGGCGGAGCGGCCCTTGGCATCCACCAGCCCGACCTGGCGCTGATCGCGATCTGGGTCGCGCGCCAACATCCGGTCGAGCGTGGTCTTGGCGGAGAGCCCGTGGCCCATCAGTTCGAGGCCGCTGGGTCCAAACGCGGTATTGGCCAGGGCTTGAGTGGCAACGGCGCCGGCCTTTGCCTTGGCCCACGGGACGACGGCGCCAACGGCTGGAAATTTGGACGCGACCGCTACGCCCCAAGCCCCCGCTTTGAGGTCACAGGCCACGATCGAAAAGGTTGCCAAACTGTGCATTGGATCAGTCTACTATAGGCGCGAGGAGGGCGGGCACATCACCCGCCCCAAATCACTCCTTCATTGACGACGTTACGCCCTGTTCTTCTCTTTTTGCTTCTCCGGCACCTCGAGCACCTGATCAACGAGACCGTAGTCGACAGCCCCTTTTGCGTCCAGGTAGAAATCGCGATCCGTGTCGCGTTCGATGATCTCGAGGGGCTGACCCGTATGACGGGCCAGGATCTCGTTCAGGGAAGCCTTCTGACGCAGGATCTGCTTGGCTGCGATCTCAATATCTGTGGCTTGACCCTGGGCCCCGCCCATAGGTTGATGCATGTGGATCGTCGCATGCGGGAGAGCATAACGCTTGCCCTTGCTTCCTGCAGTCAGCAGAACCGTGCCGAAGGAAGCGGTCACTCCGACCGCGACCGTGCTGATGGGATTGGAGATCATTTTCATCGTGTCGTAGATGGCGAAGCCCGCATATACCTGCCCACCCGGAGAGTTGATGTACATCTGGATCTCTTTGTCCGGATCTTCGTGGTTCAGGAACAGGAGTTGGGCGACGACGACGTTGGCTACCTGGTCATCGATCGGCGTGCCCAGAAAAATAATGCGCTCCTTTAAGAGCAAGGAGTAGATGTCGTAGGCCCGTTCGCCGCGGCCTGACGTCTCAACCACCATCGGAACAATACTGCGGATATCGTTGTTGCTCATTTCCTCTCTCATTTCTTGCCAGTTGCCTTGCTGGTCTTGGATTTGGGCTTGGCACCCGGTTTCGACTTCTTAGATGCGGCCGCGGCGGCGCTCTTACGCGGCGCGCGGCCGGCTGCAGGTTCGCTCACGCCCTCTGCAGCCTGCTCGGCTGCCGCCGCCTCGGGCTCGGGATGATACTCGCCTGTCGCGATGCCTTTTAGGCGTTCAAGCGTCCGCCGCATTAGAAGGCGGTTGGCCGATTGCATAGCCAGCGCCTCGGCAATGCGCTGCTGCCCCTGCTTGCCGCCCCGAATCGCATTGAAGTTAACGCCCCTGGATTGCAGGTCGACGAGCGTGTTGTTGAACTCGGCGTCCAGTGCGGTGCTGTCGACCTCAATCTTTTCCTTGCGTGCGACCTCGTCCAGGATCAGCGACCTCCCGAGCCGCTTCTTGGCAACCGGTTTGGCTTCCTCTTCGAGGAACTTCGCCGCATCCGTCTTGCGCAGCTTGTAGTAGGTCTCCAGGTCGAGTCTCTGTCGGGCCAGACGCTGGCGCATGTCCTCGACAACATGCTCCGCCTCATGGTTCAGCGTTTGGGGCGCGTACTTCACCACCGAGCCCTCGCTGACCATGTCCACCAGCTGCGTAAAATATCCGTCGTCGTGGTCTGCTCGTGCCCGCACCTCCAAATCCTTGGCGACGGCCTCCTTGAGTGCGTCCACCGATTCGTACCCACCGACGGTCTTGGCGAACTCTGCATCCACTTCGGGAAGGATCATGGTCCGGACCGCCTTGACATTCGCGCTGAGCTCAGCGGTTTGCCCCGAAAGCGTGGCATCCTGGTGATCGCCCGAAAAGGTGTACTTGACTTGCGCACTGTCGCCCGCCTTCAGGCCCAGCAGATGCTGGGAAAAGCCTGGGAAGGGGTACTCATCTTCATGCTCAGCGCTGTGAACCACCGTCGCAAATCCATCGCGCGTCAGGGCTGGCAGCTCCGATTTCAGGTCGGCCAGAACGTAGTCACCCTCTTGGATCGCCCTCTCAACGGTCTCTGTAGTGGCGTAAGCCTGGCGCAATTCCTCCAATGCCTTGTCAAGGTCCTCCGCTGTTGGCGCCTTGAAGTCGTAGGGAAGCCGAATGTCTTCGTATTTGCCGAGAGATACTTCCGGGCTCAGGGGGACCTTGAAGGTCAGCTTCGGCGTGTCGGTGCCTTCGATCTTTTCGAGCATGCCGGCCGCGGCAGGATTGACGTCCGCCTCCTTGAGAACCTCGGGGTATAGCTCGTCGACCAGGAGATCGACGGCCTCCTCGTAGACCGCCGCGTCACCGTAGTAGCGCAGGATCACGTCGTAGGGCGCCTTGCCAGGGCGGAACCCCGGTATCTTGCCTCGGCCCGCCAGCTTGCGGGCTGCCCGATGCCGGGCTGCGTCGAGTTTGTCGGCTTCCACTTCCACGACGATCTGGGCCTGGTGATCGTCCTGGATAGTCTTCTCAAATTTCAATTTTGTACTCCGATCGATTTGAGAGTATAGGGCCATCGCGGGCCCGTTCACCTGATGGGTGATGGGGACGGTGGGACTTGAACCCACACGCCTTGCGGCACATGATCCTAAGTCATGCCTGTCTGCCAATTCCAGCACGTCCCCTTCTGGAATGCCGCCGAATTATAAAGCACGGCAGGGAGGGGCGTCAATAAACCGGCGCTGATGTTAACTCTTCGCTTATACGGCGTTTGTTATAATGACGCCCCATGTCCCGTATTATCAACCAAGACTCCGCCGGAAAACAGCGATCCACGCTCGTGAAAGGGATCGCCTTGGCGCTGCGAGAGTTGTCGCGGACAGAGTTCCGCCGGCGACGAAGCACGGGATTTGGCCGCTTTCATCGCACTGGCACTCAAGGAAATCTCCGCGGGGATCGACCCAAGCGTGGCCGCTTGGGAGAAACGGGGCTACTGGGTCAAAGCCGACAGAGTCCGAATGGAATGGGCCTGGTCAGGGGCATTGTCATCCAAGATGCAGGCTGCGCTCTCGGCGGGTGACTGGGCGGCCGTCGCAGGAATGGCGGCGCAGACGGCGGGGAAGATCAGCAACGTGCAGGTCGCCGAGCATCATCGTCTGGGCAAGCCCTGGCTCGGGGCTTTCCAGCGCCTTATGGCCGAGTTGCCCGACAAAACAGGCCCCGCCTAGCCCACGGCAAGCGCGCAGTTGCATGGAGACTTAACTACATGTGGTCGGCGAGACACCCCAAGGAATACCGGTGAGTTACCTATCCATTTGTCCGATGCGAAGCGCACCGCTGCGAAGTACACTCCCTCGTGATCGTTGAATGCGCCAACCGGCCCGACGATCTCAGTTCAAATGCGAAGGGAGATGTTATGACCTCGATCTCAGATTTCTCCAAGGGCTTGATGGAGGCGGTCGATAAGGGCGCGGCCGCGACGGTACTAGTAGACGCACGCCACCGCTTTCCCGCGAGTGGGATTGCGTACGCTCCGGATCTGGTGCTGACGGCTGACCACGTGGTCACGCGCGATGACAACCTGAGCATTGTGGCACCCGACGGAAAGGAGATTGGCGTCGCAATCGTTGGGCGTGATCCAGGTTCCGACCTGGCTTTGCTGCGTGCCTCCGGCGGTACACTCAGTCCGGCAAAGGCCGCGGCTTCACAAGCCAGGGTTGGACAGCTCGTATTGGCCCTCGGCCGCCCCGGTAAGGCGGGGGTCCAGGCCTCGTGGGGAGTAATCACCGCGATCGGCGGACCCACCCGAACGGGGCGAGGTGGGCTCCTTGATGCTTACATCCAAAGCGAAACAACGCCTTATCCCGGTTTCTCCGGTGGGCCGCTGATCAACACCGACGGAGAAGTGATCGGTTTGAATACCTCCGGGCTGACCCGGGGCGGCGCATTGACGATCCCAGCAAGCGTCGCATGGCGCATTGCCGACGCGCTCGCCAAGTTCGGCACAGTCAAGCGCGGTTATCTGGGTGTGCGCACACAGAGTGTGGAACTGCCGGAATCGACACGATTGACGGTTCCGTCCCGCCAGGAACGTGGCTTGCTGGTGATGTGGCTGGAAGACAAAGGGCCCGCGGCCCAAGGTGGCCTGATGATGGGCGATATCGTCATCGGCGTCGGCGGCACAGCGGTTGGAGATCCCGACGATTTGTTTGCCGCTTTGACCGGCGAAACGGTTGGCAAGGCGGTCCGCGTGGAGGTCGTGCGCGGCGGCAATCTACAGTCCCTCAATGTGACAGTGGGGGAGAGGCAGTGATTTGATCCGCGTCCAAGTGATCGCCTCGTCTCCCGCGCTGCGGGCGGGGTTGGCCTCGATGCTGGCCGCCGATCCCGGCATAACGGTCCAGGAGCCGCGTAGGCCCGGGCCCGATGAAGGAGCACGAGGCAGGGATGTCGACGTCATTGTGATGACGTCGACATCCCTTGTGCCCAGGCTTGATCTGCCGGACGGAGAGCCGCTCGGCGCACCGGTTCTATTCTTGAGAAACGATCCGGTGGACGTGCGAACCCTGGCTGGTTACTCGACGGCCTGGGGAATCTTGCCGCTGGACGCCTCCGCGGTTGAACTGCAGGCGGCGGTCCACGCATTGGCGGCGGGCCTATCCGTCACAGCACCTTCACTGGTGCTGGCTTCAGGTGAGTCACCTGCCAACGGGGGACCACTGACCGACCGGGAGACCGAGGTGCTAGCCCTCCTATCCAAGGGATTGGCAAATAAGCAAATCGCCGTTGCGCTCGGCATAAGCGAGCACACGGTGAAATTCCACGTGAGTTCGATCTACACAAAACTCAACGCGACGAACAGGACCCAGGCTGTGCGCGAGGGTCTGCGGAATGGTTGGATCGTTTTATGAGGCGATATACAGCTTGCGAGCCTCGTCGAGCTCCACTAGGTGTCGTTCCGTCCCATTGAGCAGCTCGATCATCAGCTGCCGAATGTGTTGATTCAGAAAATGCTGCTCCAAGGTGGAAAGCGGCAGGAATCGGGCCCCTGCAACCACATGAATGCAGTTGGCTGCGCCGCAAAGGCAGATGAATGGCGAGCTCATTTCCCACTCGGTTGAAGGATAGAAGAACGTAAGCTCGTCACCGGGTGCCAGATCGCGGGTGGCGATCACCAGCATGCGCGTGGTATCCAGGATGACACTCGGATCGCACGAATGGTTCGTGGATGCTAGCTCCCGGACCTCGACATGCCGATCGATCCCGATCTGCACCGTGAACTGATTCGGCTTGGAGTACTGGGCCTCAGTGGGGATCGGGCAGATGATCTCGCCGCGCCGGTACACCTTGCTTGTTGTCAAACTCCGATATCTATCTTGTTTACGAATCACAAGCGATTCGGGCATCTTAATACTCAACGTGAACCGTCCTCTCTCTGAACGTTCTCAGACGATCCTTCATAATATATACCGTTGTGTCACGAATTTCAAGGATTCAGCGAAGTGATTCAGATATTTTAAGGTTGCGCGAGTTGAATGCGCGGCGCGATTCTTTCATGGTCGATCCGCGTGCTTGGCTCAAGTTGAGTCGGATTGCGGCAACGAACAGCTTGTTGCTTCTTCCCCTGATGAACGGATCTCGAATCTACTTTGCCAGCGGCAGCGTGACTTCAAAAGTGGTGCCCTGGTTGAGTTTGCTGGCGACGTTGATCGTCCCGCCGTGGGCGCGGACGATCCAGGACACGATCGATAGCCCAAGTCCGCTCCCCGAGGGCGAGCTGGAATCACTGTCGTTCTGGGAACGGGCGGCGTCCACCCGATAGAAACGATCGAAGACAGTTGGCAGATGCTCAGGGGGAATTCCGGGGCCGGTATCAGCAACACGAAGAGAAGCCAAGCCATCCTTCATGGAGGTCTCGATCCGCACGCACTTCTCGGTGCCGCTATACTTGATGCCGTTTTCAAGCAGGTTACTGATCATCTGCAGCAGGTACTGGCGATCACCGCGGACATGGAGCGGGATCAGATCCCCGCAGTCAAGTTTCACATGACGCTGCGCGGCGAGTGGTGACATCCGTTCGACCGCCACGCTGGCTAGATCGCTGAGCTCCACATCTGCAAACTGAAGAATAGCCTGCCCCGTGTCCATCCGGGCCAGAATGCATCAAATCGTTCACCAGGCGTGTCATGCGACCGCCTTCCGTCTCCACGACCTCGAGGGCTTGCCGGTAATCGGCGGAGGCCCGCCGGGATGACAGAGCGCGGCCAACCTCGAGATTGATGATCGTGAGCGGCGTGCGGAGCTCGTGGCTTGCGTCCGCCACGAAACGGCGCTGCCTGTCGAAAGCGGCCTGAAGGCGCCCGATCATGGCGTCGAATGTGGCTGCCAGATCCACCAGCTCATCATGACCCCGCAGGTTCAGCCGCCGGTCCAGATCATGCTCGCCGATGTTGCGGGCGGCACGCGTGATGGCTGAGACGGGGCGCATGGCCCGGTCGGCCAGCCACAGGCCGCCTAGGAAGGCCAGGACGAGCATGCCCAGGCTGCCGAGGACAAGAGTCACGGCCAGCCTGTGCTGCTGCCCAATTAGATCGCTGGGACTGCCAACAACCAAGTACCCCAATGGCACTCCGTCCCGCGCGACCGGCGTCACGAGGAAGAGGTAATCACTTTTGACCGGGGTGTTGTTCGAGCCAAGAATTGGGACGACCTGCTCGTAAACGCTGAGGCCGCCGCGATCACTGCCGGCAGCGCTCAGTTCCTTCATCAGCGCATCGGGGGCCGAGATCGTCTCCCCCCAACGCTGCAGGATCGTCCCGTTCGGGTCCAGCAGGATCAGCAAGTCGCCTGTTTGAAGCGGGGCATCGTTGCCCGGAACGCTGTCCGGCGAGAGCTCCGAGAGCTGCCAGGCCGGGCTGCGAAAGAAACTCTGTATGCGCAGGAACTTCTCTTGCATATGTCCGACCGCATCGGATTGCAGATCTCGCGCCTGGGTGGTGTAGATGATCGCGCTGAAAGCCGTCAGCACCAATCCGAGGATTAGGACGAACCAAAGGGTCAGGCGGAAGCGGATGCTCCGAAGGAACGACAGCAGGTTCAGTCCTGCTGCCTTGAACCGTGCTCTCATCTCTTGGGCTCCGGTTTCCGGAGGCGGTAGCCCGCACCGCGGATCGTCTCGATCAGTTTTTCATCGAATGGATCATCGAGCTTGCGGCGCAGCCGCCGGATATGAACGTCCACGACGTTTGAGGCCAGGGTCTGACCGTAATCCCAGAGGTGGCTCAGCACCATCTCGCGGGTAACGAGCCGATTGGGATTGCGCATCAGGTATTCCAGCAGGGAGAACTCTTTGGCCGTGAGATCCAGCTTTTTCTTGCCGCGCCATACATAGTGGGTGGCCGGGTCAAGACGCAGGTCGGCGACGACCAGATCGCTGCTCTTGTTCTCCCCGTCCCGGCGCATCAGTGCCCGCAGGCGTGCCCGCAGCTCCCGGATTTCGAAGGGCTTAACCAGGTAGTCGTCCGCGCCGCTGTCCAGGCCGAGCACGCGATCATCGAGGCTGTCCCGGGCGGTCAGCAGCAGGATCGGCGTCTTGACTTTCTGGGTGCGGAGAGCACGGCAAACTTCAATGCCATCACGCTTGGGAAGCATGACATCCAAAATGATGACGTCGTAGGGCGTGAAACCAGCCAGCTCTTCGCCTTCTACGCCATCAAAGGCGGTGTCCACCGCGTAGCCGTCGTCCACCAGAACCCGGCGGAGCGAATCGCTCAGCTGTCGATTGTCCTCAACGAGCAGAATGCGCATTTTCGTCTCTTATCGCATTTTCATTTTAGCATGCAAGGATTACCGCAGCATGACGAAACTGGGCATTGCCTTTCATCAGAATGTAATATTGAATCTGTACACTGGGCTAGTTCCATTCGCAGGCAAAGCTCAAGGAGACACACGACGATGACAAAACATATGGCAGCACTGGCTGCCGCAGTATTGATGACTGTCTGCGCGGGTGCGGCGGTCTTCGCAATCGGCGGCGCCGCGCTGTTCCACCAGTCGGGCGTGATGGCGGCTAGCTCGCCCGCTCAATCCTCTAAGGCAACTGACGCGAGCATGGTGCAGCAGTCCCAGGCCGATCAAGCCCAGGTGCAGCAATTGCAGGCACAGATCTCGCAGTACCAAGCCCGCGAGCAGCAGTATCAGGCACGCGAGCAGCAGTACCAGCAAGAATTGGGCCAGGCCCAGGCTGCCGCCCAGCAGGCGCAGGGACAGGCACAGCAACAGCTGCAGGAGATGCAGCAGCTTCTTTTTGTCCTGCAACAGCGCGGGCTTATCACCATCAACGGCGATGGCAGTATCACGATCAATCGATAGCAGGAGCAACGAATGAGAATCATGAAGGTCGCCCTGCGGTTCTGGATCGCCCTGACCAGCGTTTTCAGCTTCCTCGTGGGTTGGGCCATGCTGGCCCACTCCCCAAAACCGGTCCAAGCCAAATCCTTGGTAACCTCTGCGTCGTCGGCGGTCATCACGCCGTTGCCGACCCTGGCGCCTCTCCCTTCCCTGGAGTTTTCCGGCAATTCCAGCAGCAATGGCTTCCAGGTGCCACAGGTGAATATTCAGCAACCGCCGTCACCCATGTTTTCGCAAGCTCCGATCTTCAGTAGTGGCGGTTCCTAGTGCAGATGCTTGAGTTCCGCGCCATGAACACGGCCGTCGTCCTGGCCGCCAAAGAACATGAGGGCGCGGCACCTGCGCTGGAGGCCACGCGCCTTTTCATCAATGACTGCGAACTGCGCTTTAGCCGCTTCCTGCCAGATAGTGAGGTATCACAGCTCAATCGGTCTGCGGGGCAGTGGCACGCTGCCTCGCCCGAATTGATCGACATCCTCGTCCGGTCAATGGCTTTTCACCGCGAGACCGGCGGGCTGTTCGATCCCTCGGTCTTGCCGGATCTCAAGCGGGCCGGATATGACCGGAGCATGGACAAGATTTCAACTCTATGGGGTGTCTGCGCCGGTCGGGCCGTTGAAGGCGCGAGGTCCTCTGCAGCAGATCGAGATCGATGCCGAGAGCGGCTGGGTCCGTCTGCCCGCAGGCATGGAGATCGATCTCGGAGGAATCGCCAAGGGATGGATCGTGGAGAAGGCTGCGGACCTGCTCTCGCAATCTACCCAGGTCTGCGCAGTCAGCGCAGGTGGCGACATACTGTTCAAAGGCTACCCGGGCGAAGGTGTCTTGTGGCAGGTCCGCATCGAAGATCCCTGGGAACCGGCCCAAGAGGTGGCGCGGCTGCAGGTGGGACCCGGCGCGGTTGCTACCTCCTCAGTGGTGAAGCGATCGTGGGTTCAGGCCGGCATGCGGCGCCACCATCTGATCGATCCAAGGACGGGCGAACCGGCCCAGGGCGACTGGGCAAGCGTGACGGTACTGGCGCCTGAGATTACAACGGCCGAGGTGTACGCGAAGGCACTTCTGATCGGAGGGGAGGCGGAGCTTGGGCGGCTGCTCTCCCGGCGCCATGAGATCTCGTATATCGTCGTCAAGTCCGATGGCGCAATCTTGAGTTCCTTTGAGCAAGCGGAGTATTCCAATGAGCGCAAATCCAACGTTCTCCAATAGGTCTCTCGGCGGCCAAGTGCTGAGGGGGGCATTGATGGTTTTCCTTGTCGGCTTGATCTTTGCCGGCTCACTGTCAGTGCTTTGGTTCTCCCAGACGCCTGCGGGGACGGCCGTCGGCAGCTCGCTCTCCTCGTTGTTCGCCACGAATTCGGTCCAGTCCTGGTGGTACGTCACCCGCGCCGCCGGACTTACCTCGTACTTCCTGCTGTGGCTATCGATGGTCTGGGGCATGGCCATTTCGACGAAGTTCTTCCATCCTGCAGTTGACGGCTCCTACTCGTACGACTGGCACGAGTTCCTGTCCCTGCTTGGCCTTGGCTTCGTACTGCTGCACGTGGTTGTGCTGATGCTGGACAAGTATCTGCCCTTCAACATCCTCCAGGTCCTGATCCCGTTCGTGGATTCGTATCGGCCGCTCTGGGTGGGATTGGGCATCATTGGGTTCTACATCTTCATGCTCGTCACCGTGACCTTCTACATCAGGAAAACGATCGGCACACGGGCTTTCCGCGGTATCCATCTTCTCAGCCTGCTTGGATATGTGGGGGCAACCCTCCACGGGCTCTACGCCGGAACAAACTCCGCCCTCACAGTCACGCAGCTTCTCTACATCGTCACCGCGCTCATTGTTCTCTTCCTCACGGCCTATTGGCTGGTGTTTGGTCTCATGACCAAGCGTGAGAAGGCCGTCGCAGAGCATCGCGCCGCCGCAGCCAAACGCCAATTGCATCGACTTCGACCGACGCATCGATAAGCTTGCCGAGTTCGCCTGAGCGAACCTGGGTCTGCGGGCCTCGACGGAGTCCAATCGGAGACAACGTCGAGGTCTTAGATTCTCGGGAGCCGGGGCGGAGTCGCTGGGGTGGGGGACTTAGATCCGACAAGCCATCATGTTCGCGCACGATGTGTCAGCGGCCCGTTGTTGCGAGTCGACGGAGCGCCCACCGTGCCGAGACGCGGGCTGAAATACGTTGGATGGGGCGGACTTGCGCGCCAGCACTTCAGCCAGGAACTGGTTCTTGACTGGATTGCTTAAGTTAAGTATAATTTAACCAAAACATAGCAGTTAAGCAAAGCATCAACATTCCAATGACAATCGCTACGGTAACTAGGGTCACTAGCACTCCAGCCAAAATCTCCATAATCTTACAATCACTCAACATTACTTCGTTACAAGACAAGCCCCAGTCTATGCGCAGCGGCGGGCCCCCCCCGCCGCCTCTCTCAGGGGCAGTTGCATGGCCTCATGACAGGCAGCACAGTAAGTCTTTTTGACGCCAACGTTGATATGCCGATATCCCTCCCCTCGGGGTACGTAATGACCACACCTCGAACACTTCATAGTGACCCTATTCGCTGGAAAAATCTCCTCTACCGATCGACCCAAAATCGCCAAGACGCCACTCAGCCCGTCCGATGGCTGCAGGCTATCACCGCTCGCCCCCAGGAGCAAGGGACTGGAGAGCTCCGCCGTCGCCCTCTCCGCTCTCGCCGGGCCCGTTCGTCCCTCACGGGTCCCCGGCTCGAAGAGCGCGGGTATGTCGGGCGACTTCGCCAGCCCTTGCCCAGGGGCCCCCGAAGCGGTGATAAAGGCGCCTGCATCGGACGGGCCAAGCATGACGGACGGGCTGCTCACATGAAAATCAAAGCTGACGTTCTGTATAATTAACCAAAACATAAGTGTTAAGTACAGCATAGCCATGACCAACGATACCACCACCAAACCACCACCAACAATCAAAACTACAGCATCAAAAATCACGGTAATCCTCGATCAAACACCCGACTACTATAGACTTATTTATAAGATCAGACAAGCCCCGCATTTTCAACTCGGGCGGGCCCCCCCGCCCTCGCTCCCTCTCTCAACGGCAGGCCCATTGGACTTGCCCCGTTTTTGTGGACACGATTAATGTCGCGACTGGCGTTCGAACTCCGTTGGGCTGAGGTAGTCCAAGGCAGAGTGCAAACGCTTGGGATTGTACCAACCCTCGATGTACTCAAAGATGGTGGTGCGGGCCTGGGAACGTGTGGCGAAGCGCTGGCGCGTGCATTCTGTTTTGAGGGTCGCAAAGAAGCTCTCCATAGCGGCATTGTCGAAACAGTTGCCGACGCGGCTCATGCTGACTTGGCAGTGATGAGCGGCCAGAGCTTGCTGGTAAGCTTCGCTGGTGTACTGACTGCCCTGGTCAGAGTGGTGCATCCAGCCCTGTGGCGGATGGCGTTGCAAGATGGCCATTTGCAGAGCCTCTTGTACCAGCGAGGTTCCCATGTGGTCGGCCATGGCCCAGCCCACGACCCGGCGAGAAAACAGGTCCAACACCGAAGCCAAATACAACCAGCCTTCGGCGGTGTCGATGTAGGTGATATCGGTCACCCATTTCCGATCCGCAGCGGGAGACGAAAAATCCTGGTTCAACAGATTGGAGGCAGGCTTAGCCCATGAGTTGCGCACGGTCGTCTGGGGAAAGCGCCTGTGCGCTTTTCGAGCCGTGATCCCGTGCCTGCGCATCAATCGCGCCACTCGGTTCCTGCCGCAAGCTGTTCCCTTGCGTTGCAAAGCGGCATGGATGCGGGGACTGCCGTACGTCTGCCGACTAGTCCGGTGTTCCTCTTGGATCTGCGCCACCAGGGCCTCATTGGCTTGGGCTCGTTGGCTGGCTGGGCGACCACGCCAGGCATAGTAGCCACTCCGGCTCACACGCAGCGCCCGACACATTCTCTTGACCCCATAGACACCCTGATGAGAAGCCATGAACTCGTACCTCATCTGCTTTTCCGGGAGAAAATGTGCACCGCTTTTTTTAGGATATCGCGCTCCTCTTCCGCCTCCGCCAAGGCTCGCTGCAGGCGCCTGATCTCAGCCTTGGCAGCCTCCAGATCGCTCGGCTCCAGATGAACTTCTTGCCTGCCCTTTTCGACCGCCTGATAGCGAGCTCGCCATTTGACCAGAAGCCCGGGTGTGATCCCCAGATCCCGTTCAATCTCGCCCGCGCCCTTCCCGTCTTTCTCCAGCAACGCCAAGGCTTCCAGTTTGAATGCTTCCGGGTAACTTCGGTACTTGCGTTCGTTCATCGTGCTTCTCCTGTATCAGTGTACTTCGAGGACATTTCTCGTGTCCACCAATTCGGGGAAGCCCACATCGCTTCCTGGCAAGCCAGGCAGAACGTCTTCTTGTCGCCAATCCTGATATGCCTATAACCCTCAAATCGTGGGATCCCACCTCCGCACTTGGAACACTTCATGAACACTCGATTTGACGGAAAAATTTCATCAGCCGACCTACCCAAAATCGCCAGCACATCACTCAGCCCGTCCGATCGCCGCAGGCTATCACCGCTCGACCCCAGGGCAAGGGACTGGAGATCTCCGCCGTCGCCCTCTCCGCTCTCGCCGGGCCTGCTTACGCAGGTCCCCGGCTCGAAGAGCGCGGGTATGTCGGGCGACTTCGCCAGCCCTTGCCCCAGGGCCCCCGAAGCGGTGATAAAGGCGCCTGCATCGGACGGGCCAAGTCTACCGGACGGGCTGACCACATGAAAATCAAAGCTGAAGTTCTGTATAATTAACCAAAACATAAGTGTTAAGTACAGCATAACCACAGCCATCATCACCACACCCAAACCACCACCAACAATCAGAACTACAACATCAAAAAACATAATAAACCTCAATGACACACCCGACTACTATATCTTTATTTATAAGTACTAGACAAGCCCCGCCTCAACTCAACTCAGATCGGCGGTGGGCCCCCCCCCACCGCCTCTCTCAACGGGAGACCCATCGCCTCATGGCAGGACGCACAAAACGTCCGACGATCGCCAACCTTGATATGCCGATAACCCTCAAATCGGGGGATGCCAGCCCCGCACTTGGCACAGCGCATGCAGATCCTATTCGCCGGAAAAATATCCACTACTGGCCGCTCCAAAATCGCCAGCACATCACTCAGCCCGTCCGATGGCTGCAGGCTACCAGCCAGGAGCCCCATGTCAACCGGAGTGCTTAGCACGCTCGGGCCCGGGTCAGGGAGAACGTGGCCGCCGCCCCTCGTACCTCGGGGCCCCTCGGCCACCCCTTCTCCGGGGGCCCTCACTAGGGGCAGCTGCGCACAAACACCGGTTGACACGTGGGCCCCGCTCTGGCTGGTAAGTGCGCCTGCATCGGACGGGCCAAGCATAGCGGCCGGGCTGCTCAACCTGAGATCTAAGCTGAAGTTCCGTATAATTAACCAAAACAATAGGCAGGCGCATAGGCAATGCCCGCAAAATCGATAAAAGGCGCAATCCAGGATTTCCTCGAGACAGTCAGGCTGGCCCGGAGCAAGAACACGTACAACACGTACACGTTCGCAATGCAAGCTTTCGAACAAATGCTGACTTCCCGCGGGGTAAGCCCCAACTCACCTTCTCACGCACTGACGGAGGATGGCATCTCCTGGTTCGCCGTCCACCTGAAGGATCAGTCGCCGGCGACAGAACAGCTCTACCTTCAGGCCGCCAGTAGCTTCTACAAGTTCCTGGCCGCGGAGCGCCTTTCAGACATCAATCTGCCCCGTGCCGAGCTCCTCCGCCGCCAACGGAGCCGTCGCTCCGGGGTCCGGCTCCCTCAATTCCCCGCCTCCGATATCGAACGTGTGCTGCAATCCGCGTCCAGCGATGACTTCGTTCGGGGCTTGTCGGACACGGAATACTTACGCGCATTAAGGGACAGGGCCTTCTTGCTCACGTTGGCGGACACCGGGCTCCGGGTACATGAAGCCTGCAAGTTGCGACGCGGCGAAATCGATTGGCGCGAAGGCCGCGCCGTGATCATCGGCAAAGGCGACAAGCAGGCCGTGGTACGTTTCTCAAAACGGTCGCTCAACTCGCTACAGGCCTACTTGAAGGCGCGGGCCGGGCTGGATGGGCAGAGCGGCAAGCCGCTGGCCTCCCTCCCCCTCTTTGCGCGGCACGACAAAGGCGCTGGCAGGAAGATCAAGCCCGTTACGACCAATACCGGTCGAAATATCGTGGATGAGCGCGTGTGTCAAGTTCTCGGCGACTCTGCAACGGGCAAGATCACCCCCCACTCGTTTCGACACTACTTTGTGACCGCCGTCCTGCGTGCCTCGGGCAACCTCAAACTGGCTCAGGAATTGGCGCGGCACGCAAGCGTGCAGGTCACCCAGCGCTACGCCCATCTCTCAAACGATGAACTCGACAAAGGCTACTACGAAGTCTTCGAGGAGCACCGCGGATAGAGGCTATCGTCGCACGGTTTCGCAGTCCTCCAATATGCCCAGATTGGGTCACGCCGATCCTTGACAGCACCGTTTTTGGCATGATAGACTTGGGATCCATCACGAAATAGGACCAAATCCGAGCTGAAAGGAGGCGCACTTTATGAGCGGCATGACCAGCATCCGAATTCCCGCTGCATCGCAGCTTTTTGTGCCTTATCGAAGTGCGCCTGTTGGCCATTCCTAGCTAGCATCACGTTTTTGACGACGTCAGCCACGGTTGCGCACTGCACCGTGGCTTTTTTATTGCCGCAGTGATGCATAGCCGCCTCTTTTGAGCGCCAATTCATGAAGGAACATGCCATGAACGCGTCTAATGCAAACGAGGAAACCTTCGACTTCAGAAAAGCTCTGTCCGGCAATCGCCTGGCCGGACTGTGGGCCATGATGACCAACTATCGGCTCCCCTATGCCGGAGCGGTTGGCGCCTTGGCTGTGTCCGCCTTGGCAAAAACCAGCACTTTCCTGCTCCTCGGGTATTTTGCCGATGATGTGCTTGAGCGCGGCATCTATGCCGGCGGCACACTGCGCGCCACACTTGCCTTGCTGGGCCTGGGGTTCATTGCTCTGGCTGCCGTGGAAGGAACGTTTTCCTACATTTCCGGGCGGCTGGCGGCCTACACGGCCGAGGGCATCACTCGCCGGCTTAGGGACTTCCTGTTTGACCACATTCAGCGGCTGAGCTTCACGTACCACAGCCGAACGCCGACCGGAGATCTGATCGAACGGGTCACCTCGGACGTGGACACGCTGCGACGCTTCTTCTCCGAGCAAGCCATCGGGATCGGCCGGATCCTGCTGCTCTTCTTCATCAACTGGGCTGCGATCCTTGGTCTCAACCGGACGCTCGGCGTAGGCTCCGTCCTGGTCATCCCGTTGATCCTGGCGGTTTCGCTTTGGTTTTTCCGCAGACTCACCAAACAGTACGAGGAATACCAGGCGCAGGAAGCCATCCTGTCCACGACTTTGCAGGAGAATCTCACTGGTGTCCGCGTGGTCAAGGCATTTGCGCGGCAGCCCTACGAGAAGCAGAAGTTCGAGAAGGACAATTGGACGAAGTACATCAAGGGCCGGCTGCTCCTGATCATGCAGGCCCTGTTCTGGCCCCTGTCCGATATCGTGCTTGGCTTCCAGATGCTGTTCGGCTTCATCCTGGCTGCTCTGATGGCGATCCGCGGCGATATCACAGTTGGCAACTACCTGACCTATGTGGGTCTCGTCGTCTGGCTTATCTGGCCCATTCGAAATCTGGGACGGATCATCGTCCAGACATCAAGTGGAATAGTCTCGTACGGGCGCCTGATGGAGATCGTCAAACAGGTCCGGGAACCTCTAACTGACGGCCGCGTGCGACCGGCTGCACCGCCCCGGGGCGATATTCGCTTCGAACACGTCAGCTTTATGTATGAGGGCGGAGAGGCAGAGGTCCTACGGGACATCTCATTCGACCTGGCTGCAGGCCAGTCCATCGCGCTACTCGGCTCAACGGGTTCAGGCAAGACCTCACTTGTCAACCTGCTGCCCCGTTTCCACGAGTACACCGCCGGGCATATTTTGCTGGATGCCGTTGAGCTCAGGGACTACTCCCGAGCATATCTACGCAGCCATATTGGCATCGTCCAGCAGGAGCCGTTCCTGTTCAGCCGCTCGATACGCGAGAACATCGTATACGGCGTCGGCAGGCTGGTATCGCAAGCAGAGGTCGAGAGAGCAGCCCGGGCTGCTGCCGTTCACGACGTAATCCTTTCGTTCCCGAGCGGCTACGATACGCTCGTCGGGGAGAAGGGTGTGACCTTAAGTGGCGGTCAAAAGCAGCGCGTGACAATCGCTCGAACACTATTGAAAAACCCGCGCATCCTGATCCTGGACGACTCGATGTCGTCGGTCGACACCGAGACCGAGGCAGAGATTCGAGCCGCGCTGTTCGAACTGATGCGCGATCGCACCACGTTCATCATCGCCCATCGCATCCAGTCGGTGATGGCGGCCGATCTTATCCTGGTCCTAGACAAAGGATTGGTGCTCCAAATGGGAAGTCACATCCAACTGGTCCGCCAGGACGGCGGCATGTATCGGCGGATCTACGACATTCAGACTCGCATCGACCAGGAACTCGGGCTTGAACTGGAGAGGGCAAGCGCGTCTGCATAGATCAAGTTGACATCGGATGCAACTCCGCTGATCCCCGCGGTTGCGGACCGGGAGCCGAGCCGCATCGGAGAATGCAAAATGGCTGAAGAATATATAGAGTTGGAAGAAGAAGAATACACCTCGCAGCTGACGGCGCCGGTCGTCAGGCGAATCCTGGGCTTGATCCGACTGCACTGGAAATGGGCGGTTGGATTCTTCGCGGCTATCGCCCTGACGTCCATCACGGATGCTTTCTTCACCTATATCAACAAGCAGATCGTAGACCAGGGCATCAACCTGCGCGACCCGTCGGTCCTGGTCCACCTCGGGACCCTGTATGGCTCCATCATCCTCTTCCAGGCGATCACGGTCTTCACCTTCGTCTACCTGGCAGGCATTCTAGGTGAACGGATCCAGTATGACCTGCGCAAGATGATGTTCAATCATCTTCAGGACCTGTCGCTCTCCTACTATGCTCAGAACGCCGTTGGGCGTCTGATCGCCCGGGTCACCTCGGACACGGGCCGGGTCGCCGAGCTCATGACCTGGGGCGTGGTCGACACCACCTGGGCCGTGCTGAACATCACCACTTCGCTCGTATTCATGGCCATCATCAACTGGCGCCTGGCTCTCATCGTCTCGGTTATCATTCCTGTCATGGTCCTCATCGCGGTGCAGTTTCGCCGCAAGATACTGGTGGAGTTCCGGGAGAGCCGACGGGCGAACTCGAGGATCACCGGCGCCTACAATGAGAGCATCCAGGGCGTTCGGGTCGTAAAGGCCCTGGGCAGCGAGGACGAAAACCTGCGGGAATTCCAGGTTCTCACCGGGCGCATGTACCACGCGTCCTACCGCGCTGCCTGGCTTTCGGCACTGTTCTTGCCGGCTGTCCAGATCATCGCTGCCCTCGCGCTTGGCAGCATCATCTGGTACGGAGGCCTGCAGATCGAGATCGGTATGATCACGATCGGTGGCATCAACGCGTTCGTCACCTACCTGACCTTCATGATGTGGCCGGTCCAAGACCTGGCTCGGGTCTATGCCGAAATGCAGCATTCGATCGCCTCGGCTGAGCGAATCTTCAAGCTGGTGGATACCGAGCCCGAAGTCCGCAATCGCGAGAACGCAGTCCCTGCCCCCTCCCTGCTGGGCGAGGTGGAGTTCGATCATGTCTACTTCCATTACGAAGACAAGAAGCCTGTTATCACGGACCTGACGCTGAAGGTCAGCCCGGGCGAAGTCATTGCGCTGGTCGGCCCCACTGGCGGTGGCAAGTCCACCATTGTCAACCTGGTGTGCCGCTTCTACGAGCCCCGTTCCGGCTCCATCCGGATCGGCGGCCGCGACTACTTGGAGTACACACTCGAATCGATCCATTCCCGGATCGGTATCGTGCTGCAGACGCCCCATCTCTTCTCCGGCACCATTCGCGAGAACATCCGTTATGGTCGTCTGGATGCGGCGGACGCGGAGATCGAGGAGGCAGCCCGCATCGCCGGTGCCCATGACTTCATCGCGACTCTCCCCAAGGGCTATGACGAGAACGTCGGCGAAGGCGGCAACCTGCTCTCGGTTGGGCAGAAACAGCTCATCAGCCTGGCCCGCGCCGTGTTGGCAGAACCCGAGCTCTTCATCATGGACGAGGCGACCTCCTCGGTGGACACGCTCACCGAAGCCCTGATCCAGCGAGGCATGGAGGCTTTGATGCAGGGCCGGACCACATTCATCATCGCGCACCGGCTGAGCACCATACGTCGCGCCCATCGGATACTGGTCATTGAAGATGGCCGTATCACCGAGGAAGGAACTCACGCTGAGCTGTTGCGGAAACGCGGTCACTACTATCAACTCTACACGCAGCAGTTCCGCCACGATATGGAGGTTCAGTACGGAGTGACCGACCGGGCCGAGGCCTCTGCTGCAGCGTCCGTCACCTCGGACGCACTTGCATCAGACTAGAAGAGCAAAGCGACCCGCTCGGAGCGGGTCGCTTTAATTCACAGCGGCGTCTATTCGAGCCGTCCTATCTGATCTCAGTAGTGCGGGACACGTTTCCTACTCTCCGCGTTGCCGAAGGGCCTCGTACAAGATCAGCGCGGTGGCGACGGACACATTTAGCGAATTGATTCGTCCGCGCATCGGGATCTTTAATGTGATATCGGCCTCCTGCAGCCAGACGTCGCTCAGGCCGCGGTCCTCGGTACCGACCGTGACCGCGAGCGGTCCGCGCAGATCCTCCTTCGTGTACGAAATTCGGCCGGAGGGCGCGGCAGCCGCGATTCGGATACCTCGCCCACGTAGAAATTCAAGTGCTTCACCACTATCCACAGCAACTGCCGGAACTGCGAAGACGGTGCCTCGTGACGCCCGTATCACGTTGGGCCCGAAGAGGTCAGCTCTTGGATCGCAAACGAGGACGGCGTCCACACCCGCTGCGTCACAAGTGCGGAGGATCGCGCCCAGGTTGCCCGGTTTTTCCACGGCTTCGACCACTATCACGAGCGGCGTGGCACGGAGCCGAAGGCTCCGCAACTCCAAAGCTGGTGCCGCGAAAACAGCGATCCAGCCGTCGGGATTCTCCCGATAGGACAGCTTCTCAAACACGGCAGCACTGACTTCCAGCGTTTCCGCGGCCAGAACAGCCAGGGGACGCTTGACGAGTGCTGCCGCGGTCAAGATCGTCTGGGGCTTATGGCCTACTGCCTGGGCCAGGCTGATCTCATCCCAGCCCTCGACTAGCATCAGGCGGTCCTGCCGGCGTTGGCGGGAATCGCTTCGCAGCTTGGCAATGTACTTGATGCGTGGATTCTGAAGGCTTGTGATCTGCATGCGTTTTCTCTTATATAATACATCTCCGCGGGGCATATGGGTAGGAAGGACCCCGCGGAGGTCACTGAGCCAACGATGACTATTTTGTTTCAGTACGATGAACTGACCTGGCATGAAGTTGCAGAGCTCCCGCGCGATACGCCGCTACTTATTCCTGTCGGCGTCGCGCCGGACACGGCGCAGCTGGCGGCGCGATTTGGCAATCCGCCGAGAATTGGGCTTCTGCCGCCGTTTCCCTACGGCTGGTTGCACAGCGGCCTGGCGGTTCGGGCTCCTGCAATGGCTGCTTACGTGCAAAACCTCCTCCAGTCGCTGCAGGAGGACGGTTTCACAAAGGTCCACGCGCTAATTGCCACCGAGGGCGGGGTGAAACTCGAAAGCGGCCTCGCGATCACGTTGCCCGACTCCACAAGTCCTGCCGCCCCTGCCGTGCCGCCGGATTCTGAAAATGGGAAGGTGATCCTGATACCGATAGGCCACACAGAGCAGCACGGCCTGCACCTGCCGCTCTGCACGGACACTGTCATCATCGCAGCAATCGCCAAGGGAGCACAGACCGCGGCCCCCGATCTCTGCTACAGCTTGCTGCCGATGCCTTATGGCGTCAGCACCCACCGCCCCTCCTTTGCCGGGACCTTGAGCGCGGGCGGTCGCGCATTCGAGGACTTCTGGCTGGCCGTCGTGGACACGCTGGTCGACCGTGGTTTCGACCGCTTCTACTTCCTGAGTGGACACGGCGGGAACATGTCCTTCCTGGTCAACATCGTGAAGTACGCCGGGGAACGCCATCGACGCATCTTTTGTGCGACAGCCTTCCTCCACACCTCGGGGCCCATTGGAGCGGCGGCCTTGGAGAAGTACCGGACCTCCAAAATCGGCGGAATGGGACACGCCGGCGAGCTCGAAGACGTCCTTTATGCTGCACCTGCGGCCGGATCTGTGTCACATGGAGCGTGTGGTGGATGAGACAGACTTCATCAGCACCCCCTCGTACTATATGGATTGGATTGAGGGTGGATCCCTGATTGCCAACCCCCCGTGGGATGACGATACGCGGACGGGCGCGTACGGTGCAGGCAGCCACGGCACTGGCGAGAAGGGACGCCTATGGCTGTCTGCCGCAATCGACGAGAAGGTGGAACACGTTAAGGAAATTCTAGAGCAGCAGAAGCGTCGGGAGCTCCGGCGCAACGACGGCTATGGGCTTTGGGGTAAACGGCCCAAGTAGGAAGCCTCGGCAGGCCTCCCCCCACATCACGTCTTGGCGATCCGCTCCCAGACGAGGGTGACGATAGGCTCGCCTGCCGGCTGAGAGCCGATCGGTGCGCTGCTCAGTACTAAGCGGTTATCCCCGTCAAACTCATAGTAACGCGATTGGACACTCCCGGCCCAGTTGGGGAACAGGCCGCCGATCACGGTGTGATGAATCCTGTGCTCCGCGGGCTCGACGACGTAGTTTGAGAAGTAAGCTTCGTAGCTTTCGCAGGCAGCCCGCATCTCGTCCGGCGTTGCCCGGAACTTGGTGTCGTTCTTGAAGCGCGGCCTTCCAGCCTTCATGATGTGCACCGACATATTTCCGGCCGCATCATAGTAGAGACGGCCGACAGGATTCTTGCCGTAGATCGGCATCGCGCCGCCATTCCTGCGCGCCGCGTCGCAGGCTACCAGCCTCCACACTCCGGCAAAACGATTTTCGTCCATGGCCTCGGCATTCCTCCGGGGTGAATTCGCCGGTCATTCTAGCGATTTCGCCCTATCAAATCATCGCAGGCTGGGCTGCGGGAGATGGCCGCCATGGTTTCGGCTTGTTCAGAATCCGCGGACTTTGCCAGAATCGAGGCTACCAAGGACTACGAGCGGCCCCCGATCAGGGCTGGGCGTCCTTCACGTATTGGTCAAAGAAGTGTGCCGAGCGCTCCATAAAGGCGATCCAGTTGTCGCCGTTGAACGAGTGGAATTCCCCTTCGTAGCCGAAGATCTGAGCTGGCTTGCCCGCCGCCTTGAAGGCATCGTACAGCTTCTTTGACCATTCGGGCGGCGTGCCGGCGGAGGTTTTGCCATCGTCTGTCCCGTAGTTGATCTGGACCGGCGCCGTGACCAGATCCAGATGATAGATCGGGGAGGTGAGGCGCAGCACGGCCGGATCGGTCGAAGCCTCGTAGTAGGCCTTGATGAGCTCAGGGGGCAGATCGAGAGGCACGATGTCGGACGAATTGCAGTCCGTCTGATGCTCGCCGGCGGCAATATCGCCGATGCATCCCAGACCCCAACGAGCCAGGACATCTGCATCGTCGGCGCTCACCGTCGAATACAGCACGGCCGCCTTGATGGGAGTGCCAAGAGTGAGCACTTTCATCGAGGCTCCGCCGCCCATGCTATGCCCCCACATGCCGATCCGGTTCGGGTCCGCCTCGGGGACGGTGGACACAGCCTTGATGAGATTGACCACGTCGATCGCTAGGCCGGAGTAATAAAGGCTCGGGCCAATGCCCGATCCTCCCCAACTTCGGTAGTCTGAGGCGAGCGTCAGGTAGCCGTGCTGGTTCAGATACTCCGCCGCCCGATCGGTTCCGTCACCGGATGCATACTCGTCCCGATCGAAAAAGCCGTGGTTCATGATGATAACGGGGAACGGAGCATGCCCCTGGGTCGGGATCTGCATGATGCCGTTGATGTTGAGGCCGTCGCTGCGATAGCTGATCAAGATAGCGGGCGAAGATCTGGTCGTCTTGTCAAGCACCTTCGTGATGCGGATGCGGCCGCTCACGAAATCGTGCTGCCGGAGGCCTCAATCGTGTAGGGTTCCATCAATTGCTCGACCGACGGCGCAGGCGTGGCAGTTGGTGCGGAGGAAATTGACGGCGCGGCAGCCGTTAACGTGGCCGCGGAGCCGCAGGGATCGGCGCGACCCGCCTGCCAGGGGCTGGCAAGCGGTTAGCAGTACAACCATGAATAGACCAGAATACCCGCGCACGCCATGGTTACTTCCTCCGGTCGGCGTTCATCTCCGCGAGGGCAAGTGTTCGATTATACAGTTCCATGGGGAATAATTATGATATTCGTCATTTGTGCGGACCCGGGGATATCAAATATACTGATCCCAGACAGCGATTCAGGAACTAGGGAGGCCCAATGTCCGAACCACGCAAGAAGATCACCCTGCCCTATCTCTTCGACAAAGTCGCCAAGGGCGAACCCATCACCTGGCTGACCTGCTACGACTATCCCACCGCCTACCTGCAGGAGCAGGCGGGCATCGAGATGATCCTCGTCGGCGACAGCCTCGGCATGACCATGCTCGGCTACGAATCCACCCTGCCCGTCACAATGGACGACATGATCCGCCACAGCCAGGCCGTCCGCCGCGGCGCGCCCACCGCGTTCGTGATCGGTGACATGCCCTACATGACCTACCAGCCCTCCGTGGAGACGGCCATCCGCAATGCCGGACGCTTCATGGCGGAGGCAGGCATGGATGCGATCAAACTCGAAGGGGGCGCGGCCATGGCTGACCGCATCAAGGGCATTGTGGATGCGGGCATCCCGGCCATCGGCCATCTGGGACTGACGCCGCAGTCGGTCTCCGCACTGGGCGGCTTCCGATTGCAGGGCAAGTCCGCCGCGCTGGCAAAGAAGATCGTGGACGATGCCAAGGCGCTGGAAAAGGCCGGGGCGTTCATGATCCTGCTCGAGATGGTCCCAGACCGCCTGTGCAAACTCATCACCGAGCGGGCCAAGAATTGCATCATCATGTCGCTCGGATCGGGCCCGCATGCGCACGGTCAACTGCTGATCTATCACGACATGTTTGGCCTCTATCCCGAAGTTCAAGCCGAGAATGGCCAAGGTCTTCGGCGAACGCGGGCGAAGTCATCCTGAATGGGTTGAAAGGCCTACCACGAGGAAGTCATCAGCAAGACAGTTCCCGCAGAAGGAGAATTGGTTCGGGATGCCGGATGAAGAGTATGACGAGTTGCTGAAGATGCTGAAGTGATACCGCGCAGTCCGCCTGATAGACAATCGCAGGGAGCGACGAATGGATCAACAAATACCGCAAAACTTCTCAAGATTCCCCAGGCACAACTCGAAGCCATCAACTCCGTTCTGCTCGATCCCAACTCGCAGGTGATGAAAGCATTTCTTGCGTGGTCGCCAAGTACGGCACGCCGGAGGAAATCAACCGCAAGCACACGCAGTCGCGCAAGATGGAGAATCTCTTCAAGATGGTGCAGGCCGCGCAATCCCGATACATTCAAAGATTTGAACTGGCTGATCGAACAGGCCAAACGGCGCATTCATCTCGTTCGCGGACTATCGCCGCAAAGTGCTGGGCGAGGCGCCGCATGACTGCAAGTTAAGGATGAATACGCGGTCACGCTGGAAGTCTCCGCGCTTGCAATATTTCCCCTGGGTGCGACGCGATGGCGAAGCAAGCCATCGATGACCAAGACTCTTATGCCCGGGCGATTTATCGCCGTCCGGAAGATGAAGGAATCCGAAGCGGACGGCGACCTGCCCGCCATCGTCGCCGCGCTGGACATCATCGGCGCCTCCTTCGTGGAGACGCTCGACACAAAAGGCACCGACGGCTCCAACCCGCACCTCGGCGGACCCGCGACCATCACAGGCTATTTCGGCGGCATCGGTCAGCCCAACGAACACGCCCTGCAATGGCTGGACGAGTTCCTGTACTACTACACCAACTACGGCGTTCAGCACGTGCTCAATTTCAACGCCGGCACGATCCTGCTTGGCTTCCTGCTCTACCGAATCGGCGTGGACATTCAGTTCAAGATCTCGGTCTTCTTCGGCTCGGACAACCCCTATCATGCGCTGTGGATCATGCTGCTGGCGAAACTGTTCAGCCGCGATGATGGCACCTCGCCCGCTGATCGGATTCAACTGGTCGAACTCGATCAACAACGAGACGATGGAACTGACCGCCGAATTCCGCAAGGCGCTCGGCTTCGAGAAGGTGGTGCGCTTCGAGCATCACATCACCGAGACCTGGAAGAGCATCGTCATCCAGCCATACAACCGCCGTGCCGAACTGGTGGAGATCGCCGACCACGTGGCGAACATCGCCGCCAAGCACGAAGGCGGCGACCCCGAGGTGGAACCCGGCTTGCGCCCATCCTTCGGATATCCTGGACTACTTCCGGGAAAAGAAGGAAGTGGTGGGTTCGGCGACTGGGACGCGCTGCAGCTCAACTTCATGGAGAAGGTGGAGGCCTGCAACCACACCGCGCGGGCGTTGACCGAGAAAGGGCTGAGCTTCGTCGCTGCCCAGAACCTGCACAAGTAAACTGTCCGGCCGCGGCTCCGACCGACTTCAGACGATCCACTGCCAGGCAGGTCAGAGTCCGCTCCATCCCGGGAATGGGCTGGATTCTGGCCGCGGTGATGGCGCCCAGGTCCGCGACGTCGTCAGTTTCAACCACGGCGACCGCGTCGTAGGGCCCGAAGGTCATGTGCGCTTCGATCACGCCCTCCAACCGTGCGCAGTTGCGCCACGACATCCTTGACTTCCCCGGCGCGGACCTTGATCAGCACGTAGGCTTTCATCCGATCTCTTCCTCACTCACTCCTTGCGACGAAGGAAGATCGCCCAATAGACGGCCGCAACCAAAACCGCGCCGCCAATGATATTCCCGATGGTGACGGGAACAGGATTGTGTAGGAAGAACGCGCGTCCAGGTCAGCTTCCCAGGTGCGGGACTCTGATGCTGCGACCGCAGGCGATGAAGCTCGGGTCGAAATCCTTGATGAACAGGCCATAGGGGATGAAGTACATGTTGGCAATGCTGTGCTCGAAGCCCGCCGCGACAAATGCGGTGATCGGGAAATATGATCGACAGGATCTTATCCACGGTGCTGCGCGCGCTGTAGGTCATCCAGATGGCCATACAAACCAGTGCATTGCACAGGATGCCCAAGGCGATCGCCTGCACGAAACCCGTAGTCGCATTTGGCGACGGCAGTTCTCAGCGCAGTGATCCCGACTGCATTCGACCCGAAGGTGTATTGCCTGCGTTAGGAATACCATGCACTGCCGTGCCGATCGACCCGGCAAAGTTCCCAACGTAGACAATGGTCCAGTTGCGCAGCAAGTGGCGGAGCGTCACCTTTCCGCTGGCCCAGGCCATGACGATCAGGTTATTGCCGGTAAAGAGCTCGGCGCCGCCGACCACAACCAGGATCAAGGCCCAGGCAGAACACCAGCCCGGCAAGCAGGCGGACAACGCCATATGGCAGAGAGCTAACGAAGGCAGCCGTACCGTCGGCGCCGGTAGTCGCCAGGCTTCCGGCGCTTACGGTTGTGGCAAACAGGGCGCCCAAGGCAATGAAGGCGCCCGCCAGCACGGCCAGCATGAAGGTCCGCAGGAATGACATCTCGGCCTTGCGAGCGCCGAGGTATTCGGCGCGCGAGGCCATTTCCTGAGGCAGCAATGCATCGATGCGAATCTCGGTCAAGAAATCCTCCTTTTTCAGACGGGACGACTGCGGCCCGCCCAAGCGACCAAGCCCGCCGCGATCAACGCCGTGATAATGATTGCGCCCACGGCCACTCCAGTTCCACTCAAGGTCGAGCCGGATGCCGGAGCCGTCGGCGTTGGGGTTGGCGTGGTCGGCGTGGCACTGACGATATCCAGGGTGGGGACGGCCGTTGTTGGCGACGGGCTTGGAGTGAGCGTTGAGGTCGCTGGCAACGCCGTGGCCGTACCCACGTGAGTGATTAGCAGCTTGTCTCCGGGCTGGATTTGATAGGTCTGCGGCAGCTGATTTAGTGCGCGTATGCTATCGATCTTCACGCCGTAAGCGATCGCGATCTGCCACAGCGACTGTCCAGGCTGCACCACGTGCACAATATCACCGTTGAGATCGGGTGTGCTCATGGTGACAGGCACGATGATCTCGTTGATGGCCGCACTGTACGCTGACTCCGCGCCGGGCGTGTAGGCCTGAGGCACCCCGCCGCCAGTAGGTCGGGCGCAGTCAATGACGTAGTAAGTCATGCCCCCTGCCTGCGCCACGCCTGCTCCGATCTCCTGAAGATCGGTCGAAAGCATGGTGTGCAGGTGGATACTGTCGCCAGTCCAGGATTGCACGGCCTCGGCGGCAGTCATCCCGTAACCGCCCACAATATTCTCGGAGCGGAAATCCTCCGAGGGACAGATCCCCGGCCAGAGGATATCCGGCGGCGAGCAAACGCGACGTGACCGTGATACCGCCAGGGCCCGTGTGGACTATGGAGCCCGTTGAAGCCATGTATTCGGCCTGGGCCTGCGCCGTTCCTATCAAGATCGAGCTCACTGAATAGGGCGGCAATCCGTGCGATGTCCGCAGCGCATTGACGGCATCGATGACCTCGGCAGGACTGGAGTAGGAGAGCGCGGTGAGGGTGCTGGCCGAGACCAGGTTTTGCGGTGAAACGCCGAGAGTGAGGGCCGCCAGTAGCCCCAAGTAGGCGCAAGGCTGCCGAGGGAACATCATTGAAGATTATAACCTCGGCCTCGTGTCATCTTGCGCAAAGGGGATCCAGGCTTGGCTCAGAGTTATAATGCGCCCCGCATGAAACCTGCCGCGTTCCAGATTCGGGAATGTCAGAATCCCGAATGTCGCCTCAGATACCCTTTGACCGAGGACGCCTCGTTTGGCAACCGCTGCCCGAGGTGCCTCGGAGCAACAGTGGCTGTCTTTGAGGGAGTATTGCCTGGCTTTGAGGATCGGAATGCTGCGGCGGCACCCAGCTCAGCGAGGTTTGAGGCGCTCCTTGACAACGTTCGCTCCGCCCTCAATGTCGGTTCGATCTTCCGAACTGCAGAGGGCTTCGGCTTCGGCCACATCTAGCTTGCCGGAATCACGCCGACCCCTGAAGACGTCGAGGTCAGAAAGACTTCGCTCGGCGCCGAGAGTTCGCTACCCTGGTCGCACCACCGCAACGCCCTTGATCTATTGTCCACTCTGAAGCAGCGGGGCCGCGAAATCTGGGTGCTCGAGAACGTGCCCGAGGCCATCGCTCTCGACCCGCGCAAGATATCCTGGGCCAACTCCGCTCACGCGGTGCTCGTCGTCGGCAACGAGGTCACAGGCGTGGACCCGGGTATCCTTGCCGCCGCGGATCGTGCTCTGCGCTTGTCGATGTTCGGCCGAAAGACTTCCTTCAACGCAGCGGCCGCATTTGCCATCGCCGCGTATGCGCTCACGCTGGCATAGCCTGAGGGAGCGCGGCTAACTCCGCTAATCCGCCAAGCCTAAAGCCCTCGCAGCCAATACCAGTGGATGCTCGGCTTTGACGCCGGTCCCTTGAGCTATCTGCATGCGGCAGGCAGCCCCCGTTGCAGCGACCGCTGTTCCTGCGCTCTCTCGAATCTTGCGAAAGAGCTCCGATTCCCCGATCTTCTGCGAGAGTTCGTAGTGCTCCGCCTCGTACCCAAACGTCCCAGCCATACCGCAGCACCCCGCCTCGATCAGATCTACCGCAAAGTTCAAACTCTGCAAAAATCGAACGCTCGGGTCTTGCTCTGCCGATGCTCGACCGGACGCGGCATTGTCTGCTTTTTGGTGGCAGTGTGTGTGTAGAGTTACTGTGTTGTTGATAATGGCTACGCGCAATTTTAACAGTCCGGGTATCCCGGTCAGATACTCCTCCACCGACTGCGTCTTCTCAAGGCGTTCGCGGTCACGTGGGTCAAGTCCTGGCATCAACGCCGCGTACTCGTGGCGCAGTGCGGAGAGCTCAGACGGCTCAATGGCAACGACTGGGCAGGCTCGCGATGGATCAGCTTTGCCCAATTCGGCCACCAGTTGCTCGGCGTGCCGCCGCGCCGAATGGAGGAAACCCTTGGATATCAACGAGGCGCCGGCTCCCATCGAATCCAAGATGTGGACATCAGCACCCGCGGCGTACAGCAGGTCAAGCGCGGCCTGCTCCACCCCCCTATCAACGTAGTGGTTGAACGGATCCCGAAGAAAGAGAACTTCGGGCCGCCCTGGCCGTCTTCGAGCGCCAACCGGGCCCCTCGCAAATCTCGGCAGGGGTCGCTGTGGCGCGATCCGAAGAACACGCGCGACGATCCAACTCAAAGCCTCGAGACGCGACGCGGCGTCGATTGCGGGACCAACGGCGGACAGGAGGCGCGCAGTCAGATGAAAATAGCCGAACAGATAGTCTCTGAGCGGCCGGCGATGAGACCCATAGTAGAAACGCAGGAATTCGGACTTGAGTTCGGGCATGTCCACACCGCTCGGGCATTCCGCTGTGCAACCCTTGCAGGCCAAGCACAAATCCAATGCCTCGAACGTCAGAGACACCAACTCGGGAGAAAGCACCCGCGGATCGAGGCTGGGTCTGTCAGCTGACTGCTCGCGCGGGAGACCTGTGGCAATTAGGGCGCGGAGAAGGTTAGCCCGACCCCGAGTGGAATGCATCTCCTCTCGCGTAGCCTGGAAGGACGGGCACATCACGCCGGATGGTTTTCGACAGACGCCTTGGCCGTTGCAGCGTTCGATGGCCAGCGTCAAGCCGCCCTGCCGTTCGAAGCCAAGGCCGGGCCGCCAGGCAAGATGCTGGTGTTCCGGTCCGTAGCGCAAGTTCATATCGAACGGTGGAGCGTCGATCTTCTTCCCCGGATTCAAGATGCCATCAGGGTCCACGGCAGACTTCAGAGTCCGCATGGCGTCGTCAATTCTGTCGTTATACGTCTGCCCAAGCCATTCCACGCGGGCGATCCCGTCGCCGTGTTCGGACGTCATCGAGCCGCCGAGGCTAAGCGCCAGTGACGCGGTCGCCTCAGCTATTGAGCGGAGGGCGCTGCGGCCTGAAGCAAGCCTGAGGTCCAGGACCGGCCGGATATGCAGGCAACCGGCGGAAGCGTGACCGTAGATGCCACCAAGCGCATCGTACTCGGCCATAATCCGTTCCATACCGCGCACGTATACACCCAGGTTTTCGACGGGGATGGCGCAGTCTTCAACGAATGAAATCGGTCGAGCCGGTTGAGGTCGGAAGTCCAGCAGCCCCAGGCCGATCTTTCGAACTCCCCAGACGTTCGCCTGATCCACGGCAAACTCCAAGATCAGGAGCTCCCCAGGCAAAGCCTCGGCCCGCGTTCGGAGCCTCCCGATGTCATCGCCACTGTACTCAATCACAACGACAGCGTCGGGATCGCCCCGCACCCAATGCATCCGGCCCGCGGATGCCGGTACGCCGCGGGCGATGCGCAAGAGCAGCTGCGGGATCAATTCGATTGCGGATGGATGCTGATTCAGAAGGACCGGTACAGCATCGCAGGCCGCACCCAGACTGGGATACTGAAGAATGCCTAGAATCGTGTGCAGGGGCTTGGGAACGAGGCCGATCCTTATCTTGCGAATGACAGCAAGCGTCCCCTCGCTGCCGGCCAGAAGGTGCGCCAGGTTGATGGTGTCCGGCTTCAGATCGGCAGGATATCGCGTCCCTACCCACTCCGGCGGCGCGGACGGAGACCAACCTAGCAGATAGTTGAGTCGATAGCCCGCAGAATTGCGCCACGACGCTGGATAGTGGGCACGGATATCCTCGGTCAGCCCCGCGTGGAGATCCTTAGCAGTCTCCAACAAGGCCTCATACCGCGACGTGGCGCCGGCGCCGCCATTGCCTGGATGCCCAGGTCGGACTCGTTCGCCTTGACTCGCTCCTGTACCCGAACTTCTCCCAATGTTGCGATGCTTCCGTCCGACAGCAGCACCTCAGCCGACCGAAGGTGGTCAGCGGCCATCCCGTAGCGGATCGAATGCGCACCGGTACCGTTGTTGGCGACGACGCCGGCCATCGTGGCGCGCTCGGCCGAGGCCGGATCCGGCCCGAATTGCAGGCCATGGATTGCGGCGGCGCGATTGAGGTCGTCGAGTACAACGCCCGGCTCAACGGTCGCCGTCCGAGCCGCCGGATCAATGTCAAGTATGTGATCAAGCCAGCGCGAACAGTCTAGTATTAGCGCGGGCCCTATGGCCTGACCCGCCAGCGATGTACCAGCCCCCCTTGGCAGTATCGGGACGCGATATCGCGCCGCCATTTCCACGGCGGCTTGAAGGTCCTCTTGATTCTTGGGGATCGCCACTCCTAGGGGTTCGATCTGATAGATCGAGGCGTCTGTCGAGTAGAGAATACGGGAGCCAAGATCTAGCCGGATGTCGCCGCCGAAGCTTCTACGAAGCTCGGCAACAAAATCGGGAGGCAAACTCATGGGCGGTGCGGGATCAAAGACTTCAGAGTTCCGGTTGAACCTGGAAGTGGATGCCTACTTGGTCGACTGCGCCTTGCCCTGGTTCGCAACAGCGGCGGATGCCTTGGCCGCCGCCTCTGCATCGCCCAGGTAGTAGTGATTTAGGGGGCGCATTTTTTCATCTAGCTCATAGACGAGCGGGATGCCCGTAGGGATGTTAAGTTCAGGAATTTCCTGGTCAGGGATATTGTCCAGGTACTTCACCATGGCGCGCTGGCTGTTCCCATGGGCCGCGATGAGCACCCGTTTGCCGGTCTTGATCAACGGTGCCAACGTCGAATGCCAGTACGGCAAGACCCGCTCAAGTGTGATCTTGAGTGACTCAGTTGCCGGTAGTTCCTCGGGCCGCAAACCGGCATAGCGGGGGTCAAAACGCGGATGCCGTTCGTCGTTCAAATCAAGGGCCGGCGGCGGAACATCGTAGCTCCGCCGCCAGAGCTTAACTTGTGCCTCCCCAAATTTCTGCGCTGTCTCGGCTTTGTTGAGTCCCTGAAGCGCACCATAGTGCCGCTCGTTCAGCTGCCAGGCATTGATCACGGGAATCCACTCGAGTTGCATTTCCTGCTGGACGATCCAAAGCGTCTGGATCGCGCGGCGCAGAACCGAGGTGTAAGCAATGTCGATTGTGTATCCACCCTCCATCAGAAGTCGGGCCGCGGAAACCGCCTCGGCCCGCCCCTGGTCGGTGAGGCCAACATCGGTCCAGCCGGTAAATCGATTTTCAAGATTCCAAGTGCTCTGTCCGTGCCGAAGTAGAACCAGTTTGTACATCGATCACACTCCAGAATGGAATGTCTCATTATAATCTGGCGCTCTTGCCGATTTATCGTCTTGCCCATAGAATTGAACCATGCCTGATGACGTGACGCCGATTAGGAAACAATACCTGGAGATCAAGCGCGACTATCCGGGCACTATCCTTTTTTTTCGTCTGGGGGATTTCTACGAAACCTTCGACGAGGACGCGGAAACCACAGCCCGCGAGCTCGACATCGTCCTGACGTCGCGTCCCGTCGGCAAAGGCATTCGGGCGCCCCTGGCTGGGATTCCGTATCACGCACTCGATAGCTATCTGGCCCGCCTCATTCAAAAGGGATACCACGTCGCAATCTGCGAACAAATCGGGGATCAACCTGTCGATGGCATCTTCCCGCGTCGAGTGGTTCGCGTGGTCACACCGGGGACCGTCGTCGAACCCGAATTACTGCCCGGGGACTCCAGCAACTACCTGGCGGCCGTCGTCCTGGCGAAGGGCGTGCCGGGGTCCCTGGACGGGACGCGTGCTGCCGCTGCCCTCGCCTACACCGACATCACGACCGGCGAGTTCGCCGTGACCGAACTGCCGGCGGAGTTGCTTCAGGCAGAGATCATCCGGCTCCATCCAGCCGAAATCATCCTGCCGGACGATCAACAGCTCGATTTTGGTGTGAACGGTCACACAACTTCGTGGCCGGCGTGGCGATTCGAACCGGGCAAGTGCGAGGAGAGCCTGCTGGCCCACTTTCAGACCGCGACCCTGGAAGGTTTTGATCTTAGGGGGCATCAGTTGAGCCTTCGGGCTGCGGGCGCGGTGCTGCAGTACGTTCAGGCCAGCCAACCGGGGGCGCTGAAGCTCCTTACAGGATTGCGGACTTACAGCCTGACCGAATTCATGACGTTGGACGGGGCGACGCGGCGCAATTTGGAGTTGAGCGAGACGCTTCGTGGTGAACGCAAGGGTTCGCTGCTCGGCCTCCTCGACCGCAGTGTGACGCCGATGGGAAGGCGGCTAATCCAACAATGGGTCAGCCAGCCACTCCTGGACGCGGATCAGATTCGGTCGCGCCAGGCCGGCATTCAGATTCTGGTCGAGCAAGGGATGCAGCGGGCTGAGCTGCGTGCGGCGCTCAAACCGCTGTCAGACCTAGAGCGGCTGACCAACCGGATCGCGGCGGGCCTGGCCCAGCCGCGCGATCTCATAGCGCTACGCGGGACGCTGAAACGCATCCCGAGCATCAGGGCCCTTGTCCGGGCCGACCTGGAAGGTACCGGGGCTGCACGATCTCTCCTTACTTCGGAGGCAGTGGGTACCTTCGACGGCGAAACCGGACTCTTGGACACAGCAATTGCCGATGAGCCACCCGCAACACTCCAGGGGACCGGGATCATCCGTGCCGGCTATTCAGAAGAACTTGATTCTGTGACCACGGCATCCCAGCACGCCCGCGACTGGATTGCCAATCTGGAGGCAACCGAGCGCGAGCGGACCGGCATCAAGATCGCTGAAGGTTGGATACAACAAAGTCTTCGGATACTACATCGAGATATCCCGCGCAGCGGCGGGCAAGGCGCCCGAGCACTACATCCGCAAGCAGACGCTGGTCAATGGCGAGCGTTTCATCACGCCTGAAATGAAAGAGTACGAAACCGCTCGTCCTGAACGCGGAGGAACGCATCCACGAGATCGAAGTGCGCCTGTTCCGTGAGATCTGCGCAACCCTGGCAAAATCGGCCCCGGCGCTGTTGCGGACAGCCCACGTCGCTGGCCGAGTTGGATGTGCTGGCAGCCCTGGCCGAGATCGCGGCCGTGGCCGGATACACTCGGCCCGAGATCACGACCGATGGAAGCTTGGAAATCCACGGCGGACGGCACCCCGTCGTTGAACAGTCGCTCCGCGACCAGCGATTTGTGCCCAACGATGTGGTCTTTGAGGATGGCGAGATCGTGCGGATCATCACCGGCCCGAACATGTCCGGCAAGTCCACCTATCTGCGACAGGTGGCCTTGATCGTACTGATGGCGCAGATCGGCTCATTCGTGCCGGTGGAATCTGCCCGGATCGGACTGGTCGACCGGATCTTTACCCGCATCGGCGCGCAAGATGAGATCCAGGCCGGCCAATCCACTTTCATGGTCGAAATGATCGAGGCGGCCAACATCCTGCACCACGCCACCCAAAGGAGCCTGCTCATCCTCGACGAGATCGGGCGCGGCACCAGCACCTACGATGGCGTGTCCATCGCCTGGGCAGTGGTGGAGTACATACACAACCACCCGCAGTTGCGCTCCAAGACACTGTTCGCGACCCATTATCATGAGCTGACGCAGCTGGCCGATCTGTTGCCTGGGGTGCGCAACTACAATGTTGCAGTCACTGAGGCGGACGGGAAGGTCGTGTTCCTCCACAAGATTGTGGAAGGCGGCGCAGACAAATCCTACGGGATCCACGTCGCCCAGCTGGCCGGAATGCCCCCGAGCGTTGTCCAGCGGGCCAACGAGATCATGGGCGAGCTGGAGAGATCCTCGGGCAGGGCCGTGCAGATCAATCCGCACGCGGCTCAACAGGCTGCCCTCTTTCCGGAAACGAGCCCTCTGCTGGATGAGCTGAAGGCGGTGGACGAGAGCGCCATGTCCCCAATCGAGGCTTTGAATAAGCTCTACGAATGGAAAAGGAAGTATCTTCAAGGGGAATGATGTGATCAAAAAGGCTGCACGGCCGCTGAGCGCCGACGAGATCGGAATCCTCATTGGACTCGCGTCCATCGTGCTTGGCGCCGGTCTCTACCTGTACCCGCCGGGCCTCGCGGGATTCCCGGTGAATGATGGGGGCCTCTTCTACACGATGATCCGGGCCACCCAACAGAATGGCTATCGCCTGCCGGACTACCTGTACTACAACGGGCTGAACATTCCGTTCGCCTATCCGCCGCTTGGCTTCTACATCGGCGCCTTCATCAGCGGCATTCTGTCTATTGACCCCCTCCGTGTGATCCAATGGTTCCCAGGGGTGGTCCTCGTCGGAACCAGTATCGCGTTCTATTTCCTGGCCGGGACAATGCTCAAGTCGCGCATCGAGGCCGGGATCGCCACATTTCTTTATGTTTGCACGCCGCGCAGCATGACAATGCTAGTCATGGGCGGAGGTCTCACCCGCAGCCTGGGGCAGCTGTTTCTCATCCTGACGGCTACGAACGCGTACGCCTTGTTCACGCAACACCGGCGGAAGTCCTTGATCCTCTCAATCCTGTCAGGGTCGCTCGTAGTTCTGACTTACCCCGAAGCGGCCCTGCATGCGGTCGCTGCGTGCGCGCTGCTGTGGATATTCAAAGGCCGGACCAGGCGGGGGACCATCGACGCCGTGATCGTTGCCGGCGGGGTTGCCTTCGTGAGCGCCGTGTGGTGGTTGCCCAAACTGCTGCAACTTGGAATTGCCCCCTTCACATCGGCTGCGCAGACGGGGCTGCACGCCGCCATCCTTTTCGTCTACCCATTCATGCTGACATTCACCCAGGAGCCGGCCATGACCCTCGTCGCCGCGCTGGGGTTGATCGGCCTGATGGCTTCTCTGGCCAAACGCGAGTACCTGTTACCGATCTGGGTCCTACTTCCGTTTGCGGTTGAGCCCAGAGACGCGGCGACGGTCGCGATCATTCCGCTCGCCCTCCTCGGCGCGATCGCGGTTCACGAGGTGGTATTCCCAGGAACTTAGCGTGCTCCAGTCAAAAGCTCCTGGCTCGGCCTCCGGCAGTTACTTGGGCAGCCGAGCCGTGTGGCTTGTCGGAACATACTTGGCACTCTTCCTCCTGGTAATGGGAATGTACGCCGCAAGACAACTGGCGCAGGTCCAAGTGTCGAACGCCAACCGGACGGCCTTCGAGTGGGTGGCGTCCAACACACCGCCTCAAAGCCGGTTCCTCATCCTGACTGGCGAGACCGAACTCTTTTGCGATCCAGTGCAGGAATGGTTCCCCGTCCTGACCCAAAGGGTAAGCGAGACGACGATTCAGGGTCATGAATGGGCCAGCAACGGGGAATTCTTCACCCGCGTCGCAAAGCTGCAGGTCATGCAGCGATGCCTTTCTGCCGGTGCTCCCCTGCAATGCGTTCAGGACGCGGCCACGAGCATGGGCATCAAATATGACTATATATATCTCCCCAAGCGCGTCACTATCACACAGCTTTGCCGTGCGACTGACCAGGCGACCCCGGCGGGGGCGTTGGCAATTGAGCTCGGTGGAGACGACGCTTATGCGGTCGTATATCAGACCGCCGATGTCGAAATCTTCGCGGCTAGGCGTTAGGGGCTATCCCCGGCGCCCGGGTACTGCCCTATGGCGGTTCCTAGTAGGCTCCCCGCCCCAAGAGCACGACCCAGACCGTTCGCAAAATGATCTTGAGATCCAGCCAGAAAGAATAGTTCCGGATGTAGTAGAGATCATCCTCGGTGTGCAGGTGCATGGGCCTGTCGCTGCGGCCACTCACCTGCCACCAGCCAGTGATCCCCTGCGGCATCGCCAGACGCTCCAGCTGCCAGGGCTCGTATCTTCGGACAATGTCGGGAAGCTCGGGGCGAGGCCCCACGAGGCTCATATCACCCCCTAGTACATTGAAGAGCTGTGGCAATTCGTCGATGGAGAAGCGCCGGAGGGCGCGCCCAATCTTCGTTATCCGGAGATCGTTCCTTGATCTGTAGAGATATCTGTCGGCGACATCCCGAATCTCAAGGACATGTTGCATCTTCTGGGCGTCCCTGACCATGGTCCTCAGCTTCAACATCTCGAATGGACGCCCGTCTTGCCCCACCCGCGTCTGGATGAAAACGATCGGCGTCCCATCCTCCAGTAGGATCATGAGTGAGGCGATTGCCAGGATCGGCAACGCCACAATCAAGGCAAGGATGCCCACAGTCAAGTCAAAGATGCGTTTGGGTGTTTCGGCGAAGCTCTGGGGCTGCGGAAGAGATCCAGGGCCCCCGCGCAGGCCAATGAACTCGGCAGCAGAGGCCTTGAAAGGCACGGCCTTGAGCTCCGAGCCGCGGCTCGATGCCGCCGCGCACCTCAGGCGTGCAGGTGATCTGATCGCCTCCCCGGGATGCGCCAAATCGCTCAAGCGGTCCATAATCTCCAATACGCCGTCGAAGCCACATTTGGTTCTGGCGCGCCGCGACATGGCAGCCAAGTCGTCATGGCAGCAACCGGCGTCGGCGGATTGCGCCAATTCGTGCCTCAGCGTTTCAGTTTCGTTCCAGCGCCCGGGTCCTCAACGAGACGTGCTCTTATTGCCTTAGAATTGACTCCATCACCTCCCGGCAGCGCCATGACTGATCCGGGGATTGTCTGCAGGAGACCTTATGTCCGCGCCGCGCCGCCAGCGAATCACGGGTCTTGAACTCAGCGTCGTACTGCCGTGCCTGAACGAAGAGCGTACCGTGGGTGCTTGTGTGAGGAGCGCGAAGGCTTTCCTGCGACAAGCCAAGATCCGCGGTGAGGTCATAGTGGCGGACAACGGCAGTACAGACGGCTCCCGGCGGTCCGCAGTCGCCAACGGTGCGAAGGTCGTCGCGGTGCCGGAGAGAGGGTACGGGAGTGCTCTCCGAGGCGGAATTCGTGCTGCTCGAGGGCAATACATCATCATGGCCGACGCCGACGAATCCTATGACCTGCGAAACCTGGCGCCTTTCTTGGAGAGGCTGCGCCAGGGCTACGACTTGGTGATGGGTAACAGATTCCGAGGGGGCATAGCCAAGGGCGCGATGCCATGGCATCACCGGTATATCGGCAATCCACTCCTGTCCCTCGCTGGCAAACTCTTCTTCCGCACGCCGGCGAACGATTTCCATTGCGGCCTGCGAGGCTTCAGCAAAGAGGCAGTCGAACGAATGCGTTTGCACACCACCGGCATGGAGATGGCCAGCGAGATCGTGATCAAGGCATCCATTCTGAAGATGAGGGTGTGTGAAGTCCCTACGACGCTGTCACCAGACAATCGAGGCAGACGGCCTCATTTGAGGAGCTTTCGCGACGGGTGGCGACACCTGCGCTTCCTGCTGATTTACAGCCCGCGGTGGCTGCTCGCTTATCCGGGCGCCTTCTTGGTGACAGCCGGGACTGTTCTCAGCACAGTGCTTTTCATGGGGCCGGTCGAGGTCGGATACCGACTGATCGACTTCCATAGCTTTTTCCTTACCGGTACGATGCTTATGCTGGGACTCAATATGCTGGCATTCTCAGCGGTAACGCGAGTATATGCCTATAACGCCGGACTCCTGCCTGCGCGACCAGGCTTCTATGCTTTGTTCCGGTATTTCAATCTTGAGAAGGGTCTGGCGGTTGGGGCGCTGATACTGCTGCTCGGAATTGTTCTCATCGGCTACGCCGCCGTACTATCGCAGGCGCCCGGATTCTCGATCATCGGATTCAACCGGAGTGTTCGCCTTGTCTATGGCGGAAGTGTGGCGGTCATGGCAAGCGGGCAGATCGTGTTGACGAGCTTCGTCCTGAGCATCCTGGGGCTGGATGTAAGCAAATGAGCGCGCCGCGATCGTCCGGGCACGAGCAAGCGGGCAACAGACCCTGATGCCGAACTCAATCAAAGACACACGGAGCCCGGAGTACGCGCGCCGCTTGATGAGTGCTGAGACTGCGCTTTGGAAGCGGATTCTTCACGTTCAAGCGATCTATCGCTGGAATCTTCGGAGGCTCAAACCCGGCGATACGCTCGAAGTCGGGTGCGGAATTGGCCGCAATCTACTTCACCTGAACAGCCGGTCAGTCGGAATCGATCACAATCCCCAAGCTCTGGAGTACGCGCGACGAAGAGGGCTCACCGCGATTACTCCCGATCAATTTCGGGCTTCCCCATTCAATAAGCCGGATGCATTCGACACGCTGCTCCTGGCCCACGTGGTGGAGCATATGACCCGGTCCGAGGCCGTTCAGCTCATCGCAACCTATCTTCCGAATCTGAAGCACGGCGGAAGGCTCATACTCATCGCGCCGCAAGACGCCGGCTTCAAGAGCGATGGCAGTCATGTCGAATTCATGGATTTCGCGGCCCTGGAAGGTATGACCCGGGAATTGGGACTAGAGACCGTTGCCAGATTCTCATTTCCCTTTCCCAGATTCGTCGGACTGGTTTTCGCGTACAACGAATTCGTTGTCGTCAGTCGAAAGGGCCTTTGACGGGTCGCGGCCTATGATCGGGATTCCCAAAAGGTAGGATCCATGTCGCCCCGGCCATTGCTTTCCGTGCTCATACCAACGTACAACGGAGAGGCGTTCCTGGCTGCGGCATTGGATTCTATATCGCTCCAAGCCGACCCCCGCCTGGAATGCATAGTGGTCGATGATGCATCCACCGATGGAACCCGAATGCTGCTGGAGTCCTATCGGGATAGGCTTCCTTTGATCATTGCGGAGCAAGATCGAACCGGCAACTGGGTAACGAACACCAATCGAGCGCTTGCACTTGCCCGTGGAGAATATGTCTGTCTCCTTCACCAAGACGATATCTGGCTTGAGGGCCGCCTCTCCATCCTCACGGAGATCATCAAGCGGGACCCACAGGTTGGGCTGTTTTTGGGCTCCGCCTTTTTCATTGACTTGAAAGGCCGTCGGATCGGGACTTGGCGGTGTCCTCTTCGGCCCTGGCCGCATATTCTGGATCAGGCCGAGGTAATCGAGCATTTGCTGGTGCAGAATTTCGTGCCCATACCTGCCCCCGTCTTCAAAAGAGATCTAGCTCTAAAGCTGGGCGGGATGGATGAAAGTGCCTGGTACACAGCTGACTGGGACTTGTGGCTCAAGTTGGCCGCTGCCGGCACTTCGATCTACTACCCCCGCCCCTTGGTCGGGTTCAGACTTCATCCGCGTTCGCAAACCGTCCTGCGCACTTCCGATCCGGACGAATTCAAAGCCCAACATCGGGCCGTGGCTAGGAAACATCTTGCTGCCTGGAGTGCCACGGACGATCAGAAACTCAGAATCCAAAGGCTCTCCGACCTGTCTATTGAAGTCAATACCTTCCTCGCGGGCGTAGTCCACGGCAGGAGTAGGGGCTTGCTGCGATTACTTGGCTCGTTTCTGCAACTGGGTCCGGCCGGCACATGCGCCTACCTGAGGGATTCTCGGATCTGGGAAAGGGCCTCTGCGAGGCTGCGCGCGGGTCTGGAATGGGGTCGATCATGATCCATGACGGGGGTTTCACAGCGACCCGTCCAGGTGCACGTGACGACTTGCGCAAATCCACGAACAGGCACCTTTATGCAAAGGGTTGATCTCAGACTGATCTTCACGAAGTTTCTCCTCATCTGCTGGGCGGCCGCGTGCATCTATGTCTTCATTAAGTACTTCGGCCAGCAGAAGCATTCTGCAGGGAAGTTCCTTTGATACATGGCCATCGCTCGGCGAGAAAGTACAAAGCATCGATGGCTTGACGTATTGCCTGGACATGCTTAAGTCCCTCTTGGGCCTCCTACTCTTCTGTGCGGGCTGCATGGGGGCCGGCTCTATTGTGCTCAGAGCGTTGCGGCCGCTATCGGGCAAACCGACCGGCACAGGCCTCAGCACCGCGGCCGCGCTCGGTACTGCCCTAGTCGTTGGGCAGGGAGTGTTCTCGGTGGTCTTCCTGACCCTTGCCGAGATCGGCCAACTCAAGCCCTTCTATGTCGGGGTTACGGTCGCCGCCTCGCTCGGCGCGGGCCTCTACGCCATCCAGGGATACCTGCCGCGGATGGCTGAGGCGGCCAGGCCGGCATCCAGCGAAGACCGAGATCGGGATCGGCGCATGATCCTGGAACTCGCCGTCGGGGTGGGTATCCTGAGCCTGATGTTCTCAAGCGCGCGCCTCAGTTACGATTCGGTTGCACTCTATTTCTCCGATGCCAAATTGACTGCGCTGAGCCAATCGTTGAGATATTTCCTTGATGACTCCTTTGTCGTCAGCAGTTTCCATACCGGAATCCAGTATGCCGCCATGATCCAGCTCTTCGGGGATCAATCGGCCCGCATGTATTCATGGGCGAATGGCATTCTCATCATTTTGTTCGGATTGGCTCTCGCAGAGGAACTCGGCCTCTCTAGGAAGGGACTGTTGGCCCTGCTGGCCATGATGCTGACCACGACGGCCATGATAGACATGGTCGGCGATGGCAAGATTGACCTCGCCAGCACGGCGCCCGCCGTGGCGGCGGTATATTGGATGGCAGCCAGCCGGCGCAGACCGTCGGGGAGCCTGCAAGTGCTGTCCGGATTCCTGATGGGACAGGCGATGGCGGATCGCCCGTTCAACTTCGTGCTCCTCCCCATGGTTCTGCTGCTTTTCCAGGCACAGATCTACTTCCGGGGCGCAGCGCACACACCCGGGGTTCTGCGGAGATCACTGCGGGCCCTGATACTTCCAGGCTTGGGGATGCTCCCCTGGCTGGCGTATCACCTTGCGTCCAACTGGTTCATTCTTGGAGATCCCCTTGCATTCCTTCAGAACTACGGGAGGCTGAGCGCTTCCACCTGGCAGTGGGCCGTTTCGCCGAACGACTTGTGGTTCTTCCGTATGTTCTATCCGTTTACTGTGAGCTTTCTCAACACCCCGCAGAGTCTCGGCACTATCTCGCCTCTGTTTGTCGCTTTCCTGCCGTTGGTCTTCCTGCACACCGTCCGCCGGAGGATGCCAGCGTCACAGGAATTCGGATATCTGATGTTCGCCGCCGCAGCAACGCTCGCCGTATGGATTGTTGCGACCTACATGGTATTCGAGATCCGCTACGTTTTCTTTCTCTGGGTCATCCTATTCATGCCTGTGGCAGCGGCCATTGGCGGCGTGCTCGAGGATGACACTCCCTTCCTTGGAACGTTTGCAAGGGTTGCCCTTGTATTCCTATTTGCATTCACTGCTGTGAGGACGGTCTACGTTGCCTTGGATTCATACGCTCCGATCGATCGGCAGGGAAACCCCCAATGCGGCGACTTCGAATTCTGTGATCTTCTGCGGCCGGTAAATCAGATTGCTGCCCCTGGCGCCCGCGTTCTTACGCTCAATGCGTTCCGATACTATCTGAGGACCGACCTTTTCTCATGCTCAACCACACACACCGAGTACTCGACGCTGCAGCAACTCTCCCGGACCGATGTCCCCGCGTTTTGGAGAGAGGTGTACCGTGAAGGCTATCTGTACATTGTCTATGAGAAGAACTACAGTGAGCGGCACTTGTACCTGACGATGGCTCCTGGTCCGGGCAATGGCCCTGCGTGGCTCAGCCTCGAGCCGATTTTCAGCGATCCCGACGGCCGCGAGGTGGCATACCTAATCCATGCCACTAATCCGCCGATTGAGGCCGACGAGCAATGTGTCGCCGCGGAAGGCATCTGGACGGTCCAAGGTCCCGACAGGACCACCAAGTAACGCGTGCACCAAGCGCGCCCGATCCGCGGTCCAACGCCGGACCCGAGCATTTGCCCGTCCCGGACTAGGAATCCTTGTCAAGCTATAGTCCCTGCGCGTCCCGATGAGTAAGGCCATCCAACATTCCGGCAAAACAGGCTAGTTGGACTTGCAGAAAAGAGCGAGCGAGCTCTGACGGGTTCAAACCGTCCGACCTCGCTCGCTTAAATCAGGCAATCAGGCGTGTGCTAGTCTGTCATGCTCTTCGCCGGCGCCTTTGACCGCATGACCGCCCAAGCCAGCACAAGGATCAGAAGCACAGCGACGCCCCAGACCGCGTAGAGGGCGACCCCGGTAAGACCCGCGTACTGCACAATGATCGGGGCGATGATCACCGAGACCAGATTGACCACCTTGATCATTGGGTTCAAGGCCGGCCCGGCCGTGTCCTTGAACGGATCGCCGACGGTATCGCCGACGATGCTTGCCTTGTGACGTTCTGATCCTTTGCCCGTGTTCTTGGCAACGCTCTTCGGCTCATCTTCGATGAGCTTCTTGGCGTTGTCCCAAGCCCCGCCTGAGTTGTTGAGGAAGACTGCCAGCAGCTGTCCGGAGACGATGATGCCCGCCAGGAAGCCACCCAAGGCCTCAACCTTCAACAGCAAGCCGACCACGATCGGTGTCACAATGCCGAGCATGGCAAGCGAAACGAGCTCTTTCTGGGCTGCAGCGGTGGAGATGGAGACCGCCTGTCGATAGTCGGGTTTCACCTTTCCTTCTAGCACTCCCAACTTGAACTGGCGGCGCACCTCCAGAACGATGAGTGAGGCGGCCCGGGAGACTGCGAGGATGGCAAACGAGGAGAAGAGCCACGGCACGGCCCCGCCGATCAGCATACCCACAAAGACTTGCGGGACATCGACGCGGATGCCGATCGACTGGATCTGATCGGCGACCGCGTAGCCCAACGACGCCTGAGCGCGGGAAACGTCAACCAGGAACGAGCCGAACAACGAAACGGCGGCGATCACGGCCGAACCGATCGCAACGCCCTTGGTGATGGCCTTCGTGGTGTTTCCGACGGCGTCGAGGTCAGCCAGGGTCTGCTGCGCCTCGCGGGTAGCCTTGTCGTTCTGCCCCGACCAAGACATCTCGCCGATACCGTTGGCGTTGTCGGAGATCGGTCCAAAGGAATCCATGGCAACATTGTTACCCGTGAGAGTAAGCATGCCGATGCCGGTCATCGCAACGCCGTACAGGATAAAGGTGGCTCGGGAGGCAGCGTCGATGCCGGGGATCGAACCGAAGATGAGAATGGAGGCAACGATCGTCAGCGCGATAATGATGATCGCCCAAACAGACGACTCGAAACCGACCGAGACACCCTGGAGAATGAGCGTAGCCGGACCAGTGTCCGCCGCCTTCTTGATGTCTTGGACCGGAGACGACTCTGTCCCGGTGAAGTACTCTGTCATGCGGTCGATGAGGATTGCCAGCAGAACACCGACGCCAACGGCAGCCGGAGTGCGCCACCATCCGCCCAGACCCGGTGCCTGGAGATACAGGAAACCTGCTGCAAAGAAGAGCACCGCAGAGATCGCCGCGGATGACAAGAAGCCCCGGAAGATTGCGGCCAGGGCATTACCACCCCTTCCAGGCCCACCGTGGACCACGTAGGTTCCGATGATCGACGACAGCACGCCAATGCCGCGTACGATGAGGGGAAAGATAATCCACTCGAGGCGTCCGGTGAGGTGCCAGAGGGCTAGGCCAAGGATCAGGCCAGAGACGATGGTGACCTCGTAGGATTCGAAGATGTCGGCCGCCATGCCAGCGCAATCGCCCACGTTATCACCCACCAAGTCGGCCACGACAGCTGGATTGCGCGGGTCGTCCTCCGGAATGCCCGCCTCCACCTTGCCAACCAAGTCCGCACCAACATCGGCCGCTTTCGTGAAGATACCGCCCCCCACCCTCATGAACAGCGCAAGGAGGGTGCCGCCAAAGCCGAAACCTAGGAGAGCGTCCGGCGCAGCGATACCAAGGATAATGAAAATCGATGTGCCACCCAGGAGGCCGAGGCCGTCCGTCAGCATTCCGGTGATGGTTCCGGCGCGATAAGCTATGCGCAGGGCATCACCGAAAGAGGTCCGCGCAGCAGATGCCACGCGGACGTTACCCTGCACCGCCATTCGCATTCCGATCTGGCCCACAGCCAGCGAGAACGCGGCGCCCATGACGAAGGCAATGGCCCGAGCTATACCAATTATGAGCCGCACCTGGTCCGGTGTGCTGCTGCTGAACCGCTGCAGAGCCTCAGGCGACGGCGGCACGATGTACACCGACAGGAACAGTGCAACCGTCAGGATGATGATCATCGGCAGGATGCTGCGCAACTGCCGACGAAGGTATGCATCCGCGCCGTTTTTGATGGCACCCCAGACCTCCTGCATCTTCGCGGTACCTTTATCCTCGCGGAGAATTTGCGTCCGCAGAAAGTTGGCATAGAGGAGTCCCAGGATTGCGATTCCGAAAACTACCCAAATTGCGATGACTTCGAGCGGTGACAAGCCCTGCATTACATACATCGGACGGATTTCCTCCCGGAAGAAGAAGATGATAGTTGCCTATACCAGCCAAAAAAGCACGCGGATTTTACAGGTGCAGCCTGTTTGTGTCAAGCAGGAACGGTCCCAGACGCAAGATTGACAATATCGGGTCATTCGGATAAGATATATCCAGAATATCCCGTCGCGGGGCTGCCCACGACCAGAAACAGGAGACATAATGCTAAAGGAACTGGATCTGCAGACGATAACGCTTACACCGGCGGCTTCGGAAGCTGTAAGTAGCATTATGGCCGAACGGAAGCTGGAAGGATATGCCCTGCGTGTCTATCTTGCGGAGAGCACCTGTTGCAGCGGCTTGAACTTCGGCATGGCCCTCGACAACAATATTCGCGATGACGACCAAGCCCTCGAGTCCGATGGCGTCAAGGTCGTTGTGGATCCCCTCTCGCTGGACTATTTGCAGGGCGCCAAGATTGATTTTGTGAATGATCCCGTTCGGGGAGCCGGCTTCATGGTCGACAGCCCCAACGCTCGAGCACACGGCGAGGAGCACGCCGAAGGCACCTGCGCCTGCGGCGGATCTTGCTCATGCAACAGCTAGGGGCCGCCGAGAACCCCTGACATCCGGCACCCACAGTCAAAGAACAAGAATGCTGGCGATGACACTACATCGCCAGCATTCTTGTTTGTGGTCACTTGGCTCGGCACGCAGAAGAGGCTCACCGCCCTCGCAGGAAGGAGATCATTGTGCCCAGCACGCCCACCACGGCGAAGCCGAAGATCAGAAGGCCCACTGGGATACGGCCGGCGCGATTGGCTTCATTGGCAAAGGTCGGTATCGCCTGCGGCGCGGGCGGTGTGAAGGTTGGGAGGCGCGTGGCGTTCACCGCCGGGATAAAGGCCGCCGCCAGCGTTGGGTTGATGGTAGGTGTCGATGCCGGAGTGGGAGTTGGGGGTATGTCCACCCGAGGCAAGTCCGCGCCGCCAGTTCCAGTCAGTGAAACATAAAGGGCGTAGACCCACCCGACCGATCCCGGCACACCTGGGTAGCGGATCATGATCCAGTCATCATTTCCCTGGGCGCGCGCGAGAGCCGGAACTGAGTCGCCAGTCAAGAGGACGCCAATGGCGGGGTAGTTGAAGCTGCTGGGTCCAGCATACACGTCGATCTGGCCCAAGCTTGGGTCGACCGCAACAGTTGGCCCAGTGGGAGTCCCGGTCACAGTCGGAATCGAGCCTGTAGGTTGTTGAGCGACGACAAGGGTCGTGGCAGTTAGCCCGAGGGAAAGCCAGCCCCCCAGCGCGACAGCTGAGACAAAAAGGAGCAACCTGCGGTAAAGCATCCTGCAAGAAGACGTTCGAAGTCAGCGGCGACTCAGGAATGATGCCGCCAAGACGAATCCGCCGACCAACGTGATGGTCACAATGGTCGCGCCCGCTGGAAGCCCGGCCGCGGGGCGCCCCTGGGCGACAAAAGTGGGGATCGCCAGCGGTGGAGGAGGAGTGAAGGTCGGCAATCGGGTTACCGTCGGTTCGATTTGAAAGGCAGCTGCGAGGGTTGGATCAATGGTGGCAGTCGCCAGGGGCGTCGGCGTGGGAGGCGGTTCGGCGACCCGCAGGTAGCCGGGCGAAAGTTCAACAAATGGAGCGTAGACCCAGCCTACTCCGCCTGGAGCCGAGGGGAAGGCGATCTGGATCCACTCGTGCTGAGGCGATACTGCAAGGGCCTGCGCAGTCGCACCAAGCGGAAGGCTGCCCACCAGTGAGTAGAGTGAATTCGGCCCCGATCGAACATTGACAGCCTCGGTGTAATTATTGGTCACAAGCGGTGCCGGGCCTCCGGGAGTCGCCGTTTCCGTTGCCGTCGCCTGCGCCTGCGCGATGACACCGAGGGGACGAACGAACAGAAATCCAAACAACAGGACAGCAGCCGGAAGCCAGCGCCTCCAGTGAAACCAGAATGACCTTATCACGTATGACATGGTGAAGATGAGTCTCGGTCCAAGATTATAATCCAGGCCATGGAGCAAAGATTCTTGCACGGAGAGATCAGCCCGACTGATCTGGCGCAGTCGCTCGTCGCCGAATTCGACCGCGGCAGCCTTCGAGCCCAGGTCGTCGGCAATGCAGATCGCCTTGCCGTCCAGATCGGGACCCGCTACGGCGCGGGTTCCGGAGGCGCGACTGCCCTCACGGTTAGCATTGAAAAGGCACAGGATGGCGTTCTGGTGCGGATGGGGCAACAGGAGTGGCTTGGCACAGCCGTTTCTCTCGGCCGAACAACGCTCGCGGCGCTCATCAACCCGTGGACGCTTCTGGGCCGGCTGGACGATATCGCCCAGGACGTAGAGAATCTCCAGCTGGGAGAACGCGTCTGGCAGGCTATCGATTCGGCTGCGCGCGGCATGGGGGCGAGCCAGCAGCTATCCGAAAGGCTTGCTCGGTTGACGTGCGACTATTGCGGGGTGGCGAATCCTGTGGGCGAAGCAGCCTGCATCGCGTGCGGCGCACCCCTCGGCAAGGCACAGCCAACAACCTGTCCGAACTGCGGCTTCGTCGTCAGGATTGACGAGGCTCGTTGTCCTAATTGCGGTCAGGTGCTCGGCGTTGCGAGGGCGGCAAAGTAGGTTCGCAAGCACCAGGGTTGAGTTCCAGATCAACCAGCGCGACAATAGTTGGGCACTGCACGAGCCGAAAGCCAAGCGCTGAGGAGGGATGCCCGAGAGATGCCCGACCGGCCCAGGCAGGAGGCTTCCGCCTCCTCGCAGGCCGAGGCAGTGTCGCCTTTGACAGACGGCAGTTGCCCCCGAAAATGACCGGGGCGACCCAAAAGCGGGCGCGGTCGCGCAGTATAATCCCTCATAAGCAGGACCCTTGACGCCATGGACCTCAGAGACCTGGAAACCCAGCTTCAGACACTGGTCGAGTCGCGTTTCCCCAGCCTGTTCGCCGGTCAAAGACCGGAGACGTTGATCCTTCAAAGGCTGACGGCGGCGATGAACGCCGGCACGCGCTTCAATCTCGAGGGCGGAACGCTGGCGCCCAACGTGTACACGGTCCTAGTCCATCCCGACAGCGTCAACGACTGGAGGGACCCAGCGCTGCTGGAAACCCTGGTCCAGATCCTGAAGGCGGCGGCACGCGATCGCCATCTAGACTTCGAATCGGCCCCCACGTTGACTCTGGCTGAGGATCCCGACTTATCCCCTGGTGATTTCGCCGTACTGGCCTCGCACCGAATTCGAGACCGTGGAGAAGACGCAGGAGATGCAGACCGAAAGCCAGGGTCCGAAGCCCATCGCCGAGGTTTCCGGCGCGATCCCCGAGAGCGCGTTCTTGATCGTCGAGGGCGTTAAGGTCTTTCAGCTCAAACAGAGCGTCGTCAACATCGGCCGGAGGCTCGACAACAGCCTCGTGATCGACGATCCTCGCGTTTCCCGCAACCACGCTCAACTTCGGGCGATCCGGGGACGGTATGTGCTCTTTGATCTCAATTCCTCCGGTGGGACGTACATTAACGGACAAAGGACCACCCAAAGCGTCCTGTACCCGGGAGACGTGATCTCATTGGCAGGGGTGTCCCTGATATTTGGACAAGACAGCCCTGTGCGGCAGCGTGATCTGGCAAAGACCGGGCCGCGCAGCGCGGTCAGCGCGGGCCGCGCCACCGCCATTATCCGCAACCTGCCTCCCGGCCTCAAGAAGAACAAATGAGCGGGCCGGTTGTCCTGCTCCTGCGCGTGTTCCTCGCGCTCGCTCTATATGCATTCCTTGGTCTCGCACTTTGGATGCTTTGGCGGGACCTGCGGCAGACGGCGCGAAACGTGACAGCTCGGAGCGTTCCGGCGATTCGCCTGGAGATCAAGAACAGGAAGCAGGGGGTCACATATCGGGCATTCACGCAGCCCGAGGTCATTCTCGGGCGGGGTGCCGGCTGCGATGTCCCGCTTGCCGACCCGTCGGTTTCAGCCCGCCACGCGCTGCTTAGCTTTCATCACGGGCAGTGGTGGTTGGACGACCTCGGTTCAAGCAATGGCACTCGCCTGAATCACGAGAAAGTCAGCACCGCAACAGTGCTTACCACGGGCGATGAGATCCAATGCGGCCATGCCAGAGTTCTGATAAGCCTCACTGGGGAGAACATGCCGCCGATTCCTGCGGCGGACGATGAACAAAATGGATGAGCCAATTACGCTTTCGGTGATCGGGGGCTCCGGGCTATACAATCTGCCGGGCTTAAAGGACACAATCGAGTCGGTCCCGGACACGCCATATGGCAAGCCCAGTGCGCCCATTCTCATCGGGTACCTCGAGGGGCGCCGGGTGGCTTTCCTGGCGCGCCATGGCGTCGGTCATCATCTGATGCCCAGTGAGGTGCCCTATCGGGCCAACATCTTCGCCTTGAAGATCCTGGGCGCAGAAAGAATTGTGAGCATCAGTGCCTGCGGATCACTGCGCGAGGATTTCGCGCCGGGAGAGGTGGTCATCCCGGACCAACTCTACGACAACACGCGCGACCGCATTCGGACCTTCTTCGGCGACGAACTCGTCGGTCACCTGAGCGTGCCCGACGCGTTTTGCCCGGATCTTTCGGAGCAGCTATTCAGCGCCGTTGCCGAGGCAGGCGGGCGCGTCCATCGCGGCGGGACATTCATCACCATCGAAGGGCCGCGTTTCTCGACCAAGGCCGAATCGCACCTTTTCCGTCAGTGGGGCATGTCCCTCATCGGCATGACGACATCGCCGGAGGCATTTCTGGCGCGCGAGGCCGAAATGTGCTACGCGGTCATGGCGCACGTCACGGACTACGACGTCTGGCATCTGAGCGTGGCGCCTGTAACGGTCGAAGCAGTCATCCAGACGCTGGCAAAGAACACTGAATTGGCACAGGAAGCGATTCGCCGGTTGGTGCTCACGCTCCGACCGACGCGGGCCTGCGACTGCGAGTCCGCTCTGGCCGGAACCCTGATCACCAGGCGGGATGCCATTCCAGAGGCCACGATCAGGAAGTTGCAGCCCATCATCAAGAAGTACATCAGCGTCTAGACGCATGCAGCTTTCGGACACATCGCCGCAGCCAATTGAACAGGGTAGCCGCTGGCATTTTCCCGTCCTCGCCGCGATCTTCCTCGTGACTTTCGCGCTGCAGGGTATGAGCCCCGTCACAACCAGCACGGACTCGGCCTGGACCTTCCATGTCGCCGCAAGCCTTCTGCGCGAGCACAACTTCAACCTGGATGAGTACAGTCCGATCATCAACCTGCAACTCGATTACCGCATGCGGGTGATCGACGGACACATCTATTCCTACTACCCCGTGGCGACACCGCTCCTGGTCTCGCCGGTGGTTTGGCTGGCCAACATTCTATACCCGCTATCCCACCCTACCGACTTCTACACGTACGTCGCGCAGCACGCTCCGGATGAGCGGACCGCCAGATTGGAGAAACTGATCGCATCGGGCATCGTGGCGCTATCGGCTGCCGTCATGTACCTGATCGCTCGACGCCAACTCCGGATCGTTGGTGCCCTCGCCATTGCCCTGGTCTTCGGTTTCGCCACGTCAATGTGGTCAACTGCGAGCCGCGCCCTTTGGCAGCATGGCCCTTCCGTCTTGTTTCTGGCGCTGGCGTTGTACCTAGCGCTCATCGCCAGCGGCCGCGGATGGTTCCTGTTTCTGATTGGCTGCATCCTTGGGTTCGCATATCTCATACGGCCCACCAACAGCCTTTCCGTCTCGTTCTTCGGCCTGTATTTCCTCATAAACCATCGTAGGCACATCTGGGCCTACGTGCTGGGCTTGGCGACGATCCTGGTCCCGTACATCGTGAGCAATTGGCTCACATACCAGAACCCCTTCCCTCCGTACTCGTATCAGCTGTTCGAAAGGCTGGCCACGCCCGCCAAAGTGGGCGAGGCGTTGGTTGGAACGCTGTTCAGTCCCAGTAGGGGATTGTTCATCTTCACACCGCTTTTCCTATTCGCCGGGTATGGCCTCTACCTGACGGCGCGGAAGGGGTTGCTGTCTCTGCGGTCGCTCGACATCTACCTGGCCGCAATCGTTGTATTGCACTGGATCGTGACCTGCACGTTCGAGGATTGGGGGGGTGCCTGGTCCATCGGTCCGCGTTACTTCGTGGACGTGATCCCATTCCTCACATACTTCCTGATACCGATCGTCACTGCCTGGGCTGCAAGTGGCCCCGCATTGAAGTCCGCGTTTGTGGTTGCCATCCTCTTCAGCATGCTTGTGCAGCTGCACTGCTCCACCAGCATCGATCCATGGATGTGGAACGGTAAGCCCGAGGCCTTGGTGCAGGCACCGCAGCGCAAATGGGACTGGGGCGACATGCAATTCCTGCGCGGATTCTGCACTCAGAACCCCTTGGAAGGTCGGGCACCTGCCTGCTGGTTCCAGATCAGTGGCTGAACAGCGCGAATCTAAGCTCCTGGCCGCGGCTGGCCTATTCCTGTTCCTGTTTGCAGCAACATTGATGCTTTCCCCCGCGGCCCGCGAGCACAGTTGGAGCGTGGGGCTGCGTACTTCCCAATGGGCTGGCCTGACCATATGGGCGGCCGCCTTTCTCCTTGGGCACCATCTGGTCTCGCGCTATCTGCCAGATCGTGACCCATACCTCCTGCCCATTGCCGGACTACTGAGCGGCTGGGGCGTGTTGACGGTGTATCGCCTTGACCCGGGGTTAGGCATACGCCAGGCGGTTTGGTTGGTGATCAGTCTCGCCGCGCTGGTGCTCATTGTCCGTCGGAGTGACGGCCTTACGCTCCTCCGGCGCTACAAATACGTTCTACTGGCTGCGGGCTTGCTGCTCACGTCGCTGACCCTGGTTCTGGGCACCAACCCCGCCGGCGCCGGTCCCCGCCTTTGGCTCGGTTGCTGCGGGGTATACCTGCAACCTTCGGAACCCCTGAAGCTGCTCCTGGTCGCCTACCTGGCGGCCTATCTTGCCGATCAAGCAAGTATTCGCACCGGAATCTTCCCGTTACTTCTCCCCACCCTTTTGGTCACGGGGCTGGCGCTTGTGCTTCTTCTCGTGCAGCGGGATCTGGGGACCGCCAGTATCTTCATTTTGCTGCCAGCAGTGATGTTGTACCTCGCAACAGACAAGCGCCGCGTCCTGCTGGCGACAGCGGGAGCTCTCGTCCTGGCCGCCATGGTCGGATTCTTCTTCATCGATGTGGTGCATGCCCGCCTTGAAGCCTGGATCAATCCATGGACTGATCCCAGCGGCCACTCGTACCAGATCATTCAATCGCTGCTGGCAATCGCCAACGGTGGCGTCTTGGGGCGCGGTCCGGGACTTGGCAGCCCGACACTAGTCCCGGTCGCACAGTCAGACTTCATATTCGCGGCGATCTCCGAGGAGACCGGGCTTGTCGGAACCATCGGTCTGCTCACGGCGTACGCGATCTGGTTGCTGCGCGGAGCAACCATCGCGGTCCGCGCCTCGGACCGCTACCACCGTCTGCTCGCTGCCGGGTTGACATCGTACATCGGCATTCAGGCCATCCTCATCATCGGCGGCAATCTCCGCTTGTTGCCACTGACAGGCGTGACCCTGCCCTTCGTTGCATACGGTGGCTCATCCCTGCTTACCTCCTTTGTCGCCACTGCCCTCCTGCTCACGATCAGTGCTGACACGCGCCTCAAGCCGGCACCACTTCGCAGCCCGCGCCCTTACTCTGTCGTTGCCGCTCTCCTCACCCTTGGGCTCATCGCCGCAGCTGCAACCCAAGCTTGGTGGGCAGTCGTCCGCAACTCGGATCTGCTGTCCCGAACTGACAACCCGCGTCGCTCCATTGCGGACCGCTATGTCAAACGCGGCTCACTTCTGGATCGCAACAACGAGCCCATCGATATCACCGTCGGTGACAGCGGGAGTTTCCAGCGCAACTATCTGTATCCGGATCTTGCGGCGATTAGTGGCTACACGCATCCCGTGTACGGCCAAGCCGGACTGGAAGCATCGCTGGATACCTACCTACGCGGCCTACAGGGAAATCCGGCCAGCCTCGTCTGGTGGGATCAACTCCTATACGGCACGCCTCCAGCGGGATTGGATGTCCGCTTGAGCATTGATCTCGGACTGCAAAGGCAGGCTGACCAGTCCCTGGGCACGTTGCAGGGCGCCGTTGTATTGCTCAACGCCCGCTCAGGGGAGATTCTGGCGATGGCATCTCATCCAAGCTACGATCCAAATCAACTGGACGAAATTGGCAGCGCACTGGCGACCGAGAGGGACGCCCCGCTGCTGAACCGCGCGACCCAAGGAAGCTACATACTCGGTTCGGCCTCGGGGCCGCTCTTGCAAGCAGCCGGCCTCACCCCGACAGCCCAAGGGCAGGCGCTCGCGTTATATCAGCGTCTTGGCTTCTACACTTCGCCAGGACTGCGCATGCAGGTGAGCTCCGCGATGCGGCCCGGCGACCCGCAGCTCCTGCGCATCAGCCCACTGCAGATGGCAGTCGCAGCGGCGTCCCTCGGCAACGAAGGGACCCGGCCGGCACCCCGCATTGCACTGGCAGTCAATACGCCGCAGCAAGGATGGGTTGTGCTGCCAGCGCTACAAACGCCACAGACCGTGCTTGATTCGTCGAGCGCGAATTCCACGGCTGTCGAGCTGACTGTGAAGCAAGAAACCTACTGGGAATACTTGGCGGTCTCACAGGCTGCAGGCAATTTCGTCACATGGTACATCGCGGGCACGATCCCTAACTGGCAGGGAACACCGGTTGCGATCGCCGTGTTGATCGAGGGGAACGACGCCCGCGCTGCCCAAGTGGGTCGACAGGTGCTGCATGCGGCTCTGAACCCCTGACCCGCGACGGGCCAACTCCGCCCGGGCCTGCCGTGATGCTGCCGCAAACCAAAATAAAAAGACAACCCGCTTATCTGAGCGGGTTGTCACATCCTCACTACTCGGTGGATCTACGTCCCGTCGTCGACGTCCTTCGTGCTGTACCCGGGGCCGGTCTTGAAAAAGTCGTAATTAGGCTTAATGTCCGGTGTCAGGTCGACAACCTCGCCTGCCTTAAGTTGCCTGGTCGTGTCCAGCTTGATCGGCTTGCCAAAATGGTTGGTGCCCTCGAAGTGACCCTTCAAGTCCTTCTTGCTTATGTACTCGCCGCCCTTTGCAGTGTAGGCGGCCGGCACCTCATCCTCGGGGAATATAGCGGCATAAGGGCATTCCGGGATGCAGGCTCCGCAATCGATGCAAGTGTCCGGATCGATGTAGATCCAGGGCCATTCGTTCTTGGGGAAGCCAGGAATCATGCATTCAACCGGACATACTTCAATACAACCACGATCGCGAACACACAAACTCGTGATGATGTACGTCATCGCTCATCTCCTTGTGAAAACTCAGTTCGGGAACCCAGCTATTATAACTTGGTTCCCTGATTGTGCAAGATAAGCGACTTTGCTTCGCGCACGAAAAACGGCCCGGGGCCGCCCGCGCCCGGCCGTTTCCACTGGACCCGCTCGAAGACGCTACTTGGCCGCGAACCGCGCCGCAACCGCATCCCAGTCCACCACGTTCCACCAGTTGGTGACGTATTCGGCCCTACGGTTTTGGTACTTTAGATAGTATGCGTGCTCCCAGACGTCAACGCCCAAGATCGGGGAGAAGCCATCGGAGAGCGGATTGTCCTGATTTGCGGTCGAGACCACGGCGAGACCACTCCCCTTCTTGACCAGCCAGGCCCAGCCAGACCCAAAGCGGCCGTTCGCAGCCTTCTCGAATTCCGCCTTGAACTTGTCGAACGAGCCCACGGATGAGTCGATCGCCTTCGCAAGATCACCCTTCGGCATGCCACCTTTCTTCGGCCCCATCACTTCCCAGAACATGGTGTGGTTCCAAGTCCCACCGCCATGATTTCGGACAGCAATGCGTACGTCCTCGGGAACCGAATTCAGGTCCTTCAAGAGTGCGTCTAGGGTCTTGGTGCCCAATTCTGGATGCTTCTCGATGGCAGCGTTCAGATTGGTGACATACGCCGCGTGGTGTTTGTCGTGATGGATGGTCATGGTCTGCGCATCGATGTAAGGTTCGAGCGCGTCGACCGCGTAGGGCAGTTTGGGAAGCTCAAAAGCCATTTTTCGTCTCCTTCTCTGAGTTGACTTGTAGCCCGAAGAATATCTATGACCAGTTTCATGAAAATTGTAGTTGATGCGAATTCGCATGTCAAGCCAGGATGCCGGAAATTAACGAAACGCTTACAAAGACAGGTCAATTACGCGGGAGTGTATACTTCCTGGATGCCCCGAGCATTCTCGAGGCCTTGTGATGAATCCCTCACGCCGCCGTTTGACTCTTCCGATCGCCCTGACAATCGCCGTGCTTGCGGTATCCACCGCGTCGATCCTGATTCGGTTTGCCCAGCGAGAAGCCTCTTCGCTGGCGATCGCCGCACTTCGCCTCGTTCTGGCGAGTCTCGCCCTAGCCCCGGTCGCGGTGGCGAGGCACCGCGCCGAGATCAAGGCCATTCCGCGCAGAGACCTGGCCCTGGCGGTGCTCTCGGGGCTTTTCCTGGCGGTCCACTTCGGCACCTGGATCTCTTCACTGGCGTACACAAGCGTGGTCAGTTCTGTCGTCCTGGTAAGCACAGGCCCCATCTGGGTTGCCTTGTTGTCGCCCATATTTCTCGGCGAACGGCTCTCGCGTCCGGCAGTGTTGGGTTTGATCCTGGCAATACTCGGCGGCCTCGTTATCAGCGGCGCCGATGCATGTACCTGGGATCGCGGCATTTCATGTGCCGGCCTCGCACAAGTACTTCACGGCCCCGCCATGTGGGGAGATTTCCTGGCGCTCGTTGGCGCTTGGGCTGGCAGCGGCTACCTCATTATCGGCCGTCGTTTGCGCCAGAGCATCGCTCTCGTTCCTTATGTATTCGTTGTGTATAGTCTGGCCGGCGTCGCCCTGCTGATTACGGTGTACGCGTCGGGCGGCACAGTATTGGGACTGTCACCCACTACCTATCTCTGGATCGCCTTGCTTGCGCTCGTGCCCCAACTTATCGGCCATTCTACATACAATTGGGCGCTCAAAGCCTTGCCAGCTGCACTTGTGGCTGTCATGACGCTGGGAGAGCCTATCGGATCCGCGATTCTGGCGTACTTCCTGCTCCAGGAGACACCGGGACCGGCGGTCCTCGTCGGAGGCGCGGTGATCCTTGGGGGGATCTATCTCGCCGCGAGGGGCGCGCAGCTGGACGAGCCGGCCGCAGACGCCCCGGCTGCTCTTGGATCGACCGATGTCCGACTCCCCCTTTGAGATCCGATCGTCGCCAATCGCGGGAGAAGGGGCATTCGCGGTTCGACCGATCCGAAAAGGAACACGCATCATCGAGTATCTGGGAGAACGCGTCAGCCAAGCAGAGGCCGATCGAAGATATGATGACACATTGGTGGAGCACCCCCTGGTCCTGCTGTTCACCGTCGACGACCGGACGGTCATCGACGCGGGCGTTGGCGGCAACGAGGCCCGCTTTATCAATCACTCGTGCGAACCCAATTGCAAATCCGTGACGCGCCGTCGTCGCGTCCATATCTGGGCCATCCGGAATATCTCGCCGGGAGAAGAACTCACGTACGACTACAACCTGACCCGCGATGGCATCACCGACGAGGAAGCATACACTCGCTACGCGTGCCGCTGCGGTGCCTCAGCTTGCCGCGGCACCCTGCTTGCCCTCAAGTAGCACAGACTGCAGCAGCCTCGGAAAGCGTCCACCCTTTCTAAGGTAAAATAGCTCGGATGTTCAAACGCGGGCCTAATACAGCCGATTCCTCCGCCTCCATTCAAGGCGTCGAACGGATCACGTCCGTCCTGGGTCCTGGCGTGATCTGGCATGGTGCGATCACCGGTTCCGGCGGGGTGCGGATCGAGGGGGCCTTCGAAGGAGAGATTGCGCTGCGAGGTCTGCTCGTTGTTGGGGAAACAGGCCGCGTCACCTGCGAAAATGTGCGCGCCAACGCGGTAATCGTAGCCGGCGCGGTGCGCGGGAACATCACCACCCAGAAATTGGAGATCCGCGCCAGCGGGCGCGTATGGGGCGATGTGATCACCACCGCCTTCGTTACTGATGAAGGCGCATTCCTGCGCGGCCAGATTCGGATGGAAGAGACGGTGGAACTCAACCTGGAGACGGCGACAGAGATGACCCAGCAGGCTGCCGCCGCAACCGATACCGCCTCCACCCCTCCCAATCCAACCACGGAGGCCGCCGGGCCGGTCATGAGGAAGAAGAAGACGACCGCCCGAGCGACACCGCCCTGATGCCTGCGAAGCGCATGAGGGTGTTTTTCAGAGATGAAATTCACAGAATTAGGGATCGTAACTCGCCGAGAAGCGCCGGCTCGTGCGCGGGCCCGCGGGGAAGCATTTCTGGTCCGGGCTGGTTACTTGACGCAAGACCACGAACTGACGCGATTGGGGCAGCTCTCGATTTCTCGCCTGAGGGCATCCCCCACCCCGCTCACGGACATATTCGCACAGACATCATTACCGGTCCTTCAGCTTGAAGGCGGCAAGATCGGCTTTGCGGCCGCCTCCGGCGAGGTAGATGTCCTGCGGTGTCCTGCGTGCGGCTACGCGGATGAAACCGATCTCGCCCGGGCTGGAAAGGTGCCTTTGCCGGCGGAGCCGCCCCTTTCAATACGCAAGGTTGCCACGCCACACTGCAACACGATTGAGGCCCTCGCGGCTTTTCTCGGTGTCGGCCAGGAACGGACCGCCAAGGCAATGATGTACACCCGGTCATCCGACGACAAGTTCGTGTTCGTGGTCGTCCGCGGTGACATGCAGGTGAGCGAGCGCAAGCTTGGCGCGCTAGTCGGCGCTGTCCGACCCGCCACCGTGGACGAGATGTTCAAGGCAGGGGCGGTCGCGGGGTACGCCTCCCCAATCGGACTCCAGGATGCGCTCGTTGTCGTAGACGACCTCATCCCTCAGTCCGCCAACTTGGCGGTCGGCGCGAACGAGGAGGGGTTTCACCTTCTCAACGCCAACTACGGCACGGACTTTGGCGCGCAAATCGTGGATGATGTGACCCTGGCGCGCCCCGGGGATCCTTGCCCACGGTGCGGAACACATTTGACAAGCCTTACCGCTAGAATGCTCGTCGATGCGACTGGCCTCCTTCGGGCGAACGTGCTGCTGGCCTTTGCCGAGGCCTTTCACGACGACAAGGGGCTGCGCCTGCCGCGGCACGTGGCGCCCTTCGACGTATACCTGGTGCAGCTTTCATCCAAACAGATGGACATCCAAGGCCCATCTGAGGCCCTCTGCCGCGACCTGGAGGCGTCGGACGTGAGCGTACTGTGCGACGACCGCGACGACAGGGCGGGCGTCAAGTTCAACGATGCAGATCTCATCGGTTGCCCGGTTCGCCTCACGGTCGGCGAAAGGAACTTGCGGGAGGGAATGGTAGAATTGAAACGCCGCGACAAGGACCAAATTCATACGGTGAAATTGACCGAAGCAACGGACCAAGTCCTTGCTCTGCTCAGAGACGCCAATGCCTGATCCGATCTCGATGTCTTCGCCTGATATGACCGATGCCGAGCGGGATGCTGTGCAACAGGTCCTCAAGACACCCATCCTGAGCATGGGGCATTGGGCCACCGATTTCGAGAGGTCGTTTACCAAGTTCACTGGCCGCAACCACGCGATCCGCGGTTTCGTCCGGCACGGCTGGCCTGCACTTGTGTGTGCGCGCCGCTGGCATCTCCGAAGGTGACCTGGTCATCACGACTCCGTTCTCATTCGTTGCCTCCGCAAATGTTCTGCTCTATGAGAATGCGATCCCGATCTTCGTTGATGTAGATCCCCGGACTGGCAACATCGATCCGAGGCTCGTGTCCCAGGCGGCCCGCGATCTCACGCAAGGAGGATCCGCGGCATCCAAGTGGCTACCGCGCAAGGTTGATGATCGGCACGGCACACTGAAAGCCATTCTAGCCGTGGACGTTTTCGGCCAGCCGGCTGACCTCGACCCGCTGCGGACAACCGCGCAGGAACACGGACTGGTCTTCCTCGAAGATGCGTGCGAAGCGCTCGGAGCTGAGTACAAGGGACGACCCGCGGGCACATATGGCGATCATGCGGTCTTCGCCTTCTATCCAAACAAGCAAATAACCACCGGTGAGGGCGGCGTCATCGTTACCGATGATCCGGAGCAAGCCGATTTCATGCGGTCGCTGCGCAACCAGGGTCGCGCCTCCGGAGACACCTGGCTGCAACATACGCATCTTGGGTACAACTACCGGATGGACGAGATGTCCGCTGCGCTCGGCACGATCCAGATGACCCGCCTTGGTGAACTTATAGGCAAGAGGGACCAGGTGGCCGGCTGGTATATGGAGCGGCTTTCTGAGGTGCCGGGCGTCGAACCCCCTGTGATTGAGGCGTTCACAACGCGTACGTCCTGGTTCGTGTATGTGGTGCACTTCGATCCGAAGATAGATCGGGACAGCCTGGCGAAGCGACTCGGCAGTCGCGGCATCCCGGTACGGCCGTATTTTCTGCCGATCCATCTCCAGCCGTACATGGCCGAGCGTTTCGGCTTCCGAGAAGGGGATTTCCCGAACACTGAGGACCTCGGCAAACGCGGGTTGGCGCTTCCGTTTTCAGGCGTCATGAGGGAGGAAGAGGTCGAAACGGTCTGCAGCACCCTCCGCGACGAACTGACCAGGCTATGATCGTGCGGGCACGTCGCAGACACGCGCCCCGGTTCCCAGCATGAACACAGGCATCTTTCCCCCGGCAAAGCGCGGGGGCCTGCTTTTCCACAGCATCCTGCTCGTGATCCTGACGGCTATTGCCGGATGGGCGTTGGTGAATCTATCAGGCACCAGCGCGGGTGTGCTTTTCGTTGTTTACCTGCTCGTGGCTGCTGTGGCCTTCGCTCCGATTCCCCTGCTGGCATATCGAGCCTACGCGCTATTTCGCGCCCAATACATCCTGGATCGGGATAGCCTCGAGCTGCGCTGGGGTCTGCGTAATGAGACCATTCCGCTGTCCGACATCGAATGGGTGCGCTCCGTCAACGACCTCGCCCAACCGCTCAGCGGGCCCCCCCTCGCAACACCCGGTGCGATCCTGGGCTTACGTCGTCACCGGGACCTTGGGGTGGTCGAATTCCTGGCCAGCGTGCGCCGCCAACTCCTGCTCGTCGCAACCTCCAAACGGGTCTATGCGATCTCACCCTCGGATCCAACAGACTTCATTGAGACGTTTGCCCGGGCTGTCGAGCTCGGCAGCCTGAGGACCGCCAAGCCGAAGTCACTTTATCCTTCGTTTGTCATCACGCAAGCTTGGGACTCGGGCCTAGTAAGATACGAGTGGCTCGCCGCACTTTTCCTGAACCTTGGGTTGGCCGCCTGGGTCAGCCTCTTGATACCCAGCACGTCCAGCATCGCCTTAGGCTTGCGCCCCGATCAAGCCCCGGAATTGGTGCCGTCTGTGCAACTGGTTCTGATTCCACTCTTGAGCGTCTTTCTCAACCTGGTTGGCTGGGCAGCCGGCCTGTTCTTCTTCCGCTGGCCAAAATGGAGGAACCTGTCCATCCTGCTCTGGGGCTCCGGCGCGCTGGCAACGCTGATCTTCCTGATCGCGGTCGTCTTCATCGTGACCGCCCCGGCGTAGACTTGGACACCGCCTCCCTGCTCGCAGGCCTCATCCTGGCGTTGGCCGCGTCCTACCTTGCATTGCGGACTGGGATGCTGAAGGCCTCCGGTGCTGTGGCATCCACCGTTCTTGGAACGATCGTATTCGGCGCCGGCAGCTGGCAGTGGGCTGTCCTATTGCTGGTCTTCTTTTTCACGTCCTCTGCCCTTGGCAGGGCATACAAGCCACGCAAACTGCGGTATGGCGAGGACTATGCCAAGGGCGATCGCCGCGATGCCGGCCAGGTCGCTGCGAACGGGGCAGTTGCCGCGGCGTTCGTGGCGCTGCATGTGGTATTTCCCGGGGCGGGATGGACTTGGATTGGGTTTGCTGCGTCCCTGGCAGCTGCGAACGCGGACACGTGGGCCACTGAGCTCGGCGTCCTCAGCGGCTCGAGGCCGCGCCTGGTCACGAACCCAAACCGACAGGTCGAGACAGGCACGTCTGGTGGAATCTCAGTGGCGGGAACCCTAGCGGCGGTGGGTGGCTCCGTATTGATCGCCGCCAGTGCCGGCGTGTTGGATCCTGCGGTTGGCTGGCTTGCGCTCGCCGCAATTGCCGTCGGTGGGATTCTGGGCGCGGCGGTCGATTCAGTCCTGGGAGCAACAATCCAGGCGATCTACTTCTGTCCGGTCGACCAGCGCGAGACCGAGAAGCATCCCCTGCATGGCTGCGGCTCGCCCACCACGCTGGTGCGCGGTTGGAGCTGGTTGAACAACGATTGGGTCAATGCGGCTTGCACCGCGACCGGCGCGATCACAGCGTGCCTACTGAGTGCCGCGCTAGCGGCCTTTTGAGATCTTGCCATCCAGCAACGTGAGCAGGAAGCCGCGGATGGCATCGCCGGACTCGGCCCAGGTCGGCCGGGATTTGAAATATTGCAGGGCTGACCGAGCCATCCGCGCCAGCAGGTCCCGATCAGAATCAAGCGTGTCCAGGTGCGCGGCGAGCGACTGGGAATCCCCAGGCGCAATCAGGAAGCCGTTCGCGCCGGAAGATATGATCTCAGGGATGGCACCGGTGCGCGTGCCAATGGCCGGCAAGCCAAAGGCCATGCCTTCCAGGTAGGCAATGCCGAATCCCTCGTAGTAGGATGGGATCACCATTACCTGGGCGCGCTCCAGTCTTTCGATGAGAGGTTTGCCGTCCAGGACGCCAAGAAACCCAACGCGCCCTGCGAGCCGCGACGCCTGCCACTGCATCGCACGGGCGTACTCGGGCTCAGCCTCACACGAACCCACCACATCCAATTCAAACCGATCCTTTGGCAGTGAACTCAGGGCCTCGAGCAACACACGTAATCCTTTCAAGGCGGTGACGTTGGCCAGGAAGAGGAGACGCAACGGGCCCGTCTCAAAGGCGCGAGCCCTTACGGCCTCCAGCGTCAACCAACCCAGCCGATCGCCGCCGGGTGCCGCGACAACGAAGGGCTTGTCCACGCCGAGCCCGGCTCGAACCAATTCAAGCGTCGTGGCTGAGTTGAACACGAGTTCCGTCAACGGAGTTCAGGTACCGCCTCTCGATTGCCCTGTATGCTGAGTTCTGCCAGCGCGGTCGACCTTCGGATGAGTGCAAGTTGTGAACAATGCTCACGATTGGATGCGGCCGCCCTCGAGCGTTGGGGATCAGCAGCGATGGATGCGTGAGCTCATCTTGCAGCAGGACATCCACATCCCCGACCAGGTGAACGGAAAAGTTGTCGGTAAGGTTGCCGAGGTAGCCACGTTTCTTCAGCGAGATGATCTCAACCTGATCCCCTCGGTCTCTGAGGCGGGAGACCAGCACGCGGTCGTATACGTTGCCGCCTGTTACGACGTCCAAGGACCCATAAACGACGAGGCCGATCTTCATGCTGAAGGCATGCAACTTCTTGGCGTGCAGCAGCTGCGCTGTTTATTGCCCGGATCTCACAACGGTGTAGGCCGCCCAGGCCGAGGCGTTTTCCCAGAGAACCACGCGCAGGGTGCTGATGGGCGCCGCGCGCAGGCGTCCATCAAGCCCAACCGCGACGGTCCGGGCGAAGTTCTCCAGGCTTGGGTTCAACCCTTCAAATTCGGGCAGATCGTTCAGCATCTGCTCCTTGAAATAGTCGATGAGGGCCGTCAAGTGGTTCTCAACGTCAACGATATCCACGAGGTAACCGTGGACGTCGAGCTCCGCCGCTTCCAATTGGAGCTCCAGAACGTAGTGATGGGAATTGGGATAGTTCTCGGCCCCCCAGTCCCCCCCGATGAGCTTATGCCGGGCGATGAACTCGCGCCGGACACCCAAAGCATACATAGGCCGTCCTCCGCTTGCCTGGATTTCCCTAAGACGTCATGAGTAGTCAAACATGACTTGTAGTGCGGTCTCCGGCGATCGATCCAGCAGAGCGTACGCCTCGGCCGCCTGATCAAGACCGAACCGATGTGTGATCCATTTGGCGGGACGGATCCGTCGCAGCGCATCCCAAGCCACCCCGAAGCGTCGGTCCTTATCCCAGCGGCCGCTCAGCTCGGGCGAAATCGAACTCACCTGCGAAGACAATATCCTGATACGTGAGCGGTGAAAGCCCGCGCCCAGTTCCAGCGGGGCACTCTTCAGACCGTACCAGGAGGCCACCAGGATGCGGCCGCTGAAGGCGGTAAGGGCGATCGAATTGTTAAGTGCATCGGGACTGCCGGTGATCTCGAGCACAAGATCAAAGCCCCTGGAATCTCCACTTGATTGGCCAGCTGCAAGCTCGCGAAAGTCTCCCGACGCGGGATCAAGTGCCGCCGCTACCCCGAGCTGGGCCGAGACCGTCCGCCGAAGCTCGTAGCGATCAGCGGTCACGAGGCCTGCTAGAGGGAACTCGCGCAGCAAGGCCGTGCTGAGCAGACCGACGATGCCCTGGCCAAGCACGAGGACGCGTTCCCCGAGGATCGGCGCCCCGTCCTGTATCAAGTTAACCGCCGTCTCCATATTGGGAAGGAAAGCAGCCTCCTCGACTGGAACTCCGTCCGGAACAGGTAGCAAATCCCTGGGAGTGCACACGAAATGGGAAGCGTGAGGCCGAAAGGCAAAGACCAGGCGGTCCTGCCACATCCGGTCGATCGAACTGCCCAGTTCCACCACCTGCCCCACGCAGGCATAACCATAGGCCATGGGGTAGCTCAGGTCCGTGCTAATCTTGTCGACCGATTCCGAGGCGGCGCCCGGGAATTGTCCCCGATAGATCAGCATCTCCGTGCCGGCGCTGATGGCTGACACGGCGGTCCGGACGAGGACCTCAGTTGGCCCTATGTCCGGCACAGCTTCCAGACGCACCTCGACCGTACCAGGCGCTACGAAGTAGAGGGCGGTACGCTTCACAACCGGATTTATCCCCCTTTGCGCAGGCTAGGAAGATCGATCCCGCCGGAGCAGTACCAGCAGGATGATCTCAGCGATCTTGGCGGGAACCCCGTACAGCGAATCGTGTGCAAAGAAAGGCTGATTTCCCAGGATGACATTGAGGCCGACCCAGATGATGAGCCAGGCGACGATCGTAATGATAACGTAGATGAAAAGGGCCCACCACACCAGCCTGTGGTTCTTCTGGAAGAAGGGGATGGGCAAGAAATATGCGCCCAGGAGCCCCAGGTATCCGAGACCGTTCAGAGTGAAGAGCGGGTCGGGACCGCCGGGGAAAAGCTGGCGATCGAATGCGGCGCCCAGGTGCATCGCCGCAGTGAAGAGAACCAGAAAGATGATTCCGTACTGCAAACCCTTGAGCTTCATCAGGTCTCCTTTGGAAATGACAACGGCATTCGCGTGGCACTCGAAACGGAAGCACCGACGATCCTCAGCAAATGATCCATACGCGTTGCTTTGGTAGTAAGGTAGCCCACATTCTCCGGTCGCGGTTGAATTTCGACCGGTGTGCGTTTCACGATCGCAATACCCAGCCGGCGCAATTCGTTGATCTTGGCGGGATTGTTGGTCAATAGGTTGATCGAGCGGATGCCCAATTCACGGATCATGAGGGCGGCAACCGTGTAGTCCCGTTCATCGGCTTGATGCCCCAGGCGCAGGTTCGCCTCCACGGTATCGAGGCCGATGGTCCTGAAGATTATAAGCGCGCAACTTGTCCAGAAGGCCGATCCCACGGCCTTCCTGGCGCAGATACAAGACTGCACCGCGACCCCAGTGGGAGATCATTTGCAGGGAGCGCTCCAGCTGCTCGCCGCAATCGCACCGCAAAGACCCGAGTACATCGCCGGTGAAACACTCGGAGTGAATGCGCACTCCCACATGTTCCTTGTCGCGTATGTCCCCCATTACGAGGGCCAGATGATCCTTTTCGTCCGGGAGGCTCTGAAAAAGCATGAGCTGGAATGTCCCAAAGCGCGTCGGGATCCGCGAGGTCACCCGGTGTTCGATCGTAGATTCAGTCATGTCTCTCTTCCCAAACGGTCTCGGTTTCAAGAGCCGCATTTGGCGTCCCGTCTGCCGGCTCATCTTCTAGAAGTACGCCCGAAGGGCGCGTCTCGGATTTTTGGCTGGCGGTTGTTACCGCGGCGATCAGCAGTCCCGTTCCTCCGAAAATCAGATCACGTGCCCGCATGACGAAAGCAACCACGATGGCAGCCCCAGCAGGCACCCCGAACGCGCCCAGGGCCAGTACCTGGCTTGCCTCCAGGGCACCCAGGCCCGCCGGTGTGGGAAAGAGAAACGATAGCCAGCCCGCACTCCAGGCGGATACATTCTCCCAGAACGATAACCCAGGTATCACAAAGGACGTGATGAAGCCGTATTCCATTACCGAAGCGCCCGCTGCCATGAGGGAAACGAGGATGGCCCGGATCAGGGCGCCGGTGTGCCGGCGGCAGAATTGGCCGGCAAGTCGTTCCGCCGCGCGCACATGCCGCACAAGCCTCGCGTCCCGCGGCACAGCCGGCAAAGCGCGTAAGGCGGCCGTCAAAGGATGCCTCCCCTGGCTTAGCAGCAGAATGTGCACTGGCGGCCAGGCCGCCAGGCAAAGCAGGATGCCCAGGCCCAGAGATGAAATGGCTGGCAACCCACCCAGGATCTCCGTGCGGGGAATAGCAGCCAGGGCCAGGAGCAGGAGTGCAAAATTCGCAAGGAGCTCCAACAGCTTGTCCATCAGGACGGAGGCGGTCGCGCGCGCCACGCTGGTCTTGCGCTGTCGTCGCAGGTAGAGGATCTGAAGGGGTTCGCCGCCCACCTGCGGGCCGAGAGTGAAGTAGCTGATGCCAAACGCTGCAAGACGGATTGCGACGAGCGGGAGAAACGGCGCGCGGCGATCTTCCGTCCGCACAATGAGCCACCAGCGCGCAGCCATCAGTCCATGGATCGTCACGTCGATCGCGAGGATGACCCCGACCTGCCAGATTTGAAGTGCCTGCAATGCCCGCAATACGTCAGCGAGCTGCGCGCCTCTGAGGGCAAAGTACAGAGTGACGACGACAGCCGCCAGCGCGAGGATGCGTATCGGCCAGCGCCAATCGTGTCCGCTCCGGGGACGCCTGGGTGGGGAGTCGAGACCGAGGCCCGTGCTGGACTTCACAGGACCTGTTCCCCCTCCCCCACGGGCGGAGTCGTGATCAGCCGTCGCATCTCAGTCAGCACGGCCAAGTGCAAGTCCGCGGTTACCGTTGGACGGGAAGCATGGGCATGGATCGGAGTACCAAACTGGATACGGATCGCTACAGGGCAAATTCCCACAGCAACGTTCGCCAGTAGCTGCAAGGCAGAGCCGAGGAGCTGTTGATCATCGCTCGATCCCCGCCGGCGAACGAGGGGCAAGCCGGCTGTCTTTCGCCAATACACACCGCGAACACAGACCGGGACTATGGCCACGTCTGGCGCAGAGTTGCGCGAACGCGTTGGCGCTATCGATCCAGCCTGGAAGCGATTCGGCGGCCTGTGCCGAAAAATCGGGGTCAATCTCATTGCGGCCGGCAGGAAATGTAAGCGCCGCCCCACCCCGGCGAAGGTGCATGCCAATCTTGCGAACCAGTGCCACCCGCGCCGCCGGTTGGTCCGTGACGAAGGCGAGATGCCGGCCCAGGTTCGGAAGCGAGACAAGGAATGGACGGTCCAGTGCGATCACCGTGAGGTCGTCCCGGCCCAGGGAGGCAAGCAGAGCCAGCGTGTCCGTCACCCCGGGGTAATTCGCTAAGAACAGCACCGGCCCACGGGGCACTTCGCTGCGTCCGTAGACGCGTACCGATCTGGCATAGAGCTGTTCCGTAAGGCACGCAGCCTGCGTAAGTCCCCGCTCTTCAATGAGGGAATCGAAGCGAAGCATCTGGCGGGCGAAGTTGCGGGCCGGCCGCGGAACAAGGCCCGGGCCAGACGGATCAAGCCTGGGCGATCCTGCCAGCCGAATGCCCCAACCAGGTCATCCAGGTTGATGCTTGTAAGCGTCCCCAGGGCGTCTGACACCTATTCCGGTTCCATCGAGAATTCAAGAGGATAGCCCTTGAGCTTGGCGACGAAGTGCGCTTTGTTGATCCGGCGGCGCGCCTCGGGCCGGGGCAAGGTCTGCACGTAGGCCTGACCCGTCAGATGAGCAGAGTACACGATGGTCGCAGCATTGATCTCGGGTATCAGGAAGATCGTGGAAAGAATATGGATGACAAACTCCATCGGGGTGAGATCATCGTTATGGACGATCACACGATAGAGAGGTTCGTGCGCCGTTTGGCCCTTTGCCACCTCCACGGGCCGCGGTACTTGCAACGCCCTTGATCCCATTGAGGCATTATAAGCGACGGTCTAGATTTTACTGCCGGGCGGGTCCAGACGCTCAGTTGAGTTGAGCCATTTCTGCGGACGAAAGCTCGATATCGGCTGCAGCCAGGTTCTCCCTCTGATGTCCGGGGTCATGCGACATGGGAATGGTGATCACATGCGGCTGGGCGACGAGCCAGGCCAACGCGATCTGGTGGGGCGTCGCGTCGTGCGCCTTGGCAATCGAGGCCAGGTGGCCGTTGATCCGGAGCCCGCCTTCTTCGAACGGGGTATACGCTGTGAGCAAGACGCCGTTTTGCTGGCAGTACTCCAGCACACCATTCTGGGAATACGTCCTGTCTCGTAGACTGAACGGGGCTTGGTCGGCAAGAATGGGTGTCGACGACAGCTGCCGCGCCTGCTTGAGGAGCTTCAGATCAAAGTTGCTGACGCCAACGTGCCGCACCCGACCGTCGCGGACCAGCTCATTCAGTGCCCTGAAAGTCTCCGAGAGAGGAATCTGCGAATTAGGCCAATGGATCAGGTGGAGATCGAGGTAATCGACGCCCAGCCGGCGCAGACTTCTCTCACACGCCTTGAGCGCGTCGGCATAGCGTAGGTGCGCGGCTAGGACCTTGGAGGTCAGGAACAGTTGCTCCGCGGTACTCCGACCTCGCGAATAGCCTGGCCCAACAGCTCCTCGCTGTGCCCCGCCGCATACATTTCCGCCGTGTCGAAGTGACGGTAACCGAGGGTCAGCGCGGACCGCAGCGCAGCCAGCGACTTCGCGTCGGCCGAACGATCGGGCGACGACCTGCCCCCGATGCTCCACGTTCCAAAACCGATCTTTGGCACCTGCAAGCCGTGGATCAACTCGTACTTCACGGGCCGGGATTATAGCATCGCAGGAATGAAGAGCCCGCCGTCATGCGACGGCGGGCGGCGAGAACCCTGTTCTCAAGGCGTGCAGCATTTCTATTGCTTCTTGGCGGCGTCGAAACCCCTCCGAAGGGCCTCGCAGTTCTTCGCCAAAAGATCCTTGTGCCGCGCCGGCATGTGCGCCGCGAGCGTCTTCTCGAAATCGGCCAAGCTGAGCTCGGGCAGGGCGGTCAGCAAGGCACCTATCGCGACCATAGTCAGCATCTTGCGTTCGCCTATCTCCTCGGCGATCTGATTGCAGGGAACTAAAATCACCTTGATGTCGCTGCGCTTTGCACCCCGGTCAACCATCGACTGGTTGACGACCAGCGTCCCCCCTTCTTGCAGGATCTCCTCATACTTGTCAAACGAGGGGAGATTCAAGGCCACCGCCAGTGCCGGATGTTCAACCAGCGGTGAACCGATCTCTTCATCCGCGATCACGACTGTGCAGTTAGCGGTGCCGCCCCGCATCTCCGGCCCGTAGGAAGGTATCCAGGTGACCTCTTTGCCGGCATCCATTGCTGCGTACGCCACGACCTGCCCCCCGAACAGGATACCTTGTCCTCCAAAGCCAGCGATAATGAGTTCCTTTTGCATGATCTACTCCATCGTCTCGACGTCGTCCGGTCGGCTGTTGGTCACCTAGACCTTGATCTGCGCCACGGCCTGGCTCACCTTGTAATCGCCGATCGGAAAGTACGCGACCATCTTGTCCTCGACGAACTTGAGTGACTCGACGGGTGTCAAGTTCCAGTTGGTGGGGCAAGTCGAAAGAAGTTCCACCATGGAGAAGCCCAGGCCGCGCACCTGGGTCTCGAACGCGATCCGGATGGCCTTCTTTGCCAGGCGGATGTTCTTCGGATCGTGCAGCGAGCGTCGGACCACGTAGCCGGTGCCGTCGAGGGATGAAAGCATTTCGCACATGCGGATCGGGTAACCTTGGGTTTCCACGTCCCGACCATTCGGCGATGAGGTTGTCTTCATGCCAGGCAGCGTGGTCGGCGCCATTTGCCCACCCGTCATGCCGTAGTTGGCGTTGTTGATGAATACCACGCTGATGTTCTCACCGCGGGCCGCGGCATGCACGATCTCACCCATCCCGATCGAGGCCAGATCGCCATCGCCCTGGTAAGTGAACACGAACCGGTCTGGCAGCACGCGCTTGATCCCGGTCGCCATGGCCGGCGCCCTTCCGTGCGGCGCCTCGACGAAATCGGTCTCGAAGTAGTTGTAGGCGAACACGGCGCAGCCCACCGGCGCCACCCCGATTGTCTTGTCGAGCACGCCCATTTCTTCGAGCACTTCCGCGACCAGCCGGTGCGCCACGCCGTGGGTACAGCCTGGGCAGTAATGGGTCGGCGTGTCGGTGAAACCCCGCGGTCTTTCGTAGACCAGATTATTCGGTGCGCTCGTTGCCATGGGATTTCATATCCTCTTGTGATGTCCTCGCGGCTCAGGCCGTCTCCAGCATCCGATGAAGCCATGCCTCGCGGGGATTGTCGTGTTTTCGGCCGGGCTCTGCGACCAGACGCCGGATCTCTCCAAGGATCTCGCCCGGGAATGGAACAACCCCGCCCAACCTTCCATAGAACTCGACCGGCACGCGGCCTTGCACGGCCAGGCGCACATCCTCCAGCATCTGTCCAGCGTTCATTTCAACCACCAGGATGCTCTTGATCCGAGGCAGGAATTCCTCGACGACCTTGACCGGAAACGGGCTGAGCGTGATCGGTCGCAGCAGGCCAATTCGCAGGCCTTGCTGGCGCGCGACGCGGACCGCTGAGAACGCCACGCGCCCCGCGGTGCCAAAACCGATGATGACGATCTCCGCATCGTCCAGATAGTATTCCTTGAAACGAACCTCGTTAGCCTGGATGTCGCGCCAGCGCCTCAATAGTCTCAGGTTGGTGACCTCCTCCTGAACGGGGTCCAGGTAAATCGAGGTCAGGACTCGGCGCTCGCGTTTGCCCATGCGCCCGTTCGTGGCCCAGTCCCAATCCTTCCGTTGCACAGGCCGCATTTCCGGGAGGTTGATCGGTTCCATCATCTGACCAATGGATCCGTCCATGATCATCATACAGATCGTGCGGTATTTCTCTGCCAAGTCGAAGGACAGGCCCATCAGGTCAGCCGCTTCCTGGACCGATGCCGGCGCCAGCACAATATTGTGGTAATCGCCGTGCCCGCCGCCGTGCGCTGCCTGGTTGTAGTCCGCTTGGGACGGTGCGATATTGCCCAGGCCCGGGCCGCCGCGCATCACATTGACCAGTACCGCCGGGATCTCGGTCCCAGCAATGTAGGACAACCCTTCCATCATGAGGCTCACGCCCGGGCTGGAAGACGAAGACATCACCCGAACCCCGGCGCAGGCTGCACCGTACACCATGTTGATTGCGCCGAGCTCGCTTTCCGCCTGCACGAACGTGCGCCGCAGCTCGGGCATCCGCTTGGAAAGGTACTCCAACACCTCGGTCTGCGGCGTGATCGGATACCCAAAATAAGCTTCCAAGCCCGCCCGAACGGCGGCTTCGGCGATGGCCTGGTTTCCTTCCCACATTTCACGCGTCATGATATTTGCTCCATCGGACTTCAGGGAAAGCCTAGCCCACGCAGTTACGCGGCCGCCGGGGCGGCCGCCTTAGTCACCTCACGATATACCGTGATGGCCGCGTCGGGACAGACGATCGCGCAGATGGCACAGCCCGTGCAGCCGTCCTTGAAGGTGCGGGCCGGGTGGTAGCCTCCAGGCGTCAGGCGTGACGCGTCCAAGTCCATGACAAGCTGCGGGCACGCGCTGACGCAAAGTTCGCAACCTTTGCAGTACCGGTCGCTCACCTCAATCCAGCCTCTTGCAGGCATTTAGCCTCCTTAGTCGAGAAGTTGGAGATTATTTGGCGAGATTCCTAGTGGATTATGGCGATTTCGGCGCAATGCGGATAGTGCCATGCGTCATTTCTCACCTGTACAAAACTCCTATCCCCGTTTGGAGGGCCTTAGGGCGCAAATATCGGGCAGAATCCGGGGTCGCGGGGTCGGGTGGTAAAATCTTCGGATATCGTGTGCTTGGAGAGGCGCAGTGACTGATGCAGTGATCGTCGATGCGATCCGGACACCCGTCGGGGCTCTCGGTGGAGGCCTGGCCGGCGTGCGGCCTGACGACTTGGCAGCAGCCGTCATACGCGCCATCGTCGAACGAAACAAGCTCGATCCCGCGCTGGTTGAGGAAGTCTATTTTGGCTGTGCCAATCAGGCGGGCGAGGACAATCGCAACGTCGCGCGCATGGCGCTGCTTCTGGCGAGCCTTCCGCCTGAAATTGCAGGAGTCACCGTCAACCGGTTGTGCGCCTCCGGGCTGAGCGCGGTCAACCAGGCCGCGCGGGCGATACGCTCCGGCGAAGGCAAAATCTTCATCGCCGGTGGAGTCGAATCCATGAGCCGCGCGCCCTATTCGATCGGAAAGTCCGACGCTGCATTCTCGTTCGGCAACCTCACCGCATGGGACACCGCTCTCGGCTGGCGATACCCAAACCCCGAAATGAAAGAGACATACGGGACCGAATCCATGGGGGAAACCGCCGAGAATATCGCCGCGGAAAGGCCGCACCTCACGCGTGAGAAGCAGGATGCATTTGCTTTGCGATCTCACCAGCGCGGTAGAGGCAATTGACTGCGGCAAGTTCGCCGAGGAGATCCTGCCCATTTCGGTTCCGCAGAGAAAGGGCGCTCCGGTCACCGTGACAACCGATGAACGCCCTCGGCGGGACACGAGCATGGACTCGCTGGCACGTCTCAAGCCGGCGTTTCGAAGCGAGGGCGGCACGGTGACTGCAGGCAATTCATCAGGTCTCAACGACGGCGCCGCAGCATTGCTGGTGATGAGCAGCGAGGCAGCCAGGGATCTTCACATGAGGCCGCTGGCGCGCGTTGTGACGTCCGCCGTCGCCGGCGTTGCGCCTCGGGTGATGGGCTACGGTCCGATCCCGGCCACCCGGAAAGCGTTGACGCGAGCCGGTTTGAAAATGGGTGACATTCGACTCGTGGAGTTGAATGAGGCGTTTGCGGTGCAGTCGCTGGCGGTGATCGAAGAACTTCACCTGGATCCCGAGCTGGTCAATGTGAACGGCGGAGCAGTCGCCCTCGGCCATCCGCTGGGCTGCTCCGGCGCGCGGATACTGACCACCCTGCTGCACGAGATGCGCCGGCGGGCTCCGGACGAAGCCCGTCCCTACTATGGCCTCGCGACTCTGTGTGTAGGCGTTGGACAGGGTGAAACCACGATCGTTGAGTACCAGTACTGAACATCGTCGGAGCTAACTCGGAATTCGGTCAGAGTCAAGTGGATGTGCAGTCTATCGGATATCCCATTATGAGAAAACTCCTGTTCTGTGCTTGTGTCTTCCTCCTGACGGCGTGTGCACCCGAATTGATTCCCGTGCCGATCACGCATGCGGCGCCCCAGGTCCTGGCATCGCCAACTGTCCCCGTCCTCGCTGCGCCCACGGTCGCCGCGCCCAACCTCATCACGATCCACATGCTGGACGAGATGAACGGCTGGGGCATAAATGACGTGGCCGTCTTGCGCACGATCGATGGCGGCAAGACCTGGTACAGCGTCAGCCCAAGTGGCGAGAGCACGCTCGGCTATGCCGTCAACTCAGACTTCCTCGACCTCGATCACGCCTGGATCCTGGTGCCGGATCCAAACAACATGCTGGCGGGATCGCTGTACCGAACATCCGACGGAGGTACAAACTGGACCAAGTCCGCCGCGCCCTTCGGGGGTGGCGATCTGCACTTCCTCGATTCCAAACGGGGTTGGATGATGGCAAGCCTCGGCGCCGGAGCGGGCTCGATGGGAGTTGGCGTGTTTCAGACGACCGACGACGGTGCAACTTGGACACAGACCTACGTAAACGATCCTAATCAGCCGGGAGCGGGCGACAGTCTGCCCCTCGGGGGTCTCAAAGACGGGATCGCCGCGATCGATATGAAGAACGCCTGGATTGGCGGTGTGACCTATGCCCCTGGCGTGATCTACCTGTATCAGACACATGATGGAGGCCACACCTGGGTGCAAAGCCCCGTGAAGATCCCCGACGGGTACGACCAGGCAGAGTTCGAGACCACCGGCCCGATCTTTGCTGATGCCACACTGGCCTACCTGCCGGTCCACGTCTCCTCTCAGAACGGTGTCATGCTGGCGATCTATCTCTCTCGCGACGGCGGAGCGAGCTGGCTGCTGACCCCCACTCTGATTCCGATGGGCGGCTCGTTCGATGTAGTGTCGGATCAGGTTGCCGTAGCCTGGAACGGAACCAACTTCTACCTGACGACTGACAGCGCCCAGACTTGGTCCATCGTCCCGCCGGACGTCAGGTTCAGCGACAACTTCAGCGGCATGGACTTCGTCAGCCCGCAAGTCGGCTACGTATTGACCAACGATGGGGCCGGCGCATTTGGCCTGCACCTCACCACGGATGGCGCCGCAACCTGGAATATCCTCTCGAGGTAGGCAGAGCTTGCGGACTCGCCTCTCCGACGGCGCCTTCAGCGCCGCACGAGCTGAGGCGTCCGGAGTTGGTGATAGAATACGCGCCCGCCCGGGCCGGACATCACTGAAGCCGTTCTCCGGCGGAACTGAAGTGAGAGAGCATGCCGCACACCGTTGGTGACTGGATGAGCAGTCCGATCACGGAGTAACCATGAATGCCACCATCGCCATGTGGCGCAAATCGCTTTCGCAGCTCATCAAGATGGAAGACAAGCACGAATGGGATGAGCTGGACGTGCTTTCGAAGTGGTTCATCGCCACCCGCTCGGCGGTCGGAACCATCACGCTCTACTCAGGCTTGATCGGCGGCCTGCTGGCCTGGCAGGCGCTCCGGGCGCAATCGAGGCCGTTCGATTTCCTCACCTGGATCGTCCTGACGCTCGGCCTCTTCATCGCCCATGGCACGAACAACCTTATCAATGACTTCACCGACTTTAACCGGGGGATCGACAAGGACAACTACTTCCGGACTCAATACGGCGTGCATCCCCTGGCGCAGGGATTTTGGGACAGGCGAACGCATCTGATCTGGTTCGGCGTCAGTGGTCTCCTGGCCACGCTGGCCGGCGTATACGCCATGTTCTACACACACTTCGCGCCGCTGGTGGTCTGGTTCTTTGCCTTCGGCGCTTTCATCCTTTTGTTCTACACCTACCCGCTGAAATACGTGGGTATCGGTGAGCTGTCCATCTTCGTCATCTGGGGTCCGCTCATGATCGGCGGTGTGTACTTCGTTCTCACCGGTCAATGGAGCTGGATGGTGCTGCTTGCCAGCATCCCGGTCGGCCTGAACGTGGTGACGATCAACTTGGGCAAGCACACCGACAAACTCAAGGAGGATCGCGGAAAGGGCGTTCGAACCCTGCCGGTTCTTCTGGGCGAAGCGGCTGCGCGTTACCTCACCATGGGGGTCATCGTCGCCTCGTACCTAGTGGTCGCCTATCTGATCTTCGTCCCTCGCTTTCTGACCCCGATCATGCTACTGGTGCTGGTCGCCATCAAACCGGCCCGGGCCGCCCTCCAGCGCATGTCCCAACCCAGACCGGACGGCCCGCCCCCCGGCTACCCCAATTGGCCGAGGTGGTTCTCGACGGTTTGCTTTGTCCACAACCGGGTCTTCAGCAATTACTTTGTCCTGGGTCTGATCATTGACACGGTAATTCGGACCGCTTTTCCGGCGTTTTGGCACTGAGTCGGCCTGTGGAGACTTGGCACGAGCCCCCTACCTCGCAGTTTGAGGGCTTTTTTGTTCCCTGATGGGGTAATGGACGTGGTGCACCCTTTTCGAGAAGCCGGAGCCGGCACTCTCAGGATTCTGTGCGTCCTCCGTCCGTAGTCTCTGATTACTCTCTGGATCTACCTACTAACGAAGTGACAATTCGTCACCTGCCTGGCTACGTTTCGTCGCTTGCCAGGAGACGATTTGTCTCCTGACCGGCGCGGACTTGTCGCCTGCCCAACGCACCCGTCGCCACCCACCTGATGGTCTGGCTACGCAGCCGTTGCCTGGACGCGCCCCTGAATACAGGCACTCCACGGATATTTATGATATTTATCTATAATATTGACAGACAAAGGCTTGGCGGGTATACTGGTCGGGATAAAGGCGCCTTCCAGGCCCTTGGCCGGAAGGAGGAGGCGTCACTTGAAGAGCACCCGAGACCGAATTCTGCAGGCCCTCCTGCGCCAACCCCGCCGCACGATCAACGAATTGGCGGAGGCGGTCGGCATAAATCCCATTTCCGTTCGACACCACCTGACCAACCTTCAGGTCGAAGGCTTGGTGGCTGCCGAAGAGGAGCGCCACGGAGTTGGCCGCCCCCGGCTCGTTTACGCGCTCACCGCTGATGGCTTGGAGAAATTCCCCACCCGCTACCTGCGCTTGACGACGCGGCTCCTGACCCAGATGAAAGAGAGCATGCCGGGGCCGCTGGTCAGCAAGCTCTTCACCCAGGTCGCCGACCAACTCGCCAGTGAGTATGCTGACGAGATGCAGGGACTCAGCCTGGAGCAGCGCCTCGACAAGGTGAAATCACTCCTCGCCGAGGAGGGCTTCACGGTCGAATGGGAGAAGCATGGCGACCAGTACCAGATCCACGAGATCTCCTGCCCCTACTTTCAGATCGGCGTGAGCCATCCCGAGGTCTGCGCCGTCGACCAGGAATTGATCTCGAAGATGCTGGCTCTGCCGGCCGAGAAGGTTCAGTGCGTGCTGAACGGCAGCGCACATTGCATTTACGTAGTCCAGGCGGCGCAGACGACGGCGCCAGTTTCAACGTAGAGGATTCCAGACATGTCAGAGGAAACCCAGGAAGCTCCGAACCAGCTCAGATGGGCGATCCATGATTCGGATCCGGATGTGGTGGAGATCGTGCGCACCAAGCTCGGCGAGGTAGTTGACCCGGAGATCGGGATGAACATCATTCAGTTGGGCCTCGTTCGCGATGTAAGCATCGAGAACGGCATTGCCCACATAAAGATGGTGCTTACCACACCGTTCTGCCCCTATGGGCCGGCCATGATCGAGATGACGCGCCAGAAAGCCGTCGAGGCGCTGAACAAGCCCGTGACGATCGAGATGTTGGCAGACCAATGGGACTTCGGCATGATGGAGGACCCCTCGGCCCTCGATTGGGGCATGTACGCCTGAAACCGCAAAGACCCGCAACGCATGGAAACGCCCGTCCTGATCATGATCAGGACGGGCGTTTTTTTTTGTTGGCTCAACCCTTGGTTTTCAGAAGTGGCAGGTGCGGCGACTGAGCCTCAGAGAAGTCGGATAGGACGATGAGGGCGTTGGCGACGTTTCGGCCCGGATTCCTCCAGCGGTGACCGAGGTGGGCAGAGAACAACAGGCTGTCGCCAGCGTTCAGCTCATACGGCCGCTTCTCGACCAGGTACTCCAGTTGCCCGCGCAGGCCGAATACGAACTCGTGTCCGGTATGGATCATGGTGGATTGCCCGCTGGATCCGCCGGTCTCAGTGTTAACAGGAAGGGTTCCACCCGCCCGGTGAACTTCTCCCCGCCCAAGCCTTCCCAAAGCCCGCGTGCGAATGGCACGCGGCTGCGTTCCTCGGCCTTGATCAGGATCACATCCTGTTTTAAAGGCTGCGGGCCGAAAAACTCCGTGATCGAGACACCCAGCGCATCTGCCAGCTTGTACAGCGTGCTGACCGAGGGAGAGCTGCGGCCGCGCTCGATCATGCTCAGGGCATTGGCGGAGAGACCACTGCGCGACGCCAGCCGGCGCATGGATATATCCTGCCCCTCGCGCAGTTGACGGAGACGGCGGCCAACATCGACTGAGGGGCCTCATGCTCGAATGCCATTTGTCTCCCGTTCTGTAATCCAGACTCTTTCCATCTGGTTACGGCTCATGTCATAAATTCCATGACATTCTATCACATCGAATGTGACGCCCGGCACTATTGTGCCATCCTTCACAGGACTATTATGCGCTTGTATATATTCATCTATGCAAATATAAGCAGGACAACGAGATGGTATCACAAGCATTGGCACAAGAGATCTCTGAGCTGGAAGCGGACTTCTGCTTCGCCCTATCCGATCCAACGCGCCTCTTGATGATCTACGCACTCGCCGACGGTCCACACAACGTCACCGAACTGGCCAGCGAGCTCAACGTAATCCAGCCGACCGCCTCGCGGCACCTCAAGATCCTCCGCGACCGTGGCTTGGTCTACACCGTGCGCCAGAGAACTACCGTCACATACCACCTGGCAGATCCCCGGCTGATCCAAGCTCTCGACCTCCTGCGAACGGTCATGCGCGAGCGGCTAGCCCATCGCGCCGGTTTGATGGTCGAAAGCGAGAGCGCGTCAACTTGAAAGGCGGCGCCCGGTGCGCGGCCGGAATGAAATGTAACAGGAGACGTCGATGCAGCGCAGAACTCTATATGCAGCCGTAGTGATCCTGGGAGTCGGCGTGACGATCGCTAGCGCGATCGCACTGCTTTCCGTCCAGGTCGCCAGCGCCCAGTGCGGCTCACAGGCCTCATCCTGCAAGAACTGCCATGAGACGCAAGCTAAGGATCCAGTGAATAACGACGGGACAGGCTGGCACCAATCGCACGCCTTTGGCGATTTTTGCTACATCTGCCACGCAGGCAACAGCCAGTCGCTTGACAAGACTGCCGCGCATACCGGAATGGTGGACCCGATGTCGGATGTGCAGACCGCCTGCGGCCAGTGTCACCCGAATGACCTCCAGGCTCGGGCAAACGTGTACTCGGCCAAGCTCGGGACAAGCGCTAATGCCCCAGCAACCCCGGCGGCCGCTCCCAGCGCGAGTCCAACCGAGGCCGCGGGCAACGCTCCCACTGCAACTGCCGCCGCACCCGCCTCGGTAGCTCAGCCGACGCTGGCGGCCGGCGACCCCAATTTGGTCGACTACGTGCAGCGCTACAACCAGCAAGTCCTGCACCAGGAGCCGACGAACTGGGGCAACATCGTGCTGATCGCGCTGGTCGTGCTGCTGCTTTTGGCAGGCATCTTCATCGTGAACCGCAGAGAAGGCTGGATCAGCGTGTCCTTCACCGAGAAGAAGCCGTTGGAAAAGAATTCTCCCGGCTGACGTGGCTGGAATCGCGACCCAAGTAGCCCAAATGAAACCGGCGGCGCGCAAATCTCTCTCCCGCCTGCTGACCCGACCCGCGGCCGGCGATCTACTTTCCGCCCTGGACGAATTCTCCGCAGACGCCGCCCCCAAGGACGAAGACGAAGGCATCCAATAGATCCCAATTCGAAAAGGAGATTCTATGAACTGGCTCAGTGCACAACTCAAGAAAGAACTATGGTCCCCGTACGCGGCCGGCGCATTGCTCGGAATCGTCGGCATACTCACCGTGGTCCTCAGCCACAAGCTTCTGGGCGCCTCAGGCGGTTTTGAGAACCTGGCTGGTCTCATCGGCAAGGCCGTTGCGCCCGCGACCTTCAACAACACCTATTTCAATTTCGTCATGCCCGCAGGCATCACCTACGCCGTGATCCTGCTGGTCGGCATCTTCTTCGGCGGGATGCTGGGATCGCTCTCAAGCGGCACCTTCAAAGTCCGCACGATGGATGACGAACAATGGAAGATGGCCCATGGCCCACAGTTATGGAAGCGCTGGGTCCTGATGTTCGTCGGCGGGGTTATCGTCGAGTACGGAGCAGGCATTGCGGGCGGCTGCACGAGTGGACTGCTAATCTCGGGCGGCATGTTGCTTGCCCCTGCAGCCTTCCTCTTCATGGGTGGCATGTTTGCCTCCGGCATCGTAACGGCCTTGATTGTCTACGGAAAGAGGTACTAAGCCATGACTGAAACCATTTTGGCGCTCGTGCTGGGCGTCATGTTCGGATTTGCGCTCAACAAGGCGGGCCTCACCCGCTTCGCGAAAATATCGAATCAATTCCGCCTCAGTGACATGACTGTGATGAAGTTCATCATGACGGCGTTGGTAGTCACCATGCTGGGCTTGTACCCGCTGCGGATGCTGGGCGTGATCACGTTCCCAACCGTGCCAGCGACCTACATCGTCGGTAATCTCGTTGGCGGATTGATCTTCGGAGTCGGAATGTCCCTGGCTGGTTTCTGCCCGGGAACGATGGCCGCCGGAGCCGGCGAGGGCAAGCTGGACTACCTGATCCCAGGGATCCTTGGCTTCCTGGCTGGGGCAATCCTATTTGGACTCACGTACCAGCAGGTCTTTCCGCCCATCGCCAAGATTGCGAACTACGGGAATGTCGTCATTCCCGATCTCTGGAACGTCAACGGGCTGCTGGCCGTGCTTGCGATGGCCCTGATTGCGCTGGCCCTGTTCTATGCAATCGACCGGATGGGCATGCAGCGCCCGGAGAAAAAACTGAATTAGGGGACAACGGGGTCAGGCAGGGGGACTGACCCCTTCGCAATCATGGAGAAGATCATGTCTCACCTGGTGTCCAGGCGCGATTTTCTAAAACTGGGCGGTGCGGCCTTCGGGGCAGCAACTCTCGGTGAGTTCATCCCGCCGCTCGCGGCCAAGGCGGCGCGCGCCGCGGGCCAGCTCGACGCGAATGGCGATGGTTACGTGCCTAGCCTCTGTGAGATGTGCGTCTGGCGCTGCGGGCTGTTGGCGAAGGTCAAGGAGGGCCGGGTCGTCAAGCTGGAGGGCAATCCTGACCACCCGCACTCAAAAGGCAAGCTCTGCCCGCGCGGTCAGGCCGGCCTCATGACCACGTACGATCCGGATCGCGTCCTCACGCCGTTGATCCGCGTTGGGGCCCGCGGCGAGGGCAAGTTCCGCAAGGCCTCGTGGGACGAAGCGCTCGACCTGGTCGCGCAAAACATGTTGGACATCAAGCAGAAGTATGGCGCGCAGGCCATGGTCTTCTCGTCCACGCACAACCTTTCGCAGGTTCAATTTGAGAACTTCCTGCAGGCATTTGGGTCGCCGAACTACGGCACCCAGCGCAGCCTGTGCTTCAATGCCATGATCGTGTCCAACCTCATGACCTACGGCATGGAGGAACCCGGCCGGGATTACACCAAAGTCAAATACCTCATCCTGACGGGGCGAAATCTGGCCGAGGCCATTTCCAACTCCGAGACCGGTGAGCTCATCGGGGCGGTCGACCGCGGCGCCAAGCTTGTGTATCTCGACCCGCGCTATACGAAGACGGCCGCGAAGGCCGCCGAGTGGCTGCCCGTTCGGCCCGGCACGGACCTGGCCTTCCATCTGGCGCTGCTCAATGTCATCATTAACCAAGGCTTGTACAACCGCGGCTTTGTCGAGCAATACGCCGTGGGCTTCGACGAGTTGGCCGGCAGTATCGGCCAATTCACACCGGATTGGGCGACTGCGATCACTGGGATTCCGGCCGACACCATCCGGCGGATCGCCCGGGAATTCAGCGCGGCGGCTCCGTACGCGTTGGCTCACAACGGCTGGCGCACCTCCAACTTCGTGAATTCGTTCCAGACCGAGCGGGCCATCACCATCCTCAACGCGATCGTCGGTAACTGGGGGACAACGATGCTGCCCTCCGGCGGGGAAGCCAGCGGAGGGTTGGGGGCACCTCCCCAACCGGCGTATCCGCGTGTTTCAGCCCTCCGATTGGACGGCGTCCCATGGAAGTACCCCTTCGTGCCTTTGAAGATCGGTGTCTTCCAGCAGATGCGCGATTCGATCGTGAACCAGGATCCGTACGCGGCGCATGGCTGGTTCATTTCGCGGCAGAACCCGGCCCAGTCCCTGCCTGACCGGCAGCGCACCCTCTCGGCTTTTGGCAGCATGGACTTCATTGTTACCGTGGACGTCATCATGAACGACACGTCCTGGTTCTCGGATGTGGTCCTGCCCGAGGCATCCTATCTTGAACGCTATGACCCGCTTTCGGTCGTTGGCAATCGAGCCTACATTCGTCAGCCTGTAATCGAGCCGCAGGGAGAAGGCGATCCGCCCTCTGGATCTACAAGCAGCTCGGCGACCGGCTGGGCATCAGTGATTTCTTCCAGTATGCGGATGAAGAGGACTACCTCACTCAGCAGCTGGCGCCAGTGGGCGTGCCCCTTGCCCGCGTTCGAGAGGCTGGTTACGTCAATCTCCCGGAAGCCGAATCGAACATCTACGATTGGAATACGCCCTCCGGCAAGATCGAGCTGAAATCAGATACGCTGGCCAAGGCGGGCTTTGCCGGTCTTCCGACATGGGAGGAGCCGCCCGCGCCCAAGGACGGCCAGTTCTACCTACTGACCGGCAAGGGCGCCCGGCAGACCCAATTTGGCACGCAGAATAACCTGCTCCTGCACAAATATGATGACGAGCCGCGACTCTGGATGAATGCAAAGACCGCGTCGGGTCAGGGACTCCGCGACGACGACCTGGTCGAAGTGACCAGTGACGTCGGGAAGATCTACGTGAAATTGCTGGCCACCGAAGCCATCCGACCCGATTGCGTCTACATGACTCCGGGATACGGCCACTTATCGATGGGACTGACGACAGCCTATGGTCTCGGATCGAGCGACTCAGATCTCCACGTCACATTCACGGACCCGATCAGCGGCGGTCAGGCCTTGAGCCAGACTTTTGTAACGGTAAAACGGGCGTAGCGGAGCTTGGCGATGGCACAGATCAAACAACACGCGTACCTCTTTGACGCGACCCGCTGCATCGACTGCCGGGCTTGCATGGTAGCCTGCAGCGTTGAGAACCAGGTGCCGATGGACGACACCTACATCTGGGTGGCCGGTCAAGGCGTCATGGGGCAATATCCGGACCTGAAACGGGCGACGATGCCTTATCACTGCATGCATTGCCTTGAGCCCGACTGCGTGTCGGCCTGCCCGGTGGGTGCCTGGTCGAAACGCGAGGACGGCCCGGTGCTCTACGACGAGGACAAATGCATCGGCTGCCGTTACTGCATGAACGCCTGTCCATTTGGAGTGCCCCACTTCGATTGGAACAGGGGTCTGCTCGGTGGCGCTTTGATGCACAAATGCACCATGTGCGTTCAGCGACTGGATGCGGGCCAGATACCGGCTTGCGTTCAAACCTGCCCGACGGAGGCCCTTGTGTTTGGGGAACGGGCAGACTTGATTGCCGAGGCGCACGCCCGGATTCAGGCCCACCAGGGCCGGTACATCGATCACGTCTACGGAGAGACGGAGAACGGCGGGACCTGTTATCTGATCCTCTCACACGTTCCCTTCACAGATCTGGGCCTGCCGGAGATCGGTTCAACGCCGGTGAAAAATGTCAGCGAGTCGGTGATGGGAATCACCATTCCCTTCGCCCTCGGATGGGGGGCCGTGCTGACCGGTGTCTCGGTTGGCGTGCACCTGCATAACAAGCAGAAAGAGTTGACTGCTGCGAAGACTGCAGATGAGACCAAAAGTCCGGTCGCAGGAGAGCCGAAATGAAGATGCAGATCGCGCTCAATCCGCGGCTGTTGCGGCTCCGCCCGAGTCCCCTGGTGGTCATTCTGGGCCTTCTCATCGCGGTCGGGTTTGTCGCGGCGATGATCCGCTATGTCGCCGGCATCGGGGCAATCAGTAATCTCAGCAACACCTACCCATGGGGCTTCTGGATCAGTTTTGATCTATTTACCGGCGTTGCCATCAGCAGCGGCGCCTTCGTAATGGCAGCGATCGTGTACATCTTTGAGCTGAAGCAGTTTCGCCCGCTGCTGCGCCCCACGGTGTTGACCGCGTTCTTGGGGTACATCATGGTGATCGTGGCGCTGCTTGTGGACTTGGGCCGGCCGGAACGCATCTGGCACATGATGATCCTCTGGAATCACACATCCATATTGCTGGAAATCGGCATCTGTGTAATCAGCTACACGGCCGTGCTGGCGATCGAGTTTGCGCCCGTGCTTTTCGAAGGGCTGAAGTGGCAGAGATTCGCCGACTGGATCCACCGCTTCATCATGCCCTTCGTGATCCTGGGCGTAGTGCTGTCGACATTGCACCAGTCCTCACTGGGTTCCCTGCTCCTGATCCAGCCGGAGAAGCTGTACCCATTGTGGTGGACACCACTCCTGCCCCCGCTGTTCTTCATTTCTGCCATCTCGATTGGCCTGGCGATGATCATCCTGGAATCGACGATCAGCTCGCGGTGTTTTCGACGAGGGCTCGAGACCCATCTGCTGGAGCAGCTGGCACGGGCCATCCCGATCGTGCTTGGAATTTATCTGTTGGTCAGATTCGCCCAGCTCATGCTGGCAGGCGATCTGCGATACGTGTTCACCAGCGGCATCATGAGCGTGCTGTTCTGGGCAGAAATCGTGGTCGGCTCTGTGATTCCCCTGATCCTGTTCTCGATCAAACGGATACGTCAGAACTCCATTGGTCTGCTGACCGGAGCCATCATCCTGCTCGTGGGCATGATCCTCAACCGCTTCGACGTGAGCTGGCTGGCTATCCATCGTCTGACGAATATCAGCTATGTGCCGAGCTTGATGGAAATTTCGGTTTCCGTTGCGATATTCTCGTTTGGGATCTTGACTTTCGGTCTGGCAGCGCGGTACCTGCCGCTATTTGAGGAAGCCCATGCCGCCCCGGCCGCGCCCAAGCCTCAAGCGGCGCGGCGTGGCAGCCCCCGGCCAGGCCAGCGATTAGCTGTGCTCATCACACTGAAACCGCTCCTGGAACAGGGGCGGTTTTTTTGAGCCCTCGCCATGCGACCCTCCTTCTTCCACCACCTCCACCCACCCTCCGTCCCGGCCCGACAGGCCCGTTGGCGCTATACCTTGGGCGCGGGTGGAACCGCGGTCTTCCTTGTTCTGGTGCTCGCTGGCACGGGTATCTTGGAATTGTTCTATTACGTTCCGACAACGGATCAGGCCGCCCTCTCCGTTCAAACCATTGCGTATCTCGTCCCATTCGGCGCGCTGATCCGCAACCTGCATTTCTGGGCGGCACAACTGCTCGTCGTTGTGAGTGGGGTGCATCTGGCGCGCGTCATTCTTACCGGATCGTACGGTCCGCCTCGCCGGTTCAACTACCTGCTGGGCCTCGGCCTGTTCGTGATCTGCATTCTGATGGACTTCACAGGCTATGTCCTTCGCTGGGACCAAGGCATCCAGTGGGCACTGGTTGTGGGGACTAATCTCATCAGAACCATCCCCGCCGCTGGGACCAGCCTCTACACGATCCTGACCGGTGGGACGCAGCCCGGCAGCGCCACGCTACTGCGCTTCTATTCCTGGCACATTTTCGGACTGACACTTGGCTTGGTTATTTTGATGGCATGGCACCTATTCCACGTCCGCAGGGACGGAGGGATTGCCGTGCCGCCTCCTGCTCTTCGCACGGACCACGAGCGGATCCCGCGGGCGGAGTTGGTCCGCCGCGAGATTTTGGCCATGCTGCTGACGGGGGCGGCTTTGGTTGTCCTATCCGCTGCCTTGCCGGCGCCCATCGCCGCGCCGATTGCAAAGATGGACGAAATCGCAGCGGACGCCCAGGCGCCGTGGTTCTTCCTGTGGGTGCAGCAGCTCCTCAAGTGGGGAGATCCGTTTCTGATGGGGATCGTTCTGCCTGCCTTAGTGCTGACTGCCATCGCGGTGATCCCGTATACGCTTCCATCGCCGTCTCCGGGCGAGCTTGGCCGCTGGTTCCCTCACTCCAATCGGATCGCCCAATACGCCGTCATTGCGATCGTCTTGGCCTGGCTGCTCCTGACGATAATAGGCAGCCGCCCCTCGGTCTACTGAATGCGCCGATACTTGCTGCTTGTCGGTGCCGCACTCCTACTTGCCTCTGTGCTGTTCGCATGGTGGAGTGCTTCCTCGGCGCCCCAGCCGGTCGAACTGATCCCGACGCTGACCGGGCAGCCTGAGTACTGCCTCACATGCCACGCGCAGCTTCCCGAAATCAGCGCGTCCCATCCGATCAAGACATTCGGATGCGTGCTGTGTCATGGCGGTGAGCGGTTGGCCCTGAACGCCGACCTGGCTCACAGCACCATGCGGGGTCGGGCAAATCCCTCCGACCTGTCCGTAGTGCAGCAATCCTGTGGCGGGGATCAGTGCCACTCAGGCAGCCTTGCCGATGACAGGAACCACATCCAACGGGTGACTACGAGCATCCAGGCCACTTACGCCGGCGCCATTGCGAACATCCTCTACACATTTGGCGTGGAGCCGGACTTGAAAGCTCGTTTCGGGATCAGCGCTGTCACCGACGATGCCGTTACGACCTCAACGGGCGTCTCCGCTCTGCAAGCCTTTGAGCCATTACAGCAGACCAATCCCGCTGTCGTGCAGTTTGGTCGCAACTGCACCAACTGCCACCTAAATGCTGAGCCGCCGCCAGGCGCCGCCTATGCGAGATTTCGCGGGCTGCGCAGCTTGCCACTCGCCTGGGGCAACTCCGACAGACACGTCTTCTCAGCCAAGCAGTGAGAAGTCCCTTATCCATACCCTCACCACGGCCATACCGTACTCACAGTGCGACACGTGCCACAACCGCGGCAACTACGATCTGCGCAGCATAACTTTCGTTCCAAGAACCGATCACCCGAGTGACCGCCTAAATGCCTACTACCAGCCTATTGCCCAGTTCACCAAATGTGAATACACTCTGGATTGCATCGATTGCCACACACGGACGGAGGCCATGGGCGACGGTGATATTCACTCGAACAAGAAAGACATCCAATACATCCAATGCAAGACCTGTCACGGGACCCCGCAACGACTGCCGTCGACCAAGAGGCTTACCGACGCCAACGACATCGCCTTTCGCCTGGCGCAACTTAACCCGATCGTCGACCTCAAGCTCGGTGACCAGGTACTTGTAACGGATAAAGGGGAGCCGCTCTGGAATACGCGTGTCCTGCCCGACGGGACCTACCAGTTGATCGGCAAAGCCACGGGGCAGGTGTTCAAGTTCCGGCCCGTGATGGGATCAGGCTGCACCCAGGATCCGACCCAGCAGTCTTCACAGTACTGCCATGAATGTCACTCGGTCCAGCGATAGCGGCAGCCGGCCGTCGCGGCGTGACTTTCTGAAGTTCACCACGTCTGCCGTGTTGAGCCTCAGCGGCCTGCTCGCGACTGCGGGCCTCTTCCGATTCCTGGATTTCCAGTCCGAGCCATCGCCCCAGACCGAATTCGACCTCGGCCCCGCCTCAGACTATCCGATCGACTCGTGGATTCCGGCCAATGAAGTCCCTGCCATGATCCTCCATACAGGAGATGGGTTCAAGGCATTGAGCCTTGTCTGCACGCACCTGGGCTGCACGGTGGAACAGGCCCAAGGAGGCTTCGCCTGCCCCTGCCACGGCTCACGCTATGACGCGCAAGGCAGCGTCACGCGCGGCCCCGCCTCGCAGCCCCTGCGCCAGCTCCGGACCGAGCTCAACCAGGCAGGCCACCTCATCGTGCACACCGACTGAGAACCAAGGAGCGCGATATGTCTGTCGATCTGTCCGAGCTGCTCCGGCGCTCCAGCGTCCGCCACGATCACCTGTGTCCGCGGCAGGTTCTGGGAGTGCGAATGGGACTAGCCGGCATGGCCGCCTTTCGTTGGCCGGCTCCCATCTCAAAGGACTCTGGGCTCGTCATCATCGAAACAGATGGGTGCTTTGCTGACGGCATGGAGGTTGCTACGGGTGCCGCCATCGGACACCGGACGCTGCGGGTCAACGATCTCGGCAAGATCGCGGCCACCTTCGCGGACCTCCGATCGGGTACAGCGCTGCGAATCGCGCCGCGGCAGCAGGTACGCATGCGGGCGTGTGATTACGCGCCGAGCGAGTCGCGACGTTACTTTGCGCAGCTGGAGGGCTATCAGCGCATGCCGGCCGAGGAACTCTTCTGCCTCCAGGCGGTCAGCCTGGATCCACCTGCGGCAGATTTGGCCAGCTTGCCCACGGCCCGCGCGATTTGCCAGCAGTGCGGCGAGGAAATCAGCAACCAGCGGGAAGTGCTGGTTGAAAGAGTCGTTCTGTGCCGTCAATGTGCTGGTGCCGGGTATTATGTGGTTGAATCCAACGCGGAAGAGCTGTTCCAGGTTCGCAACCCGGCACTGGACTGAAAACAAGGAGAATGCATGAACCAGCTGCCCAAACCGTATCAAATGTTCCGCCGGGAGCACCCGCGCATCTATGCGGCCTACGAGGCGCTTGGCGCCGCGGCAGCAGACGCTGGGCCTCTGGATGCCAAGACGCGCGAGTTGATTAGGCTTGGCATGGCCGCCGCAAATCGATCCGAGAGCGCCGTCGAATCGCATACCCACCGCGCTTTGGACGCCGGCGCGACACCGGACGAGATCGAACACGCGCTCGCATTGGGGATCAACACGCTCGGATTTTCGACCATGATGGCAGCGCTCACCTGGGCCAAGCAGGCGATCGCAAACCACGGCCAATAGGCCTGCGCGGCTCATTGCCAGCGCAAGCGCGGGCCGCACTCAGGCACAACGCCGCGGTACATCCGGCGAGGGGCGGGCAGCCCGCTCTCTTGCGATAATTGCCTCTCCATAGGCTTGCTCGCCGGTCTTGGTCGGCCCGAGCACGGAGGTCGCGTTGGACGACGTCAAATGGGAGCTTGTGGGGGTATTCAACGGTCGGCTCGAAGCGGAACTGCTGCAAAGCTATCTTGAAGCCCGCGGGATCGAAGTGGCCATCTTCCAGGAGGCCGTCGGGCATCATATCTATCCGGTCACCATTGACGGTTTGGGCCGCGTCGAGTTGTTCGTCTCCAAAGAGAACAGCGCCGAGGCACGCGAGCTGATCAGCCAGTATCAGATGCCCGATCAACCAGGCTAGGCTCACGCGAACCAAGTCGATGAACCCGGCCTCCACACAGGCCGGTGTACAGGTGTCACGCTGGGAGGCTTGAATATGGATTTCCAGTTGACTGATGAACAAAGGGCATGGCAAAGGACCGTGCACGATTTTGTCAAGCAGGAGATTCAGCCCAAGGCCCACGAGGTAGACATTACGGGCGAGTTCAATTGGCCGGCCGTTCGGAAAGGTGCGAGCCTTGGATTGCTGGGACTCAGCATCCCGCAAGAGCACGGAGGCGCAGCGGCTGATTTCGATCAGCGCCGCGATCGCGATCGAGGAGATCGGCTGGGGCTGCGGTTCGACTGGACTAGCGCTGGCTGCGCACAACGGCCTTGGCACGTCGCCTATTGTGCGCTTCGCCAGCGGGAAGGGACGGCTTGGCGCACTCGCATTGACGGAACCGGGGGCAGGCTCTGACCTGAAGGGCGGCATACAAACCCAGGCGGTCAAGAACGGATCGGATTGGCTCATCAACGGCGCCAAAATGTGGTGCACGAATGCCACTATCGCGGAATACATCCTGACACTGGCGCGGACGGACCCCGCAGGCGGAAAACGATCACTCAGCCTGATCCTGGTACCCGTCGACACGCCCGGACTGAAAATCGGTCCGCCCGAGAAGAAAATGGGCCTGCATGGCTCCCCCACCTGCGCAGTGACCTATGTCGAGGTGCGCGTCCCCTTGGAGAACTTAATCGGCCTTGAGGGCGACGGTTTGTCGCAAGCGCTCGCCACGCTGGATGCTGGCCGGATCAGCATCGGCGCGCTCGCGGTCGGCTTGGCGCAGAGCGCGTTCGAGCATGCCATCGTGTATGCCAAGGAGCGGCGGGCATTCCAGCATCGCATCGCCGACTTTGAAGCGATCCAATGGATGATCGCGGACGCCTCGACCGAGATCAACGCCGCGAGGCTACTTGTCCATCGGGCGGCCTGGCTCAAGGAGCAGGGTTCTTCCTACACGAAAGAAGCCGCAATGGCCAAATTGTTCGCAACCGAGATGGCTGAGCGCGTATGCCGAAACGCTATCCAGATCCACGGGGGATACGGCTACAGTAGTGACTACCCGGTCGAGTGAATCTATCGCGATGCGAGATTGATGTCGATAGGCGAGGGCACAAGCGAAGTGCAGCGGATCGTCATCGCGCGGTCCGCGCTGGCTTGAGTTGCCAGAACGTCTGACTCTGGATCAGTTGATAGAGGTTCAAATCCTTTGCCCCCAGCCACGGAAGGACGCCGAAATACCGCCGAGAGGCGGTATTTTGCTTATGGTGGGGCGACGGGCGAGGCCCGAAACGCCCGCCGATGGCCAAACAATGAGGAACAATAAAGACAAATGGGAAGGACCAGGTGAGAATGGTAGCAGCGTACCGAGAATCTTAGATTCCTGCACGTGATATACTCCGAATAATCGCTCATTTGTTCTAATCGAAATAGGTCTAAGCCCTCAATTGATGTCGGGGCCAGGGGCATGGAATCCCAAATCCTTGGGACCGCCAAACGGCCGGTAAACACCTAGTTAGGCGGCTTGTCACAGAGGTGATCTAGTGTCATACGATGAAACGTACAAGAACACAAAGAACAATTTTGGAGCGGAGCCTGAGTTTGTTTTGAGAAACTACTATCGTAGAATAAACAAATCCAGGCCTGTTTTGGACATTGGTGCAGGGCAGGGTCGTAATGCCTTCTTCCTAGCGCGAGAAGGATTTACGGTCGACGCAATCGATCCCTCAAAGGTAGCAACCGAGGCCATATCTGCTCTAGCAATACGAGAAGAACTGTCTATCCATACTCACCAGTGCGGTTTTGATAAGTTTGTTTCCCAAGTAGACTTCTATTCGGGCATTCTGGTTTTTGGGGTAATTCAAATCCTGTCTTGGGAAGATATTAACCTTCTGCTCGAAAAGGTCAACCATTGGACTCGTAAGGGAAGTCTTGTATTCATCACAGCATTCACTGTTGCGGATTCCTCGTTTACTCGGTACTCACAGACCTGGAAAACAATCGGAAAGAATTCATTTGCAGACGAGCAGGGCAACTTGAGAACCTACCTGGAAGCAGGAGAGATACTTGATCTATTCAGCGAATACGAAGTGGTGTATCACTGGGAAGGTGTTGGGCCCGAACACCGGCATGGAAATAGCCCAATAGAGCGTCATGCAATGACTGAAGTGGTACTTCAAAGGTAGCAATTCCAAAACACGCCCAACCACGCGCTCGAGCTGTAATCAGAGTCGCCTTTCCATTTCGGGTGCAATTGGGGTGCAATTGCAGTGACACGCTGTAGAAGCCGTAGACACATTAGACTGATTTACCCGTATTCGGGCACCACGTAGACGATTTGTCACGACGTAGACCCCATAGACGCACTTGCGCGAAACTCTGGATCAGTAGATAGTGGCGTTAGTCCGGTGCCCCCAGACTAGCAAGACACCTCCAACGAGGCAGTTCTTTGCTTTCACAGGGTCCCCAAAGCGGGTCTGCAGGAGGGAAATAATCGGTCGCGGTGGCAATTGGCTGCAACTGGCTGTCCGCAGCTAAGAGAGCGCCGCTCTCATCCAGGATGCTGGCCGCTGTGCGCTGCAACTCGAGCGTTGAATGAGCATAGACGCCAAAATGTGATCATCTCGTGAGAGGCGTACTAAAAAGCGCAATGCTTCTTGTCCCTAGCTCGCACATGTGGTAAAGTTGGCGCTCGTTTTCAAATCGGATCAGACGTATTGATTCCGATGGCATACAACTGTGAATCCTATGATGGGAGGATGAAAGTCAAAGTGTTTTTGAAATGGCTTAGTATTGTTCTGGGCGCGTTGCTCGGGTTATTGGTGATCGTGCTGGCTGTATTCTATTTCAAGGGCGGCGCCATGCTCAGCCGCACGTACACGATTGCCCCTGAAAACATCACCATCCCCGCCGATGCTGCCTCCATTGAACGCGGAAAGCATTTTGTGCAGGCGATCTGCTCCGATTGCCACACAGCCGACCTCTCCGGTCAAACACTCCTGGACGCGCCCTTCGCCACGATTTACTCCGCCAACCTGACGCCCGGAAAAGGCGGCGCAGGTTCGGAGTTCACAGACGAGGATTGGGTGCGGGCGCTTCGGCATGGCGTGGATAACCAGGGGCGCGCCTTGGTCATCATGCCCGCGCAGTTATTTTGGAACTTCAATGATCAAGATCTCGGTGATGTCATCGCCTATCTCAAGTCTCTCCCGCCCGTTGACAAGGAAAACCCGGATCCCCAAATTAATGCCCTCGGAAAGATCATGATTAGCGCTGGCATGTTCGGCCCAGCTATTGTCCCCGCAAATGTCATTGCCCATGATCAACGTCCGCCTGTGACGCCCATGGGGGTAACGACCCCATATGGTGAATATCTTGTCAGTGTCACGGGATGTCACGATTGTCACGGGGCGCAACTGGCGGGCGGCAAAAGCAACAAGCCCGGCGCCATCGATGCGCCCAATCTTACGTCCGGCGGCGAGCTCAGTGCGTGGACCGATGCGCAGTTCATCAACACAATTCGTACCGGTGTCACACCCGGCGGCCACGCCCTCAATCCCGCCGAAATGCCGTGGAGACATTTCAACAACTATTCCGATGATGAATTGAAGGCGATCTTCCTGTACTTGCAATCCTTGCCGTCACTACCCACGATCAAACCGTAGGATAAATGTGTTTCGTGATCTTAAGCTCAGGATAGTCTAAAGTCGCCTTTCCTGCCCTAGGTGGGTGCAATTCGGGTGCAATTGCATTGACACGCTCTGGAAGCCGTATATGACCTGGACAGATTTACCCGTAGTCGCGGCACTACCTAGACGATACTTCACGCCGTGGACGCCATAGACACACTTGCGCGAAACTCTTGATCAGCTGGTTCAGGGTTCAAGTCCTTGGTCGGTCACCTAAATACGGGGTTTGATGCTTCAAAAGCCCTACGTGGCCAAACAGCGACGCGAAAAGTGGGGTGGACAGAAAAGCCTGGAAGGTGAAACGCCCTCCAGGCTTTATGCTGGCTAAACTTCAGGAATTGGGGGTTGGCTTGCTGAAAGCGCTCGCCACGCCGCTCAGGCCTCCGCGCGCTTGGAGCGCGTGCGGTCCACCTCGGATCTGCTATGCGGCCAGTTCTATTGGGTCTTGCCCGATAAGGGCCGTAACGATTTTGCTTCTGCCCTGAAGTTCCGCGCTTCGGCAACCTGCCCCTGTCTCTCGCTCTAAATCCCCCAGGGATGCCAGTGCTCTTGCCAGGAACGGATACATCTTGACCTGGCGATAGAAATCAGCGACTTGATTCAAACAACTTGAAGCACGCTCCAGTTCACCAAGCTGGATCAAGCACATGCCAAGCATGTGATTGGCACTTGCCGCTCCAACGTGGTTCCCGTAGAGCCTCATATTGACGATCACCTCTTCGAGGTCTTTGATTGCCTCCAAGCGACCGCTCATGAACTGGGTCATCGCCAAGCCGGCCTGCCCATTGAGCTTAGGGATCATTGCCCCGGAAATATCCGAGCGTTCGATCCCCTTTTCAAAAGCAGCAGCGGCTTCAGCTATTCTGCCCAGCTCCAAGTTGGTATAGCCGATGCAAGCCAGCCCGTTGCAGATGCAATCCATGTTATCTGTTGCGATCGCTACATCCACGCTGCGCTGACCGAATTCCAGGGCCTGCTCCCGGTTCCCCATTGCCAGGCTAGCCCAGGCGGCAAAAAGGTCAACATCCGAGGCGACCAGGGGCGATCCCAAGCCATTGGAGACCAGGCGAGCACGTTCCATCGCCTGCTCAGAGCCGTCAGACTCGCCAAGTTGTGCGCGCACGTGGGCCTCGGTAGCCAGGGCGACCGCCTCAGTCTGCAGATCGTTGTGCTTGTGAGAAAGCTCTTCGGCCAGGCCGATCCACTTCAGCGCCTCTGCGGGATTGGCGAAACTGGTCATCAGCGCTTTGAAGTAGATCGGGCGGACAGACAGCTCTTCGTTCCCCAGTCCCTCTGCCAGTGAGAGCGACTCTGTTAACGCGGATCCCGCCTGGGTCCAACGTCCCTCTGCAAGGAGCACGTTCGCAATCCAGTGCAGCGCCTGGATCAGTCGTGGCTCGTCCTGAAGACGGCGGGCGATTTCCTCGGCCCGGGCCAACCGTACCAGCTGATCCTCATATGGCTTGAAATTGAACGCTGCATCCTCCCAGCCTAGGAGCACATCGAAGATCAACCGCTCTTCGGGCTCGGCCTGGTGATCGAGCGAAAGCAATGCCTGTTCACAGTAGGCAATTGCTTCGCGCATGGCATAGCGCTGCCTGGCACGCTTTCCCAGCTCATAGGCGTATGAGGCGGCCTTGGTCCATTCCTCGCCCAGCAAAGAATTGTGGAGCAATGCGGGTCCAAACGTATCAAGGTATTCCGCGTGGAGCATGGCTTTTGGTTCGGGTTCAGACAAAGTCTTTTCCAGTTCTTCCGCGAACCTTCGATGCAAACGACGTTTCTCGCCGGGGTCGAGCCGACTGTAGAGATATTCCTGAATCAGCATGTGATGGAACTGGAAGCGATTCAGGCTGAGCGATCGAACACGGAGCACTCCCTGTTCCTGGATCAAGTTATGTTGCTGTCCAAGACCGTGGGTAAAGGTCTCCAGGACTCTGGCCAATTCGAGCCCGAGGACATTGGCAACAATTTCGGCGGTAAACCATTCGCCTTCCACGCTGGCAACGTTCAACAATTCCCTTTGCAGAGAATTCAAGGCCCCAAGTCTCTGCTCGATGACGGCCTCCACCCGGGCCGGTGGTGGTGCAGGAGGGGACGACCTGTTCTCCACCCAGTAACCGCCGCCATCCAGCGTGAGGTTCTGGTTCTGACGCATGCTGCGGAGCAGCTCTGTCGTGAATAGCGGATGGCCGCGGGTGTGTTGATATAGATCTTCCCGGAAAGCCTCTCCGAGCCGATTTGGCTCCAGGTCCAATATGGCATCGATGAAGGCTCTTCCTTCGGACCGGCTGGCCTGGTCCAGTCTAATCTGGATATCGCCGTATTGGCGGGCCAATTCCAGAATCAAGTTTTCCGGCGTATCGGCCTCGTGCGCATTCGGCGGCACGGCCTGGCTCGCCTTCCCCTTCTCGCCTGTCCGATAAGAGCCCAGAAGCAAGACCCGGCTGCCTGTCAGCCGCCGGCCCAGGTGATACAGGAGATTCAAAGAGGCGTCATCCGCCCATTGAAGATCATCCAGGATCAAGAGCAGGGGACTTTGGCGTGCAACGGCGCGAAATACCTGAGTCAGATCTTCCAGCACCTGACCCTGATGCAGGCCCGGACGCGTGGCTGGCCCTGCATCAGCGGAGTTCTGAAACCGGTCGAACCAATCCGTCTTTCCGCCCAGGTAAGGCGCGATGCGATGGATCAGCGGAGTAACGGGAACAAGCGTGTCGAACAGATGGGGGCCAGAGGCGGTAATCGCCTGGATGACATCAGGAATGGATGCCCAGATCTGAAGAGCCTGATCCCGGTTGAGCATCCCAACGGTCCAGTCAATCTCAAGATCGCCCGTCAAGATTCCCAGGATATCTCGAAACGGTCGGAAGGGGTCCCCCGGGCCCGTCTGAGCATTGCATTGACCGCCGGCTATAAGCAGCTTGGGGTGAGCTTCCTGTGCGATACGTGCGAATTCCCGCATCAGGCTCGTTTTTCCGCTGCCTGCATCTCCTAGGAGGAATACCGGCGTGGCGTTCCCGACCAGGGCGTGCTGCAAGAAGCCCTCGAGACGGGAGAGTTCCTTGTGACGTTCTACAAAACTGGCCTGGGATGGATGCGGATTGCGATTGTCCTGCTGCAAGAAAGAGGGGATGCGCAGCGAATCCCCCTGGGAGTCGGCGGAGATTGCATATGTTTCGCGAGCCATTCGCAGGAATAGCTCCCGGTCAGCCCGCGGCACCATCAATTGCTCCGCCAGCAGTGCTGCTATCTGCCGCGATGGCTTGCGTTCATCGCGCTCGATCTTCTTGATGGTGACAGCCGCACAGCCGACTTTTTCCGCCAGTTCAGCGCGGGTCAGATTCATTGCCCGGCGGCGCCTGTAGATCCATCCGCCGAACGATTCGACGTCGCCTATTTCAGTGTTTCCCATGTCGCTTCGGCGGTTGTATCCCCTGGTGTACCCACAACGGATACCGCAGCTAGGTCCATTTACGGAATAATGCCTCTAACTTAGTCTTGATTATATGCGAGAGGAGAAGATTGTTGAGCCCGTCCAGCCGAACAGGGCTGCCGGTTGTGCCGAAAGAGACAATGTTCACGAACGCTTTCCTTGAGTAGCAAGGGGTTCACCGGTCGATAGTGTTTTCTGGAACGAAACTTGGAGAAAGGGTCAGCGATGATTGAGATGAAAGTGGAGAACTGGCAAGTCGAGCAGTCGCCGGAGCAACGGTTGGGGGAGGGTTGGATCCGCGCCATCGCGGAAGGCGCCCTGGATCGGCTGGAAGCGTTTTGCCAACCGAGGGTCAACAGCCAACTGCTCACCCCCGGGCAGTTCACAAGAATCTGGATAAAGCGGCCGACCTGGTTGCGAAGTACAAGGATTGGTTCGACGGGTGCACCGATTTTCAGGTGGAGGCGAGCCGGGTCGACCGGATCGGCAAGCGGCTCGGGATCTCTTATCGCTTCCTCCTTCGCGATCATGAAGACTGGTACCGGATCGAGCAGCAGTTGTTCTGCACACTTTAAGGACGGCCGGGTGCAGCAGCTGCACTTACTGTGCAGCAGATTCCAGCGGGTTGAGACGAACAAGGAGACGATACCTATGGATATTCAGGAAGACGGCGGGCAAACTCCCGCCTATGACCAGGTGCTGGAGTTCTTCACGGGACCGGCCGACGCCGGTACGACATGTTCCATATTGACGCCCATGGTGAACGCCAGGCTGCGCCAGATGCAGAGCAGGCAGGTGCTTGAACTCCGCGTGGATGACCCGATGGCAAAGGACGATATCGGATCCTGGAGCCGCCTCTCGGGGAACGCGCTGGTGAAGGTGATCGAGGATGAGGGGCCAGTGATACGGTTCTTCATCCGGAAGAAATAGTCGGTACAAACAAAGGAGACGAAAAATGGCAAAGCTGTTGATCAGTTGCACGCATGGGAAAGATGACCCCGAGCGCGCCATCCTGGCCTTCATCGTGGCGAACGTGGCGGCCTCGGCATCGCAGGAGGTGGTGGCGCTTCTGACCATCGAAGGGGTGTGGAATGCCACTCACGGCTACGCGGACGACGTCAAGAAGGAAGGATTCCAGCCCCTGAAGGACGCCATGCAGTCGTTCGTCAGCAACGGCGGGCAGATCTGGGTCTGCCAGACATGCGCCAAACCGCGCGGCATAACCGATGCCGACATGGTAGAGGGAGCCAAGATCGTAACGGCCGCCAAGATAGTCGAGTACCTGGCATCGGGCGCCGGCTCGCTCGGCACGTAGGGGAAGGCCGGCACGTCCTGGGATGGACGCCGAACGCGGCCATCCCGTCGCTTGGAGAGTCCATCTGCGCGGTCGATCGGTGCATCTACTGGTAGGAAGGAGTGCAGATCATGAAACTGAGCTTCTGGATGGTTGTCAAGGCAGCTGTCGAAACGTTCTTCGGCATCGGTTACGTGCTGGTGCCGGTTCCCGTGGTCTCCATGTTTGGCGGCAGCCTAAGCCCGGGCGGAGCCACATTCGTGCAGCTCTGTGGTGCGGTATTCCTGGCCAGCGCGATCATATTGTGGCGATCCAGAAACGAATCGCCCTCCAGCCCATTCATACGTTCCATCGTGATCGCCACGGTAGTCAGCAATGCCATCGGTCTTTACGCCACGTTGTCGGCAGTTCTTTCCGGCGCGTGGAACGCGCTCGGTTGGATCGGCGTGGTGTTCAACCTCGCTTTTGTATTGGCCTTTGGATACTTCCTCTTGAAGAAGCCGGCCTGACCTTCCCCGCCATCTGTGACGGACCGTGGCTGCTGGTGCGCGCCAGCCCTCATGGAACCGGCAGCGCGGAGGCCCCCGATCAGACCTCGCAGCAGGAGCGCTCCGACTTGAACAAAAAGGCTTCGAACCATTGAGTTCGAGGCCTTTTCTTTTCCGTCAATAGGATTCAGGCCCGCCTGGCGAGGACAGCCCGAGCACGCCCATAGATCGCCTTTGGTGTCGAAACGGGTACAATGATGCCCGTGGAAGAGAAGCAAGAAGCGCCTCGAACCCGCAAGAATAGGACACCGGAAGAATGGTGGCACGGCTTGCTGACCGGAGACCATCCGGACGTGCCCCTGCGGGAGGGCCGGTACGTGTGGTCGCTTCTCCCGGGCCACACGCGCTGCAAGTTCTGCAATTCTCCCTTCGACGGTCCGTGGGCTCCGGTCGTGCGCCTATTGGGTCGGGGCCCCTCCCGCCTGACTATGCACTTCTGCCAGCAGTGCCAAGCCCTGGCGACACAACACGTTGGCGGTGCCGAGGTTGAGCTTGCGCTGCTCTTTGCCGACGTACGGGGCTCAACCACGTTGGGCGAAAAGATGAAACCGGCCGAATTCAGCCAGCTGATCGGCCGCTTTTTCGCGGCAAGCAGTCATGTGCTGCTCGATACTCGCGCCTGGGTTGACAGACTATCCGGCGATCAAGTAGTCGGGATGTACCTTCCCTACTTTGTTGGCCCGCACCATGTAAGCGTGGCCATCAATGCCGCCAAGGATCTCTTGCATGCAACTGGGCACGATCAGCCTGGCGGACCTTGGATACAGGTAGGTGTTGGTGTCCATTCCGGCACGGCGTTCGTCGGGACGGTCGGCTCTAAAGATGGAGTAACAGACATCACCGTACTGGGCGATGTCCCAAATGTCACGGCACGCCTCTCTTCCGCCGCGCGCACCGGAGAGATCCTGATTAGCGAGGATGCTTGCAGGAGCGCAGAACTCCCCGGTGCATTGGAGCGACGTTCGCTGGAACTCAAGGGGAAAAGCCAGCCGATGACGGTGTACGTCTTGCGGCAAACAGCAACCTCTGCAGATTCCTAGACCACCACAATGCTGCATCGGAGCGACTTACCGCAGGGCGGCGCGCGTCCGCGCCAGCCTCGCTCAACTGCGGGGACCGAGGCGCCTTTCCTCTCCGCAAATCTGCTGCAATTCGGCTGCAATTGGAAAAACACGCTGTAGACACCGTGCTCGCAGTAGACCGATTTACCCGTAATTCTGGCACCAGATAGCCGCTTTTTCACTCCGTACACGCCATAGACACGCTTGGCTCGAGCTGTAATCAGCATACTATAGGGAATAAGTAAAGAGTTCTTGGCGCAGGGCTGTCCAGCGCTGAACAGTACCCTGTGGGTCAGGGGGATTCTAAGGATGGTGTGCAAGCCAAGCCGAGGAGCGCTTGGAAGCGGAAAGCTGTGCCCGGGACCCGGGTGAACCCTGGCCGGAAATCCTGGGATCGAACTAGTCATGCGAGGTCAAGCCTCAGGATACTCTATCCGATGTGACCAGGCGGCCGGGGCAACCAGGCTGATCTAACGAGGTCGGGAGAGCGCCTCAAGTGGGCTCACGGTGTCCCCGGGTGGGAAACGGGCGCAGGCTGCGCATCGAAGGCGGGCTGATAGAAAGTTTGGTTTTGGATGAGGGCCCACAAGATGTGCACGAGCTTGTTCATGAGAACGCCCAGGGCTTGCATCTTGGCGAGCGGGTGGTGCGGCCTCCTTTGCAGGTGAGCGTACAGTTGGGCAAAGCGGACGTCATGTTGAATCAGTCGCAAGCAGGCGAAATAGAGCATGGTGCGCAGACGCGGTCGGCCCTTGTGCGACATGGGCGTGGGGCTGCGCTGTTTCTTGCCGGAGGTGTTGGGGGTGGGCTGGATGCCGGCCAGCTTGACCCATTGGGCGGCAGAATGATAGCGCTGCGGATCCCCCACTTCAGCCAGGAAAGTGGCGGCCGAGACGGGACCCAAGGCTGCCACCGAGAGCAGATAGGGAGCCTCGGGCAAGGAGTTCAAACAAGCGGTCATGGCGTCGGCCACCTGCCGGGCTTGCTGCTGCAAGGCCTGCAAATGGGCGGAGTGTAGCCGGATGGCCAGTTGCAGGGCGTCCAGTCCCTGCGTGAGCCCCAAGGAATGGGCCGCCAGGGCGTGCAAGCGGCGAAGTTTCGAGACCAACAACCTTCTGCCGACTAGGGCCAGGCGAACCCGTGCTTCAAACGCCGGGCAGCTCATTGACCGGACGAATGCTGCCGGTGTGCAGGTGGCTAGAAGTGCTCGGCAGGTCTCGCCCTCCAAATCCTGAAAGACCTGGAACAATTCGGGAAAGACCTGTCCCACCAGGCCCCACAACACCTGCTTCTCCCGGCGGATCGATCGCTGGAACTGGTCGTAGAGCGTGACGTACTGCCGCAGCTCCTCATAGGCTCCGCGCTGCAGGCGAGTCTGGGTGTAATGGCCGGTGCGGCAGAGTTCGGCGATCTGCTGCGCATCGCGGCGGTCGTCCTTGGAACAGTCCAGTTGATCGCCTTCCCGGTGCTTCTTGACCGTGTAGGCATTCACCAGGCGATAGGCGATCTGCTGCTGCTCCAACTCGCGGGCCAGCAGCTTCCAGAAATAGTTGGACGGTTCCATCGCGACCACTAGCCGGGAAGCCTGCGCCTGGCACCGCACGGCTTCCAGACGATCCAGGAAGTACTCATAGCCGCGGCGGTCCTGGGAAAAACTGAAGTGGTCCAGCCGTTCGGCATCCTGGTTGAGGATGACGGCCACGTTCTTCTCCAGCGCCAAGTCCACCCCCACATGCAGACTGGCTGGAGCCGCTTGCGCCCATCCTTTTGATATGTTAGATTGAGCCATGAGGTATCCTCCGAAGTACGAATTGCCCCACAACCGGTTCATGTACAAAGAGGATACCTTACTCATTTCCCCATACTAGTGGGTTC
>CAVTZR010000004.1:0-784174 GCA_963739265.1 uncultured Chloroflexia bacterium
AGCATGTACAAGCGCAAAGACGGCTTCTGGGTTGCCGCGCTCATGCTCCAAGGCAACCGACTAGTCAAGTACTTCAAGACACAGAGGGAGGCCCGCGACTGGTTGCAGGAAACCCGAGTTCAGGTGCAGAACGGGCTAACGCTTGCCGCGGCCCAAATCACTGTCGCTAGTTTCCTCCGGAAATGGTTGACCAACTACCAAGACTCAATTCGCCCAAAGACCTACCAGCAGTACAAGCAAATCATAGGTCAGTACCTAGTACCGGGAATTGGCACGGTGAAGCTGAAGGATCTACGTCCCGACCAAATCCAGACCTTCTACACGCTGCAGTCCCGAGAAGGCAAGAGTCTAAGGACCATTTTGCTAATTCATTCAGTTTTGCATCGATCTCTCAATCAGGCGCTCCGATGGGGGCTGGTTGGCCGCAATCCCGCCCAGGCCGTAAACCGCCCGAAACCCCGAAAACAGGAAATGCACACGCTCAACGAAAACCAGGTGAGGATCCTCCTGGAAACGGCCAGGGGCTCGAGATGGGAGATGCTTTTTTGGATGGCCGTGACGACTGGGTTGCGTGAGGGGGAACTGCTGGGCTTGGAATGGTCCGACCTTGACTGGGTCACGCGACGCCTCAGCGTTCAACGTCAGTTGCAGCGTTTGAAGGATCGAGGTTTGGTGTTCTCTTCCCCCAAGTCTCAAGCTGGAGAGCGTGCGGTCTTATTGAGCATAGATACGATAAAGAGGCTACGAGGCCACCACGTTGTCCAATACTATGAGAGGCTGTTTGCAGGAAATCGATGGCAGGAAAACGACTTGATCTTTCCTTCAACCGTCGGAACACCTTTGGATCCACGTAATCTTATCAGGAACTTCAAGGCCATACTGAGGCAAGCGGATTTGCCGGACATACGTTTTCATGATCTCCGGCATACGGCCGCAACTCTCATGTTGCAGCAAGGCGTACACCCCAAGGTGGTCCAAGAGCGCCTTGGACACACCGATATTGCGTTGACACTCAACACCTACTCTCATGTCCTTCCCGATATTCAAGAAGAAGCCGTCCAAAAAATGGATCGCGTCTTGGCTTCAAAAGGAGCCAATCTGAAGCCAAAAGCACCGGAACAACCAACTGATTTGGAAAGCATTTACTTGAAGAAGCCACATGATTAACTCCATTTGCTACAGGATTGCTACAGTAAGAAGGGCCTCCGAAATCCGGAGGCCCTTCTTTACCCAAATATGGGTGGATTCTGAAGCTAGAATCGCTATATGTAAGGTGACCGACCAGGGACTTGAACCCTGAACCCACTGATTAAAGTGAGTGAGCAAAGTATGTCTATAGCGTCTATGGGGTGAATACAGCGTGTATGTAGTTACGGAATCTAGGGGTGAATTTATGTCTACAGCTTCTATAGTGTCTACAGCGTGTTACTGTATATGCAACTCATTTGCAACTGAATTGCAACAGGAGAGAGGAAAGGCGACTTAGATCCGGTTAATCCAAAAGTCAATGCGAAGAATTAGAAGAGGTTAGCAAGCGAGTCGAAGCCCGAACGAGTGAAAGGAAGCGCAGCGCCACCTTTACGCCGACCGAAGGGAGGCGCGATTTTTTGCGGAGTGGGTGGTTGTCAGACAAAACCAGCCCATCCGATAGGATAGGCTGGTTTTCAATAAAGGGTTTTGTCTTGGTCTACGGTTCGCAAGCGTTTATGATCTGCTCGGCGCAGGTGAGGATGCGATGGGCTGAGGCTTTGATCTGTTCCGGGCTGGACCAATGCGCGAGGTAGTTCGGAGCACCCAAATATGGGTGTTCTTAAGGCTAGAATCGCTACATGTAAGGTGACCGACCAGGGACTTGAACCCTGAACCCACTGATTAAGAGTCAATTGCTCTGCCATTGAGCTAGTCGGCCAGTATTACCCTTTTTTCTACTAGGGGTACAGCGAATTTCATCATAATCAGTTGGTTTTGTGGTTTTGATTATCTTGAAAATACGATGCTTTCTTGAAGATGTTGGGTCTATCTAATGTGACCTGCCCCCAAAGAAGACTGAAGGCACCAATACAGCCCTAAACCAGATCAAGTTCTCTGTGCTAATCCTGTTCCCTCAACAACAATGAGCCTGAGCCGAAGAGTCCGGCAAGGATTGGAGCCGCCTTGCCTATTGTGGCTGCAATTCGCGTGGAATTGACCTCATGAAAAGCCGCAGTGCATCTTGCTTTGCGTGAACTCCACACGCCGGGAATAACACCCTAATGCATCATGCCCTGAGCACGCCCATTTAGACACGCAGAGCGCGCCTCGTTCTGTCGTCTCCGCTGGCTCCGTTCGCCTCGCCGTTTCGCATCCTCATTTCACTCCCTCCGCATCTGTCGCTTGCGAACAAGGGCGCCCGCTCCGCCGCCTCTTCGCTCGCTCCACTCGTCAAAGCGCTCCACGCTTCGGCAGCACTCCGCGGCACTACGCCTCTCTCCACTCGGACGGGCTTCGCCCTCGTGTCCTACCTGCCCCGCCAAAGCCTATACAACCTAACGCTTCTGCAATCTCGCTGAGCCTCCGCTCGTGCTAGACTTTGTCAGGCAGGGGATTGCTTTCGGCTTCCTCCTACCCCCTCGTCACCGTACCAAAAACCCGCCACAAAGAAACCACATCGACCCCAATGCGGGTAATACAGAGCCTGACGCGTCTAACTGGCCATCGTCCGGTCGCGTACGGTGTCGGAAAGGAGCGCACGTTGCCAAGCGCATTCGATGAAATCATCCAATGGGCTAGCCAGCTTCCCTACTGGGAGCAGGCCGCTCTACAAATCGTCATCGCAGGTCGAACCCCCGATGAAGCCGATTACGGACGGCTTCTCCAGCTGCTGTTGGAGGACGAGAACCTTGCAGAGCGCACAGCACCTCGGCCTTCAGCGAGTTCTCACGGCAACGCGTTCGCCGGATTCGACCCAGCAGAGCACGATTCTCCTGAAGGAAATCTCGCAACTCGAGCATATCAATGCGCTTGTACCAGGACAACGGCTGACATTCGCTCCGAAGCTCACCGCCATCTATGGTCTAAACGGCTCCGGAAAATCAGGATACGCCAGGGTTCTTGGTTCAGCCGGTTTCACTCGAGGAGACCGCGTGGTCTTGCCAGATGTGACGAGTCCTCTTGATGAGGACATTCCCCTTCGTGCCACCGTGAAGGTCGATATCGGAGGAACTGAGAAGACCTTTGTGCACGAGCTTGGATCTCTTTGTCCCGAACTGTCGTCCTTCTACGTCTTCGACAGCACCAGCGTGCACGTCCACATGAAGGGTAGGAACACTTTCAGCTTTTCTCCTGCGGGACTTTCCGTACTTACAACGCTAGCCAGGATCACTGACGAGGTCCGTGACCGGCTCGCTGCCAAAATCGAAGCATTGGAATCACCCTCTGACTTCCATACCTATTTTCCCGGAACTTCAGCCATACGGACTCTCGTCGAGGATCTGTCGGCGGAAACTGACCTCACTCACCTAGCGGAACTTGCACGGCTTGCCCCACAAGAGGAAATCCGTATCCATGAATTGGAAGTGCAAGTCGGCAGCATCGCCTTGGGCCGTCACCAGCAAGAGATTGACCAAAAGCGGCACGATCTGCAGCTTCTTCTTGAACTGCACGCCTGGATAGATTCAGCTCGCACCCGTCTCGATGCCAATGCGGTACACCGGATCAGCCAGCTCATAGGCCGACATCAAGAACTCACTGCCCAAGCGCGTGTCCTCGGCTCGGACCACTTCAAGCACGCGGGCTTGTCCCAGGTCGGCACAGAAGCATGGGACGGCTTCATGAAGGCAGCGCATCGTTTGGCCAGGGGAGAGTCCGCAGGCAGGCCACCGTACCCGCAGGATGGAGACGTCTGCCTGCTCTGCCAACAGCCTCTGTCGCATGATGCCCGGCAGCTCATAGCAGAGATTTGGGCATTTCTCACCGCAGAAACCCAACAAGAAATCAACGCCACGAATGATCAGCTCGCCAATCTCTTTGCCACCGTCGAAGGGGAAGCGCCATCTGCTCTCTCCCAGGATCTTGCTCCGTCCCGTGCGGTGCTTGCAAGGCACAACCCTGAATTGGGAAAGACAGCTGACGCCTTCTCAACTTCCTTAGTCCAGCGGGGCACTGCAGTCCTTGACGCCATTCGTGCACGCCAACAGCCGCAGATCCCGGATCTTCCTTCCGATCGTTTTCTCGATGAGCTTGGGCATTTGGAAGATAGCCTTTCTGATGACATCGCCCACCTGCAGGGTCTGAATTTAGAAGAGCGTGCCCAGGAGCTCGATGAAGAACGCCGTGCACTGGAACATCGCAAGCAGCTCGCGACGCTACTGCCCCAGATCGATGCCTATGTTCATCAACGACAGTGGGCAAAACAAGCAGCCCACGCAGGTGGATCCACCCGCCATATTACCCAGAAGTACGATTTGCTTTTCGACCAGTTGGTCACCAATCGCTACATCGAGATCTTCAGAGAGGTACTCAGCTCCTTCGGCCGCCCTCTTCAGGTTGACATTGCTACATCGGGCAAGAAGGGCGAAACCCTAAAACAGATCCAAATTCGAGCCCATGAAACCGCCGAGCACCTTGCGGATGCCGAGAAGGTCCTGAGCGAGGGAGAAAAGAGGGCAATCGCGCTCGCCGACTTCCTCACAGAGGCGACCCTGGATACCAGCAGCAGCGGCATCGTTCTAGACGATCCGGTAACCTCTCTTGACCTCGAGTGGCGTACCAGAATTGCCGCTATTCTTGCGCAGGAAGCTCAAAGACGTCAGGTAATAGTCTTCACCCACGATCTCCCCTTTCTCTATCTACTCCTTACCAGTGCCGAAGAACTGGAGCTCTCGAGGAGTGTCCACTGGATTTAGCGTGGCGAGACAGACGGACGGCCAGGCTATGTCCGGCTCGACAACTGCCCAGCGCTCGAGCAAGAGTACAAGTCATCCGCACCCGCACGAAAGCTCTATGAGCGCGCCAAGCAACTAACAGGTTCGGAGCAGGAGGCTCTCCTGCGCGAAGGCATGGCTGCAATCCGCACGTCATACGAGGCGCTGGTTGTCTTTGAGTTGTTCGGCGGTGTAGTTCAACGTTTCCAGGAACGCATCTCCGTGCTTATTCTCCCCCAGCTGGTTTGGAATGATCAGATTGTCCAAGAGATAGCCGAACTCGTATGAAAGGCTTTCGCGCTACATCGTAGGCCACCTGCACAGCGACTCCCTTGCGCAGCCCCTCACACCTGACATGCTAATGGCTGAGATCGACAAGTTTGACGCACTGAGGCGGACAATAAGGGACCTCAAGAAAGCCAAACAATCAACCTAGCACCCAAAAACCACTCCGCAGTCAATCAAGTCAGGCTCCGCCCCTTCCCTCTTGGGTTCTTCCGCCGCGCAGCTCCCACACGTACTGAAAAAGACGCCTTTCGTTTCAGCCTCCAATTGGCCGGAAATGCTACAGCAGCTGTGGGCACGCCGAGAGATACCTCCGCTACATTTCTAGTCAATCAGTGGGTTCAGTCGCCGTGACCCTCGCGCTGACCATCGCGGTCACCATCGTGTCATCGCGGCTACCATCAGAGTCGCCTTCCCTTTGCTCAAGATGCCCCGCCCCATGAGTACCCGCTCATCCAGGTCAGTGATGCCACGGAGCAGGGCGGACCATACTGCGAACCACTGCATCGGAATCATTAGGACGAATGGCGCCAACAGAGGATGCACGCCGGGGTCCCCGGCGCATGATCCCCAAGTCTTTGTGGAACGGGGCGACGCATGTCATCAGTATAGAGCATTTGAGCTAGTATTTCAATGCTCGACCGGAAAGCGGATTTGACGGAGAACCGCGCTCCGGTAATTCCTGAGCGAAGACGGGCATAGGTGGTACGCCCTGCCGATGAGCACCGCTATCTCCGGACGCGTTGTGTTGTTCTGCGGAGAATATCGCAGGTGACTAGTCCCACAACCCGTGGTGATTCCCGCGGCGTAGAAAGCTTCGATCCACGGCAGCATCGATACCGCACGGCGACTGCGTCTGCGGTCAAGAACACGATCATCGATCGCGACTTTGCACGTCGATCGCAGCCCGGAGATGGACTAGCAATTCTCGATTCCCATGAGATTCAGACCGGAGACTATGGCTTGCTGGAAGCGCAAGAACACTCTTGACCACCCCTTTCTTACAGTCGGCCTGGAACGATATGAGCGTGTGGCCAGCGCCTTCGGGATCGAGGCCTGCCATCCGTTGGTTGACGTGCGCCTGGCCGAGTTCTGTCTTGAGTTTGCCTTGGCAACTTCAAACTCAGCGCGGCTGGACCAAGCTGATTCTGCGCCGAGCGGTGGGACCCGTTTGGCCCTCAGAGGTGGTGTGGAGAAGAGACAAGGATAGCCTGGGATGGTATTTCAATCGTCTCGTCCTGAGGGAAGGTGCAGATGATTTCTTCCAGCTCACCCTTTATGAGCAGGAGAACCTCGAGCCGTACATTGACATGCGCCAGCTGTTGGGGTTCTGGCATGAATACTCGGAGCTGGGGATTGAGCGGAATGCAGAATCCATCTGGACAGGCGTCGCCTTGGCGATGTGGCTGCGGCAGCAGCGGAGCCTCAATTTGGCTTAGAGTTGATCTTCTGCCGTGGTCCAAAGCAACATGTCTGTGATGTGGTACCCAGGTCCCCGACTAAGCCACGGGGAAAAATAGAACACATTTTCTGTTATAATGGGTGCAAGAGAAAAAGAGACCGCCCCGCGACGCTCAGAACGTCCGAGGCGACGTCCTGGCCGAAAGTGACGGCTGACAACGACAGCACTGCACCATCATGAGCCGTCCAGCTTCTCGCCGGGCGGCTTTCTTGTTGGAGCGCCATAAATGGCCACGTATCGGGAATCCTGGCGTCGAGTTCACAATTTCGGGAATGCTGAGCTCCTGGAATGGAATCGTCTTCTGGAGAATCGAAAACTGGGCGACGATATTAGGAGCATTCAATCAAAGTTTGGGCTTCCGCTTTCCCTGCAGGGCAGTCAACCGCTCTTTGAGAATCCAACGTACACTGCTTGGATGGGGTGGGACGTAAGGAACACAACTCAACGAATTCGTCTGAACAAGAGGTGCAAGACCTTGGTGCAAAAAGCGCGTCGGCTCATTCACAAGTACCAGATTCCCTCACAGTACTTTGGCTCACTCTGGAACCACCTGATGACGGGGAAAGAGGGTCCAAGCTATCGGAGCGGCGGCTTCCCTACCTATACATTTCGGAAGAACGACTTCGGGGAATGGACACATCAGTGTATTCTCACGCCGGAAACCGACCTGGGAAATCCTCTAGTCATGAATGACATCAGGGATTGGCAAGTGAAACACAAAACCATGCCGCCGCGTCCGTTGCAGGTCGGCAAAGCCAAGGACTGGCTCCAAGTCTGGGAATGGCGAAACCGGAACCCCGACATCTCCGACCGCCAGATAGCAGATATGCTTGGTGTCCACCGAGTGACTGTAAGTCGGGCCATGGAAAGACTGGATAAGGAGCACCCCCCCTAGCGGGAATGTCTTGTAGTACCCAGAAGTGTTTTGTGCCACCAAAATGCGCCTCGACGCTCCCGTCTGGGCGCATTTGTCATTCTTGGATTCACAGCAAGATGCGCTCGCATTGGCGTTAGAAGCCCGGCCTGCGCGATCTCACTCTGAGCAGCCTGTACCCAATCGACGGGCCGAAGAACTGATTTTGATGGGGACATGCGGGAGTGCCTGCGGCTTGGCGCGCTACAAAACCCGCTCAATTCGTAGTATCTGGAATTCAAATACGGCGCGAGAATAGCCCCAAAGACTAGTGTGTGCGGGGCTGCTGATGCATAGTATCGATCGTTTGGCTTCACTTGGTTTCTGCACTGAACGGCACTGGGCCACATCTCTGCGTTGCCTCTCGGTGTCGCCATAGAAGCGGTGAACCGCCCGCGCGGCCAGCAAGCTTGCGGACCGAGCCATCCAAATGCAGGCTATGACGAGACGATGTCTACAGCTTGGGGGCACGCCAGAAGCCAGCAAGCCCTCGACAACAGGAGGTTGTGATGGCCAAATGCGCGGCAACTAAAGATGACGGCTCTCCATGCCAAGCGCAGGCTCTGAAGCAGGGCGCTTACTGTTTCACGCACGCGCCTGAAAGTGGCGCGGCCCGGGCGCAGGCCCGCAAGCTCGGAGGCCAGCGTCGGCGCGTCGGTCATGCCGGCGACGTTTCGCGAATTCCGCCGGAGGTTCGCTCCGTCGTGGACGTCATGAGGGTTCTGGATTACGACTTGGCAGAGACCTTGATCTTGGAGAACTCTGAGAAAAGGGGCCGCCTGCTGGTCACGCTGTGCGCGGCATACATCGACGCTATGAGGGTCGGCGAGTGGGAAGGACGGGTTGCCGCTCTGGAAGCGGTGCTACGAACGCGCGAGGTGGCAAAATGAATATCGAGGCCGTTGAGAAAAAACTACGACCAAGTTGACCGCCGTGGAACGCTTTGCCGCCCAGAAGGCGGCCTTAGACCGCGGCGACAAAATAGAAAATGATGCCCTCATGAGTTCCGCGCCGCGGAGGCGCTACTCTTTCTGCCATACCTTCGGTTTGGCCCAAGGATTTTTACTTCTGAGTCTGGAATACGGGTTCAGTCAGTGGGCCTATTGCACCGAGCTTCAGCTCCTATCATTGCTGAGCGAAGCGCCGGTCGGAAAGGCGAAAAAAGCCGAATACGAGGACGCGCGGGACAGGGCGGTAATTGCCCTTGTGTCAAATTGCATTGCTTGGCGCGAGATCTGCCGCGAATACGGCTTGGATCCCCATGCAATGCTGCGAGGCATGCCCTTCAGGGAGCGGGCCGAAATCGCCGAGTCAATTGTCCTAGGAATGCCTCACCAAGAATTCCTTGACTTGCCCGAGGTGCGAGGGTGCATCGATGCAATGCGTGACCTGGTCGAATCGGTACGCCGGTACTGGGGTTAGCCCGGATGGCCGCATCTTCTCAAACCTGAATTTGACCTGCGTGATAGATACACCACTCGCAACTTTGTGATTCGACTCTGGAGGCCCGGAATGATACCGAAAGGACGTGAGTGATTCACCGTCCACGACGCTGCGATGCTGAGCGGGTACCTCCCGAGTACATCACCCGGCTCATCTGAGCGGGCACGATCAGAGCTCGCAAGATCAGCATCGTCTGGCTGGTCGATCGTCATAGTCTCACTGGCTATGCCGTGAAGGTCAAGACACTGGGCCGAAAACGGGGACCCAAGCCAGCTAGCTTGCGATAAGAGAATCTGCTTCCATTGGGTTCCAATTATCGTCTGCTGCGATAATCAGTCCCGCCAGGGCTGGCGGGTCCGTGCCGAGCGCGCGCTTCACCCCAAGACGCCGATAGCCGCCCAGCGACGCTCTCCCGATGGTGGGCAGGTCAGTGCTCTCTATGTTTCGGAGCCTCCACCCGACACGAGGTCCCGTCCCTGTTCAGTGCCGTGCATTTGGCCACCCATAAGCTCTGCTTATGAAGGGCTTGCTTATCCCCTTGGTCCCCACGCCAGGCTGGGTGGTCCCGCCGCTAGCAGGCGGTGGCGACGGCTTCGCCACCTTTTGCCGGCCGCGAACGCGGCTCACAACTTGCCGCGGCAATGTGGAGGAGCAGGCTATCGCTGGGCGCATCGCGCGCCCGTCGCCTCGTGTTACACTCCCCCCATGCACACCGCCACTGCGCAGGCGCATCCCAACGTAGCCCTCATCAAGTACTGGGGCAACCGCGACGACGCCCTGCGTCTTCCCGCCAATGGTTCCATCTCGATGAACCTCGATGGCCTCTACACGCGCACGACGGTCAGTTTCCAGCCATCCCTCCCATACGATGAACTGATCATCAACGGCCGCGAGGTGACCGGCCCGGCCTCGGAGCGCGTGACCTCGGTCCTCGAACCTCGTGCGCGACCTGGCGGGCTTGCAGATGAAGGCCGAGGTCGTCAGTGAGAACAACTTCCCTTCGAGCGCGGGCATCGCCTCGTCTGCCTCGGCCTTCGCGGCGTTGGGCCTTGCCGGCAGCGCTGCCGCCAGCCTCAATCTGTCCGAGCCGGAGCTCTCACGCCTAGCCCGCCGCGGATCAGGTTCAGCCTGCCGCTCAATACCCGGGCGGATTTGTGGAATGGTCGATGGGCACGTGCGATGCGGACTCGGTCGCGGCCTCCCTTGCCGGACCCGAGCACTGGGCACTGAAGGATTGCATCGCCGTGGTCAGCGAGGCCCACAAGACGATCGGTTCCACCCAGGGTCATGCCATCGCAGCGACCAGCCCCCTGCAAGCAGCCCGTGTCGCCGATGCGCCGCGGCGCCTCGAACTCTGTCGGCGCGCGCTCCTGGATTGCGACTTCGAAGCCTTGGCCTCGATCGTTGAGCTTGATTCGGACATGATGCATGCCGTCATGATGACCTCCGCGCCCGGGCTCTATTATTGGATGCCGGCCACCCTTGCCGTCATGGGCCTCGTTCGCGCCCTCCGACGTAGCGGATTGCCTGCTTGCTACACGGTGGATGCCGGTCCCAACGTCCATGTTATCTGCCTCGGTGAACATGCCCCGAAGATCGAGGCCGAGCTGCGAAAGGTGGCAGGTGTCAGGGACGTGCTGACTGGTGGCGTCGGCGGACCGGCCAAGTTAATTAATGGAAGCGAACTGAAGAGACGAGTGCGGTAAGGTGCACGGCCTAGAAGCTGTCTGAACCTCCGCTTCTCAACATGTCAAATTCCCCGAACCTGCAAGCGAGCGCCCATCCCGAGGCTGAATAGCCGTTCTTCGCGGCGAAAAGGTGAAATGAGCCTTAGAGCCGGAGGCCGACTGCAGTAACGGGATATAATCGTGGGTCGAGTCAGAATGAATCTTTCGCTTACTTTCGCTGGTGATTTTCGTTGCGGTGTTCGCCGCCGTGGTGTTCATCCACGAGTTTGGCCACTTTCTGGTCTCCCGCCTGCTCAAGGTCGAGGTCGAAGAATTCGGCTTTGGCCTGCCGCCGCGCATCGTCAAGATGTTTCACTGGAAAGGCACCGACTTCACCCTCAACTGGCTGCCTGTCGGCGGCTTTGTCCGGCCGAAAGGCGAGAACGACCCGAGCGTGCCCGGTGGCCTGGCAGCTGCCAGCCCCTGGACTCGGCTGGCCGTGCTGTTGGCCGGTCCAACCATGAATCTCCTGCTTGGGGTTGTGGTCTTCAGCCTCCTGTTCCTTCAGATGGGCCTGCCGGACTACACCCAGGTTCAGATCGGAGACGTCCTGTCAGGCTCGCCCGCCTCGCAGGCCGGCATTCACATTGACGACATCGTCCTGAGCGCCAATGGCGTTGCCATCCACAATTCCACGCAGCTCCATGACGTGATCTACGCCAGCCTCGACAGGCCGGTCGTCTTCACCCTGCGCCGCGGTGACCAGACCGTGACCGTGACCGCTACGCCCTCCAGCTCGCGTCCGCAGAATCAAGGCGCGCTCGGCATATCGATGGGACCGGCCCTGGTCAAATCGGGTTCGGTGATCCAATCCCTGCAATACGGCTCGCTTGCCGTTTACGGGCAGATCCGCTTATTGATTCTGCTGCCGGCACAGTTGATCCGTGGCCAGGCCAACCCGCAGGACAGCCGCTTCATCGGCCTGAAGGGGATCTATGATCTCTTCGGGCAGGCCGTGAGCCGCGACGTGCAAAGCCGTGAGACCTCAACTGCCGCTGCCAGCGCGGGCGCGACGCAAACGCCAACCTTTTTCACCCTTCAGCTGATCGGCATCCTGACCATCAGCCTTGGCGTTCTGAACCTATTCCCCTTCCCGGCGCTGGATGGCGGCCGCATCATCTTTGTCCTCCCGGAACTTGTTCTGCGCCGCCGCGTCCCTACGGAATGGGAGAACCGCATCAATGCCGTGGGCATGGCGCTTCTTCTGGCCTTCATGGTCTATGTGAACGTCATGGACTTTGTGAATCCCGCGATCGTAAATCTGCCCAAATGAGCCCGGCACGCCCCGCATTTCAGAAAGTGATCACCGAGCTGGTGGACGGGGGTCAAAAGCTCTCGCGCCGCTCCCTGCAGGAATTCTCGGACCTCGACTCCGCCTCGCTCCAGGCTGTTCTGGAAGCGTGGCCGCGCATTCCGATCGAGCGCAAACGGGTTTTGCTTGATGGTCTGCGAGAGCTGTCCGATGAAAACACGCTGGTCTCATTTGAAGACCTGGCTCGCGCACTGCTGGGGGATCCGGATGGGCAGGTGCGCACGCGGCGATTCGACTGTTGGACGAAAGCGACGATCCCAAGCTGGCATTCACCCTGTTGAAGATGCTGGCGAGCGATGACGATCCGGACACCCGATCCGAGGCCGCTACGGCCCTCGGTAGATACGTGGAGGGCGGCGAGCTCGAGAAGATCCCGCCCAGCACGCAGCGACGCGTGGAAGATGCTCTGCTCGAGAAGGCCAACAGCGAAGATCTTCCCGCTGTCCGGCGGAATGCACTGGAAGCCCTGGGTTTCTCCTCACGCCCCGAGGTTGTGACTTCTGATCGAGTTCGCCTTCCGTCGCGAAAATCCCGACTGGCAGGCGAGCGCCCTGTTCGCTATGGGCCGTTCATTCGACGAACGCTGGGAAGAACCGGTCCTGTCACGCCTGACGGACGTCAATCCGATCGTGCGCCTGGCTGCCGTCGAGGCGGCTGGAGAGTTGCGTCTCGCCGAAGCAAGGACCATTCTGTTCAAGGTGCTGGAGGATGAGGAGGAGGACGACATCACCAGCGCAGCGATCTGGTCCCTGTCTCAGGTCGGCGGCGAGGATGCCCGCGTCTACCTCGAGAACCTCCTCGACGCGGCACAGGAGAGCGCGGACATGGAGTTCATCGAAGAGGCACTGGACAACCTCGAATTCACAGACGAGCTCAGCCACTTCGACCTCATGTCCATCGATCCCGACGAACAAGAGTAGCAGACACCAGGGGCTGCGGCCCTCGAATCTGGTCAACCCGGCGCACTGTCCGTGCGCAATCCAATTCAACGTGGTGACACACCGTGGATTTCAACGCTCTTCTTGCCACCTTTGCCGACAACCTGCTGCCGATCCTGCTCCTGGGCGGAGCGGGTTTCCTCGTTGGCAAGACCCTCTCGATTGAATCGCGCGGCCTCGGCCGCGTGGTTTTTTATGTTTTCAGCCCAGTGCTGGTCTTCGATCTGCTTCTGCACTCCGAGCTCAGCTCTGGCGAAGTCCTTCGCACCATGGGCTTTACCATCGCCGTTTGCCTGGTGACCGGCCTGCTGGCTCTCGCCCTTGGAAGGTTGATGGGATTTGAGCGCCCGGTCCTGATGGCCATCCTCCTGACATCCGCATTTGGCAATACGGGGAACTATGGCTTGCCACTGGTGTCCTTCGCCTACGGCCAGGCGGCGCTGGCCATTGCCACGCTTTACTTCGTGACCAGCTCCGTCCTGTTCAACACCGCCGGCGTGATCATCGCCTCGCTGGGCCACCTGGACCTGCGAAGCCGCGGTGATGGGCCTGTTCAAGGTCCCCGCCGTCTACGGGGTGGTTCTGGCGGCATTGCTGAATCACTTTCAGCTGATCCTTCCCACTCCCTTGGAAAGGACGGTCGAACTGGCTGCCAATGGCAGCATCCCATTGATGATCGTGCTGCTCGGCGTGGAATTGTCACGCGTCCAGTGGTCGCACAGCGTTCGCGCGGTGGGCTTGAGCACGACTCTGCGCCTGCTGGCCGCGCCTGCGGTCGGCTTGCTGCTCGCTGGTCTGTTCGGATTTCAGGGTGCAGCCAGGCAGGCGAACATTACCGAATCCGCGATGCCCGCCGCAGTGACCAACACGATCCTGGCTGCTGAATACGGCCTCGATACCTCCCTGGTGACCGCGATGATCTTCGTCGGAACGATCCTCAGCCCTCTGACTCTGACACCCCTGGTGTATTATCTGGGTAGATAGGCAGCGCTCATCGACGGAAGGGAATGTCATGCCTGAGAATCAAGGGATTGCCCGCGTCCACATATCGGTAAAGGGCAAGGTACAGAATGTCGGCTTCCGCGCCCACGTGGAATATACCGCCCGCCAGCTGGGGCTTACGGGCTGGGTCCGCAACGTGGGTTACGACACGGTCGAGGCGGTCGCCGAGGGCGATCGTCCGAATCTCGATCGGTTTGTTGAGAGTGTGAAGACCGGCCCGCGCGGCTCACAGGTGGATGAGTTAAACCTCGAATGGCAGGACCCCACTGGAGAGTTCACCTACTTCATCGTTCGCCGCAGCGTCTGATTCGCTTCCCCCTCTGGGCTTCGCCCCTACGCGAATCCCAAGCCCCGCTCCTTCATCGAAACATACCGGTCCCGGCCGATGATGAGGTGATCCAGTACCTCCACATCGATCAGTTTGCCCGCCTCGACCAGTGACCGGGTCACTGCTGCATCATCCGCGCTGGGCGTCGGATCGCCGCTCGGATTCTTGCAGGTCGGTGATGCGATAGGCGGTCCCGGGCTTCTTTTTCGTCATGGATTTCCCTCCTTGAGCCTCCTTCCTAGTTCAGTTCCAAAACGTTGCTTGACACCCCTTAAGGCCTAAAGTACAATCTTTTCGCCCCGTTTCCCGGGCGTTGTACCTTAAGAATGGGCCTGTAGCGCAGTTGGGAGCGCGCCTCAATCGCACTGAGGAGGTCAGGGGTTCGAATCCCCTCAGGTCCACAGATTTACGATGGCGGTTTTCGATGGACGATCTGCAGCGCAAATCGTAAATCTGAAATCCAAAATCGTAGATTACTCCGGGCCCATAGCGCAGTTGGGAGCGCGTCTCAATGGCATTGAGAAGGTCGGGGGTTCGAATCCCCCTGGGTCCACACAAGCCGCCACCGCAGGCGGCACATAGTTGGTGTCAGGGCAGGAGTAGTAGGTCATCCCGTCAGCGAGAAGGGAGAGTGAGGTGGAAGCCCTTCCCGGTGCCCGCGGGAGCGCCAGCAAGACCGAACTCGCCTGCCGTCCCGCAAGGGAGACATGGACGGTGAACCGCAGTAGTCGTCCACGGGTAAGCCCGTTACAGCGTCCAGAGTGACGTTCGCTCGTCGAACGTAATCCGGGTGGTACCGCGGAGGAATTCCTTCGTCCCTGAGTGGATGAAGGATTTTTTGTTGTCAACCTGGTTCAAGGAGACAGGAATGTCCATCCCGAAAACGGAGTGGATCTGGCACAACGGTGATTTCGTGAAGTGGGACGATGCCAAGGTGCACGTCACCGCGCACGCCCTTCATTATGGTTCGAGTGTCTTCGAAGGCCTGCGCGCCTACGAGACGCCGCCGGGAACGGCCATCCTCGGGTTGCAGGCCCACGTCCGGCGTCTCTTCGACTCGTGCCGAGTCATGCGCATGCAGATGCCCTACAGTCCCGATCAGGTCTCGGCTGCCATCGTTGAGACGGTGCGCCGCAACAAGCTCCGCTCCTGCTACATCCGGCCGCTTGTCTATAAAGGCGTGGGACCCATCGGCCTGGACGCCAGGAGCGCTCCGACCGAAATGGCCATCTTCGCCTTCGAGTTCGGCCCATATCTCGGCGATGCGTCGCTGCAGCAGGGCGTGGACGTTGTTGTCAGCAGTTGGCGGCGGGTCGCGCCAGATACCTTGGCGAGCCTGTCCAAGACCGGCGGCAATTACGTCGGCTCACAGTTCATCGCCATGGAAGCTGCCGACCTCGGCTTTGCAGAAGGCATTGCTCTGGATGTGAACGGACTTGTGCGCGAGGGCAGCGGCGAGAACATCTTCGTTCTCTATCGCGGCGTGATCTACACCCCGCCAGTGAGCGGCTCCATCCTTCTGGGTGTCACGCGTGACTGCGTGCTCACCCTTGCTGGCGAACTGGGCTACGAGGTCCGCGAACAATCCTTTCCGCGGGAGATGCTCTATCTGGCGGATGAGATCTTCCTCACCGGCACTGCCGTGGAGATCTCACCCGTGCGTTCCGTGGACAAAGTCCAGGTTGGTAATGGCGCCCGCGGACCGGTCACAGCCCGGCTGCAGGATGAGTTCTTCGGCATCCTACGCGGCAAACTCCCCGACCGGCACGCCTGGCTCACTCCCGTGAAATGAGGCCCGAATGAAGAAGAGAACCACGACCAAGAAGACCGCTTCAAGAACCAGAAAGCCTGCCACCGCCAAGCCCGCACGTCGGAAGGCGACTGCCAGGAAGACGGTCCGAAAGGCCGCCGTCCTGCGGGTTGCAGCCAGGAAGGCTGCGGTGGGGCCGCGGGCCATGGCGAAGAAATCCTCCACGATGCGGCCTGCGGGTGTCGCGCGCAAGGACATCTCCTATAACCCCGGCACCATGGAATCAAAGTGGCAGGCGAAGTGGGCGCAGGACAAGCTATATCGCGCCGTGATCGATAAGCAGCGCCCCAAGCACTATGCCCTGACCATGCTGCCCTATACCTCCGGCGACCTGCACTTCGGCCACTGGTACCCCATGGCTCCGTCCGACGCCCGCGCCCGCTACAAGCGCATGCAGGGCTACAACGTCCTGTTCCCGATCGGCTTCGATGCCTTTGGCCTGCCCGCGGAGAATGCCGCCATCAAGCGCGGCATCCATCCCAAGAAATGGACCTACCGGAACATCGACAACATGCGCCGCCAGCTGCGGACCATGGGCACGATGTTCGATTGGGATCGCGAGGCCGTTTCCGCCGACCCCGAATACTACAAGTGGACGCAGTGGTTCTTCATCCAGCTTTTCAAGCACGGCCTGGCCTACCGCAAGATGTCCGCCGTCGACTGGTGCCCGAAGGACAACACGACGCTTGCCCGCGAGCAGGTCGTCGGCGAGAACCGGGTCTGCGAACGCTGCGGCACGCCGGTCATCAAGAAGAACCTGGAGCAGTGGTTTTTCAAATCGACCGACTATGCCGATCAGCTGCTGGATTTTGACGGGCTGGATTGGCCCGAGCGCGTCAAGACCCTGCAGACCAATTGGATCGGAAGGAGCGAGGGCGCCTCGGTGATCTTCAAGACCGAGGCCGGTGACGACATCGAGGTCTTCACCACCCGTCCCGACACGCTGTGGGGCGCGACCTTCATGGTCTTCTCGCCCGAGCATCCGCTCGTGGACCGGGTCACCACGCCCGAACAGAAGGCTGCCGTCGAGGCGTACAAACTGCAGGCCGCGCGCCAGTCCGACATCGAACGCGAGGCCGCCGACAAGGAAAAGACCGGCGTCTTCACCGGCGGCTACGCCGTCAACCCGGTCAACCATGAGCGAATTCCGATCTGGATCGCGGACTATGTCCTGATGTCCTACGGCACCGGTGCGATCATGGCGGTGCCCGCCCACGATGAGCGCGATTTCGCCTTTGCCCGCAAGTACGGGTTGAAGATCGTCCCCGTCATCCAGCCGGAGGGCGTCGAGTTCTAGATGGCGCGACCATGGAAGCCGCCCATGAGCATGAAGGCCTCATGATCAACAGCGGCCAGTTCAATGGGACCCGCGCGTCCGATGACAAGGGCATGCAAAATCCGGCCATCAAGGCCGTCACCGAATGGCTGGAGTCGCAGGGGCTCGGCAAGCGCGCCGTGAACTATCGCTATCGCGACTGGCTGATCTCGCGCCAGCGCTACTGGGGCGCGCCGATCCCCATGGTCTACTGTGAGAAGCACGGCTGGAACCCCGTTCCTGAAGATCAGTTGCCCGTGCTGCTGCCGGACGATGTGGAGTGGAAGCCCACCGGCGAATCGCCGCTTGAAACTGCATCCGACCTGGAAGAAAAGCCGTCTGTCCCGTGGGCGGCGAACCCGCCGTCCGCGAGACCGATACCATGGACACCTTCATGTGCTCGTCGTGGTATCACCTGCGGTACCTCAGCCCGCATTATGACAAGGGCCCGTTCGATCCGGCCGAGTACGACTACTGGATGCCCGTGGATACTTACACCGGCGGCATCGAGCATGCCACCATGCACCTGCTGTACACCCGCTTCTTCCACAAGGCCATGCGCGACGCCGGCATCGTCAAGGGCGACGAGCCCATGCTCCAGATGCGCAATCAGGGCATCATCCTCGGCGAAGACGGCGAGAAGATGTCCAAAAGCCGCGGCAATGTGGTCCCGCCGGACGAGCTGGTCGGCCGCTACGGCGCCGACGCGCTGCGCGCCTACCTGATGTTCGCCTACCGCTGGCAGGAGGGCGGCCCTTGGAACAGTACGGGCATCGAAGGCATCGTCCGCTGGCTGCGCCGCACCTGGATGCTGTTTACCGGACCCTCCTGTCCAGTCCGCGCTCTCGCAGCCGGACCGCAGACCCAGCCCGATGGCTCGGTGTCGAAGACGCTGCGCCGCAAGGTCCACCAGACTCTCCAGCATGTCGCCCGGGATTTCGAGGCCTTCGAGTTCAACACCATCATCTCGTCGCTGATGGAGCTGCTGAACGAGATGTACCAGGCCCGCGATGCCGGCGCCGCTGGCACCCCCGAATGGAATGAGGCCGGCGAGTATTACCTCAAAATGCTGGCTCCCGTCTGTCCCCATATCGCTGAAGAGCTGTGGACGGTGCACCTGGGCAAACCCTACTCGATCCACCAGCAAAGCTGGCCCAAGTTGGACGAGGCTGCCGCCAAGGAGGATCAGATCGAGATCCCCGTTCAGATCAATGGCAAGGTCCGCGACCGTGTGACGGTCGCGGCCGACGCCAGTGAGGACGCGATCAAGTCCGCTGCCCTGGCCAGCGCTGTCGTGCAGAAGTATCTGGATGGCAAGCAGCCCATGAAAGTGATCGTGGCGCAGAAGAGGCTCGTCAGTGTAGTGGTATAGCCCAGACGGGGCGGATGTCATCCGCCCCGTTCTCTTCTAGAGCGCTTCTGGAGACAGGAGCATAGCGAAGGAGGTCCGGTGAAAGACCTGCTGAACAAATATCTTGGCCGAGGCATCTTTGGCACCGGCTGGCTCAATGCGATCGTTAGTCTGGCTTTGGGAGCCGGAATCTACCTTGTCAACGAGATCTACTACGTGCTGAACCATGGCCCTGCCGTCTGGAACCTGCGCACTCCGCTCGACGCCGCCCTTCCGGTGGTTCCTCCGTTCGTCATCCCTTATGTTTCCCTTGAACCTCTCGTCTACTTCACCCTCATCGTGTTCCTGCTCTTCAGGACGAAGGTCTTTCAATCTGCTGCCCTGGCCGTGATCACGGCCATGCTCGTCAGCTACTTCTTCTACTTCTTCTTTCAGACCGAGGTCATCCGCCCGGTCCTTGCCGGAACTGACCTGTTCACCCGGATGATCCGGGACGTGTACGCCGGAGACAATCCGTTCAACGACTTCCCGAGCCTGCACACATCCGTCTCCACCATACTGGCCATCCACTGGCTACGCTTCGACCGGCGTGCAGGCATCCTTGCCTCCATCTCGGCAGCGCTGATCGTGGCCTCCACGGTGCTGATCAAACAGCATTATGTGGCCGACGTCATCAGTGGATTGCTGCTGGCCTTTGGGGTTTCCGGGCTCTTCGGTCGACTGCTTCCAAAGCGGAACGCTGCCGACCCTGTTCAGTAGGTCGAGGACACAAACCTAGCTGACCGGCCCATGCGGCAGGCTTCACTGACTGCCCACGTCGACCGTGTAATACCCCCCTTCTGTGCTGTCCGTGACGTAGGCGTAGCCGACGCCGATGTCGGCGATGCGTGTGTCGAAGATCACGGCATGATGCGTCGGGTCGTTCATCCACCAGTTGAAGGCGTCCTGCGGGTAGCCGCTGCCGTAAATCATTTCTTCATAGAAGGTCGCCGGATACCCAGCCGCCGTGATCCGCTGCCCAATGCTCGAGCCGTCGGAGCCGGTATGGCTGAGCAGGCTGAAGCAGGCCATATCGATGCTGTGGTTCTGGGCCGAGGCGGTCAGCCTTGCGTCGATATTCAGGGCGGGCAGCCCGGCACCCTGGCGGGCTTGGTTGATGAGCTTGACGACCTCGCCCGGATACCATCCGCTTGTCGTGTACTTGCAGCTGAGGGGTCCGCGCGGCGTGGTCAACGGGCCGGTAGGGGTAGGCGCTGCGCTCGTCGACGCGGTCGGCGCGGTCAAGGTCACAGTGCCGACGGTGATCTTGACCCAGAATGTCTTAAAGGTGCCGATCGCCAGTGCCTTCCCGGCCGCGTTCCGCAGCTCGTAAAAACCGGCGTAGGTGCCGTCGCTGGTGGGCGCCACCACGTCAACCGAAACGTTGACTGTGCCTTTCGGGGCCGTGTCCGGGACGGGAGCCGAATCTGGTGCATCCATCCGGTCGCCCGAAACAAAGGCGATCGTATACCCACTCCAGGTGCATGTACCTGAATTCTGGAATTGCCAGGTCTTTGTGAATTTCGATCCGTAGGGGATGTTCGTCCCATCGGCGATCGTCACGTCCTGCAAGAGTATCGCCGCGTCCTTGCAGCTGGCGCCCGCGCTGCCGGTCGGCAGCGGAGTGGCGGGCGTTGAGGTCGTTTCAGCTGTGCGGCTGGCGGGGGGTGTTTTCGTCGCGGGCAGCGTTGCTGTTACAAACGACGGGGTGGAATTGGTCGGTGCGGGCGTGGAGATCGAAACGCAGGCGGACGCAACCAGCGCCACACTGACCAAAGTCGGGATCAGTCTTTTCATTTGCTGAGGGCAGGGCTTCCTAAAGGACTCGCACCTTGACCATTCGATTTTAATGCAAAAGGCCGGGGTCTCCGCCCCGGCCCGAACGGGTCCTGCCCCTAGAACATCATCATCTGACCCTGGGTTCGCTCGATCGGATCGCTGGACAGCTGCTCTTCGAACAATTTGCGCGTAAGGATGGGTACCTCAGTCAGGGCGCGCCACAAGCGGAACTTGGCCAGCCGGTAGGGCTTCATCTGGTCTGCCAGTGCCGGATCCCGCTGCTGCTTGTACGCGATGAGTTCGGCGCGTCCACCGGGCACAACCAGGATGCTTAGTTCCGGCGGGTACGGATTGTCCAAGATGGGCCGGCTGACTATGGCGGACGCCAGTATATTGAACACGCGTTCCGGTCTTCCATTCTGCCGCCAGACAAGCCATCTTTCCTGCCTCTGGACCTCATATTCCAGACGCCTGCCAGTCGCTTCAATGATCGCCTCGATCGATGCCGTGTCCGCCCGCCGGGCGGCCGCGACGTCTTCCGGCCGCAGTTTCCAGTGACCGTCCTCTTTGGTCGCGTACGAGTTCAGGATCGCGTAGATGATTCCTTTGGACGGCGTGAACAGACCAGGAAGACTCTGATACAAGGCCTCTTCGATGTCCAGGTAGATGCTCTCAGGATTCTTCTGCAAGTGATTGACCACAAGTTGTTCGGCCCGGTCGGTCAGCGCCTCGATCGTGGCCCTCGTGCGCAGACCCCAAAGCCCCGTTTCGGTGCCCTCTCCGGTGGAGTAATGCACAAAGCGGTCATCGTCCTTCAGCGCGCTCTCGATTATGGTCGAAGTCCCCCGCAGCGCGGCATCGAACTCCTGATCCTTTGGCCTGAGTGCGTGAGCCTCCGTCAGGGCCTGCAGGGCAGCCCCGTGCACGTGCAGGTAACTGCTCGGCTCGCCGCGTTGTCGCAGATACTCCTCCAGCACATTCCGGAGGTGGTCGAGGTCCTCCGCCTCTGCCTCCCGCTTCAAATGCTCGCCCCGTTCCCATACGAACTGAATGGGATCGTATTCGGTACGAAGTGCCATGCCCTTCAGATCAAAGCCCGCCGCGCTGATCGCCGTTAGTGCTGAAGTGAGGAAGGCCGGCTCGGCCTCGGGCAGGAGTCCGAAGAACGGCGTGCCCAGCGCCAGCAGGTCGAACAGGTGCAGGAAAGCGGCGTGCAGTGCCGTTGCGTTCCAGGCCCAGTCGTAACGCCGGCGTCGCAGTGCGACCTTGAATGGTTCGGCCGCGGAACGACCCCACAGCCAGCCTGCCCAGAGAGCCGAAAGCGTCCAGAAAGCTTGGTTTGGTCGCGGCACTGACCCGACCACCGCCGCGATTGGGATCTCCTGCCTCACTTCGTGCGCCAGCCCGCTCAGCCTGCCTTCGTAAATGCAGATGCCCGCGTTCCCTGGGATCTTCTTGGGCCAGGCCACATATGGTACCGGCGCCCCGGTCTCGCTCCATTGATCAAGGCCTTGCTCAAGCATCGTCCACACATTTTGTTCGCGGAACTGGTTTGGAGTGCTGAGCGCCTTGGGGCGCCGTCGTTCCCCCGGGTACCCCCAAAGCGTGTTCCCGGCATCGCAGGCAATGAGGATCAAAGCGTCCAGCGCACGCTGCCGCTCAGGTGCCAGATTCAGGCTGTCGCGCCGGTTCATGATCGTCGTCAGCACATACAGGGGTCGGGGCAGGTAGTGCTGGATGGCCTCCTGCACGTGAATTCGATCCTCGTCATCCAGTGCTGCCACTCGCTCGAATGCTCGCGAGCGGTGCAGCGCATCTGTGGACGCGATCTTGCGGGCGCGTTCGATGTCCTCCAGTGTGGTGGCGCGCTCACCCCCGTCGCCGCATTCGGGGCACTTGTAGATCCGCGCAAAGGGGATGTCTTCACCTTTGCGCCAGATAAAGGCCTCGGCTTCGACCTCCCGCCCGCAGTGTTCACAGCGCGTCAGGTAGAGTGCCCGGAGATGCGTCTCCAGTCTTTCATCGCCCCTCTTCGAGGCGGCCAGCTCTGCCAGGGCTGCCTTGAAATCCGCCTCGGCGGCCGGATTAGCGGCCATCTCCAGCAAGAAATGTGTGACCGGATTGTTGATTGTGACCAGAACGCGATACCCCGCCCGCGCCGCCTCCACGACCAGCCGAGGCGAGAAGCCGAACGGATCGAGCAGCCAGCTCGAAGGCGGCGCATGCTGCACCAGCCACCCAGCCACAGTTCCTTGCTCCAGGGGAGGCAGGAACCGCGAGAGCGGTCCGGGCTCATCCGCCTCAAATCCCGGTATGTAGGTCAGACCCTGCATGATTCAAGTATACGAGTGGTGCCGGGAAAAACAAGCGCCCCCCAGTCCATTCTGGCGAGGGGCGCCGGGCCGAACGAGGTTGCGTTGTCCTAGGCGGTGGCCGCGAAGATCTCGAACAGAGGCGCCGGCCAATACAGCGTGGCGATGCGTTTGAGCCTTACGCGCCGTAGCAGTTCCCCCCGGATGTCGGCAATGCCGCGCTCGTGGTAGTCGCCTGAGTACTCGGGACCGGCTAGCTTGCGGCCGAACCGATAAAGGCTGTTCTCGGTAGGCCCGGACACCACCAGTTGACCACCAGCCTTCAAAAGCCGAAGCAGGATCGTCAGGGTCCCGGCAAGGTCTTTGACGTGTTCGAGCACGTCCAGGGCGATGATCAAGTCAAAGGAGGCTGCCGGCTGTCCCGCCAGGGCATTCCCGGATGCGTCCAGGACTTGGACGTTCGGCGCAAGTGGAAAATGCCTCCGCGTACTCTCCAGGGGAACAAGATCGACGTCGGTTGCCACCACTTCCCTGCATGCGCCTGCCAGGAATGGCAGCATGACGCCGCTCCCGCATCCGAAATCCAGGGCACGCTGGTACGGTGCCCCGCCCTGGATGTAGTCGATCACCTTGTGCAGCCTCTTCCAAAACAACCAGTTGATCAGCGGATTCGCGTGCGAGTATGCCGGAAAACCGATCTCATCCAGTCGGCCCGGCTCGGATTCCGACAGGACTTGCTGAATGGCCGCGCGATAGCGGGCCTTGTAGGCGTTAAATTCGGATGCATTCATCCCGGGCGAATCCCAGTGGGCCTCATCTATAGAGGCTTCGTCAGTGGCTGTTTGGGCACCGAGCGCAGGTCGCTCTCGATCGCCGAGAGAAGCAACTGGATCCCCAGGAGAACGGACAGCGTCGGCAGCATCACCGTCCCGGTCGGGGCGGCTGTACCTAGTTGCGAATAGCGGATCCATTCGTACGCGCCAAATATCAGGCCAAAGAGCAGCAGCGGCAATCCCGTGAGCAGATATATACTGACCATAGAGAAGTCGTAGATGAAGTTCTTTAGCACGGCCCGGCGAAGGAACGTCCCGAAGAGTTTGCCGGGGAATTCAAAAAGCACCCGATGCACCGCCAAACTCGACACCTCACCCTTATACCGCGCCGGCATGGGGACATCCTGCACCACCGCACCCAGCAGGTAGAGATTGGACAGCATCGAGATCTCGAAATAGTAGTCGTGATCCACCTGTTCGAAGGGGAACTGCGTCAGGGCCTCAGTTCGGATGGCCAGAAACCCATTGGTCGGGTCGAACAGATTCCAGTAGCCGGTGGCCGCTTTGGCCAGGAACCCCAGGCCCATATTGCCGATCCGGCGTATCAGGGGCATGTGACGCAGCGCGGCAAAGTCGCGGAAGCGGTTGCCCTTGGTATAGTCGGCTTGTCCCTGGATGAGCGGCAGCAGCAGGTCGGGCAGGTTGACGGTGTCCATCTGGCCGTCGCCGTCGACCTTGACAACGACCTGGGCGCCGAGCTCCACTGCCTTGTTGAAGCCGGTGATCATCGCCCCGCCCACGCCTCGATTCCGATCGTGGCGGATGAGCATCAGCCGGCGATCGCGCTTGGCCAACGCGGCGACCAATTCCGCCGTGCCGTCCGGTGAGGCGTCGTCCACTACAATGACCGGCTTCAGGTACCGTGGGAGGCCTCGCAGTACCGCCTCGATCTCCCGTTCAACCCGGTACGCGGGGACCACCGCCGCGATCTTGTAACCCTGGAAGTTGATTTCCTTCGCCATCGGCGCTGCAATTGTAACCGAACCGTCAGGGTCGAGCCCTCTTTTTGCGATACAATCGTTCGCGGGCGTTGGATTGACCCTCGGTCAACTGTCTTCTCATCCCGAGCGAGTACAGGTGGCATGGTTTCTTCTGGAGACCGAATCCTCATCGTCGAAAGCGATCCGGACATCAGCGACTTGATCTCCCGGCAGGCTCTCAAGCCGCTTGGGTATGCTGTGACCGTCGTGGCCGATGCCGCCACCGGCATTCAGCAGGCACTGCAAGACCCTCCCGCATTGATTATCGCCAACCTGAATCTGCCCGGCCTGAGTGGGAAAGACCTGCTGGCCGCCCTCGCCTCCAGCGGGCTGGACTCTCCGCTGGTGGTCGTGGCTGAGAAGGGTCAGGAGCAGAGCGTGATCCAGGCCTTCCGGCTGGGCGCGGCCGACGCCATCTTCTGGCCTGCCCGGGACGCCGAGGTCGTCCGGGTCGTAGAGCGTGCCTTGCAGCAAACACGCGAGACCCGTGCGCGTCAGCGGCTGGGCCAGCAACTCGAGGCCACGCGCCAGGAACTCGGAGCGCAGCCTGAGGGACCTGAATTCGATCCTGGCCATCGGCAAGGCGATCATCTCCGTCACCGATCAGCGCCAACTCTTGGGTCGCATCCTGGAGGGTGCCCTTCAGGTGGCTGAGGCCGACATGGGCTGGTTGATGCTGCGCGATGACAAGAGCAAGAACTTCCTGCTTGCGGCTTATCGCAACCTGCCGGCCGCCTGGGCCAAGAAACTGAACCAGCCGTTGGATGACGGCATCAGCGCATTGGTGGCACTCTCCGGCGAGCCGCTGTCCATTCACGGTGTCCCGCTGGAAAAATTCAAGGTGGCTGCCTTGGGGAAGTCGGCGACCGCCGTCCCCATCAAGGTGCGCAGCGAGATCATCGGCCTTCTGATTGTCGTGCGCAAGGCCGACCGGGAGATCGACGGGATGCTCCAGAACCTGCTGCAGGCCATTGCTGATTTCGCCTCCATCTCCCTCGTGCATGCCCGCCTGTTCCGCGCCATCGACAAGTCCGGGGAAGTTGCCCGGCTCACCGAGCAGAGCCGCCTGGCGATGGTTGACACCATGCGTCAGACCATCCGTGATGAGTTGCAGACAGCCCGGTATCCCCTAGAAGACCTCCTCGCCGGCCGGTCTGGACCGCTGAACAAGGAACAACGGCGAGCTCTCACCGCCATCCAGGCGGCCTTGGAGCGGTTGGCCCGCTCGTCCGAGAAGACCGTTCCGCCGGAAAGCCTCAAGATCGGCTGACAACCATGGCCAATCGTGAACTGATCCTCCTCGCATTAGACCAATCGCCTACGCTGAGCCTGATGGAACGCGCCCTGCGCGCCGCGGGCCACGATGTGACTGTTGTCCGGCGTCAGGCTGCGCTGGAGAATGTCCTGGCCGAATCCTCGCCGTCCCTCCTGCTCCTGGGCGAGACCTTCGATGGGACCGACGGCATTGAGCTTGGGCGGCGTCAGCTCGAGCGCTTTCCTACTCTGCCCATCCTCCTGTTTGCAGAAAAGGAGACCCTCGTCACGATCCGGTCGGCCCTCAAGGCCGGCCTGAGCGAAGTCCTGACCGCACCGCTCAAGACCGATGACATCGTTCAGGCGGTGGACCGTGCACTGAAACGGGCGAGTTACCTGGGCGACTGGCTGCGCCGCGAGGTCAGGCGCACCACGGCCTCTCTAGAGTCGCACCCAGATATCGGAATCGGAGAGGGGACGATTGGAGACGATCATTGCCGGTATCGAGGACGGCGTGATCGTCCTGGACCCCGCGGAGAATCTGGTCCTGATCAACCTCGCCGCCCGGGAGATCTTCGGTCTGAAGGAAGCCGATGTGACCGGCCGGCCGCTGGAGGTCGTGCTCTCGAGTTCAGACCTGCCGGCCTCGCTGGCCTCGCCCTCCAATCGCGCCACGAGGTTGTTTGAGTTGAATTTTGAGGACGGCCGCGTTTTCAAAGCTCAGCACACACCGATCCCGCAGATCGGTTCGGCGGTCACGCTCCATGACATCACCGAGATCAAGCGGCTCGAGAAGCTGAAGGGTGACTTCGTCCACACCGTCGCCCACGACCTGCGCTCTCCGCTGACTGCCGTGCTGGGATACGCCGAACTGGTCGAACACGCCGGTGCACTCAACGAAAACCAGCACGACTTCGTGAATCGGATCCAGACGAGCGTGAAGAGCATCACCGGGTTGGTCAACGAGCTACTCGAATTCGGGCGTCTCGAATCCACAGCGGACACCCGTCGCGAGAATGTGCAGCTCGAAGGCATTATGAAGGACTCACTTTCATTGTTCGAGGCCCTCATCCTGCAAAAGAAGCTCCAGATGAAATTGGAGACTGCAACGGATCTCCCGCCCGTGCGGGCGAATCCCGTTCGGATGAGGCAACTGATGGATAACCTCATCAGCAATGCCATCAAGTACACACCGGAGGGCGGCGAGGTCCAGCTCCGTCTCCGCTGCGATAACCATCAGCTTGTCTTTCAGGTGAAAAACTCAGGTCCCGGCATCCCCCAGGAGGATCAGGCCCATATCTTCGAGCGCTTCTACCGGGCTCGCAATGTGGACGGGACCCAGGGCACGGGCCTCGGTTTGACGATCGTCAAATCCATCGCCGATAGCTACAACGGCCGTGTATGGGTGGAATCGGCCGAGGGCGTGGGTTCAACGTTCTTTGTGGTTTTGCCCGCTCAGGAGACCAGCTCCGCGTAGGCCCGCCGCCCAGTCTGCAAACGTAAGGCCAGTTAAAAGTGCCACCGCCGGAGAGCGCCGGCGGTGGCTTTCGCCAAAGGAGGAGACGTGAGGAGCTTTTTGGAGGTGTCTTCTTCCGTCTCCGACTCTATGTTACTTGGGTGGGAATGAGTCCGGCATTATCGAAAGTCACGCAGAATCGGTGATGATGTTCACAGACCGCCGCGGACAGTTCTTTGGCACACGACGTGCCTCCATTCGCGGACAATTGCGCCAGACCTTGGCCTAATTCGCGCCTCTAAGCCAGGTTCGTGATGAACGCGAGTGCCAGGCGGATTGCCTCCGCGCTGTCACGGTAGGTTCTGGTGTGGAGCCGCGGATGCGGGTTGCCAGTGATCATCTTGGAGACCTTGCGTCCCTCCTGGGCCAGGCACAGCACCGGCTTTCCCGCGTTGAGGGCGTAGCCCACTTCGTAGCCAACTCCGTGGGACGGAACGCTCACCTCCGCGATGAGGGCGTCGGCTGCCTCGATCCAGGCCGCATCGCGGCGTAAACCTCCTGGGGTGACACCTTTGCCTCCAGCGCGGTCACTCCCGAATCGGCTAAATGAGCGGTGGGGATCTCGTGGCCGTCTGCGAGGAGAGCGGCCATCAGATCTTGGTACACGCCTTCGAACTCGCGACCGCCCGTGATCGAGCAGGCGAAATAGATGTTCATACGCTCGTCCGGGCGGACATGGCCAGGGCCGCGCGTTGACCGCAACTCACGGCAGCCTACTTCCGCGGCAGACGCGCCAGGATGGACTCGTTTGGAGGACGCACCGGGTCGGGCGCGTCGCCGCCGATCCGCAGGCTTTCCATCTCCGTGCTGAACCGCATCCAATCTTTGATCAGGATCACAAGGTGTGGGGTGTTGTCCTTGAAGAAGAAGGGGGAGAGGAAGAGCCGCAAGGTGGATGCCGGGATGGGCAGCGCAGTCAGGTAAAGGACCAGCGCGTTGTAGCTCCAGAACGGCTCAATGATGTCCCGCTTGAGACCCGACACGGTGTTCGGTGGGAACAACGTGCCAATGCTCTCTGCGCTCGCCTTCCGGATGCGGCGATAGGAGATCTTCATGCGCAGGAACGGTGTTGCCACCAAAAGGTAATCGCTCATCGGCCGGACATAGGCGCTCTTCCGCAAGACCAGCATGAGCAGCGAGATCAGGATCACGCCGCAGCCCAGCCCGGCCATCGTCTGCCAGCGCCACGGGGCGGTGAGGCGGACGTACAAGTCGCTATAGAAGGGCCACGCCAGTGCAACCAGGCCCAGGCCGATCAGGAAGAGGGCCGGCCACCACCGGTCGAGCATGCGCGTGTAGATGAGGAGTGAGTATCGTCTTCCCGCTTTTGGCATGACTGCTATTCTTCATCGTCGGACCGCACCGGGCGCGGCATAGCGGCCGGGGGCTTGACCTGGCCAGCGCTCAACTGGTCGCTCAAGCGCCCGATGGCCTGTTCAAGATGCTCGCCGCGCAGACTGAAAGTCACATCACCGCGCGTCTTTTCAATGATGCCGCGGGCCAGGTCCGTCTGCCGGCGCAGGCCGTTGGTGATCGCGTCGGGATAGTCCATTGTGACCAGCACTGAGTAGATGTCGTCCATGATCGCGAGCAGGCGCTCGGCTTCCTGCGAGTAGCCGTGCCGCAGAATGTCCAGTGTGCGGCGGCGCAGTTCCCCGACGACCTCGGCCAGGCCATTGAGATAGGTGGAGCCGGATACGCCGAGCTCGTCCGGCGTGAGCAGCGGCTGATTCTGGATCAGGGCGCAGGTAACGTTGGCTTCAACAAATTCCTTGAGGGCGTCCTGGGTGTAACCCGCGTAGAAGAGGTCGGGGTGTTGAGCGAGGCCGCTCGTCGAGCGACTCGGCCAGTCGACGCGCCTCAACCAGGTGCTCATTCATCACGGCCGCGTCGTCGCGGTGCACGGCCCGGATGGCGAGGGAGCAGGCGCGCGTCAACTGGCGGGCCTGGGACAGCGCCTGGTCGCGGCTGGCGGTCCGCGAATCAAAGTCGCGGCGGATCTGCTCGGCTATGGTTTCAAGCTTGTGCATATGGGCGCAGCCGCGCGGGTCAGTTCTGCGGGTCTTCCGGCGGCTGGTGCGGGCGGAAGAGATGCTCGGCCAGCGAGGTGTTGACCGGCACGTTGATCTCACCGAAGGCCGCCTCGAACCGGGCCAGGTTCTCAGTGAGTGCCCGCAGCAACAGCTTGGCGGACAGCGGTGACATCAAGACGCGCGCCTTGACGACAGCGTTCATATCGGCAGGCAGCAGATGGGCAAAGTCGATGACGATATCCGCGGGCGAGTGTGCGATGCGGGCCAGGTTGCAGTAGACCGTATCAAGTCCCTGCGGGATCTCGAGCGTCGGTGAAATGGGAGGCTTGGGAGGCACAGACATGGGAGTTTGTCCAGGGTGTTTGGGAGATTCGAGTGCAGGCATGAGGCATCAAGTCCGCTGAAGCGGGCCTAGAATGGGATGTCGTCTTCGGCGGGCGCGGTGGCCATCTCTCCGGCGTCGGAAGCGGCCGCGCTGCCCGAATCGGATTCGGCGCGGGTGCTAAGGAAGCGGACGGTCTGGGCATTGACCTCAAAGGAGGCGCCCGAAGTCCCATCCTGCTTCTGCCAGATGCGCGGCCCACCCGTGCTCTTGTCGGGCGTCAGCCGGCCTTCGACCAGGACCTTGGAACCCTTCTTGAGGTACTGGTTGCAGATCTCCGCCTGCTTGCCCCAGGCCGAGATGCGGAACCAGATGGTCTCATTGACCTGCTCGCCGTTTGACGAGGTGTATTTCCGGTTGGAGGCCACGGGGAATGAGGTGACCGCCTGGCCGGATGGGGTGTAGCGCATTTCGGGATCCTTGCCGAGGTTGCCGACTATGATCAGGGTGTGGTACATGGGGGAACTCCTTTTGCGTAAAGGCGATGGCGCCTAGGCGCCACGGCATTGACGATTGACATTTACATTTTACACTCTATTGCCCCCATACGGTCGGTCTCGCTCGATATCAACCCCATTGTAAAAAAACGCAGGCGAGCTGCGCAATCGGCAGCTCGCCTGGGAGTGGTTGGCGGGTCAATCGGCCGGGACGGGCACGGCTTGGAGGGCCTCCTCCGGTTGAGGTCGGGCCGCGAAGCGGAACCCCGCGAACATAAGGATTGCGCAGAGCAGCTCGCCGAGGTAAAGGAACTGGCCGTAGCCCAGGCGTGTCAGTGTGCTGGCCGATCCGATCAAGAGGGCGCCCGCCGCGATGAGTACGTTGCCGATGACGCGGTTGGGGAGGACGCGCTTGCGCCAGAACAGGTAGGCGGACCAGATGGCGCCGCCCACGAGGGTCAGCAGCCCATAGATGTTAAAGAAGGGAGTGGTCAGGCGAACGGGTGAACCGAGGGGCAGCAGGCCGCGTACAACGATGCGCGGCTGACCGTTCTGCGTGATGGTGGCAGTCTGCGCGCCGGGCGGAGGGGTTTGGCCCGTGGGCAGGAGCTTGGTTCCGTACTGCTCGCTCACAGGCTTGGAGGTGGTAAAGGCGGCTTCGTCTAGTTTGGGCATGGCCTGGAGCATGAGGTAGGCGGCGAAGAGACTGCCGACCACCAGGACGGCGGTAACAACCTTGACCCAGGGCTTGCGGACGAGCAGGACCAGGGTGCCGTGGCCGATCCAGGCCGCGTTGAGGGCCGCACCGAAGAGGTACCAGGCGAAGAACACCCACCGGTTCCAGGTCAGCGAGAGGAAGGCTTCGGCGAAACTGCCCGCGCCGAAGAAGGCCAGGCCGATGCCCCAGAATAGGAAGTACGGGGCGCGGCGAACCACGAAGCGCTCCAGGACGTAGATCGTGAAGCCGAGCATGATGAGGGTGGATAGGAAGGGCAGGATCTGATTCAGCGACATATTCCTCCAATCATAATGAAAGGGATCAAAAACGAACGATGCCAAGCAAAACGCCGGCCGCGAACAGGATCAGGATGACCGTGAGAATCCCCATGCCGATGAGCAGGGCGGGGATGAGCTTCTCGAACAGAACCGAATTCTGGGGTGCGTGTGACTTGGACGGAGCGCGATTTGGTTCAGTCATCTTGTTCCTCATTCAGCGAGCAGCCACAATCCTGCCAATTCTCTGACGGCTTGGACGGCCGGTCAATGTAAGTTTATGTAGATTTGCATTAGTGTTTGACAAGAATGGGAACCTCCGGCCGGGGTGCCGACAGCCCGAACGGCGCACTCTCTGCACGGAGCATCCTGGGACATAATGCGCCATTCAGGCAGGTAGGAAGCCGGGGGAGAATTGGAGCTGTCATGCAGATCATGCCCGGTATCGTGCTGACCGTTTCAGTCTCCGCGTCGTGGACGGCGTCCGCGTTTGACCGATTGGACCGATAGGCGATGCCGGCGATTCTGGTTGCGATCCTGGCGGGAACTCTTACCAGACCTCCGAGGATTACCTGGAGCGTTCTCTGGGGGGATTAGCGCGGGTGATCCTTGGGCATCTATTCCGCCCTAACACGCGAAATCATAGGGGTGCGCGGGAGGGTGCGCGGGGAAGCGCCAGGTGGGCTTGCCGTGGGCCCAGTCCCACGCGGCGAGGGCTGCGGCGCAAGCCATCACGAAGTGATCGGGGATTTCGTCCGAGCGAGGAATCTCATTCAGGCCTTTGGTTTCAAGCCAATCAAGCAAGCGAAAGCGCGCGAGCCGATCGCGTTTGAGGGTGGCAAGGTCCTGGCGGGAGGCGTCGCGCAGAAGCATCGCCGCGCCCGGATGGACCTCGACGATGCCCAGGTCGACGCGGGGCTTGAGGGTCTCGAGCATGCGTGTCAGGGCGATGCCGCGCAAGGTCAGGTAGACCATGCGGATCATGGTGGGCGGCATGATGCCTACGCCCCCGCCCCTGTCACGGACCAGGTGGCGCAGCTCAGTATCGGAGGGGCGATCGCCGCCACCGGGATTGTAGGATAGGGGCGCGTCGATGCCGATGATGACGGGGCCCAATTGGCCGAGGTCAGAAACGGAGTCGAGGATCTGGCGGTCGCCGGTGGCGGGCAGGGAATGCAAGAACTCGAGCGCAGACGCGTGCTCGCGGAAGAGGGCGGCGTAGGTATCTGCGACATTGCGAGGTCCGGAGAGGTCAATTCCGAGAATATGCATTGTCTGCTGGGTACCCCGCGCCCCTCGGGAGCGGGTTGGGCGATGTTCGCTTATGGCGCGCTCGCCTGAAGATCGATGCCGAGAACGTGCTTTGACTGATTAGGCCTTCACGGTCTACCCAGAGTGTACACTGGGCAGAATCCGTGGACCATCCCCCGGCGGCCCTTTCTGGGCGCTACGTTGCGGTGAATCCGGGCTGGAGCGGGCGCCGCCCGGGATTTAGGGGGTGTTTTGTAGGCTTGGGCGACCCCTAGCGGCGAAAAGTGCCCCATAGTACAAAAGGTTGACGGGGGGGTCCGAAGTCGATATTGACATATGGTGTCTTTTTGTACATAATTCAGGCAGCCAGTCCTGCACGGGCAGTTCGGGCGGGCTTGTATTTTGTCAATCATTGCGCATGGTAACTAGGAGAGGGCTCATGAACCGAGGCAAGCGTCTCGCGGTCGTTTCGGCCTTCCTGCTGATCGGGCTGGTATTCTACGCGGCATCCCCCCTGGCGGCACACGCGGACGTTTCAACGCCGCAACCGCCACCCCCCACTGACACGACCACGCCTGTTCCGGACGGCAGCACGGGCGGCGGCGGCTCCGGCGCGAACCAGGCGCCCCCCGCCCCTGTGGCGATTCAGCCGATCGCGACGGACACGACGGGCGGCAGCACGGGCGGCGGCTCCAATCCGGCGAACGCCACGGCCGCGGCGGTCCAGCCGATCGCGCCGGACTTGTCGGGATCCAACACCTCCAGTGGTTCGGGGTCCACCACCACCGGTCAAGATAGCACATCCGCGGGAGCGACCAGCGCAGCGCCCGCAGGCCCGAGTGTTGCGCCGCTGGCGACGGCCACGCCGGTGACGGTCCTGGCGCCTGGCGACCCGATCTGGTGTCCAAGCGCCTCATCGCCTTCGGCCGGCTCGGGTGGCTGCTCTGGTTCCTACGCGAATCTTGCCGCTCTGATCAGCGGTCTATCCGGCACCGCCCAACCCATCAAGAACGGCACGATTTGGATCACGAACGGGACCGACACCTCGGCCGTACCGCTTACCCTGGATGGCGCCACGCTGACCACCTGGACGACGCATGCGCTTGCTCTGCAAGGCGGGTGGGATGGCACGACCTCCGGGAACATCGTCGGACAGACCACAATCACCCAGAACCTCAATATCGCCAACTGGGCCAACGACATCTCCCTCAACAACCTGATCTTTAGCGGCGCCGGGGCGAAGGTCGCGACGACTGGCAACATCTTCGTGAACGACGTGGAGGTCAAGAACCGTGTGGGGGTAGGGCTCGAACTAACGAACATCACCGGCATTGGCACCAAAGTGGACGTGACGAACGGCAACTTCCACGGCAACACCTCCACTGGATTGATCATCGATACGAACGGCGCAGTTACGCTCTCGAACGTTATCGCGAGCTCCAATGGTTCGCTGGGTGCCCGCATCACAACCAATGGGGCGGTGACGATCGATCAGGGCGCGTTCAACAGCAATGCCGCCGATGGGCTGAACGTTTCAGCCGGAGACACCATCAGCCTGAACCAGGTGGCGGCCGATAGCAATAACGCTGTGGGCGTCACCCATGCCGGTGCCTGGCTGTTGACCACCAATGGCGACATCAAGATCTCCAACAGTACGTTCAACGGGAACCAAGATGACGGCTTGCAGGGAGTTGCCAGTGGCTCGATCTTCCTGAACAACGTGAATGCCAACAATAACAACGCCTCCGGTGTTACCTATGCCGGCGCCTACTTGCAGCCCGGCTCCCTCAACGACAATGTGACCATCAACACCGGCTCATTCAGCAACAATAAGTCTACCGGCTTGTGGGTGAACGACGGCGGCGGGGTGACCACCATTAACAATGTCACCGCAAACGGGAATGACACCGGCGGCGGGCCCCACCCGGGCACGACCATTCTCACCGGCAGCGTGAGCATCGGTTCCAGCGTATTCAACAACAACTCCTGGGACGGCCTGCAGGTCACTGCGGTCGGGCCGCAGTTCCATCTGGCTAACGTCAGCGCCAGCGGGAATGCCCACACCGGCGCCAACCTTAGCAGTGTGACCGACATCAACATCAATACAGGCTCGTTCAATTCCAACGGCTATGACGGCCTGGACGCGTCTGCCCTTGGCGTGATCCGCCTGGGCAATGTGACCGCCAATTCGAATGACTTCGGCGGCGTCACGGCGGCGGGCGCCGACCTGGCTTCAGGCGGGAGCATCATCATCAAGCCCAATTCGTCGTTCAGCGGAAACAACCATGATGGGCTGCACGCCGCCACCAATGGGAATATCAGCCTGGATGGCGTCTCCGCAAACGCGAATGACATCGGTGGTGCCGGCGTGGCCGGCAGCTGGCTGACGGCTGGCCTGAGCGGAAGCATCAGCATCAATGGCAGCGCCTTCAGCGACAACTATGGCGATGCCCTGCACGCCATAGCCGGGAACGCGCTGACCGTGACCAACGTAACCGCCAACGGAAATCAAAGGACTTCCCACAACCTGGCGGGCACCTACCTCTCGGCGGCCGGCCCAGTCAACATCAACTACAGCACGTTCAACGGTAACCAGTACGACGGCTTGCTCGCCGCGTCCACCGGGTACATCACCATGCTGGGGACGCAGGGTAATCAAAATGACCTTGGCGGACATTTGGTGGCGGGCACCGTCCTGAACTCCAGCGGCCCCGTGACCCTTACCAGCGCCTCTTTCAGCAACAACAAGTATGAAGGATTGAACGCCATGACCACCAGCAACATAGCCCTGGTCGACGTGGTGGCCAACTCGAACCAGGTCTCCGGGGTGGGGCTTGCCGGCACCGTTCTGGTTGCAGGCGGCAGCATCTCGATTGATCCCAGTTCGTTCAGCCACAACACTGGGGTCGGGCTGATCGCCAAGGCTGGGACTGCCCTCTCGATGCAGGGGGTCGGGGCTAAGTTCAATGGAGGCAATGGGGTAGAGATCACGGCGGGCAGCGACGCGGGGAGCCTCTGCGGAACGTACGAGGGCAACAACGGCTACGGCGTGGATGCCTCTCTGCCCGGCACGTTTGGTACCAGGGGGGATGTCTTCCAGGGCAATGTCTCGGGTGACTGGCGCGTGACCGGCGGCGGAGTAGTGCAGTTCGGCGGGTGGGGGCCCTGCGAGGGCAAGGTCAAGTACAAGACGCCAACAGCGCCTCCCGCGTACATACTGGGTGCGACGCCAGCAGCAACACCGGCGGCGGCCTCTCCGCAGTTGAATGTGCTCAATGTGACCGATGGGCAGACGGTAAACCTGGACTGCACCACCTACTCGGGCACGACCCTGGCGCTTTCAAACCGCGACCAGATCATTCTGCTGTGCCCAGTTACCGGACAGGCCACGCTCAAGCATCTTGCAGTGGATGCGCTGCCCTCCAAGCTGGACAGCACAATGACGTACCAATCGGCCATGGATGCCCAAGTCACACAGAATGGACAGGCGGCGACGACGCTGAACGGTCCCATGAAGGTCGACTTCGTGATCCCGAGCAGCGCGCAAGGCACGACCCAACTGTCCATCCTCCACTGGGATGGAACACAGTGGGTGGACGTGGGCGGCACCGCCACGCCGGATGGCTTCATCGAAACCATCACCAACCAGACCGGCACGTTCGCGCTAATCAGCCGGTAATCCAGGATCGGGTTTCTGATAGAATGCTGAGGGACGGCGGTCCGCCGTCCCTCACCTTTTTTCACAGGCAGCCCATCATGAAAGCCACTCGAACGCTGATCCTCACCCTGGTGCTGACAAGTTCCCTGCTGACGGCCTGCGCTGGCAATGTCGGTCAGGCCGGCAGCCCTACGCCGGATTATTGCTCGCCCAACAATGTCAAGATCCTCGCCCGGCAGGTCAACGAGCTGACCCAGCAGTTCGACGATAAGTCTGCCTTGGCAGCCACTGTGCCGGTGAGCCAGCTCGCCCCGCATATCGGCACGCTGCAGGCTATTCGCCGGGCCGCGCAGGAACAAAACGTTCCAGGCTGCCTTGCGCAGCTGAAGGCCCTGCAGGTCAACCAGATGAACACGGTCATCGCGACCATGCTCGGTTTCCTGGGCGGAGGGGATCAAAACACGGTAGCCCAAGCGATCGGAATTGCCCGGCAGCAGCACGATCAATATATGCTGGAACTGGCCCGGCTGCTCGACGTCACACCGACCATCATCACGCCGCCGCCGACTGAACCGTCGACACCGACCCCGGCAGAGACCCCCACCGCGGCTGCCGTCGAGGGCACGCCCCCCGCGGCCGCGGGGGGTTCCACAATCCTGGCCGTGAATCCCGGGCCCTATCCGATCAACCTGCGCGCCGTGCCGTCCGTGGGCGGTCGTCTGGTTACCACGCTGGATGTAGGGAAATCCGCGGTGGCCCTCGCCGAAACCACCGATAACCTGTGGGTGCAGGTCCTTGTGCCGGGTCATCCGGATCAAAAGGCCTGGGTATCCGCCTCAGACGTACAGTTGGTTAGTGGGACGTCTTCACCCTAGCAGTAGAGCGTCCAATCCATTGTTCCCGTTTCACCGCCGCGACCACATGGTCGCGGCGGATTGGAATTTGGGAGAGGCCATGACCGCTAGCCGCTGAGCATCAACCGGGCTGCGCGGCGGCCGATCTCGACCGCGAAGTTGGTGCCGCGGTCCCAGGGATAGACCTGGCTCATGGAAGCGAAGTAGAGGCCCTCGATCGGGGTCTGGATCGCGGGGATATTCTGCGAATGATCGATGAGAGGCACGGGTTGGGCGTAGTTGGTGCGGAACACCCAGGTCTTCTTGATCCAGTCGGGCCGAAAGGCGGGATTGAATTTCCCAAAGGCGGGCATGAAGCGCTGCGAGGAGCTGTTCATCGGTCAATGAGAAATACTCGTGCCCGGCCTCGAGGTAATCGCCGGCGTAGACGATGTGGTCACCGCCGAAATGGTCCGGCGCGACGTAGTTGGTGTGTTCGACCAGGGCGAGGAAGGGGTAGCCGGCTTCCTTGGGCAGGTTGAACCAGTAGTAGCCCTCGGTCGACAGCTGATGCTTGAGGGCCATGCACCATGACGACCGCGCCCATTGACTTCGAGTCCCAGCAAACCCTTAAGGTAGGACTCGGGCAGGTCGGGGCATAATTTCGCCAACAGTGCCGGCGAAGTGGTGACCAGGACCTGATCGAAGATCTCCGTCGTCCCAGCATCGAGCACGAGACCTTGGCCGGATCCCGCTTGATCGACTTGATGCCCGCCCCGATGCGGAGGTCAACGCCCATCTGCCGGAGACGATCGGCGAACATGTCGGCGAAGCGCTGAAAGCCGCCCTCGAAGGTCCCCAGGCGCGTGCTGCGCGCCTTGAGTCGCGCCCACATCCAGGCCATGTTGACGTCCCGGTAGTATGGCCCGAACTTGCCAATGATGAGGGGTTTCCACATCTGCTCATACACGCGGCGGCCGGCCCAGCGGGTCATCCACGCGTCGGCCGTGTATCGCTCGAGCGGCTTCCAGTTGTTGGTTAGGCGCAGGATAGAGACCCACGAAGCCGAAGCGGACCTTGTCGAGGCCGAAGCCCAGGCCCGGGAACAGGATGGCCCGCGGGATCGAATCAAATGGATACCACTTGCCGTTATGGAGCAGGACGGTGTAGGGCCGCGGGAAGAGCACCTTGTCCTGCCAGCCCAGCTCGCGGATCAGGCCCAGCATGAATTGGTCGGACTGGAACCAGTGATGGTAGAACTTCTCGACCGACCAGTCCCAGTACGGCTCTTTGAAGCCGCTTGCGAGACCGCCGACGTAGGCGGCCGAATTCGAAGATGGTGACCTGATGACCGGCCTTGCACAGGTCGTAGGCAGCGGCCATGCCGCCGAAGCCCGCTCCGATGACAGCGATTTTCATGTCGGGGTCAGGTCTCGCCGCGCTTCCACGCGGCAGCGTATCGCCTCGCAGCGGATGCCCAGCGTCGGGTCAGGAAATACGCGCCCACTAGGGTGATGGGCAGCCAGAGTGCGACGTGGAGGACCAGGGTATAGCCGGCGGCGGTGGCTTGGTCCACACCGTAAGCCACCAGGACCGCGATGCCCGGCGCGTCGAACGTGCCGATGTAACCCGGCGCAGAGGGTATCGTGGTGGCGAGGTTGACGATGCCGTTCATCAGCATCAGCGCAAAGAAGGAGACGCTGAAATTGAAGGCGTGCATGACGAACCAGTACTTGCCGGTCTCCAGCAGCCAGATGACGACGGAGGTCACGAACACCATCAGGATGCTGAAGGGCGAGCGCAGCGAGGCGAGCCCATCCAGGAAGTGATGCATCAACTCGGTGGTGCGAGGCCGCAGGCGTGCCGGCAGCAGCCGGTCGATGAACCAGCGGCCTATCAGGCTGCTGCGGGACGGGAACATGGCGGCCAGGAGGAAGACCGCCAGCGCTCCCAGAAATACGCCCGTCCCGATCACCGCCACCTGCTGGATGTTGCCGACGAAGCCGGAACTGGTCGTGAGTTTGGCCAGCTCGGGCAGGTTGACGAAGACGAAGCCCAGCATCACAACGCCGTCGAAGATGCGCTCGACGATGATGGTCGCAAGTGAGGCCGAGACAGAAACACCCTGCTGGCGCTTGAGGATCACCGCCCGCAGGACCTCGCCGGCGCGGGCGGGCTAGATGTTGTTTCCCATGTAGCCGATGGTGGTGATGGGGAACATGACATTGGTCGGCACAGACTTGATCGGCCTGAGCAGGTAATGCCACCGCCAGGCCCGGGCCCAGACGGCCACAAAATACACCGCAATGCCCGGAATGAGCCACCAATAGTTGGCCGATCGCACGACCTGCCAGAACTGGTCGAGCCGCAGGCCGCGCAGCGCCAGCCAGATGAAGGCCGCGCTGATCAAGACGCCGAGCCAGATGTGCCATCTCTTCATCGCCGGTCATTTTATCATGCGGACTCCGCGTACTCTCACAAATGCCTGCGCACACACGCCCGGAGGCGCACTCGTACTTGCGCACGGCCCGCGTCGCCGGATGTCCTATGGATGGGATCTGGGCCTGCGCTATAATTTTCCGTATGGAATTGAACGGCCCCGCGCCGGATTTTGAGCTCCCCGACCTGGAGGGTCACTCCCACCGCCTGAGTGACTACCGCGGCCGCATCGTGATCCTGAACTTCTGGTCCTGCGAATGCCCTCATTCGGAACGGAGCGACCGGGAGATCCTGGCCCTGTGTGTGCAATGGCCGGATGATCTGGTCGTGCTGCCGGTTGCCTCGAACCGCATCGAAACGCCCGAGGCTCTGGCCGAGGGCGCCAGGACGCATCATCTGCCACTCGTCCTCTCGGACCGGCAGGCTGCGGTCGCCGATCTGTACGGGGCGCAGACCACGCCCCACGCCTTTTTGATCGATCGCGGCGGGATCCTGCGCTATCGGGGTGCGGTGGACGATGTGGGATTGGCCCGGCGCAAACCCACCCGCTTCTACCTGGACGCGGCCGTGGAGGCGCTGCTGGATGGCCGGCTGCCGCCGCTGCCTGAGACTCGGTCGTTTGGTTGCAGCATCGTGCGTGAGGCATTAGAATAATCACGTGATCCCGAACGAGGCGCGCCTCGCCTTCCTGCGACGCATCCACCTCTTCCATGACCTGAAGGACGAGGAGTTGGCGGTGATCTCCGCGCAGATGGAGGAGGAGCAGTGCGAAGGGGGCAAGTTGATGTTCGCCCAAGGCGCAGACGCCGATCGTTTCTACATCATCCATCAAGGTTCGGTGGACATCACAGGGCTGCAGCGGGGACAGACCCAGCATGTGGCCACGCTGGTCGCGGGAGACTACTTCGGCGAGGAGGCTCTGCTCGAGAACCGGCCGCGCTCGGCGACGGCGAAGGCCGTCGAGAAGTGCGTTCTGTTCTTCATCGAGCGCGCGGCTTTCAAGGCGATGGTGAAGCAGTTTCCCAGGCTGAAGGCCGAGTTCGACGCCTCCGTTACGGGCCGGAAGCTGGCGCGCAAGTTGCATTTCGACTGGCTGGCCCCAAACGAAGTCATCTACTTCCTGGCGCGCAAGCACGAGGTCGTGCTGGCCGAGGCGTTGACCGGGCCGATGATCGCCCTGATCGTCTCTGTCCTCCTGGTTGGCTACTTCTTTCTGACGCGTTCCTTTTTCGTGATCTTCGGGGGCGGGTTCTTATTCCTCCTGTCCCTGGCCTGGGGTGTGTGGAACTGGATCGACTGGGGCAATGACTATTACATCGTGACCAATCAGCGCGTGATCTGGCTCGAGAAGGTCATCGCCCTGTATGACAGCCGGCAGGAAGCGCCCTTGAGCACCGTGCTCTCGGTGGGCGTCGAGACGGACCAGATCGGCCGCATCATGGATTACGGCAATGTGATCGTCCGAACCTACGTCGGCAAGATACCCTTCGGTCACGTGGCACATCCGTACCAGGCCTCGCACATGGTCGAGGAACAATGGACCCGCACCAAGCAGCAGGCCTCGCGCGTGGAAAAGGAAGCAATGCGCAACATCTTACGCCAGAAGATGGGCTTGACGGTGGAGACCAAGCAGGACGAAACCCTGAAGGTGGACCGTACGGTCACACCAACCTTTTACCGCCGCTCGCTCTTGAACCGCCTCGCCAGCAACTGGTTCAAGCTCCGGACCGAGGACAGCGGGACCATCACTTACCGCAAACACTGGTTCGTGCTGTGGCAGCAAGTCTGGCAGCCGACGGTGTTGATGCTGCTCCTGGGTTTTGGGATGGTGGCGCGGCTGATCATGCTGGCTCGTACGCCGGGCGATCAGCTCTTCGACGTCAGTAAGACGCCGCCCATCGACACGATGATGCTGGCGCTGCCGATCGTGTCGGTCCCGATCATCTTGTGGTGGATCTATCAATACCTCGATTGGCGGAATGACATCTATCAGGTGACGCCCGACCAGATCCTCGATATCGACAAGAAACCCTTCGGCACCCAGGTCCGCCGCGCCGCGCCGCTCGAGAACATCCTCAGCACGGAGGCGGACCGCGTGGGCCTGGCCGGGTACCTGCTGAACTTTGGGACGGTCTACATCGTGGTTGGCGCTTCGCACCTGGATTTCCATGACGTCCTCGACCCGACCGGCGTGCAAACCGACATTGACCGGCGGCGTGAGACCCGCGTCGCCCAGCAACGCGAGGAGGAGGCCGCGGCCGAACGCGAGCGGATGTCGGACTGGCTGGTGGCATATCATGAGAATGAGGCCGAGCTTCATCAGGATGAGGCCGGCTCAACGGAGGACGACCTGAAAAGCGAGTAAAATCGGGGGACGTTTTTTGAGGTGCTGATCCATGGGAATAAGAACCATCGTGACACTGCCGGACCCCGTGCTGCGGCGCAAGGCGCGGCCCGTCACGACCTTTGACAAGAATTTGCAGACACTCGTCGATGACATGATCGAGACCATGCGCCAGGCGCCGGGGGTCGGCTTGGCCGCGCCCCAGGTGGGGATCTCGCAGCGGCTGATCGTGATCGAGTATGCCGAGCCGCCCGAAGAAGACGAAGAAGCTGCCTCTAGGCCGGGTCCAGCCAGTGCGCCCGGGACGCCGTCCGAAACGCAGCCTGCCCGCAAACCGGTCAAGCCGAAGCTCTACGTGATGGCCAATCCTGAGATCGTAAAGAGCTCGACCGAGGTGGTCACCGGGGTGGAAGGCTGCCTGTCGATCCCAGGACTGGTCGGCGAGCTGGAGCGGTTCTCGATAGTGCAGGTCAAGGGGCAGAACCGGCACGGGCAGCCGATGAAGGTCAAAGCGGAAGGCTGGCTGGCACGCATCTTCCAACACGAGATCGATCACGTCAACGGCGTGGTCTTTCCCGACCGGGCGGTCAGGGTCTGGAAGCCTGAGCCCGAAGAGGTCGAGAAGCTGGCCTGATGAGCGGGCTGCGCCGCCTGACGCCGGGGGATCTGCCGCGTCTGCGACGTTTCTGGGTCGAGCACTGGGCCGGCGATGAGATGATCGTGCACGGGGAAGTGTTCCGGCCCGACCAGCTGCAGGGATTTGTGACCGAAGACTGGGACGGCGTGGTCACCTACTGCGTCAGGGACGGCGAGTGCGAGATCATCTCGCTGGACAGCTTGCAGGAAGGCCGGGGGATCGGGACGGCGTTGATCGAAGCGGTCCTTGACGAGGCACGTGGACGCGGCTGCGGTCGGGTCGTGCTCAGCACCACCAACGATAACCTGCGGGCGCTGGGTTTCTACCAGAGGCGGGGCTTTGCTCTCGTGAAAGTCCTGCGTGGCGCCGTCGATGAATCCCGCAAGCTCAAGCCGGGAATCCCAATGATCGGTGAGAATGGGATCCCTTTGCGGGACGAGATCGAGCTCGAAATGAGCTTGTAAGGGCCGCGGTCGCCTGTGTCCGCCGGCGAGTTGTGAAATACAGGTTGGGGATGTTGTTCAAAGCAGGGTCATGTACCTCAAACACCTGTCGCTTACGAACTTTCGCAATTTCGCCCGCCTGGACCTTGAGCTTCCCAAGCGGGTGATCCTGCTGGTGGGCAGCAATGCCCAGGGCAAGACCAGCGTCCTGGAGGCCATCTATTTTCTGGCCTCCTTCACCTCGTTCCAAACCCACACCGATCGTCAGCTCGTCAACTTCCTGGAGGCGCGCAACCCCCTGGCCGTGGCCCGCCTGGTGGCGGAGTACGAGCGCAGTCAGAAGAAGCACCGGCTCGAGGTGCGGCTGATCCTTGAGCAGACCGGGGTCAACGGTCAGCGCCTGCGCAAGGAAGTCCTGCTGGACGGGGTCAAGAAGCAGGCCGGTGACGTGATGGGGCACTTCAACGCGGTCATCTTCATCCCGCAGATGTCCCAGATCATCGAGGGCGGGCCCGAGGAGCGCAGACGCTACGTGAACCTGGCGCTGTCCCAGGCCGTTCCCGCCTGTGCCGGCGTGCTCAACGACTACGGTCAAGCCCTGGCGCAACGCAACGCGCTGCTCAAGGCGCTCAGCGAGAATCCGTCCGCCCGGGATGGTGGACGAGGTGAGGCGCGTCAGCTCGACGTCTGGGATGAGACGCTGGCGCGGCTGGGCGCCCAGATCATCCAGTGGCGCATCGAGGCGCTGCGCCAGATCGAGCGCCTGGCGGCGCGCATCCATAGCGAGCTGACCAACGGCCGCGAGGTTCTGCGGCTGAACTATCAGCCAGCCTACGACCCGCTGCCAAATCCGGATGGCCAGCTTGGCATGAAGCTCACGACCGACGTCGACCGCTCCGGCATCAAGGTGGAGGAGATCCAGGCCGGCTTCCTTGCCCGCCTGCGGCAACTGCGCGGCGACGATATTGGGCGCGGCGCGACCAGCATCGGCCCTCACCGTGATGAGCTCCGTTTCCTCGCGAACGGCACTGACCTGGGCGACTACGGCTCACGCGGGCAGGTGCGTACGACCCTCTTGGCCCTCAAGCTGGCTGAGGTCGACTGGATGAAGGAACGAACCGGGGAGTCGCCGGTGGTGCTGCTGGATGAGGTAATGGCGGAGCTCGATCTACAGCGCCGGGCAGATTTGCTGCACTTTGTGGAAGAAAGCGAGCAGGTCCTGCTGACGGCCACGGACGCGAAAATGTTCGCGCCGGAGTTCCTGGACAGGGCCCAAGTGTGGAGCGTACATCAGGGAAGCATCAGGAAAGAGTAATGCCTCGCATTCGGATCGAGACGCAACGTCGGGTACTGCGAAATACGAAGGCAAGCGACATCCCCGCTCTTGTGAGCATGTGGACTGACCCGGAAGTGACGCGCTTCATGGGCGGGCCGAGGGACGCCGCGTGGCTTGAGAACAACTTCGCCGAGGACGCGGACAATCAGGATCCACTACTCTATGACCAGTGGCCGGTGGTGGATAAATCCAGCGGCAAGGTGGTCGGATACTGCGGGCTGCTGGATAAGGAAGCGGAGGGCCAGCCAGAAGTTGAATTGGTGTACGTGTTCGTGCCCGCGGCATGGGGAAGGGGCTATGCGACCGAGATGGCACTGGCCCTGCGCGAGCATGCGACCCGCAAGATGGGCCTAAGGCGTCTGATCGCGCTGATCGAGCCGGAGAACGAGCCTTCGGTCCGGGTGGCGGAGCGGGTGGGTTTTCATGCGGAGAAGAAAGTCATGCGGGGGGACGCCGAACGGATGCTGTTCGTCTATGAGGAGCAGCCGCATTGAGTGGGCTGTGCCTTGGAAGGGAGCGATAATGTCGGTCAAGCACGCGACGGATGTGGAAGCCAAACCGGTGCCAGCCGGTCAGGACACGACGATCCAGGTGTTGATTTCCTCCAAAGAGGGACCGAACTTCGCCCTGAGGCGCTTCGTGATGCAGGAGGGCGGCGGAATGCCGCGCCACACGAACACGGTCGAGCACGAGCAGTATGTCCTGCGCGGGCGGGCGAAGATTGGCATCGGCGACGAGGCCTACGAGGTGCAGTCCGGCGATGTGGTCTTTATCCCCGAGGGGGCGGTGCACTTCTACCAGAACCTCGGCGACGAACCCTTCGAGTTCCTCTGCATCATTCCGAACAAGGAGGACCGGATCACGATCGTCGATCCCGCAAGCTGCTGAGCCGCACAGCGCCCCAGTGCGGCTGCATGAAAGGTAGATCGAAGCACATCCCCCGTCTCCGGGGGATGTGTCATTTATGGTCTGGGTTGGGTCTTGCCGGAACGCGGCAGGATCACTGAGAATGACGTGCCCACCCCCAGTTGGCTTTTGACTTCCATCCGTCCACCGTGCCCCTGCACGATCTCCTTGCAGATGGAGAGTCCAAGCCCCGTTCCGGCGATCAGTGCCTCCAACTCGTGGACGCGGTAGAACTTCTCAAAGAGGTGTGGGATCGCTTCCTCCGGGATGCCTACGCCCGTATCCTGGACGGTGACGCATGAGCTCGAACTCAGATGCGCCGGCGCTAAGCGTGACGGTGCCGCGCGGACGGTTGTATTTGATGGCATTGCTGAGCAGGTTCAGGACGACCTGCTTCAGCTTGTCGCGGTCTGCTTCGCACAGAGGCTGGCCCTCCGGAGCCTCGATCCGGACCTCGACGCCCTGCTCCTGGGCCGTCGCATTCATGACGTCCTTGCACTCGTAGAGCAGGTCGGTCAGGTTGAAGCCGGTCTTGCGGAACTGGACCCGCCCGGATTCGAGGCGGGCCAGGTCCAGGAAGGAGGAGGCCATCGAATTGAGGCGCATGGCCTCGCTATGGATGTTCTGGATGATCTGGATCTGCTGTTCTCGAGCCATCTCCGGCCGCAGCAGCAGGTAGGTGGCCGTGCTGAGAGAAGCCAGGGGCGTGCGCAGCTCGTGCACGAACTCGGAGATCAGGTCGGACTGCTGGAACAGGCGCGCATTCTCGATCGCGACCGCCGCCTGGGCGCCCAGCACCGAAAGCATCGACTCATCGCCCTCTGTGAACTTGCCCTTCTCCTTGTGAAGGGCCTCGAGCACCCCCACCACTTTGTTCTTGGTGATCAACGGCACGCCTAGCAGCGATTGGATTGGCCGGCCGTCCATCCCGTCGGCATAACCGGCGAAACGCGGATCTTCCTGCGCATTGGTCGTGCGCACCGATTTGCGGTTGAGCACGATCCAGCCGGCGATGCTGCCGTCCATCGGCACGACGACCCCGCGCACGGTGGGCTCGTCCACGTTGGTGGCCACCTGGAAATACAGCTGCCGGGTCAGGTTGTCGTAGAGCAGGATCGAGGCCGCCTCGGACCGAACGATCTCCGCCGCGGCCCGGACGATGCGCTCGAGCAGAACGTTCAGGTCGAGCGTCGAGGCCAGGTCGCGCGAGATCTCGATAAGCCTGCGATACCCGTCAAGACGTTCGGTCTTGATCTCAGCCACGCAATACCTCTTCCGCGACTTCTGCGGCCGCGAAATGTGGATCGATGAGCCTTGGAGCGTTGCAGGCGATGGCGATGTTGCCGTCCCTGCAGGGGGATCTCATTTGGCCTTCACCTGCGCCACGATCTCGTCTGCGAATTTCAGTATCTGCTGGGACGTGGCATTCGTCGGTTCGGCCAGCACCGCAGGGATATGCAGTCTGGCCGCCTGCATCAGGAGCTCCGGCGCCGGCATCAGGATGGAAGCCAGCGGATGCCCCAGCAACTTCTGCACTTCCGTCCAGAGCATCTGCGTGTCCGAGCGCATGCGGTTGTTCAATACAACGCTGATGCTCACCGGGTCAATGCCCAGCGCGGTGATCTCGTCGAGCAAGATCCGGGTCTGGCCCACCGTGTTGGGGGAGGCTTCCGTGACCACCACGCGGTCGTTGCAGAGCGGAAGGATCCCCTCGACGTACGGAGGCAGGCCCGACCCCAGATCGAGAACCACATAACGCGCCATCGATGCGAGACAGGGAACCAGGACCGCGAAATGCCTGGCCTGTGCCGCAAGCGATACGTCCCGAGGATTCTCCGAGGCGAGCAGCAGCTTCAGTCCCGAGCCGTGCGCCACAAGGACCAATTCCACCTTCTCGCGGTTGATCTCGGTGGGCTTTCCCGAGAGCAGCCGGTTCAATCCGTGGGGACTGGGTGTGCCAAGTTCCATGCCGAGCGTGCCGCGTCCGGGCGTCAATTCTGCCAGGATGACCTCGGCCTGGGTTCGACTGTAGAAGGCGCCGGCCAGGTTGCATGCGACCGTCGAGACGCCGAGCCCGCCGCGCGGCGCGATCACGCCCACGACGCGCCCGGGCTGCGCTTGTGGCGCCGCAGGCGACTCCGCCGCCTGGTCGGTGGCACGATCGAGCAGTGCCCGTACATGCGCCTGCAACTCGGACGGATGGGTGGGTTTGGTCAGGTAATCATCGGCGCCGACCTCGAAGCCGATGACCTTGTCATCAAGCTGCGTCTTGGCCGTGAACATCAGGATGGGGGTGGACTGGGTCTGCGGATTCTTCCTCAGCTGCCGCGCGACCTCATACCCGTCCATTTCCGGCATCATGACGTCGAGCAGAATGACATCGGGCTTCTCGGTAAGGGCCTTGGCCAGGCCCTGGCGGCCGTCCGCTGCCGCGCTAATCTCATAGCCCTGCCGCTGCAGCATGACCCCCACCAGCTTCAGGGTATCCAGATCATCGTCAATGATGAGTATCTTCGCCGACATTCCAGCCCAACTGCAGGAAGTGTAGCATGAAGTAATTGCACAGGCAAGTTTCGGCGACCTAGAGTGGCGCTGACGGGATTCTAATGCGGGGGTGCTATAATACGAACATGATCGGGTACAAAGCCCGATCTCCGGGGATGACAGGCTTCGACGGGAGAGGCTGGTCCCGGAATGCGAGCCGAGCGGCGCCGAACTCGTAAAATCAGCGCAAAAAATCAAGTGCCAACAGCACTTCCTATGCTGCCATGCCCCTCGCTGCATAAGCGTTGATCTTGGCAGTACGGCCTCCTCGTTGAGGCCGCGTCCACCGGCCCCGTGCTCCACCCGGGGACGGACCGGGCGAGACAATGGTGGAGTGCCGCGTATGACTCTGCTAAATGCGCGAAAGACAAGCAGATGGCCGCAGGGTTACCTGCCCGCCGAGATCCCTGCGGTGAGTACCTTCGGCAGGCTACGCTCGTAGAGTTCCGTGATCGAATCTTTCGGACGCGGGTTCGATTCCCGCCATCTCCACTTGGAAACGCACAGCTTGCTGCTGTGCGTTTTGCATTAAGCGTGATATATTTTGGACAGCAGGGGCATAGTGATTTATTGATTCGAGTGTATTCCATTGCAGCCACAGGGAGGGTGCATAATGAAACAGTCCAGGGCAATTTCGGCAATCTGCGTTCTTCTAATGGGGATCCTGGCATGCATGCCAGGGCCAGCGCCTGCGAATACCGCGCCGCCAGCGGACACGGCTGCTCCGGCTGCAACGGCGGAGCCAACTCAGCCCGCCGCGGAGCAGTACTTCACGGAGGAGTTCAACAGCGATAGTGGAAATTGGTCACAGGTGGTGGAGAAGAATGGCGAGGAAGGAGATCTGAGCCTGGTGAAGGTCAACGTTGAAAACGGACGGCTGGCCTTCAGCCTAGACAAATACCTCCTCGCCTACCGCATCTATGATCCCTATGAGTACACGGACGTGCGCGTTGACGCCCATGTGGAGAATCGGGGCACAAATGTAAACGACGTGCTCCTGATCTGCCAGGCTTCCGACGAGGGTTTTTACCTGGTCAACATCGCCAATAGCGGTTTGTTTGCGATGTACGCCGTGGAAAAGGCATCCGGGACATACACGCGGATTGCCGATGGCGGATCGAACAAGATCAAACCCGGCAAGGAGTTCAACGACTACGGCCTCGTGTGCAAGGGCAACAAGATCAGCCTGTACGTAAACGGGAGCAAGACCCGCGACTACACAGACAATCGTTTTGCCTTCAGGAAGGGAAAAGTGGGAGTGGGCATCGCATCCGAAGATCAGGTGCCGGTGAGTGTTGAATTTGAACTCGGTGAAGATAAGCCAACCCTAGGACCTGCACGACGTAGATCGGCCGCTCTCCCCGAGGGCGGCCTTTGTAATTTAGAATCGGGGTATGACCCCCAGACGCGCCGGGCGTGCCTTGCTTGCTCTGGTCGCGTTCTGCGCGGCCTGTCAGCCGGCCCCGGCCACCCCGACCGTCGTCCCCACGCCAAGCGGGTCGCCTTCCCCCCAGACGAGCGTTACAGTCAGCCCCTCGAAGACGCCGCCGTTGCCAACGTCGACCGCGGGGCCCGCGCCGCGCACCTTCACGGACAGATTTGACGGAGGCTTGAGCTATTGGACGTTCGTCCAGGTCGATAACGGGTTGACGGCTCCCGATCCCCGGATCAATTCCGGATTGCTGCGGTTCGACCTGACCGCTTCGAACCAATGGCTATACGCGATCTATAGTCCGCAGACCTACACCGACGTCCGGGTCGATCCGCGGGTCACCAATGGCAGTACGGACGGCGCCGCGGGCATCGTGTGTCGCTATGGCCCCAATACCGGCTGGTACGAGCTCAATGTGTATCCGGACCAGACGTATGTGCTCCTGTACGGTCAATGGGTTGCGCCGGGTGTGGTGCGCTATACCCCCATTGTCCGCTCTCAATCCGAAAAGATCCAGGCCGGTCAGAATGACATCGGCCTGCAATGCCAGGGGAATATCCTGACGCCCTTCATCAACGGCGTACAGATGCGCCAGCGCGTGGAGAATACCTACCGCCTGACGACCGGCAAGGTCGGCATCTCGGCCGCCTCGTTCGAAGACGCCCCGACGGCGATCCTCTACGACTGGGTGAAGGTGGGCGAGCCGTAGGCCCGGGGCCGGATCCATCGTCGGGGACATGCCATAGGGGCGAATCTCACCCAATTTCTACAAACCGTTAACGCTTTTCTTTTACACGCCGAGTATGCTGGAAAGGTCAATGCCCTTGCCGAAGCCGGCACGGTCCGGCGCGTCTCATCAAGTTGATTTCTCTCCGCATGCACGGCAAGTAGGCGAATCCGAGGAGTGTGAGCCATGGGAAAAATCATTGGAATTGATCTGGGAACCACCAACAGCGTCGTTTCCGTGATGGAAGGCGGCTCGGGAACGGTCATTTCCACCGCGGAAGGCGGGCGGTTGTGCCCGTCCGTCGTGGCATTCAACAAGAATCAAGAGCGCCTGGTCGGACAGACCGCCAAGCGGCAGGCTGTTGTCAATTCAGAGAACACCGTCTATTCCATCAAGCGTTTCATCGGCCGGCATTTTGAGGAGACCGAGGTCGAGCGCAAGATGGTCTCATACGAGGTGGTCAAGGGGCCGGCGGACGACGTGCGGGTCAAGATCCCGATCACCGGTCGCGAATACAGCCCGCAGGAGATCAGCGCCATGATCCTGGCCAAGCTCAAGGCTGACGCCGAGGCATACCTGGGCGGACCTGTGACCCAGGCCGTTATCACGGTGCCGGCGTACTTCAACGACAGCCAGCGCCAGGCCACGAAGGATGCAGGCAAGATCGCGGGCCTGGAGGTCATGCGCATCATCAACGAGCCGACGGCCTCCGCATTGGCCTACGGGCTCGACAAGAAGAAGGATGAAACCATCCTGGTCTTTGACCTGGGCGGCGGCACATTCGATGTGTCCGTCCTGCAGGTCGGCGAAGGCGTGATCGAGGTCAAGTCCACCAATGGTGATACTCACCTGGGCGGCGATGACTGGGATCAGCGCGTGGTGACCTGGGCCGCGGATGAATTCAAGAAGGATCAGGGCATCGACCTGCGCAGCGATCGCCAGGCGCTCCAGCGCCTGCGCGAGGCGGCAGAGAAAGCCAAGATCGAGCTCTCGTCCGTCATGGAGACGGAGATCAACCTCCCGTACATCACGGCGGATGCCAGCGGACCCAAGCACCTGCAGCTGAAGCTCAGCCGGGCCAAGTTCGAGCAAATGACCGAAGATCTGCTGAACCGCTGCCGGCGACCCTTCGAATCGGCGCTCCAGGATGCGAAGATGACCCCCGCCAACCTCAACGAGGTGGTCCTGGTGGGCGGCGCGACCCGCATGCCGATGGTCCAGGATCTCGTGCGCAAGCTGACCAATGGCAAGGAGCCGAACAAGGGCGTCAACCCGGACGAGGTGGTTTCAGTCGGCGCCGCGATCCAGGGCGGTGTGCTGGGCGGCGAGGTGAAGGACATCCTGCTCCTCGACGTGACCCCGCTTTCGCTGGGCGTCGAAACGCTCGGCAGCGTCATGACCAAGATGATCGAGCGCAACACGACCATTCCGGTCCGCAAGACCGAGACCTACTCGACGGCTGCAGATAGCCAGACCGCGGTGGACATCCACGTCTTGCAGGGTGAGCGTGAACTGGCAGGCGACAACATGTCGCTCGGACGCTTCCGCCTGGACGGTATTCCCCCGGCGCCGCGTGGCATTCCGCAGATCGAAGTGACCTTCGATATCGATGCCAACGGCATTCTGCACGTGACCGCCAAGGATAAGGCCAGCGGCAAGGAACAGAAGGTGACCATTACGGCCTCTACCAACCTGAACAAGTCCGATATCGACCGGATGGTGCAGGAAGGCCGGCAGCATGAAGCCGAAGACAAGAAGCGGCGCGAGTTGATCGACGCTCGCAACCAGGCCGATAACCTCGCCTACCAGCTCGAAAAGACGCTGCGCGATCTCGGCGACAAGGTCCCTGCGGACGAACGCACCAAGATCGAAGGCAAGCTCAACGACCTCAAGCAGGCAGCGCAGAGTGACGATCTCAACCGCATCAAGAAGGCGACCGACGATGCCCAGAACGCATTCCACGCCTTGAGCCAGCAGCTCTATGCGCAGGGACAGGCGCAGCCCGAAGGTCAGGCGGATAGCGGCCCCTCGGGAAAACGACCCGGCGATGACAACGGCGATGTGGTCGAAGGTGAAGTGAAAGAATAGGGACCGGAGAGGACTCTGCCGGGATCCATGTGAGATTTCAGACAGGAAAAGCAAAATGGGCAGCCCAAACTTGGGCTGCCCATTTCTTGCTTTTAGTTGGTGTTAAGCCGGGGGCAGTATAATCCCTCGAATGTTTAAGAAGTTCAGACGCATCTCGCTGGCGCCCATCGCACTCGCCATCGCCGCAGCCGTCTACTTCCTTCCGCCGGTCCACGATCGCTTGTTGCGACGCGTGGACGACGTCCGCACGCAGATCAAGTACTACTTCAACCCCCCGGACCAGGCGGTCTTTCTTCCCACCCAGCAAGCCGCGATCGATGCGATCGTGAAGGCGACGATGCAGGCTCACGCCCTGACCCAGACGCCCTCTCCCACGCCCAAGGCGACGGCCTTGCAAGGCAGCCCGACCTCCGCGCAGACGGCTACAGCCGTGCTGTTGCCCGAAGCGGTCAGCCTGCCGGGCGTCGTCTATGTGGACCAGCGCGACCGCTGGAACTATTGCGCCATCGCCAACCTGACCATGGCCCTGAAGTTCTGGGGTTGGAGCGGCAATCGGGATGACGTCGCCAAAGTTGTCAAGCCGGGCGAGAACGATCCCTCCAAGACATTCGTCGACCGGGGATTCACGGACAAGAACGTCATGCCCTACGAGCTGGTCGACTATGTTAACAACGAAACCCAGTATCACGCGCTGCTGCGCTACGGCGGCGAGATCGACCTGCTCAAGACCATGGTCGCCAACGGCTATCCGGTTTTGGTCGAGAAAGGCATCTACGAGACCGATACCACGAACCGGACCAGCTGGATGGGTCACTATCTGTTCGTGACAGGTTACGATGACATCGCCCAGACGCTGCTGGTTCAGGATTCGTATCTGAAAGGCCCCAACTATCACGTGGGCTACGATGATTTCACCCAGGGCTGGCGCGCCTTCGATCGTGTGTTCCTGGTGGTCTACCCGGCGGAGCGCGAGAGCGACGTGATGAGCCTGCTGGGTTCCTATGCGGACTCGCGCTGGGCTGCTCAGCACGCCCTCGACCTGGCAAACCTCGATATCAAGACGGCGACCGGCATACCCCTTTTCTTTGACTGGTTTGCACGGGGCTCAAGCGAGGTGGTCCTGCAGCAATACATCGATGCGGCTACTTCGTATGACCAGGCGTTTTCCATCTATGCGACCCTGGACCCCAACTACAGCACCCGGCCGTGGCGGATGATGTGGTATCAGACTGGCCCGTACTGGGCCTACTACTACAGCGGGCGCTACCAGGACGTGCTTAATCTGGCCAACTTCACACTGGACAAGACCTCCGGGCAGCCGACCCTCGAGGAGAGCCTGTACTGGCGCGGCCTGGCCGAATACGCCATCGGTAAGAGCACGGCCGCGATCGGCGATGTGCAGAAAGCCGTCTACTACAACAAGAATTTCCAGGCGGCCCTGGCACAGTTGCAGCAATGGGGAGTTCCATAGACACGAAGGCTCTTTCGGGGCTTAGCCCCGAAAGCAGCGGTCGCAGGCACGGATCATGAGACTCCTTCACTTCGCCGACGCCCACATCGACATGGCGAACTATGGCCGCCACGACCCCGAATCGGGCCTTCCATTGCGCGTCCTGGACTTCCTGAAATCCCTGGACACGATTGTCGACGCCGCGATCGGCGAGAAAGTGGACCTGGTCATCTTTGCAGGCGACGCCTACAAAGATCGGGCGCCTGCACCGACATTCCAACGCGAGTGGGGCCGGCGGATTATCCGGCTGTCTCAGGCACGCATCCCGACCCTGCTGCTCGTGGGAAATCACGACCTCTCGCCGGCGGCCGGCAGAGCGCACGCGATCCACGAGTTCGATACCCTCCAGGTGCCGCACGTGCGCGTCCTTGCGAAGCCCGAACTGCTCAAGCCGCGTGACCTGTGGGATCTCCCCGCCCAGGTGATCGCCTGGCCCTGGGTCTCCCGCTCCGGGATCATGGCCTCGCGAGGCCTGACCGGCACGGACCGCGCTCGAGATCAACTCACAGATCGAGAACATCATCGTCGATCAGACCAATGAATGGCTCGACCAGGTGGATGAGTTGCTGCCCGTTATCCTGACCGCGCATGCTTCGGTGCAGGGTGCCCGCTACGGCTCTGAGCGCATGGTGATGTTGGGTTCCGACCTGGTCCTGCCGACGTCGCTGGTCTGCGATCCACGCCTTGACTATGTGGCCCTCGGCCACATTCACAAGCCGCAGGACTTGAACGAGGGGCGCCAGCCGCCGGTCATCTACCCCGGCTCGATCGAACGCGTGGACTTTGGCGAGGCGGCCGACGACCGGTACTTTGTCTTCGCGGACGTGACCCGGGGCAGCACGCAGGTGCATTGGATGAAACTAACCGGTGCCCGCCCGTTCATTGAGCGCAAGGCAGTGATCCAGCCGGCGCCCGGCGCGGTCGAGACCTCCAGCGAGAACGTGACCGACCGGATCAAAGCTGTGCTTCCGCCGCCGGGTCAACTGGAAGGCGCGATCGTCAAGCTCACAGTCGAATACCCGCGCGAATACGAAGCCCTGATCGATGAGGCTGCCCTGCGGCAGCACGCGGAGGCAGCGTTCGAGTTTCATCTTGTCAAGCGCCCGCAGACCGAAGCCCGCGTGCGGCTGCCTGCCGACCAGACCGTGAGCGGCCTTTCACCACTCGATTTGCTTGCCCAGTACTGGCAGGCCTCCAATGTCGACGCCACCGAGGCGGACGCCCTGCAGCAGCTCGCCGCCAAGCTGATGTCCGACGAGGCGGAGGCCGGGGACGGGCCGTAATACCGGGTGGGTTACGTCGGTTATATTGGGTGGAAGTCGATTTGCCATCGTCCAGTCAAAGGAGAGCATGAGATGAATGCTGTAGTTGCCGGCATCATCTTCCTGATCAATCGATAGTCTCGCCAACTATGCAGACCCGACGGCCTCCCATGCGGGAGGTCGTTGTCATTAATTGGAGGCGCACTGGGGTCTTTAAGACACCAGCCGGCACGCGTGCGATATGGCGAACGTCAGGCCGGCGTGACCCTGGCCGAAATGGAAGCCGCTGCATAAAAGGGCGATTGAGATCCTTGCCAGCGGGATTCCTGGCCAGGAAAACCATGACATGTAGAGGGGTCCGGTGTTATATTTAGGCCAGATTCCTGCAAATTCCTGTACGTATTCATCAAAAGGAGGATTGAAATGGGCAGTCTGAAATGGATCTTGCTTGGCGTCTATCTGATCCTGGCTGGGCTCGTACTTTTGGGCGTGAGCCTCGGCGGTGGCATCATCAATACCATCGCCGGCATCTGCGCCATCGTCGCAGGCATCCTGTTCCTGATCAACCGATAGGCGAACGGACCCCTGAACGACTAACAGCCTCCCGCGTGGGAGGCCGTTTCTTTTCAATTGACTGCGCCATTGTTCTGTTATACACTAGCTTGAGATCGCGGTAAGGAGCCGGGGATGAAGCGAGGCAGGAGCAATTACCGCTGGTTCGTAGTCGTCATCTTCTTCATATTCATGCTTCTGCATCAAACCGATCGCCTGATGATCGGCCCGATGCAGGACACGATCGAAAAGCAATTTGCCATCAACGACCAGCAGTGGGGGCTGATCAACTCCGGCGCGCTGCTCGTCGGGACGGTCTTGTATCCCATCTGGGGCTTTCTGTACGATCGCTATGCCGCGTGCCAAGCTGCTGTCCCTCGCTTCCGTGATCTGGGGCGCGACCACCTGGATCAGCGCCATCGCTCCAACCTACCGCACGTTCCTCGTTACCCGGGCCACCACCGGCATCGACGATTCCGCCTATCCGGGCCTCTATTCGCTCGTTGCGGACTATTTCGGTCCGGCCTTGCGCGGCCGGATCTACGGCCTGCTGCAGCTCGCCCAGCCCATCGGGTATCTCTTCGGCATGGTCATGGCGCTGATGATCGCGCCCTCATCGGCGGCTGGAGGCAGGCCTTCTACATCACCGGCTCGCTCGGATTGGCCGTGGCGGCGCTGATCTACTTTGGGGTCAAGGAACTCCCGCGCGGCCGCGCCGAGCCTGAGTTCGAGAACGTGGAGGAAATGGGGCAGTTCCATTTCTCGTGGAAGGAGGCGCTCGAGATCTTCAGGAAGAAGACGATGTGGTTCGTCTTCCTGCAAGGCTTCGCAGGCATCTTCCCGTGGAACGTCATCACCTTCTTTTTCTTCGGCTACCTGATGGCCGACCGGGGCTACAGTAACGACGAGGTGCTTCTGACCATGGCGCCCGTCATCCTTGTCCTGGCAGGCGGCTACTTCCTCGGCGGCTTCCTCGGCGACTGGATGTTCAAGCGCACGAACAAGGGCCGGATCCTGGTCTCGTGCGTGGGTGTGATCCTGGGCGCCATCTTCCTGACCCTGGCACTCAAGACGCCGGTTGCAGACCAGACGACTTTCTTCATTTGGATGGCGCTCACGGCGATCTTCATGCCGCTTTCGTCGCCCAATGTGGTGGCCACTGTGTACGATGTGACGGTCCCCGAGGTCCGCTCCACGGCCAACGCGGTCGAGTACTTCATGGAGAATATCGGCGCGGCCTTCGCGCCCATCCTGGCCGGATTCCTCTCCGTCCACTACGGGAAAGGCAACGCCATCCTGTGGGTCTGCGTCGTCGCCTGGCTCATGTGTTTCCTCTTCTATCTGGGGGCACTGCTCACCGTGGATAAGGATATCCACGATCTGCGCTCCAACATGGCGGAGAGAGCACTGGGACAGACGTCGGACTGAAATCATATGGACTTCTCCGAGCCGACCGGCTTGTTCCTCAAGGCCGTTCACTTCGCTGCGGACAAGCACCGTTCCCAGCGCCGCAAGGACGCGGCCCAATCACCGTACATCGATCACCCGATCGAGGTCGCCCAGCTCCTGTGGGAGGTTGGCGGCGTGCGCGACGCCGCCGTGATCGTCGCCGCCCTGCTGCACGACACGATCGAGGACACCGAGACCACCCGGGAGGAGCTTGGCGACCGCTTTGGGCCCGAGGTCTTGTCGCTGGTCCTCGAGCTGACGGACAACAAGAGCCTTGACAAGGCGGAGCGCAAGCGGCTGCAGATCGCCAATGCTCCGCACAAGTCGGCCGCGGCCAAGTTGATCGCGCTGGCAGACAAATGCTGCAACCTGCGGGACCTGCTCCATTCCCCGCCCAGGGACTGGTCATCGGACCGGCGCCGCGAGTACCTGCTATGGACGGAACGGGTCGTCGCGGGGCTGCGGGGCGCCAGCCCGGCCCTGGAGGCCTATTACGACCGCGAACTTTCAGAGGGACGAGTGTCACTAGGAATCGAGTAGGGGATACCGTATGATCGACACAGGAGGGCGCCATGACCATCATAGTTGCGGACACAACCTGCGGCTTGCCGCGTGAGCTCCTTGTCCAAAAAGGGATCCCATTCGTGCCCCAAGTGGTCGTTTTTGGCGACCATGCTTATCGCGACGACGGTGAACTCGACACCAAGACCTTCCTGGAGAAGCTGAAGGCTTCTCCGACCCTTCCCAAGACCGCCGCGCCCGAACTCACACTCTACCACCCCATCTTCCAACTCGCGCAGCAACAGAAGGAAAACGTCATCGTCGTGGCGCCGTCCGCCAAGCTCAGCGGGACCGTGCGTTCAGCCGAGGTTGCGGCGGAGGACTTCCCCGGCCTGGAAGTCCGGGTCATCGACACCCAAACGGTCTCCTGCAACCTTGGATCCTTGGTGCTGGTGGCGCAAGCGATGGCCCGAGCCGGCAAGTGTGCAGACGAGATCGAAAGCAAGCTCAAGGAAATGATCCCTCGCGGCAGGCTATATTTTGTGGTCGACACGCTGGAGTACCTGGCGAAAGGCGGACGGATTGGGGGCGCAAAGGCCCTGCTTGGCGAGCTGCTCCAGATCAAGCCCATCTTGATGATCAAGGACGGGCAGGCCCAACCCTATGAGCAGCAGCGGACGCGCCGCCGCTCGGTGGCGCGGCTGGCCGAGATCGTCGAGTGCCAGTGTCCGAGGTCACCCGAATCCTATCTTTCGGTGATTCAGGTCGCGGCCGAGGACGAAGCCCGCGGGCTCGCCGAGGATCTCAAAGCCCGGATGAACCTGACCGAGGTGCCGATCTATGAGCTGCCGCCGGCCATCGTCGTGCACGGCGGCCCGGGCGCCATGGGCGTTGGTTTCTTTGCGGCTGAGGCGGAGCCGACCCCTTAGTGCCGGATGGTATAATCGGCAAACTGGCGTGCGTTCTCCCACGTTGGTGATTTGGTAAGGAGTCCCAATGTCAGGTCATTCCAAGTGGTCGACCATCAAGCGCAAGAAGGGCGCTGCCGACGCCAAGCGCGGAGCCGTCTTTACCCGTCTTACCCGCGAGATCGTGATGGCTGCCCGCGAGGGCGGCGGTGATCCGAACGGTAACTTCCGGCTGCGGCTGGCTGTGGACAAGGCCCGCGCCGAGAACATGCCCAAAGACAACATCGAACGCGCCATCCGCCGCGGTACGGGCGAGGACAAGGACGCGGCCGCCTTCGAGCAGGTCTCGTACGAAGGCTACGCCCCCCGCGGCGTGGCGGTGATGATCGAGTGCGTCACCGATAATCGCAACCGCACGGTCGCCGAGCTGCGGCACGCGCTCACGCACGCTGGCGGAAACATGGGCGAGCTCGGCTCGGTGAGCTGGCAGTTCGACCGCGTGTGCTATTTCGCCTTTCCGTCCACTGCCATGAACTACGACAAGGCCTTCGAACTTGGCATCGAGGCGGGCGCCAACGACGTGCTGGAAGACAACGGCACGATCGAGATCATCGGCCCGGTCGACACCTTCAAGGACATCGCCGACCGCCTGCACGCCGCCAAGGTCCAGCCGGACGAGGCCGGCCTGCGGATGGTGCCCAAACAGGAGCTTGAGCTGGACGTGGACCAGACGGTGCACGTGATGAAGGCGATCGAAACGATCGAAGAGTTGGATGACGTGCAGAACGTCTTCTCCAATTTGAAGATGTCGGAAGAGGCGTTGGCCGCGCTCGAGACCGCCTAAGCCCCCGTTCGACGATCAGGGGTGGGACACCGAAAACAGAGCAACCGGGAACACAGGGTCGGCCTTTGTGTTCCTTTTCTTCTCCTGGTGGAGCTGAATTGCCGCTAGTGCTGGGCATCGATCCTGGTACCGCCACAACCGGCTACGGACTGGTGCGTCTCACGCCGGCTGGGAACCTCGAGGCGGTCACCTTCGGCGTGATCGTAACGCCGCCGCACACCCCCGCGCATGAACGCCTAAAGATGCTGTATGGCGACCTGAAGGAGCTGCTGGCGGCGCACCATCCGGATTCGTGCGCGGTGGAACGCCTCTTCTTTCAGCGTAATGTCTCGACCGCGATGGGCGTGGGCCAGGCCCGGGGAGTGGTGCTGCTGGCTTTGGCTCAGGCTGGGCTCGAGGTCGCCGAGTACACCCCCAACGAGGTCAAGCAGGCGGTGGCGGGCTACGGTTCCGCCGACAAGCACCAGGTTCAGGAGATGGTGCGGACGCTGCTGCTTCTCCCGGAGATCCCCAAGCCGGACGACGCTGCCGATGCCCTCGCCATCGCGATCACGCACCTGCATACCCGGAAATACTAGCCCGGGGCGCATCTTGGTTTGCCCGCATCCATCTGTGGTTAAATAGACCCATGATCGCAACGCTGCGTGGTGAGATCGTCCAGATCGAGGATCACGCCTTTGTCGTGGAGGTCGGCGGAGTGGGGCTGCGCGTGTTTGTCCCTGCGCCGCTGCGCGGACGGATGAAGGTCGGCGAGGCCGTCCTGCTCTATACCCACCTCGTGGTCCGTGAAGATGCGCTGACCTTGTACGGATTCGAGTTGCAGGCCGAGCGCGACCTGTTCAACATGCTGCTGGGCGTGGACGGGGTCGGACCAAAGGTCTCGCTAGCCGTACTCTCTGCGCTGACTCTGGATACGGTCCAGCACGCGGTGTATGCCGAGGAAAGCGACATTCTGAGCCGCGTGCCGGGCGTGGGCAAGAAGACCGCCCAGAAGATCATCCTCTATCTGCATGACCGGCTCAAACCATCGGACGCGCTGGCGAGGGTCGCGGCGATGTCCGACAAGGACAGCGAGGTCCTGGCGGCGCTCACCGCTCTTGGTTACTCCGTGGTCGAGGCCCAGTCCGCGATCCAATCCCTGCCGAAGGACGCCTCGGAGGACCTCGGGGAACGTCTCAGGATGGCGCTGCAGTTCTTCACCGGCTGACCGCTTGATGCACGGGCAGACGACGCCGGCTGGGGATGCGCTCCGCCCGACATTGTGCATGCAGGTTCCGTTCCCGGGCAACATCAATCGAAGATTCCAATGCTGAATAGACTAATCGACCGCGGCTGGAAGAGACTGTTGCTGTTCGCGCTCATCGCCGCGCTAACCTACCTGCCGAACGCGCTGCGGCTGACCTACTACCGCGATGACTGGTACTACGCCTACGACGCCCTGGTGGGACCCGCCGGCGTTTTCCGGGCGCTGTTTGCGAGCGACCGGCCCGCCCGTGGCCCGTTCTTTGAGATCTACTACGCACTCTTTGGGATGACGCCGCTGCCCTATCACCTGATGATGTACTTCTGGCGGCTGGTCGGGGGATTCGGCGTTGTCTGGTTGTTCGCGCTGCTCTGGCCTCGCCAGCGGCAGGCGGGGCTGGCGGCCGGGTTGCTGTTCACGCTCTATCCGGGTTTCACCTGGTGGGTCTCCGGGATTGAGTACCAGCCTATGGTAGCGAGCGCGGCGCTTATGGTCTTGTCGCTGTGCCTCACCCTGCGAGCCCTGCGGGCGCGCACGTCGATTCGGCAAGTTGCCTGGATCATCGCCGCGGTCCTCACAGGCTGGCTCTATCTCGCCCTGGTGGAATACGCGGCAGGGATCGAGGTCGTTCGATTCCTCCTCGTGTACCTATCGATCGAGCCGGGTAAGGTTCGCAGCCTCGCCGGGAACCTCGTGCTTGCTCTGCGGCGCTGGCTAATCTACTTGATCATCCCCGCCGGTTTCTTCATCTGGCGCTTCCTGATCTTCAGCAGCCAGCGCAAGGCCACCAACCTGGGCGCGCAGCTCGGCGGTCTGCTCGCGGACCCGGTCTCGACCGGGCTGCATTGGCTGTCGAATTTCGTGCTCAGTCTGATCAACGTGACGTTCGGCGCCTGGGTCATCCCGCTGATGGACACCTTCTTCTCGAATCCATTGCGGGAGATCATGCTCGGCCTGCTTCTCGCCATCGTTGCCGCGATCGCCGGCTGGTTCCTGCTGTCTTCCACCAGGAATGAGCGCACGCGGGGCGCGGCGGATAAGGGCTGGTCCATCCAGGCCATCTGGTTGGGCGGGGCGGGGCTGGTGCTCGGGATCATCCCAGTGATCGTAGCCAACCGGGAGATATCCTTCCCCAGCTTCTCGCACTACGCGCTGCCGGCTTCCCTTGGCTTGGTATTGCTGATTGCCGGCCTGGCGTCCTTGATATCGGATTTGAAGGTCCGGGCGCTGACCATGGGCGTCCTGATCCTGCTTTGCGCACTTACTCACCAGGGACTGGGAGCCAACGCTGCAAATGAAGAGCGCCTCATCTCGAACTTCTGGCAGCAGATGGCCTGGCGCGCGCCCTCGCTTACTCCCAACACGACTCTGCTTGCCTACTACCCCGGCCTCGATTACGCTGACGATACCGATATCGTCTGGGGCCCGGCGGATTACATATACTTCAGGAGCCCGCAAGCCTTGATCCCGGTCACGGCCCCGATCTCAGCCCTCACCGTCGATAACCAGAGCTTCAATGACATCCTGCTGGGCCACGATTCAGTGGAGAGTCCATATCGGGCCCACACGATGACCCTCAACTACGATCAGGTGCTGATCCTCAGCCAGCCGGCAGCGGACGCCTGCGTCCACGTGATCGATGGACGCTCGCCCATCTTCTCAGTGTCTGACGATCCCGCACTCCACAGCATCGCCTATGCCTCCCGAATCGATGACGTGAACTCTCTCGCCCAACTCGCAGACCTCCCGGCATCCTTGTTTGGTGCTGAGCCCGCTCACGGCTGGTGCTATTACTTCGAGAAGGCCTCGCTCGCTGCCCAGCTGGGAAACTGGAGCGACGTTGCGGGCTTGGCCGCCGAAGTTGCCAAACGCGGCCTCCATCCCAATGACCAGGTCGAATGGATGCCTTTCCTTCAGGCTGCAGCCTATCTGGGCGACATGCAGCAGGTCAAGGACATCTCCACCCGCATCAATACCGAGAAACTCTACAAGCAGGAGGCCTGTCAGAACCTTGCTGCCATGGCCAAGTCCGGCTTCCTCCTTTCGGACGCGATGCAGTCCTACATGAACGGCCTGTTCTGCGGGGGATCGCAGTAGATGTCGCTGATCACGGTCGCAGGCGTCTCCAAGTCCTTCGGCGCGGAGGACATCTTTCACGACGTGTCCTTCTCCGTGGCGAAGGGTGCCCGCTTCGCGCTCGTCGGTCCGAACGGCATCGGCAAGACCACGCTGCTGCGCATCCTGGTGGGTGCCGAAGAGCCCTCGGCGGGGAAGGTGACCCGGGCCAAGTCGCTGCGGATTGGCTACCTACCGCAGGAGGCCGACTTTCAGCTGGAAGGGACCGTGTGGGACGCCTGCATTTCAGTCTTCACCGACCTCATCCGCCGGCAGGATGAGCTCGAACGCCTCGAGGCGGAAATGGCGGATCCAGCGGTGCGCGAGCAGGCCCTGAGTCGGTATGGCCCGCTGCAGGAGGACTTCGAGCGCCGCGGCGGCTACTCTTATCACGTCCGCATCAACCAGGTCCTGACCGGCTTGGGATTTGCTGCCGCCGATTTCAAGCTGCCTCTCGATCATCTCTCAGGCGGACAGCGCACCCGGGCTTATCTGGCGCGGCTCCTGCTATCCAGTCCCGATCTCCTGCTGCTGGATGAACCGACCAACCACCTCGACATCGCCGCAGTGGAGTGGCTGGAGGGCACGCTTAGCCAATGGGATGGGGCTGCGCTGATCGTCTCACATGATCGGTACTTCCTGGATCACGCCTGCAATGCCCTGCTGGAGATGGCCGGCAGCGGCTCCGAGTTCTATCGCGGCAACTACAGCACCTATTTGCGGGAACGCGAGAACCGTTGGAATCATCGCTTGGAGGTCTTTGAGTTTGAGCGAGGCAAGCTGCTCAAGGACGTGGAATACATCAAGAAGAACATTTCCGGCCAGAATGTGCAGCAGGCCAAGGGCAAGCTGCGGCGGCTGACCCGCATCGTCCAGGCCATCGAACAGGTGGGGATGGACGCGGTGGTCAGCACCAATTGGTCGCGGCTGGATGTGGACACGACCACCAGTCCGTTCAGCGTTGAGGAAGCGGAGCGCCGTGTGCGCGGCCTGCGACCTCCGCTGCGTGCCATCCCCGACCTCGGCCTGCACCTGCGTTCGACTCGGCGCTCGGGCGACCTGGTGATCCGCACCCGCGACCTCGAGGTCGGCTATCCGGGCAAGCTGCTGTTCCGCGTGCCCGATATCGAGCTGAGGCGCACCGAATGCGCTGCGCTGATCGGGCCCAACGGTGCCGGCAAGTCAACGTTCCTGAAGACGATCCTGGGACAGCTCAATCCGCTTTCGGGCGAGGTGGTGCTCGGCGCGAGCCTGCACATCGGGTATTTCGCGCAGGCGCACGAGGGCTTGGATCCGGACAAATCCGTGCTGGACGAGGTCCTGTCGGCCTCGCGCGGCATGCTTCCGTATCAGGGCCGGGACTATCTCGGCCGCTACCTGTTCTCAGGCGACGATGTCTTCAAGAGGGTGAGCATGCTTTCGGGAGGCGAGCGCGGCAGGCTGGCCCTTGCCAAGCTGGCGTTGCAGGATACCAATCTGCTGCTCCTGGACGAACCCACCAACCACCTGGACATCCCGTCGCAGGAGGTGCTCCAGGCGGTGTTGGATGCCTACCAGGGCTCGATCCTGCTTGTGACCCACGACCGGTACCTGGTCGACGTGTTGGCGACCCAGATCTGGGAGATCGATCCGGAAGAGTTGCATTTGACGGTGTTCCGCGGCACGTACTCTCAAATGAAAGAGGAGCGGGAAAAGGAAGCCGCGGCGATCTCGAGAAGCGGCTGGCCCGCACCGAGTTCGCAGCACCCCGCGTCCAAGCGGGCCCGCAACCTCACGACCAGGGACGAACGGCGCAAGGTCGCCCGGCTGCAGGAGATCGAGAACAGCATCAGCGGGCTGGAGAAGCAATTGGGGGAACTGGGTGCGCTGCTTGAGAATCCGCCCAGCGATCCACTGGAGGTGCGCCGCCTCGGACAGGAGTATGCCCGCGTGCAGACCGAGATGGATGCGAAACTCGGAGAGTGGGAAGGCTTGAACGGTGACTAGCGATGAAAGCAGGTTACAGGCGCAGAGGACAGGAGTAGTAAATGGATAATCGTGTCAAGTTCGACTTCGAGATTGACTTTACCAACGGCGGGGGCCTGCAGGGCAGGGACTTCCGTCTGGATATCCCGGAGGACGATATTTCCGACCACGAACTTGCCGATGCCATCGTCCGCGACATGCGCCTGTTGATGGTAGGGAGCGTGCGCGTTCGGAACAAGAAAATCATCAGCGAGCCGCACAAGCGCGGACCCCAGAGCGGGCCCTCAGCGGTCCCACACTTTGTGGATCTGAGTCACACGGTTCACGATGGCCTCGTCACCTACAAGGGACTGCCCGCGCCGGTCATCTGCGACTACCTTAGCCGCGAGGCCTCCCGCGAGCGCTATGCGCCCGGCACGGAGTTCCAGATCGCCCGAATCGACATGGTCGCCAACACTGGTACCTACGTGGACTCCCCTTTTCATCGCTACGCCGACGGCGAGGACTTGTCCGAGGTCGGATTGGAGCGCTTTGCAGGCCTGGAAGCGATCGTCATTCGGGCCGATCACCGTGAAGGTCTGGCGGTTGGCGCAGATCGTTTCAGGAATCGCAACCTCAAGGATCTGGCCGTGCTGGTGCACACCGGTTGGGATACGCATTGGGCTACCGAGGCGTACTTCGAGAATCACCCGTTCCTCACGCAGGACGCCGCCGAATATCTGCGCGATAGCGGCGTCAAATTGGTTGGCATCGACTCGGTGAACATCGACGACACCCGCGGCGGATCCCGGCCCGTCCATTCCACTCTCCTGAGGTCAGGCATCCTGATCGTCGAGCACCTGTGCAACTTGGGGGATATCCCCGACTCAGGTTTCAGCTTTAGTGCCATACCGCCGAAGTTCAAAGGCGTGGGCACCTTTCCCGTCCGCGCGTTTGCCACGGTATAGCAGGCGTTCCTGCCAATCATCCATTGACAGTGGGCGCGGCTCAAAGCCGGTTATAATCCGCAGACTACAGCTCAACTCGAGGGAATAATACATGACCGACAGCCTCACGATCACCAAGACTGAAGGCCGGGTGAAGGTTCTGCACCTGGCGGGCAAGCTCGATGGCCAGACTCAAGAAAGCCTGATGGGCGTCGCCCGCGCCGAGCAGGCCGCCGGGACGCGTTTCCTGCTGATCGACCTCTCGAAACTTCAAATGATCACAAGTGCCGGCTTGGGCGCCCTGCACAATATGTACAAGATGTTCACACCCAAGTCCGAGATCGACGCTTGGGAGCAAGCCAAACACGGCGAGCCGTACAAGTCGGCCTACTTCAAGCTGGCAGCCGCACCCGCCAATATCTACTACGTCCTGAACATTGCCGGATTTCTGAATAACATCCCGGTCTATCCGGACCTGGATGCCGCGGTCGAAATCCTTCCCGACCTAGTCTGGAACGACCCTCCGACATCAGAAGAGACCGGAGCTTCAAGCCCCGGTTTCCTTTTGTTTGTTGGATCGTCTCAGTCCTCGGCGAGTTCCATCGGCTCGACGTGCACCGTCACGTCGGAGAGAGGCAGTATGTCGTGGACCTTCTTTTCGATCCGTTCGGTCACACGGTGGGACTCGTTCAGCGTGATATTGCCATCCATGGTCACATGCAGATCGACGAACCAGAGGGCACCTGATGAGCGGATGCGCAAAGCGTGCACGTTGGTCACCGTGCGGATCCTGCTGACCTCCTTCAGGATCATGTCGTACTCGCCGTTCTTCGGTGCGGCATCCAGCAGAGCCTGGACCGAGCGCCCGCCCAACTGGCCCCCTACGACGATAACGATAAGCGCCACAACCAACGCGGCGATGGCATCGCCCTTTTCCAGCCATGCCAGATCCGGGAAGGAGCGGCTGACGAGCACGAGCGCCAGGCCGAGGATGACGACGCTGGAGGACCAGATGTCGGTCGAGAAATGGAGTGCATCCGCCTCCAGGGCCTGCGAATGGTGTTTCTTGGCCGCCCGCCGCAGAATGCGCGACCGGGTCGCATCCACGATAATGGACGTCCCCATGACCACGAACGACCAGACCGAAACCTCGACATGGACCTGCGGGCCCGTCAGACGATGCTGGGCTTCGTAGATGATCCAGGCAGAGGTTGCCAGCAGGAGTAGCGTCTCGAACAGGGCGGAGACGTTCTCCGCTTTGCCGTGCCCGAAAGGATGCTCGCGATCAGCTGGCTTGTCGGAGACGCGCACGGCATAGAATGTCATCAGCGCTGCGATCAGGTCGAGGCCGGAATGCGCTGCCTCGGCCAAAATGCCTAGGGAGTTGGTCAGCAGGCCAATGACGATCTTGAACGAGGTGAGCCCAACGGCAGCGACGACCGACGACAGCGCGGCGGTCGTTTTTTCACTTCGTGCTGTGGGGTGGGAGGTTCCTGTCTGTGCTCGCCCAGTCGGATTCTTCATGGGTGTGGTATCCCCCTCACCGGGACGCCCAGCAGTCAACCTGCAGGCGCCGGAAGACCTGGGGCGCTCCCGTGCGGATCACACTGTGTGTGTGATGCAGGACCTCGTTCAGCAGTGGATTGAACGCATGCGACATACAGTCCTCAGTCCTAGAATTGAGGCCGCCTGTCGTACTTGAGTTAGACCGCTGAGTGGGGGATAGTCGCGGCTACGACTTTGAGGTTCTGGCGCCGATACAAAAATGATACCCAATCGGGCGGGCAGCGCAAAGGGACGAATGTCATGATTCTGGATGCCCCGCCTTCCCTTGGCGCCCGCTCCAGCCCGATCCCGCCCTTTGGCCCTGCCCCATGGCGTCGGCGGGACGTGAACTAATGGATCACGCCGAGCTTCTTGCCCACCTTGGCGAAGGCCTCCAGGCCCTGGCCCAGGTCGTCCCGGTCGTGCGCGGCTGAGATCATGGCCCGGATGCGGGCCTTGCCTTTCGCCACGGTCGGATATCCGATGGCCATGGCGAACACGCCGTTCTCGAACAGCTCTTTGCTGAATTGCTGCGCAAGTGGCGCATCGCCCAGCATCACGGGTGTGATCGGCGTCTCGCTGGCACCGGTATCGAATCCGAGCTTCTTCATCTCGGCTTTGAAGAACCGCGTGTTGTCCCACAGCTTGTCTACCAATTCCGTGGAGGCCTCCAGGATGTCGATGGCAGCGATGCAGGCCGCGGCCGCCGGCGCGGTGACTGCCGAGGAGAATAGGAATGGCCGCCCGCGCTGCCTCAGCCATTCCGTGATGATCCTGTCGCCCGCCACCAGGCCCCCGATGACTCCGAAGGCCTTGGATAGCGTCCCAACCTCGATATCCACCTTCCCGTGCAGGCCGAAGTGATCTACGATGCCGCGCCCGCCCCTGCCCAGCACGCCCTCGCCGTGCGCGTCATCCACCATGAACATCAGGCCGTGTTTCCTCGCCACCTCGTAGAGGGCGGGCAGGGGGGCGATATCGCCGTCCATGCTGAACACCCCGTCCGTGACCAGCAGGGCGCGGCGGTAGCTGCCGGCATTCGACTTGATCGCAGCCTCCAGCGCCGCCGGGTCGTTGTGCTCGTAGGCCACGATGCGGGCGCCGGACAGGCGGCAGCCGTCGATGATCGAGGCGTGGTTGAGCCGGTCTGAAAAGATCACGTCCTCCTTGCCGACCAGCGCAGCGATGGTCCCCAGGTTCGCGTTGAAGCCGGATTGGAAGGTGATCACATCCTCCGCGCCTTTGAAGCTCGCCAGGCGCTTCTCGAGCTGCACGTGCAGGTCGGTCGTCCCCGCGATCGTTCGCACGGCCGCGGGGCCCAGGCCGTGTTTCTCCATGGCATCCTTGGCAGCCGCGGTCAGGCGGGGATGGTTGGCCAACCCCAGGTAATTGTTGGAGCAGAAATTGAGGACCGATTTGCCGTCGATCACCAGCCGCGATCCCTGGGGTGAACTGACGGTCCTGATCTTGTTGTAATACCCCAGCTCTTTTAGCGATCGAATGTCGTCTTCGAGCCAGTCCAACTGGGCGGACATCCTGCACCTCTCAGATCGGGACAGCACCGTCGAAAAGAAAAAGGCATCTCCCTTCTGTCAGGAGATGCTTGTAATTGTATCAAAACACTTGTACTTACATCCCATACATCTCGATGATCTGCGCCTCCGTCTTGCCGAGAATGTGATACTTTTCTCCAACCTTGATGAACGCAGCCAGTGCCTTGTCGAGGTGTGCTCTTTCGTGTCCTGCCGACAGCTGAGTTCGAATTCTGGCCTGTCCCTTCGCCACCACCGGGAAGAAGAAACCGATGGCGTAGACACCCTCGGCATACAGGTCCTTGGAGAAATCCTGGGCCAGCTTAGCGTTGAAAAACATAACCGGGACGATCGGCGTGTCGCCTTTCTTCAGGATGAAGCCGGCTTCGGTGAGACCGTTTCGCCAGTAGCGTGCGTTCTCCTCCAGCTTGTCGCGCAATGCCGTGCTTCGCTTGAGTATTTCGAAGGCCTTCAGCACGCCTGAGATGATCACGGGCGCCATGGCGTTGGAGAAGAGATAGGGTCGTGCTCTTTGCCGGCACATTTCGACGATCTCGCTCCGGCCTGAAACGCATCCGCCCGAAGCCCCTCCCAGGGCCTTGCCAAACGTGGTTGTGAGGATGTCGATCTTCCCCATCACGCCGTATTTCTCGTGCGTGCCCCGTCCCGTTTTGCCGATGAACCCGGAAGCGTGGGAATCGTCTACGAAGACCAGCGCGTCATAGGCCTCGGCCAGTCTGACGATCTCATCCAATTTCGCGGTGTCCCCATCCATCGAATAGACGCCATCGTTGATGATCACCCGCAGGCGCTTGTCCTTGAATTCCTGTAGCTTCTTCTCCAGGTGCTCCATGTCTCCATGTTTGTACGTGTCCCGTTCAGCGCTGCATAGGCGCATTCCGTCGACGATGGAGGCGTGGACCAGCCGGTCGGAGATCATGATGTCGTCCTTGGTCAGGAGCGCCTCGAAGACGCCCGCATTGGCGTCCATGCAGGAGGGGAAGAGGATCGTATCTTCCGTGCCGAGGAAATCGGTCACGACCCTTTCAAGCTCCTTGTGGATGTCCTGTGTCCCGCAAATGAACCTGACCGAGGACATGCCGTACCCACGGGTATCCAAGCCCTCGTGTGCGGCTTTCAGCACCTCCGGATGGCTCGAGAGCCCCAGGTAGTTGTTGGCACAGACATTGATTACTTTCTGGATGTCCGCCCCCGCCGGGAATTCGACTTCGATATCGGCGGCTTGCGGTGAATGGATGAATCGTTCCTGCTTGAACAAACCGGCGTCGCGGATGCCGCCCAGTTCCTTTTGATAGATCTCCCGGGCGCGCTCACTGTAACTCATTGGATTCTCCTTTCATCAGGTACTCCAATGACGTGCAGACGGAGATGAGGGCTCTTGAATGGTCTTGGCTACTCGAGACCCGCTCGAGGAGCTTCGTCTCAGGTGGTGAAGCGCGATACCAGGTCGGCGATCTTGCTGACGCTGTCGAATGCTTCCGGCGAGGCGTCCGCGTCTGGAATGGAGATCTTGTACCTGACCTCCAGGAAGCGCTTCAGGGACACCATGGAAAACGAATCCACCAGGCCGCCTGAGATCAGTGGGGTATCGTAGGTGATCTTGTCATCCTCTTCAGCGTATTCCTCGATGACGTATTTCAGAATGGCGTCCTTCAGATCTTTGATGTCTTCCATTTGCTTCTCCTCTTGCCGCCACGCTGGCGGCTTCGGCTAATCGTTTTCCAGCGTCGAGGTATCGCCCACTTCCTCGCCCCATTCCTTGGCATGCAGCAGGCGGCGCATGAGTTTCCCGCTGCGCGTCTTCGGCAGCGAGCTGACATACTCGATCTCTTGCGGCATCGCCAGGGACGATAGTTTCTTGCGGATGAAGTTCATGATATCCAGCTCCAGCTCCTCTGACACACTGAAGCCGGGCTTCAAGGTCACAAAGGCCTTGACCACTTCCATGTTGATCTCATCCGGCTTGGAGACAACCGCCGATTCTGCGACCGCCGGGTGACCCAGCAGGGCCGATTCCACCTCGAACGGACTGACCAGGTGCCCCGCCGTATTGATAATGTCATCGTCCCGCCCGATGAACCAGAAATAGCCATCGCCGTCGATCTGGGCCCGGTCGCCGGGCAGGTACCAGCCGTTCTTGAATTTCCCCTTGTAGGTCTCTTCATTCCGCCAGTAGGTTCTCATCATCGCCGGCCAGCCCGGCCGAAAAGCAAGCAGACCGATCACTCCCGGCTCGTTGACGGGTTCGTAGGTCTTCGGGTCGACCACTGCCCCGGTGATCCCCGGGAACGGCTTGCCCATCGATCCTGGCTTGATTTTCATCCCCGGGTAGTTGGAGATCATGATGGAACCGGTCTCGGTCTGCCAATAAGAATCATGGAAGGGCAGGCCGAACACCTTCTCGGACCAGATCACGGCTTCCGGGTTGAGCGGCTCACCAACGCTGACCAGGTGCCGCAAGCTGGAAAGATCGAACTGCTTGACGATCTCGTTGCCGGCCTTCATCAGGGAGCGGACCGCGGTCGGCGCAGAGTACCAAACGGTGATCCTGTATTTCTGGATGAAGCGATACCAGGCCTCGGCCGAAAACCCCGCATCCAGCACGCACTGGGTCACCCCCAGTGTCCACGGCGCGATGATGCCGTAGGACGTTCCCGTGACCCAGCCCGGATCTGCCGTACACCAATAGAGATCATCATCCCGGGTATCAAGTACCCACTTGGCTGTCAGGTACTGGGAGATGAGCGAATAGTGAACGTGCTGCACGCCCTTGGGCAAGCCGGTTGTCCCGGAGGTGTAATGGAGCAGGGAAGGAGACTCAGCCCTGGTTGGGTAGATTTCCAACTCCTCCGTTCTTTCTGATTCCATGGAAAAGGCGGTTTCCCTTTCCTTCAGTTCCTTCTTCCCATCATGGTCGACAATGATGATGTGCTTCAGGTTCGGAAGCCGGTCAATGATCTTGCGGATCTTGGAAACGTGTTTTCTTTCTGTGAGGATTGCAGACGTGCCCGCGTTCTCCAGGCGCACAAGGAGCGATTCGTCGCCAAATGCCGAGAACAACGGCTGAGCGACCGCCCCGATCTTCAGGATTCCCACCAGGCCAATGTACAGTTCCGGAATGCGGTCCATAAAGAGGCAGACCCGGTCCTCGTTCTTCAAACCGAGGCTGCGCAAGAAGGCACCGATTGTATTGCTGTACACGCGGATGTCATTGTAGGTGTAGCGCTTGGTTTCCCCCGTTGATCCTTCCCACAAGAGCGCCGGCTTGTCCCCCTTCCCCATCTTGCAGACGCGGTCCGAGCAGTACCAGCCGATATTGATGATCTCTCCTGCCTTGTAGCCCAGTTCCTTTTCTGCGATCGACCAGTCGAAGCCCTTCAGCCTGTCTTCGTAGCAGCCGATGTTTGACATAAAGAGTCTCCTACCTACGTTTCCAGGATGACCACGGCGATCGCACTTTCCTTGCTATGCGATAGGGAGATGGATGTCTGCTTGATCTGCAGTTGCTCGAATAGCGCCTTCACCTTGCCGTGCACGAAGACCTGCGGCTTCCCCCGCTCGTCGTCAAGCACTTCAATTTCACAGAAGCCAAGGCCATCGCGCCACCCAATGCTCAGCGCCTTGAGGGCGGCCTCCTTGGCGGCATACCGCACCGCGTAGTGCTGGGACTTCCTTGCTTTGCTTTCGCAGTATTCGATTTCTTTTTCCGTGAAGATGGTCTCAAGATACTGCCTCCCCCTGGCAGCCATCTCCCCGATTCTGGCCACCTCGATGATGTCTGTTCCAATGCCGAAGATCACGCCAACACCCCTCTGGGGAGCGTGTGAGATCGGTCCAAGTAAAAACGGGCAATCACAACCCTTTTTGTCCTTTCACGAGGTTGGTCTCATGGCGCAATCGCATTATAGGCATTTCGCACCTCAGCTTACCAGTGACAATCGGCTCGATTTTGTGTAGCACTTCCCCCAAAGTGCGGTCGGGCGCACAGGCGCCTCCCGGGCAGACATTGTCGGCCGGACCCCAAACGATCACGCATCTAGGTTGGCAGGTCCGTCCGATCTTCCATTAGCAGTCCCAGTTCGGTCATTGCCTCTGCCACTTTTTGGATGGCCCCGCCCTTGACGATCACCGCCGTCGGACCGAGCGGCTCCCCCAGGTATTTGGCCGCCTTCGATTTTCGCAGCTGCTCGAGGATCTCGGGCCGTCTCACTCTCAGGACGGTCTGCAATTCTGCCCGGGCCTCCGTGCCGCTGGCCTCCCAGCGCTTCAGGGCTTTCACCAGGGCGGGCGGCACGCCGGCATCGGCGTGCTTCGCCAGCAGAGTCAACAGGTGCTCGGGCTTGAGACCTTGCGCCGCTGCCCTGGTCAGCGACTCTGGCGTGAGGCGATAGCGATATCCGTCGTCCTTCGCCTCCTCCCACTCGCAGAAGCGGGCGACCTGATAGCGGACTGCCCGTGGGACAAGGGGCGGCGCCGTGATTGTCCCTCGCGACGCGACTCGCAAATTGGCGTTTTCGAGTTCCGGGAACCGGGATGCACGCTCCGTGCCCCGGCCTTCCGCGCCTGGGATACGGAATGCGGCCGGCTCTTTGCCTTCTCCCGGGCCTGCCAGATCCAGCATCCCCAGTCGGAACATGACGCCGCCGATCAGGAAACGGATCATGGCTCCGTCGACGCGGTACCAGTTGTCGAAGCCGCGCAGATAGGCGCCTTGGGTGTCCTTGACGAACCACGAGTTGTAGTCGCCCGCGGGGCGTTGAAAGTCGGGAAAACTGGTTTTGACTCCTCCGCGAACGAGGCTAGGCTCCACCACGCAGCCCTGGGTATTGCTCTGAGCAGGTTCAGCAGGAAACCGCGCGCCGCGAGCGGATCATTGCGCCATTCGCCCTCGCAGACGAGATCGGGGAGCAGGCGGAGTTCGTTGAACTCGTCACTCCCACGCCACGCGTTGACCAGCAACCTTAGCGCTTCCCGGCGCGGGGTCTTGAGAAACGTCTTGACCGCTTCGGCCTGCAGAACATCACGCTTGACCAGTCCTGCCGCGCGGAGCAGGCCCTGCAAGACTGGATCCGGTCCCGGCGCACGCCCGATGCGCAGGGCCGCAAGGTACGTCGTCGCCTCATCGAGGATGCGATCCGTCGCAGGGATGGTCTGGCGCCGCTCTGGCGGCGTCGCGCGCCGTCCCAGGGTTTGGGCGGCGGCCGGGATTCCGGCTCCGGGGCCCGGCCGGATCAGAGGCAGCCAGTCGTCTGGTAGGTAGGCGAATTCCTGGGGACCCTTGTCGGTGTCGAAGAAAGCCCGTGCCAGGATCCCGCGGTAGTACAGTGTCTCGCCGGGCGAAGCCGGCTTCAGGTAGGGCTTCTCGCGGTCACGCCGGCCGGCGCCCATTTCGCGGACTTCACCGAACTGACGCTCGAACGCTGCCCACGGAATCCGTCCGCCCGCGCTTGCCAGTGCATTCAAGGCTCCCGCAGCCTCGGCCGGGAGTGCGCTCATTAGTTCGCCGGCCAGGCGTGGTTCGAGCAGTGCTGTGGCCAGTTCCTGGGCCGCGTCCTGCGGCGCCCTTGCCCGCAGGTCCAGCCCCCAGAGTCCTGCGATGATTCGCAGATGTCCGAGGTCGTAGCCGCGCAGCGAGTGGAACAGGTCAGGCATCTTGACTTCGCCGGTATCCTGGCATTCGAAGCTGCAAGGTTGGAACCCGGACGGCCGTCACCCGCGCACGACCTTCAGGGCGCCGGGTACGACCTCGATCGTGGCCTGGCGAAGGTCGCTTCCGAAGCCGGTGTAGATCTCGCCGTCCGCATGGATGTACATGGCGCGGTCGCCGGTCACCGACAGCTTCTTGCACGAGCCCAGCTTCACCTGGCGGAAGTTGCCGTGCGTGCCCTTCATGACCTCGGGCACCAGCCGGAACATCATCAGCCGGCTGACGTTCCGGATCATGGCGTAGTGCAGAACGCCGTCGTCCACACGCGCCTCGGGCGCGATCAGGAAGCCGCCGCCCTCGCGTGGACCGTTGCACAGCGTCAGCAGCAGACTGCTCTCGGTCCATTTCTCACCGTCCGAATCGATCTGCATCAGGATGGGTTCGTGGTTGAGCACGATCGTCTGAATGACCGCCATCAGGTACATCAGGAAGCCGCGCAGGAGGCGCAGGCGGTGAGACCGGATCGTGACCACCGTGTCGAAACCGATGCCGAGCGTATTGTCGAAATACTCGCGGCGCCCGTGATCGTCGGTCAGCAAGCCCAGGTCGACCGCAGAAGCTTCTCCGTTCAAGGCGTGAGCCAGGGCGTGGTCCGACCGCAGCGGAACGCCGATGGCGTGGGCGAAGTCGTTGCCTGATCCGACCGGTACGACGCCCAGGATCGGCCGCTGCTCGGCCGGCACCTGCATGAGGCCGTTGACCACCTCGTGGACGGTGCCGTCGCCGCCCATCGCAATGACCATCTCATATCCCTGCTCGCCCGCCTGCTTGGCCAGCTGCGTTGCGTGCGTCGGATATACCGTGCCGGCCCAGTCCGCGTTGCCATACTCCTGGATCAGCGGCCTCAGGTCATCGGCGATCTTCCAGGCATTGCCCATGTCGGCGACCGGGTTCAGAATGATTTTGACTTTGCGGGACATGCAGCTTCTCCTTGGTCGCGATGCTCAGTTGTGGCGGGTTGGAGAGGATCGGACAGGTGCCGGGCCGCAGGGCTCACGGCTGTTCACGCCGCGAAGTCGGACGATCCCCGGACATGCAGAGTTGATGGAGACGAAGCGGAGGCAGCCTGTGCTACTTGGTTTCCTGGTGGTGCAGCTCACCGGTAAATCCGCGGGCCTCCAGGTACGACCCGAGACACTGTTTCTTGGCCCGGTAGAGCGCCTCGTCTGCAGCCCGCAGGAGATTGGCAGCAGTGTTGGCGTGGGTCGGAAAGCCGGCGATCCCGCAGGACAGCCCCAGCCGGATCTGGGTGCCGTTGGGCGCATCGAAATGAAATCGCTTGACGCTATCGAGAACCTTCTCGACGACGAGCCGCGCACCCGGCGGGTCGGTCTGGGTCAGGATCAGGGTCAGCTCATCGCCACCATAGCGGGCCAGGAAATCGGTCGCTCGCAGCCCGATCGCCAGGTAATTGAAGAAGGTACGCAGCACCTGGTCCCCAACCGTGTGGCCGTAGGCATCGTTGACCCTCTTGAATCCATCCACGTCCATCATGATGACCGAGAAGTATCCGCCGGTGCGCCGGGCGGTCGCCACTTCCTGCTCCAGCCGGTCGTCCAGCGCCCGGCGGTTTGCCAGTCCTGTGACCGTGTCACTGTAGGCCTGCTGGCTCACGGCTTTATGGAGGCTGGCGTTGGCGATCGCGATCGAGGCTTGATCCGCCAGCAGCTCCAGGAGGCGCAGTTCCGAGGGCGTGAAGCCGCCCCGGGTCGACTTGGAGAGGCTCATCACCCCCACGATGCTCTCACTGGTCCGCAGCGGAATACCGATGATCGAACCGCTTGCATCGGTTCCCGCGTCGGCATACAGGGGATGGCGTTCCCTGTCTTCGATGATGATTTCGGGCTCCGTTTCGTGCGACCGTGTTGTGCAGTCCGTTTGGACGCGGCATGCTCCTCGGCTGGTTGCGTACACCCTGGCTGTCGAGGGCTGCGCCAAACTCCAACCGCTTGCCGGTATACAGGAAAATGGCGGCGGCCCGCGAGTTCCTCACGAGCCGCAAGGCTTCAGTCACGACTGCGTCCAGCACGGTCTGCAGGTCGAGGTCTCGAAGTCAGGTTGAGACTGAGCTTCTTGAGCGCATCCAGCTCATCAGCCTGCTGCTTGAGGGTATATACCAGAGTGCGATTTTGGACAAGGTCGGCGGCGAGTGGCTTTATCCCCTGTGCCGCTTCTTCGGGATTCGCGTTGCGTTGGATCGCGTCGACCAGAACGTCCAGCAGCTTCAAGAGCTCTTCGGACTCTGCCGAGGTCGCCCGTCCGTTCTCCATCAAGAGACGCCGGGCTTGGGCGAGGACCTCGAGACGCAGATCATCGCGGGTCATGTGGGCTCAACCTGTGGGGTCATCGTTGTGCGTCCAAAGCCCGGTCTTCCCATCCTGAACCCCTTGGTGAGCATATTATACAGTAGATGCATGCGGGTTCTGCGTTGCAGAAAACCCTGGTGCTGCCGGCGGATCAGAGCCGCCTCCGTCGCGTGCGTGTAGTTGCACTGCTTGGGTTAGGCTGTACACTCCGGCGCAGGCGGAGACGGGAACGTACTTCACGTTGAGGCCGGCTGCGTTCAATGCCCGCACAGATTCATCGGCATACCAATAGGGCTCCGCCTCCCATAGTTCGCCCACGGACCGGGCAAAGTCGCTCATGGCGGCCGCGTCGTTGAAGGAGAGGTCTGCGATCACGAGCTTGCCTCCCGGCAGCAGGTGCCGCGTGACCAGAGTCCGGCAGAGGCTCACCTTCTCCCCGAGATCGAAGTGATGGAAGACGTAGGCCGAGATGATCCGGTCGAAGCGGCGCTCCAGCTCGGCCGGCCAGGTTGCCCGCAGGTCGTGCAGGATGAATTGGGCCGAAGGCAGCTTCGGTCGTGCCTTGTCGAGCATGGCCGGGGAGAAGTCGGTGCACCACAATTCGCAGCCGCCTCCGGCGAAGCGCACTGCCAGGTTGCCGGTGCCCGTCCCCAGGTCCAGCACGGACATTCCGGCTCGTGGCGCCGCCAGCGTTACGACAGTGTCCAGCGCTCGTTTGTAGCCGTCAAATGGGAATTTGTCCTGGGCGACCACATCGCGGTCGTAGGTCTCGGCCCAGGGATCAAAGTCGGTCGAGGGAAAGGGATCCTGCGATGGTCCTCGTTTTTCGTCCGGAGAGTTGTCAGGCTCGGTCATGCCCCAGATCTACAGCCATCTCCAGGTCGTGCCGTCTTTCGTGTCCTCGATGCTGACGCCGCGTGCCTTCAGCCGATCGCGGATCAAGTCTGAGAGGGCGTAGAGCTTCTGCTTGCGGGCTTCAGTGCGGACCTCGACCAGCAGGTCGATGAACGCCCCCGCATCGCCGGTGCCCTGCTTCTCGGCCAGCCGCAGCCCCAGCACGCTGCTCAGCTCGCGCAGCACTGCCTGCGCCGGCTGAAGCTGTGCATCATTGGCGCCCTGGTCGCGCGCGGTGTTGATCGATTTGACCAGCTCGAACAGCGCCGCGACAGCCAGTGGGGTGTTGAAGTCATCGTCCATGGCCCCGCTGAAATCCTTGCGCGTGGACTCGGCTTGGGCGGTGAACGCGGCGGCCACTTCCTTCGAGAGTCCCTTCGAAGACGGAGCCGCGGGCCGGAATCCGGATTTGAGGCGCGCCACGTTCTTCTCGGCGGCGTCGAGGGTCTCCTCGTTGAACATCAACGGAGCTCGGTAGGAACCGTTCAGCACCAGCATGCGCATCACGTCGGCCTCGCGTTTGGCGAGAAAGTCCTTGATGCTGATAATGTTGCCGAGCGACTTCGACATCTTCTCGCCGCCCAGCTGCAGCATGCCGTTGTGGATCCAGAAGCGGGAGAAGGGCTTGCCGGTGAAGCATTCGGACTGGGCGATCTCGTTCTCGTGGTGCGGAAAGATCAGGTCGTTGCCGCCGCCGTGGATGTCGATCTGCTCGCCGAGTTCGGCCAGGTTCATGGCCGAGCACTCGATGTGCCAGCCCGGGCGGCCCTTGCCCCAGGGAGAGTCCCAGGCGGGCTCGCCGGGCTTGGCGGCCTTCCACAGGGCGAAATCCATCGGGTGTTCCTTGGCTTCATCCACCTCGATGCGGGCGCCCGCCTGCATCTCGTCCAGCTTGCGGCCGGAAAGCTTGCCGTACTCCTTGTCCTTGGTGACGCGGAAGTAGACGTCGCCATTGGGCGCGGCGTAGGCATAGCCCTTTTCGATCAGCCCCTTGACCATCGATTGGATCTCGGCCATCGTCTGCGTGGCGCGGCGGGTTGCATGGTCGGCAGGCAGGATGTTGAGCTCGCGCAGGTGCTCGGCATAGTCGTTGATGTAGCGCTGGGCCAGCTTGAAGGGATCCTCCTTGAGCTGGTTGGCGCGGGTGATGATCTTGTCGTCCACGTCGGTGTAGTTCATCACGTGCCGCACCTGGTAACCGCGATACTCCAGGTAGCGGCGGATGATGTCGAATACCAGCGCCGACATGGCGTGGCCGACGTGTGCCTCGTTGTAGACCGTCACGCCGCAGACATACATCCGGACGACGTTCGGCTCGAGGGTCTGGAAGTCTTCTTTCTTGCGGGTGAGCGTGTTGTAGATCCGAAGCATGCCTGCTCGTCCCCGCAATCCGCGAACTGGAGATGATCGAGCGGTCGACCGGTCTTCCACTGGGTCTCTGTCGCCTTATGCCTGCCGCCCGCCGCTCACTTGCTGCTGCTCGCCGCCGGTGATCTCCGCCTGGCCTTGCCGTTGGCCTCTTCGACCCGCCCGAAGATCATGCGCCCGGCCGCGGTCTGCAGCACCTTGGTCACGTGCACGTCCATGTATTCGCCGATGTAGTCCTTGCCGTTCTCCACCACGACCATCGTGCCGTCGTCCATGTATCCCACGCCCTGGCCGACTTCCTTGCCTTCCTGGAAGATGTTGATGTTGAGCACCTCGCCGGGCAGCACGACCGACTTGACCGCGTTGGCCAGTTCGTTGATGTTGAGCACGGTTACGCCCTGCAGCTCGGCGACGCGGTTCAGATTGAAATCGTTGGTCAGGACCGGGCTCTTGAGCTGCTTGCCGAGCACGACCAGCTTGTCGTCCACCTCGCGCACGCCCTCCACGTCGATGTCGCTCACGCGGACCAGGATGTTCGGCAGCTTCTGCAGCTCCGCCAGCACCTCCATGCCCCGCCGCCCGCGCTGGCGGCGCAGGCCGTCGGGCGAGTCGGCGATGTACTGCAGTTCATTGAGCACGAAGCGCGGGATGAGCAGCGTGCCGGGCAGGAAGCCCGTCTTGGCAATATCGGCCACACGGCCGTCGATGATCACACTCGTGTCCAGCAGGATGGTGCGATTGAGGTTCGTCCAGGATGAGCTGGAGCCGCCCTCGGTGCGCCCGAGCAGGGAACCGAACAGGCTCATGATGTCGCCTTGGCGCATCACGAATAGGGAGACCCCGAAGTAGGTGAACAGGATGACCCCGATGAAGGGCATCACGCTCCCGAACGGCTCGGGCAGGAGCGAGAGAGGAAAGGCAAGCAGCGCTGCGGTCAGCAGGCCGACAATGAGCCCGGACAGGCCAGCGAAAAGCGTTTCGGCCGACAGGCGCCCGAGCAGGCGGCGCAGAGCCCGCGCCGGGCGCGTTGTGAAGTAGGGCGTGAGTACCAGCCCGGCCAGCGCACCAACGAGGGCGATGCCAATTGTGTAACGAAAGACTTCAGTAGGTGCGTACTTTGCCAGCTCGTGTCCCCAAATCCCCCCCGCCACGGCAAAAATGATCATGAAAAGAATGCGAAGAATGAATTCGACGCTCATAATTGCTCCTTGAGATTGTAAGGTGCGGGATAACTGAACAGATGATAGCATGCCTGTTGTATCCCGTCAAATACCGGGCGCTGCGTCCGTTTGGACACCATTTTGACGCCCCAACGGCGCCCGTCTATTCTTAGAACGAAATTAGGGTCTGCCCATGACCCGGCGGGCCGCGCCCTGGCCAGGCGGGTACCTGGTCGTACGGGGGACCTCCGCGTGTAAGCGGCGGGCTGGAAGGCGCAGTATAATCCGGCGAGTATCGCACAAACGTCAAATCCCGAGCGGCCTGCCCGGTATCCCGGCAAAACCGGTCTCGTTTAGAGGTTTACCGAAGAAGCAGCAGAACCTATGGCGATCGACCAATTCGGGCGCAGTATCCACTACTTGCGCATCAGTCTCACCGACCACTGCAACCTGCGGTGCATCTACTGCATGCCGGAAGACCAGACATTCCGGCCGAACCCGGAACTCATGCAGGATGATGAGATCGCGGTCCTGACGCGCCTGTTCGCAAGCCTGGGCTTCGACAAGATCCGGCTGACTGGCGGCGAGCCCACGGTTCGCAATCACATCGTCGATATCGTCCGCGTCATCGCCTCGACCGAGGGCATCCGCTCCGTTTCCATGACCACCAACGGGGTGCTGCTCAAGAAGCTGGCCCAGCCGCTGGCGGAGGCCGGCCTGAAGCGGGTCAACGTCAGCATCGACACCCTGGACCCCGATAAGTTTCACCGTCTCACGCGCTGGGGCAAGCTGGAGGACGTCTGGGAAGGCATCCTGGCAGCGGAGCGAGCGGGGCTCAAGCCCGTCAAGCTCAACGCGGTGGTTGTCAAGGGCTACAACGAGTTGGACGTGGCGGACCTAGCGCGCCTGACGCTCGAGCATGATTGGCAGATCCGCTTCATTGAAATGATGCCGTTCGCAGGCGTCACCGACGTCCAGACTGGCCAGGTGATCACTGCCGCCCAGACCATGGCGCGCCTCGAGTTGGAGTGCGGCCACCTGGAGCTCTCCAACGGCGGCAAGCTGGACGGGGAAGCGCGGGTCTTCCATCTGCCGGGCGCGAAGGGTGACATCGGCTTCATCTCAACCGTCACCGCACCGTTCTGCGAGTCGTGCAACCGTGCCCGCCTCACAGCCGACGGCCGCCTGCGACTTTGCCTGCTGCGTGAGAACGAGGTCGATCTGCTCACGCCGCTCCGGGCCGGCGCGTCTCTTGAGGATCTCAGGCGCCTCATCCTGGACGGCATCTGGTCGAAGCCATGGGGGCACGGGCTGGCGGAAGGCGTGATCCCTCTGAACCGCGTGATGAACGAGATCGGCGGCTAACCAAGTCCGTCGACGATGGATAAATGAACTTGCGCGTGTCGCAACTGTGTGCAGATAGACGCATGCGGCGATGAAGTGCTGCGCCTGCGAACTGGTCGACGCGCTCCACACGGTGATCTGATCTCAAGCGAACACAATATGTAGTCTTTATGTAGTTATCGCGGGCCGGATTGCCCACGTCCCGGGGGCCTCGCGACGACAGGGCTTGTCATGCCCTGCGCCCCCGCCACGAGCAGGGGCGCAGTAGTACTGCATCCGTCCCCGTGCGGCCAGTATCAGGTTGGCTGGGGCAAATGGACACTTCGTGGCGGACGACGCCGCAGAGTGAACATTAAATGCAGGTGTAGATAGTCATCCACCCGTCATCTTGTGTTAGTAGACTAGCGGCCGTAATTGGATTTTTCAGGTCCCGGCAGTTGATGCCGGCTCGTTGGAGGAAACAATGAAAAGCACCAAACTCTTGCCTGTGACCGTCATCATCCTGAGCGTGCTTCTCAGCGCTTGCAGTGGTCTCGGTCTTTCCTTGGCGGCCCCGGCTCCCGCCCCCCTTTCGAACTCAGTCGGCGGAGCCACGGGAGCAGCCGCACCGCTGTCGAGTGCACCCGTCACCGCGAGCCCGCAAACCGCCCTCGACGTGGCGGGTCTGCAGAGCGCTTATGAGGCGGTCTATCAGACCGTGAATCCCTCCGTCGTGACCATCGAGATCGGCAGCCGGGCTGCAAGTTTCAACGGCGGCGGCTTTGGCGGCCAGGGAAATGGTCAGAACAACCAGGGCAGCCAGGGTCAGATTGTGCCCACTGCGGAAGGTTCCGGCGTCATCTGGGATGGCTCCGGCCACATTCTGACGAATAACCACGTGGTCAACGGGGCTGCCAAGATCACCGTGACCTTCTCAGACGGCTCATCCTATGATGCCAAGGTGGTTGGGACCGACCCCAATATGGATCTCGCCGTCATCCAGGTCACCGGTGCCCCTGCCTCCTTGCTCAAGCCCGTCACCGTGGGTGATTCGACCCAGGTGAAGGTCGGCGAGATGGTCGTCGCCGTTGGGGATCCCTTCGGCCTCACAAACACGATGACCACTGGCATCGTCAGCGCCATCGGGCGCTCGATCTCGGCTGGCGCCGGCAGCAGCCAGAACGGTCCGACCAGTGGATCGAGCTTCTCGATCCCCGATGTGATCCAGACGGATGCAGCCATCAATCCCGGCAACTCGGGTGGCGCATTGGTCGACCTGAACGGCGCCCTGATCGGCGTGCCTTCCCAGATCGCGTCTCAAAGCGGATCGAACTCGGGTATCGGCTTTGCCATTCCGTCGGCCATCGTCAGCAAGGTTGTGCCGCAGTTGATCTCGAAGGGCGTAGCGGCGCAGTCCTACGTGGGCATATCCGGAGTGACCATCACCCCTGACGTCATCAGCGCCCTCAACCTGAAGGCCGGACAGCAGGGCATCCTGGTCGCCTCCGTCGTGGCTGGCGGCCCGGCTGAAAAAGCAGGCGTGAAGGGCGCGACCGTCGATGCGTCCGGCACCCCCACCGCTGCCGGAGACATCGTGACCGGCATCGACGGCAAGTCGATCACGCGCTTCGAAGATATGGTCTCATACCTGTATGGCAGCACCCAGCCCGGTCAGATCGTGACGCTGGATATTCTTCGCGGCGGTCAGCAGATCCAGATCAAGATCACGCTCGGCACACAACCCGCTCAGTAGACGAGACAATTCTCCTCAAGGCTTGTCTCTACGAAGACACCCCGGACTAGATGGCCCTGGGTGTCTGGTTGTGCAGGCAGGCTGGAAGATCGGGGATCTATTCGGCTGGTGCGAGCGTGAGCTTCGTTAGCATGACCACCGTAATCGCGGCAGCCACCACGTGCATGATCATCAAGGCAATGGCGACCGGCCAACTTGCGCCCGGCATGGGGCTGCTCGCATACCCAATGTCCGGCAGGAAGCTCAACAGCAGCACAACAAGTGCAATGACCTGGTAGACCCGAAGCGCCTGCTTCTTCACGAGGGCGGCGACCAGGGCAAACACTAGCACCGCGCCCGTGACCAGAACGAAGGTGAACACCGCCGGAGTGCTCCATCGCAGGCTCATCGGCAACGGGTCCGGCCGCAGAATTGCCACGGCGATCACACGCACAACCAAGACGCCAAGAATCGCGGCCAACACGGTCAGCGGTCCCACCCACCAGATCCGACGAAGCTGAATAGAAGGCGTAGAGCGAGCCATCGAAGAAGTGTTCATAGACTTCTCTCCTCCATTTGTGCCCAGCAGGATAACTCGTGGACATGAACGCCCGCTGAATATTTGGAGACACGTGTCCGATTTTGCTGGAAGCAAGAGGGGATAGCGCATCCTTCCGGAATCGGCCATCCGCTCATAAACCATGTGGTCGCCGTGCGGTGTGACCTTGTTCCAGTTTCCGAAGAAACACCTCTACCCTGCCCGTGCAAGGGTGTGTTTCTGGAAATGACAAACCCCGACGATGTCTCCGCCATTCTGCGCCGGTTGACCGTTGCTTTTGGTTCTACCGTGATAAACTAACTCGAATGTGAGCGCCACTGCTCGAGCTGCACCACAAGTGGCGCACGACGACACTTGGACATGCTGGCAGCGGTATTCTTTGACCTCGACGGAACTCTACGACACAACCTCCCCTCCGGTGGGGAGGTTTTTGCGGATCACGCAATCGAGCTGGGGCTGCCGATCACGGCCGAGGACCGCCTGCGCGCCGCGCGTTGGGAGCATTTCTACTGGGCCATGTCACCAGACCTGCTGGACGACAGGCAGCGGTTCGAGGGGCGGACCGGCGAGTTCTGGAATCATTACGGTCAGCGCCAACTGCTTGCGCTGGGCGCCTCCACGGTGCAGGCTGCCGAACTGGCGCCCACGATGACGCAGTACATGCTCCAGTCCTACCAGCCTGAGAGCGTCGTTCCGCAAGGTGTGTTGCCCGTGTTGTCGGCCCTCAAGGAAAGCGGTTACAGGCTGGCTGCCATCTCGAACCGCGATCGGTCTTACCAGGACGAGGTCGACACGCTTGGATTGGCGCCCTACCTGGAGTTCTGCCTGGCCGGCGGCGAGATCCGCGCCTTCAAGCCGGACCCGGAGATCTTCCTGTACGCGTGCCAGAAGGTGCGCGTGACGCCTCAGCAGGCGGCCTACGTGGGCGACAGTTACTTCGCCGACGTGGTCGGCGCGTGGCGCGCCAAGATGACGCCCGTGCTCTACGATCCGCGCGGCATCTTTCCGAACGCGGGCTGTGCCACCATCAAGACGTTCGATGAGCTGCCGGCCGTGCTGGCATGAAGAGCCAGGGCTGAAAAGCCGGAGGATGGAGTGCGGCCCGACCGCCGCACTCTACTCGAACGGAATTCCTGTTTGCCTGCACGGAATGGGGGAGTCGCCAAGCTGCCATCCGTCGAGTCGACCGTAGTCTGAAAGGACGTGCTCCATGGCCTGGGAACGCAAGATCAGCAGAACCATCCGTGTACGGAACAAGCCGCAGCTCGGGCTGCTGGCCCAGCTGGTGACGGCAGTGTCCAACCTGGGCGGGACGCTCGGCGACATCCAGTTGCTGAACGAGACGTCGCGGTCGGTGATCCGCGACATTGCCGTGTATGGTGAGGACGAAGCGCAACTGCAGAAGTTCGTCGATGCGATCGCCGCCATCCCCGGCACGAAGATCCTCGAGGTGCGGGACGAGGTGCTGGAGCTGCATCAGAAGGGGAAGATCGCCATCCGCTCGCGCGTGCCGCTCAATTCGATGACGACCCTCAGGCGGGTGTACACGCCGGGCGTGGCGGAGGTCAGCCTGAAGATCGCGGCAGACCCGTCGCTGGCCAGGCTGTACACCAGCATCAGCCACATGATCGCGATCGTCACGGATGGGACCGCCGTGCTGGGGCTGGGCGATATCGGTCCGCTGGCGGCGATGCCGGTGATGGAGGGCAAGGCGATGCTGATGGAGTCGCTGGTGGGCCTCTCCGGGATACCGATCCTGCTCAATACGAAGGATCCGGATGAGATCGTCCGAACGGTGGTCGCGATCTCGCCGACGTTCGCCGCGATCCAGCTGGAGGACATCTCGGCCCCGCGCTGCTTCGACATCGAGGCGCGGCTGCAGGCCCTGCTGGACATGCCGGTGATGCACGACGACCAGCACGGGACAGCCGTCGTGGCGACCGCCGCGTTGACCAACGCCTGCCGCCAGGCGGGGATCGACCTGAATGCGGCCCAGATCGGCCAGGTCGGGTTGGGCGCCGCCGGGTTCGCCATTGCCCAGATGTTGATGCGGCTGACGGGGAAACCGGTGATGGGGGCTGACCTGTTGGATCAGGCGCTGAAGCACCTGGAGGCCGCCGGTGGGAAAGCCTCGAACCTTAAAGAGATCATGGCCGCCTGCGATATCGTCATCGCCACCACGGGCGCCTCGGGGTTGATCAAGCCGGAGATGGTCCGCAAGGGGCAGATCATCCTGGCGCTGTCGAACCCGAACCCGGAGATCGATCCGGATGTGGCGATGGAACACGGCGCAGCCTTCGCCGCGGACGGGAAGATGGTCAACAATGTGCTGGGGTTCCCCGGTATCTTCCGCGGGGCGGTCGATGCGAACGCACCGCGCATCACGCACGAGATGCTGATGGCGGCAGCCCAAACGATCGCGGACATGACGCCGCAGGGTGACCTGGTGCCCAGCCCGTTGGACAAGGCCGTGCATCGGGCGGTGGCGCGAGCAGTGGCAATGAAGGCGATCGAGCAAGGGATCGCCAGGGCAGAGTACGTGCCCTACACGGACGAGTAGTAGTAGGGGCAACCCGGCGAAGTCGTAGGCGCCCTACCTACCATGGTCGCCCTTTTCTTTTGTGGTCGCCCTTCTCTTTTGTTGCCGCCCCGCGCGCTCACTCGTACGCGAGCACCTCGCGCACGGTCAGGCGCGAGGCGTTGCGAGCGGGGATGAAGCTGGCCAGCGCACTGAGCACGATCACCACGCCCAGCCACAGCCAGAGACCCGGGATCGAGTAGGCATAGGTCAGGGGCTCGCCCAGGATCGCGTCGCCAACCGCCGCGTTCAAGCCGTGGCTCATGGGGATGGCCAGCGCCGCGCCCATCAGCCAGCTCAGCAGCCCGATGCCGATCCCTTCCAGGATGAAGACCTGGGCCACGGCCCGGTTCGAGGCGCCGATGGCGCGCAGTACACCGATCTCACGCGTGCGCTCGAGCACGTTGATGCTCATGGTGCCCATCAGGCCCAGGCCGCCGACGAGCGCCAACAGCACGGCCATCACCAAAAGCAGCGAGACGATCACATCGAAGATGACCTCGGCCTCGGCGCGTTCGGTCTCCATCGTGCTGACTGTGTCCACGCGCAGGCCAATGCCCTTGAGGTGATCCTCCAGCAGGCGGCTCTTGGCCAATACGGAGTCCGCGTCATGCAGTTGGGTGGTTGCCAGGAGCGCGTCAGCCTCGCCGGCCCGGTCCGTGATCCGGGCTACGTACGGATAGTTGGCAAAGATCATCTGCAGCATGCTGGTGCCCACAAAGGCCCCGACGATCTTGAAGGGGTGCTCCTCGCCGTACATCTTCAGGATGACATAGTCCCCAAGCTTCAAATCCGGCTCGTCCAGGAAGAATGCGGTCGGGACAATGATCGCATTCTGGTCCTCGCGAAGCAGCGAGCGGCCCTCGACGATGGCCGGCGAGCGGAACAGGGCGGTTTCACCCACGCGCGGCGCGAAAAGGTAGAGCATCGCGCTTTCAGTGCCATCCGGGCGCACGCGGCGCGCGGGCAGCTGCAGCCAGACGTCGGCCTGGGTGATGCCCGGCACGCTGAGCGCCTGCTGCTCGACCTTTTCGCCGCGATAGGGACGCTCGAAGGTCACCATGACATCGCAGTTGAACCACGCCATCATGTCGTCCACCGTGCTCGTCAGCGAGGCGCGCACGTTGAACACGCTGATGAAGGTCGCCGATCCGAGTGTGAGCGTGATCAGGGTCAGGGCCAGGCGGCCCTTGTTGCGGAAGGTGTTGCGCAGCGAGAGCAGCAGCGAGCGGACCGGCAGCCCGCGGGTGAACCACAGGTTGGCGCCGGACATGAGACGGTCGAGCCAGCTCTCGCCGAAGCGCCCCCGGCCCATGGTGTAGGAGCTCATGGCCTCAGCCGGGCTGATGCGCAGACCGGAGAGGAACGGCAGCAGTGAGGCGAGCACCGGCAGGACCAGTCCGATGACCAGCTGGATGAACATGGTCTGCGGCGGGATGTCCATCGAGGGCAGGTCAAAGTTGAAGTAGACGGCCATGCCGCGGCTGAGCATGCGCGCGCCGACCACGCCCAGGGGCACGGCCAGCAGAAGCGCGGCCGCGCCGTACAGCATGGCCATGACCAAGTACATGCCCAGGATCTGCAGGGTGCTGCCGCCGACCGCCTTCATCACGCCGATCTGGCGCCTCTGCTGCGCCAACAGCGCCGAGACCGTGTTCACCACCAGGAAGACGCTTAGGCAGAGCGAGAGGACTCCCAGGAATCCCATAAGCAGCAGGATGCCTTGCAGGACGTCGTCCATGGGCAGCTGGCCCGGGTCAGCGGTCATCGTCATCGGGATGGTATAGCCCGCCTTCTCGGCCTTGTTCTTGACCGCGTTCACGACCTGCTGTGACCAGGCCTTGTCGTCCGGATGGTCCGAGATGATGTGCAGCTCGTTGAAGCCGTAAGCCTCCCCGAACCACTCAAGCGTGTCGAAGGTGATGTAACCGTAGGGCGTGCCGTCGATCTGGGCCGGCATCTGGGCGGGATCGTAGGCCGCGCCGGCGACGCGCACCTCGCGCTCGGTATCGTTGGGCAGCTTGATGCGGACGGTGTCTCCCACCTGGGCCTTGATGACCGGCAGCGCGGCCCGCTCGACCAGGATCTGTCGGGGCGGCGGAGGCCAGGCTCCGTTCTGCGAGGTGACCCGGTCGACGCGGACGTCGTTGTAATCGGCGAGGACGTAGAGGTACAGGTTCTTCCAGGTGCCCGGACTGACCTCGACCCGGGCGGCGATGTAACGCCGGGCATCGACCTCGCGCACATCGGGCATCGAGCGGACCGACTGGATGAAGCCCTCGTCGAAGAGTTCGGCGGTGTGGACCACGCCGCTGGAGGGATCGATGGCGGCGAAGCTGCGGGCCAGTCCGTCGGACAGGATGGCGCGGGCGCTGAGGATGATGCCAACCGCGAAAAGGCCGACGGCCATCGAAAGCACGATCAGGACGGTGCGCGTCTTGCTGCCCAGCAGATCGTTGAGGACCTTGTACCAGCGGGCGCTAAGCATGCGCACCCTCCGGGGCCGCGCCGACCAGCGCGCCATCGGACAGTGTCACCGTGCGCGAGCCGCGCGTGGCCAGGTCCAGGTCGTGGGTCACCATGAAGATGGTGTGACCCTGCCTCAGCAGGTCCTCGAAGATCTCGATCACTGCATCAGCGGTCGCCGAGTCGAGGCTTCCGGTGGGCTCGTCGGCGATGAGCAGGGGCGGGTCGTTGGCCATGGCGCGGGCGATGGAGAGCCGCTGCTGCTGTCCGCCCGAGAGGGCAGCCGGCAGCTTGCGGGCATGCTCGGCGATGCCAACCTGTTCGAGCAGGTGCATTGCGCGCCGGCGCTGCTCGCGGATGGAGCGGTGATGGGCGAAGTCCATCGGGAGCATGACGTTCTGGAGAACCGTCAGGGTGGGCAGAAGCTCGAAGGTTTGGAAGACGACCCCCAGGGTCCCGCCCCGCCAGTGAGCCGCTTTCTCCGGTCCATAGCGATGAAGCGGCGCGCCCGCGACCCAGACCTCGCCGGAGGTCAGGCGGTCCAGCGCGGTGATCATGTTGACCAGTGTGGTCTTGCCGCTGCCCGACTTGCCAGTGACGACCAGAAACTCGCCGGGGAAGACCTGCAGGTCGATGCCGTTGAGCGCGGTGACGCGTCCGCCCAGGCCGTTGTAAACCTTAACGACCTGGCGCAGATCGATCAGAGGCCCGGAGCTAACGGTTGGCGAACTCATCCTGTATCTTTCCATCCGCAAGGCGAACCGTGCGGTGGGCGCGGCGGGCCAGCTCGCTATCGTGCGTGACCATCAGGATGGTCTTGCCCGTCTCGGCCAGGCGCTCAAAGAGTTGGAAGACCAGCTCGGCCGATTTCGAGTCGAGGTTGCCGGTCGGTTCGTCGGCCGCGAGCAGCACCGGATCGTTGGCCAAAGCGCGGGCGATGGCGACGCATTGCTGCTCTCCGCCCGACAGTGCATTCGGCAGACGGTGGGCGTGGTCGGCCATGCCGACCCGCTCGAGCAGCGCCATGGCCCGCCCGGGCCGCTCCGAAACGCGGACGCGCCCGCCGTAGTCCATCGCCAGCAGGATGTTCTCGATCGACGTGAGCGTGGGCAGGAGCTGGAAGAACTGGAAGATGACGCCGACCGACCGGCCGCGCCAGACGGCGATTTGCTCCTCGTTCAGCGTGTGGACCGCGACCCGGTTGAAGAAGACCTCGCCGGAGGAGGGCCGGTCGATGCCGGTCACCACGTTGATCAGGGTCGACTTGCCGCTGCCGGATTTGCCGACGATGGAGACGAACGCGCCCAGCTCGACCTCCAGGTCGATGCCGTTGAGGGCGGTGAAGGTGCCGGCCGCGCTGCGGTACACCTTGATGACATCGCGCAGGACGACCAGGTGACCGCCGGGTCCTTCGGCAGTATGACCGTTCAGCGGAAGCGAAGTTGACGTTTCCAGCGTCATGGTTCAGTACTCACTCTATATACGATGGTCCGGCTCCCAGTTAAACAAAAACCACCAACAACGGGCGTTGCGGTGGTCTCGCTGCGATCAGACGGACAACCGAGAGCGTGCGGGTGTGTCCGAGCTCTCTTGTCAGGAGCTATCCAGTCGGTGGGGCAGCCAGCTAGTCTCCATCGAACACGCGGGAGTGTATGCTACGCGCCGGTGCATGTCAAGCGCAAGGAAACGAAGGCACACAGAATAGTCGGAATTGGCTGCGCGGACTGAGGAGAACTGCGGCAAAGAGGGGTCTGCTCCGGTCCCTCGAGGGACCGGGCTTCGCTCCCACGTGGGAGCGAAGTGGTCGACGCCGGCCTGACGCCGGCTCGACCGATGCGCAATGGTCGGGAGAGCACCGACCACTTTGGTGGCACGACGCCACCTTGCGCGACGGCAACTCGCATGAGGATTATCGATTGAAGACCAGGAAGACGATCTGGTAAGCGAGGAAGGACAGCACTCCCACGATGATCGCGGGAAGCGGGCGAAGCCTTTGCGAAGCGCCAACAGCCTTCGGGAAGAGCACCAGGAACAGGACCAGCGAAAGCCCGTATTAGGATCCACAGGATGGTGCGCCAGATGGTGGCCGAGTTGAGGGCCGTCTCGTACCAACGCAAGTCGAGCAGGCCGACCGCGCCCAGGAAGCTATCGGTGAGACCGTGCCCGAGCGAGGCCAGGGAGGCGATGCCGATCGCGAACCCGAAGACGCTCAGGTTGTTCTCGAAGGTGCCGCGACCCTTGAAGGGCTTGCTCAGGAGCTGGGCCACGCCGGCCGCCAAGATCCAGCAGCCAAACATGCTCGGGGCGAGGATGAAGCGGTCGTAGCGGTAGTAGACGTCGGCGGGGATCGCCAGCCAAGGTTTGAAGGTCGAGGGTGCGCCGCCGCCGATGTAGAGGAAGACGTACACCAGGGTGTACAGCACGGCGTTGATGACCATCGCCAGCAAGCCGAACTTGAGGCGGCGCGGGTCGGTCAGGAGCGCGTCGAACGTGGGGCGCGGATGGAGAACCGCGCCGAGATCGTAAGAGGCGAAGGAGGCCATGAATTGGTATGGGCAGGCTGCTCCGGCGACTCACGTCGCCCTGATAGAGCACAGGATCTTCGACCGGAGTGCGCAGGGGCGGCTGTCCCGCGCCCTCATGAGTGCGGGATCCTGCGATGGTGGCCCGAAGCCACCTCGCAGGAGAAGGCGCCCTGCGCGATTACTGTAGGCCCGCCAAGCCGATCACGGCGAGGCCGAGGGCCAGCAGTGTCGTGCTGGTGGTCGCGGCCATCGGCGAGATGATGTTGGTGACGATCACGGCCACGCCCATGGCGACGGCGAGGCCATAGCAAACAGTCTTGAACAGAGGTGATTGCATTGCTTTCTCCTTTTCGGACGATTGTGCGGTTCTGCTACATAGAACACTGACGGTAGGAGGAAGGTTTACCCTGGCGACTCACGTCGGGGGCTCCGGTGCCCCTTGGGACCGGGCCCCGGGTCCTCACGGGACCGATGCGCAATGGTGGCTTGCACCAGTCCGTCGACGGACTGGTGTGGGCGATGCCCGCCTGAGGCTCGCTCGCCCAAGGTCACAATCCGCGGGCGGCGAGGCGCTGCAGTTGCCAGTCGGTGCGAGTCTGGGGGACGGGCTTCACTTCCTCCTGAGGCCTGCGCACGAGGACGAGCGCGTCGGCGGCGCAGATGAGCACACACCCCGCAACCCACGCAGCGGTCACGGTCGATCTGTGCGAGCGCCTCATCCATCGAAAGGGCGTTGAACTGGCAAGCCGGGACGCAATCTTCGCAGCCGGTACAGAGCTCGTCCTGGACCAGGTTGACGAAAGGCGAGCTGGCCACCACGTTGGCGATGCCAAGCTCGGCCATACCGCGCAAGAGCCCGCAGGAGCAGCAGTTGCAGATGTAGGACGTGCCCTCCACGGTGTTGGTGACCGTGTGAACCAGCCCGGCTTCGGCCGCGCGGCGCAAGGTTACCATGGCTTCGTCGAGGGTGAGAGCCCGGAAGTCCGGTGCGTCGTCGAAGGCATTTGGATGCGGATCCATGGCCAGGCAGACGTCGACCGGATGTTTGCAGACCTGCCCGATGAGGGCCTTCTGCTTGCGGCAAACACAGTCCTGCACGCCCCACGAGCGCATAGAATAGACGATCTCGGCAACGCTTTCGAACGGCCGGACCTTCACGGAGGTGTGAACGGTCTCATGTACGGGAATGACCCGATGGAATTGGGGTTCGACGCTGAGCATCTTGCCGAACCCGCCCTTGAAATAGTCCTCAACCAGGTGGGCCAGCTCGGCGTCCATGGAGTGGACCTGATTCTCATAGAGGCCGATGACGAACGGGATGGTCTTGAATCCGAGGGCGCCATCTATTCGACCCGCCTCGATCAGGCCGCGGCGTGTCATCGACTTGAGCTGATCCCCCAAGCCGGTCGCGTCCCGACCCGTCCGCGCGGCGATGCTCGCTTGTGGCTCACTCGCCCGATGGCCCGCTCGACCGAACGCCAGCTTGCGCGATGATCTATGCGGGCTGGAATCCGCTTGCCTTCGCCACCGTGCCGTCAGCGACGATGCCGCGCTGGTAGGCCAGGTTGACCGGCACGACGCTGGTCAGGACAGACCAGGGTTCCATGTAGCGGAGGCACTTCGCCACGCGGGCCGCGACATGCGAGGCCGAGTGGAACTCACGGACCACCCAGGCGGCGCCCGCATCAAGCACAGCCGGTGACATATGCCTGGGCTCGAACACGACATGACGGAAGTCGTAGTGACTCCAGTCCTTGTCGAAGATGCGGCCGTCGCGGTCCATCTGCGTGAATAGCGGCGTCCCCGGGAAAGGTGTGAGCCGGGTTGCCTGCAGCGTCTCGACATTGGCCTGCAGCAGGAAGTCCAGGATGCGGGCGAACACATCCGGCCCATCCTCGTCGCCGCCGAAGACCAGGCCCGCGCCCACGCCAATGCCGGCTGCGTGCAGTCGTTCGATCAGGGCGATGTAGTCCGTGCCAAGGTTCGTCATCTTGCCCCACGACCGCAGGCCGGCCTCTGAGAAGGTCTCGAAGCCAATGAACACTCCATGGCAGCCGCTGCGGCGAGCTAGGTCCAGGAGCTCGTCGTCCTGGGCGAGCTGGAGGCCGCATTGACTGAACCAGTGCTTGCGGAGCGGGGTCATGGCCGTGAACAGTTCCTTGGCGTAGTCCAGGTCCGCGATCAGGTTATCGTCCATGAACTGCACGTACGGTCCAAGCGTCTTGAGCTCCGCGATGACCTCATCCACCGGCCGGGTGCGATGATGGTGCTGGTGGAACGCGGTGACCGAGCAGAATGTGCAGTGGTGAGGGCAGCCGCGCGTAGCCTGCATCACGCCTGCGGGGACGTAGTACTGCGCCCGGATCAGGCTGCGATCGGGACGCGGCAGCCCTGCCAGGCTGGGAAACTCGCTGTGATAGAAGGGTTTCAACGCGCCGGCCGCAAAGTCCTGGATGATGAGGGGCACGGTGTCCTCGGCGTCACCGATGCACACCGCGTCGGCATGCTGGATCGCCTCCTCCGGGAGGAAGGTCGGATGGTAGCCTCCCAGGATCACGGGCTTATGGCTCTCGCTCCGGAAGCGGTCCGCGATCTCGATAAGCCCGCGGCGCGTTGAAGGTCATGAAGGTGATGCCGACCAGGTCGGCATCCGTGTCGTAGTCGACCGGGCGGATCTCTTCGTCGACCAGCTCGGTCTCGACGCCGGCTGGCATGGCGGCGGCCACGTAGAGGCTGGAGAGCATGGAGAAACGGAAGTAGCGCGAGCCGTGCGGGCGCTCGCCCGGTTTTACCCGCGCGGCGGGAGAGGTCGGGCTGATCAGGACGAACTTGACGGGCCTCATGTTGTGCTCAGATCCCACGCATAATCAGTATACAAACTCGCGAGGGAATGGCAATAGGGAGGGTGGGAACCAAGGGGCGCAAGGTCTCCGATCTCTAATGGGGGCGGCGGGAATCTCATGTTCGTGGACGGGCCGCACCCGTTCTTCACCCAGGACCCGAACGTGCCTGTGTGTGCGGTGCTGACGGCGCCGTAGGCCGAATAGGCATCTGACAAAAACGCGACCTGGAAGCCGGTCGCGTTCTTGTTTTCGATGATCGACGCGGGGGAGTAGGCAGGGAGGAAGCGATCCAGTTCCACATCAGGCCCAAGGATAGGAGCCCTCAGCGGGTTGTCGCGTTTCGTCCTCGATGATGCTCGTTGGCTAGAGCGATGCCTTTGGCCATTGCTCCAATTCCTCGTGCAGCTCCACGTCCTCAAGGCGTATCTCAAGGGACTCGTCGTCCTGTGCTGTCGCAAGCCAATTGCGGACTTCCTCAAAAGGTTTTCTCCAAAAGCCCCTGATGATCTGCAGAGTGGGGCCGAGCTGAATTCTCTGCGTAAGGATGTCCACATAACATTCGTCCGCGGCGAGTTGCAGGTAGACCGGCGCTCCTTCAGACAGGCCGGCCAAGAGCTTCGCAATGCCCGCCTTTCGCAACTCGACGGTAAAGATCAAGCCGCTTTCCTCATGCCTGCCTGTCCGTATGATGGACAGGAGTTCATCCGCCGCGTGAACATCCTTGGGAGTGAAGGAACCATCAGGCGGGAAGCGTATTGGTGTCCCCAGTGCCTGCTGGATAAGGCATAGTTTCTCGACAAAATCCAGAGCGCCCGGGTCAGGAGCAGGCATGCGATGCGCGGGCGCCGGCACGTTAATTACCTCCCCGGAGTTTAGAAGGGTTATTCGGATGACGCCGCCCTCCGAGAGCACGCTCTGCACCTTCAGCGCTTGCAGGGCAGATGGGCCGTCTAGGCCCGAGGAGTCTGCATGTACGGATATCTGATTGCGGCCTGACACCCAATTGAGCACTAGGGTGACCTTGACGGGAATGTTTTGCAGGTCATTCGTCAGGGTGAGTTCCTCTTCGCCGCGTTTGACTGCCCAAAGTAGGAGATATGGGATAGTCGCGCTATCAGTTGCGGAGACGAACTCGAATTCGCGTGGGTATAGCCTTGTCTGACCTGGCTGGTGCGATCTTCAGATGCATCGCGCCAGGGCTGAGTTGTCCATAGAGCCTTTGCCACCAGTCAGGAAAGTCGAAAGCCTCAATGTATTTGCCGTCGAGTTCCACTTCATCCCCGGCAGCAATATGACGCTTGAATTCTTCTAGTTTTGCCCTTCCCTCCGGCGTAGGCGGAAAGCTGAACTTGGCCTGCACGGTCACTTCTTTGTCTTTAGCGATCACGCTGTAGTACAGATTGGCCAGGACAAGACGAATGTGGTGGAGCGCCGCTTCGTCCAATTGATTGTCTTTTGGCACCCGAACCCGCGCAGTTGCGTTGCGTTTCCAAGCATCACCGCGCGCTTGGAGAGGCTTGATTGCTTCATTTATCCATATCCACCACCCCTGCTTGCGCTTGACGTCCCAAATTACAAGGACCACTGCCACGGCTTGGGCAGCCCAATGCTGCAAATCCTTGACTTCGAGTGAAAAGCTGATCTCGCCGGTTTTCAGAATATGCTTGTCGATGTCATCGACGCTCTTCAATTGGACGTAGAAGCTCAAGCCCGTAGAAACCCCTTGGTCGTAGATTCGAACTAGGAGATCTTCTCCGAGGTCGGGATTAACGTCCGCCGTGACAAAGCCATGCGTTTCAAGGAACTCCGCAAGCTGCTTTCGGCTTACATTCTCTTGTTCTTGCTGTCGCGACAATCGAGTAGCCATACGTTTGGCTCATGCGCTGTGTGGGGGCCGTCGAGGGCCTCCCACGGTAAATCTCTTGTCGCTTGAGTATACATGACACATGCACGCAGAGGGTGCAGCGCCTATGCTGAACTCAGGACCTCCGAAAGCCAAGCCCTACCGCAGACCGGCCCCGCCGGCCTGTCTATGGGCCCTTAAGAAAGCGGCGTCAATAGTTGCTCGCGCTGAAGTCGTTGACGATGAGCTGGATAATTTCGAGAAGTGGTTTGAAGCCAGAGAAGTCTATACTTCGGAAACCATCGGCTTCGCTGAGTATGTTGTCCGCGAACGCGTTTTTTGACATTGCCACATTATTGCCGTTCTTATCAAGAACAAGCTCGTCGATGATCTTAAGCTCCCCTCTGAGGCTGTCAAACTTCTTGCACATCAGAGAGTTCTTGCTGGTGCATTCCAGACGTGGAATTGAACTCTCGGCTCAGATAGAGACGTCGGCCGTCTAAGTCGGGGCGGACAATATCCTCGTCTCTGTAGTAGAGCTCAATGCAGATTTCCTTTAGTTCTTGGCGATGCTTCGGTATGGGAATGGCGAGAGAGTACACATTGTTTCCCCAAAGCTTGTATTCCGTGTCGCCTTTGATTTGCTCGATGAGTTCATGCTTGTCTCGGTCAAATATGAAGATGTGAGGCCTCTGATGTGGCTCCTTGTGCTCGGAGGTAATCTTAAGTCGCTGCAACAGCTTTGTATCCCCCTCGGCATAGTCTTCCTGGGCGTACTCGAGTTCTAAGTTTGGGAATAGCCCCTGCCTCCTGAAATACCTCAAGGCTGCCGTAAGATGCTTTCTATCGGTCTTGCCCTCGGTGTAAATGAAAGGCTTGGCGGCCTCTGCAGCGGGTGGGTAGTGGGTGTACTTCACATACTCCGGATCCAACCGCATGAACTCCCGTAGGAGACCCAGATAGGCGGAGTTGTTCTTGCCCTTGACCATGCCGATGAATTGGAGTTTTCCGAATACGATCTTGGGGAAAGGGGGCCGATATGCATGCGGATTTGAATACTTGGCGTCGGAGTGGTTGGTGAAGTAGTTCAGCGCGGTGGAATCGAGGCCGTACTTGTTCCACGCGTGGAGTATGGCCCGGACCTGCTTTATGTATTGCCTCCTGACGTTGGCATACTTATTTACCGTGAGGCCTGTTACTGCTTGCCGTTGTTGCCTGACTTGTAGCCGGGTCTTCTGCGGATTGATCCGGAATCCGTTGTCCTGAATTGTTGATGCCAGTTCCTTGCCAATCTCGACCTGGCCGATGCCGGACAACAATGCCAATGCCGTCGGGAAACGCGAGCGATTGGTGGAAAAGGTTATGTCATCCGCGTAGCGCGAATATGTGCATTGATGTGTCTTGGCTAGCTGCTGCAACTTGGCATCCAAACGGGCACACATCATGTTGGAGATGGTGGGGGATGTTGGGGCGCCTTGTGGCAGGGCGCCCTCGTGACAGCAGATCTGGGCTAGGATTGTCGACACCTCCACGCTGAGTCGAAAAGGATTTCCCATGAACATTCCGCGTACCCGACCAAAGTGAATGCTGGGAAAGAAATCCTCAAGATCTAGGTTTAGCACATACCGTCGCTTCTTGTGGATTTGTGCATTGCTGACAATGCTTCGACCCGCCACGAAGCCTTGGGTGGAGGGCTTGGGTATGTAAACGGCATCCAATACCTGCTTCAGCTTACGCTGAATAATCTTGATTGGAGATGCGGGGGCAGATATCTTGCGCGTTCCCCCTGATTTCTTAGCTACCTCGAAAACTTTGTATTTCTGATCTGGTGATAGGACGTACAAGTGAAAGTTGAGTTGCTTTACGGTCAGGTCGAGCAGTCGGGCCACGTCTGCCCGGGACTGCAGTGCGAAAAACCGTTCTCGCAGCTCTTCAGGCGCGCTCTCTAGGACTTGGCTTGTTGCGTGCATCACCCATTGGGTGCTTGCGGAGCAATTTACGCATTGGCGCTATACGAAGCGCGCCGAGTCGGATCGAGGCGCAGAGCATGGCGCCCTCTTATGGCGGACATTGAAATACTTGCTGCGTTTGCACAGCAAAAATTAATTCAACTCCGCAAGCACCGAGGAGTATTATATTCCCTATTCGCGCGCTAGCTGGTTGGCCCCACACCTGCATATTTCGTGCGAGGCAGTGGCCTCCGCCTCCTTCACCCCAATATCGCGATCAACGCGATCCCGATGAAGATGGCGATCGCGCCGACGATCCGGATCTTCCCCAGTTCCTCGCCCAGGAATTGCCAGCCGAAGAACGCGGCCAGCACCACGCTGACCTCGCGGATCGCCTCGGAGTAGTTGACCGGGGCGATCGAGTAAGCGATCAGCACGAAGAGGTACGCCACCAGGCCGAGCACCCCAACCAGGAGCAGCCGGCCCCACGCGGCCCGGAAGCCATCAACGAAGCGCTGCCAGCCATAATGGGAGACCACCAGGGGAGTGGTGGCGACGGGCATCAGGGCAAAGAGTGCAAGGCCGTAAGGTAAGGCCGGTCCGCGCTTGACGGCAAAGCCGTCGACCAGGGTATAGACCGAGATAACGAAGGCGACCGAGAGGGCGATGAGGATGCCGCGGAACTGAGGCCGCGTCGCGCCATTCTGAAACAGGCTGGTGGCGCCGACGATCACCAGGCCCCCAATGATCAAGGCCAGGCCGATGAAGCCGGCCGTGCTGGGGATCTCGGCCAGGAACAGCGCGCTCCAGACCACGACCATGGCCGGCGCGGCGCCGCGCGCAACCGGGTAGACAAGCGAAAAGTCGTGGTCATTGTAGGCAAAGGTCAGCAGGCCGAAGTAGATCGAACTCGAGGATGGCGCTGAGCACGGCCAGCAGCCACATGGAACGCGGTGGCAGTCCGGTATAGAGCAGCACGAGGATGGCGAAGATGCCGCTCAGGATGTTCTGCCAGCCCATGGCAACGAATTTTGTTTCAGATTGCTTGAGGATCAGGTTCCACAGGGCGTGAAGGACGGCGGACGTGAGCAGCAGGGCGATGGCGACGATGGACATGGGTGGGGACAATGATAATCCCGGGCCATCCGCGCTGCGGGTTCGAGGGACAGGAAGTGGGAGATCGGACCTAACCCCCTAGCCGCTGGACCGAACGAGAAACCAGGCGCGTTACGCCATCTGCCTCTGGATCGGCGCGGCGTTTTCCTGGCCGTATATGCGCGGTATGAGCAGGGCCCAGACGATGACCGGGATCGTCATAATCGCCGCGGCGTACTGCCCACCAGCGTCAGAGACGGACAGCCAGTTGAAGAACCCGTGAAAGATGATCACCAGCAAGACGCTCCCACCGGTTGCGTTGTAGAGCCAGGTGAAAAGCATGGCGGCGAACAGCAGGGAGAAGGCGAACATTGGGAAGCCCAGGATGCCCATGGCCATGTACGTGTCACGGTAGAAGAAGGCGGGCAGATGCCAGCAGGCCCACAGCAGCGCAAGGATGAGCGTGGAGGTTGTTGCCCGGTGCTTGCTTTGCAGGTGGGGCAGTGCATAGCCGCGCCAGCCGATCTCCTCGCCCAGGCCGTAGGTGACCAGCCACAGACCCAGTGCGCCTGGTAGACCGATCTAGGGCAGGTAATCCGCCTTGCCTAGCAGTGAAAGATCCGGCCAGCTGCCTGTGAGCAGGCGATCAAGGACCACTGCGACGGCGAAAAGCGCCAGCGGGATCAGCGCGGCGAAGGCGTAGTAGCGCCAGTCGACGCGCCATTTGACGATGCGGCCGAGAAGTGAGCGAACCGCGTCGCCTCCCTCCGTCAGGGCCGTGACAAGCGCGGCGGCAACCAGCGGTCCGAACGAGGCGAAGTAGTGGAGCCAGAGCGGCACTTGCGCGGAGATCAGGCCTTGCACGGAGAGTGCGATGGGAATCTCGATACTCCACGTGACAAGGTAGGCGACGACGAAGTAGACAAGCAGCGAGTGGCGCTTGAGCAGCGCCGCGAACCCGTGCGCCCCATCATTTGCATTCATGAGAGTCAGGTTGCACTCCTCCGGGTCTCAGGCTGGTAGGCTTCTGGGCGAGGCTTGCGGCTCGGCATCCACTCACGGCTTGGGTGTGGCGGCCGCCGTGGTGCCGGCCAGAGCATCTCTCACGGCAAAATAGGCCGGCTTCGGCAGGAAGTTGTCGTCGAACAATACTGGGTCGCCATAAGGTTCGGGTTTGTTTGGACACGCAGTGCAAGAGGTAGTGATCGCGGACATCGAGTCGCTGACATCCATCGTCGAGAAGCTATCGCACGCCCCCAACTCCAGGCATGCCTCCACCATATCCCTGTAGATCCCGGCCTGGTAGTTCCATCTCTCATCCTGGGTGGGGTACTTGCTCTGCAGGAAATTCAGATCCACATCCATCTCCGTAATGTAGACGCGTACACCCAGCTTGGAGAAGCTCTGCATGATCTGGATCATGGCTTGCTTGTCATGTCGGACGGCATCTCCGGGTCCCAAGAGATGCATTTCCATGCCGATCCCGTCGATCAACTTGATCGGCCCCGCATTCAACTCGCTCACAGTGTCCTGCATCTTCTTGATCGTTGCATTGCGGCAGTCATAGGGCGGGGGATAGTTGGCGGAATGATTGTCACCGTCGTTGAAGATCAGTATGGCGTCCGGATCCGTTTCTCTCGCCGTTTGGAACTCCAGCTTGATATACTCCGGACCTATTTTCCGGTACCAGAAGTCATAGAAACCGTCGTCATTGCAAAGGATCCGCGCCGTGGCCTCGTTGGCGATCACCCATTCCTGCACTCGCCCCTTAAAATGCCCGATCACCGCCTTCATATAGTCTTCCAGAATAGTGATGTATTCATCCCGGGTGTAGTCGCTGTTGAGGAGCCAATCCGGGACAGCCTCCGGCGAACCCCATCCCAGATAGGCGCGCACTCGCCAGCCATGTTGAGTGGCAAACTCCACTTCCCGATCCATGAAGTCCCAGGCATACTGGCCCTTCCCCGGCCATGACCATTTCAGTGTGAAGTCGCCCGTATTGGCAAGGTTGAAGTCGTGCTTCAGGATCTGGCAATAGCGTCGATCGATCGCCCTGTCAAGAAGAAAGGAACTTCCGATGGTTACATCCTTGCCCTCCGCCACTTTGGCTAAGCCTGGCCCGCTGAGGTAGTCGGTGATGTTGGCTTGCTCCACCCATTGTCCTGTTGGCTGAGACCCGATACTCAGGCCCGTGATGACCAGGCTTGAGTTGGCGCTGGTGTTCGTGCCGAAGTAGAGTTTTCCATCGGGGAACAGACCATCCGGAAGGCTCAACTCTGGGAGCGTGGTCAGATCGACGGTCTGCAGCACTTTGCCAGTCCCATCCAGCACGGAAAAACTTGTCCCGATTCGCTTGTTGTCGGCAGGCTGATCGAACAGTATTTGGATCGGCCCGGAAGAGTTCGCGGCAATACAATTGCCTTGGCGACATCTCCTCCGGTCTTTTGAATATCAACTTCATAGGCTCCACCGTCAGCCCTGGATCTCACAGACACAACAGCGCTTCCAGCTATTTTGATATTGCTCCATTCGGTGTTGCTCGATTTGTCACTCCATGTACTTCCTTGAGCCGCCAACGCTTCGGTTTTCATTCGTATCGGTGCGCTCACGGCCCACCACACGCTATTAGTGTAGAAGCCCTCGTCGGCACTGACACTCGCGAAGGTCACCGTATCGGTTGCCGCGTCATACTTGCCCGGAGAGCACGTAGGCGTGAAGAACGGCTCCCAGGGGACCTGCAGACGATCCAAAACAGGCAGGTTGCCGGGCAGGTTCTCGAGTGCGTCTTTCCAGACGAAACCTGTCACCTCATTGCCGGCAACTGCTGCGCCCACCTCCACAAAATCGCCGAATGTTCCGGATGGGAACACCGTTGCACCAGCGGACAGATCTGCCAGGCTTTCGTAGTTGACGTTGCCCGGTCCGCTGTAAAGTGTGGCTGCTTAACTCAACGTGGCTGGAGTCCTGGGTGTGGGGGCAAGCGTCGGAGAGGATGTCGGAGAGGGTGCCGGCGTGGCAGGTGGCGCGCATGCAGTCAACGAGAGCAGAAAGACCGAAAGGATTTGTATGGCGTGTTTCACTGCTCCCTCCTTACGCGCGCCCGCCGTCAATCCCCCAACTAAGGCCTCACCATTCCCATCTCTGGTTACCAACCAAATGCAACTTCAATTTACATCTTTCCACCCTTCGGTTCAAGTGCAAATCTTCACAACCTGATGGTTCTTGCCTAGCCATGAAAGCTGCCTGGCCAGGCACCATTTGAGGCATGAGCCTTGATTGTGCAGGGAAAGGAGCGCAGGCTGGTCCTGGCGTCCTTCCCAAGTGCTGCTGGAGGCGTTCGCGAAATCACCCAATCGGTCGCCAGCGCGGTACACGCGTGGGGATTGGACCCTACCCCCCTGACCCCCTTCCCTACGAGGAAGGGGGACCGCTCCGCCCCCGCCAATTGCTTGGGGGCAATTGACACTTGAAACATGGGTCGAAAAAGCGTAGACTAGTAACGTAGATGTTGTCTTCCGGTCCACGCCGATCCTGGTTCCGATCACTGGGCGGCACGAGGGATCAGTCAAGCGGCTGAACCGTACATCTACTGGTTATCACCGACGCGTTTGAGATAGCAGGACATAGCTTGTCCAAACCATTATGAAGACGACATTCAATTGCATCTGTACCCGGCGGGGCCTCTAGCCGCCGCCTGTTTCCCCAAGACAAAACGGCTGACTGCTGCAGACGGCGGGCTGGACCCCGCAAATCCAAAAGTCGATTCCAACGACTTGTGAATCGCGCCCGTCGTCTGCTGATATTGGGAGGCATTCTCAATACGCAGGCAGCCGTACTATTTGCTTAACTTGGAACCAAGACCCAAACATTACAGGAGATATCCCATGAAGATCGCCAACAACGTAACCGAGCTCGTTGGCAATACGCCGCTGGTGCGCCTGAACCGCGTCACTGAGGGTGCGAAGGCCGAGGTGGTTGCCAAGCTCGAATTCTACAACCCGGCTCATTCGGTCAAAGACCGTATCGGTGTGGCGATGATTGACGCCGCCGAGAGGGCCGGCCTCATCAAGGAGAACACCATCATCATCGAGCCGACCAGCGGCAATACAGGTATCGCCTTGGCAATGGTCGCGGCCGCACGCGGTTACAAGCTGGTACTAACCATGCCTGAAACGATGAGCAAGGAACGCCGGATGCTGTTGAGGGCTTACGGCGCCGATCTGATCTTGACCCCCGGCCCGGAGGGCATGGACGGCGCCATCCGGAAAGCCGAGGAGATGGCAGCGTCTGATCCGAGGTATTTCGTCCCGCAACAGTTCAAGAACCCCGCCAACCCCGAAATCCACCGCAGGACGACTGCCGAGGAAATCTGGCGTGACACAGATGGGAAGATCGATTTTCTCGTCTCGGGCGTCGGCACGGGTGGGACGATCACCGGCACGGGCGAGGTCCTCAAAGTCACGCAAGCCGTCGTTCAAAGCCATTGCCGTCGAACCGGATGCCTCACCGGTGCTTTCCGGTGGAGAGAAAGGTCCGCATCCTATTCAAGGCATCGGCGCGGGTTTTGTTCCGGAAGTTCTCAACACCCGGGTCTATGATGAGATCATCCGAGTCAAGAATGAGGATGCTTTCCAGACAGCCCGGCGCATGGCCCGCGAAGAAGGTTTGCTCGTGGGCATCTCTTCAGGCGCGGCCACCTGGGCGGCCCTTCAAGTCGCAAACCGAATAGAGAATGGGGGCAAATTGATCGTCGTGATTATCCCCTCATTCGGTGAGCGCTATTTGTCCACGCCGTTATTCGCCGACCTGGTAGAAGCAGAGTCAGTCGTCTAGCCTGGTGAGCGCAGCTATTCAAATGGTGGAGGGGAAAAGCCATGTTCAAGACCATTCGTGAAGACGTTCAATCTGTTTTGGACCGCGATCCGGCAGCTCGCACGGTGCCGGAAGTCCTGCTGTGTTATCCCGGTCTACACGCCATCTGGGCGCATCGAGTCTCCCATCTACTTTGGAAGAGCGGGCTCAAGCTTGTCGCACGCGGGCTGTCGCAGCTCATGCGCGCTTTGACGGGCATTGAGATCCATCCGGGCGCAACCATCGGCCGCAAATTCTTCATCGACCACGGCATGGGAGTCGTGATCGGCGAGACGGCTGAGGTTGGCGAAGATGTGACGCTTTATCATGGCGTGACGTTGGGTGGAACCAGCCTGGACAAGGTCAAAAGACATCCCACGATCGGGGACCATGTCGTGATTGGCGCCGGCGCAAAAGTGCTGGGAGCGATCACGATCGGAGCGCACAGCAGAATCGGCGCAAATGCCGTGGTGGTAAAACCGACCCCGCCGGATTCGATCGTGGTGGGAGTGCCCGGGCAGGTTGTGATCCGCGATCACCCTGATCATTCCCCCAACGAGCGAGCAGACCTCGAGCACGGCAGCCTGCCTGATACGATAGGCGAGACACTGGCCATATTGATCAAACATGTCGAATCATTGGAAAGTCGTGTCAATGGAGGCGGGCAACATGGCCCGGCACTGCATACTCCTGACCACGGTGTCTGGCATGAGGATGATTTCGCAGTCTAGGCGGAAAAGCCCCGACCAAGGGCGAGAAGACAGCACGGCCTGCGCGATCTAGCACTCTGGCCGCCCGCCAAGAGCGGCCCTGAAAGAGCGCCCTGAAAGAACACAGGGTCTTCGACAGGGTCTTCGACCGGATGGGTGATGCGGGCTCTCTCTGTGCCTCTTGGCGCTGGGATGCGCAATGGTCGGGAAAGCACCAACCTCTTTGGCGACTTGATGTCGCCTTGCGCGAGAAGCCCGCTCACCCGAGGGTTCTTTGCCTGCGCCACCGCGGCACGCGCGTCGGAATCCTCTCGTCCCCCAGCTGATGGCATAGGGCTCCCAGTCGCTCGCGGGCGCCTTTCCACTCCAGGTCGGCGAGCTTCTCCCTGAGCGGGACGTCCGTCCGCAGTGTGGCCAGCTTCTTATAGAGCGCGGCTTCATCGCGGTGGGACGCAAGGCCCTCGGCGAGGCTCGCGGATCGGCCTGAGCTCACGGCGCTCAATTTCCATCGACTTGGGTCATCGGGTATCGCTTCGACGTGCTTGAACTTCGCCAGCACGGTTGAAGCGGATTTTTCGCCCCAGCCTTTGATGCCGGGGAAGCCATCTGCCGTGTCACCGACCAGGGCCAGCCAGTCGGGTATGGACGCCGGGTGGACGCCGTACTTGCTGACCACGGCGGGCTCGTTGATCACGAGCTCACGCCGCCGGTCCCAGCATACGACACAGTTGCCCTGCACCAGCTGAGCCAGGTCCTTGTCGGGTGAGCCGATCACGATCTGTTTGACCGACTTGTCCGTGCCGAACCGCTTCACCGCGCTGGCGATGGCGTCGTCGGCTTCGAACTCGACCATGGGCCACACGACCACGCCGAGCGCGGCGATGGCCTCTTCTGCAAGCGAGAACTGGGCCAGCAGCTCCGGGTCGACGCCTGCACTGGTCTTGTAGCCCGGGTAGAGGTTGTTGCGGAACGACTCGATGACGTGGTCGAACGCGACCGCGATATGGGTGACGCCCGGGCTGGTCACCAGCATGAGCATGCTTCGCAGCAATCCAAGCGTAGCACCCACCTGGCGCCCGTCGGAGGAGAGCTTGGGAGGCGCTCCGAAGTGATTGCGGAAGAGTTCGTAAGTACCGTCAATGAGATGAAGTTTCATATTGGATGGAGACGGATTTTATCCGATGATTAAGGTCGCGCGGGGAACGGCTTGAGCGGCGACCGGTCACCGACCAGCCACAGGTGTCCGAAGGGATCGGTGAAGCTGCCCTGCCTGTGGGTGCCCCACGGCATCTGGTGGTCGCGGATCGGATCACGTCTGCCGCTGGCGCCTGCCTCGACTGCGCGTTGGATAAACCCATCCGGGTCGTCGCAGAACACTTCGACCCGGACGGTTGTCGTTCCGGCTTCCGCGGGGGTGTCCCACGCGTTCTGAGCCGGCTCGCCGACGAAGAACCGCGCTCCATCGATCTCCAGGCCTGCGACCGAGCCCAGGTTCCAGAGTTCCTTCGCGCCGAGTGCCCGCTTGTACCATTTGACCGCGGCCGCCGCGTCGGTGACCGCCAGCATCAGGGATAGGACCGGCCTACCAGGTTGGGATGACATGGGCAGCTCCTTTTCCAGCTCGCAGGTTCCTGAGTGTTCAAAGAATGGTACGTCCTTAGACGGTTCGATGGACCGACTTTGAACGGGGGCCCTGAAAGAGCGCCCCTGAAAGAACGCAGGGTCCTCGACTAAAAGCATCCTCCAGGCTTTCTGCCTGGAGGATGTCGTTTTCTGCTACCGCACGCTGGCTAGCTCGCCCTCGTGGACTGCCTCCTTGAGGGTCAAACCCAGGCGTGTGATTCCCTCCCGGATCACCTCGGGGGAGGAGTAGGAGAAATTGAGTCTCATCGTATTCGCGCCGCCGCCGTTGGCATGGAACGAGGCACCGGGGACGAAGGCGACCTTGCGCTGCAGGGCAACTTTCAGCACCTGCGCCGAGTCCAGGCCCTCGGGCATGATGCCCCACAGGAACATGCCGCCAGCCGGGCGGGTCCAATGGACCTCGGGCGGGAACATCTCTTCCATCATCTCGAGCATCACGTCGCGGCGCTCTCTATAGACGTCGCGGATGAATTTGACGTGCTCGTCGAGGAATCCGCCCTTGCCGACCTCGTAGGCGACGTACTGGTTGAAGGAGGAGGTGTGCAAGTCGGCGGCCTGCTTGGTCATGACCAGTTTGCGGATGACCTCGGTGGGGGCGATGACCCAAGCGAGTCTCAGCCCCGGGGCGAGCAGCTTGGAGAAAGTGCTCAGGTAGATGACGTTGCCACTGTAGCAGTCGCCATCGTGACCGCGGAATTCGCTATCCAGGTGGACGAGGGACTGGATGTGCTCGCCCTCGTAACGGAGCTGGCCGTAGGGGTCGTCCTCGATGAGCGGGACGCCGTACTTGTCGGCGAGCTCAATGACCTGTTTGCGGCGCTCGAGGCTGAGGGTCACGCCGCTGGGGTTCTGGAAGTTGGGTAGGACATAGATAAACTTGGGGCCCTTCCGCAAGGCCTCCTCGAGCTGCGTCGACAATCATGCCGTTCTCGTCCATGGGCACAGTAATGTACTGCGCGCCGTAGGCATTCCAGGCCTGCAGTGCGCCGAGGTAAGTGGGAGATTCGACCACGATGTAGTCCCCGCGGTTGACGAACAGCCGGCCGATGAAGTCGAGGGCCTGCTGCGAGCCGGAGGTGATGAGGATGTTGTCGGGCGTCACTTTGACCATGTAGCGCGAGGTGTGGCGGGCGATCATCTCACGCAGGGGCAGGTACCCCTCGGTGGCGCCGTACTGGAGGGCTTGGGCGCCGTGCTGGCTCAGGACGACGTTGCACGCCTCGCCGAATTCCTTGAGGGGAAGACCTCCGGCGCGGGCAAGCCTCCGGCGAACGAGATGATGTCGGGCTGCTCGGCGTACTTGAGGAGCTCACGAATGACCGAACTGCCCATTTGGCGCGTACGATGGGCGTAGCGATACTCCCAAGGTGTCTGCATTCACGCTCCTTCTGGCGTACTCCAGGGCGAGGAGGTTCTCGGTCTGCCTCCTCGTTGTGACGAACGGTCACCCCTACGAATGGATGGTGTCACTTCCGCATACGAATACGAAGGCCTGACTGGTATGGTGCGATCCGTCAGGCCTCTGCTGCTGACTCACGGCAATGCTTGCCGATGAGAAATAGTGCCAAATCCATTCGCATGGCGGTTGTATATTACTCTCTTTTGCGGGTGCAATCAACGGCCATGCCGCCTGCTAAACGTACTGAAAATGTCACATTTGTGAAGTGTTAGTTCCGTAAGGAGGGGCTGAGCACCCATCCCCCCGTGCCCCCTTCCCACAAGGGCAGGAGGGATCAATCCGGAGAGGAAAGGACCTGTGGTAGATCACCGCAGGTCTATTCTTTTCTGGGAATCTCCGGAGAGTCGCTGGAGGGATGGCGGGAGCAATGAAAAACCTGCGGCAGATCGCCGCAGGTCTCTTCCTTTCTAGGAAGCGCCGGAGGCTCAGGCCGGCTCGGTAACTTGGAGGTTGGCTGCAACGAGAGGGAGGACTGCGTCGGCGAACTTGAGGGCGGAGCGGGATTGCTTGCTGTGGTTCCACTGCGATGCCAGTCCGCAGATGGCCCAGCTGCCAGCGGTGGCGGCAGTCTCGGGTGCGACCTCGGTCCCAACCTGCCTGAGCCAGTTCAGAAGCAGCTCGTATAGCACGGTCTTGACCTGGCTCTCGACCAGGGATTCGTATTGAGCGTGGGGCGGCTTGCAGCGGGAGACAGATTTGCTGGTGAACTCGCAGACGGCAATGATCAGGCTCCGGAGGTTCTCCAGCGAGTAGTGACAAGCGTGCAGCATACGCTTGTCGATTTCCTGGAGGAAGCCCTGGCGGATGCGGTAGTCCAGCAGGGCGTACTTGTCGGGGAAGTGGGCGTAGAAGGTCGCCCGGTTCAGGCGAGCCCGCTGGGTGATGTCCTGGACGGTAACAGCCTGGAAGCCCTTCTCGTGGAGTAGGTCCACGAAGGCCTGCTCAAGCGACTGGCGCGTGCGCTTGACGCGGGGGTCGATTTTCCCTGGTTCTGGCTTGGTAGACAACATTCAGGCTCCTGTGTCGTTTAGGCCACGAAGGGGCTTCCTGCTGGTTGACCCCGCCCCGGTAAGAACGGTATCTTTGGCGACGTCTGTTGCCTAAGCGACAGGTGTTCGAAAGATATCATATCCACTAGACGCGGTCAAGTCACAGTTTTGAACCAAGGAGTTGAGAGATGAAGGTAACCATCATTGGGGCCGGGAACATGGCCCGAGGCATCGGCAGCCGGCTCGTGGCGAGCGGCAATCACGTGACCATCACTGGGCGCAACCCGGAGAAGGTGGGCGAGCTGGTAGGGACGCTGCAGAAGGCGGCCAACAAGGGTGCGGCCGTGAAAACCCTACCGTACGGCACCGCGATCAGCGATGAGGTGGTCGTGCTGGCAGTCCCCTATCCGGCTGACGTGAACATCGTAAAGGAGTGCGGGGACAAGCTGGCGGGGAAGACGATCATCGACATCTGCACGCCCCTGAATTCGACGTATGACGGATTGACCACGCCCGCGGGCAGCTCGGCAGCCGAGGAAGTAGGCAAGGTCGCGCCGGCGGGAGCGAAAGTGGTCAAGGCGTTCGTCACGAACTTCGCCCAGACGCTGGCCGACGGCCAGGTGGCGGGTCAGCCGCTGGATGTATTCGTGGCGGGCGACGATGCCGAGGCGAAGAAGGTGGTGACGCAGTTGATCGAGTCGAGCGGGCTGCGGCCGCTGGATGCGGGTGGTCTGCTGCCGCGCACGCTACCTGGAGGGGCTGCACCTGATCAACGTGGGCCTGCAGTCAAAGATGCAGAAACCCTGGATGAACGCGATCAAGTTCGTAGGTTAAATTGAAAGAGAAAAGGAGTTCGCGCATGAATGTGGAAAGCGAGGCCCGGGCGCCCGAAAAGGACTTCACCAGACTGGCCTCTGATGAGCAGCTCGAGCGGACGGCCAAGGCGCTGGATGCGAACGGCATTCACACGCTGATCGCAGAGAACGGCGAGGAGGCCAAGCGGATGTTCTTCGAGCTCGTCCCCGACGGGGCAGAGATCTTTCTCGGCGCGTCGGTGACCCTGGAAACTCTGGGGATCAAGGACGTGATCGATAAGTCCGGCCGGTTCGATGCGATCCGGCCGAAGATGTTCGCGATGAATCGCGAGACGCAGGCGCGGGAGATCCGCAAGCTGGGGGCCGCGCCGGACTTCGCGGCCGGCAGCATCCACGCGGTGACGGAGGCAGGCCAGGTGCTGGCAGCGTCCAAGACGGGCAGCCAGCTGGGTCCCTATGCCTCGGGAGCCGGGAAGGTGATCTGGGTGGTCGGCGCGCAGAAGCTGGTTAAGGATCTGAACGAGGGGCTGCGGCGCATCGAGGAGCACGTGAGACCGCTGGAGAACGAGCACATGCAGCAGCTGTACCACATCGACACGCGGCTGAACAAGATCCTGATTATCAACCATGAGGACCGGGCGGGCCGGTTGAACATGATCATCGTGAAAGAGAAGCTGGGATTCTAGGTGAGCAGGCACGGCCTGCTCGCGAGCAATTGCCAAGGAGAGCCGGACATGAAAATCGCTTTAGACGTAATCGGTGTTTTGCTGATCCTGGGAGGCGGAGTGTGGTTCCTTCAGGGGATCAACGTGCTGCCGGGGAGCTTCATGACCGGGCAGATCCAGTGGGCCATCAACGGAGGGATTGCGGTGGTGGTCGGGATCGGGTTGCTGGTCTTTGCCAACTGGCGCCGGCCGCGGCGGTCCTGAGAGGCTGTAATACAATCGAAGAAGAGCGAGAGGTAGGCCGCCGAGAAGGCGGCCATTTTTGAGAGGAAGAGAGACGGGCAAGCGAATGAATCAAACCCACGCCGAAACCAAGGCGGAATTCTCGATCCACCCCGGCACGCTGATCGGAGAGGTCTCGTTGACGGTCGCGAGGCTCGACAGGCAGATCGCCTTCTATCAGCAGGTTCTGGGATTCCAGCTGCACTGGCGCACGGGGAATACGGCCACGCTAGGCGGCGGAGGGGCAAACCTGCTTAGGCTCACCGAGGAGCTGGGCTTCAAGCGCTACCGGGGCGTGACCGGACTGTACCATTTCGCGGTCCTGTTTCCGAACCGGCGCGAGCTGGCGCGGGCAGTCGCGCGCCTGTTTGCGTTGAAGTATCGGAACTATCCCACGGACCACATCATGACCAAGACGACCTACCTGGACGATCCGGAGGGGAACGGGATCGAGCTGTACGCTGAGAGTCCGGAGGATGGGACGTGGAGCATGAAGGGCGGCCAGGACATTACGCGGCGCGCGGACGGGTCACTGAGCGACGGGCGCGAGCCGCTGGACCTGGAGGCCTTGTTCAGCCACCTGATGAAGGACGATAGGCTGGATGTGCCGGTGCCGGCGGAGACGCGGGTGGGGCATGTGCATCTGCACGTGAGGGACATTGAAGAGGCGGTAGACTTCTATCATGGCATGATTGGTTTCGACCTGATGGGCGTGGCGAGAAGCTTCCGGATGGCATTCGTCTCGGCAGGGGGGTATCATCACCATGTGGGGCTGAACACCTGGCAGGGGGAGGGGGCACCGCCGCTCCCCGATGGGACTGTGTCACTTCCAGGTGCTGCTACCGAACAAGGCGGAGCTGGAGAAGGTGGTGAACCGGATCCAGCAGGCCGGAGTTACAATGCAGCAGACGGAGGAGGGCATCCTGGTGCGGGATCCATCGCAGAACAGCGTGCTGTTGTCCGCACGCTGAAGCAGGAGAAGAGGACATGTCCAAGCAGATGATGAAGGCGATCCGAATCCATGATTACGGTGGGCTGGACGCACTGGCGCTGGAAGATGCGCCACGGCCTGAGCCGCAAGCCGGGCAGGTATTGATCCGCATGAAGGCGGCGGGCGTCAATCCGGCCGACTCGGCTGCGCGGTCGGGCGCATTCAAGCAGTTCATGCCAGTGCAGTTTCCCTGGACGCCGGGCCTGGAGGGCGCGGGCGTGATCGAAGCAGTGGGGGAGGGTGTTCGGGCTTCAAGGCGGGGCAGGAGGTCTACGGATTCTCATCGGCGGCTACGCACAATATGCGCTCGCCAACGAGAAGGACATCCAGCTGAAGCCAGCAAACCTGAGCATGGAGGAGGCCGCCTCAGCGCCGATGGGCACAGCCATGGCCTGGGGCGCGGTGATCGAGGTCGCCAAGGTCGAAGAGGGACAGGCCGTGCTGATCCACGGCGCGGCCGGCGGGATCGGATCCTACGCGACGCAGCTCTCGCACTGGAAGAGTGCCTACGTGATCGGGGTCACGTCGAAGGCGAACCTGGAGTTCGTCAAATCGCTGGGAGCGCAGCTGGCCATTGATTACGACGAGGCGCAGTTCGAGACCGTTGTCCAGGACGTGGACGTGGTGATCGATACGGTCGGAGGCGACATACCGGATCGTTCGTGGGCTGTGATGCGGCCGGGCGGGATCCTGGTGACGGTCGCGGGGCGACTGGCTGCGGATGCGGGGAAAGCCCAGGGCGTCCGGGCTGCGAACGTGGTCCGACCGACGTTTGGGGATCACAAGCAGATCACCGAACTGCTGCAGTCCAAGGTGCTTGTGCCGACGATCCGGGCGGTCTTTCCGTTGGCGGAGGCGCGCAAGGCCCAGGAGTTGAGCGAGAGCAAGCCACGGTCGGGGGCGGATCATCCTGCAGATGCCTTGACAATGTGCACGCGCTGCCGCGTCACGCAGCCGAGTAGACCAAGGCACACGACCGGCGGGCCGAACCTCCTGCGCGGGTAATTAGATGCAGCCGGGGCTTGACAAGAGACAGGAAGAAGTAAAATAGTTCCGATTTGGAAATATTCCAAGATGAAAACAAAATGTCGAAACTCCTGAAGAGATGGCCGACCAATTCCTGGAGCTCGTGCGGCGCTTCATGCGTGAGCATCCCAAGCTGGTGTTCCCGGATGAGCATGTTGCCAGCATCAGGCAGCAAATGCAGGACCTGAAGAAGAGCAGCCGAGCGCAATCCGGAAGACCGCGGTCTTCCTGTTCCGAATCATGGAGATGCTGCGGCGCAGCGAGATGCCGCCCACCATGGGAGAGCTAGGCGCGGAACTGGGGATCCCGCTCAGTTCGGTGACGCGCATGGCGACGGCCTGGTGCGGGCGAAGTTCGCGGAGCGGTCCGACGATCCGAACGATCGCCGGATCGTGCGGCTGCGCATGACCGACGCGGGCGGCTGTTCATTGAGGCGGGCACGGATCCATGCGGCACAGGATCGTGCAGCTGCTGGACCACTTCACCGCCGACGAGCAGGCGCAACTGCTGCGGCTGATGACGCAAACTGATTGATTCGGCTGCAGGGGAGCAGAGTAATAATCTCCCGAGCTGCATGCGGATTGAACCCCTGCACGGAGACACGTGTCGGATCTGCGTCGGAAGACACGCATTACGTTGAAGAAGGAGTAGTGGAATGAGACGCTTTAGAGCGCTGATCAAGAAGGAACTCACCCACATGGTGCGCGATCCGCGCACACTGATATTCGTGTTCATGATGCCGATCCTGCAGCTGGTGCTGCTGGGATATGTGAACAACACGGATTTCACGAACGTCCCCACGGCGGTGGTCAACAGGACAACAGCCCTGCCAGCCGGCAGCTGCTGGATGTCGTTCAATCGACCGGGTACTTCGCCTTCGACTATTCCGCCTACAGCCAGACCGGAGGTCAACACATTGATCGCTGGAGGCACAGGCGAAGGTGGGGATCGTGATCCCGCCGACTACAGCCAGAACCTCAATGCCGGCCACAGCGGCCGATGTGCTGGTGCTTATGGACGGCTCGGATCCGACCATCGCCAACGCGGTGCTTTCGGCGGCACAGCTGGTGGGGCAGGCCCACGGGGCAAGCGTCCGCGCCCAGCAACTGGCGCTGCAAGGGGGCTCGGCGCGAGCGGGCACACGCCCATCGACGTGCGGACGAATGTGCTGTACAACCCGGACCTGCTCAGCAGCTACAACATCGTCCCCGGCCTGATCGCGATCATCCTGTTCCAGACGGCCACGAGCCTGACGGCGCTGTCAATCGTGCGGGAGCGCGAGCGGGGAACGATCGAGCAGTTGATCGTGACGCCGATCCGCAATTGGGAACTGGTCGTGGCCAAGATGATCCCGTATATTCTGGTCTCATTTGCGGATACGTTCCTGATCCTGCTGGTCGGCACGCTGCTGTTCGGGGTGCCGATCCGGGGCAGCCTGCTGCTGTTGCTGGCGCTGACGGGCCTGTACCTGCTGCCGACCCTGGGCTACGGTCTGGTCATCTCGACCCTGGCGCAGACCCAGCAGCAAGCCCAGTTGATGATCATGCCGCTGATGCTGCCGGCCTTCATGCTCTCGGGCTACATATTTCCGATCTCGTCGCTGCCGATCGTGCTGCAATTCGTCGGCTACCTGCTGCCGACGACGTACTTCATCTACGTGATGCGGGCCGTTGTAGTCAAAGGGGTCGGCCTCAGCCTGATCCTTCCGCAGACAGCAATTCTTGCGGTGTTCGGGATCGCCCTGGTGGCATTGGCTGCCTGGCGTTTCCGCAAGCGGCTTGATTAGCCGCCATCGGTTCAAATAAGGAGATTGAAATGCAAAACAGAAGACCATCCAGACGTGTGGTGATCGGAGTTGTGGTGGTGCCGTGCTGATTGCGGGCTACTACGGGCTGCGTGCGCTGACGGGCGCCAGCACGGGCGACTTGAAGGCTTCGGGCACGATCGAGACGGTGACGGTGAACATATCGCCAGAGCTGAGCGGGAAGGTGAAGCCAGGTGCTGGTGGACGAGGGCCAGACGGTGAAGAACGGGGGATCCGGTGCTGGTGCTGGACGACACGCTGATGCTGGAGCAGCGGAAGGTGTCGCAGGCGGCGCTGGACTCGGCGAAGGCGGCGAGCCAGACGGCGCAGAATGCGCTGGATATCGCGCAGTCGCAGTATCAGACGACGCTGCAGGCGGAGCTGGCGCAGGGGAAGAAGACGCGGCTGGTGGACTGGTTCTCGAAGGACCAGCAGCAATTTGACCAGCCGAACTGGTACTTCACGCGGCAGGAGCAGATCCAGGCGATGCAGGCGCAGATGGATGATGCGAAGAAAGCCTGGGATGCTGCGGAGGCGAACCTGGCGACGGTGACCCAGTCGCTGAACAAGGCGGACTATGTTGCGGCGGAGCAGCGGCTGCTGGCAGCGCGGCTGGCGTACCAGGTGACGAAGGATGTGAACCAGAAGGCGCAGAACTCGACGGATGCGAAGGGGCCGCAGGGGCGCTACAACAAGCACCACTGTGGGACGAACCAGGGCTATCAACTGGCGGACAACCACCTGACGAACGTGATCTACACCTGTGTGCGGGATCCGAATCTGTCGGATACGAGCCAGACGATGTTCGACAATGCGCAGACGGACCTGACTAATGCGCAGAACGCGTACGATGCGCTGCTGAACACGCAGGCGGCGAGTGACGTGCTTCAAGCGCGGGCGGAGGTGGCGGTGGCGCAGGAGCAGTACTATGCGGCGCTGGATCGGCTGAGCGCGCTGCAGACGGGGGACCAGGCGCCGAGCGTGACGGCGGCGCAGGGTGCGGTCGACCAGGCGCAGACGAACTACGAGCAGAGCCAGGAAGCGGTGGGGCAGGCGCAGGCCAGCCTGGACCTGCTGGATGCGCAGCTGGCGAAACTGACGGTGTATGCGCCGATGGACGGCGTGATCCTGACCCGCAACGTGGAGCCGGGCGAGTACGTGCAGCCGGGGGCGTCGGCGCTGACGATGGGCGACATCAGCCAGCTGACGATCACGGTGTACGTGCCGGAAGACCGGTACGGCGCGATCCGACTGGGAGAGCAGGCGAGCGTGGCGGTGGATTCGTTCCCGGGCGAGAAGTTCACTGCGTACGGTGACGCACATTGCGGATCAGGCGGAGTTCACGCCGCGCAACGTGCAGACGGCGGAGGGACGCAGCTCGACGGTCTATGCCATCAAGCTGACAGGTGACCGACCCCCAGGGCAAGCTCAAGCCGGGCATGCCCGCGGACGTCACGTTCCTGCCCAATAAATGAGCGCTGAACCTGAATTTCTGCTGGAAACCAAGGACCTCGTGCGGGCCTTCGGGTCCATGCGGGCGGTCGACGGCCTGGACCTCGAGGTGCGGGCCGGCGAAATGGTCGGGCTGGTTGGACCCGATGGGGCCGGGAAGACGACCACCATGCGCCTGCTGTGTGGCGCGCTCCAACAGACGAGCGGATCGATCCGTGTTGCGGGATACGACGTCCCGGCGCAGGTGGAAAAGGCGCGCGAGGACATCGGCTACCTGGCTCAGCGCTTCAGTCTCTACGGCGACCTGACGGTGAGAGAAAACCTCGAGTTCTTCGGCGAGGTTTTCGATATGTCGTCCGAAGAGCGCCGGGAGCGCTCGGGGGAACTGCTGCGCTTCGCGGGCCTGGAGGAGTTCGCCAACCGGCGGGCGGCCGCACTCTCGGGAGGCATGCAGAAAAAGCTGGGGCTGGCGTCTGCACTGGTCCACCATCCGAAGGTGTTGCTGCTGGACGAGCCGACCGGCGGTGTCGATCCCGTGGCGCGGCAGGAATTCTGGCACTTGCTGATCGGGCTGCTGCGCGAAGGCTCCGCGGTGCTTGTCAGCACTCCATACATGGACGAAGCAATGCGCTTCAACCGGGTGATCTTCATGAACCACGGCCGGGCACTGATCTCGGGCGCGCCGCGGGACTTGATGAGGCGCCTCGACGGTCGAATCCTGGAGCTGGCAGCCGAGCCGCAGCTTGCAGCCCGCGATGTCGCGGTGCAGGATCCGGAGGTGGAGGACGTGCATTCGTTCGGCGGGTATCTACACCTGCGTGTCCGTTCGGCAGAGGGACCGACCAAGCGGCTGCCGGGGCGGCTGAAGGAAGCGGGCGTCAGCGTGACGCACCTGATACCGGTCGCGCCGACGCTGGAGGATGTATTCATCCAATTGCTCGAAACGGAAGGAGAGCTCAATGGCGCAGCCAGTCCTTCCGCTTGAGGTGCAAGGCTTGACCAAGAAGTTCGGCGACTTCACCGCAGTGGACCACGTTACCTTTAGCGTGCAGCCGGGTGAGGTGCTGGGCTACCTGGGACCGAACGGCAGCGGGAAGACCACGACGATCCGCATGCTGTGCGGGCTGATGGAACCGACCGAGGGTACGGCCCGCATCCTGGGCGTGGACGTGACGAAGTATCCCGAGGCGGTGAAGCCGAACATCGGTTACATGTCGCAGAAGTTCGCACTGTACGACGACCTGACGGTGCTTGAGAACCTGCAGTTCTATGCGGGCGTGTACGAGATCCCAGAGGCGAGCGAGGCGAAGCGCATCGAGGAAGTGCTGCACATGGCTGGACTTCAGGCGCGGCAGGAAATCGTTCACGCGCGAGCTGTCCGGAGGCTGGCGGCAGCGATTGGCCCTGGGATGTGCGCTGATCCATCATCCGCCGCTGCTGTTTCTGGACGAGCCGACCAGCGGTGTTGATCCGGTCGCGCGGCGGGAATTCTGGGACCTGATCTACCAGTTCGCCTCCGAGGGCACGACCATCTTCATCACCACCCACTACATGGACGAAGCCGAGCACTGCAACCGGACGGCGTTCATGTACCGGGGCAAGCTGCTGGCCTTCGACACGCCTTCCCGCTTGAAGGCGGAGTACCTGAAGGGCGCGGCCTGGGATCTGGCAGCCACCCCGCTGCTGGAGGCGGTCGAACTGCTGAGCACGACGGAAGGGATCGCCCAGGCGAGTTTGCACGGAGACCGGGCGCATGTGATCGTCAAGCCCGGCGAATGGACGCCGGAGCGGCTCAAGACGAGACTCTGCAGAAAAGGGAATCGAGGTCCAATCGATCGAGACAGTCGAGTTGACGCTGGAAGATGTGTTCACACTGCTGGCACACTCATAGGCGCTGGCCGGAGGAATAGAGCAGTGCGCATGGCAGAGGCCATGCGCACTTTTGATTCAGATCGTCCTGCAACGGTGTGGGAGCTCAGCCGATGCCGTACTCTTGCAGCAAGGCGAGCATCTCCTTCTTTCCTGTTTCCTTGGCGATGGTAAGAAGATCCTTGCCTTCGTAGTTCTTCCAGGTGAGGTCCGGCTTGCCGTTCTCGAGGATCCAACGGGCCATGCGGGCATCGCCGTGCATGACGGCATTGCCGAGGGCGTGGGACATGCTGCCGGTGGCGCCGCGCTTGAACAGCGTCTTGGCCAGCTCGAGGTTATTGCTGAGAGCCGCGTGAGGCATGAGCGGGATCCCGTGGGCGCCACGGGCCTGGATCAGGCTGGGATCATCATCGAGCATCTTTTCGACGACGTCCTTGCGGCCGAGCATGGCCGCGGTGCAGATCTCGAGCGGGGCGCCCTTCTCCAATAGGTACTCGACGACCGGAATGCTGCCGATCTGGGCCGCAGCCTGGATGGCGGTCTCTGAGTCGTTGTCAGCCCAGTAGTGCCTGACGTTCACTAGGCCGGGATGCTCCACCAGCATCTCGCGAACGCGCGGCAGGTTGCCGTGCGCGGCAACGATGAAATCACGGATCTGATCTTCGGAAAGGATGTCTTCTTCTTGAGGCGTATCCATGTCTCACCTTCAGCCTGGTCTTGAGAGGTGATTGTAGCCGCGTTTTGCCGTGGCGGCAAACGGCCCGAGGCTCAAACGCCGCTTGGGGCGCCGCGCGAACCCGCTGCGAAAAGCCGCCGGGACAAGGCCCACACGGTCAGCACCCCCTGCGCGGCCGCCATGCTGAAGGGCACTAGAATAATCAACGTGTATTGAGGCCACTTGGTGTTCCAGGCGAGCAGGAAGAGCAGACCAAGCGCCAGCCAGTAGAAGAAGAACGGCTGCTTTTGGAGCAGCCGTGGCAGGCCGATCACGGCCGAGGCGAACAGAAGCGTATCCACATTGATCAGGAAGGCGCTGGCAGGTCCCAGGTCATAGTTGGCGGAAAAGGCAGAGAGCCAGCGCAGCGGCTGCCACCAGGGGTAGTGATATTGGAGGACCAACCTGGAATCCTGAAACACCTCATGGAAGAGGATGCTTCTGGTGAGTTTCGCGATCGGATGCGGCCAAAGGTATGGATCGAAGACGAAGAACATGATCAGCGATGCGAGGGCCCAGCCGGCGAGGTAGGGAATGGCAACGCTGGGGACTTGTCTGCGCACGGCAGCGACAGTGAAGTGAACGAGGATTGCCAGTCCCACGATGCTGTAAACATACTTGCCGGCAGCCGTCATTCCCAGGAAGGCCGCGGAGAGGATCAGCCAGACCAGGTGCTGCTGCAGCAAGCCGGGCTCGCGGCGGACGCGGTCGAACCAGCGGATGTAGGCCAGGGCGCACAAAAGGCTGCTGAAAAGAGGCAAGGCCTCCAGATAGACCTCGCTGGTGTATTTGACGCTGAGCGTGTCGATGCCGAGGACGAGTCCGGCCAGCGGATTCACGAGGGCCAGGACGAGGACCGCCAGTGTGCCCCAGGCGACAGAGAGATAGCGCTCGGCCACATTCCAAGGCCCAGCAGCAGCCGTCGCAATCGGCGCCAGACGCGGCAGATCCTTATCGGGGAGCCGGTCCAGGGGGCGGTAGGCCAGCAGCATGACGCCGTACATTATTTTGTAGAGAGCGGGGTGCTCGTAAGTGGTCTCACTCCAGGCCAGCATCTTGAGATCGCCGCTGCGGATGTCCCCGGCGTACCCGACCGCATCGCCCAGATAGACAGGTTCGTCGTAGTCGACATTCAGGCGTTGGGCGGCGTAGAGGCGCACGCCGCATGAGAGAAGCGTGACAAGGAGAACGGCGATGAAGTAGAGGATGCGTTTGGTCATGGCTGCGGTGATCGCAGCGTGCGCTACATGCGGAGGTCCTGGAAGTGGAAGGTCAGGAAGATCGTGATGAACTGGGCGACTACCAGACCAAACAAGAGCAGAGGCTGCTTCTCAGCCCAATCCTTGATCTCGAGCGAGGCGAGGATGACGACCATCGGAAGCCAGAACAACCAGAGTCGGGGCACCTCGCCTTGGGCAGTGCCGGCGAGACTGAGCACGATGTAGCTCAGAAAGAGACTGCCGAGGATGATATCACCGGCCGCGGCATTGCCCGCGAAGAGGCGTTTGAGCAGTCGAATGCCCTGACCAGCGAACAGGATGTATATGGGGAAGCCAACCGCGGCGGCGAAGTCGAGGTTGTTGAACCAGGCTGCGTTCAGAGTCTGTGACACGCGGGTCGAGAAGGATTTAGGCGCAGTGGGAAGCTTTAGGCCGACCCGCAGGTAGAAGTCGAAATTGTGATTGATGAGGATGGTCTTCTCGAAGCGTGGCAGGAAATCGTAGTTGAGGAGGGACAGGAAGAGGAGATAGAGCAGCAATGTCCCGGCGGCGATGGCGAGGGCCTGCAGAACCGGCCGAGTCCAGGGCCGGTGGCCTCGGTTCGCCAGGTAGTTAAGGAGCAGATACAGTCCGGCAAACGGATAGAGCGGTAGCATCGTGAAAGCAAAGAAGACAGCCAGGTAAAGCAAGAGGCCGATCAGAAATGCCCAGAGGAGGGACTGGCGCTGGATGGCGATCACGATGAACCAGACGGCGAGCAGGAAGACCAGCGGGTAGATGGCCTGATCGGGAAAGAGGGAGAAGAGGGCAACGTTCGGGCAGACGACATACAGGAGAGGTGCAACCCAGGAAACCCAACCCGAGGCCTGGTCGAGAAAGCGCCGGGCAAATGCATAGACCAAAAAGACCAGCCCCGCCGCCAGGACGGGGAAAGCGATCTCGATCGCCCGTGACAGGCGCGCATAGCGCACGTCGGTGCTGTAGGCCGAGGGATAGCCGTTTACCAACTGTTCGAGGCCGATGTAGAACGCCATCAACCCCGGGGGCTTGGTGCTCGTGAACGAATGGGCGCCAAAAGCCGTTTCATACTGCCGGATCTCGTCCAGGATGGACAGGTTGTTCTCACTCGCCTGCTGGACATAGGTCCTGTGATAAGTCGTGAAATACCGTTCGGCCACTGAGTCAAAGCCGCCGCCGGCCATGAACCCCACGCCGATCTGCAAGAAGCAGCCCAGGAAGAAAGTGAGTATCAGGGCAGGGACCAGACCGCGCCGACGCCCGACGATCCAACAGATCAAGGTGAGGAGAGCAATGACGGCGAGGATGAACAAGAGATCGCGCCAGCTGAATGGGACAAGCTGGACCTTCCAATACCAGGCAGGAAGATTTGCGAAGAAACGCAGCTGGAAGCCAAGCACGATCCAGTGAAAAAGCGTGACGAGGCCGATCAGAAGGAGGATCAGGCAAGAACCGATCCGGGTCCACGCCCAGCTCTGCGAGGCGAGGGCCGTGGCGCGGTAGCGGACCGCAAGGAATACGCCGACCTCCAGCATGATGAACAGCAGCAGAAGCAGGAGCGGCAGGATCCCAACCACGAGGGCGTGCAGAAGCGGAAACGTCTCCGGTGCCCAGCGTTGATAGGTGGGGTAGCTGAGCGGCGTGAGGACGACTGCGAAGGCGTCCGTGACCAGCAGGATCGGAGTGACAAAGAAGAAGACCAGTGCGGCACCAAGCCTCCCCTTTGACAGGCACCAATCGTCGAGGCTTGCGAGCAATCGTTCAACGCGAGGCGTTGAGCGCCAGAGGACCAGCGTGGCCGCAAGGAAAGCGCCCCAGACCAGAAGAACGAGCCCGAGGAGCGCAAGCCGCTCGCGGGAAAGCCAGAGGAGAACGGCGCGGCCGCTTTCGGAGGGGGTGAAGAGGGTGACCAGGAAGGCCAGCAAGCCTTCAACGCTGAAGAGGACGAGCAGCCCCCGCGCAGCCTTCATGCGCGGGCTTTCCGGACGAACTCATCGAATCGATTGCCATTGAGATGGTTCTGGATGGCCTGCCGTACATAGGGGACCGTGTTCTCGGGGAGCGCGTCCAAGTCCACCCAGCGCAGGTCATCGCACTTTTCGGGCTCGTTGTTGAAAGGCTCGCGAGGCCAGGCTCGCACCAGGAAGAAGAAATCCACGCGTTCCTCGTCCTCAATGCGATGCATGACGCCGGTGAAGATCAGATCGTCCTCCGCGAGAGATACGCCGACTTCCTCCAATGCCTCACGTTGGGCGGCGCCGACAACGGTCTCGCCGCCGTCGAGGTGACCGGCGGGGACGCTGTAGTCCCCGTCGCGATACCCGGTGTTGAAGCGGCGCGACAACAGGATCTGGCGCTCCTTGATGAAAAAGAGGTGGACCGTGGTCGGGAAGCGGGCGCGCGTCATTTCCGGGCGCTCCGGGCGGCGGACGGATTCTTGACCGGGGAGAAATACTTCTGCCAAATGGGCTGCCTGACTGCAGCGGGGATGAAGGAGGCCTCGAAGGCGTAGCGGTTGCAGACGGCGAGGTCGTCGAAGCTCATGCCCAGGACCTCGTGGGCAATGCGATATTCGTTGTTGAGGTTCGTGTCCAGCACCTCGGGATCATCGGAGTTGACCGTCACGCGCACGCCGAGGTCGAAGAGTTGCTTGAGGGGGTGTTCCTCGATGCGGCGCACTGCACTGGTCAGGTAGTTGCTCCAGGGGTTGACCTCGAGGGTGATGCCGCGCTGCTTGACCAGCTCGACCGCGGCAGGGTCCTCGATGATATGGATGCCGTGACCGATGCGGTCGGGGCTGGCGAGGCGGATGGTCTCGGTCACGAACGAAGCCGGAGTGTCCTCCCCGCTGTGGATCGTCACTTTCAGGCCGGCGTCCCTGGCCCGCAGCACTGGCGAGATGAACTCGCGCAGGGGAAAGTCGCGTTCGCTGTCAGCCAGGTCGATGCCAAGGATCTCGCTGCGATGGCGGATGGCCCAGTCCACGGTCTTGACGCACGATTCGGGTCCGCGGCCGCGGGAGGTAATGGCGATCAAGCCGATGGCCATGTCGAACTCGCGCTCGGCCCGGGCCTTGGAGCGCAGGATGCCCTCCAGCGCCGCGTCCCAATCCACCTGGTGGATGCTGAAAGCCCAGTCGGGTGAGAAGCGGACCTCGAGCAGCTTGATGTTCTGGCGGGCGGAGTCCTCGAACAGCTCCCAGGCGATGCGCTCAACGACCTGCGGAGCGGCGAGGCTGTTCTGGGCGATGGTGAAAGCCTCCAGGACCGCGTGCAGGTCGCGCCACTGGTCGAGAACCTTCACGTGGCGATCGAGCTCCCCGATCTCGTAGGATGGCAAAGGCAGGTTGTACTGCCGGGCGATATCGATGAGGGTCCCCGTGCGAATCGCGCCCTCCAGGTGGCAATGGATTTCGGTCTTGGGGAGGTCGTTGTAGCGGGGATCGAAATTCTTCATCAGTGCCTGCGCCAGTGGGATGGCGGTATTTTACCGTCTTCCGTAAGAAGGATGGCCTGCGCCGCGTCCGTGCCGTATGACTCTTGACGTAAACCACCCCGACAAATGGGAAGCAGACTACCAGGGCGGGACGGATGGCTGGGACCTGGGTGGGCCGAACCCCGTGTTCAAGCGCCTGGCGCAAAGCCACCGGTTCGCGCCCGGTCGGATGCTGGTACCCGGCGCCGGGCGCGGGCATGACGCCCGTGAGTTCGCGCGGCACGGCTTCCAGGTGACGGCGGCCGATTTCTCGCCCACCGCGGCCCGCGAGATGAAGCGCCTGGCGGACCCGGCCGCGCTGATCGACATCGTTCAGGGCGATTTCTTTGCATTGCCGCGACAGCTGAACCTGACCTTCGACTATGTGCTGGAATACACATGCTTCTGCGCAATCGACCCGAAACGGCGGGAGGAGTATGCAGACCTGGTCGAGCGCCTGCTGAAGCCGGGTGGGACTTTCATCGACCTGGCGTTTCCCCTCGATGGACGGGCGGGCGGGCCGCCGTTCGCGGTCACGGAAAAAGAGATCCTGGGTCTATTGAAGCCGCGGGGATTTCGATCTGATCTTGCAGGAAATGCCGAAGGACTCCATCCCGCAGCGGCGAGGGGCCGAAAGACTGCTCATCTTCCGCAAAGCGGGCTGAGCCCAGACCAACCACCAATCATCAAACACAGGAAGAGTCGTGTACAGCGCCCGGCCACATTGCCGGGCGGCTGTCCGTCCTTTCGGGGGACAACGAGGACGGGATGCTGGAGATGGAGGGGATGTGCGAGCCGGGCGCGCCGACCAATCAGTCAGATCGTGGGCGCGGCCTCACCGGTAGAGCCTGGCGGCGACCACGCCGGTCAGGAAGTTCTGCAGAAAGATCTCGAGAAGGGTTGCCAGGTTGAAGCCCAGAGGCATGGTGCGGAACGTGACCTCGAGGTAAGGCCCTAGTCCCCCGACGACAAAGAGCAGCAGCCCCAGCCATACGCCTGTTTGGCGGCGAGGAAGGCTGGTTGAGCGGACGATGAAGAGCGAGCCAAGGCCGAACAGTGGTCCGCGTACGAGCTGGGCCAAGAAGATCACACCCGTGGACGGAAGAGACAGTCCGTACTGCGGGTTGTTTTCGTAGAACGATCGGGTGTAGAGCAGGGCGTTGGTCGCGCCGAAAACAAAATAGAAGACGAAGTAGGCGAGCCCCACCAACAACACGCGCCAGGTCCAGCCCCACCAGCTCCGTTTCACAGGGGATTGGACTGCAGGCTCGGGTCCGACCGGCATTAGAAGCGCAACGGCGAACCATGCCACAAGAAAACCCACCAGGATCCCGAACACCGCCCCGAGGATGGCTGAGCCCGCCTGCGTTGGCTTGAACAGCGAACCCTCGATCCCAAGCCCGAGGGAGCGGACAAAAGCGATCACCGCCCAGACGGCCAGGACGGTGCTCAAGCGGGACCAATTCGAGTGGAGAATGAACGGGGTCAAAGCGAGGCAAAGGAGCGAACCCGAGAGCAGCCAGATGGCGAAGTTGTCCAGCGACGGCTGCAGGCGGCTCAAGGGACCAAGCAGGGCCGCGACGGCGGTGCTGGTCGAGCGCGTAAATGAAACCAACGACTATGCACTTGGCAACAACTTCAACGAGGCCTGGGCGGGACCGGGGTTCAAGTTGCATCATGGCTCCTTCCTAGAGTCCGGCGCGTTCGGCCCATGCGACGGACCACGGTCCCATGAGGGCGACCTGCAGCAGGATCTCGACGAACGTGATCAGGGCGAACTTGAGCGGGTACTCATTGAACCAGACAAAATGCTCGATCATCCCGCCCGAAGCGGCAACGTAGCCAACAACAAAGATCACAGCTCCAAAAGCCAGGCCGCCCTTCCAAGTACCCAGCTCAATGAATCGCTTACGGAGGGGAAACAGGGCGGCGGCAAAGAGCAGGCCGCGCAGCAGCTGTGCCGGCCAGGTGATCAAGGCCATGCCAGGCGCGGCCGGATCGCGCAGGTAGGTGATAGCCGTGGGTGACGGCGGATAGAACTCGCTGCCTCCGAGCACGAACCGGGCGACCAGGCCCGCAATGAAGTAGGTGACGACCATCGTCACCATGATAATCCCAGCGAACTTGAGGAACGATTTGAGCATGGGCGCCTCCTTGGCACACGGACGTCACTGGATTATAGGAGGCCGCTCCCGGAGAGGTCAGAGACAAAGGTCTCGAATGCAGATGATCTTTGTTAGATATCGCGGCGGCACTGAGAGAGGAGTGGCCGCGGATCGAGCGAGAAGCTCTAAGGGACGGCACGCCTCCGCTGGACGATGCTCATCACGGCGAGCAGGAGGGCAAACAGGGCTGCCACCCCGGCGGTCGCGGCGACCAGGATCGCGGCCGATTGCTTGATGGCGATGCCAATGAAGGCCCAGACCAGGACGAGCAGATAGCCGGAATCCTGGCGGGTGAGGGCCATGGTCAAGCCGAGCAAGGTGGCGACGGTCAGCATGATCAGGGCCCAAATCTGGGGGGCGATGCCGAATCCGTTCCAGCCGATGGAGTAGAGCCAGTCCGAAATGTTGGCGACGGTGGCGACCGTAATCCAACCGAGATAGATGCTGAAGGGAATATCGACGCACCATTTCTCGGCGGCACCGACCCTGACGCGGCCCACGTTCAGTCGCAGATAGCTGGCGATGAGCGTCGCCAGCAGGAACAACATGACCAGGACGCTGAAACCGAAGAGCTCATAGTGCCAGCAGAACAGCCAGACAGCGTTGTACACGCAGCTGTATGCGAAGAGAAAGCCCAGGGACTGGAGCCGCGGACTCTCTTTCTGCCCGGGCAGGAACTGGAAGATCACAAAGGCGATCCAGCCGAGGTAGATGACCCCCCAGATGGAAAACATATAGCCGGCGGGGACAAAATAGACCGGGAACTGATTGGAGATCTCGGCGGTGCTCTTCCCGTTGAGCGGCAGCGCGACAGCCAGGACATTGACGGCCAGCGCCAGAAGCGCCCCAAGCAGGTTTGCCATTTGGCGGGTCAGATCGCTTTTCATGTTGACCTCGATGTAGTGATTGAGACAGTACGAATCCGCCCTCCGCCAGGCGGCTGTGACTGAAGCGGGGAGAATCCGGCAGAGTCCGCTGTCAGCGGGCCTGTTGGAAGTACCTGCGCACCCGGGCGACGATCTGCCGGTCCGTCATCTTGTCGGCCGGCTCAACCTGGACCTGGCGGCTTCCGCCCTTCTGCCGTTCAAGCCTGTTCTTGAGTTCGACCTTGGCCTCACCGGGGCCGAGGATCAAGATACCGGTCGCACCCCGGAGGAGAGTGATCACCTTTGCGTAGTATTTGTTGAGATACAGGAGAAACTGTTTGTCCAGCTGATCATCCCCCTGGTTGTACTGCGCGCTGTATGCGGTCTTTGGGCGCGGCGCCCCACGATATACGACGTGCTGTGCACCCGATTCGAGCTTCCTGACAGTTTCCCCCCGTTCGTCGACGGACACGATCACTGCGTTCTTGTGGTCGATCCACAGGCCAACACTTCTGGTCATGGAACCTCCCGAGGGCCTACAAGAGGAATATTCGAACCTGCTTAAGTATACGATGTCACCAGGCGGAATGCAATTGCAGCCACCTTTCAGTTAAAGCGAGACTACGCGGGCATCAAGGCCTCTGCCATCAAACTGCAGACTTCGAGCGGCGTCCCCTTGGCCTCGTCGCGAACGAGCGACAGGGCGCCCTGCTGGCACTTGCTGACGCACACACCGCAACCCATGCATTTCTCGTAGGCGACCTGGTTGACACCATCGACCACTTCCAAAGCATCGAACTGACAATAGGGACTGCAGTCGCCGCAGGCGATGCATCGGTCCTCGTCCACCTGGGAGACGTAGCCGGAGGAAGCCAGCATGGGTGTGCCATTGCGGTGGGCCTGCATGGCGCCGCAGCAGCAGGCGCAGCAATTGCAGATGGCGTAGAAGCGGTCGAACATGACATCCTTGAAGAAGGCGTGATGGACATGGCCGCGTTCATCCTCGGCCTTGAGGATGTCAACCGCCTCATCGGGCGTGATCCAGCGTGACCGCTCGGGGTGATGTTCACGCACGAAGCTGGCAAAGGGTTCGCCCACGACCAGGCATACATCCAGGGGCAGACACGGATGAGGGCGCGAGAGGCGGCACGGGCAATCCAGCACGACGATGTGGTCGGGGTTCTGCAGGATGATCGAACGGGCCCGCTTGTAGGGGATTACTTTTTCGAGGTCGGGGATGTCGAGTTCGTCGTGGATGTGGACGAGCTGCTCTGCTGTCTCTAGAGGCACGGCCTTCCCGTGGTACGTATCCGAGAATGTGATCCCGGTCCCATCCGGCTCGTTCTCGCAGTTGTGCGTGACCAGTCGGTTGAACCAGCCGGATACAAGTGCGAACCATTTGCTGGCCGGATGTTCGCCCGTGCCGATCCCAATGTAGAGATAGGTCCAGCGGGCGTAGACGTAGCCGTGCAGCAGGTCAACGAACGAATACCCAGGAGTGCGGCGCGCCTCGCGAAGGAACGCACGCGTAGATGGCTTGAGGAACCAGTTCATGAATCGCGCCATCTCCCGCCGCAATTGGGGCAGATCAGTGCGTTGAGCATGGCGCCTCCGTAAAGACTACCTCTAGGTGGGGGAGAGCGTCCGTCTTCAGGCTTTTGGGAATCTCGATAGCACCTTCGCCGCGGTGGCCGGGCGATCCATCACTCCGCCTTGATGAATGAAGATGCGGCGTGCCTTCGACGGCGTAAGCGAGCTCCACGTAGGCCTGGCCGGCAAGGAAGCGTTCGCTATCGACCGCGCAGGAGGTCACCCAGCCGATGGACTTCCCGTCCTGGTCGCAGCACGGGTCGCCGTTGTGGGCCATGCGGACGCGTTGGTCGTCGAAGCGGAAGCGCACCACTACACCTTTGCGCTCCTTCTCGCGGGCCATGTAGGCCTCGCGGCCGATGAACCACGGCTTGTAGACCTTCACATAGGAGCCGAAGCCGCCCTCGGCAACACCGAGGTCCCGGGCGCCGTTCTTGCCGGAGCCGTCACCCATCTCGTGACCGTATAGAGGCAGGCCGGCCTCAGTCCGCAGCGAATCGCGGGCGCCCAAGCCCGATCGGCTTGACGCCGAAGGGCTGCGCCGGCCTTCAGCAGCGCGTTCCAGAAGTCCACGGCGCGATCGGGGTGGACGAACAACTCAAAAGCCATCTTCTCGCCGGTGTAGCCGGTGCGCGAGGCGATCAGGTCAAACCCGCCGACGACCGCGTCGCACAGTTCGGTGCGCTTCAGCTTCATGATGCGCTTGCGGGCATCCGACGTCCACGCCCATGGCGAGCAGGATGTCGCGCGATCTTGGGGCCCTGCAGGGCGATGTCGACGCGCATGTCGTTGCCGGACTTCGGGTCGCGCAGGTTGCGGATGTGCGGCCTCGTAGCCATAGGTCCGGGCCCAGGGGCGGTCGTTGTCGACGCGCACCTTGCCATCGCGCACGCTCTCGAGCCAGGTGCGATCCTTGTCATCGTTGGAGGCGTTGACCACGACCAGGTAGTTGTCCCAGCCGCGGCGGTAGACGAGCGTGTCATCCACCACGTCGGCGTCGGGCGTGAGGAAATGCGTGTACAGGGACTCGACCGGGCAGCAGGCCGCCGCAGTCATTGCCGCAGGCCGAATCGAGGAACGAGGCCGCCTCGGCGCCGCGCACATCGTACACGCCCATGTGGCCGACGTCGAACAGTCCCGCCGCCTGGCGCGTGGCAAGGTGCTCCTCGACCACCGAGGTGTACCAGACCGGCATGTCCCAGCCCGCGAAGGGGACCATCTTGGCGCCCATGGACTTGTGCATTTCATGCAGGCGGGTGAACTTGGGCTCGCCCTCCGGCGGCTCGACCCATTTGAAGGCTGGCAAAGCCGGTGCAGGGGGTTCGCTGCGCCGCGAGCGGCTCGATGCCGATGAAGTAGGGTTTTCAGGTCACTGACAGGGCTGCCATGAGCGGCGGCCGCTTTCTTCTTCGAATCGCTGACGACCACCGGTCCCGGGGCGTGGCGAGGATCGTAATCAGGCTTGCCGTCCAAGTTGAATGAAACGTAGCCGTCCGATAGGTCGCGCAGCCAGGTGGCGGCCACGCCGGCTTTCGCCGGTGGCACGGACAGGCGATACGAATCCTGATTCACGTGAGTCAGCGTGCCGCGGACCTCACCGCGGGGCGTGACCAGCTTGGTCGCCTGGTTCGCGCCGAGGCTGCAGGCTGCTCAGGTCGGAGGCGACGGCATAGTCCAGGAACTGGCGGCGCGCGGGCCGGCGATCTTGAACACACCGGACTTCGAGCGGTCGTCGATGAAGGAGAAATACGGATAGCCGCTCTCCTCGTACTTGAAGTCGATGCCCGCGTTCTCCGCCAGCGTGCGGACCTTTAGCCGGGCCGCATTCAGGAGTTTGAAGTCCAGCTTGGCGCGGCGCTGACGGCCCTTGTGCGGAGTATCCACATAATGCGGGGCGCAGGCTAGGATGACATCGGCCATGATGTTGGCCAACTGCCGGCTCTTGGTCTCGTCGAAGCCGCGCTGCGTGATCCAGGGAGTGCCCAGGCGGATGCCGCTCGGGTCAGAGGCGTTCTTGTCGCCGGGGATCGTGTTGCGATTGACGACGATGCCGACCAGGTCCAGGATGCGGGCGGCCTGGTCACCGCTGAGGCGGGCGCCATCGGGACCCCTGACGCTGGTCACATCCACATTCAGCATGTGGGAGTTCGTGCCGCCGAACGGGACGCGCAGGCCGCGCTTCTTGAACTGGTCGGCCATGGCTTGGGCATTCTTGATGGTCTGTGCCTGCAGCTTGCGGAACTGCTTGGTTTGCGCCAGCTTGAAGGTGACTGCCAGGGCGGCGAAGACGTCGACGTGCGGTCCGCCCTGCTCACCCGGGAAGACGGCCTTGTCGATCTTCTTGGCCAGGTCCGGATAGGTGGTGAGCAAGCACTGCGCCGCGCGGCCCATCCAGCGTCTTATGCGTGGTGGACATGACCACGTGGGCAATGCCGATCGGCGACGGAACGACGCCGGCCGCGACCAAACCGCCGATGTGCGAGATGTCGGCCAGGAAATACGCGCCCACTTCGTCGGCGATCTCGCGGAACTTCTTCCAATCAGGGATCCACGAGTAGGACGAGTAGCCTGCGATGATCATCTTGGGCTTGTTCTCCAGCGCCAACTCGCGGACCTGTTCATAGTCGATGCGCTCGTTCTGATCCACGTTGTAGTGCACGATCTTGTAGTACTTGCCGCTGCGATTGACCGACGAGCCGTGGGACAGGTGACCGCCGTGCAGCAGGTTCATGCCCATGACCACGCTGCCCGGTTCGACCAGCGCGTGGTAGACGGCATTGTTGGCTGGCGCGCCGGAGAGTGCCTGCACGTTGACGAAGATCTGGTCGGCGGTCACGCCATCCGTGGCGAATGCCTCGGCCGCGCGTCGACGCGCCAGGGCCTCCACCAGATCGGCGAATTCCGTGCCCTTGTAGTAGCGCGGATCACCGTGGCGGCGATAGTAGGCGAGGCGCGCCGGGTAATCCAGGATCTCCTCTTCGGACATCCAGCGTGTGTCCTCGTCAGGGTAACCCTCGGCGTAGATGTTCTGGAAGGCGGAGCCGAGCGCCTCGCGCACCGCCAGCGGGGCGCAGTACTCTCCGAAGGGATGAGGATCAACTTGCGAGCCTGCCGCTCGGCCTCGAGTTGGGTCAGTTCGTGAACGTCCGGGTCGAGTTTTGCCAGGGAACCACGAAAGAGGAAGTCAGACATGTTTGCTCCAGGATTCTGGGAAGCCGATTGCAGCGCGGATTGGGCCGCGGAGGGTGGACCAACGAATGGAACGACCACACTACTGAAATGCCCGCCAATGAATTGTAGGACGAGAGGACAAACGGGTCAAGTTACATTTGGGCCAATTCCACCGCGTGCTATCATGTAGACCTGATTCGCATCGCGAGGTGCCCTTGATTCTCCTCCCACTGGAGGATGTATAAGGACGCTGGAAGGCTTACCATGATCCGGATCGGAGACTTCTCCAGGCTCAGCCGGGTATCGGTCAAAACGCTGCGCTTCTACGATGAGAAGGGGCTGCTGCGACCGATCCAGGTCGATCGGTTCACCGGCTACCGCTACTACGAATACCACCAGCTGCCGCGGCTCTACCGCATCCTGGCGCTCAAGGACCTGGGCTTCTCCCTCGAGGAGATTGGCGCACTCCTCCGGGACGATGTGACGACCGGGCATCTGCGCGGCATGCTGAAGCTCCGGCAGGCGGGGATGAGTTGGCACCGACGGGCCAATGAGCCCCGAGTTTTTCAAGGATGCAATGTAGTATTGAGTGAGTGATGCTAGAATCAGTACAGAACATCTGTTTGAACAGATGAGAGCAGCAGAAGCTTCGGTGGACAGCGGCAAGGGTGCAGATAGCACGTACATAGTCCTTAGGCCTGTCATTCCGCACGTTGGAGTAGCAGAGATCACCCTCTATCCACCTGCGAACAGAATCTACCGCTGGCTGAACCACGCCCGAGAGATTAATCGACTGAACCAGCTAAGGCATTTGGGTACGCTGAGTTTTACCTTTCAAGGCGCTCGGCATTATCGCTGGGACTACACTCATGCGATGTTGTACTATTGCACCGAGTTAGCGCTGCCCACAATGAAAGCGGAGTTCAAGGTGGGGCAAACCGAATTTACGTCTGTCATTGCCGCCCTCCAATGTATTTCACTTTTGTGGAACATAGGTCATCTACCCGGGACATTCGCGGTAGAAAAAGGGGTCTATAGGCGTCTTCATGAAATAGATCGAAGAAATCCCGCAGAATTGTTGCCGTGGCCAAGGATGGATGATCGAAGAAGGGGGGAGATTCAGGAGAGAGCGAACGAGATGCTGGTTTCCCAGGATTATTATGCTTTGGCTCGGATCCTTGGAATTGTAAAGATGCTGAGTATGAAACCGGGGCAGGATGAATACTTTCGTAAGTTTGCTTATGATGTAGCCATTCCTTTCTTTCTTGATCCCGAGTCGCTGTCGTCCGAGCAAGGAGCGAAACTGGACGAGGCATTCAGCGTAATCAGGCACCTGGCCTATCTGACAATTGATTCTGCCTACACCGGGATTAGGTGGTCGCCAAACATCCCGGCGGTTGTTCAACAGACCTTAGGCACCAAGCAAGATAGCCTGTCAACATTCGTTCGGAACATCAGTGAGACACTATCCCCAATTGAGAGATTGACCTTCGAAAGGATTTACCATTCGGCGGATGCTCGAAAGGAAGTCGCGCTTGTGGCCGAGCGAGTCCGTCGACATCTGGCGGGTAGCGGGGATGTCACAGCCGAGATTAGTCGGTGGATGAAAATAGGACGTTTTGACGAATTGAAGCTGACCGGGAGCGGTCCGGGTTTCAGAGATCTCTTGAGAGTGGGCGAGATTAGGTTAAGGAGCCATTTCGCCACCGCTGGTGATGCCCCAGTTGAGATCGAAGAGGACCTGCGGCATCTCGGCGGCGAGTTTGCCAGCGCTATGATCTATAAAGGGTGGAATTCAGACGTGCTTATAGAACCCGACGAATTGTTGGTTGATTTATTTGCAGTCAAGGGATATTCAACAAGGATGCTAGGTAAGCTTATTGTTTGGCTGATGGCAAAGGTCGACAAGGTAAGGCCGGAGACTGAAGGTGCGAGCATGGTTGATGTTCTCGCCAAGAACGACCTGGAACAGAGCTACATCGGATTGGTATCCCGCATTTTGGAGTGTAGTAGTGGCATAGCGAATTGCGGCCTTCAGGTTTCTGCGTGGCCACTTCGAGAGTTTGGTTTGTTCCCCGAAAATGAAATTCCCAAGAGCAAGGGGGCTGTATGGGCAGCCGGCGCGAGGCTCAATGATGCAGTGTCTCGGCACTTGTTCAATAGTCGGCCAAGGAACGTGCCCAAAATACTTCGGACACAGTATGCGGAATTGAAGGGACTCGGAAGGCTCCGGCTTGCTCTGCGGAAAGAATGGAAGACAGAAAATGAGCCGAGGCATAGATTCTTGGTGTTCACGTCCTCTGTAAGGCTCTTGAGCGGCTCGACAGTCGCGAAAGAGTTCGACGGAGCAATTGTGAAGATCTCTGCACGCAGTGGGCAAGTCACATTCTATGGCATGGAAACCAAGACGAACAACGATAATGCGTTGACTGCTCTGGAGCGGAGCGTAAAGGATCTTGGATTGAAGGGTAAGACGTATTCTGTGGCTGGGAGCAGGCATCATGCTGTCATGGAAACCAAACTCTAGTCATTGGGGCTCTGAATGTGGCCAGGGTGGAGAAATGATGAAGGTGCAATTTTGCGTTATGGGGATGCGCGTATGCTTGCTAGATGCCTGGTTTGAGCCGAAACGCATAAGGCGCGTTGCTTCCTTGTGCCCAGGTCGTTCCAGCCCGCGAGGCTAGGGATACGCGCCCCTATTTCAGGTGTCGCCTGGGGTCGTTCTTGCTCATTCCCCTCGTTTCTTCCAGGTATTGTCTCACTGCCCTCTTGGGAATGAGTGGCGATCGCCCGAACCGTATGCCCAGGAGTTTTCTCTTGTAGACAAGGTGGCGTACGAAAACCACGGTAGAGCCTAGGGCTCTTGCGGCTTCATGGGCGGTCATAAATTCAGCAAGATCGGGCGTGGCAACTGCGCTGTCGAGTTCTCTACCGGCCACGGCTATCGTTCCAGGCTACTCCAGCGCTACCTCAAGTTTGCGAGCAACCTGCCGAAAAGGGTAGTGGGCGCAAAGGGACTCGAACCCCTGACCTTCTCTGTGTAAGAGAGACGCTCTAACCAACTGAGCTATGCGCCCTAGGACAACCTATCCTGCTGCGAGCACCGGCTTGATCCCGAGATTGGGCGGGCTCGTGGTGCTGCGCGACCGACTGAGCTGTGCGCCCGCAAGCGGGATTATACACTCCGCGTGGGCCGATGCGAACTATGCTAAACTTGCCCCGCACGACCCGCGGATGTTGGGACCCGGAAGGTCGAGAAGGAGCTGACATGCGCATCGTTCGGTATCAGACCCGTGACAAGGGGCCGCGGTACGGCTGGTTGCACGACGATAAGGTGGGAGACATCGAGGGCGAGCTGTTCGGCAAGTACAAGCGCCTGGAGGCAACGACCGCCATATCGGATGTGAAGCTGCTGGCGCCGGTCGTTCCCAGCAAGATCCTGTGTATTGGGCGCAACTACGTGGAACATGCCAAGGAACACGGCCACGAAGTTCCCAAGATCCCGATCGTCTTCATGAAGCCGCCGTCGTCGATCCTCGATCCCGGCGGTACGATCATCCTGCCGCCGCAGTCGCAGCAGGTGGAGCACGAGGCCGAGCTGGTGGTCGTGATCGGGAAGCGGGGTCACAACATCACGGCCGAGAACGCCAAGAAATACATCTTCGGGTACACGGTCGGCAACGATGTGACCGCCCGCGATATCCAGAACGCGGAAAGCCAGTGGACGCGTGCCAAGGGCTTCGATACGTTCTGCCCCTTCGGGCCGTGGATCGACACGGAGTTCAACGTGGCCGATGCGGTCATCACCTGCAAGGTCAACGGGCAGCCGCGACAGATGGCTTCGACCCGGGATGTGGTCTACAGCGTCTCGACGCTCATTGCCTTCGTCTCATCGGTGATGACGCTGGAGCCGGGTGACCTGCTCTTCACGGGCACGCCGGCCGGCGTGGGGCCGCTGAAGGATGGTGACGTGGTCGTGGTCGAGATCGAGGGCTTGGGGGTGTTGAGGAATCCGGTCAAGGCCGAGAAGCAATAGACGTGGGGAGCTGCATATGAACAACAAGATTATCGCAGTGACCGGCGCTACCGGCCAACAGGGCGGCGCGGTCGTGCTGAGGCTTCTGGCGGACGGATGGAAGATCCGCGGGCTGACGCGGGATCCGAGCAAAGTGGCCTCACACGAGCTGGCTGTAGCCGGAGTGGAAGTCGTGGCCGGCGACATGGAGCAGCGCGCCCAACTCAAGTCTGCCTTCGAGGGGGCCTACGGAGTGTTCAGCGTGCAGAACTACTGGCTTCCGATGGTGGGCTTCGAGGGTGAGGTCCGGCAGGGCAAGAACGTGGCCGATGCGGCCAAGGCGGCTGGGGTGAAGCACCTGGTCTATTCGTCGGTGGGTGCGGCTCAGCGCGGGATGGGCCAAAAGCACTTTGAGAGCAAATGGATCATTGAGCAATACGTCCAGTCGCTGAACATCCCCTACACCATCCTGAGACCTGTGGCCTTCATGGAAAACTACAACTGGAGCCGCGCCCAGATCCTCAATGGCTACCTGCCCGGCCGCGGCATCCGGTTAGAGAAGGCGACCCAGATCATCGCGGTGGAGGACATCGCGTTCTTCGCGGCACTGGCGTTCAAGGACCCCAAGGCATTCCTCGGCCGGACGATGGAGCTGGCGGGCGATGAACTGACCGACGCGCAGGTGGCCCAGGTCTTCGCGAAGGTGATCGGGCGGCCCGTGATGGTGTCCGCGCCCAATCCGAGGGCGGGCGTCAGCGAGGACGAAGCGAAGGCGTCGTTCAACTTCTTCAACGGCGAAGCCTACACGGCAGACATCCCGGCGCTGCGCAAGATCCACCCGGGCCTGCTGACGCTCGAGCAATACCTGCGCAAACACGGTTGGGAAAACGCGGACCCGATGAAACTCCCCGGCACCGCGCGCAGCCGCTGATCATCAACGCCATATTCACGGTGCTTTTGTTACTCTTCCGCAGGAACATGCAGAACTAGATCGTTGAAAGGGACTGGCAGGAGCCAGTCCCTTTTCGATTCGAGCACCGGTCATGATGAGGATCGAACGGAGCCGCAGTGCACGATCTCTGACTTGTACTGGTTTCCACTAGTGTGCGTCTCTCCATGCCGCTAGTCCAAGGGTGATTAATGTCACTGGATTACCGGAGTAATTCGCGCTACTGATCAATGTTGCCACGACCTATAATTCATTCGCGGCATTGTCTTTTTTGTTGCTTGGGAGGGCAAGATGACGAACGACTCGGTCGATGTAGAACGACGCAGAAAGGGTGAAGGTCCGGTCGGGCGGGCGGAAGCGCCGCGGCGCGAAACCGGTGGGGGGCAAGGCGGAGGGCCAAGCGGCGGCCTTCCATCATTTGGGGGCCTGCCGAGCCGCGGCCGGCAGATCGGTGGATGCGGCACCGTGGTGATCCTGATCCTGGTGATAGGCTACTACCTTCTTTCCGGTGGACAGGGCATCAACCTCGGGACCTCGTCCGATCAGACCCCAACGTACAGCCAGGACACAACGGGCTCGCAGGGCGTGGAATCGGGCCTGCCTGAATCGAACTACACGCCTCCGGTCCCGGCGGTAAGCGGCAATCAAACCTGGACGATCATGCTGTACCAGGACGCCGACGATCAGGTGCTCGAGCAGGACGTCTTTCTTGATCTCAACGAAGCCGAGCGGGTGGGCTCCAGCAAGAACGTCAATATCGTCGCGCAGATCGATCGGTACCGCGGTGCGTTCCAGGGTGATGGTAACTGGACTTCAACCCGTCGCTACTACGTGACCCAGGACAACGATCTCAATGCGATCCATTCCCAGATGGTGCAGGACCTGGGCGAGGCGGATATGTCCGCTACCCAGACGTTGGAGGACTTTGTTCAATGGGCGGCCCAGACCTACCCCGCTCAACACTATGTATTGATCCTGTCTGATCATGGGATGGGTTGGCCCGGCGGGTGGAGTGATCCGGACCCCGGGGGCAGCGATTCCAGTGGTGTGCCGCTGACTACCCAACTCGGCCGCAACTTGTACTTGATGGAGCTGGATCAAGCCCTTGGGCAGGCGCAGCAAGCCGCTGGCATCAACAAGTTCGACATTGTCGGCCTGGATGCGTGCCTGATGGCACAGCTTGAGGTCATGGCCGCGCTGCAACCTCACGCTGACTATGCAGTGGCGTCTGAGGAAGTGGAGCCCTCGATCGGTTGGGCCTACGCGGGGTTCCTCGGCGCGCTGGTCCAGAACCCGGACATGTCTGCAGCTGACCTGAGTAAGCTCATGGTGCAAAGCTACGTGGTGGACGACCAGAGAATCCTGGACCCCGCGGCCCGCGCCGATTTCATGCGCGGCGGCTCACCCATGGGCGGCTTCTTCGACACCGGCTCGGTCTCTGCCGATCAGCTCTCGGCCCAGATCGGCCGGGATGCCACACTGACGGCTGTGAACTTGAGCGCGCTCACGGACCTGATGAACAGCTTCAATACCTTCTCCTACCAGCTGCAAAATGATGACCAGCAGCTTATCGCGCAGGCGCGCGATTACAGCCAGTCGTACACCAGCCTGTTCGGCAGCGGAGTGCCACCCTCGTACATTGACCTTGGCAATTTTGTTCTGCTGATGCAGGCGAACACGTCACAGGACGCGACCAAGCAGGCCGCCGACGGCGTGATCGCCTCCCTGAAGAACGTGGTGATTGCGGAGAAACACGGCTCCAGCCGAAAGGGCTCCACGGGGCTGGCGATCTACTTCCCGAACTCGACGCTTTACAGTTCGCCGCTCGCCGGACCTCAGTCATATACCGCCATCGCCCAGCGCTTCGCCGACGAATCGCTCTGGGACGACTTCCTGGCGTTCCACTACCTGGACCGCACCTTTGACACGACCGCGGCCCAGCCGTATGTCCCCGCCACCGGCTACACCACGCGAGCCCCGGGGCTTGGCGAGATCGTGCTCTCGAACATGAGCGCCTCGAGCAGCGAGGCCGCGCCGGGGCAGCCGGTCAAGCTGAGCGTGGATATCAGCGGCACGAACATCGGCTACATCAAGCTGTTTGTGGGCTACTTCGACGAGGCGGCGAAGTCTCTGAATGTCACCGATACGGACTACCTGCAAAGCCCCGATACGCGGCAGGTCGACGGGGTCTATTACCCGGTCTGGAGCCAGAACGCCTTCACCATGAACTTCAACTGGGATCCGATCGTATTCGCTATCAGCGACGGCACCCAGAACGCGGTCGCCCTCTTCGAGCCGGCGGTCTACGGGACCTCGGCGGACGAGGCCGAATACACGGTCGAGGGCCGCTACACCTTTGCCCAGAGCGGCGAGCAGCGCTATGCCCAGCTTCACTTCCAGAACAGCAAGCTGACCCAGGTGATCGGCTTCAACAGCGAGACAGACCAGGGTGCACCGCACGAGATCACGCCGGCGGCGGGCGACACATTCACGATCTATCAGAAGTGGATGGACATAGACGCGAACGGCAAGGTGACGCAGGTCGTGAAGCAGGACGGCGACATGCTCACCTTCGGCTCGCAGCCCTTCAAATGGGTGGAGCTGTACGCGGCCCAGGGGCAGTATGTGGTGGGCTTTATTGTGGAAGATCTGGATGGCAATCAGTACCCGATCTACACGCCGATCACGGTGAAGTAAGCCGGTAGAACTCGCCGGCTGCTGAGTACCCAATGCGGAAGTCCGACGGCGGACTTCCGCATTTTTGTTGCGCGGCGTCTACTTCGCGGGCCGCAGGGTCAGGCCGAACAGGATCCCGATGACGAGCATCTCGAGCAGGCCGGTCCCGAGGCCGTACAAAAGGGTCGCCGCCGGTACCTTGAACATCATCCAGTCCGAGGCTGCGTTCATGAGAACGCGGAAGAACCAGGCCAGCACTGCGAAGCTCAGGCCCTTGGCCCAGCCTGAGGCGCCGGGCAGGCTGGGGTAGAGCAGAAGAAAGATGCCCGCCATGACGAGGCCGTAGATCAGGTCGATGGCGATGCCAGCCGGGGCATTGACCGAGGTCCTGGCGATCGGCTGATAGACCATGAACAGTCTCTGGGCCAGTGGGTTGGCGTTGATGACGCCGTCCATGGCCCCGAAAATCATGCCACCAGCGAGACTGACGAGTACATATCTCAGCATGGTTTCCCTCCCGTTGGCGCCGCGGACCCGCAAACGCGGATGCCGCATAATCAGGCTTCGCTCGGCCTCAGTATAGGTTGGAAATGCCGAAAAATCAATCAGCGAATCCCCTGCTCAGCAGGACGGATCGCCCGAGAACCGCACTGCCCGCGCTGCGGACCACTCCCTTTCACGAACGGACGTCGGCACTGTGCCTGGCGCAGAATTGGCGTCGTTGGGCCGGCTACCTGGTGGCGGGCTCGTACGAGCTGACGCTCGACCGGGAGTACTGGGCGATCCGCAACGCGGCTGCACTGATCGACGTCACGCCGTTGATGAAGTACATGATCACAGGCCGGGATGCGGGACGGCTGCTGAACCGCGTCGTGACGCGCGATGTGGACAAGCTGAAGGTCGGCCAGGTGTACTACACACCGTGGTGCGACGAGGACGGCAAGGTCATCGACGATGGGACCATCTCGCGGCTGGATGACACCGCCTATCGCCTGACGTCGGCCGACCCGAACCTGCGCTGGCTATCGATGAACGCGATTGGGTTACAGGTCGAGATCAACGAGGTCACAGACCGCATTGCGGCGCTCAGCCTGCAGGGACCCAACGCACGGAACATACTGAGCCGGTGCTGTGCTGATGCCGTAACGGAACTCAGGTATTTCCGCCTGATGCAGAACCGGATCGCCGGAAAAGCGGTCACCATCTCGCGCACGGGGTACACGGGTGACTTGGGCTATGAGATCTGGATGGACTCTGCCGAGGCGCTCGACGTCTGGGATGCGCTGATGAACGCGGGCCATGACTATGGCATCACGCCCGTCGGCATCCTGGCGATGAGCAAGCTCGGCGAATACTTCCCGAGGCTGGGAGGTTCTGTCTTGGACGGCAGGATCATCACGCCGCTCGACCTCGAAAGCGTCTACGGCCTGACGGAGGGGGATCTCAATCACGGACAGCTCATGCTCGACCAGTTCCTGTTCATGCGCCCGATCCCGGGCTGGTCCGATCATCGAACGCCGATCGATGGACTCTTCCTGTGCGGGAGCGGGGTGCACGGCGGAGGGGGCGTCATGGTGCGGCGGGACGCAACGCCGCCAGGGTAGTGCTGCGGCGCTTCTGAGCAGACGCGTGGTCCGTGCGTTAACGAATTCAAGCCCTCGGGCTATGCCGGGGGCTTGATTTCATCCGATCAGATCTTGGGGGGCGAGGCCTGCGCGGCCTAGATGGCGTCTTTGAGCGCCTTCAAGGGCCTGGCGCGGACGATCTTGCGGGCCGGCTTGGCCTTGAAGATGGTCGGTTCCTTGGTAAAGGGATTGATGCCCGGGCGCTCGGGGGTGGCGGGCTTGATGACCACGTTCAGCTTCATGAGTTCCCGGGATGAGGATCTCACCCGGTCCGTGCCTGCCAAGCTGGTGGGCCACCATCTCATTCATCGTCTTCAGAGCGGCGGCGGCCTGCTTCTTGGTGATCCCGCTCTTCTCGGCCAAGGTCGCGACGAATTGGGACTTGCTCATTCTTTTGCCGGGCATGGACGCTCTCCTTGTCTGCTTCGGGTTCTGCCGGGGTAGACGGCGCTTGCTGTACCCAAAGAATAGCACAAAATCAGGCGGCGGGGAACACCCGTTTAGTACCTACGCACCGTGGTGCCAGCGCCCGGCCACCCTCAATTTCGCGACTGCAAGCTAGGCAGACCAGGCGCCGATTTCTGTGCAGCCGGTCTCTCCAGGGCCAGCTTGATGGCGTCGTCCATGCTCAATGCCTGACCCTCTGCCCAGGCTGCAGCGAAGGCCTTTTCGTCGAGGCTGGCACGCAGGCCTGTTAGCTGGCGCTCATACTCGATCTTCTCGGGGGGTGACATCGAGATGCCGATCTTTTCGCGCAAAGCCCCGGCCGCCCCGTAGAGCGTGGCCACGCGGGTGTAATCCCGTCGTGTTAAGGCGATCGCAGCGAAGCACTCCAATTGATGGGCAATGGCAGCCCGGTGGCCGAGGCGTTTCCACTCCAGGATGGTCTCGCGATAGGCAGCTTCGGCCTGATCGATGTGGCCCTCATACCGGTCGATGTGGGCCAGCTCACTTTGCACCATGTTCATACGATGGCGGTCGCCCAGTTCAACGAACAGCGGTCCGGCGGCCGCAAAACGCGCCCGGGCCTCGGCGTAGTTGCCGCGGAACTTGGCGCCCATTGCCATGCTGAGGAGGCTCATGGTCACGGACCAGCGATCGCCGCTCTGCTGCATCAAGGCGACACCCTGCTCTCCATACTGAAGCGTGAGCTCCGCGGGCGCGTTCAGCATCGTCAATACCTGGGCGTACATGGCCAGGGACAATCCCTGGGCAAGTTGATCTCCGCTTTCGCGGCCCGCGGCTACGGCCTCCTCCAGGATCGTCAAAGCCTTTTCATTCTCGTCGGTGAATATCAATGATGAGGCCTGAAATGCCAGCACCGTCGCCAGGGCGGTTTTGTTGCCGACCTCGCGGGCCAGGTTGGCAGCGTGCGCGGCGGAATCAGCTGCCCTGACATTGTCGCCCTGGCTGTAGGCCAGCATGGCAAGAGAATGCCAGGCCCGGCCTACGATGGCTTTCCACTGAAGCCCGGCCTCCCCCGGCGGCAGCGGCACCTTCTCGGCCCGAGCCAGCGCCTCCCGGATGATCTTACGGCCTTCCTCTTCGTGGCCCTGGCGGTTCCAGAAGCGTTCGAGTGAGGGCACCAGGCGCAGCAGGCCCCCGATATTCTTCTCTATACCCCAGTCTAGGGCGGCGCGGAGGTTGTCATGCTCCGATTCCAATTTGGCCACCCACTCCCGCGCCTGCGGGCCGTCCAGCATAGGCTCGGCAGTCTTGGCGAGGTTGTAGAAATAGTCGAAGTGGGTGTTGCGGGCCGTCTCCAATTCGCCAGACTCCAAGAGCTTGTCCCGCGCATACTGGCGGACGGTCTCGAGCAGGCGGTAGCGGGAGCTGCCGTTCTCGTCCTCGACCGCGACCAGCGACTTGTTCACCAGCTGGGTAAGCAGGTTCAACACATCCATCTCGTGGCAGATCAACTCGGCCGCTTCGTACGTGCAGCCTCCTGCAAAGACGGAGAACTTGCGGAACAGGGCGCGCTCGGGCTCCGAGAGCAGGTCGTAGCTCCAGTCGATCAGGGCGCGCAAGGTCTGCTGCCGCGGCAACGCCGTCCGGCTGCCGCCCGTGAGCAGCCTGAATCGGTCATTCAGACGCGAGGCGATCTGTTCGGCCGAGAAAACGGTAATGCGGGCTGAGGCGAGCTCCAGCGCCAGCGGGATGCCGTCTAGGCGCCGGCAGATCTGGGCGATGGCGCCTGCGTTCTGATCGCTGAGGCTGAACTTCGGATTGGCCGCGGAGGCCCGCTCGACGAAAAGTTGGACGGACTCGGATTGCGCCAGCGCCTGGCGGGTTACATCGGAGGCATCCGGCAGCGACAGGGAGGGCACACGATAGACCGTCTCCCCGGCGATGCCCAGGGCCTCGCGGCTGCTGGCAATGATCTTGAGGTTGGGTGCCGTGTGCAGCAGCTGCTCAACCAGCTGGGCGGCGGCCTCCACCATGTGCTCGCAGTTATCCACGATGAGCAGCAGCTCCTTGGCGCGCAGGAAATCGAGCAGCAGCTCCTGGATGGGCATTCCCCGCTGCTCCCGCAAACCAAACACGGATGCCACGGTCGGGATGATCAACATTGGATCGGCAATGGGAGCCAGCTCGGCCACCCAGACTCCGTCCGTGAAGTGGGGCAGGAGCTCGGCGCCAAGCTGCAGGGATAGGCGGGTCTTGCCCGTCCCGCCCGGACCGATCATCGTCAGTAGCCTGGCGGAACTCGAGGCGCTGCCTGGCCTCCTCCAACTCGCGCTCGCGGCCGATGAACGTTGTGAGTTGGACCGGCAGGTTATTGGGGTATGCGTCAATGGATCGGAGCGGGGGAAAATCGACCGGCAGACCCGTTGCATTAAGTTGAAAGACGCGCTCGGAGCGAACGAGGTCTTTGAGGCGATGTTCCCCTAGGTCACGCAGCGAGGCCTCCGCCGGAAGCTGGTCCCGCACGAGGTCGGCCGTGGTGGTGGAGAGCAGGGTTTGTCCGCCGTGGGCGATCGACATCAGCCGGGCGGCGCGGTTGAGGGAGGGACCGTAGTAGTCGCCGGCGCGCTCCTCGGCTTCGCCGGTGTGCAAGGCCGCGCGGACGCGCAGCTTCCGGGGCTTGATCTCATCCCAGGACGAGGCCATCAAAGCCTGCTGCGCGGACAGCGCGGCGGCGACACCGCTCAGGCCGGTCTCGAACGCGGCATGGAAGCCGTCGCCCGTGTTCTTGATGATCGTTCCGCCGTGCTTCTCGATGGCCTGCCGCACGATTTCATCGTGGCGGGCCAGGGCGGCCTTCATCTCTGTGGGATGTTCCTCCCACAGCCGGGTGCTGCCTTCAACATCTGTGAATAGAAATGTGACCGTGCCGGAGGGGCGGTTGGATAGCATGAGGCACCAATAAAGTCCCGAGTTAGGGCGAGAGGCTACCAGAGAGGTGGCGATCCGTCAATTGCGCGGCGGGCGGCCGGAGAGGGTTTTAGTGCCAGGTATTGCCGTATGTGTACACGGCTACGATGGGCTTCCCTTCGGTAAATCGCTGCGGCCGGTAGATCGAGAGATCGACAGTCTTAGACTTTCCATCCAGGATCAGCTCGGACATGCACAAGCCGATGGCCGGCGAGGTCTTGAAGCCGGTGCCGCTGAAACCGCAGTCGAGGTAGAAGCCGTCGGGACCGGCAGGACCGAGCAGTGGGTGCTGATCGGGCGTGATGCCGTCATAGCCGCCGTGGGCCGAGTGCAGACCGCCATTCTCCATGAGCGGAATGCGCCGGCAAATGCGGTCGATGGCGCGCTCGACGAAACCCTTGCGGGCATGATCCGTGTCACTATCCGGTGATTCGCCGAGGGGGTTTCCGTCTTCAAGGCCAACCAGGGTAAGTTCCCCCTCCGGCCGAAAATACATCTCGTTGGGGAAGTCGATGAAGGAGGGGTGACCTGGGCCGAGCGCCCGAGGCCGCGCAACGAACATCGTTTCGTGGCGCCACGTATCGTACGGCAGGTCCAGCCCGACCATCCGGTTGATGTTCGCGGCCCAAGCGCCAGCGGCGTTGACGATGATCGGTGCGCTGAATTCAGTCCCCGAGGCCTGGACCGCGACGACTTTGCCTCCCTTGACCGTGATACCGGTGACCTCGGCGTCCTGGATCAGGCGGGCGCCCTTCTCGCGGGCCGCGTTGATGAACGCGGCAGCCGTGTCGCTGGGCATGGCGTAGCCGGACTCAGGTTCGTAGGCGGCGACCTCAATATCGTCGGTGGCAAAAGCGGGCGCCAGCCGGCGCACGTCGGCCGCATCGACCAAGATCACCGGCACGCCGATGTCCTGGTGCATGGCGACATTGGCATTCAGTGCGGCCTGGTCCCCGGGCGCTACGAGTTGGATGAATCCGGTGCGTGTGAACCCGCAGTCGCCGCCGACCTTCTCCCTCCAGTTGTGGAAGTACTGGAACGAGACCCAGGCGAGCTCGGTGTCCTGGCGCACGTCGTAGTGCATGCGCACCAGGCCGCTTGAACGGCCGGTCGCGCCGGCGGCGACGAACTTCTTTTCCAGCACGATCGGCTTGAGGCCGCGCTGCGCCAGGTGGAATGCCAGGCTGGCACCATGCACGCCCGCACCGATGATGATCACATCTGCAGTGCTCGACATGTGAGACCTACCCGACCTGCGTGGTGATGACCCGGGCCGCGCCCGCTGCATTCAAAGATCGCAGGACAGCCGGCTGTGTGTCCGCTTCGACCAGCGCGATCATATTGCCGCCCCGTCCCCCGCCGCTGAGCTTCGCCCCGTGCGCGCCCGCACCGCGCGAGGCCTCGACCAGCCGGTCGAGCTGCGGCGACGACACCGTGAGCTGCTGCAGCAGCGCATGATCGCGATTCATCAGTTCGCCGAGCTGTTCCGGCTTTCCGGCTTCGATTGCCTGCCGGGCGCTCAGGCTGATGCGGCCGATCTCATCGAAGACGCCGTCCCAGCGCGGGCGATCGGATTCCCAAAGCCTGCGTACGTCCGCGACCGATGCCTTCGTGGGGGCAGGCACGCCGGTGTCAGCGATGACAATGGTGAACGGCGTGCGGACCACAAGCATCTCGATGGGATGATCCTTCACGAAGAAGACCGGCTGGGCAAAGGTGACCACCGTATTGTCTATCCCCGAGGGTGTGCCGTGATGCAGCTTTTCAATCTCGTACGCCCAGGCGCTGACCTGTTCGTCCGTCACCCGGCGATGCAGGGCAGAGGTCAAGGCTCGGATGAGCGCAACTGTGACCGCCGCGCCGGAGCCCAGGCCGGAGGCAACCGGGATCGTCGATGAGATTCGGATCTCGAGGTCCGGGAACGGGTCCACTCCCACGGCGAAGAAGAGGTTGTGCACGACCGCGGCCAGCGGATTGTCCGCAGGCAAGGACCTCAGTTCGGCGTGGAGTCCGACATCGGGCGCGTCGATCCAGATGCCCCGGCGTGACGAGTTCGAGACCTCGACCTCTGCCTGGACCTGCGTAACAGGCACTGCCAGCGCGGCACGACCATAGACGACGGCGTGCTCGCCAAACAGGATGACCTTGCCCGGAGCGGAAGCCTTCACTTGGAGAGATAGAAAACAGCCAACACAGCCAGCGCCCAAAGCACCATGGATATCTGGAAGGGGCGGTCGGCGAGCAGGATCTCCTCGGGCGCGCCCCCGCTGTGCTCGACCTCGATCAGGTACAGGTAGCGGAAGATGGCGTACACCACGAAGGGGATGGTCAACATCATGCTGTGATTGGCGGGAACGTTCGGGGCGGAGAACGTGTAGAGCGAATAGGAGACGATGGTCATGCCGCTGACGATCATGATGAACTGGTCGAGTAGCGGAATCGTATAGCCCTGCAACACCTTGCGGTGCGATCCCGCCTCGTCGGCTAGGAGGGCCAGCTCGGCCCGGCGCTTGCCGAAACCGAGATACAGCGAGAGCAGAGCCATCACGACGTACATCCAGGGCGAGAAGCGCTCGACCTGGATCACGGTCACGCCGGCTGCAACGCGCAAGACGAAGCCCGCGGCCAGGATGAGCACGTCGAGGATGAGGACGTGCTTCAGCCACTCGGAATATGCCAGGTTGATGAGGAAGTACGCGCCCAGGACACCGGCAAAGGCCGGTGCAAGCGCGTAGGCCCCAACCGCCGAGATGACCAGCAGCAGGATCCCGGCGATCCAGGCTACGCTGATGGGCAGCTTTCCAGAGGGGATGGGACGATTGCGTTTTTCCGGGTGCTCGCGGTCAGCTTCGATGTCGGCCAGGTCGTTGAAGATGTAGACCGAGGACGAAATGAGGCAAAAGAGGATAAAGGCGGCCAACGTGCGCAGGAACGAAGTCGGGATGAACAGTTGTTTGTCGAACACCAGCGCGGCAAAGACAAACACGTTCTTCGTCCACTGCCGCGGACGCATGGTTTTGAGCAAGCCTGTGAACATACGGCTATCATAATCTAAAACCGTTGCGCGTCCACCGCGTGCAGTGAAGCAACTGAAAAGCGCAGTCTGCCGGCGATATTCGTTTCCAGGGTCGCGCATTACAATGCACCCATGCCGAGGATACGGCTGGATCTGCTGCTGGTTGGGAAGGAATTGGCCGCATCGCGCGCCAAGGCGCAGGCCTTGATCATGGCGGGCCAGGTCCGCGTCGACGGAGAGGTGGAGCTCAAGCCGTCGGCGCTGACGGACCCGGCCGCGCGCGTGGAGGTGGAGCAAGGGCCGCGCTACGTATCCCGCGGCGGCGAGAAGCTGGCTGGTGCCCTGGAGGCCTTTGCGATCGATGTGCGGGGACTTACCTGTGCGGACGTCGGCGCCTCGACGGGTGGCTTTACCGATTGCCTGCTGCAGCACGGTGCGACCAGGGTTTATGCGATCGACGTGGGGAAAGGCATTCTGCACTGGAAGCTGCGCACGGATCCGCGGGTCGTGGTGCTGGAAGGAACCAATGCCCGCTTTCTTGAGTCCCTGCCGGAGCCCGTCTCATTCGTTACGATCGATGCTTCATTTATCTCCCTGAAGACCCTGCTGCCGGCCGTGAAGCGCTGGCTGATGCCGGTGGATACCTCACTAAAGGAAGACTCGGGCGGGATAGGCATCGTCGCGCTCATCAAGCCTCAGTTCGAGGCGGGAAGAAGAGAGGTCGGGCGCGGCGCGGGCGTGATCCGCGATGCGACCATTCACCGGCGCGTTCTGGCCGAGGTGCTGGAGTTCGCACAATTGCAGGACCTGCGGGCGCGCGGGTTGATCCGGAGTCCGCTGCTCGGGCCCAAGGGCAACGCAGAATTCCTGGCCTGGCTCGATCTCGGCGGGCCGGCGGCAGATATTCAAGGCTTGATCGATGCGACGCTCAGTGCCTCTGCGAAGGTGTCCGAATGAATTCGGTTATACTTTCGGCGCACGATGACCGCCCATATTCGCAATTTTTGCATCATCGCGCATGTCGATCATGGCAAGTCCACCCTGGCCGACCGTTTACTGCACCTGACAGGCACCGTTCCGGACCGCGACACGACCGAGCAGATCCTGGACACGATGGATCTGGAGCGCGAGAAGGGCGTGACGATCAAGGCTTCTGCGGTACGGATGAACTACACGGCCCGGGATGGCAACACCTATGAGCTCAACCTGATCGACACGCCCGGCCACGTGGACTTCGCCTACGAGGTCAGCCGGGCGTTGAAAGCCTGCGAGGGAGCGCTGCTGGTGGTCGATGCCGCCCAGGGGATCGAAGCGCAGACGCTGGCTAACCTGTACCAGGCCCTGGATTCCGACCTAAGCATCATCCCGGTGATTAACAAGATCGACCTGCCGTCGGCGCGCCCCGATGAAGTGGCGGAGGACATCGCCAGCCTGCTGGGTCTGAAGGCGGAGAGCGTGATCCGCATCTCGGCCAAGGAGGGCCTCAACGTCGACCAGGTGCTGGAGGCGATCGTTCAGCGCGTGCCGCCACCCAAGGACGAGGCCGATAAGCCGCTGCGGGCCCTGATCTTCGATTCGCACTACGACGCATACAAGGGTGTGATCGCCTACGTACGCGTGGTCGAAGGTTCGATCAAGCCGACCGACAACCTGCACATGTTCGCCACCAAGGCCGACCTGAAGCCGGTGGAGATCGGCATCTTCTCGCCTGGGATGCAGCCGGTGCAGGGATTGAGGGCGGGCGAGGTGGGCTACATCGCCACCGGCCTGAAAACGGTGCACGACTGTCGCGTGGGCGATACGATCACGCTGGCCGCCGCGCCGGCCGCCGAGCCGCTGCCGGGATACCGCTATCCCAAGCCGATGGTCTTCGCAGGCATCTACCCGGTCGAGGCTGACGAGTATCCGGAGCTGCGGGAGGCGCTCGACAAGCTGCAGCTCAACGACGCCTCATTGACCTTCGAGCCGGAGACCTCGCAAGCGATCGGATTCGGGTTCCGGGCCGGCTTCCTGGGGCTTTTCCATATGGAGATCATCCAGGAACGGATCGAGCGCGAGTACCTGCTCGATGTATTGTTCACGGCGCCGTCGGTGGAATACGAAGTCCTGCTGATCGATGGGAGCACGGTTCTGGTGGACTCGCCGGCCGAACTGCCGGACGAAAGCAAGATCGCCGAGATCCGCGAGCCATGGATGACGATCGAGATTATCACGCCGACGGAATACTACGGGCCGATCATGGAACTGGTCACCGGGCGGCGCGGCATCTACAGATCGCAGGAATATCCGGCGCCGCACCGCGTGCAATTGAACTTCGAGATCCCCCTGGCGGAGATCATCGTTGATTTCTTCGACGACCTGAAGTCGCGCACAAAGGGCTATGCCTCGCTGGACTATCAATTCCTGGAATATCGGCCGGATGAGTTGGAGAAGCTGGAGATTCTGGTCAACGGCGAGCCGGTCGACGCGCTGGAGGCGATCGTCCACAAGAAGGACGCGTACCACAAGGGACAGCGGCTCATCACCAAGCTGAAAAGCATCATCCCGCGCCAGCTGTTCGACGTCGCGATCCAGGCCGCGGCGGGCGGACGGGTCATCTCGCGCGCCAACGTCAAGGCCACGCGCAAGGACGTGCTGGCCAAGTGCTACGGCGGCGATATCAGCCGCAAGAAGAAACTCCTGGAAAAGCAAAAGAGAGGCAAGAAGCGCTTGAAGATGGTGGGCAACGTGGAGATCCCGCAAGAGGCCTTCATGGCCGTATTGAAACTGGAAGAAGAATAGTTGAGCGTGGTGCAGGCAAGGGACCGGAAGGAAAGCCGCGCATGCCAAAATTCCTGAAGGGGGCCGGCCGCTGGCTGCCCGGTGCACTGATCAGCATCCTGCTAATCGGCGCCATCCTCTATTTTGTCGATCTGCGGAAAGTGCTGGATGCCATCCGCTCGGCGGACTACGGTATCCTGGCCGTCGCGACCGTGTTGGCCTTCGTCTGGATGTTCGTGCGCGGCTTCGTCTGGCGCACGCTTCTGAGAGACCATCCTTCCTATAAAGATACATTGCTGACACTGAGCGAAGGCTACCTGCTGAACAACTTCCTACCGTTCCGCCTGGGCGAGCTCGGCCGCGCCTTCCTGCTCAGCCGCAAGACCGACATGTCCTTCGTGCAGATCCTGCCGACGGTGGTCATCGAACGGGCGGTCGACCTGGTGTTCAGCGCCGCCATCTTCCTGCTGGCACTGCCGTTCATCGTCGGCGCAGGAGCGGCAAGTGAGATCGCCGTGATCCTGGGCATCCTCGTCCTGCTCGGACTGGTTTTCCTGTATGTGCTGGCTCGCAATCGCCAGCCCGCCCTGGACCTGTTCCACAAGTGGAGCGCGCGTTGGCCGTCGCTGCAGCGCTTTGGGGGCGGACTGCTCGAGTCCTTTCTCGCCGGTCTGGAAGTGCTGACCGACGGCTGGCTTTTTGCACGGTTCCTGTCTTGGATGACACTGGATTGGGCCATTGCTATCGTCAACTACTATCTGATCATCCGGGCCTTCTTCCCACAGACACTGTTGGCTTGGGGGATGTTCGGCCTGGGCGCAGCCGCATTCGGCGGGGCGGTTCCATCCCTGCCTGGCGCGGTCGGGACCTTCGAGGGCGCCTTCGGCGGGGCACTGACCCTCCTGACCGGCGACCAGTCCACGTCCCTGGCGGTGGCGCTGACTTCCCGCGTGCTCAACTACCTGACCAGCCTCGTGCTGGGCGGGTACGCGTTATCGCGCGAGGGCGAGACGCTTTCCGGGATCTACCAGCAGTTGGTCAAGTTCCGGCCGAAGAGCGACACGTATGATTCCGCTGTATGACACGCTGCGGTCGCGGCGTTTCCCGATCGTCAACTGGCTGCTGATCGCACTGAATGTCCTCGTGTTCCTGTACGAGATCAGCCTGAGCCCGTCGGCGGTGGACCGGCTCACGCGCACCTGGGGACTGGTGCCGTCGGTGCTCGTGGGGCACCCCCAAGTGGCGTGGATCACCATCTTCACAGCCATGTTCCTGCACGGAGGTTGGTTCCACATCCTGAGCAATATGTGGGTGCTGTACATATTCGGTGACAACGTCGAGGACCGAATGGGCGCCGGGCGCTACCTGATCTTCTACCTGCTCAGCGGCGTGGCCGCGGCCCTGCTCCAGTCCCTCTTGCTGCGGTCCAGCGGCGTACCGATGATCGGCGCGAGCGGTGCGATCGCCGGTGTGCTGGGCGCCTACCTGGTGCTTTATCCGCGCGCCCGGATCGCCAGCCTGGTGCCGATCCTGTTCATCTTCACGATCATCGAGATCCCGGCCACGATCTTCCTTTTGTTCTGGTTCGTCTCGCAGTTATTCTCGGGCTGGCTGACGCTCGGCGGCGCCAGCGGCAGCGGCGTGGCGTGGTGGGCGCATGTCGGAGGCTTCCTGTTCGGCCTCGCGACCGTGTTCATCTTCGCCCAGCGCCGCACAGTTTATTCTTAGAATTCGTTGGAGGCCCCAGGTTAAGAATCAGGGAGCGGTCATGCCACGTAATTATCTGGTCACCGGGGGAGCAGGCTTCATCGGCTCGAACTACGTCCGACGCATGTTGAGCCGCGGCGAAAGGGTCGTCATCTACGACAACCTGAGCCGCCTCGGCGCCAAGGCGAACATCGCCTGGTTGGAGGAGACGTTCGGCAAGAGCGCGGTCCAGTTGGTGGTGGGGGACGTGACCGACGGCCGGCGGCTGGCTGAGACGGCCCGGGATGCTGATGTCATGGTGCACCTGGCCGGTCAGGTGGCCGTGACGACCTCGGTCACGAATCCGCGCCAGGACTTCGAGGCCAATGCACTCGGGACGTTCAACGCGCTGGAAGCCGCCCGGCTCTCGGGTCGCAATCCGGTCTTCATCTATGCCTCCACCAACAAGGTCTACGGGGAGATGGAGGATGTGCGCGTGGTCGAAGACGCCACGCGCTGGCGCTACGCGGACCTGGAGTACGGCTGCCCCGAAACGCAGCCCCTCGATTTTCACAGCCCCTACGGATGCAGCAAGGGCACGGGCGACCAGTATGTGCGCGACTATGCCCGCATCTACGGCCTGCGGTCGGTCGTGTTCCGGCAGTCATGTATCTATGGGCCGCGCCAGTTCGGGGTCGAAGATCAGGGCTGGCTGGCCTGGATGACGATCGCGGCCGTGACCGGACGGCAGATCACGATCTACGGCGACGGCAAGCAGTCGCGGGATGTGCTCCACGTGGACGACCTGCTCGACGCATACGATGCAGCGATCGCAAAGGTCGACGCGGTCAAGGGTCAGGTCTTTAACATGGGTGGGGGTACGCCGAATGTGCTGGCGGTCTGGGCCGAGTTCGGCCCGCTGCTGGAGAAGCTGCTGGGACGAAAGATCCCGGTGGCACGCGGCGATTGGCGTCCGGGTGACCAGAAGGTCTTCTACGCGGACTTTCGGAAGGCGAAGAGAGAGTTGGGCTGGCAACCCAGGATCGGTCTCAATGAGGGGATCGAGAGGTTGTTCAAGTGGGTTGAGGAGAACCGCAAGCTCTTCTAGGGCAACGAGGGACTCTGCTCCGACAAACAAAGAAGAAGAGCAGTCGCGTGACCGCTCTTCTTGATTCTTGTGTCCCAAACTGATGTCGCAGCGCAGAGACTCTCCGCCCGCGGCCGGCAGTGTTATGACACCACGACAAATTGCTTCGGGTCAGCCGGGTTGTACTTGATCTTGATCGTGTCGCCCTTGCGCGGAATGGCGATCTTCGAAACCATGGTCTCGCCGACGGTATCGAAGGCGGGCATGCCCATGCTGGGGGTGACCTTCAGGCTCAGCTTGACGACCGGGTTCATGTTGATCAGCTTGCCGGTGTCTTCGACCGAGACGACCGCGGCGCTGCCTTCGATGCCGCTCATGGCCAGCCATTGGCCGGACTGCTGCATATCGATCGCGGCCTGGCCCTGGTCCATGGCGCCGTTCATCTTGTCGACGAATTCCTGGCCCATGAAGGCTTTGGTCAGGCCTCCGGTGATGCCGCTGTTCATCTTCTTGCGGCCGTCATCGAGGGCTTCCTGCGGGCTCTTGTCCATCTGCTTCTTGACGAATTTGCCGAACATTTTCTCTCCTTTTCTCACCTCAGGTCGGATTAAGACAAAGCCGATGATAATCATAAATTCTGCCGGTGACAAGCCTGTTTTGAGCTTTGTCAAGGTTATCTCCGGCCCGCGGCGCCGGCAACAATCAACCACAGCGCGCTTGTTCCCAACGGGCCAGCATCTCTACTTTGGCTTGCCTTAATCTTTGTCGGTATAATCACCGCTGGCCGGAAACCAGCTTGCGTGCCGTATTGACAATACCCCAAACTCAAGCAGCTACCTCTGCAAACCCTTCGCCGGGCTCTGCCCAATTCAGGCCAAGTGTGAATGAATTCACCATTTAGCCGCCGTGATTTTCTCAAGCTGACCGGCCTGGCGCCGCTGGGCCTGGCCTCGCCGAGCTGGACGAGACTGCTTGGGCCATCTGGCTCGGGGCCGAACGTCATCGTGCTGGTCTTCGATGCCTTCTCGGCCTCGAATATACCGCTGTACGGATATGGCCGGATGACCACCCCCAACCTGGCGCGGCTCGCCGACCGCGCCATTGTGTATCACAACCATTTCGCGGCCAGCAATTTCACGACCTCGGGGACTGCCTCGCTTCTCACAGGGACGCTGCCATGGACCAACCGGGCCATTGAGGACGGGAGTACGGTTGAGAACTCTCTCCTGGAGCACAACCTCTTCTGCGTCTTCTCCGACTACTATCGCACGGCGTGCACACACAACACCTGGGCGATGAGACTGCTGTATCAATTCAGGCGGTACCTGGACGACCTGGTGCCCCAGGAACGCATGTTCCTGCAAACATATGACGAAGCGATTCACACCAGCTTTGCTGCGGATGACGATATCGCGGACGTGGCCTGGACGCGCTACGCAAAGCTTCAGGGAGGCTTTTCCTACTCCCTGTTTCTTTCCCACGGGTACCAGGCCTTGCGAGATGCGGCGACCGCCGGCCTCGCATCGAGGTTCCCGCGTGGGATCCCCATGGACGCATCCTCAGACGCATTCCTGCTGGAACAGTCGACGGATTGGTTGGAGGCTCACCTAAGGGGCTTGCCGCAACCGTTCCTTGGCTACTTCCATTTTCTTCCGCCACATGATCCGTATCACACCTCCCTGGAGTTTATGGACAGGTTCAAGGGAGACCGTTTGCGAATTGTGGTGAAGCCGATGGACGCGTTTCGACAAGGTTATTCCGTTGAAGATCTGCGGGAGCAGCGTCGGGACTACGATGAATACATCCTGTATGCGGACCAGGCCCTTGGCAGCCTGTACGATTTCCTAGAGAGATCCCGGCTGCTGGACAACACATGGCTCATCGTAACCTCGGATCACGGAGAGACCTTCGAACGCGGGTTGCTTGGTCACGGGCAGCCCACACTTTACCAGCCCGTCGTCCGCGTCCCGCTGCTCATCTTCGAACCCGGACGCAAAGTGCGCACGGACATTCTCACACAGACGAGCGCCGTGGATCTCTTACCAGCACTTGCTCACGTCACGGGGCATGCCGTGCCGGACTGGGCCGAAGGCTTGGTCCTGCCGCCGTTCTCCTCATCGGCCGCGGACCCCAATCGAAGCATCCTGGCCGTCACTGCAAGGAAGAGCCAACAAAAGGCTCCATTGAGGCGGGCGACCATGATGCTGGTGCAGGGGCCCTACAAGCTCGTTTATTATCTCGGGTATACCGAACTCGGCTTGCCCGAAGCGGTGACGCTGTATGACATACAGGCAGATCCGGAGGAGCTAGTTGAGCTCTCTTCCTCGCACCCGGCCGTGACCGCCGGACTGCTGGCCGAACTGAAGGGGCAGCTGGCCCGGGCGGACCAACCCTACCTGTGAGACTCCCCGGATGACCGATCTCTTAAATCGCCGTGATTTTCTCAAGCTGACGGGCTTGGTGCCGTTGGGCCTGGCCTCGCCACCCCTGCTCAAGATGCTGTCGGCGATGGGGTCCGCCCAGGGGCAGGGGCAGAACGTCATCGTGGTGGTGTTCGATGCGTTCTCGGCGCTGGACATATCGCTCTACGGGTACAGCCGGCAGACGACGCCGAACATTTCCCGGCTGGCCAAGCGCGCGGTCGTCTATCACAACCATTTTGCGGGCTGCAACTACACCACCTCCGGCACGGCCTCCCTGCTGACCGGAACACTGCCGTGGACGCATCGGGCGCTTAGACCCAAGGATCTCGTGGCCTCGCCGTTCGTCACACGCAATCTCTTTGGTGCTTTCCCGGACTACTACCGGATCGCTTATACCCACAACGGTTGGGCCAACATCCTGCTGGAACAGGTGCAGGGTGACCTGAATGAGCTCGTCCCCTGGAAGAAGCTCTTCCTGGATTCGTACGACAATTTCGTTCACACTCTGTTTGCGAACGATGAGGACACGGCCTCCGTCAGCTGGACGCGCAATGTGGACATCAAGGATGCCGGCTACGCCTACTCGCTGCTGCTGTCGCATCTGTATCAGGCGCTGCAGGAGAGGAGGGATCCGGCCCTGCTGAAGATGTTCCCGCGTGGGCTGCCTTCGACCGGCGACATCAGCAGCCATTTCCTGTTGGAGACGGCCACGGACTGGATCGGAGACCGGGTGACGCGGGTGCCGCGGCCCTTCATCGGATACTTCCACCTGCTCCCGCCGCACGGACCGTACAACACCACGCAGGAGTTCTACAATCAATTCAGGGCCGACGGCTTCCGTCCTGTGGCCAAGCCCGCCGATGTGTTTTCGGAAGGCGTTTCCTACGAAGAGCTGCTCAAAAGGCGCACCGAGTACGATGAGTTCATCCTGTACGTGGACCGCGAGTTCGGCCGCTTCTACGATGGCCTAGAGTCCGCCGGGCTTCTCGACAACACGTGGGTGGTGCTGACCTCCGATCACGGCGAGATGTTCGAACGCGGCATCAGCGCCCACAGCACCGATTCACTCTACCAGCCAGTGATCCGTATCCCGTTGTTGATCTTCGAACCGGGCCGCGAGACCGGCGTAGACATCCAGGATCACACCAGCGCCGTGGACGTCCTGCCGACGCTTGCACATGTCACCGGGCACGCGCTGCCGGACTGGACCGAGGAACTCGTCCTGCCACCTTACGCCGCTTCCAGCCCGGACCCCAACCGCAGCATCTACGTCGTGCGCGCGGCCAAGAATCCCCCTCCAGTCCGTTGACGCGGGCCTCGACCATGCTGGTCAAGGGCCGGTATAAGCTGCTCTACTTCTTCGGCTACGAGGACCGCGGCTTCCAGGAACTGGTCAAGCTCTTCGACCTTCAGGCCGATCCGGAAGAAATGAACGATCTGTCGCTCGCGCAAAAGGATGTGACTGCAGAAATGCTGGCCGAACTCAAGTCGAAACTGACCCAGGTGAATCAACCTTACCTATAGACGGTGACCGGATATGACGTCTTCGATCAGTCGGCGGGATTTCATCAAAGTGGCGGGGCTCATGCCCCTGAGCCTGGCCTCGGCGCCCCTATTGAAGTTGCATGCGCCCTCAGGAAATGCCCGGAATGTGATCGTGGTTGTTTTCGATGCATGGTCCGCCTATCATCTTGCCATCTACGGGTACCCCCGGGAGACCATGCCCAACCTTTCGCGTCTTGCGAAGCGGGCCATCGTCTACCACAATCACTTCGCGGCCGGCAATTACACGACACCCGGTACCGCCTCGCTGCTGACGAGCACCTATCCGTGGACGCACCGGGCACTCAACTCGGACACGGACGTGATCCGGACCTATTTGACACGCCAGCTCTTCAGTACCTTCCCTGACTACTATAAGGTGGCCTATACCCACAATCCCTGGGCTGCCACGCTGTTGCAGCAATTCGTTGCCGATATCCAGGATCTGATCCCGTGGCGGAGTCTGTTCCTGCGGCCCTACGCCGACGTCATGGGAACTTTGTTCGGCAAGGATCAGGATACGTCGTCCGTCGCCTGGGTCCGCGGCATGACCTTGAGAGGCTACGGATACACATATTCACTATTCCTGTCTCATCTCTATGACGCCCTGCGCAAGGGTGAAGATGCAGACTTGAAGCGTGAGTTCCCGCGGGGGGTGCCCACCATCCCGCCGGACGACGATTTTCGGCTGGAGACGGCGGTCGACGCGATCCGCCAACTCCTTCCGACGATCCCGCAGCCGTTTCTCGGATACTTCCACTTTCTGCCCCCTCACGCACCTTACAACACGGCCGCGGAGTTCTACAATCGGTTCCTGGACGATGGCTACGTGCCGCCGCTGAAACCCGACGACGCTTTCACACAACTGGTAGCGCCGCAGGTCCTCGTGCGGAAGCGCGCCGAATACGATGAGTTCATCCTGTATGTCGACCGGGAATTTGGGCGTCTGTACGAGAGCCTGCAATCATCGGGGTTGCTCGAGAACTCCTGGCTGATCCTCACCTCGGACCACGGTGAGATATTCGAGCGGGGCCAGATCGCCCACGGCAATCCATCCTTGTATCAGGCTGTGGTCCGCGTGCCCCTCCTGATCTTCGAACCGGGGCGTGAGACCGGCATGGATATCCATGACCTGACCAGCGCCGTCGATGTGCTGCCAACGTTGGCCTATGTCACTGGGCATCCCATCCCGGATTGGACGGAGGGGCAGGTGATGCCTCCGTTCGCCGGAGATGGGTGGAATGCAGATCCCAGCATCTACGCCGTGCAGGCCAGGCACGATGTGGAGACGAAGCCTCTGACCCAGGCCACCATTATGCTGGTGAAAGGAGAATACAAGCTCGTCTACTATTTCGGCTATGGAGATCGGCACGTGGATGATCTGGTTAAGCTCTACGACATCCAGGCCGATCCGGAAGAGCTGGTGGACCTGTCCACGTCACGGAAGGGCGTTGCCGACGCCATGCTTCAGGAACTGAAGGCGAAGATGAAGGAAAGGGATGACCCCTATCGGTAGCGCGGTCAAGCCGGCACGGCGTTGCCACCTCTCCATTTTCGCGGGGACACCTCGCCACATAAGAGCTTGCTAAGTCGACTACAGCGCAAACTTTCGGGTGATTTTTTGCCTGTATAATCTTCACGCCCTTGGCTCGACCTTTTGTCCCCCCGGGGGCACGAAAGACGAAGGAACATCGATGCTGGCCACTTTCTTTAAGAGACGTTACTCACGGCAGGGACTGTGGTCCCTGTTCTTGATGTGTGCGCTGCCGTTGCATGCCTGGACCATGATCCTGGCATTGCGGGATGTCTCGTGGGTGACGGATCGGACCAACGCCTGGGATGCTGTGGGAGTCTTCTCTTACGGCCTGGTGTTTGCGCTCGTGGAGAGCCTGATCATCTTCCTTGTGGCATCACTTCTCGGATTCCTGATCTCTGCCCGCTGGGACCGGGAGTGGAGGGTGATCCTGCTCACCGTGCTGGTGCTCATGCTCTCCCTATGGGCCATCGCCGAGCAGCTCTTCTTCCTGCTTCCCGTGCGACTGCCCGAGTTCGATCATCAGCCTGCTCATTCATAGCGGGCACCCGTTGAGGACACTATACGCGGGCGTCATAGCCCTGGTCAGCCTTACCATCCTCATCCCGGTCGTGCTGGTCCTGCGCTCGGAGAAGGCCGTGCGGTTCGTCCGGGCCGTCGTTGACCGGCTGTCTTTGCTGGCAATGTTCTATCTTCTGTTCGACGCGATCGGACTGGTGATCGTGGTGATCCGGAATCTCTGAAGCCCGCCGCACGAATGAGTTCCCCCTTCAACCGTCGCGATTTTCTCAAGTTGGGCGGCCTGCTGCCGGCTGGCTTGGCCGTGCCATCGATGGCGAGGCTTCTGCATCCCGCGCAGCTGGCACAGGGCGATCGGAAGAACGTGATCGTGGTGGTCTTCGATGCCTTCTCGGCCCTCAATATCTCGCTGTACGGGTATCAGCGGGATACGATGCCGAATCTCGCCAAGCTGGCCAGCCGGGCGGTGGTGTATCACAATCATTTCTCTGGCAGCAACTTTACGACATCCGGCACCGCCACACTGCTGACCGGAACGCTGCCGTGGACGCATCGGGCCCTCCTGCCGAACGGCCAGGTGGCTCAGCGCTTTGTGACTCGCAACATGTTCACGGCGTTCCGCGACTACTACCGGCTGGCCTACACCCACAACGGCTGGGCCTACACCTTGTTGAGGCAGTTCGAGCGCCAGATGGATGAGTTGATTCCCCGCGAAAAGCTCTTCCTGGCATCCTACGACACCTTCATCGAGAGCCTGTTCCAGAACGATGAGGACATTGCCACCGTAAGCTGGGCCCGCGATATGCGCGTGGCTAACTCTGGGCTATGCCTATTCCCTGTTCCTCTCCAATCTTTACAAGGTGCTGCAGGAGGGCAAGATCGCCAACCTGGAGCCCATGTACCCACGCGGCATCCCCACGACCGGTTCGGACAATGGATTCCTGCTGGAGCAGGCGGTTGACTTCCTCAGCAACACGTTCAAGTCGGTCCCGCAGCCGTTCTTCGCTTATATTCATTTCCTGCCGCCCCATTTCCCCTATCGCACGTCGATCGAGTTCTTCAACCGGTTCCGGAATGACGGCTATCAGCCTGTGACCAAGCCCCGGGATGTTTTTGCGCCGGGCCGGATCGGCGCCAGCCTGCTTCGCCAGCGCACCGAGTACGACGAGTTCATCCTGTACGTCGACCAGCAATTCGGCCGGTTCTACAACGAGCTGGAGGCGGCCGGCCTGCTGGATAACACCTGGATCGTCTTCACCTCCGACCACGGCGAGATGTTCGAGCGCGGCATCATGGCCCACAGCACGAACGCCCTCTACCAGCCGGTGATCCGGATCCCGCTCTTGATCTTCGAACCGGGACGCCAGCAGGGCATGGATATCATGACCCCGACCACCGCCGAGGATGTCATGCCAACCCTGACGCAGGTCACCGGGCAGCCCATGCCCGATTGGACCGAGGGCGTTATCCTGCCGCCGTACAACACCTCCACGCCCGACCCGGCCCGCGGTGTCTACGTCGTGCGCGCCCACAACAACGACCCGGCTCTGCCCCTGACCCAGGCCTCGGTCTCGCTGGTGCGGGAGCCGCACAAGCTGCTGTATTACTTCGGATATCAGGAGGACGGGATCGATGACTTCAAGCGGCTGTACAACATCCAAACCGATCCCGAGGAGCTGGTCGATCTGGTCGACACGGAGAAGGACGTGGCCGGCGAGCTTTTCGCCGCACTGCAGACCGCACTCACCACGGCCAACAAGCCTTTCCTCCCGTCTGCCTGATTGGGCAGGCGCCGCAGCACAGGGAACCACACTTTCGCAGAATAGAAGATGAACAGACTAACTGAATTCCTCAAGCGCATCAAACTCCCGAAGATTCGCATCCCCGGCGCAATTAAGCTGCCGGCATGGAAGGGCGTCGGCACTGGATCGAAGCGCGTTCCGGTCCGGGCCATCTTCATTTGGGGTGTGGCCCTCCTCTTTGCCGTCGGCATCTTTGTCGTGGTGCAGAACTTCACGGAATGCTGGCGGATCACTGCCCTGCCGGGCATACCTCCTGCCGCATGTGCCGGCGAGGCCGTGAATCCCCTGGGAACACCCGTGCTGACGACGGACGGAACCTCGGCGGCCAAACTGCCCCCGCCGCCTGAAGCCTCCGTGCCCGACGTCCAATATCCACAATGGGATGGTGGAAGCCGCATCAACATCGCGTTCTTTGGATTGCGCGGGGGCACAGATCAATGCCCATTGTGCACAGATACCATCATGGTGTTCACTGTCGATCCCGTATCCAAGACTGCCGGCATGATCTCGGTGCCGCGCGACACGTTCGTAGCCATTCCCGGGTGTGGCGACTGTCAGGGTCTCGTCGGTGGGTTCGGGCGCATAAATCAGGCTTGGACCTTCGGCGCAGGTCTGAAGATGCCCGGCGGTGGGCCGGGCGAGGCCATGAGGGCCGTATCGCAACTCCTGGGTGTTCCAATCCAATACTATGTCCAGGTGGATTTCGATACCTTTGTGCAGTTCGTCGATTTGATTCATGGGATCGATGTCTACAACGACGAGAATCTCTTTCTTCAGAAGCTGGGCGGCGGCAAGGACGGCATCCGCATCACTTGCTGCGGAATGCGGCACCTGGGCGGCGTGGCCGCGCTGGCCTACGCCAGGTGCCGGGATGCCAGTCAGGGGTGCACCGATGGTGACGTCGGCCGTGCCAAGAGGCAGCAAAAGGTGATCCTGGGGATCCGGGAGAAGGTGCTTGATCCGCGGTTCTTCCCTCAACTAATGGCCAGCGCGCCACAGCTGTACAACACGTTCTCCGCCGGGATTCACACGAACATGAGCCTCGAGGACGCTGTCAAACTTGCCGCACTGGTGAGCGGGATTCCACTCGAAAGTATCAGGCAGGGCGTCATCAATGATACGATGCTGACCCCGGGAAATGTGACTCTAGGCGGACAGGCCGCCGCCATTTACATGCCCGTCCCCGACAAGATCCGCGAGCTGCGGGATGAGATCTTCAGCTCGAGCGGGCCGACAACTCCTCTCGCGACGGGCGATCCGAAAGCCCTGATGCAGGCGGATGCGGCCCGCATCACGGTGGTCAATGACAGCTATACCGCCGGGCTGGACTCGCGCACGGCCAGTTTCCTGCAGGCGCAGGGTATGCAGGTGATCGGGGGCGCGGCGGCGACGGGACCGTTGAACCAAACCGTTGTCGTCATCTACTCGCCCAAGCTCTATGCACTGCGCTACCTGATCCAGCTTGGCATGATTTCTAGCAGCTCGCAGATCCTGTTCAAGCCGGACCCAAGCCAACCCACGGATTTGGAGATCCGGCTGGGTAATGACTGGGCGGCCAAGTTGCCGGCTGGCTACTAGCCGCCTGATACGAAGCCGCGCCCGGCGGTCGGCAAACGCCGCTGAGACACGCCTGTAAACCAAAAGAGCCGCCCATCTGAACTGAACCCCTAGAACGAGACACGAAGAGAAAGCACCCTCTGTGAGAAAATGGAACAGGAGGTGGTTTTTTCTATGGCAGGTAAGAAAGGAATGCAGCATTATCCGCCGGAGCTGAAGCTGGAAGCGGTGCGGCTGTTTTATGAAGAGGGCCAAACGCGCGCCGAGGTCACGGCGGCGCTCGGGATCCGGGATCCGCAACGAATCCAGAAATGGTTGAGGCAATATCGAGCCGAAGGCGCCAGCGCGTTTGCCAAGCCGAGAGGTCGACCTCGCAAAAGGGCCGGGGCGCAAGCCGAACTGGAGCGGCTGCGGATGGAAGTGGCCCTGCTAAAAAAATTCCATTCCGAATTGCGGGAAGTGCGGCTCGCGCAGCGCAATATCGGGTGCTTTATCACCATCGAAAAGAGTTCGAAATGAAGGCCATGTGTGCCTTCCTAGGTGTCTCGCGAGCAGCCTATTACGCTTGGCGCAAGAAGCTGGAACAGCCGGACACAGATGCGGTGCGTTTAGAACTCGTGCAGCGGGCTTACACGGCTTCGCACCAGATCTATGGCTACCGGCGGATTAGCCTGTGGTTGAAGCAACAACAGGGTCTGGTGATCAATCCCAAGACGGTTTTGCGCCTGATGCACAAGCTCAATATCCGTTCCAGGGCCCGCAAACGCAAAATGTACCGGAAACTCGAAGAGCTGGGCATCTATCACCGCTATCCCAACCTGCTCAACCGCGACTTTGCTGCCACTCGCCCCAACCAGAAGTGGGTCACGGATATTACCTTCGTCTCAACCCAACAGGGCTGGGCGTACCTGTCTACCATCAAAGACCTATTCGATGGCTTTATTGTGGCTCATCAATTTGGGCCCGAGAACTCCATTGGATTGGTGACCCACACGCTCCAACAAGCCAGACAAAAAGAAAAGGTCACTGATGGGCTGATCCTCCACAGTGACCAAGGAACGCAATACACTTCGCAGGCGTATGCCGTCCTCGCTCAACAGTACAACATCACTGCCTCCATGTCGCGCCGTGGCAACTGTTGGGACAATGCGCCTATGGAAAACTTCTTCAGCCATCTCAAAGAAGAGTATCTGCGCCATCTGCACAACCCCAGCTTTGAAGAGGCTCGCCAAGCGATTGAGGAATACGTTGACTTCTACAACTACGAACGCATACAATTGAAAACGAAACAGACACCCTTCCAGCAAAGGTGCCTGTTTCACTAGCCACTTGGGGTCTTTCTGATTGTGTCTTGTCTAGTGGGTGCAGTTCAATCGGGCGGCTCTTTTGGTTACCGAGTTGGCTAGAACAACGTCGCGACGCGCTTGTTCCAGAAGAAATGAACCACCATCGCGAGAACAATGGGCAAAAGGAAGAACACCCATCCGCCGAAGAAGCCGGTGATGAATCCACCGACCGCCGGCACGAGACTGAGGCCTGCCTGTGCGGCGACCAGAACGATGACGCGCAGGCCGAACTGCCCGACTTCCTCCGGGTCGAAATAGAACCAACCAACGAGTACGGCAGCCAACATCAACAACCAGTTGAGGATGTCGTTCTTGAACGCTAGGCCGCCGGCGATACCCGCGACCAACATCCCCACGAAGTACACCCACTTCCAGACATTGCCCATGCCCATGCTGGCGGGCTGGGACTTTTGCGGAGCTGCTTTCTTTGCTGGCATTCCTTGTTTCTCCTTTCGAAAATAGATGCATCTATTGCACCTTAAAGAACACCCCGGCCATGCCGGAGTTGCTGGGTATTGCCGTCCAAAAAGGGGCTTAAGGGATCCCGCTTGGCGGCTGCCGCCCCGTCAGGCGGGCTCCCCTTGCCCCAGGATAGCCGGGAAGACGCAGTATAATCTGCGCGCTCCATGCGAATCTTGACTGTACTGACCTATTACCGGCCGCATACCTCCGGCTTGACTATCTATGCGGAGCGGCTGGCGCGCGCCCTCACGAGGCGCGGGCACCAGGTCACCGTAATGACCACGCATTACGATCCGTCTCTGCCGCTCGAGGAGTGGATGGACGGAGTGCATGTTCTGCGCGTGCCGGTCGCATTTCGGCTGAGCAAGGGGACGTTTGCCCCGACCTTCGGCCTGGTCGCCACGCGGCTGGTGGCCGAGCATGACGTGGTCCAGATGCACCTGCCCCAGTTCGACGCGCCGGGCGTGGCCATGCGCGGTCGGCTCTTTAGCCGGCCGGCGGTGCTGACCTACCATTGCGATCTGCATTTGCCGCCCGGCTTGTTTAACCGCTTCGTCAATTTCGTGATGAAGTGGCAGAACAACATGGCGGGGATCCTCTCGAACCAGGTTGTGACCTACACCCAGGATTACGCCGACCATTCCTCTTATCTCTCGCGCTACAAGTTCAAGCTGCGCACCATCCTGCCCCCGGTCGAGCTGCCCCCGCCGGCGGAAGGCGCCGTCCAGGCTTTTTCCATCGAGCACCAGACCACGGTCAGGCGCCCGGTGATCGGCATGGCTGCCCGCTTTGCAGCCGAGAAGGGCGTGGAGATCCTGCTGGATGCGCTGCCGACCATCCTGCAGAAATATCCAAAGGCGCAGGTCCTCTTTGCGGGACAATCAGAGAATGTGATGGGTGAGCAGGTCTACGCCCTGCGGATGATGCCGCGGATCCGGGAATACGAGGCGGCCGGCCATTGGACTTTCTTGGGGAATCTGACTCCGGCTCAAATGGCGGCGTTCTATCCGAACCTGGATGTGCTCGTCGTCCCATCCCTGAACTCGACTGAGGCCTTCGGCCTGGTGCAGATCGAGGCGATGTTGAACGGCGTCCCGTGCGTAGCCTCGGACCTGCCCGGTGTGCGCATGCCCGTGCGGATGCACAACATGGGGCGCGTGGCACGGACCGGTGACGCCGCCGACCTGGCCGATTGCATCTTAGACGTCCTCGCCGGCCATGATCGATTCCACCCGGATCTCGAGTCGATCCGCACGGCCTACGATCCGGATCGGATCGCAGCCGAATACGAGAGACTGTTCGAAGACCTCATGAGAGCGGGAAAGTGAATCAGCGCCTGCCGGGATGGCCGGGGGTCTGGCCGTAGCCGGCCGGTAGAATTGGCACATCCAGAGTTTGTCAAGTGAGATCTAGCGGGAATCATGGATTGAAGGACTATCTCTTTCTGCACGTGCGTGAGCTACCGTACTTTCGCGCCCTGCTGCGCGCCGTGGAGAGCCGTTTCTACCAGGATTACCTGTTGCCCTCCCCAGTCTATGATGTGGGCTGCGGCGACGGGCACTTCGCCTCGGTCACCTTCGAGCAGAAGATCGATGCCGGTCTCGATCCGTGGCATGGACCCATCCAGGAGGCCCGGCGGTTCGGTGCCTATCGGACGCTGGTGGAAGCCGATGGATCCCGGGCTCCGTTCCCGGATGGCCATTTCTCGAGCGGATTGAGCAACTCCGTCCTGGAGCACATCCCGGATGTCGAAACCGTGCTGGCTGAAACGGCGCGCGTTCTAAAGCCCGGGGCACCGTTCCTCTTCTGCGTGCCCAACCGAAACTTCACGCTCAACCTGTCCGTTGCCCGCTTTCTCGACCGGATCGGCCTCCAGGGGCTCGCCGGACTCTATCGGTCGTTCTTCAACCGCATATCGCGTCACGCCCACTGCGACGATCCGGAAACATGGACCAGGCGCCTCCAGGCAGCCGGCTTCACAGTCGAGGCCCACTGGAACTATTTCTCTCCGTCTGCGCTGTCTGCGCTCGAATGGGGTCATTACCTGGGATTGCCATCCCTGATCATGAAGAAATTGTTTGGCCGCTGGATCGTGGTTCCCTCGCATTCCAATCTGTGGCTAACCTTGGCGCTGCTGCGGCCGTACTATAATGAACCCGTCCCGCAGGAAAACGGCGCATACACGTTCTACGTGACGCGACGCGCCACGTGGGCGATTCCTGATTGACCCCGTTCCAAGACGAGAATCATGACCCCTGATCCCCAGACGCCGACTTCCGAATCATCGTGCGAGCCGAGCGTCCTCGACTACCTCAAGTCCAAGCTCTCCTTCGGGCGCGGCCGGGCCATCGAGATCCCTGCACCGGGGGTCGAGAACCTCGCGCCGCAGGGCGCCGAGGCAGCGGTGGGCGGGGCCGTCATCACCCGGGCTCTGGCCGAGGCACCAGCTCCGATCGGGCAGGCCGTCGCGGCGGAGGCCGTTGCAGCCTTTCCTTGGCGGTCTCTGCTGGCGCTCTGCCTGGCGCTCCTCGCCCAGCACTTCTTCGAACCGCCCCGTCCATCGGCCACTGCGGGGACGACCATCTACATTGCCGCACTGGCATTGTTGGTCTGGGCTGCGGTGCGCAGCGAATGGACCCTGGCACCCCTACTCGAGACAAGCTCAGCCGTCGATCCCCTGACCTTCCGGCGTTCGGCTTTCCTCGCCTCAATCCCGTTCGCGATCCTGGCGTTCCTGCTCTTCACCGGCAACCTTTTCAAGTCGTTCAATGTTGCCTTGTGGCTCATCGCTATCGGCCTCTTCTTATCCTCGCTGTGGCTGCGCGGGCCCCAGGGTCCCTCGCTCTTGCAGCGCTTGCGCGCCTTCGTTTCCCGCGGCGCCTGGCAGATCCGGATCGACCGCTGGACCCTGCTGGTGATTCTGGTCAGCGCGGTGGTGCTCTTCTTCCGCGTCTATCATCTGCAGCAGACTCCGGGCGAGCCGTTCAGTGACCATGCCGAGAAGCTCCTGGATGTCTACGATGTGAGCCAGGGACAGACGCACATCTTCTTCCCGCGCAACACTGGGCGCGAAGCCATCATCATGTATTGGTCCCTGGTGACATCCTGGATTTTCGGAACGGGGCTGAGCTTCATGACCCTCAAGCTCGCCACCACCACGTTGGGACTATTCACTCTGCCATACATGTACCTGTTGGGAAAGGAAATGGCGAATCGGCGGGTCGGTCTCCTGGCGGTGCTGCTGATGGGCATCGCCTACTGGCCGAATGTCATCTCACGGGTGGGACTGCGCTTTGTACTATACACGTTGTTCACCGCGCCGATGATGTTCTACCTGATCCGCGGCTTGAGGCAGCGCAGCCGCAACGACATCATCCTGGCGGGGATCTTCCTGGGGCTTGGCCTGCATGGATACAGTCCTTATCGGATCGTGCCGTTCCTCGTGATCGTGGCAATTGTGCTCTACGTGCTGCATGCGCAATCCAGGGGTGTGCGGCGGATAGCCTGGAGTTGGCTGGTCATCGTGGGGTTGACCTCGCTGATGGTCTTCCTTCCGCTGCTGCGCTATGCCACAGAAAACCCCGAGATGTACTCGTACCGGGCCATCACCCGGCTGGGCACGCTCGAGCAGCCCCTGCCCGCACCGTGGTACCAGGTCCTCGTGTCCAATACCTGGAACGCGTTGCGAATGTTTAACTGGGATAACGGAACGATCTGGGTGCACTCCGTGCCCGATCGTCCGGCATTGGATGTTGTCTCGGCCGCGTTGTTCCTGATCGGTGTGCTCCTGCTGCTTGTCCGCTATTTCCGGAAACGTCACTGGCTGGACCTGTTCATCCTGGTCTCCATCCCGATCCTGCTCCTGCCTTCGATCCTTTCGCTGGCGTTCCCCGGCGAGAACCCGTCTCTGAACCGGACGGCCGCCGCGGCCGTGCCGGCCTTCCTGGTCGTAGCGCTGGCTCTCGATGGCCTGATCATGGCCCTCAGTGCCTCAGGCCGGCGCGGATTCCTGGCCTATGGCGTGACCCTGGTGCTGCTCTGGGCCTCCGCTGTCCAGAACTACGACCTGGTATTTCGCCAGTACGACCAGAGTTTCCGCAACGGTGCTTGGAACTCGTCCGACATGGGTGCCATCATCAAGGACTTCGGCCTGATCTACGGCGAAACCGACACGGCTTGGGTCATCCCGTTCCCGTACTGGGTGGATACGCGTCTGGTCGGCGTCTGGGCCGGCATCCCGACCCGGGACTTCGCCATCGACCCGGATAGATTGACCGACACATTGACAGCTGTCGGTCCCAAGCTCTTTATCGCCAAGGCGGATACGAAGGATCCCGCCGGCAATGACCAAAAATCGGTCGACGAGCTGAAGCAGTTGTATCCCCAGGGCTCGCTTTCGCTGCATCGCTCCCCCGTCCCCGGCCGCGATTTCTGGGTCTATTTTGTTCCGGCCGCCTCGACTCCATAAGACGAATTGACCGCCCTTTAAGACGCAGGACAGCTTGATGAAGAACTCGAAACGTGACTGGGTGCAGGATCTGCTGCTCATCCTTATTCTGATAGTGGCAGCCTACTTCCGCCTGGTCGGCCTCGATTGGGATGCCGATCAGCATCTGCATCCCGATGAGCGTTTCCTGACTATGGTCGAGACAGCGCTCCAGGTCAAGAAGTGCGCGCTGCCGAACACGGCTCTGGCGGCATGCCCCTCGGATCAGGTGCGCTGGCTGGGGGTCGGCGACTACCTGAATACCGCGACCTCGACGTTGAATCCCCAGAACCAGGGCTACAGCTTCTTCGTCTACGGTGACTTGCCGATCGTTGTCGTGCGCTACCTGGCGGAGTGGTTTGGCCAGGTGGGCTATGACCAGGTCAACCTGCTCGGCCGGCAGGTCTCTGCGTTGGGTGACCTGCTCACGATCCTGGTCCTCTACTTTATCGTCGCGAGGCTGTATGACCGCCGCGTGGCGCTGCTTGCGGCCGCCTTCTCGGCGCTGGCAGTCCTGCAGATCCAGCAATCGCATTTCTTTGTTGTCGACACCGTCGCTAACCTCTTCATCTTCCTGGCACTCTACTTCGCTGTCGAGATCATCCTGTATCGGGATCCGGAGGCCGCCCCGGGTGCGCCCGGTCCCATTAGCCCGGCGCAAGTCGGCGGATCGATCCTCGCGGCCTCCATCGTGAATCAGGTCATCGGGCTCCGACGCGACCGCCTCTTTCTGTTCAGCTTGGGCTTCGGTGCGGCCCTGGGAATGGCAACGGCCTCGAAACTCAACGCGGCGCCGCTGGCTGTTGTGCTCCCAATCGCGTTTGTCGTCAGATTCCTCATCCTCCGGAACCCTGGACGGCCGCAGCCAGCCGGCGAGGCCGCGGCAGAGACTTCGCAGCCAGGTTCCAGCTACTGGTCCCGCATCGTGTTCTACCTGATCGCGGGCGCGATCGCCTCGGTCCTGGTCTTTCGGATCACACAGCCATATGCCTTCAGCGGGTTCAATCTCAACCCGGCGTGGATCGGCAACATCACCGAGCTGCAGGGGCAATCCAGCGGCGACGCCGATGTGCCGTTCGCGCTGCAGTGGGCGCGGCGCTCGCATCTGTTCTCATTTGACAATCTGACTGTCTGGGGCCTGGGGTTGCCGCTCGGCATCCTGGCCTGGGTTGGCTTCCTTTGGATGCTGTGGCGCATCTTCAAGGGCGAGTGGAAGCATGCCGTCCTTTGGAGCTGGACCGCTCTCTATTTCGGCTGGCAATCGACCGTGTTCAACCCCACGATGCGCTATCAATTGCCGGTCTATCCGCTCCTGTGCCTGATGGCCGCCTGGTTCGTCTTCTATCTTTGGGATCAGCGCAAAGCCAGGCAGGGTCAGCGCTCAGCATTTGTCTTCACGCTGGCTGCCGGGGTGATCGGTGGAGCCGTTTTGGTGCTGACGCTTGGTTGGGCCTACGCTTTCACTCGAATCTATACGCGGCCCGTCACGCGGGTGGCGGCCACGCGCTGGATCTACCAGAACGTCCCGGCTGCGATCAACTTGCGCATCACTACTGGCGCTGGATCGGTCTACCAGCAGCCCGTGCCTTTCCAAACCGGCATGGTGATCCAGGGCGGTGATCCCTACCAGGCGCCGTTCCGGGCGAACGCTAGCGGGACTCTGACCACGTTGTTCTTCCCTCACGTGGCGAGCTCCGGTGCGACCGACACCACCTCGGAGCAGACTCTCAGCATTTCGGTCGTGCCGCAGGGCGGTCCCTCGGCCAATCAAGCGGATACGGCCTCCGCTGACCTCGGCCTTTTCGCCGGGCGCTGACGGACGCGGTTCGGGCTACACCCTGACGCTCGATCACGCGTTGCCTGTGACCCAGGGGGAGTCCTACACCATCAACCTGAATGCCAGTTCCCCGCTGACCCTGGCAGGCGCCGCGCCGATCAATGAATCCGACTGGGACGACGGCCTGCCCCTGCGCATGGGCCCCGAGGGCTATGACGCCTACGGTGGGCTTTATCAGGGCGGCTTGAACCTGCAGATCTACTGGGACGACAACTCGGACAAGCTCAAGCGCTACGTGGACACGCTCACCCAGGGCGACTACATCTTCATGTCGTCCAATCGGCAATGGGCGACCACGACGCGTGTCCCGGAACGCTACCCGCTGACCACCACCTACTATCGCGATCTCATCGGCTGCCCCCCGGATCGGGATGTCATCTGGTGCTACAACGTGGCGACCCCCGGCACGTTCCAGGGTCAGCTCGGATACAAGCTGGTGGCGGTCTTTGAATCGTTCCCCACGCTGGAGATCCCCGGCGTCTTCAGGTGGCAGGCCAACGATCAGTTCGCTGAGGAAGCGTTCACGGTCTACGATCATCCCAAGGTTCTGATCTTCCAGAAGCAGCCGGATTTCAGCAGTGACAAGGTCCAGCAGCTGCTGGGCGCCGTGGACTTGACCAATGTGGTGCACCTCACGCCGCGGCAGGCCGGCGGCTACAAGAGCCTGATGCTCTCACCGGTGACGCTGGCACTGCAGCGGGCCGGCGGGACTTGGTCGCAGTTGTTCAACTATGACTGGATCCAGAACAGCATTCCGGCGCTCGGCCTCATCCTGTGGTACCTGTTCATCTTCATTCTGGGCCTGCTGACCTATCCCATCATTCGTTTTGCGATGCCGGGGCTGGGCGACAAGGGCTATCCCTTGGCGCGTTTCCTCGGGCTGATCCTGCTGGGATACTTCTCATGGCTTGGCGGCTCCGTGGGCCTGCCGGTGACGCGGCTCACGGTCGCCGTTGTCTTCGTCGTGTTGGCGATCGCCGGCCTCGCCCTGGCCTGGAAGCAGAGGGCGGAGCTCGCCCAGGAATGGAAGTCTCGCCGCCAGTACTTCCTGATGGCCGAGGGTCTGTTCCTGGCTTTCTTCATGTTCGACCTGCTCATTCGCATCGGCAATCCCGACCTGTGGCATCCCGCCAAAGGCGGCGAGCGCCCGATGGACTTCTCCTTTTTCAACGCGGTCATCAAGAGCACGACGTTCCCGCCGTATGATCCGTGGTTCGACGGCGGCTACATCAACTACTACTACTATGGCTTCGTGCTTGTGGCGATGCCTGTCAAATTGCTTGGCATCGTCCCGACCCTGGCTTACAACTTCATCCTGCCCACGCTTTACGCCATGGTTGCGATGGGCGCGTTCTGTGTCGGTTGGAATCTGCTCGACGGTGTGCAGGAAACCGCGCAGCCCTCGGCCCCGGAGGCCGGGGTCGTCCCGCGGACGCGCTGGGCCCAGGTCTTCGACTTGCGCTTCGTTGCCGGCTTGCTGGCAGCCCTGTTGATGATCGTCCTCGGCAACCTGGGCACGGTGCGCATGATCTATCAGGGTCTGCAGGAGATGGCTGCGCCCGATGGCAACATCGACAACGTCGGGATACCGCAGCGCATCGTGTGGGCGGTGGAGGGCGCGGGACAAGCCATCGGCGGTGAGCCGCTGCCATATGGGCCCGGCGACTGGTATTGGAATCCGAGCCGGGTCATCCCGCCGGGACCGGGCAACGAGATCACCGAGTTCCCGTTCTTCACGTTCCTTTACAGCGATCTGCATGCCCACATGCTGGCCATGCCGGTGGCGCTGCTGGCGCTGGCCTGGGCGCTCTCGGTGATTCGGCGCCGCGGGGTCTCTCTCTTTTCATTGTTCATCGGTGCCCTGACTATCGGTGCGCTGTATCCTACCAATCTCTCCGACATCTACACCTACCTGCCGCTCGGTTTCGCGGTGCTGACGTTCTCGGTCTGGCGTTCAGATGTAAGCTGGCGCCACCGCTTTGACATCCCCGACTGGGCCGCAAAGCTGTTGCTCTCGCTGGGGTGCGTTGCCCTGTTCACGCTCCTGGCCTACGTCCTGTATGAGCCGTATCGGGCGGCCTACAGCCAGGGCTACGGCACCTTGGACCCGTGGACCGATACGCACACACCCATCTGGTCCTACCTTACTCACTGGGGCGTGTTTCTGTTCATCATCACGGGCTGGCTGGCCTGGGAGACGCGCGAGTGGCTTGCGTCGACACCGGTTTCTTCATTGAACAAGCTGCGTCCCTACCAGGTTCTGATCGACGCCGGCCTCGCGGCCTTCCTGGTGGGCCTGTTGTATCTTGCCTATCGCAAGGTTGAGATCGGCTGGGTCGCCCTGCCGCTCGGGGCGTGGGCCGGCGTCCTGCTGTTCAGGCCGGGCCAGCCCGATCTGAAACGGTTTGTCCTGTTCCTGGTGGGCACGGCCATGCTGATCACTATCGTGGTCGAGATCGAGGTGGTGCACGGCGACATCGGCCGCATGAACACCATCTTCAAGTTCTACCTTCAGGCTTGGGCGTTCCTCTCGGTCTCGGCCGCGGCTGCCATGGCCTGGCTCCTGCCTGAGTTCCGCAGGTGGCATCCTGCCTGGCGCAATTTCTTCCAGGGCGGTGCCGTGGTCCTGCTGGCCGGTGCAGCTCTCTTCACTATCACGGGCACCACCGGCAAGGTCTCCGACCGCATAGCCTCGGATGTTCCGCTCACGCTCGACAGCATCACCTACATGCAGTACGCGCAGTATGCAGACTTCGGCGTGACGATGAACCTGGCGCAGGATTACCAGGCCATCCGCTGGATGCAGGACAACGTCCAGGGTTCGCCGGTGATCGTCGAGGCCAATTGTCCCGAGTACCGCTGGTGCACGCGTTTCACGATCTACACCGGCCTGCCAGGCGTGGTCGGCTGGAACTGGCATGAGCGCCAGCAGCGCACGCTGGACCCGCAGGCGGTGGAAGATCGCGTGAGCGAGGTCAACTCCTTCTATCAGACGCCGGATCCGCAGGCCGCCGAGGCGTTCCTGCGCAAATATGACGTCAAATACATAGTGGTGGGACAGTTGGAAAAGGCCGAGTATGCGGGATCGGGTCTCGATAAGTTCACGCAACTCAGCGGCCGGCTGTGGGACACGGTCTATCAGCAGGCCGATACCACCATCTATCAGGTCCGTCCGTGAACCTGGTGCACATCACATCCCGCCTCGCTTGGAACGAAGCCGGTCGTCTGGGACAGTATGCGCCGCCCAGCCTGGGATTCTGAAGGCTTCATCCACTGTTCGAGTGCGGAGCAGGCAGTGCCGGTGGCCTCCAGGTTTTACCGCGGCCAGACCGGGTTGGTCCTGCTCGTGATTGACCCCGAGCGTCTCACGTCGACCTTGAAATGGGAGCCGCCCGCCGATGGGTCGCCGCCCCCGGGCCTGCCCGCCGACGCGCGCTTCCCCCATATCTATGGACCGCTCAACTTGGATTCCGTGGTGCAGGTCCTGGACTTTGAGCCGGATGCGAACGGGGAGTTCTCGCTGCCGGCCGTGCTCCGCCTCGACCGCTGAATCTTGAGAACCGAACACTGACAACTGATGGCAGCCTTCATCTCCTGGTACCTCATCCTGACCCTGCTGGGGTGGCTCACTTTCCCCCTGACCTTTCGTCTGTTCCCGGCGCTCGCTGATCGGGGCTACAGCCTTGGGCGGGCTGCGGGTCTCCTCATCTGGGGCTATGTGTTCTGGCTTTTCACCTCGCTGGGCCTGACGCAGAACAACCTCGGCGGGATCCTGTTCGCCGTACTCGTCCTCGCCGGCTTGAGCCTCTCGTACTTCGCCTTTCCGCAATCGGAGGCCGAACGCCGCAGGGCGGATCTGTTCGCGTGGTTGCGCCAGAACCTGCGGCTGGTGATCTCGGTCGAGGTCCTCTTCTTGGTGGCCTTTACCCTCCTGGCGCTCCTGCGCGCCGGCAACCCGGAGCTGGACAACGCCGAGAAGCCGATGGAGTTGATGTTCATCAATGCCATCCTGCGCTCACCGACCTTTCCGCCGCATAACTCATGGCTCTCGGGTTATGCGATCTCATACTACTACTTCGGGTACATCATGACCGCCATGCTGGCGATGCTGACCGGGTTGACAGGCAGTATCGCCCATAACCTGATGACGGCCCTGATCTTTGCGCTGGCAGCCGTCGGCGCCTATGGCTTGCTGTTCAACTTGCTGGCGGCTCGAAGCACCGACCCTGCCCATCGCCGCGGCCTGATCGCACTGGCGCTTCTCGCGCCGCTCTTCCTGCTGCTGGTCAGCAATCTCGAGGGTTTCCTGGAGGTACTGCATCGGGCGGGCGTCTTCTGGTCCGGAACACACAACTTCTGGACCTGGCTGGACCTTCGCGACCTCAGCGATCCGCCTGCCCAGCCGCTGGGTCTGACCCCCGATCGGTTCTGGTGGTGGTGGCGCGCCTCACGCGTGATCTCTGACTATGATCTGGCGGGTAACTTCCGCGAAGTCATCGACGAGTTTCCGTTCTTTTCCTTCCTGCATGCCGACCTGCATCCGCACGTCCTGGCGATCCCGTTCAACTTGCTGGCTGTCGCCATCGCATTAAACATCTTCTTCGGTGGCTGGGCCGGCACGACCAATCTTTTCGGCCTGCGGCTCAAGCTCAGTCCACTTGGATTCTTCGCGACCGCGCTGACCCTCGGCGGCCTCGCGTTCCTCAACACATGGGACATCCTGGTCGGCGCCGCGCTGATCGTGTCCGCCTACGTGCTGAGACAGGTCGCGAGCGAAGGCTGGTCGTGGGCCCGCTTGGGAGACGTGTTCGCGCTTGGCGTGCCGCTTGGCCTCCTTGCCCTCCTGCTTTACCTGCCATTCTATTTTGGCTTCTCATCGCAGGCCGGCGGGATACTGCCCAATCTCACCAATCCGACGCGCGGCGCCCAGCTTTGGGTGATGTTCGCGCCCCTGTTCATCCCCTTGCTCGCCTATCTGGTCTATCTCTGGCGGGGTGAGAAACGCCTCGGAGACTGGACGCTCGCGATCGTGCTGGGACTTGGCTTGGTGATCTTTCTCTGGGCCCTTTCCTGGGTGCTCGGCTGGGTGGCCTACGCCCGGGATCCCGGCTTCGTCGAGCAGTACCTTGGTTCGCAGGGCGGGATGAGTCCCTCCGCGTTCTTCAGCGCGGCCATGTCGCGGCGCCTCACCTACATCGCCGGTCTGCTGACGCCGTTGGCTGTTCTGATCCCGGCGCTCGCCTTCCTGTTCGCGTATCGCCGGCCCCACGTCGACTACCAGGCGCCTGCTCCAGCCGCCGATCTCAAGCCCCAGCGTGCCAAGCCGGTCTCAACGGCCGAGGCCATGCGGCCGACTCACTCCGACCAGGCCTCCACTTTCGTCTTCGTGCTGATCGTCATCGGCGCGGTCCTCGTGATCGCCCCCGAATTCGTCTTTCTGCGTGACCAGTTCAATTCGCGCCTGAACACCATATTCAAGTTCTATTACCAGGCTTGGCTTATGTGGAGCCTTGCCGCCGCCTTCGCAGTGACAGTGGTTCTCCAGGGCCTCCGCCGCTTCTGGGAATGGCTCTTCCGTATCATGCTGGCCCTCCTGCTTTTCATGTGCCTCACTTATCCAGTCTTGGGGGTCTACAGCAAGACCAACAACTTCAATCCGGGACTGGGCTGGACCTTGGACGACTTTCAGCGCATCGCCCGCAGCAGCCCGGACGAGGCCGCCGCGATCTCGTGGCTGAAGAACGCACCCTACGGCGTGGTGGCGGAGGCCGTCGGCGGCAGCTACACCGACTACGCCCGCATCTCCGAGTACACCGGCCTGCCGACCGTTCTCGGCTGGCCCGGACATGAGTCCCAATGGCGCGGCACCAATGACCCGCAAGGCACGCGTCAGGATGACATCGCCGCGCTCTACAACACCCCCAGTTGGGAGACTGCGCTCGGCATCCTGAAGGAGTACAACATCCGCTACGTCTACGTGGGTGATAGGGAGCGATCGACCTACGCGATCCAGGAGCAGAAGTTCCAGCAGAATCTCGTGACTGTCTTTCAGAAGGGCGGCGTGGCGATCTACGAAGTCTCGCAGTGACCGTGCAGGTCGCTGCCTGACTTCCTCATGTAAAATACATCCAATGCGAACATTCCGCCGCGAAACCCTCCTGTATTTGCTCGCGCTTGGCTTGGGCCTGGCTGTGCGCCTGATCCAGCTTGGCACACTGCCCCTCACAGATCTGGAAGCGAAGTGGGCGCTGCAAGCTCTCGGTGTCGCTCAGGGGACGGGGCCGGCGCTTGGCTCGCAGCCCGCGTACATTATGCTGACCGCGGTCTTGTTCTACGCCTATGGCGGCGGCACCAATTTCATGGCCCGCTTGATCCCGGCTCTCGTTGGCAGCGCCCTTGTCCTCGCCCCCCATCTTTTCCGCGAGCATCTCAAGCCTCGCCCGGCAGTCATCCTCGCCTTTTGCCTGGCGCTGGAGCCTGGCCTGGTAGCCCTCTCCCGCCAGGCAGGTTCCTCGATCCTGGCGGCGACCTTTCTCCTGTTCACTTGGGGTCTCTGGGAACGCAAGCAGATTGCATGGGCTGGCATCTGTGCCGGTCTAGCCCTGCTCTCGGGGTCGGCACTGTGGGAAGGTCTCGTGGTGCTGGCACTGACTTGGGCGATCCTTCAGGCCTGGGCACGGAGTGCCGGTGCCGCATCCTCTTCCGAGAAGGCCTCGGCTCCGCGTGCGCCTGCGCTGCGCACCATCCTATTGATGGCCCTCTGGTATGCACTCGGCACCATCCTCATCGCTGGAAGCCTCTTCTTCCTTGCGCCTAGCGGACTGAGCGCCTGGCTGTCCGGCTTGCCGGAGTACTTGGTCGGCTGGGTCCATCCTTCGGGTGTGCCGGGCGGACTGATGCTCTTCTCGCTGCTAGCCTACCAGCCCCTCGGCTTGATCCTGGCATTGGTCACGACCGTTCGCGGCTGGATCCAGGGGAGCTTGCGCGTCATGCGCCTCAGCTTGTGGATGGTCGTCGCACTGCTCGTGGCCGTGTTCTATCCCGCCCATCAGTTGGGTGATCTGGCGTGGATGTTGATCCCGCTCTGGGCACTGGCCTCGATGGAGCTCGCGCGCAGCCTGAACGTGAGTCCGGCGGAGCGGCGTGACGTGCTGGGCGTGATCGCGGTCAGCTTCCTGATCCTGGTCTTTGCCTGGTTGAATCTTCTGGGCTCGCTCCAGTCGCCGGTTCCTTCGCAGGACGCCTCGCTCCGCACCGTTGTTCTCTTCGGTTCACTGTTTGTGTTGGGCGTTAGCCTGTTGCTCGTGGCTGTGGGCTGGTCCGCCCGCATCGCCCGCTACGGGGCGGTGTGGGGATTGGCCGCGGCCCTGAGCTTGTACTCGTTCAGCGCCTTGATGGGCGCGGCCGGCCTGCGTAATCTCCCTGATGCCGTGGACATGTGGCGGCCGGGCGGGAGACTTCCCGAGGCGGATCTGCTCCTTGCGAGTGTGAACGACACATCCGACTGGAGCGACAAGAGCATCCACTCCCAACCGGTGACCATCGTCGGCCTCGATTCGCCCGCTCTCACCTGGTTGCTGCACGAGCGCCCAGTGCAAGTTAACGACGTGCTCGGTCCCGCAGCCCAGCCGCCCATGGTCATCACGGTCAACCAGGATAATCCCACGCTCGCCGCTGCCTACCGCGGTCAAAGCTTCGTTTGGCGTCGCACGCCCCTTTGGGATCAGACCGGTTTCGGCGATTGGCTGCACTGGCTGCCCTTCCACCAGATCTCCCAGCAATCCGAGAAGATCATTCTCTGGGTGCGAAGCGATCTGTTCATTGACTCGACCGCACCCAAACCTTGAAAACTCCACCCTCCATCATTGCGATTGACGGCCCGGCCGCCTCCGGCAAGAGCACGCTCGGCAGACGCCTCGCCGATTCATTGGGCTATCTCTTCTTCGACACCGGCGTCATGTACCGGGCGGTCACCTGGCTGGCACTGCAGCGGAGTATCGACGTGCGCGATGAGCCGGCGGTCACGGCCCTTGCACAGCAGATCTCGCTGGATGTGCGGCCGCCCTCGAAGGCCGATGGGCGCGCATGCGATGTGATCGTCGAAGATCGGGATATCACCTGGGAGGCGCGCCGCCCCGATGTGGATGCCAATGTCTCCGTGGTCGCAGCCTATCGCGGCGTGAGGCAGGCGATGGGTGAGCACCAGAGGCGCATCGGTCAGCGAGGGCAGGGTGGTGATGGTGGGCCGCGATATCGGCACGGTCATCCTGCCCGAGGCCGACCTGAAGATCTACTTGGATGCCTCCGCCACCGTACGCGCCCGCCGTCGCTGGGAGGAGATGCGAGCTCGTGGCATGGAGACCAACATGAACGATGTGCTCTCCATGGTCCTCGAAAGGGACCGGATCGATTCGACCCGCGACGTCGCGCCGCTGCGGGTCGCCTCGGACGCGGTTGTCATTGATTCCGAGAATCTGAACGCCGACCAGGTCTTTGACCAGGTCAGGGCCCTGTACGACCGGACTTGAAGAAGGTGCTGGCGCTTCGCGCGCCAATTGGGGTTGGAATCCCGCTGGCTGATGGCCAAGAACGAATTTCATCTCTCCTCCCGGGTCCGTTTGCGGCGCAAGCTGCTCCGCGGCGTAATGCGCTTTGTTTTCGGCGTGCTGGCGCGGGTTCGCCTTACTGGCCTCGAGAACATCCCGCTCGGTACGGCTTACGTGGCCGCCGTCAATCACATGTCGATCTATGACCCGCCGTTTTTGCTGGCCTTCTGGCCCGAGATCCTCCAGGGGATCGGCGCGGTGGATGTGTTCGACAAGCCGTTCCAGGGAGAGCTGCTCAGGATATATGGCGTGGTCCCTGTGCACCGGGGTCAGTATGATCGCGAACTGCTGGATGCAGTGCTCAAAATGCTGGCCGCCGGCTACCCCGTCATGATCGCCCCGGAGGGCGGCCGCTCGCACGCCGTCGCCATGCGCCGCGCCAAGCCCGGTGTGGCCTACATCATTGACGAGGCCCGCGTGCCCGTGGTACCCGTCGGTATCGTCGGCACGACCGATGACTTCCTAAAGCGCGGTCTGCGCGGCCAGCGCCCGACGCTTGAGCTGCGCGTCGGGCAGCCGTTCACGCTGCCGCCCATAGAGGGCCGCGGCGAGGCCCGCCGCGCCGCCCGCCAGCACAACGCCGACCTGGTGATGCAGCGCATCGCCGGGCTGCTGCCTCCTGAATATCGCGGTGTCTATGCAGACTCCGCCGGCGATCCCGCCTAAACCCGTCTCCCAGGTCTGGCATCCCGAGTTGACGCGCCTGCCGCGTCTGCACTTCCGCCGGCGCATGTTTCGCCTCGTCGTCCGCTTCAGCGCGCGCCTGCTGGTGCGCCTGCTCACGCGGACCAGCTTGTACGGTCTGGAAAACCTGCCGTCGACTGGGCCAGCCCTCATCGTCTTGAATCACCTCGGCGACGCGGACACGGCTGTAATCCTGGACGCGTTGCCCCAGGCACCGGAAGCCCTCGGCAAGCTGGAACTGATTTATGAATTTCCCGTCCTGGGCAAACTGATGGACTGGTACGGCACCATCTGGGTGCACCGCGGGCGGCCCGACCGGCGCGCGTTGGAGTGTGCTATTCAGGCACTTGAGGAAGGCCGCTTTCTGGCAATTGCCCCCGAGGAAGGTACACCCTCACGCACGGATTGGAGCGCGGCAATTCGGGCGCGGCCTACGTTGCGATGCGGGCGGGCATCCCCCTCATCCCGCTGGCCCTGACCGGAACGGAAAATCAGAAGGTCTATGCCAGCCTGCGCCGCCTGCGGCGCCCGTGCATCTCGCTGAGCGTGGGCCCGCCCATCCATCTGAGCCCAGACGCAGGTCTCACGCCGCGCGCCCTAAGGGCTGCCACAAATCAGATCATGCATGCCTTGGCGCGCCTCTTGCCGCCGGAATATCGTGGGGTCTACGCCGGAGCCTAGGCGAATCAGGATCGGGATCGACCCGCACAACCTTCTCGATGCCACAAGAGACCGAAGATGGTTCACGGCGGACGGCTTGATCCTCGCCGGCATGCGGACCGCTGCTATTCCGGCGTATACTCGGTCGGGAGCAGAAAGCAAATAGAGGGAAGCATGCCTCTTGGCTTCCAGCGGAACCTTTCAAGGAACCCGGAACTGAGGTGAATCGAAGTAGACGGTCGGCTGCCAATCCCAAGGCTGCAAGGGGACAGTCCTCCAGCGGCCTCGGCGCACCCGGCGTCTCTCCTTTGGACTGCCCATGGGCTGTGGCTTCGCCGTAGGCCTGTTCGGACTGGCTCTTGTGACGGGCACGGTCATGAGCAACCTGCCCTCACTCGCCGCACCCGTGCGCCTGTCGCTGACCGCCACAGCCGCCAGCACGCAGATGACAGCGGAAGCGGTCGGTGATCCTACCGATTCGGCCGCCTCCACGCCGCGGTCGCCCGTGATCGAGGCCGCGACTGAGATGTCGGGTGCCTCCCCAACAGTCGCTCCGCCTAATCCATGGGTCGCGAACATTCCGGAAGCCGCCTGCATTCCCACGGACATACCTCAAACGGGACGCGTGGTCGAAGTCGTGGACGCGCAGACCATCCGGGTCCTGATGGATCGGGACCAGCGCGTCTATGCGGTTCGCTACATTGGCATCGAACTCCCGCAGAGCCTCAATGAGCCTTTCACGCTGAATGCCATTCTGCACAACAAGGAGCTTGCCTATGGCAAGAAGGCCACTCTGGTCCGCGACATCACCGACCAGGACAACTTCGGAAGATTGCTCCGCTATGTGATGATCGGACGTACGTTCGTCAACTATGAACTCATTGCCGGGGGCTATGCCAGGGTAAAGCCTTCTCCGCCGGATACGGCTTGCTACACTGCCTTTCAGGTCGCCGAGGGCCAGGCTAGGTCCAATGAACTTGGTATCTGGGCCATCTCTGCGCCGACCCCCTGATCGCGAGGTGCCGGCGGACAATCGCACCCGCCGCGCGGGATGCACGCCTGGGCAGTCTCGCACCGATCCTCGCTCGTTTCCCCAATCAATTAACGGCTGCCAAGCCGTTGGCAACCCTCAGGTCGTGCCTGGCGTGATCGCTCGATTGGTCCATGCCGGAATCGATCGCCTGCGACCGGCAGCGAAAGTGACGCTCCCTAATAAAGTATAATATTCCCTTGCTCTCGCAAGATTGGGGGCATATATTTTTGCCAGTTGCTGGAAGGCAGGAGCCATGGCGGATTCTTCTCCCATCTCTGAATCTTTTCACGAGGAGTATGAACAGCAGGAGGCCCTTTTCAAGACCCAGCCGGCGATTGTCCAGCGGTTCCTGGAGGCACAGGCGCGCGGACTTGCCGAGGCTTTCGTTCAGCGTGCGACCCACGCGCGTTTTTCATTGCCGGACCGTGTAGTCTGTCAGGCAGGCGCAAGCGAGTCTTCGGCGGCCAGTGTGCCGCAATCCGTCCGCGAACAATCGGTCGGAGGCTTGCGGGAGCGCCTTTCCGGAAACGATGTGCATGTCACACTGCGTGAACGCCTCTCGCAGCTGGAACAGTCCCCTGAACGCGCGGTGGCCGTAAGCGCGGCGCTGGTTCGGCATGTCACTGCCGTGCACATGATCTACAACATGCTGCCCTCGGGCCGCTCGGCAACATACGTGCCCGAAGAAGGCGAGGAAGTGCCGACCATCCCGGTTGCGGATGACTTGCAGCCCCAATCGGCCCTTATGGCCGCGACCGACGCCGTTGCGGAGGAAGGTCAGGCCGAACCCGGACGTGGCGATCTGCTGGTTCCGTACGTGCAGGAGGCGCGCCTTTCTATCTCCCCCAGTGGGTGGCTTTTGGTAAGGACGACCGGCTGCTGGTCAACTCGGTCGAGCGAGGCCGAGGCGCACATTGCCTCCATGCAGCGTTTCCTGAATGTGATCTTTGCGGCCCGTTCGCTGGCGCCCTACATGATCGTGGATGAGGAATTCCAGAAAAAGCGCTACGGCATGCTCGGTCAGTTGATCAACCAGGGACGGGCTCTGGCGCGGTACCAAACGCGCGACGATCATTCGCACGATCAAAGACCGTGCCAGTGCGCAGAGTCTCAATCGCGGTCTGAGCCTGCGCATGCCGTATTTTGACGACCAGGCCCTGAAGATGGAGCTGCATCATTTTGTGGTCATTCCGGCCGGGAGGATCATGTTTGTGCCGGCCTTCGTGGTTCGTGCCGCGCGTGAGGAGCAGGCGAAGGTGACGCAGGATACGCGTTTTAGCCCCTCCACTCGCAAGCACCTCATGCTGGAACTGCACATGCTGGCAGACGCGTTCGCGTCTGCTGATACATAGGAAATCCGCTCTAGGCAAGACAATATGCTGTTTTCGATTCTGCTCATAATTGCCGTTGTTTACATCGCCTTCCGCCTCGCGCCGGTTGAGAAGCAGGAAAGCGCGCACATTCACGGCGCAGGCCAGATCGGTTTACTGGCCGCGGTCGCCCTGTTTGGCGTGGACTACTTCACCTCCTACTTCTATGCCACTGGCGAAATGATGAGCGCCTTGCATCCCTACGGCCTGCAGAAGTACGCCTTTATTGCGGTCATTGTGATCGCGTTCGCCAACGCCGTATTCGGCTTTCTCTACATGTATTCGCTCGGCGTTTTCAATGAGGGTGGGGGTTCATATACTGCGTCGATGCGCTATCTCATGCCTGGCCTGAGCCTGATTGTTGCGGTTGTCCTGCTGCAGGACTACATCTTCACAATTGTTGTCTCGAGTCTTTCCGGCGTGGACCAGCTGCTTTCAGTCGCCAACGCGTACAACATCTCCTGGTATGTGCACGCCGGGATCGGCATAGCCTTGGTGACCGTAACCTGGTATTTGACTATTCGCGGACGAGGCGAGTCGGCCCGCGTGGTCTTCACCATGTTGGGCATATTTGGCTTCCTTACCATTGTCATGGCGATTGGCCTCTTTATTGCGAAGGCGAGAGGTGTCCCGCCGCACCCTATACAGCACCCGCGACAACGCCCAGCCTCCTGCAGGCCATGTATCACATGTTGACTGCTTCCATGAAAGGTCTGGTTGCATTAAGCGGCTCTGGAGGCTATGTCTAACGGCATCCAGTTCGTCATTAACGAGGACGTGGCTCTTGTGAAATGGGGCAAGGCGCATTGGCCGCGCCTGCAAGGGCTGTGGAGTTTCTACAGCGGCAAGTCGGGAATCGGCCGGCTGGTGCAGACCTCCTTTCTGTTCTACGGCGGTGTGACCACCGCGTTTCTGGCTTACTTTGCAGTTCACTTCAACGTGTTTGATGGGACCTTCGGCCGGTCGCTCGTCGGAAACCTGTCTTTCATCGGTCTCACACAACTCCCCGGCGGCGAGATATTGTATTGGGCATATCAAATTCTGGCTGTGGCCCTGCTGGCCGCGGCCTCGATGACCGCCTTCCAGGATCTTCAGGCGACCGAATGGCGCGATGTGGCGATCGGCGAGATTCCCGAAATCATTGTCTATCGAGACAAGCGGGGTACGTTTACCCGTTCGGTCACGATTGCTTTCGCCGTGGTGGTCATCATTACCCTCATCATCCGAGGGAATACTTCCCTCGGCGTTCCCTATTATGGGATTGGTGTATTCATGCCGATCATGATGATGGGTTTCGCGATCCGCCAGCACATCTTGAAGAATTTCACGGGTCGCAAGCGCTTCTGGGGCAGCCTGGGAGCTGGCTTTGCCGGAGTGCTTTCCGGCATCGTGTTTGTCGGCCAGATCGCCGGAAAATGGACGGAAGGCGGCTGGGTCGTGTTGATTTCGTTTAGCATTTTGGTCCTCGCCGCGAATCTCCTGCTGATCTCACCGATTGGCCGTCGCGAGCCAAAGCAAATTCATCGCATTGTGCGCGAAAAGGCGCGCGTGCAGGGAGCCATGGCTTCCATAGTGGAATGGCAGTCGCTCCGCATGCAGGAGTACCGCTACAGGGTCTTAGTTGCTGTTGCACGATTCTTCGAGTTGTTTGGCGTCCATCAGTCCGGCGCGTTATGAAGTCCCGGTCGCTGCAGGTGAATATGACCATGCCTTGCATGTTGACCACCCGGAGGCGGCCTCCTTCCTCGAACAGTATCTGGAGAAGCAGCCCAAGGAACCCAAAGTCGGCGGTGCGCCAAAGGAAACCGCTCCCGGCGAAGAAGAACACTAGGTGACGAGGCGGGAGGCGGCACCCCGGTCAGGGACGTTTCCCGTTCGATCTCTGCCATGAGCTCCAATCCGATCTACAGTCTGCGCGTGAATGAGGTCTTCCAATCCATGGAGACCTCCTTGCGGGGCCTAACCGCTGCCGAAGCGGAGTCGCGCCGCGCCCTGTACGGGGCCAACGCGATTTCCGAGCAGCCGGGTCCGGAAATGTGGCGCAAGTACGTAGCCCAGGCGCGCCATCCATTCGTGCTGCTGCTGGTGGTTGCCGGCCTCATAACACTCTGGCAGCGGGAATTTGCACTCTCCCTCGTTATCTGGCTGTTAACGGTCCTCAATGCAGCATTCTCGTTCTGGCGCGAGTTTCGCGCCGAGCAGGCTGTCGAGAAACTCAGGCACTTGCTTCCCTCCAACGCGCACGTTGTTCGTGATGGAAAGGATACGCATCTCACCGCGTCCGAAATTGTGCCCGGCGATCTGCTGGTCTTGGCCGAGGGCGACAACGTTCCGGCGGATGCCCGCGTGGTCGAGGAATACGGCCTTAGGGTGAACAATGCTTCGCTGACTGGGGAGTTGCTGGCCGCGCGCAAAACTGCCGATGGTTCTCCCGCTGCTGGCCTGAGCGAACTGGAACGGCCGAACCTGATCTTTGCCGGTACCTCCGTCGCTTCAGGCACCGGCAAGGCCGTTGTCTATGCCACGGGCATGTTGACCCAATTCGGTCGAATTGCCCAACTCACTCAGTCGGTACAAGAGGAGGCCTCGCCTTTCCAGCTGGAATTGAACCGCCTCAGCCGCATCTTTGCATGGATTGCCATCGGTATCGGTGGCGTCGTTTGGCTGGTGGGCACATATGAACCGACGGTAAGCCAGCATGTTCCGCAGCCGTTGCTGCTTGCTCTGGGTATCATCGTCGCGTTGACTCCCGAAGGCTTGCCGGCAACACTGACCTTATCCCTGGCCATTGCTGTTCAGCGGCTGACGGCGCGGGGCGTATTGGCCAAGCGGCTCAATATTATCGAGACGTTGGGCAATGTGTCCGTGATCTGCACGGATAAGAGTGGCACCCTCACTCAGAACCAAATGACGGTTCGAGAGGTATGGCTGGCCGGTCAGAGGCTCCAGGTCAGCGGCGTGGGCTATGAGCCGAAAGGTGAGTACTCGCCTGCATCCATCGTCCACAGCCACGAGGAAGACCTGAAGGCCTTGCTCGAAGCCGCCATGGGCTGCAACAACGCGCGTGTCAACCCGCCCTCGCCGGAACATCCTGCCTGGAACAGTCTGGGCGATCAAACCGAGGCCGCACTGAAAGTGGCGGCACTGAAAAAGGGCTTGGATGAGGAGAGTGTGGGTCGTCGGTATCCTCGCATCCATGAACTTCCGTTCGATGCGCGCCGCAAGCGCATGACGACCATTCATCGTTCGGGCGCTGGCGAGGTTGCGTATGTCAAAGGCGCGCCACGTGAGGTCATCCAGCTCTGCACGCAGATGCTCGTGAACGGCGAGGCCGTGCCCATGAGCGAGGCATTTCGTTCCGATATCATGGCCGCCAACGATGAATACGCCCGCCGTGCGTTGCGCGTCCTGGCACTGGCCCGGCGCAGCCTTCCGCCGCGTGCGGGCGCGTACACCGCTGAGGGCGTTGAGCGGGACCTGACCTTCCTGGGCCTGATGGCCATGATGGATCCGCCGCGGCCGGAAGTTGAGCGCGCAGTCAAGATCTGCCGTCAGGCCGGGGTGCGAATTGTGATGATTACCGGTGACTACGGCCTGACAGCCGAATCCATGGCGCGCCGGGTAGGGATGATCACATCGCCCCATCCATTGATCGTGACCGGCTCGGACCTGGACAACATGAACGACGTTGCACTGGAGCAGGCACTGGGCCAGGAGATTATTTTTGCGCGCATGGCGCCCGATCACAAGATGCGGCTCGTCTCTGCCCTGCAGGCGCGCGGCGATGTGGTGGCTGTGACCGGGGACGGGGTCAACGATGCACCGGCGCTGCGTAAGGCCGATGTAGGAATTGCCATGGGCATTGTGGGAACAGACGTGGCCAAGGAGGCAGCCGATATCATTTTGACGGATGACAACTTTGGGGCTATTATTTCGGCCATTGAAGAAGGGCGCGCCATTTACGACAACATCCGCAAGTTCATTACGTACATCTTTTCCAGTAATGTGCCCGAAGTGTTGCCCTTTCTGGCCACGGCAAGCTTCGGCATTCCCGTCGCGCTGACCGTCCGGCAGATCCTGGCGATTGACATGGGTACCGATATTCTGCCGGCTCTTGCCCTTGGCATGGAGAAACCGGAGCCGGACATTATGCGCCAGCCGCCGCGGCCGCGATTCCAGCCGCTCCTTGATCGTCCCCTGTTGCTGCATTCCTTCCTATGGCTCGGAATGATTGAGGCCGTCCTGTGCTACGCCGGCTTCATTGCCGCGTATGGGTTGGCAGGCTACATACCGCGGCTTGGCCTGCCGTTCCTGCAATCGATTCCTTGGCCGCATCTGCTTACCTTCGTCACTCCAGCCAGCGTGGAACATGTAGCTCAGACCGTGTTCCATGCAGGCGTGGTGACATCTCAGATCGGAAACGCCTTCGCCTGCCGCACGTTCAAGGCTCATAACCGACAGCAAGGTTGGCTCAGCAACCCCGTTCTCCTATTGGGCATCGGAGTCGAGTTGCTGCTGATCGTGGCGCTGATCTATGTTCCGCCCCTTGCATTTGCTTTCGATCATGCCACCTTGCCGTTCATCTTCTGGCCCGTGCTTCTCATGTTCGCGCCGATACTGTACGCATTGGAATGGATGCGAAAGGCATTGGTACGCCGTTTTGGCAGGGCACAAGAGGTTCGCTTGTCTTGAAACCCCGCCGAGGAGGTAACTTGCCATGAAAGTCATTATCATGGGTTGCGGACGCATCGGCTCCCAGGTCAGTGACTTGATGTCGAAGCGGGGGCATGATGTCGTGGTCATCGACCACGATGCCAACGCGATTGGTCGCCTAGGGGCAGCCTTCAAGGGCCGCGTGGTACAGGGCCTGGGATTCGACCGCCGCGTCCTGATGGAGGCAGGCATCGAGCAGGCCGATGCGTTTGTCGCGGCCAGCTCGTCCGACAATGCCAACATCGTAGCGGCGCGGATCGCGCGCAACATATTTCACGTGCCGCGTGTGGTGGCGCGTTTATACGACCCCCTTCAGGCGGAGATCTATCAACGGCTCGGATTGATTACGATCTCGTCGACCACCTGGGGTGCCGAGCGCATCTATCAGGTCTTGTCACACACCGACCTGGACGTGATCCATACTTTCGGTCGTGGAGAAGTCTCGCTGGTACTCGTAGAGGTCCCGCCTGAGTTGGTTGGGAAGAATGTCGGGCAGCTCTCAGTTCCGGGCGAGATCGCCGTCGTCTCCATCACGCGCAGCAACGAGGCTTTCGTCCCTCGGGCAGGCACGGAGTTCCAGGCAGAAGACCTGATTTGTCTGTCGGTCTTGTCCACTGCGATGAGTCGCTTGGAAGAGATGCTGGGATTGGAGAGGAGATAGATATGTATGTCCTCATCGTTGGCGGCGGCAATACCGGATCCTATTTGGCCCGGCTGTTGTTGGATGCCGGGCATAAGGTAAAGGTCATCGAGCAGCGCCCTCTGCCATTGGAAAAGCTCAAGGCGGAAATTCCTCTGGATGCCATCATAGTTGGGGATGGTAGTTCGCCCTTGACGCTGGAACAAGCCGATATTTCCGCGGCCCACGTGTTGGCGGCGGTGACGGGCGCGGACGATACCAATCTGGTGGTCACTTCATTGGCGCGTTTCGAATTCAATGTCCCACCGCGTGATCGCCCGCATCAACAATCCAAAGAACGCTTGGCTGTTCACGGCCGAAATGGGTGTGGACGTCGCGCTCAATCAAGCCGATGTTCTGGCCCATCTCATTGAGGAGGAAATGTCGGTCGGCGACATGATGACGCTCTTCAAGATCCGCCGCGGGCTTTATTCGGTGGTGGAGGAGAAGGTGGCGCCTGGCGCCAAGGGCATCGGCGTGCCACTGAAGGACATGGGCCTCGAGCAGCAGTGCGTGATCGCCGCGATCATCCGCGACGGCAAGATGACCCTGCCGCGGGGCGAGAGCGCCTTCCAGGCCGGCGACGAGATCGTCGCGGTGGCCAGCCCCGACGGCGCCAAGAAGCTCTCAGAACTGCTGGCGCATCCGGTGTATCCGGTGCGGGAATCGAAGAAGGAAGCCGCCAAGTGACCGGTTTCGCCGGGTCCAAGTCCCCGATCCAGCACCGAAATTGACGGGGAGGGGCTATAGTGGGCGCCTCCGCGGTAGTTTCATGGCACACCCCCATCTGTTCGTGTTCGATCAGCCCGTATATTCTTGAGCATGCTGGGCTCGCCTGGGGCGGAGATTCATGTCGCCCCTTGGAGTCTGTGATCTGACCGAGGCCACTTCGCAACGGCGACCTTTGCCGGGGGCGAAAGGTGAGGTCACGCTGATCGTGTTTTGCCATAGCAGCGGCATCTGGAGTAGCAGCAAAACACAACACGGGAAACGCACCACCATGCAGGGCTGCTCGCAATTATTCCCTGTCTTGACGCTTTCTTGACCCTTCTCAGGGGGATTCTTATTCGTTCTTGACCTGGAACGCAATACACTAGGGCCGCTTCACGAGATTGCTGGAGGCATGCAGTGAGTAATCTCAGCTACCAGGGACTTCACACTCTTGTTCCTCGCCATGACGTACGGGCTGATCGTCCTGTGCGCGAGCCTGATGGGGGGACAAGTCATGAGCGTTCTCTATGTAATCTCCGGCCTGAACGCGACGGGTCTGTTCATTTATCTCATTTTGGCCCTGTTGAAACCGGAATGGTTTGCACGAATCTCTACAGCTGGCTTCAGCTGGCTCGCTATTTCGGGGTTATGCTGGCGCGAGCCAAGCCACTCGGATCGCACGTGGCGCGCGTTTTCCCGGGCACCGTACTCTCCTGGACGGTATACTTGACCCGCATGTCGGCCGACAACCTGTTGATCTACGGCGTCGGCGGCTTGATCGCGCCGTTCATCGGCATCAAGCCGATTGACGCGTTGCCTGCAGCGCCGCATTTGGCTTTCACTGGAGGACAGATTGAACCGCTTTCCTTTGCGCCTCAAACCTGAGCTACTCCGGGATTCGGCCTACGCCGTATTGATCGTGATGGCGACAACTTTCTTTCTATTGCTTGTGGGACGCCGCGAGCTTGGTGAAGCGGTCATTGCCCTTGTATATCTGGTGCCGATCATCTGGAGCGGTTATCGCTGGGGTCAGGGACCAGGTATGAGCGCAGCCCTGGCGGCGGCCCTAGCGTTCGACTTCCTGTTCATCCCGCCCTTCTATACCTTCGCCATTGGCAGCCTGGAGGGATGGCTGGTACTGGGGATCTTCCTGGCAGTCGCTATGATTTTGGTCGGACGCTTTCACGCCCGCCTAATCAGAGCCCGTGAAGCAGTATTCATGTACGAACTTAGTGCAGCGCTCTCAAACATGCTGACCTGGGAAGCTGTTATACACACAGTAGGCCGCTATATTCAGCAGCTGTATCAAGCCTCGCTGGTTAGCGTGTCCTATCAGCCAACCGGGCAATCGTCCCGGATTGTTGTCAGCGAACCGCAGGATAGCAAGGCCGAAGGCAAACCTGACCGCCTTCTTCCGATCCTGAATGCCTGGGGCCTCGTTGGCGAGATCCAAATATGGCGCGGCGATTACGCGGACCTGCCATCGGAAGATAGCGTGTTGCTGCAGAATTTCGCGGCGCAGACCGCCAGGGCGCTCGAACGGGCAAGCCTGGTGGAGGCAAGGTTGGCGTCGAGCACCAACGCCAAAGACAAAATCACCAATCGAGGCTAGCCTGCTCAATCCGTTGAGGCTGGCAGTCGTCGGACGGATGATCATCCCCCTCATTCCGTTGGCTCTGGGCGGCGTGCCCTACCGGCCGGGGGGCGCGGACCGCCCGTCGCGCGTCTCGCCCAGCTCCTGCTGAGCGAGGGTCATAAGGTACGCATGGTCGAGAACCGCGGGCCGCTGCTGGCGCGACTGCACCAGGAGCTGCCCACCGAGGTGATCCTGGAAGGCAACCCCATCGATCCCGGCATCCTCGAGCTGGCGGGCATACGCGAGGCCCACGTCCTCGCCGCAGTGACCAGCGACGACTCGACCAATCTGTGCCTGTGCTTCCTGTCCAAGACCATGTTCGACGTGCCGCGCCGCATCGCCCGCGTCAACAACCCGAACAACGCCTGGCTCTTTGGCTCAAGTTCCACGTGGACGTGGCCCTCAACCAGGCCGATGTGCTCGCCCACCTGATCCAGGAGGAGATGTCGCTGGGCGACATGATGACCCTCTTCCAGATCCGCCGCGGGCTGTATTCGGTCATGGAGGAGAAGGTGGCGCCCGGCGCCAAGGGCATCGGCGTGCCGCTGAAGGACATGGACCTCCAAGAGCACTGCGTGATCGCAGCCATCATCCGTGACGGCGAGATGACCCTGCCGCGCGGCGAGAGCGCCTTCCAGGCCGGGGACGAGATCGTCGCCGTCGCAAGTCCCGAAGGCGCCAAGCAGCTATCCCAACTGCTGGCGCATCCGGTCTACCCTGTCCGCCCGCCCCGGAAGGAGCCCGAGAAATAGCGGGTTTCGCCGGGCCCTGAGGTCCCTTCCGGCTCCGAAATTGACCAAATCTTAACCTTCACGGTATAATACCGTGCCCGCCATGACGGGCAGGCCGGCTGAAAACCGGCCCCGGCTACCGCTTCCCGCAGCCTTCCGCGGATCGTTGTGGGACTTGCACTCATCATTGAGTCAGTGAGGAACTTAATCGAATGCCCAAGCGAACGTATCAACCCAAGATCAGGCGCCGCGTGCGTGTGCACGGCTTTCGGGCGCGCATGGCCACGGCCGACGGACGGGCCGTGCTCAAGCGCCGCCGTCTGCGCGGCCGCTACAAGCTGACCGTCAAGTCGAACGAGCACGTGAAGCGGACTCGTTGGTAGACCTCCCGCAGAGTGACCAGCCACGCGGATCCTCCCAATCCAGTTGGCCAGCGCCGCGCTGACCGGCGAGGGACAGGTGCAGCGCAAATTCCGGCTAACCCGCTCGGACGATATCAGCCGGGTGCGGCGAGTCCGGCAAATCGTATGCTGACCCGCTGCTCGTGCTGGTGGCCCAGGCCAATGGCCGTGCGCAGGTGCGTGTGGGTGTGGTCGCCGGCAAGACGGTAGGCGGGGCGGTGCAACGCAACCGTGCCAAGCGCCTCTTGCGGGCAGCGATGCAGAGCCTGGTTTCCTCCGTCGCCCCGGGCTGGGACCTGATCCTGATCGCACGTCCGCCGCTGGTTTCATCCGACATGTTTCACGCCCGTGAAGTGCTCCTGACCCTGCTGCGCCGGGCTGAGCTGATCGCACCTTCCTGATGCAGTCTGAGTTTTATCTGCCGCGCGAATACCCGAACGAGCCGCGTCTGCGGGACCTGCCGCGTGACCCGGGCAACTGGCCGCGCCTGCCGCTGCTGGGGCTGATCCGGTTGTACCAGTCGACGCTCTCGCGCGGCCTGCCCGAAGGTACCTGTCGCTTTTATCCATCCTGCTCTCATTACGGTTACCAGGCCATCTACAAGCACGGCGCGCTCAAGGGCGCATTGATGGCGGGCTGGCGCGTGCTGCGCTGCAATCCGTTCAATCCAGGGGGCTACGACCCCGTTCCGTAGGAGTTATGGTTCTTCCGATGAAACGCCTGACATCCTTCTCGCTCATAGTGCTCGGCGCCCTCCTTTTGAGCGCCTGCGCCACCACGACGACCTCGAGCTGGCCCGGGCTGGCCGCCGACGCGGACCGGGCCTACCTCGCTAGCGGATCCTTCGTGTACGGGATACGCCTCAGCGATGGGACCAAGCTGTGGCAGTACCCCGATAAGGCCGGCGCACAGCATTACTACTCCTCGCCGACCGTCACTGGGGATGGCCAGGTTCTGGTTGGCAGCGCGGGCTCGGACTTTGGCCTGATCAGCCTGGACGCGGCCACCGGTGCGGCCAAGTGGGCTGCGCCTTTCGTCGGCGGCGACCGCTGGGTTGCGCCGCCCCTCGTTGCCGGCACCACGGTCTATGCGGCCAACAACAACGGCATGCTGTACGCGCTCTCGCTTGCCGACGGCAGCCAGCATTGGTCCCTGAAGGTGGGTGGTGAGATCTGGGGTGCCCCGGCTACCAACGGCAAGCTGGTCTTCGTGAACTCGTTGAATCACAATCTGTACGCGGTGGACCCGGCCGCCCAGAAGATCGTCTGGCAGCTGGACCTTGGCGGGGCGGCTCCCAGCGCGCCGTCGGTCAGCACGGACGGAAACACGGTCTACACGGCCTCCTTCGGAAAGAAGGTGTTCGCGGTCGACGCGGCCACAGGCGCCGTGCGCTGGACCACAACCACCAAGGACTGGATTTGGGGCACACCGGTGCTGACCGGCAACAGTCTCATTGCCGCCGACATCAGCGGCAACGTCTATTCGTTGGGCGTCGCGGACGGCAAGGGAGCCGGGCCTGTGCTTCAGCCGGATGGACCGATCACCGGCGGCCCGCTCGTGTTCGCGGGCGGCGTGGCGGTCGGCACGGAGTCCGGGACGCTGGTCGCCTACGATCAGACCGGGGCCAAGTCCTGGGACGTGACGCTCGGGGGCAAGATCTATACCACGCCGGTTGCCGGCGGCAACCTGATCGCGGTCGCCCCGCTGGGCGCTGATTTTCTGCTGGCCGGCGTGAGTCAGGATGGCCAGATCAAGTGGAAGTTCACCGGCAAGTGATGAAAGGTATGCATCCATATGTGGAATCAAATCATCATCTACCCGTTTACCAATGTGCTGCTCTGGATCTACGATGTCGTCGGGCATAACTTCGGCATCGCCATCATCCTGTTCACCATTCTGATCCGGGCCATCACCTGGCCGCTCAACGCGCAGCAGCTGAAGTCTGCCAAGGTGATGCAGGACCTGCAGAAGGACAAGGCTTGGCAGGACATCCAGAAGAAGTACGCCAAGGACCGTGAGAAGCTGGCCTCGGAGCAGATGCGGGTGTACAAGGAGCGCGGCATCAACCCGTTCGCCTCCTGCCTGCCGACCCTGATCCAGTTCCCGATCATCATCGGCCTGTACCAGGCCATCATCCAGGCCCTGGGCGCCACGCCGCTGGGCCTGCTGAACCTGGCGCGCAGCATCTACCCGTTCATGAACGCGGCGATGCTGATCCCGCTCAACAGCAAGTTCCTGTGGATGGACCTGGGGCGGCCGGAGGGCATCCCGTTCCCGGCAGGGTTCTCGATCCCGTTCCTGCAGTACGGCTTCCCGACCCTGGCGATCATCGTGGCGGTCACCACCTACATGCAGACCAAGGTCACGATGCCACCTTCCGGCGGCGGACCGGGCGATCAATCCGCGGCGATGGGCAACATGATGAGCATTTACATGCCGCTGCTGCTGGGTTACTTTGCAATGACCTACGCCTCCGGCCTGGCGGTCTACTTCGTCACCAGCAACGTGCTTGGCATCGCCCAGTACGCTTCGATGGGACGCGTCAACTGGCGCAACCTGCTGCCGGGCGGTGACAAACAGACCGCGGTGGTAAGCAAGAAGAGGTAAAGTGTTGTCCCGTGCTCCCTTGGGCCCGGGATCTCCGGATGCGGGCTGGAGGCCCGCTCCGTCGAGGAGGTAGGTATGACCGAGAGAACGACGCTGGAGATCATTGCACCGACCGTTGAAGAGGCCCTGGCCCAGGGCCTGGCGCAGCTGGGCCTGCCAGCCAATGCCGTGTCGGTGGAAGTCCTCGATTTGGGTAACAAAGGATTGTTCGGTCTGGGCGGACGGCAGGTGCGCGTGCGCCTGACGGTTCATGCGCCGGGCGATGATGCCCTGGCCCTCGAAAAGCGCCCAGGATCTTCGACCGCCAGGGCGGAGCAGAAGCCGCCTCCCCTGGGAGAACGCACCCTGAAGACCGCAGGGTCTGCGCAGGGATCTTCGACAGGTCGAGCCCCGAGACGTGGCACTCCTCGACCACCGAGGGAGGAGAAGCCGAAGGCACCAGTCAAGGCACGTGAGCCGGAAGTCCGCCAACATGTCGCGACCGTCGAAGATAGTGAGCGCTCTGTCAGCGCCTCGGCCGCGGCCCTCGAGGAGACGCATGAAGGGCACGACGCGCTGCTGGACCAGACCGAATCCACGATATCGAAGCTGCTGTTCCACATGGGGATGCAGGCGCAGATCTCGGCCCACTATGGCGATCCCCGCGACGACCGGCGCCCGATCATGGTGGACATTCGCGGCACCGACCTGGGGATCCTGATCGGCCGGCGCGGTGAGACACTGGCAGCCTTTCAATACCTGTCGGCGTTGATGGTGGGCAAGGCCAGCGGGCAGTTCGTGCGCCTGGTGGTGGACGTGGAAGGTCACCGTGACCGCCGCGAGCGCCAGCTGAGGCAGCTGGCCCGGCGCATGGCCGAGCAGGTACTCAAGTCCGGGCGCAAGCTCACGCTGGAGCCGATGCCGGCCTCCGAGCGGCGCATCATCCACCTGGAGCTGCGCGAGCATCCGGCGGTGAAGACGGAGAGCGTGGGGGAAGAACCGCACCGAAAGATCACGATCATTCCGAAGGAATAGAGGAAACGAAGAGACCTCCGAAGTCGACAGACGGCGGGGGCTTTTGTTTTGGTTGGGGCACGACGTATCGTGCCCGCACGGGCGAGCGAGCCTCAGGCGAGCATCGCCCATCCCGTCGAAGATCCTGGTGCTCTTCCAGGACACCCAAGGGGGTGCGGGACTGTATAATCATCGCCAATCCAATTCAAGAGAGGCGATGATGGACGACAAATCAGCAATCACCCAGGCAAAGGCTCACGTACCAAAATTGGTCTTGACCCAGCATGTGCACAAGGCGGTCCATGGTGACAGCCCGATTGGTCGTTTCAATACGCGGGTCGCTGTAAAGATCACAAACTCCGTCGGCTCCATGTGGTGTGCGTATGCGTTTGCATTGCTGGCCCTCATCTCGCTGCCATCCGCGCTCGCATCCGGCAACTCGATCATTATCATTGGCTGGATCGCGCAGACGTTCCTGCAGCTGGTGTTGCTGCCCATCATTATCGTCGGCCAAAATGTCCAGGCAGCAGCGAGTGATGCCCGGGCTGAAGGCGATCACGACACACTTCTCGCCATCCACACGCTGACTCGTGAAGTCCACACAATCAACGAGCAGCAAACCAAAATCCTGAACGTTCTTGCAGAAAGAAAGGGCGCCTGAGAATCGATCTATCCCTGGCTCGTAGGGGCGACCCTGCAAAGTGGTAGGCGTTTTGCCTATCATGGTCGCCCTTCGCGCAGGGCGGCGTCGGGCCGCCGCTGCGCACCCCGCGGCTTCGTGCCGCGGGGCAACCCGTCCCTCACCTGAACGTCGACATCTCCTCTAACGGATCGGTCGCCTGCACAATTACCGTCTTCCCGCTCACGTGCCATTCCAGCTCCTCCAGCTTTGCGACCAGCGCATCCGCCACGATGAAATCATCGTGCACCAGCATCCCATCCGGCCCCCGCGTCCCATCCGGCACGCCCCACCTTAGAATCTTCCCCGGCCCCGGTAGGATTTCTGATTGACACAGCGCGTACTGCGTCCGCACTGTCTCGCTTGGCACCAGCCCCGGTTCAAGCCCGGGGGTGTTGTCTGAAACCGACCCGTCTCGATGATGCTCAGGAACCGCCATCCGATCTCACTCTTCTCCTGCTGCGTGAACTTGACCGGTATCACCCGCGTCCGGTAGACCTTGTCGAGCATCGCCCATAGCCCCTCGCCCACACCGGTTGCATCGACGACGAAGTGCTGCGGCCTCCATGTCTCTGCCAGGCTCTTCGGTTGGCCGAAGACCGTCAAGTGGTTCTGACCCTGCCACGCCTTTCGCAATACGACCCGATACGTCGGCGCTTGCAGCGTTTCGAGCGTCGACAGGTCGATCTGCACCACCGATAGCGTCGTGCTGTCCCTCCCCTCGTTGATCGTATCGTAGGGGCGGGCATTCTTCCCACCCTTGCCCATTTCGCTCGCGGCCTGCGCCGTCATTTGGGCTTCCCCCGAATTGGTGGACACGAGAAATGTCCTCGAAGTACACTGATACAGGAGAAGCACGATGAACGAACGCAAGTACCGAAGTTACCCGGAAGCATTCAAACTGGAAGCCTTGGCGTTGCTGGAGAAAGACGGGAAGGGCGCGGGCGAGATTGAACGGGATCTGGGGATCACACCCGGGCTTCTGGTCAAATGGCGAGCTCGCTATCAGGCGGTCGAAAAGGGCAGGCAAGAAGTTCATCTGGAGCCGAGCGATCTGGAGGCTGCCAAGGCTGAGATCAGGCGCCTGCAGCGAGCCTTGGCGGAGGCGGAAGAGGAGCGCGATATCCTAAAAAAAGCGGTGCACATTTTCTCCCGGAAAAGCAGATGAGGTACGAGTTCATGGCTTCTCATCAGGGTGTCTATGGGGTCAAGAGAATGTGTCGGGCGCTGCGTGTGAGCCGGAGTGGCTACTATGCCTGGCGTGGTCGCCCAGCCAGCCAACGAGCCCAAGCCAATGAGGCCCTGGTGGCGCAGATCCAAGAGGAACACCGGACTAGTCGGCAGACGTACGGCAGTCCCCGCATCCATGCCGCTTTGCAACGCAAGGGAACAGCTTGCGGCAGGAACCGAGTGGCGCGATTGATGCGCAGGCACGGGATCACGGCTCGAAAAGCGCACAGGCGCTTTCCCCAGACGACCGTGCGCAACTCATGGGCTAAGCCTGCCTCCAATCTGTTGAACCAGGATTTTTCGTCTCCCGCTGCGGATCGGAAATGGGTGACCGATATCACCTACATCGACACCGCCGAAGGCTGGTTGTATTTGGCTTCGGTGTTGGACCTGTTTTCTCGCCGGGTCGTGGGCTGGGCCATGGCCGACCACATGGGAACCTCGCTGGTACAAGAGGCTCTGCAAATGGCCATCTTGCAACGCCATCCGCCACAGGGCTGGATGCACCACTCTGACCAGGGCAGTCAGTACACCAGCGAAGCTTACCAGCAAGCTCTGGCCGCTCATCACTGCCAAGTCAGCATGAGCCGCGTCGGCAACTGTTTCGACAATGCCGCTATGGAGAGCTTCTTTGCGACCCTCAAAACAGAATGCACGCGCCAGCGCTTCGCCACGCGTTCCCAGGCCCGCACCACCATCTTTGAGTACATCGAGGGTTGGTACAATCCCAAGCGTTTGCACTCTGCCTTGGACTACCTCAGCCCAACGGAGTTCGAACGCCAGTCGCGACATTAATCGTGTCCACAAAAACGGGGCAAGTCCACTCCCCCAGGGATATTTGGGGAGGGGTAGGGGGTGGGGTCAGCGCCAGTCCCTGCGTTCTTAGCAGGGAGGGCGAGGTCATTACTGAACATCAACGCCATCCTCCCAGCGTTGAACATCCCTGCCTGCGCGTCGATCTCCTCGTTGTAGTACTGCGTCTTGACCAATGGATGCTGCCTTCCTTTCTCCTTCACCACCCCCTCCAAATGAGCCCCATACTCGGGCACCATCGCCGCCACGTCCTCGCCCGTCAGGAAGAACACTCGCTTGATACCGTCCTGCTTCTCCTGCTCGTGCGCCGCCCTCGCTTGCCTCACCAGCAGTGTCTGCGACGTCCACGCCGTTCCCCAGAACACCCGCGTCGCGTTCGTGCTCGCCGTCATCGGGTCGAATTCCTTGTCGAACTTCATCGGGTCGATGTCCTGTGCCTCGTCCACGCTCAGCAGCAGGTCCGCCGTCGCCCCCACCACCTTCGACGTCTGTTCCCCGGAAAAGAACTGCACCCTGGCCCTATGGAACCGGAAAATGAACCCCGCCGACGAGCGCCACTTCCCCCGTGTTGCCATGTTGTCGTCCAGAGTCATCCGTGTCCGTTCCATCGCGTTGATCGTCTGCGGCTTGAACGTCGGCGCCACGCTCACGATCGTCCCGCCCCGCTCCGCGGCTCGGTACATCAGCCACCCGAAAAGATGCCTCTGCACCTCGTTCTTGCCCGATTGCCTCGGCAGCATCACCACGAACGTCAACCCCCGGTTGTGCAGCACCGAATCCTTGATCGCCAGAGCGATCTCCCTTTGATACGGCCGCAGCGTGATACCTCCCGCCGCAGCCCATCCCACCGGGTCTCTGCGAATCGTCTCGCGTATCTTCCGTGCTAGCGGCGAAAACCCGTTCTCGGTCATCTATATCCCATGTCATTGCGAGGAGCCACGAAGCGGCGACGACTGCGAAGCGTGCCCATGGCAAGCAATCTCCTCGCGGCCTCGAGCCTTCGCGCAAGGCGTCCTCTTCGAGCGAGCGGGCTTCGAGCCCGCATCGCGAGATCCCACGGCCCTGTGGCCGTGGGACAACCCACTCTGATGGCAGCAATTGACCATCAGTCTTCATCGAAACTAAGCGCCTCGAGCTCCTTAATCGCATCCTCAACCGGCGTTCGGGCGAGCGGGCCACAAGCCCGCATCGCCCACCCCACGGCATGAAGCCGTGGGGCCCACCATTGATTAGTCCTCGTCAAACTTCAGTGCCTCCAACTCCTTGATTGCATCCTCTACAGGAGCAACTCCTCCCGTCAAAAACGCAATGGTCCTATGCCCATTGAACAGGGCAGTGGCCGCAAACGATAGCGTGTTAGCCAGCCTCGCGAACTCCTCGCCCTCCGCCTCCTTCATCCTCGCAAAGATCTCGTCGATGGCCTCCTCCAGGTACCGGACCGCCGTTGCCGGTGCGCGCAAACCCTCCCCTTGCGCGCTCCGTCGAAGATCCTGGCGGTCTTCCAGGGCGCTCAGCGCGCTCGACGGTGCCTCCACAATCTCCCCTGCGACTGGGCTTCCCCCGAATTGGTGGACACGAGAAATGTCCTCGAAGTACACTGATACAGGAGAAGCACGATGAACGAACGCAAGTACCGAAGTTACCCGGAAGCATTCAAACTGGAAGCCTTGGCGTTGCTGGAGAAAGACGGGAAGGGCGCGGGCGAGATTGAACGGGATCTGGGGATCACACCCGGGCTTCTGGTCAAATGGCGAGCTCGCTATCAGGCGGTCGAAAAGGGCAGGCAAGAAGTTCATCTGGAGCCGAGCGATCTGGAGGCTGCCAAGGCTGAGATCAGGCGCCTGCAGCGAGCCTTGGCGGAGGCGGAAGAGGAGCGCGATATCCTAAAAAAAGCGGTGCACATTTTCTCCCGGAAAAGCAGATGAGGTACGAGTTCATGGCTTCTCATCAGGGTGTCTATGGGGTCAAGAGAATGTGTCGGGCGCTGCGTGTGAGCCGGAGTGGCTACTATGCCTGGCGTGGTCGCCCAGCCAGCCAACGAGCCCAAGCCAATGAGGCCCTGGTGGCGCAGATCCAAGAGGAACACCGGACTAGTCGGCAGACGTACGGCAGTCCCCGCATCCATGCCGCTTTGCAACGCAAGGGAACAGCTTGCGGCAGGAACCGAGTGGCGCGATTGATGCGCAGGCACGGGATCACGGCTCGAAAAGCGCACAGGCGCTTTCCCCAGACGACCGTGCGCAACTCATGGGCTAAGCCTGCCTCCAATCTGTTGAACCAGGATTTTTCGTCTCCCGCTGCGGATCGGAAATGGGTGACCGATATCACCTACATCGACACCGCCGAAGGCTGGTTGTATTTGGCTTCGGTGTTGGACCTGTTTTCTCGCCGGGTCGTGGGCTGGGCCATGGCCGACCACATGGGAACCTCGCTGGTACAAGAGGCTCTGCAAATGGCCATCTTGCAACGCCATCCGCCACAGGGCTGGATGCACCACTCTGACCAGGGCAGTCAGTACACCAGCGAAGCTTACCAGCAAGCTCTGGCCGCTCATCACTGCCAAGTCAGCATGAGCCGCGTCGGCAACTGTTTCGACAATGCCGCTATGGAGAGCTTCTTTGCGACCCTCAAAACAGAATGCACGCGCCAGCGCTTCGCCACGCGTTCCCAGGCCCGCACCACCATCTTTGAGTACATCGAGGGTTGGTACAATCCCAAGCGTTTGCACTCTGCCTTGGACTACCTCAGCCCAACGGAGTTCGAACGCCAGTCGCGACATTAATCGTGTCCACAAAAACGGGGCAAGTCCAGACCGCCTTCTTGGCATACAGGCCGTGCTTCAGGCCGTTCTTATTCCCTTTCGGCGCAGGCATCCTTATGTCTCCTTCGCGCAGCGAGACCCAACCTCGCGTCATCCACCCCGGTCCCATGAGGGACCGGGGTCCGCTACCCATGGCGTTCTTCCCTCCCTAAATTCGTTCGCTGAATTTGGGCAGGGATGGGCCCGCGCTCGGCTTTGTGAGCGCAGGCCAGGGTAGGGCGGCGCAGGCATATCAGTTCACCTTCCCTCCTCATTGTATAGAACACCCGTTCTGCGGTCAATGATAAGGACCCCTTGTTATATAAGGCCCCCAAATGTGCCGCTCTGTCCCAGATCGGGCAAATCAGGCCTTTGGTGCAGGCTAGGAACTGGGTCACATATCACAGCATCTTAAGTTGCATCTCTGAGGTGCTCTGATAACTCACGCCCTCAAACTTCCAGTGCCCGTTCGCCAAATAGCACTGACTTATCACAAAAGAGTCGGTCCAGCGGCTGTTCTTCATCCTGGCTCCGCCCTTGCGGTATTCTTTCACAAGCATGCTCACCGGTCGAGCCAACTCCTTGTGAATCCGGCGCGTTGCGTACCCCAAGGCAGTCCGAAAGCAACCTATCAAGATATCCGTCAGTTGAAGCAGCTGGCAATCTTCGTATGACTGGCTTGATGGTTTCTCATGGTCGCTTTGGCGATCATCAATCAGACCGGATCCCCTGGCGAATGTGCAGTACGGCCTGAGCCCCTGTATCCTTTCCACTATGTGTTGCCTGCTCACATTCCTTCCCAAGTGCTCATGCCCATCGAAATGTATTTTGGATATCGTGATGGGGTTCTCTTCCGAACCAAGACAGTGCAAGCCGCCCTTCATTCCAAATCGGAACGTAGTTTCGACTTTGGAGGCGAAATCACCAGCCCCCTTCCAGGACTTGTGTGCGTCACGCTCACGAAACAAGATGAACTTCATTCCATACGAATTGATATTCTCGTACTTCGGTCTTCCGCCCTGGTGGCGCCCCATGAAGATGTGCATCGCCTGTCCCTTTGTCCGGGAGCGCAGACACGCTACTCCTATCTGGGTCCACGCAGAGGCACACCCGAAAATGGGTCCCTTGCGATCCACTTTCTTTATTCCGAGCTTGTACCGGTAGCCTGAATTGATCCTCGCGCGATTGAGCAATTCGCAGAACTCGTCTTTCTTGGGCACCGGCACAAGCAGCATGCCGTGCCAAAACCCCCATTCCAGCGATTTATCGTGGTAGAGCTCGTAATCCATAGTCAGTGTCTGTTATTCAGCATACAGCGCCAAGGCAACAAAAGCAAGCGGCGACGCTTTTCAGTCCCGCAAAGCCGCCTCTCAACTCTCCTTCCCAAGGACTCGATGACCAGCATAACCAGTGAAAACCCGTCGTCTTGTTTGCCATGAAAGGCCCTCAAATGCGCCGCCGTGTCCCAGATTGACAACAAGAAAAGATGCAAAGAAGAATGCCCAGCGCGCTCGTCGGCGCCTTCAAGAAGCCGTCGCCTCAGGCCAATCCGACCACAGTCGCAACTGCCGCGTTTCTCTTCGACTATCTTGATGATCCAATGCAGCAACGGGCTTTCCATGAGTATCCTTGCGGGCAATCTACCTGCTTCCATGCTCGACTACTCGGTCTTTCACGGTTCTGGCGGTATATAATACCAAGCACCACACTGCTGGCAATATGGCACTTGACGCGCGGCCCTGCTGCTCACCGGAGGGATTGAATGTCGCAAGTCAAGAAGATTGGTGTCTATTCAGAAATGGGGATAGCCACAGGATTCGGCAAATATCAACCCATCCTGATGACAACTGAGTACAGGCCAGAGCAAACGGTGCAAAAGAGCCAGGAGGAAGTACGTTGGGAAGCTGAACAAAGATTTTGGGAGATGTCTCAAAGATCGCGCCGATGGATAGGCAAAAGGCCCCGGAACCCCGGGAAAAGACCTCCACACAATCCCACTACAGTGGCGGTGAGCGTTCCTATCGAAGTCCCAAGAACAGTACCACCTGAACTGGCAAAGACCGCACTGGAAGATCCGGTGCCTTGGCAAATTGATTCGGCAACTGGTTTTTGGATCTTCAAGGGTAGTATCTACGAAGTGGATCAGTCCTTTTCCCAAGCAAACATGCGCCTACTGGTTCTTGAGGAATTTGACAGAGAGCGAAGGCGCTTCGAACGGTTGAAGCAGAAATACGATTTACCGGAGAGAGAAGAAACTCGCATACGTCTCCGAATCCCGGAGCAGGTTCGCATTGAAGTCTGGCGTCGCGATGGCGGGAAGTGCGCAGTGTGTGGAAGTCGCGACAATTTGGAATATGACCACATAGTCCCCGTGTCAAAAGGGGGAAGCAATACTGCAAGGAACATCGAGCTCTTATGTGAAAAGCATAATAGAAGCAAGGGGGCGAAAATTGGGTAAACAAGCCAAATTCGACTTGCCGGAGCGAGGCCTTGCTTCTACGCCCTGTTTGTCAAATCACTCCATGCCTCCGTCATTGCAGCCCCCCTGCCTCCCTCATGCTCATTGCTTTCGCCCTCGACAATTTCGATCTATAGTCCACTCAGACATGATACCGCTTCGACGGGGGGTCCAAGTTCCACCTCACGCCCCGAGCGCTCACATTGAGCGCCAACGGACGAGTGAACCGATACGGCAAGGCTTTTCCCAATGACTTTCAGCCTTTCACAACTAGCCACTCTTCTAGCGAACTTAGCTGGCGTGGCTGGCCTAATCCTATCAATATGTGTATTCTTCGCAACTCGGCGCGACCACCAACCGAGGCTATCCATCGGCATTGACCGCGAGCAACTTGAAGACGATGCCAGCGACGAATACCAGGGGGGCCGCCTCTAGATGTAGTGTTTATTGACATCGCAAATCCAAGCGATCGCCGAATCAAAGTCGTCAGTGTGCTCGTTGAATGGTCAGTAAAGAAGAATCTGGTGCAAACGCGTCGCCATGCTGAGTTGTATCCTCATTTCCGGATCCATAAGAAGCCGCCTTTCTTTCTCATTCCCGGGGATAACGTGAGTTATGCAACAGAGTCAGACGATCTAAGTTGGTGGCTCGCGGATTCTCAGCGTCTTTCCGGCAAGATTAGAGTTCGAGCGATTGTTCATGATGCGACGGGAAATTCATTCAGAAGCACATGGCTGGTATTTGACGTCAGCAAATAGCCTCCCGATTCGTCACTGAAGGGTTCCCACTGCCGCAAAAGCCATTAGAGTCGCCTCCCCTGTTTCGGGTGCAATTGGGGAAACCCCTGTAGAGACTATCCTGCAAAATGCATGCCCCATTGTGACACAACATGGCCACTAAACACACGGTTGGATTGCAGACAATTGATCTAGGTGGTCGGCAATCACATTCTGGTTGAACAAGACGTCTAATGTCAACATACGCTATCACAAGGTGGCGGTCGGGAGAAATCCCAGAGCCTCTCGAAACTCAAGAGATAGATGCTAGCAATGCTGGCGAGGCCTGTCGGCTTTTGGGTTGGAAATTATTCAAGTGTTCCTTTCGGCTTATCTCGGGCGATATTGATCGATGGAATAGCGGCAAGGAGCGGATACGGAGCGCGTGCCGAAAAGCGCCAGTGATCGCGGATCTTCTCTGGAGGAGCACTGATAACATTCGGGATAACGCTAGCGGATCGAGTGATATTGAGTTGATCGAGGCACTTGCACTCCAAGCTGAAGAAATGACGGCAGTACTGAAGCCGGGCGCAGAGGGTAGGAATAACATTGAGCAGTCTCTGACCGACACGTCTCTATTGATAGCTTTTGCAACGTGGCGACTGTTGCCGAGCCCAAAACATCTACGAACCCATTGTCAATACTGCCATCAGGCCGGAGAGACGGTGAGGTGGGAACTTCCAGCTCGCGAAGCTATCAAAAGCGACAAACGCCCATTCGCTTTTGTTTGTCAGACAAACACATCTTGCCTCCAGAGATCGCTGGAGGACGGATACGTCGTTATAAGCCAGCATCGGCTCCCCTACGTGGAAGTGTTATTCAAACAAGGCAAGACCCGACAGGAGATCCAAGAGATCCTACATGTGAGTAAAGAATCGATCAACAAAGACATTCGCATTCTCAGGGCGAGGGGAAACCTACCGCAAAAGCCATCCCCCAAGTAATTGTGTACCGGAAGACGCTGATGCCCGCGATCACCGCTACTTCCATCTTGGACGGCGAATAGAGTCGCCTTACATGTTCTGGCAGCAATTCGGCTGCAATTGGCGTGACACGCGGCGCAAAGGTGCACGCGCTATGCGAAGTTGCGCCCCCCTGCACACTGGACTGCATAGACACATGGCATAATGCTGGCGGCACGGACGAGGTTTCATCATACTCCTAATCAGCGGAGTGTTCGCCGGTTCCTGCACCAGGTGCGCGTAAGTACAGATGCGTTAGCAGCTTATCGAGGCGCTTCAGCGTTTCCATTCGCAAATCCTCCCCCTTCCGCAACTTCGCGATGGTCCGGGCGTTCAAATTCATCTTGTGATGTAGCACCGCGTCCGGGATCTGCCTCGCCATCCGCCTGACCTTCCCAGAAAGCTCTTTCTTGCACGCCAGGTAGGCTTTGAGAAGATCTTTCGCTCCCAGGCCCTCCAAATCCGGCACAATCTGCCTTGCCCAAGCTACAACTGCCTCGATCAGGCCCGTCGCGTCCTTGGGCGTTCGCTTCCTGGTCTGCCAAGCCTGAAACGTTTTGTAGGATTTGACCGGAATGAACTCTGCTAAGAAATCTCGCGGAATGTCTTGCATGATCTTCAGAACCAAGAGCATCAACTTCTTATAGTCCGTCTTCCCGTAGAACAGACTTCCTTCTTCCGAATCCTGGACGTTGCTCTGGATATCGTCTTCATCCATCATCCCCTTTCCTTGGTAAACGAAGTTCAAGGCGCTAACCGGTCGCCGAGATAGCACCCCTGCCGTCTTTGCTGAGCAAGGTTTCCCGTCCGGACCGTTGTAGGCATATTCTGGGTGATCTTTGTAGGCGTTCAGATAACTCTCAACAGTCCGTAGGGTTCTTTTGCTAGAGGACGATCCGGAGGCGCCATCGCCGTTCTCCCGGTAGTCGATCCAATCGAGGTCTTGCCAGTGTGTGGGGTCAGGGTCAAATGGCGCAATCAGGGTTTGACTTGACTTGCTGCTGAAGTCGTACTCAGTGGAGGCCTGCAGCAGGAAGTCAAAGGGCTTGATCTGCTCGGGGTAAGGCCTGCCGGCATTGAGCCTCTTGAACCGCTTCCAAAGATAGGCCGTAGTAACTGCGAACCGGTAAACCAACGGTCTGGCCGCTCCCGGCAAGGCGGAGAATGGCTCATTATTCAGAATGCGCAGCCAAACCTCCTTGACGAAGCGCCGGAAATCCTCGTCGTCTTCTTCAGCCTGCGGATCTAAGAAGAACTTCAAGCCGGATTCCTTCGGGTCCACAATATCTTCCAGGCTCAGGCGTGCTTTGTCGCCATTGATGAAGAGACAGTACCGTTTCGGCCCTATTGCGTTGCAATAGAGCTTCCGTTGCTTTACTTCCTTATCGAAATTGTCGTCCTCGATCTTCAGGATGGACCCCGGCAGCTTGGCCGGATCGTAAGGATTGAGACGTTCAAACTTGCTCGCAATTTCCCTGACTTCTTGCCAGGTCAACGCGGTTATCGTCTGTGGAATAGGCTTCCCATCGGCGCCGCGGCCTTGGATAGTGATATCGTGTCGGGTCTCATCGGCGACAATCATCATGGAATCCGTATCGGTAGTGACATAACAGCCGCCCCTGCCAACCACCTCACGTTCAAGTAGAGCAAGCATCAGGCGGGCGGCGGCGGCGGTCAACGCTGCTTGGGGCGCAAAGAAATGCTTGCCTGGGACCTCCCAATGATCGCGCTCGATCCAAAATGCCGAGTCTGAATACACGCGGAATCTCCGGGGCTTTGCGCTATGAACCTCATTTCTCTCAGCATAGATGCCATATCCTCCTGCGTTGGCCAGGATCTTTGAGAAAAAGCTGGAGGGAATTGCGCTCCTCTCTAGACAGGTGGTCGTACTTCTCTCGACCGGCCTTGACGTCAATCGTTCTTCAATCACCTTCCGGAAGGAGTCATCCTTGGTCGGATCGATCTCAACTTGATTTTGGAGAAGGCATGGTCTCAGACCTTCTTGAAGCCCTAGTGGATCGAAGACAACGGCTCTCAGGATCTCGGGCGTCCTGCCCGTTCTGATCTTGCTGGCTACCAGATCCGGAAGCATGACCCATTGCGGTTTGCTCGAATGGAAGGGGTTCTGGCCGATCTGAAGGCCCTTTCCATACTGTGCGCGTACCGGCAATAAGTCTCCCTGTGGCCGGATCAATGCCATTCCTCGTAGCTGTGGCCAGATCTCTTGATGGAAGCAGCCTTCGGCTGTCACGGCCTCCAGCAACGCTTGAGTCTTCTTAGTGGCCAGGACCACCTTGACAGCCCTGGCAATAATTAGGTCCCAAATGTGCATCAAGGAATTCACAGTGGGGTACATACTCAGGAAATCGGTGTGAACGACCGCGACCCTGCTCTTGCGGATCATGGTATCCACTCTGCCGCCATAATAGGCGCTCATCGCCCACACCTGAATTCTTGGCGAGAATCTGGGTTGAAGTTCCATCCGGGGCCGTATGTTCATCGTTTGAAGGTAGCCCTTTGCGATTGAGGCAGGAGAGAAGATTTTCTCGGGAAGCGTCAGTATGGGATGCCTCAAGTACTCATTCAGCATAGCAAACGCCAGATCCAGAGTGACTAGGACATCCTGCCGGTTGTAGGCCAGGTAATCCGGGGTGATTACGCCGTGCACCTCGGCGTGTCGTTTCTGAATTCCAATCCGGTACAGCTTCGCAGCACTGGCCAGAGAATGGTGGTCTGATGTTAACCCGAAGGCCAAGGTGTGCAGGTCAATGAAGCGGCTCTTGTATGGAATGAACGTCGGTTTCCCGTTCTGAAACTTGCCCAGGCTCGCACTCCATCCGCTGAAATCCCGCTTGGAGCCGATGTGGGCGATTCGAAGGCGAGGCCTGTAAGGGGAATCCCAGAGTGTGAACGTGAATCCGTCGTAGAAGAACTTTGCCCTGGCGGGATTGACCTTGATCGCCAACCGGGATAGGTCGTATGGCAGGTTGAAGCCAATCACATAGCTATTCAGCCGGCAGGCAAGGGTATAGAAGATCTTCATAAACTCGGAGAGCGGGAGAAGATACAGGTTCGTAAAGGGCTCGTGATCTGGCTGTAAATGATCTCCCAGGGGCTTCGCGCCCAGGCTTTCCCGAATCAATCTGAGCCCGGATTCCGGCAGGTGGTCCGGATAGAAGACGTATTCTGTTTCCGCTCTATAGAGTGTGTCACCAAGGCGGTAGAAGGCGACATGATCTTCTCGTGCGACGGGCTCCGCCACACGTGCCGCCACAATCATCCGGCCAAAGAGCAGACTCTGCTTCATCCCTGACCATTGGGGTTCGCCGAATCCCGGCATAGAGCGAGTGTTCTCGGTCGCCGTCTCGGTGTCAAGGATCAACAAGTAATCCGGGGGCTGGAACCCTTTGGGCTCCTTCCTCTTAGTGCCCTTGGCTTTAGGAACTGGAGGGATGTAGCACTGCAGAGCAATTGGCAAGCTGTCCATGTTGATACTCCTTTCTATGATCCACTACCACGGAAGAACTTTAGGTTTTCGTACTGGCCCTGCTTCGCCATCTCGGTCAGAACGTCTTCCTCTACGACAACCCGGAACTCTTCGATTCCATTCTTGCCTCTCACCCGGATCGATTTCCCCTTGAACTTTGAAAGGTCATATTCTTGGCCCCGAGCAAGCTTGAGGATTTCATCGTGGTATTCCCTAGCCTTGGTCCGTTCAGCTTTGTTGATTGGATCCACAGTTACGGTCTTTTGGCGGCGGTTTGGAAGCTCAATAGAGAATGGATCGTTGCTGTTTATCCGGTTGATAGCTTCAGCCAGACTGGCTGCACGTGTTCGGGGCGGAGAATACCTTCCTCGGACGTAGTCCCCTACCGTACTTCGACCGAGGGAATAGCGAGCTGCAATTTCCCGGTGACTCAACCCCTGTCGATTGAGCTTGGCGAAGTATTTGACAATTGACTGCGGCTCGCTCCCCACCTTCCGGTCAGGCCGGGTAACGTACTCGGGCACAGTTTCACTTGTCCTTCCCGTTGGGGGTGAGCAGCAGAGGGGCGATGTCGAGTTGCTGCTGATAGTCCGGCCCATATTCCTTTAGCAGGAAGAGCCGCAACGCAATCAGCCAATCGGAGCATTTTTCCAGGTTGAGCGCAATCCGATGAAGCATGCGATCAACCTGATATCTCGCGGGTGAGAATATTCCGTTCAGGGCGGCCAGACCGCCATAGGGCTTGAAGAACTTGTCATAGGTGTCCAGCCTGTCCAGCTCTTCCTGGTGGGCAAGAAGCCATTTGACTAGGTCAAGCGCCATTCTGAGGATGTAGGCGATTTGCAGGAGTGGTTCATCTGGAAAGGTCTTCAGGCATTCTGGCCAGCCTTCGTGCTTTTGGGTCAGATAGGCGTGGGGGTTCGCGGGGATCTCCACTGTTTCATCCCTCGACCTTCCATACAGGTGATGAATGTCGGTTGCCGCGATTCCGTGTCGCTTCTTCCAGCATTCGGCACAAATGGTCTGCCCGTCTTTTCGATAGACGGAAGGGTCTCGATAGCCGCACCACATACAGGTGCGGTCTTTGTGCGCTCTTGGGATCATGCCTTGCCTGTCCCCGCGTTCTTCGATGTTGTGGTACTGACGGAGGTAGCGGCGTCAACAATGGCCTTGAGCAATTTGAGTGAGTACTGGAAGTCCGGATTCTGTTTCACCTGCTGACGTATTGCCGTCGCCAATTCCTGGATAGCCCGCGTTTCGTTGAAAGTGGCTCGAATCCCGCGGGTCCGGGAAAGCCTGCTGACTAGGTGCAACAGCCTTCTGGCAGCTCTGGCTCGGGCGATTGGGAGCGAAAGGTCGCCATCCTCCCGAGCCTCCTTGGGGTGGTGAATTTCACCACCCTGGCGGAGGAGTCGACCCACTGTCGCATGGTCCAATCCGGCCCGCCGCGCAAGCTCCCGCTCGCTCAGATTCGGATATCGTTTGTGCAGGCGCAGGGCCTGTTGCCTGCGGTCCAGGGTGGTCAGGTGGAGGCCGTGCTCACGATTCAGATTGAATGCGGTTTCGAAGCTGGCCTCCGGAAGAACAATGGCACTGATGGCTTTCAGCTTCAATGCTTTGGCGGCGGTGAGGCGGTGGTAGCCATCGATGAGGAGGTACCCGCTTGCGCCGTCCGAGACAACTGCGATAGGGGGCCAGGCTGTCGGATCAGAAGACTTCAGCTCATTCAGGTACTTGGAACTGAGCCCGGATTCGTCGACGTTGTCGAAGCGGACTAGAAAATCCTCTGTCGCGGATACCTTTTCAACGGGAATAGAGATGGCCTTTTCGTTCATTTTCTGGCATTCCTTTCCTTCCTCGATTGCTCCATAGCCGATTCGAGGAGATGGTAAACAGCGCTGCCCATGGCTCCCGAGAATCTCTAGCCGCGTACGTTTCCAGGGCCTTCAAGAGATCCGAAGGGATACGACACACCAGTTTCGCATCAAAGAACGGCGGAGCGCTGTCAAGCACAATCTCGTGCTTCCAATTCCAGGCCATAAGCAACAATCGACGTACTGCATCAGACGTCGAGCAATCCTGAAGGAACATTTCCTCCTTGATCTTCTCGATGATCACGTGCGGCAGTACGACAAATAACTCTCCCATGTCAGACTCAGCCATAGCTCTCCTTTGCAGCGGACAAGTTCCAGACCCGGCTTGTCCCTCATCTTCATTCTAGCAATGGCATCCTTTGAAGTTGACACTTTTCGGTGTCCGGTGTATAACTAGCCTGTGGATGAGGGCTGGTTGACAGCAAAGGAGTTGATCGAGAAGGTGGGTCCAGGAGCTCCCACTTCCCGGCAACTGAAAGATTGGCGGCTGGAACAGCTCATACCGACGCCCAAGGTCTATCATCTGGCAAGGGGGCATGGTACTTTTTCTCGCTATCCCCCTGGGACAGTCGATCAAGTCAGATTTATCCTATTCTTAAGGCGAGAAAAACACGTGCGTTATGTGTACGACCTGCGTGCTTGGCTTTGGGTATGTGGTTATTCCATACCCCCAAAGGCCGTGAAAGAAGCTGCAATCCGCGCACTCGATAAGGCCATGAAGGGTTTCTGTGCCTCAAGGCCCGAGGATGCTCCCGCGCAGGTCAAGAAGATTCTCAAGAAGCGCCCGGCAAGGAAGCTCTTCCTAAGGCTGCCTGAAATCAACCGGTTCTTCAGATCCCCACATGCAAAGGAGCGAACGGAGAGCGTGCTGCTGGTAATCGTGAACCTGCTATCAGGTTTTCCCAACCCTAATTACGAAGATAGCTTCGTCGTCGATTACTTCATCACGTTGTTGGGGCTGGAGCAATTGCTAACCTTACGCCTTGGACGATCACGCCCGATGCTGCCCGTGGGCAGACTCGAACAGATATTCAACGAGCTCTCCAGGAAACATGTATTCGATGCTCGGAAGATCAAGGACGAAGTTGCGAGCGTCTCGGACGAAACGCTGACAGAATTCAGGCCAGTTTTCCAAAAGGTGCTCAAACTCCCCTCTCAAATTCGCCCTCTAAGGAAGGTGTTTGGAGAACAATCTGCGATCAGTACGATTTCCGTCATGCTTGACACAATACCGCACTACATGGCGCTGGCGGTAGCATTGACATTGCACCTCTATATCTTGACGCCAAGATTTCAGGACGGCTCTTTCGCGCGGATCTCAGCGGCTGAAAGGGACCAGCAAGGGGAGAAAGCTCGAGCATAGACTAGTGCCTGCTCGGTGAGCATTGATCAAATAGCCCACTGACTGCGCTAACAGCCAGTGGGCAGCACCAGGAAGAGAGGTCCTTCCCAATGCAAACGCATTCTATCATCACCAACAACACGATTCCAATTGAAGACGGACTGTGCATCCTATTCGGCTACGGCATCAAAGTGAACGTGGCCGGAAATCACCTGCGCTGCCAGGACGGGATCGGCAAAGACCGAAGAGACGCCTACTTTCACCGCGCCACGAGCGGACTAAGAAGGCTGGCAATTCTGTCCACGGACGGCTATGTCAGTCTGGGCGCACTTCAGTGGCTCCAGGATACAAAAGCCGGGATCATCGCAATCGGCGATAATGCAGAGGTAGTCCTGGCGCATTCTGGCCCCGGCGCTGACTATCCTCAGTTGCGCCGAGCTCAAGCTATTGCTGCATTCACACAGACCGGTCTCGAAATCAGCCGCGAGTTGATCAAAGCCAAAATCCGTAAGCAGGCGGAGGTAATCGCGTCAATCACAAATGCCCCCATGAAACTCCTCGATTATGTTCAGCAGGTAGACGGTTGTAAGGATGCCACCGAAATTCAGGTGGTTGAAGCCAATGCCGCGCTCCAATACTGGAAACAGTGGGCGGGGGTTTCTCTGACGTTCGCCCGGAAAGAACAGAACAAGGTTCCAGCCCATTGGCTCACTTTCGGTGACAGAAGATCGCCCGTGAGCAACGACGCGCGCAAAGCCGGCAATCCGGCAAATGCCCTGCTCAACTACGCTTATGCGATCCTGGAAGGCGAGACTGATCTTGCTGTTCTAACCCTTGGACTTGATCCCGGTCTGGGGTTCATGCACACAGACCAGCAGAGTTCCAGGGGCTTGGTCTATGATCTGATGGAAGTGGGAAGGCCTGACGTCGACTTGTGGCTCTATCGCTTCCTGCAAAAGATGATCTTCACACATGGTGACTTCTGGGAAACCGAACGCGGAGAAACGCGGCTCTCCATTCATATCAGGAGAATGCTCACCCAGAACGCCTCAGAATTCAGCAAGGCCGTGGGCCCATGGGCAGAGTTCGTGACCCAGCGATTGACCTCGAGTCCCATGCCCACCCTGCTCACTCAGTCAAACCGATCCAGGGGAAGGGAAACGTACCGAACCCGTATCCCTGCAGCACTAGTCCAAAAGATTGTAGCCACCTCTCGCTGTATCTCTTGTGGCAAGCCTACCAAGAAGGGTCGATTGCACTGCCGAGCCTGTTGGGCAGAACTGCAACCTGAGCAGACCAGGCGACTAAGCGCCAGCGGGAGTAAGAAACTACGAGAGCTGCGCGAATCCGCCGCGGATCCGTCTCATGGAGGCGAGGCCGCGATGAAACGCGGTGACCGCAACCGGGAGCATGTCTTAGCTAACAAGAAATGGGAAAACGCGGAATTCGGGGAACTTGGAAGGGATCGATTTTGAAAGGGATATCCTTCCCCAGTTACGGGGCATATCTATTTCCAAGATCCAGAAGGCAACGGGGTTGTCGCTCCGCTATAGTTCACTAATCCGCCGGGGCTACGTGCCACATAAGAGGCACTGGGCGACTCTGCGGAGATTGATACTCAAGGAACAAAGCTAGAAACGCGGATGGGGCTTGAACGATACGTCCTAGCCCACAACAAGGAATGGATCGGTAATCAACTGTCGGGCAAGCACCAAAGCGAAACCCGTCTCTCGGCGGAGATTCGTCTTATGAGGCCTTCCGGAAAGTCAAGAGTTCTCTACAATCTGAGATCAGTTTCTTCTTTGATCTGGCGCGAGCAAATATGTTGGGTAGGGACTTATTTCGCATTATTTGGCTTGGGACATATACTTTGGATACTATCTCCCAACCGTCCTCGACGAATTTCTTAGTAAGCAAGAACGGGAAATCCAATACACTATCGTCAAAGGGCAATACGGGCTCAATGATAAGTGATGCACTCTTGCCAGGCTTTAGTATTCTCTTGCACTCTCGAATAACGGAGTACATCGCTGCCAAAAAGGCCTCGGGAGACATTTGTGACAAGTCAGACTCTGATGATCCGTAGTGCTTTTGACCCAGATGACCATAGGGCGGATCCAGGAATACATAGCTCGCCAACTCGCTAGTGTGAGGAATTCCGCTAATGGTTACATCGTTTGGTTGGATCCTTTCATCCGACGGACGCAAGTCGAGCATGAAGTAGCGACGCTCAGCAAAATATGGCAACTTGTCAATAACATCGCCAAGAGTTCCACTTCCCGCAAATGGATCAACGATAGTACCCTTATCACCGGCAAAATAGTATAGAGCATTTGCCACGATTTGCCCTGCTATTCTTCCTCGAAAGTCGGGCTTCCCAAATCTCGGGTCAGCCGTATTGAAATACCAGAGATTCGTAAGCTGCAAATCAAATCCCAATTCGCTCTTCTGGTTTTCTTTTCTCGATAATCGCTCTTTGCGTATTTCCTTTGCCAGGCGATTAATATTCCAGTTGTTTTCGATCGCTAGTAGCTCAAATCTCTCTCTGTCTTCCTTACGGTAAATTCGATTGGCTAGCAAATGATAAATCGGCTCAGAAAGCAGCTTAGTAGAAAGCTCAGGATAGTATGTGTACGTTCTGATACATTGTCGCAGAAACTCATAACTGAAATTCGCGCCGGGATGTGCCGCGATTTGACGACAGATGTCTGCGGTTTTCGATTTGACTCGATTTTGCGCAACAGCTTCTGATATGATTTTCCCCACGTGCCAATAGCCGTCCGTTTTCAAGCTACCCAGCCGGCGGACGATCTTTTCGGTAAGTTGGTCTATATCGGTAGTTGCCATACGCTATTCGCTATCGGTCTGGGGATCAACTTTCTTCGCCATTGCCGGGCGAATGCGAACAATTTGTGGGGCCAAGATTTCCGGTGTGGTGACCAGGCACTCGCCTTTCCGTAAGTCTGGAATTATGTTAGTAAATTGCTTTGCTGAACCTTTGCCGACTATCTGAATGTCTCGCTCATCTGCAAGTTGGTGGGTAATTCGCATGACGCATTGAGACATGATGCCAACGGGAATATCCGCAGGTTGCTGAGAAATCACAACAGGGTTAAGCCAGAACTTGCGACCTATTTTGAAGATCCGCTTCGTGACCTGAGTGAGCGCATTGGCAAATTCTGGGCGCCCTGCATGTTCCGCGCTAAAGAAGCTGTGGGCCTCCTCAAGAAACACGGCCACTTTTACATCTTTGTACGGCGAGTTGATCTTGTTCTTGGCGAGTTCAAGCATGTTCAGGACTGCTAATCCGATGATGTTGATTACGTCTTGGTTGCCGACATTCCCCAAATCAACGACATTAAGAGTTGCTTTCTTGACTAGTATTTGCGCGGATAGGTTCGCAGCGGCAGCGCTCGGGCTTTCCCCAAACAAGTCATCAGGATTGCCGGGATCGACATGTCTCCCACCATCAAAAATACCAAGCTGTTCGAGCGAGGACAGCTTATTGGACAAGACCGGCTTAGACATGTAGGTAAAATCAGATTGTTTCTTGTTGTCTTTGTCCGGACCATCAGGCAAGGCTTCTATCGCTGCCCTTAGACTAGGTAGACCATTGTAGTTCTTGCCCAGATCTCTTCTGATTTTGTCTAGGACCCTCTTCTTGAGCATCCGAGAGTGGAAACATCATTGACTTGAGCAAGTGATACGGAACATTCTTTGACAGAATACTGAATTTCGTTGCATCTTTGTCGGCTCTATTATCGACAACTGGAAGAAACCGCCTGAATTTCGTTTTGTCAATGCCCTTGGGGCTTATACCCAATGTGCGCCAATATTCGGCAAATAAGTGCTTCTCATCAGATGGCTCTGTCATTCGGTAGTATTCACCGGCATGATCAAAGATAATCACACACCAATCTCTATCTAACAGAGTCTCGGCAAGTGCGATTACCGTGTTCGATTTGCCAGAACCCGTGGAGCCAAATATCCCCAACTGACGATTGATAAGTCTGTCAGTGATATAGAAAGGTATCGGATTGTCGGATCCGTAATTTGACAGAATACCCAACGGGATCTTGTCGGCGGTCAACTGGAGATAGTCATAAAGATCATCACTAGGAATATATGTCACCTGCGACTTGGGCATCGGCCGAGTAAACGCCGACTGGAGCGTTCTGACGCCGTTAATGTCAACAATTTCGCCCAGCACCTTTGCAAGGTAGAACGAGTGGAAAGATGGCACAAAGGCGATTTCCTCACCTTTGACAATCGGAAATACGTTTTGTCCATCGCTCGATGTACCCCATTCTGGCGTATGCAGTGGACCTTTGGTAATTTGGGCGAAATATCTCTTTCTTCTCTCTCCAGATTCTTCTATCAACACGTATCTACGGCTTGCTACGAATTTGGCCGTATTCTGGTCTGTGAGGACAGGCACAAGATCATCCTCGTTGGAGAAGCTGTCTAGCAACACGTAGCCGATGATTTGATTCGCAGCTTGTTGTTCCATGAATTCCCTTCCCTAGTCTCGGAGCAAGTGTTCGTCAATTAGCTCCCAGTAGTCTCCCATTCCGGCGAGCAAGAATTCTCGACGGATTTTCTCTCCAAATAGCCCAGACGGAAAAGCGTTGCCCGCAATACAATCTGCCTGATCGACAAGATTAGGCATGCCCCTTTTGTTGTTCATCGCATCCGCCATTAACAATGCGATTCCTTCATTGAAAACGTCTTGGTGAATTTCAAACCCATAGGACTTAACGTGGGATTTGAAAACCCCACGCCAGACTTTGCTGCCTTCCTCCAGTCTGAATCTCTTCGCGAGTTCAGAGAGTCTTAGTTCATCAATCCAGCCTTCAACACCGCGGTAAATTACCAAGTACTGCCCAGGCTTAAGCAGCCTTCCTAGTCTCCTTAGTGGAATACTCGCTTCGCCGCGCAGGTCTTTCACAACCCCGATAATCTTCTTCTTCTCTATAACTCTTTTGAGCAAATCAATGAGAAACGGGTAACCTCTCCATACTAAATCCGGGTGGATAATTGGTCCGTCTTTGAATACCCACTCCGTGTTCGCCTTCAAGCAGGCTTCCAGCTCCCAGCAAATCATGGCACTACTGATAGTCCCTTCGCGCAATCTATCGGATTTCAGGTTCCGATAGTACTCCTCCGCCGTTGTGGATTCCTTTAGTTGAGAAGTGATGGAGTAGCACGCAAGCTCAGGGCTCGATAGGGTTTTGTACGTTACCCCGGCAATTCCTATTTCGCAGAATATGCCAGAAATAATGTCGATAGGCTTATCGCGCCTCCCGTCCACTCCCGTAACGTTTCCGCTGAATAATTGCCCCCGCGCCCAATCCAATCTTTCTGCAGAGACCGCCGCCAAGGTGTATCGGTTCTTGGCAATATAGTCGGAGAATTCTATCTAGGACTTGTTGTTCCAACTGTCGGCCAAGCTCTATTTGTTCTTTCTCGACTGCAAACTCATGACTTACATATCGGGCATAACTACGGGTAATGGCACCATCGAGGATTGCTTTTAGAAGACTTAAATCATCGTTTGGCATACCAGGCCCCTTCCCTTGCTCACGCGACTATGGGGAGAATCGTGCATCTACAGCCCATCTTATGAGTACAATGCTCGTAAGGTAATTCGGGAACCGCACTGAGGCGAAATATCCTCCCCGATAGCTCTTGGCAGGCGTCGCAAGAATCCCCGACCCCCGATATCCGCACATCGCGGATCACGCCGCTGTCAATGTAATTGGATAGGGTGTGTTTGTGCCAGGCGTAAAACAGGAACATTCGGCCTGCAGCGTTGTTGTCCATCTTCAAGCTGGTCTTAAATCCAGTACCAAGCCACGTTTGGCATTGATTAGTTCCAAAGAGATGCATCATGCCAGCTGCCAGTCGTAGCTTATCTGACTCAGCGTCATCAAGCGAGGCAAGTATCCTTGGCTTTGCGTGAAAGATGAGATTTAGAACTTCGACGTCTCCGGTCGGTTCATGATTTGCCCAATCAATACCGATCCCGCGTGGGAAGACTTGTTCAGCCTCGTAGGCTGCGACAGCCAAGCTAGCCTGTTTGAAATCTCGCTGCCGAAGACGCTCCAGAACAAGCTGCTCTAGTTGAATTCTCTTATCGTTTTCCGCACACAGATATTGCTCTGCTAGTTGTCGCCTGCCCTGCCCCCCAAGATTGTACCAATGGTTAAGTTAGTCCCAGCTGCAGGGTCGAGGATAACAGCCAAGCTTGCGGTGCAGGGGGACGATATCCGAGTGAGCTGTGTGGTCTGATGTAGTTATACTCCTTCCTCCAGCGCTCGATCAACACCTGGGCCTCTTTCAGAGTGTAAAAGATCTCGCCGTTGAGTAGTTCGTCCCGCATCTTGCCATTGAACGACTCGATGTAGCCATTTTCCCAGGGACTGCCTGGCTCGATAAATAACGGCTTGACGTTCAGTTTGTCTAACCATCGACGCAGTATTCGGGCTATGAACTCCGGCCCGTTATCTGATCGTAGGTGCGCAGGCACACCTCTAGTACAAAACAACTCTGTCAGACAATCCTGGACACCTTCATGATCCAGGCGCCTGCGAACTCGCACCGCCAAGCACTCGCGCGTGTACTCATCAATCACATTCAGAATCCGAAAAGGCCGTCCATCTTGGGTTCGTTCCAACATGAAGTCATAACTCCAAACATGCCCGGGAAACTCGGGCCTCAGTCGCATGCAGGACCCGTCGTTCAGCCATAATCGACCGCGTTTAGGCTGTCTGGCGGGTACTTTCAGCCCTTCTCGTCGCCACAGGCGTTCTACCCGCTTGTGGTTGATTATCCAGCCTTCGGCTTGCAACATCGCCGTGATCCGTCGGTAACCATAGCGACCATACTGGTTAGCCATTTCAACCATGCGCAGAGTGAGCGGCTCTTCATCGCTCGGCGTCCTGCCCACGTACCTTTGGGTGGATCGGGGTTGTCCCAAGGCCCGGCACACACGCCGCTCCGAAACATCGAAGACTTCCTGAGCTCGCTGCACGGCTTGTCTGCGTCTGTCCGGGCTTAGAAGTTTCCCCGAACGGTTTCCTTCAGGATGGCCTTATCCAGGGAGAGTTCGGCCACTAGCTGCTTTAGCCGGGCATTCTCTTTCTCCAGTTCCTTCAGCCGGTGAGCCTGATCCGTTCCCATTCCCCCGTATTCTTTCCGCCAACGATAATACGTTTGTTCGCTGATGTTGAGCGAACGACTTACTTCCACGGCTGTTTTCCCCTGACTAAGCAGTACTTCTGCTTCCCTCAATTTGCTGATGATCTGTTCAGTGGAAAAGTACTTTCTGGGCATTTTGACCTGTCTCCATTCTCCAATCCTAACTCTTACGTTGGATCAGCTTTTGGGGGGCAGGTCAAGAAACCCCCACATCGTAATCGATCATGAGCTGGGCAACCTGCTGACCATCGATCAGTATGATCTTCGTCTCAATTCGGGTGGCAAAGTCAAGCGCCTCCTTAGTAAAGCTCGAAGTGGTTATGAAGATTCCCTTTCTTGCCCTTTGCCCCTGTAATGCTCCTGCGAACTTCTGGATCTCCGGCCGGCCCACGGCCCCTTCCCAGCGCTTGGCCTGAAGATAGATGATATCCAGACCTAGTCGGTCCTCCTTGATGATGCCATCGATCCCGCCATCAGCGGTTCCGCCGATTGCCTTGCCCGCATCTTCTCGAGTGCCGCCGTACCCCATCCTCACGATCAGGTCCACAACGAGCTTCTCGAAGAATCCGGGGGAACATTCGCCAATTGCCTCCAGTAGATCGCCGGCGAGCGCCTCTCGCAGACGGGCGTAGTTTTCCTCGAATTCCTCTTCGGGTGTTCTTTCGTCATTTGGGAGTTGTGCGACCTTTGCCGCAGTGCCGGCATTACGACCTCGGAATTCAAGGAATTCAGGGAACTGCTCCAAGTACTTGTCTGTGATCCTTGATGGCGGTGCCTTTGAGCACCTGCAGCCCTCGGTCCGTTATCTGGTAGTCACCGCGCTTTGGCGAGGCGAGGAGCCCCGCCTTCTTCATGTAGGTCGATGCCCAACTCACCCGGTCGTTGAACGTGAATTTGACACCACTAGGAAGCCGATGGGCGCGTTCTTCTTCTGTAAGGTGGAAATGCCCACTCATGGCCTCGATCGAACTCGCGAAGGGGCCGCGCCTTGCGGTCCGAAAGCAGTTGCAATAACGGCAGCATGATGCTCTCGTAATCGGGAATCGCCATAGGCACCTCCGATCCGTTATTCTACCGCTTGACCATGCCTCCGTTTCGCGGCTCTTCCGCGGAGGGCTGAGATGCCCCTTTTCCCCTCTGGCCGGCAGTGCCACCCGCTCACCTGTCCTGCTCTATCAGCCCGATGAGCACCCTGAGAGACCGCCCTGAGGGGGCACCCTGTAAGAACGCAGGGTCTCCGTCACGGTCTTCGACGGGATGGACGAGGTCAACCTTATAATCGAGTTGGGCCGATCGGTTCGTGCGGCAGTCCCAGGGACGAGCCCCTGCCCAAATCTGAATTGCACCCAGGACAATGTGATGATAGACAGAAATACGGCAGAGCACTATAAGTGGGGAGAGAGCTGTGATGGCTGGCACCTGCTAAGAACTCCTGAGCTCAGTGTCATTCAGGAGAGGATGCCTCCCAACACATCCGAAGTCCGTCACATCCACCGCAGATCCCGCCAGCTCTTCTTCATACTGTCGGGCCAGGCAACGATCGAAGTCAGCGGGGAGTTGCAGCACCTCCAGGCCCATCAGGCGGTCGAAGTTGGTCCGGGCACTCCGCATCAGATGATGAATAGGTCGGGTGAGAACCTGGAATTCCTGGTGGTATCGTGCCCTCCCAGTCATGGGGACAGAGTGGAAGTCTAAGCTACGTTGTTCCTCGTTGTTTACGCATCGGCGTCCGATTCCGGCCTTTTTGACTAGATTCACCCGTTTCCCGGGTGTAGTATGTCTTTGTTCGCTACCTCTATCTCCTCGTAAATCCTCTTCACGTCTTCCTTGATCTCTTCCGTTGCGCTGGGCTGCGACGGGATGAACTTGATCAGCTCGCGTGCCTGGCGCAGCAGGTCCTTGACCTGGGCGATGTACGAGAAATCACCGCGGCCGCCCTCGGCAGGCACCGGGTAGTCGCGCGCCTGCTGGATGAGCTTGCGCGCCCGGATCATGCGTTCGGCCATGGGTATTAGTTTTGCCATATCAGCGTCATCGACTCCTGATCTGATTGTATCTCGGGCGAGCTCGCGCAAGGCGACATCAAGTCGCCATTGCGCATCCCAGCGCCAAGAGGCGCAGGGACAGGGTCGGTGAATTCCGTCACGGTATAATCCCACCATGGTCGAGCTTGTACCTCTTGAACCGGTGGACTACCTGGTGATCGGCCACGTGACCGAGGATATCACGCCCGCCGGCAACGTACTGGGAGGGACGGTGGCCTTCTCAGCCCTGACGGCCCGCGCTTTCGGGCTGCGGGTCGGCATCATCACCTCGGTCAGCGAGAAGACCTCGCTCAAAGTCCTGCAGGGCATACCGCTGTTCCGTGTCCCCTCGGAGCACACCACAACCTTTGAGAACATCCGGACCGAGGCCGGCCGCACGCAGATCCTGCACGGCCGCGCCGCGCCCATCTCTCTGGCCAGCATGCCGGACGTCTGGCGGCGGACGTCGATCGTGCATCTCGGTCCAATCGCCCAGGAGGTGGATCCATCTGCTCCGGATCTCTTCTCGACCTCGTTACTGGGCCTGACCCCTCAGGGCTGGATGCGCACCTGGGACCAAACCGGCCGCGTCACTCCGTCCAAGTGGGAATCCGCTGAGTCCCTGCTGCCGCGCGCCGGGGCAGTGGTCATCAGCCGCGAGGACGTGGGCGGTGACGAGGAGCTGATCGAGTCCATGGCCCACCAGACCCGCATCCTGGTCGTGACCGAGGGCCTCGCCGGGTCCGTGCTTTACTGGAACGGTGATCGCCGCCGCTTCCGCGCTCCTGAGGTTGAGGAGGTCGATAGCGTCGGCTCGGGCGATATTTTCGCGACCGCGTTCTTCATCCGCCTGTTCATGACCCGCGATCCGTGGGAGGCGGCCCGCCTGGCGACGCTGGTCGCGGCGAAGTCCGTGACGCGGCCCGGTCTGGCCGGCGTACCGACGCCCAAAGAGATCGAGCAGTGCACGGTTGAAGTGCTGCAAGTAGGGGCTAGGGGCTCGTGCCGGAGAGCCGGGACACGCGCCGGGGTGATCCGGAGGATGGGACTTGAAGACGGCATCCAATGGCTCGCATCTACACACTGGTTAACCAGAAGGGCGGGGTGGGCAAGACGACCACCGCCATCAACCTCGCCGCCTATTTCGCGAACTTCGGTCAGCGCGTTCTGGTCGTGGATCTCGATCCGCAGGCGAATGCCACCTCCTGTCTCGGTGTCGACAAGAACGGCGTCACCGCCGGGACGTACGAGTCCCTGTTCGGCACCGCCGCCGGGCCTCTGGTCCTGATGAATGAGCGCCTCAAGCTTGCGCTGCTGCCGTCCAGTCCGGGCCTGGCGGGGGCGGAGGTGGAGCTGGTCGAGGAGCTGGCGCGCGAGACCCGGCTCAAGAAGGCGATCGAGCCGCTCATCAGCCGCTACGACTACATCCTCGTGGATTGTCCGCCCTCGCTCGGGCTTCTGACGATCAACGGTCTGGTCGCGGCCAAGGACGGCGTGCTCGTCCCGGTGCAGTGTGAGTACCTTGGCGCTCGAAGGGCTCGGCGCGCTGACCAACACGGTCCAACGCGTGCGCTCGGCGCTGTTCCCGGATCTGAAGGTGCGCGGCGTGATCCTGACGATGTTCGATGCCCGGACCAACCTCTCCTCGGATGTCGTGGCCGAGGTCAACCGGCATTTTCCGGGTCAGGTGTTCAAGGCGATCGTGCCGCGCAGCGTCCGCCTGGCCGAGGCGCCCTCATACGGTCTGCCCATCCTGAGCTACGCGCCGTCGTCCAACGGGGCGCTTGCCTATGAGGCGCTCGCGCGAGAGATCTTGAAGGGCGACGGTGCACGGATCTCGGCGGTGAACAAGGAGTAGTCAATGCCCCCTCGCACAGGTCTCGGCAAAGGGTTGGATGCGCTGATCCCGGGTGGTTCGGCTGCGGCCAGCGCCGCCGGCGCGACCCAGGTGCCGATCGACGCGATCTCGCGCAATCCGCGTCAGCCGCGGCAGTCACACAAGGACGACGAGCTGCAGGAGCTGGCGGCCTCGATCCGTCAACACGGCGTGATCCAGCCGCTGATCGTGGCTCCCGCCATGGGCGGAACTTACATCCTGATCGCCGGAGAACGCCGCTGGGAGGCGGCGCGCCTGGCCGGCCTGACCACGGTCCCCGTGGTGGTCCGGTCCGCAAGCGATCAGCAGCTGCTGGAGCTGGCGCTGATCGAGAACGTCCAGCGCGCCGACCTGAATGCGATCGAGGAGGCCGAGGCCTTCCGTCACCTGGCCAAGGACTTCGGGCTTTCGCACGACGCCATCGCCACGCGGGTTGCCAAGAGCCGCGTGGCCGTCACGAACACACTGCGTTTGCTGGAGGCGTCCTCGGCAGTCAAGCAGGCTCTGGTGGACGGGAAGATCACGGCGGGTCACGCGCGGGCGCTGCTGGCGCTCACCTCGGCCAAAGCGCAGGAGATCGCCCTGCACCGGGTCATCAACCTGGACCTGAGCGTCAGGCAGACGGAGCTGCTTGCGCGCAAGCTCTCGGGGAATCGTCCCATCCCCAAGAAGACGAGGCGCCGCAACCCGGACGCGGCCGACATCGAGAGGCGGCTGCGAGCCAGCCTGGGTACCAAGGTGGCCCTCAAGGCCGGCAGGAAGGGCGGCACGCTGACCATCCACTACTACTCCGACGAGGAGCTGGAAGCCCTACTGGAAAAACTGCTCTGAGCCGGATGCAATGGCCGGCCATGGACCGGCGCCTGGCATGAAGATCCTCCACAACGCGCGCGTGTACACCCTCGACAAGACCCAGCCGGTGGCCTCGATCGTTGTGGTGGATCATGGGCAGATCCTGGCCGTGGGGGGCAGCGAGCTCCTGAGTCAGTTCGGCGGCGGGGATAAGCAGGATATGCTCGGCCGGGTAGTCCTGCCCGGATTGATCGACGCGCACCTGCACCTGCAATACTTCGCGCTGTCGTTGCAGAAGATCGATTGCGAGACCGACTCGCTGGAGGCCTGCCTGCAGAGGGTGCATGAGCGCGCCCTGAAGACGCCGCGCGGCGAGTGGATCCAGGGACACGGTTGGAACCAGAACCTGTGGGGTCGCTGGCCCAACGCCTCCGACCTGGACGGGGTGGCGCCCGACCATCCCGTGTATCTGACCGCCAAGTCGCTGCATGCGGCCTGGGTCAACAGCGCGGCGATGAAGCTGGCGGGCATCACCCCGGAAAGCCCGGATCCAAAGGACGGCAAGTTCCAGCGCGATGCGAAGGGCGTTCCAACGGGCGTATTGCTGGAGGGGGCAATCCCCCTGCTGGCTGGCATTGTTCCTGAACCCAACATCGCGGACCTGGCCAAAGCGATCGATAAGGCGCAGTCTACGCTGTGGGGTTTCGGGCTGACGGGGGCGCACGATTTCGACCGGCGCGAATCGTTCATGGCGCTGCAGCAGCTCCACGCGGAGGGCCGGCTCAAGCTGCGGATCACCAAGAGCATCCCGGTCGAGCTGCTGGAGCAGGCTTCCGACCTGGGACTCCGCAGCGGCTTCGGCGACGATTGGCTGCGCATCGGTTCGGTCAAGGCCTTCATGGACGGAGCGCTGGGTCCGCGCACGGCGGCCATGTTCCAGCCCTATGCCGGCGAGCCGGAGAACAAGGGCATCCTCAACCTGGATGGCGAGCAGGTCTTTGAGATCGGCCGCCGCGCCGCAGATGTGGGTCTCGGCATGGCTGTCCACGCCATCGGTGACCGCGCCAACCATGAATTGCTGGATGCATACGAGCAGATGCGAGCCTATGAGACGGAGAGAGGCCTGCCGCACCTGCGTCACCGCATCGAACATGTCCAACTGCTGCATCCCGACGACGCGGGGCGGCTGGCGGGGCTGGACATCATCGCGTCCATGCAGCCGATCCATGCCACCTCGGACATGCTAATGGCCGACAAGTTCTGGGGTGACCGGACGGCCTTCGCCTACGCCGCCAAGACGCAGCTGGACCGGGGCGCGCACGTGGCCTTTGGATCCGATGCGCCGGTCGAATCGCCGAACCCGTTTTGGGGCATCCATGCTGCGGTCACGCGGCGCCGGGCCGACGGCTCACCGTCGGCCGAGGGTTGGCACCCCGAGCAGCGCCTGAACGTCCAGCAGGCGATCGAGGGCTTCACGACTGGCGCCGCCTATGCGGCTTATGCCGAAGACCGCCAGGGCTGGCTGGCCCCGGGCACGCTGGCCGACTTGATCGTATTGGATAGGGACCCGTTCACCTGCGAGCCGGATGAGCTAAAAGGATTGCGCTCTTCTGCTACAATGGTTGGCGGTGAGTGGGTTCTGCAGACCTGAACGCAGTGGCGGGGTGCGGCCCCGCAGAGGTCGGACCTGAAAGTGGTTTAGAATCCATTTGCCGGGTGGAAAGGAACGGAAAGCACTGAGAATGGATTCTCCTCCCGATCGCCAGAACGATCCCCAGGAAGCAGATTGGGAAGCCGCCAGCATGCCCAAGGAAAAATCCGCGCTAACACCTGAAATGCTTGTTCCCCGCCTCGGGGATGCCTTGGTGCGCTCCGGCCAGATCACCCAAGCCGACCTGGAGCGGGCGTTGACCCATCAAAAGGAGCAAAGTGCGCTCGGCAAAACCATGTTGCTGGGCCAGGCGCTGGTCGACCTCAAGCTGATCGATCAGGCCACACTGGACGGGGCGGTTACCGAGCAGATCATCCAGCTGCGATCGGCGCTGCAGACCGCCAACCGGACGCTCGAACGACGGGTCCGCGAGCGTACGGCGGAACTGGAGGAGGCACTCCAGCGGCTCTCTGAGCTGAGCCAGATGAAGGCCAATTTTGTGGCCAACATCTCGCACGAGCTGCGGACACCGCTCACACACGTCAAAGGCTACCTGGAACTGATGGTGACCGACTCGCTCGGTCCGCTGACCAGCGAGCAGCGGCATGCCCTGCAGGTCAGCCAGAAAGCTGCCGGCCGGCTGGAGAACCTGATCGAAGACCTGATCATGTTCTCAATGGCTTCGCACGGCCAGATGAGCATCAAGCAGGAGTCACTCGATATCCGGCGGATGGCCAACCTCGCGATGAAGAATGCCGGGCCGAAAGCCGAAGAGCACGGCGTGGACGTGCAGGTTGCCGCGGCCGAGGATCTGCCCCTGGTCCAGGGTGACCAGGACAAGATTATGTGGGTGATGAACCAGCTGCTGGATAATGCCATCAAGTTCACACCGTCCGGGGGGCACGTGGTGCTCGGCCTAAAGCTGGAGAGCAGCAACCTGGTGATGGTCTCCGTCGCCGACACGGGGATGGGGATCCCGCCCCGGCGTCTGAAGGAGGTCTTCGAGCCATTCCACCAGTTGGATGGCTCGTCGACCCGCCAGGTGGGCGGCACGGGCCTCGGCCTGTCACTGGTGAGGCAGATCATCGAAGCCCACGGCTCACTGCTGGACGTGAGTTCGGCCGAGGGCAAGGGTTCGACGTTCAAATTCCCGCTGCTGGTTGCGGCGGAGCAGACCAACAGGAAGCGCGGCGCATAGGTCTTGACGGGGCTGTGCCCAGGTGGTGCATGCCAGCCTCGCGAAGCAGGGGAGCACCGGAATGCCGGTCGATCTCGAGACGCTTGAATACCTGCATGCTCTTCGTCAGGCCGCGGGCTCTGCGCGGGACTGGAAAGCCGCGTTCGATACACTGCTGAGCTCGGTACGGCAGGTATTCATCTACGATAATGTGGCCCTCTACCTGCTGGACGCCCGCGGGCGGTCGCTCGACGTAAGCCGCGCTCGGGCGGTGGGCAGGGGCAAGAAATCCGAAGCCGACGTCAGCTGGGGGGAGGGGATCGCCGGAAAGGTGGTTGCGGCGCGCGAGACGATCCTCCAGGAGCCCGGCCCCGGGCCTTACCGCGACCGGTTGGAGGCGCCCTTCCTGCTCGGATTGCCGATCTTCGTGGGGGACCGCCTGGGCGGAGTGCTGGTGTTTGTGAGATTTGGCGGTCCGGAGTATGCCAGCGCCCATCGCCTGCTGGCCGAATGGATCGCGGGATTCGTGTCGTCCCTGCTGGAATCCCATGCGCTGCGGCAGGCGCGGGGCGAGCTCGAGTCGGTGCAGCGCCAAATGCGCCTGCAGGAGGATTTTGTTTCGACGATCTCGCACGAGCTGCGGACGCCGCTCGGATTCATCAAGGGGTACAGCACCAGCCTGCTGCGCGAGGACACGAAGTGGGACGACAACACACAGCGTGAGTTCCTCTCGATCATCGACGAGGAGACCGACCGCCTGACCCATCTCATCGAGACCATGCTCGAATCGGCCCGCCTGCAGAGCAGGACTCTCAAGTTCAAGTTCCAGCCGCTGCGGATGGATGCGTTGGTTAAAGATGTGACCACCCGGATACAGGCTCACCTGCCGGAGCTGAAAGTCCACCTTGAGCTGGACTCGGTGCCCCCGATCCTGGGCGATGGCATGCAGCTTTCTCAGGTCATCGAGAACCTGTACGGCAACGCCATCAAATACGCGCCGGGATCGCCGCTGACGATCCATATGAGCTCCGGGCCATCCAGCCTGCGCTCCGGGCCAACCAGTCTGCGCATCACGTTTGCCGATCAAGGCCCCGGCATTCCCGAGGAGTATCTGCCTTTCATCTTTGAGCGTTTCTACCGCGTTCCCACCGAGGTTACCTCCACCGGCACCGGCCTGGGTCTTTATATCTGCCGGCAAATTGTTGCGGCGCATCATGGTAAGATTTGGGCAGAGTCAGTTCAGGACAGGGGCACCACTTTTATCATCGAATTACCCATAAAAGCAGCAGCTTGATCCACGTCCGTCCGAGTCAAGGAGGCAGCAATGGCCAAGCGCGTACTGATCGTTGACGATGAACCTCGATACCTACGCTTGCTGGAAGCCAATCTGCGAACCGAGGGATATACGGTGGTCACGGCGGCTGATGGGCTGCAGGCGATCGAAGTGTTCTCGGCGCAGCCCGTTGACCTCATCCTCCTGGACATCATGATGCCGCGGCTGGACGGCTTCGCCACCTGCCAGCGCATCCGCGAGTTCTCCAACGTACCAATCATCATTCTGACCGCCAAGGGCGAGGAGCAGGACCGGGTCAAAGGCCTGGACCTTGGGGCGGACGATTACCTGGTCAAGCCGTTCTCGGCCACCGAGCTGCTGGCGCGCGTCCGCGCCGTGCTGCGCCGCGCCCAGCTTCCGCCCGAGCATGGGCAGGAGCGTTTCTTCTCGCACGAGAACCTGAAGATCGACTTTGCCCGGGCCGAGGTCTGGCGCAGTGAGCAACCAGTCTCGCTCTCCGCCACCGAGTACCGCCTGCTCCTGCAATTTGCCCACAACATCGGCAAGATCCTGACGTCCGAGGACCTCCTGACCAGTGTCTGGGGGCCGGAATACAAATCGGACAAGGAGATTCTATGGGTCAGCATCGCCCGCCTGCGTCAGAAGCTGGAGGACGACGCCCATAACCCGCGGCATATCGTCACCAGGTCAGGCTTAGGCTACTTCATGCCGCCGATCGAAGCTTAGGGAGTGGGGATGCGGGGAAACAAGGTCCTGATCATCGATAGTGACCTTAACAGCCGCAGCTACCTCGCCGGAGCCCTGCAGAAAAAGGGGTACCAAACCCTGCAGGCCGGGTCAGGCCGGGAGGGCCTGATCGTGGCCTGGAGGGATCGGCCGGCGCTGATCATCGCCGATCCGGTCATGGCCGACCTGCCGGGGGAAGAGCTTGCTGTGCGCCTGCGCTCGGACCCGCGCACAGCCGTCGTGCCCCTGATCGCGTTAAGCAGCGACATGCAACCCACCCGGCAACTGGTGTGCATGGAAGCCGGCTTCACCCGATACCTGGTCAAGAGCCCGATGGCGCTTGCTAGCCTGATAGATGTTGTCGCCCAGGAGATGCCGAGTGGGGGCACGGCCCGGAAGACCGGCGGGCTGGTGATGGCCTTTCTGAGTGCAAAGGGCGGGACGGGCACGTCCAGCCTGTGTGCAAACGTGGCCATGAACCTGGGGCAGGTAGAGCCCAACGCGCGGGTCGCGGTCGCGGACCTGGTCCTGCCGATCGGCTCCATCGCGGGGTTCGTGGGCTACGACGGCATCCAGAATCTGGTCACGGTCGCACACATAAGTCCGGGCGAGACCACGCCGGAGCTCCTGCCGCAGTACCTGTCACAGCCGGATGTCTGGCGCTTTCGTCTGCTGGCGGGTTCTCCAGACCCGGAGAACGGCAACCAGCTCAAGGTGGAACGGATCCCGGATCTGATCTCGGCCCTCAAAACCTCGCATGACTACGTGCTGATTGATCTGGGTCGATCCCTCTCACGCATCAGCCTGCCGGTGATCGAAAAGGCTGACCTGGTTGTCATGATCCTGAGCGCCGATATGAGCACCGTTGCGCTCTCGAAGACCGTGGTGGATTTCCTGCAGTCCAGGGGCGTGCAGACCGGTTCCATCTACGTGGTTCTGAATCGGGCGGTTGGCCTGGAAGGGATGACGAAGGCGGAGATCGAGAAGACCCTCGGCTTGCCGATCCAGACAGCCATCCCGTACCTGGGGGGAAATCTTTCCATGGCCAACAACCAACATCGGCCCTACGTGCTGAAATACCCAAGGGATACGGCCTCGATCATCCTGAAGGAAGCCGCGCAGCAGATGGCCGCGGCGGCAAGACTGCGCCGGTCCGGATAAGACAGGGCAGCCGCCCGGCAGATCGAGCGGGGCGGGTCTGCTATAATTTGTCAACGAGACGCATGGAGATCAGTTCGCAAGTCACACTGCGTGCCAAGAAGCTGGGGGTATTAATCCGGGATGCGCGCCAGGTGGCGCGGCGCAGCCCCGAGGAATGTGCCAGGGCCATGGGCATCACCAAGGGCACGCTGCGGGCGTATGAAGAGGGCTCGCGGGCGCCCTCTCTGCCGGAACTCGAAGTCCTGGCCTATTACCTTAAGCTCCCCATTGGTCATTTCTGGGGCAAAAACTCGATGTCGGATGAAACGCGTCCCACTGAGCCACTGGATCTGCCCCGGTTGATCGAACTGAGACAGCGTATGATCGGCGCACTGCTGCGCCAGGATCGCAACAATGCCAGCCTGTCCGTCAAAGCTGTTTCGGAGGAGACCGGCATTCCGAGCGGACGCATCAACGCGTACGAGCTGGGAGAGCGCGCAATCCCGCTGCCCGAACTCGAGCTGCTGCTGAACGCCCTGGGCGGCAAGGTCGATACCTTCTTCGATCAAAGCGGGCCGATCGGCCAGTGGATGATGGACGAGAAGTCCATGCGACAGTTCCTGGAACTCCCGAGGGAGCTGCAGGCCTTCGTATGCCAGCCGGTCAACCGGCCCTACATCGAACTGGCCATGAAGATCAGTTCGATGTCGACTGAGAAGCTCCGTTCGGTCGCGGAAGGACTCCTGGATATCACGCTCTAGGCTCGCGGCCGGTGGCAAGTCGATGCAGCACCGCGCGAGAGGTTTCGGCGGCCCCGCTGGCGCAGGGAATTCAACCCGGCCCTGCCGTGCCGTTTGCTGAAACTGGAGGGCGCCGGGATCATCCCGCAAGGCGTACCGCGCCTGTTTCGGGCTGAAGAGACCCAGCCAGCGGCGAGCATGACGAACGAATGACCCCCCAAATCTACCCACACAATGGTCACTGCAACAGAAGTCCGAAAACTGGCTGACGACGGAAAGAGGGCCTTTGAATCCGCGAGGTACGAATCGGCCGCGGACATGTTCGCGCAGGCTGCCCGAGGCTATGCGGACTTGAAAGACAAGGTCAATGCGGCGGAGCTTAGGAACAATCTGAGTGTGGCCCTCCTCAAGCTGCACAAGGCTCAGGACGCACTGGATGCGGCGCTCGGCACTGACGAGATATTCGAGGGCGTCCGGGACGCAAAGCGGCAGGGGATGGCGATCGGAAATCAGGCTGCAGCGCTCGAAAGCCTCGGTCGGCTCGACGAGGCGCTGGCCGCCTACGAGCGATCCGCCCAACTCCTGGCAGACGCTGGCGAGGGTGACCTGCGTTCCCTGGTGCTCAAATCTGCTGCAGGCATCCAACTGCGGCGAGGTAAGCTGGCCGAGTTGGGGATCCGGATGATCGGCGCGCTGGAAGCCAAGCGCCATCCATCGATATTCGAACGCGTGCTCCGGTTCTTCGTGCGCGTAGCACCCCACTGATGGAACACGAGCCATTGACGGCGGCGAAGACCGCCCGGGAGGTGCGGGCCGCGGTCCCTGCGGACCAGCAGAAGATCGCCGACCTCATCTTCCTCGAGTTGCACGTCCATCGCCACCTAGACTGGCGGGCCCCGCTCGACTGGATTGGCCACTCTCCCTACTGGGTAATCGAAGAGGGCACGCGCCTTACGGGCGCGCTGGCATGCCCGCCCGACCCGGAATCCATTGCCTGGATCCGCTTGTTCGCGTTTGCCTCACACCTATCGGGGCACGAGGCGTGGCGACTGATGTGGGAAGGGGCGCGGCGGCAGCTGGAAGAGGGAGGTCAGGCGACCGCGGCCGCGATTGCGGTCCAACGGTGGCTGGATCCCATCCTGGTTGGAGCGGGCTTCGACCTGGCGGGCCAGATCGTCCCGCTGGAGCGCGACGATCAACCCAGACCACGGATCCATATTCCCCCCGCAATCCATCTCCGCAAGATGGAGCAGGCTGACCTGCCCGGGGTCGCGGACGTGGACGCCACGGCGTTCGAACCGCTCTGGCGCAATTCTCTGAATGCGCTCGCCAAAGCCTACGAGATGGCATCCTACGGCTCCGTGGCTGAGGACGCCTCGGGACTGATCGGCTACCAGCTTTCAACCGGAGGCGAGTTCGGCACGCACCTGGCTCGCCTGGCCGTGCGGCCCCAAATCCAAAGAAGGGGAGTCGGCGCAGCACTGGTCGGCGATCTACTGACACATGTTCCAGAAGCGATGGCCGCCCGCGTCACGGTGAACACCCAGGCTGACAACGCGGCCTCACTGGCACTGTACTATCGCCTGGGCTTTCGACGGACGGGTGAGCGATACCCGGTCTACAAGCTGGAGGTGGATTGAGGTGCGAGGCGTCCGGAGGTCCGGATGTGGCCTCCTGTTGAATTGGAGAGGGAAAGCATGAAAACATTCGAGTCAGGCTGGCAAAACGCGGAAGGGATCAAGTTCTTTGTGCGCGGGTGGGAACCGGATAAGCGGCTGAAAGCAGTCGTGATCCTCGTCCATGGACTGGGCGAGCACACCGGTCGGTATGCCCGCGTGGGGCAGGCATTTGCCGCTTCCGGATACTCACTGGTGGGCTTCGACCTGCGGGGCCACGGTCGTTCCGGAGGTCCGCGCGGTCACGCCCCGAAGTATGAGAGTTTGCTGGACGACCTGGCTGACTTCCTGGCACAGATGAAGGTTCGCTATCCCAAGAAGCCAATGTTCCTGTACGGTCACAGCCTGGGCGGCAACCTGGTGCTCAACTTCGTATTGCGGCGCAAGCCAAAGGTGCAGGGAGTGATCGCAACCGCCCCGTGGCTTGAGGTCGCGTACGAGCTCCCCGCAGCGCGGGTCGCGCTGGCGCGGGCGATCAACCGGATTCTGCCGGCCTTCAGCCAGGCGTCGGGCCTGGAAACGGCCGCGCTCTCGCACGATGTGCGGGTCGTGGATGCGTACGTCCGGGATCCGCTGGTACACGACCGGATCTCGGTCCGGCTCTTCAGCGGAATGTATGAGTTGGGATTGTGGGCCAGCGAGCATGCCGCGGATTTTCCCCTCCCGCTTCTGCTCATGCAGGGCACGGCCGATCGCCTCGTATCACCGCGGGCGGCCCGCAGCTTTGCCGAGCGCGGCGGAAAGAAGGTCACCTGGCGGGCCTGGGAGGGTTGGTACCACGAGATCCACAACGAGCCGCAGGGAGCCAGGGTGCTCAAGGTGATGATCGCCTGGATGGACGGCCGCCTGAGAAAGAAATGATAGGCTTTCGGACGTGCTGGACAAAAGCCCGACGTCATGAGAAAATTCGGCGCTACGGTAGACCCACTTGAGAGGTGAACGAATGAGCAGCAAGGACATGGAAGGCATGAGCAAGCGCCAGGCATTTCGGGAGAAGCGCCGCCGATCGGCCCAGCGCAACCGCCTGATCAGCATTGGCTTGATCGTCCTCGGCGCGGTGATCGTTGCCATCTTCCTGATCTATCCCCAGTTCAAGCCGATCGCCGCGATCCAACCGCCGCCGGCCCAGGACCGCCCGGCGGTCAGCCGCAACACCAGCGGCGACCCGAATGCGCCGGTCAAGCTGACGGCCTTTTCAGACTACCAATGTCCGTACTGCAAGGAATTCTGGTCAACGACCGAGGGGCAGATCATCGATGCCTACGTCAAGACCAACAAGGTGCAGTTCATCGAGCGCTCAGCGGGCAACTGGGTGAGCGGCAACATCGGCGGCAGCAGCACGGAATCGCAGGATGCCGCCATGGCAGCCTACTGCGCGGGCGACCAGAACAAGTTCTGGGAAATGAACGATGCCCTTTTCACCAATGTGATCGGCGAGGACGCCGGCTCGTTCACGCAGCGGCGGCTCCAGGCGATCGCGCAGAACGTGGGCCTGGACATGAATGCCTTCAACTCGTGTTTCTCAAGCAACAAGTACCTGGGCCAGGTCAACCAGGATTTCAAGGATGCGCAGGCGGCCGGGATTCAGGGCACGCCGTTCTTTGCGATCAGCTACACAGCCGGCGGGCAGGCGAAGACTGACATCCTCGACGGAGCCCAGCCATTTTCCGCGTTCCAGCAGAAGCTGGATGCGGCCCTGGCGGCTGCAGGCGCCAAGTAACGGGTTCGGGAAGATCAAACGGGCGCGGACTTCATCCGCGCCCTTTTTTTTGTGGTTCGATGGCCCGGCTTGGGCTTCTATTTGCTGACCAGGGAGATCACCCACACAATCAGCGGGGCGATAGCCAACGCCGGCAGAAAATTGCCGACCCGGATCTTCTTGATCTCGAGCAGGCTGCTGATTGCCAAGCCTACCAGGATCACGCCGCCGGTGGCAGTCAATTCATTCATCATGGACTGCGTCACCACCGAGTTTAACCTTGCCGCGAGCAGCGTGAGACCGCCCTGATAGACCAGGATCACCAGCGTCGAGAACAAGACACCGATGCCGAGGCTGGAGGCAAAGGCCAGCGCCCCGAATCCGTCCAGCACAGCTTTGACAGCCAGAAGACTGTAATCCCCGGTGAGGCCATCCTGAATGGATCCGAGGATGGTGAGGGGCCCGACGCAGAAGAGCAGGGAAGCCGTCAAGAAGCCGCGCACAAACCGACTGGAGGTCGAAGCGGCCTCGGCGGCGCCGAACTTCCTTTCGAGGAATTGCCCGAGCCGTTGGAGACCGTCCTCGATCCCCCACCATTCTCCCAAGAGTGCGCCCAGCAGGAGTGAGCCCAGGACGATGATGGCATTGCCGGTCTTCAGGAACATCTGCAGGCCGATGCCGACCACGAAGAGCCCCATGCCGGCAATGACCGTGGCCTTCAGCCGTTCGGGAAGGCGCGCGCCGAACAGCAAGCCGAGTGATCCGCCGACCAGCACGGTCAGGATGTTGAGCAGGGTGCCGATCATGCTGCCGCCATCAGGCCGTCACCGCAACCCTTGTTTTCGTCATGTTCGGGCGGGGGTGGTTGATTTGCCAGCCGCGCGATTCTCGAGGAGCTCCAGCACAAACAGGAGCGAAGACAACCGATTTAGGTATTCCCTCAGGGCCGGGTTCTGGACCTGCCCGCGGTCCGAGAGTCCCACCACGCGGCGTTCGGCGCGACGAACCACGGTGCGTGCCATGGCAAACGCCGCCTCGGCCGGCGAATCCCCGGGCAAGATGAACTGAGCCGGCATCTCGATCCCGCGGCCCAGCGTTTCGATCTGCTGCTCCAGCCAGGTCACGCGGCCCGCATCAAAATGGAACTCCCCGGCGCTCTCGGGCGAGGCGGACACTTCGGACATGAGACGATAGAGGTCGCGTTGGGCCTCGAGGACAAGGGCGGCAGAACGAGGATCGTGTGCAGAGGCGCGGGCGACACCCAGGGCCGCCGAGGCTTCATCCAGCGTGCCCACGGCGTCGATGCGGGGATCATCCTTGGAGATGTGTCCCTTTCCGAGCCAGCCGGTGGTGCCATCATCGCCTTTACGCGTGAAGAACGACATGGCAGGATTATAATTTCACACGAGAGAGATGCAAACCCCGCGCAAGAAGACCAAAACGTCGTCCTTCGGTTCGCCCGGCCGCATCGCACATGATGCTTCGACCTTCTATGCGGCCCGATTGTATGCGGACCAGCCACAAGCCGGGCAGCTCGAATACCTGGAGAACCCCATTCCGGCCGACAGGCTGGATACGATCTTCAAGACCTCGTCGGAGAAGATGACCGAGCTGCCCGACAATTCGGTGCACCTGATGGTCACCTCTCCACCGTACAACGTGGGCAAGGACTACGATGAGGACCTGACCCTCGACGAGTACCTGGCATTCCTCAAGCGGGTGTGGGCTGAGACCTACCGGGTGCTGGTGCCAGGCGGACGCGCTTGCATCAACGTGGCAAACCTTGGGAGAAAGCCCTACATTCCGCTGCACACGTTCGTCGTGCGTGATATGCTCGCTCTGGGCTACTTGATGCGAGGCGAGATCATCTGGGACAAGGGTGCCTCGGCGAGCGCGTCGACAGCATGGGGATCATGGAAGTCGCCCTCCAATCCCACCCTGAGGGACGTACACGAGTACATTCTGATCTTCTCAAAGGGGTTGTTTCGTCGAGACAAGCTGGAGGGTCGCAAGGGTACGATAACCCGAAAGGAATTTCTGAGTTTAAGCAAGTCTGTGTGGTCATTTCCCGCTGTATCGGCGAGACAAGTGGGCCACCCAGCCCCTTTTCCGATCGAGCTGCCTCGCAGATTGATTCGGTTGTACACCTATTCAAAGGAGATTGTTCTGGATCCGTTCATGGGAAGCGGCCAGACCGCTATAGCTGCATTGGCGAACGGGCGGCATTTTATTGGATATGAGACGAGCCGCAATTACGTCGCGTTGGCGAAACGTCGCATCAAAGCCCTCACATCGCAAGAGGTCAGTTCCCTGGCACGCAAGGGCTAGGCAACGGAGACGACTAGTGTTAGGCGTAGGCACTAGTTCTCAGGGGAGTGAAAATGTCGGCAGAATTCGTTGATGCACTAAGGGGATATGAATACTATCTTCGAGAGCGTGGCGCGCCCTCTATCGAGGACGTAAATCACTACCTCCGGGTTCACGGACGGAAGGCCATTCGGGATAGGACCTATGGCCACTACCGCAAACTCCTTGCGCACGGATTTCGCAGTTACATCCCCATCAACCAGTTCGATGTATTCCAAGCGCTGAGCAAGCTTCAAATGGCCGCCGACAGGAGACGGTATCATAGGGAAACGGTCAGCGTGTTGGCTAGACTTTCTCGAGATCGAGCGAACTGGATTGAGGGCAGCATTGTCGACCGGTCCTTGGTTGGGTTTGGTGTGCGCATAGCGGGGCGATTTGCTGTTTCTAGCGGTCGCGAGGTTTGGGTTGCACTTGAAGACTACAGGGATATTCCGACGATACTCGTGTGGAAACGATACGATAAGAAAGCGGATCTGACCAGTGTCGGCCTGAGAGCATTTGAATTCGTCGCTAGGTACCGAGAGTCTCTGGAGACCGGCGATGCTTCCAGGCTCAAGGGTTGGATTAGGGTGTCGCGTGAGAGCGATGGTGAGCTCAACTGGGCAAGTCTCTTTCGCGTCCTAGACAAGACGAATGAGCTGCTTGAATCCGTTGCGGTGTTGCTGGGCTCCGTTGCAGAGAGCTTGGGCACAGAAATGCAGCTTGCACGCCCCGTCTTGGCGGGGATCAAGTTCGGCTCTCCCGGCGCGTTCCAGATCAAAGTGGATCTGGGCGTTGCGGAGTTTTTGAAGGTCTTGCTGGACAAGGTGCAGTTCTGGGATCGGGACAAGAAGTACTATGATCTTGCGATTGCCAATTACGGTATCGAGGTTGCAAGGAACGCCCTGAATCTGCACCGCAAAGCGGTGCAAGACGGAATATCTGATGACGCGATTCCTGCGATTTTGCCCGTCCTGAGTTCCATCTACCATGTAAAGGAACTCCCGATAGGCTTGTTCAAAGCCGGATCTTTAGAGCGGGGTATCCTCACGCAAAGCGTGATTCCCGCGGCCGCGGAGCTGGTGGCAGGGGACGATCCTGAATTTGAGATTGAGACATCCATCTCGAGAAAACCTAGGCGTTCGACGGCTAGAAAGCACGGCAGGAAATCCCGACGGCCCAGAGCTGGAGGACGGCGAGCTTAGCTTGGGGATTTCCGAACAGGTATAGTGCTTTCTTTTCGGCATCGATCACAGCCACCGCTGCTGCAGGCTGGGCGCTCATGCAGCAGCCCACCAGAGGGGCAGCGATGCGCCCGACGCACCACTTGTTGGACGACTCCTGCGATCGAACCTAGCTCACAGCGTTAAGCGGGCGGCGCTAGCAGCACACCGGGAAACGGCGAAAACCCGCCCCCCAACCTAGGCGCCCGACGCGCGGGAGGGTATCCGGCGCCCGCGGCGGCGCGGCGGGGGGTTTTAGCCGTGCCCACGGGGGCGCATCCCACCCTATCCCACCCACTTAAGCAACTTTTTTTGGATCTTTTCTCTCAAACTCTTAAAGAGGGTGGGATGGGGTGGGATGGGCGGCCCCCCCGGCAGCCGGATCGGAGGCACCTTGGCGACGGATTACGAGCAAGCACGGAAGCAGAACGACAACGCGGCGGTGGCCTGGATGCCCGGCTACGCTGATGCGCCCGCCCGCATTTGGGCGTGGTGGGGCTTGCGACTTCGCTAGCGCGCCTGTGAGCATGGCACAGGAAAGATACGAATGTCAAACGAAACAGAAGTTACAATGGGGAAGCTACTGCATCGGGCAGCGGAAGGGTTTTACTCGCACATGCCTCAATACCACCCCGAGAAAGATTGGCGGGGGTGAACTGAACCCCTAGAACGAGACACGAAGAGAAAGCACCCTCTGTGAGAAAATGGAACAGGAGGTGGTTTTTTCTATGGCAGGTAAGAAAGGAATGCAGCATTATCCGCCGGAGCTGAAGCTGGAAGCGGTGCGGCTGTTTTATGAAGAGGGCCAAATGCGCGCCGAGGTCACGGCGGCGCTCGGGATCCGGGATCCGCAACGAATCCAGAAATGGTTGAGGCAATATCGAGCCGAAGGCGCCAGCGTGTTTGCCAAGCCGAGAGGTCGACCTCGCAAAAGGGCCGGGGCGCAAGCCGAACTGGAGCGGCTGCGGATGGAAGTGGCCCTGCTAAAAAAATTCCATTCCGAATTGCGGGAAGTGCGGCTCGCGCAGCGCAATATCGGGTGCTTTATCACCATCGAAAAGAGTTCGAAATGAAGGCCATGTGTGCCTTCCTAGGTGTCTCGCGAGCAGCCTATTACGCTTGGCGCAAGAAGCTGGAACAGCCGGACACAGATGCGGTGCGTTTAGAACTCGTGCAGCGGGCTTACACGGCTTCGCACCAGATCTATGGCTACCGGCGGATTAGCCTGTGGTTGAAGCAACAACAGGGTCTGGTGATCAACCCAAGACGGTTTTGCGCCTGATGCACAAGCTGAATATCCGTTCCAGGGCCCGCAAACGCAAAATGTACCGGAAACTCGAAGAGATGGGCATCTATCACCGCTATCCCAACGTGCTCAACCGCGACTTTGCTGCCACCACCCCAACCAGAAGTGGGTCACGGATATTACCTATCGTCCTCAACCTAACAGGGCTGGGCGTACCTGTCTACCATCAAAGACCTATTCGATGGCTTTATTGTGGCTCATGAATTTGGGCCCGAGAACTCCATTGCATTGGTGACCCACACGCTCCAACAAGCCAGACAAAAAGAAAAGGTCACTGATGGGCTGATCCTCCACAGTGACCAAGGAACGCAATACACTTCGCAGGCGTATGCCGTCCTCACTCAACAGTACAACATCACTGCCTCCATGTCGCGCCGTGGCAACTGTTGGGACAATGCGCCTATGGAAAACTTCTTCGGCCATCTCAAAGAAGAGTATCTGCGCCATCTGCACAACCCCAGCTTTGAAGAGGCTCGCCAAGCGATTGAGGAATACGTTTACTTCTACAACTACGAACGCATACAATTGAAAACGAAACAGACACCCTTCCAGCAAAGGTGCCTGTTTCACTAGCCACTTGGGGTCTTTCTGATTGTGTCTTGTCTAGTGGGTGCAGTTCAGGGCGAGGACGCCTCACTGTCATCCCCAAGCCGTGGTGTCGAGCCCTACCAGTGGTCGGGCCCTTATTTGTTTGGCACGTGGGCGATAGGGTCAGCTTCGACCTTCACATAGACAGACTAAACGAACCGCACTACCGGTCCGACTACCAGTATGTCTTCGAGAGGTTTGGCGGCGAGGAATGGGTGTCGCTGGGGAATATAGATGGCAAGGACATGCTGCCCGTGGAGGGCACATAATCCCGCACGAGGGGGATGTAGAGTATGGCGTCGGAGGGCTACCGGAGTACGGGCGGCCAGAAACCATCATTACGACGAAGGCGGAGAACTGGGACAGCATCTGGTCTAAGTTGTGGTGGATTCTTGTCGGCGTGCTCATTTCCATTCTTGGAGGCCCGTTACTTCGAATCATCGGATGGTGAGTGGCGTACAAAGCCAGCAACGGGGCTTAGAAGCCGACGCTTTGCCCAAGTGCAACCAGCCTGCCCCTGTTCTTTCCCTGGCTTCCCGTGGAATTGGTGCGCTGGCCGAGCAAGCCAATGCAGTAGCCGCCCATTGCCAACGCACTAAGCAAGCCATATACTGAGGGGGTCCATACTAGGACAGGGAGCGACAATGGCGGTCTACATTTCCAAGTCGAGAACCGATGGTTCCAGACGATGGTACGAAGTCACGGCAGACCTCGACCCGGACATCATATTTGCTGCCAGTCTGTACCAAGCGAGGTTGCAAAGGAAAGGCGGGAAGGCCTGGGCGGAGATCGACGAAAGACAGAGAGCGCGTTACAGCATGTGGGAAAAGGAATTGAAGCCGAACGAGAAAGCGTCCGGCAGATGGAAGCGAATTCAGATTCCGGGTAGGAAGTGATCGGGGGGCGTTTTCCATTTCAGCCGAGCTAGGTTATCAATCGGGGAGTGCGCCCTGTGCGCCTGCATTCAAGCAGGCGGTTTTATATTCATGCGAAGGGCAGCCGGTTCTCTTCTTTGCATTTCTCAAAATTCTGGGCCGCCCACTGGTGCGCTCTAGCAGCATCGTTCTGCCGCCCGATTGCCACCGCTAGATCCTCCTGCCATTGCTGCAGCCACGGATTATCTCTGGCTGGCTTCTGACTCCGCATCTGCCTCACGGCCTCGGTCGCATCGTCAAGTTTCTTTGCAGCGTCAGCCAGGGCGCGCTCTAGCTGCATGCACGGCCAATCGTCCATCGGTCCTCCGTTCACTTCGGGCCGACTTGCCCTCGCACCAAGTGTAATTGACAACCCAACGGGGGTATATACTTCATTTCTAGGTATAATCCTTCTCATGGATATCAAGACGCAGCTTGCTGACGCCATGAAGCGGGCCATGAAGGCCAACGACGACGTCGCCCGCCGGACCACCCGCATGGCGCTGGCGGGCATCAAGCAGGCGGAAGTGGACAGGCAGACCACGCTGGATGACGCGGGCGTCATGTCCCTGCTGCAAAAAGAGATCAAGAATTGCCGTGAGGTGATCGACGAGGCCCACAAGGCCAACCGCCCAGACCTGATCTCCGACAATGAGGCCGAGATCAAGGTCCTGGAGGCATTCCTTCCCAAGGCCATGGATCCGGACGAGTTGCGCGCACTGGCGCAGGCCGCGATCGAGGAAACCGGCGCATCCGCGCCCACCGACATGGGCAAGGTCATGAAGATCTTGATGCCGAAGGTGGCAGGGCGCGCCGCCGGGGACCAAGTCAGCGCCGCGGTCAAAGAGCTGCTGTCCAAATAGGGCAGCAAGTTGGAACCGCCGCGGCAGTCCGCCGGGCCCTCGAGACGGGGCGGACCGCCCACAAAACCCCACATCCTCACGCTCGATCCCCCAGCATCATCAAACGCCGATGTCGCACGCTCAGCGTGTTGGTAGACCCTTCTCATGGTAAAGGCACCGGTCGCCTCGTTTAGCCTCCGCACCCTGCGGGCGTTCCTGCTGCTCGCCGTCAGCGTAGTGACCTACGCGGCGCTGGTCCTGCCTTTGAGCCTGCGTCCGCCGGCGCCCCCGCTGCAGGCAGGGGATGTGGCACCGTGGGATATGCAGGCTACGCGCGACCTCGAATATGTGAGCACCGTCCGCACGGAGGAGGTGCGGCAAGCCGCTGAGCAGGCTGTCCTGCCGGTCTACACGGCGCCCGATCCGGCGATCGCGCGCAGTCAAATCGACCAGCTCAGCGCGATCCTGCAGAGCATTTCCCTGGTCCGGCTCGACCCGTCAACCACGACGGATCAAAAGATAGCCACCCTCAGTGCCCTGAGCGCGGTCGAGTTGAAGCCTGAAAGCATGCAGCTGATCCTGGGAATGAGCGACTCGCGCTGGAGCGCGGTCCAGCAGGAGTTGGTGCGCGTGCTCGATCAACTGATGCGCGGCCCGGTCCGCCAGGATAACCTGGACTTGGTGCGCAACGCGATCGCGTCGGATGTCAGCCTTACGCTGAGTGAGCAGGATTTGGCGCTGGTCGCCGAGCTGGTGGCTGCGTTCGTGGTACCCAACAGCCAGTACAGCCAGGAGCTGACGACCCAGGCTCAGCAGGCGGCGCGCGATGCGGTCCAGCCGGTGGTGCGGTCGTTCAAATCGGGCGAGACCATTGTGGCCGGCGGTCAGATCATTTCACCGGCCGACATGGAGGCGCTGCAGCAGTTCGGCTTGATCCAGGCCGAGCAGCCGGTGGAAACATACCTGAGCGCGGGTGCGCTGACGCTGGCAGCCGCGTTCCTGACCGGCTTGTACTTCTACCGCAGCCCTCGCCTTGCGCTTCTATCCAACTCCCGCAGCCTGATCACGCTGGCCTTCGTCTTTCTGATCTTTGTGGTGGCGGCGCGTTTCGTGGTTCCCAATCGCACGATCGTTCCCTACGCCTTCCCGCTCCCGGCCGTCGGCCTGCTGGTCGCGACCCTGTTCGGCATGCAGACCGGGATCGTGGTCTCGCTGGTGGTCTGCGTGATGGCCAGCTACGGCATAGCGAACACAACCATCCTGATGCCCTACTATCTGCTGGCGACGCTGTGCGGGGTGGTGGTGTTGGGATCGGCGCACAGGTTCTGGACGTTCTTCCGGGCCGGCGTGGCCATCGCCGCGGCCGGCGTGGCGATGATCGTCGCCTATCGGCTGGCCTCCGGTCCGATCGACTGGATCGGCATGGCGACCCTGGTCGGCGCGGCCGGGTTCAACGGGCTAGCCTCCGCGGGTCTGGCGCTTCTGCTCCAGTACCTGTTGGCGCAGTTTCTCAGCCTGCCGACAGCCCTTCAACTGCTTGAGATCTCGCGTCCAGACTTCCCGCTGCTGCAGCTGTTCTTGCGCAAGGCGCCCGGTACCTATCAGCACAGCCTGCACGTCGCCAACCTGGCAGAACAGGCGGCGGAGAAGATCGGCGCGGACGCGCTGCTGACCCGCGTCGGCGCCACCCTGCACGATATCGGCAAGACCGTGGGCGATCCGTCCTACTTCATTGAGAACCAGGTGCCCGGCAGCCTCAACACCCATTCCGACGTCTCACCCGAGAAGGCCGCGGCCTCCATCATCCAGCACGTTCAAGATGGGGTCTCGCTGGCCCACAAATACCGCCTGCCCCGACGCATCGACGATTTCATCCTGGAACACCACGGCACGATGTTCACCCGCTATCAGTACAACCAGGCTCTGGAGCGTGCCGGGGGCGACGCCAGCAAGGTCGACATCGAGAAGTTCCGCTACCCGGGTCCGCGGCCGCGCTCGCGGGAAACCGCGATCCTGATGCTGGCGGATGCGGCGGAAGCGCGAAGTCGCGCCGAGAATCCGGACAGTGAGGAGAAGCTGCGCCAGATCGTCCGCTCTGTGATCGAGCGCTGCGAGAAGGAAGGCCAACTCGATAACACGCAGCTGACCCTGCACGACCTCAACTTGATCACCGAATCCTTTGTCACGACGCTGCGCGGCACGTATCACGCGCGCATTCAGTATCCTGCCGCCGACGTGCCCGCCGCGGCGCCGGCGCGCACGATTCCCGGCAAGGGCCGCACGCCGCAGGAATGATCCACATTGAATCCAGCCCGGGGCCGCCGCCGCTGCCGACCGAATTGATCGAACGGGCTGGAGCGGCCGTGCTCGCCCACGAATCGACGCAAGGCGACTTGACGGTCGTCCTTACCGGCGATGACCAGCTCCAGGAACTGAATCGTCAATACCTGGGGATCGATGCGCCCACCGATGTGCTCTCGTTCCCGGCCTCCGAGGTCGATCCGAACTCGCGCACGACCTATCTGGGCGACGTACTGATCTCCGTCCCTCGGGCCGAGGCGCAAGCTGAGGCTGCCGGCCATCCACTGCAGTCGGAGGTACAGCTGCTGGTCGTCCACGGGGTGCTGCATCTGCTGGGGTTCGATCACGCGCGGACCGAGGACCGGGCCCGCATGTGGTCCGTGCAAGGCGAAGTGCTGGAGCGCATCGGTCTGGGCGGGATCAGGATCAGCGAGGCGTAGCCGGCTGCCTGCTGGTGGCGGCTTTTCCCCCATGTGGTTCTGGTCCCTGCGAAGAGGATCGTAGAGTTTCGGATGTGGCATTTCATTGTGTCGCGACTGCATTCTTTCGGCCATGCGTTTCGGGGCCTGGCTTATGTCGTGCGGACGCAACGCAACGCGTGGATCCACGTCGTCATCTCCGTCGTTGTTCTGGTCTTATCACTCTGGCTGCGCCTGAATCCGCTCGAGTGGGCAATCATCATTCTCACAATGGCCATGGTCTTCACGGCCGAGTTCCTCAATACAGCCATTGAGGCCGTGGTCGACCTTGCCAGCCCGCACAAGCATCCCCTGGCGAAAGTCGGCAAGGATGTAGGTGCCGGGGCGGTGATGATCGCGGCGATCGCGGCGATCCTCGTGGGGCTGCTGATCCTCTGGCCTCCACTGTGGGAGCGACTGTCCCCGTTGTTCGTCCGCCGCTGAAACCGACTACATGCCCGAGAACCGGAGGTCTGGATGACATTATCGTTTCGTTTCGGCACCGTGGGTTCTCCGAGCGGTACGCCCAAGAAACCGGGTGGATCTGTGGGCGCCATCCAGTTCAGTAAATCCATCGGCTTGACAGCATTCGAGCTGGGCTGGGTGCAGTCGGTCCGGGTCTCGGAGGAGACCTGCGCCCTGATCCGCGCCGCCGGTGGTGCGGAGGATGTGGCACTCAGCGTGCATGCTCCCTACTTTATCAACCTGAACGCGACCGCAGACGAGTGGCCGAAGTCACGTAAACGGCTGATGGACGCCGCCCACTATGGCAACCTGGCCGGCGCCACCGACATCATCTTTCACCCCGGATCCTATTTTGGAAATGACCCGGCGAAGGTGCTGAAGGTGGCGATCCCGCGCCTGAAGAAGTGTGTGGCTGAACTGCGCAAGGCACACAACCCGGTCACCCTCAGGCCCGAGACGATGGGGAAGTCCGCCATGCTGGGCTCGCTCGAGGATGCATTGGAGATGGCGAAGTCTATCGAAGGAGTGGAGCCCTGCCTGGACTTTGCGCACCTGCACGCCCGGCCCGGAGACGGCACGATGAACACGTACGACGAATGGGCCGCGGTTCTGAAGGCCCATTCGAAGGGGGTGGGGGCCGATGGCTTGAGGCGGCTGCACATCCATCTTTCTGGCATCGCCTATGGACCGAAAGGGGAGAAGGAACATCTCAAGCTCGAAGCCGCGGATCTGGACCTGAAAGCACTCTTCCGCGCATTGCATGACCTGGGCTGCGCCGGACGCATCCTGTGCGAGAGCCCCATCATGGAAGAGGATGCATTGAACATGAAGAAGGTCTGGGCAAGCGTGAGTGGAGAGAAAGAGTACGTGAAGGGGGCATAATGAGCTCACCCGCCCAGTAGGAGGTGAGCGGGTGAGCGTGGGCAGCCTCCAGCCTCATTGCAGCGCCGGCTGCAGTCGGCTTGGCTGTGGAGGCGTCGAGGTGGTATCGGGGTGGCTGCGCTCCTCCGTCGACGATTGGCTGTCTCTCCTACCGAGGCAAACCACAACAGCGGTGCTCGTAGCGGTCGTTCAGGATGTGCAGAAGTCTCTGCACATCCAACTCCGGTCCGCGCTCGTAAGCCAGATCGAGCCGGGCCCGGAGCGTCTGCTCGTCCAGATCGAGGCTGCGCCCGGCTACAGGAGCGGCGGCAGCCAGCGGCAGATCGACACTCTCAATGACGGGGTTCGCGGCGGGGACCGAGACGGTGGATGCGGGCGCCGTTGTCCTGAAGTACGCGGCCGTTGCCAGCACGCTCGCCAGGACGAGTGCTACACCCAACAACACGGCGGTTCTGATCTTGAGCATTTTGATCTCCTTTCGTTAATGCCAGTTGCCCTGACCGGCAGTTCCTACCGCTTCCGCGACCTCGGAAGCTGCTTCTATTAAAGCAAAGGGCCGCCGCCGATATAAGGCTATTCTCGATATAATGACCGATAGGTAAAGCGATAGCCTGTCCGGAAGCAGGGGAGATGGTGGAAACGAAGTCCTTTGGTCAGTGGCTTCGGCATCGCCGCCGGGAACTCGACCTGACGCAGGAGGAATTGGCTCATCAGGTCGGGTGCGCGCCGATCACAATTCGCAAGATGGAAGCCGAAGAGATGCGCCCGTCCAAGCAGCTGGCGGAGCTGCTGGGCAAGGCTTTGGGCGTTCCGGCTGAAGAGCGCGAGGGTTTCGTACGCTTTGCACGTGGGGGAGAGCCCAGCGAACCGGTCACGGTTTCAGCTCCAAAACACAACCTGCCTCATCCCGTGAGCAGCTTCATCGGACGCGAGCGCGAGATCGCCGAGATCCGGGTCCTGCTGAGCACCACACGCCTGGTGACACTGACGGGTACGGGCGGCTGCGGCAAAACGCGCCTCGCGCTAGAAACCGCACGCCAGGCGCTGGACGAATTTCCGGACGGGATCTGGTTGGTAAGTCTGGCGTCCCTGTCCGAACCCATGCTCGTGGTGCAGACGATCGCCTCGACGCTTGGGGTGCGCGAAGTCCCTCCTCATCCTGTGCTCGACGCCCTTTCAGGCTATCTGCGTTCTCGCTCGCTCCTGCTAATCCTGGACAATTGCGAGCACCTGGTCGAGGCCTGCGCACAGGCAGCCAATGCCCTGCTGCAGTCGTGTCCGCAGCTGCATGTCCTGGCGACGAGCCGGGAGGCACTCGAAATTCAGGGCGAGGCACAGTATTACGTTCCCAGCCTGTCCCTGCCTGAGGAAGGGCAGGTTCCCTCACCAGAATCCATGATCCGGTCCGACGCGGTTCGGTTGTTTGCCGATCGCGCCGCGGCCGCTCGAAACGGGTTTACGCTGAACGCGGCGAATTCGACGCCGGTCGTCCAGATCTGCCGCCGTCTGGATGGGATGCCGCTGGCGATCGAACTGGCCGCAGCGCAGGTCAAAATGCTGACGCCGCGGCGGATAATGGCTGGTCTCGATGATCGCTTCAGCTTCCTGATAAGCGGGAACCGTACCGCGCCGCCGCGGCACCAGACCTTGCGGGCAGCGATCGACTGGAGCTATGACTTGCTGCCAACACCCTCTCAGAGGCTCTTGAGGTGTTTGTCTGTCTTTGCGGGCGGCTTTGAGCGTCAGGCGGCCGCGGCGGTGTGCTCGGACGAGTCGCTGCCATCGGCCAGTGTCCTGGCCGGACTATCGAAATCTGGTGGACCGGTCGCTTGTGGAAGTGCTGCCTGCCGGCGAGGATGTGCGCTATCGGCTGCTGGAAACGATTCGCATGTACGCCGATGAAAAACTGCGCGAATTCGGAGAGGAGACGCTGCTGCGCGACCGGCATCTCGGGTACTTCATGGGTTGGGCGGAGCGGGTGGAGCCGGAACTCCGGGGCTTGGACATGAGTGCCTGGTGTGACCGCATGGAAGTGGAGCACGAAAACATTCGCTTCGCGCTGCAGTGGGCCCTACATGGCGGAGACGTCCGCGTGGGACTGTGTTTGGCCGGTGCCGCGGCGTGGTACTGGCAAGAGCGCTGCTACTGGAAGGAGGGCGTGCACGTCCTCAAGGAATTGCTCGACAACACCCCGCGCGGAGATGAGAGTCCCGCCCGCGCCAAGGCGCTGGTCGCAGCGGCAATGCTGGCTCTCATGTTGGCGATACCCGATCCTGCTGAGAATTGGTTTGACGAGGCGCTGCGGACCTGGCGAAGGGTGGGCGACAATTGGTGGATCGCCTACACGTTGCACGGCTGGGGTTGGTATGACCTGTACAAGAGTGAGGCCGTCGGCAGCCGCGCCCACTTCGAGGAGGCCGTGGCCTTTGCGCGGTCATCGGGCGATCCGTGGATGCTCGGCACGGCGCTGAAGGGACTAGGCGCTGCCATGCAGCGGGTTGAATACGCAGCTGCGCGCCCCATCCTGGCCGAGAGCATCTCGATATGGCAATGGATGGGAAACCGGGAGGGGCTTGCCGACGCCCTGAATCAGCTGGGCACCGTAGCGCACGGACAGCACGACGAGCTTGAGGCCGTGAGGCTATTCGAAGAGAGTCTGGCGATCTTCCGGGACACCCGGTCGACCGGGAACATCGTAATGGTGCTGTGCATGCTGGGGTTTGCCCTGCAGTGTCGCGGCGAAAACGAAAGAGCTGCACGGTTGCTCGCAGAAGCGCTCACTTTGGCGCGGGACTCAGGCTACGACCACGAGATGGCGGCTACGCTGGCAGGGTTGGGAGGCGTGGCCGCCGCGCAGCGCAAACCCAAGCGGGGGCGCGGCTGCTCGGCGCAGCCGAGGCCTGGCGAAAATCCGTCGGCGAGAACCTGGCCGCATGGCCGTACGTGGTGCCGGACTATGACCGCTGGACTGCCGATGCGCGTGCACAACTCACGGACGAGGCTTTTGCTGAGGCTTCTGCAGACGGTCAGGCGATGACACTGGAGCGGGCCGCGAAGTATGCGCTGGAAGCGGGGGAGGTAGGCGAGGCAGACTGATGGTTTGGGCGTTCTTAGACCACTATACCACTTTGAGGAATGAGGTCCGATTTTCCGGGCCAGTCTGGATCGCTCCCAAGTTGGGGGCTTGATTTTTTTTCGGAACGTCGTACAATCTAGGAAAATCAGCAACGAAACGGCACCTGATCTGAGTGCCGGCGGTAATGCCTGGCGGTTCCATCCAATACTAGTATCTTCGCAGCCAAGTTAATACCACAAACCACTTTAGTTTTCGGGCCTCGCAACGTTCGGGAACGGGTCGTGGTGATGAGCGAAGAGCTAAACAAGCCTCTCTACAGCCGCATCCAGGAACACATCGCCGAGCTGATCCTCTCAGGGGAATTGGCTCCCGATGCCAAGATCCAGTCCGAACGGGATTTCAGCGAGGACCTGGGTGTCAGCCGCATGACCGTGCGCCGGGCCATCACCGAGCTGGTCAACGAGGGGCTGCTCGAGCGAAAGCATGGCTCGGGGACCTATGTTGCACGCCCGAAGGTCACGTATGAGGCATGGGAGCTGGCGGACTATGTCCAAGCCATGCAGCGCCGCAACATCGCCACCGCCAGCCAGCTGCTCGAGTTCGGTGAGATCGTTGCCAGCCGGCGCTTGGCGGATTTCCTGAAGATCGAGATCGGGAATCCGATTTACCGGGTCTCCATCCTGCGGCTCGCAAATCGCGTTCCAGTCATCCTGGAGCGCGTTTTTATTTCATGCAGACGCTGTCCGGGTCTGGAGGAATGGGACCTGGAAAAGAGCTCGGTGAACGATCTGCTGACGGAGGCGTATCACATTATGCCCGCCCGGATCTCCCAGACGCTGGAGGCCGTGGTGGCGACCGAGAACGTTGCGCAGCAGCTGCGGGTGAATCAAGGCTTTCCCCTGCTGCTGCTGTCCAGGGTCACCTTCGAAGAGGAAGAGGGGCCTGTCATATTCTCTCAGGATTTCCTGCGTGGGGATTATGCTCGTATTCATACTGACACGCAGTTGCTGGAACGCAATCCATCGGTAGAAGAGGACAGAGCCGGAAAGGAGGGTGTCAGGGAGTAAGGGCCTTCACACGCCAACCAGAAAGCTGTTTGTTTCCGGATCGGTGTTCGAAAATCAGTAGTCGAAAGGAGAGCAACAATGGCTGAAATGGTTGCTCCTGCGGCAGCAAAAGGCAAGAAACTCTACGCCCGCAAGAGCTCCGGCCTGGTCAGGACGATCGGTGTCTTTGGTGCCATGGTGTTCGGCGTCCACTGCATCAGTCTGTCCTCCTCGGGCCTGATCCCGTTTTCCTGGGTTGCCGGCGTTTGGCCCGGCAGCAGCATCATCGGCGTGCTGACAGTGGCCGCGTTCTTCTGCCTGTTCCACGCCTACACATACGCCGTGATCGGCGCGACGATGCCGCGCTCGGCGGCCGACTACACCCTGGCTAGCCGCACATTGAGCGCACCGCTGGCGTTTGCGGCGTCGTGGACGCTGGTGATCTTCAGCGCCATGGTGGCCGGCTCCCTCATCGCCTGGATCCCCAAGACGGCCCTGCCGGTTCTGTTCCGCACCATGGGCATCGTCCTGGGCAACCAGGGCTTCGTGGACTTCGCGAGCTGGTGTGTGACCCCGCTGGGCATCGTCATCGTCGGCACCATCTGCACCATCATCACCTTCATCCTGATGATCCAGCCGACGCGCACGATCCTGCGGATCCTGGAAGTGGGCTTCTTCCTGGGCTTGCTGGCCTGGGTGGTCCTGTACTTCCAGCTGGGCACAGCGGCCTCCGGTTCCTTCCCGGCCGCCTGGGATAAGTTCATGGGCGCGGGCAGCTACGAAGGCCGCATCGCCCTGGCCCAACAGAACGGCATGGTGATCAATCCCAACGTGGGCATCATGACCCTGGCGGGCCTGATCATGGGATTCTGGATCTTCTACGGTTACTACATCCCGACCTTCTTTGCGGGGGAGGTGAAGCAGGCCGAATCCACGCTGATCTCGGGCTCATGGGCCTCGCTACTGGTGACCTGGGCGATCTTCGTGGTGGCTGCCATTCTGCTGCAGCGGCTGGTACCGCTGAACTGGATCGCGGCTGAGTCCTATCTAAGCAATGCGGGCGTGTCGGCCGCCAATCCCATGCCGTGGATCACCTTCTACGCAGCCATCCTCAATCCGAACATCGTTCTCCTGTGGATCGTGGCCATCGCCTGGGTGTTCACGCTGATCAATCTGGCGCAGACCTACTTCTTCTACTGCAGCCGCATCATCTTCGCCTGGTCGTTCGACCGCCTGATCCCCGAGAAGGTGTCCTACATCCACCCGACCCTGAACAGCCCGATCATCGCCATCCTGATCATCACCCTGATCGCCGAGATCGGCGTTCTGGATGCCTCGGGCTGGATTTGGGCGGGCAGCGTGATGGGCGCGCAGCTGAACTTCGTGTTCTTTGCGGCCTGCACCATGCTGGTGCCGGTGCTCGCCATCACGCTCTTCCCATTCACGAAGCCGGATCTGTTTGAGAACGCCAGCGCCTTTGTGAAGCGCAAGCTGGGCAGCGTGCCGGTGATCACCATCGTCGGCACCATCACCTTGCTCTTCCTGCTCTGGCTGATCCTGGCCTCCTTCCTCTACCCGGCCGTCGGCGGACGGATCGGCGCCGGGACGCTGGGAACGCTCGCTCGGGTTCATTCTCAGCGGCCTGATCGTGTTCTACGTGGCCCGGGCCTACCGCATGAGCCACGAGGGCATCGATATCAACTGGACCTTCCAGTCGGTGCCACCGATCTAGACCTCCCTGCGCAGTCTCACGCGTTTTTGCAGAGAGCCAGAGTGGTTCGGCAGGCATTGCCTGCCGAACCACTCGGAAGGAACCGTTTCATTCCGGAGCCATCATGACAATTACGCGCATTCTATATGGGTCTGACTTTCACGGTTCGGAAGCCGTTCTTCGCAAGTTTCTATCGGCTGGAATCCAATACAAGGCCAACGCGCTGATGGTTGGCGGCGACGTCACGGGGAAGGCCATGATCCCCATCATTCATCAGGGAGGCGGGCACCACGAGGCGGAGCTTTTCGGCGCTCAGAGGAAGGCGGCCACGCCCGAGGAGCTCCAGGCGGTGAAGAAAGCCATCGCCCAGGTAGGCTTCTACCCGATCGTTCTCGAGAAAGAGGAGGCCGACGAGCTTGAGGCCGATCCGAAGAAGATGGGCGCCCGCTTTGAGCAGGAAATGTGCCAGCGCGTTCGGGAGTGGATGCAACTGGCGGAGGAGAAGCTCACTCCGCAGAAGATCACGCTCTACTTCATGGCCGGGAATGACGACCTGTACTCGATCGACAAGGTCGTCGAGGAATTCAAGTCGATCCGCAACCCGGACATGCAGCATTCGAGCTCGACGGCGGATACGAGGTGGTCGGCCTGTCCAATGCAAACCTGACGCCCTGGCTGTGCGCCCGCGACATCGACGAGCCGGAGATCGCCAAGAAGCTGGAGCAAGTGGCAGGCATGATCCACAATCCGGAACACACGGTCTGCATGCTCCACGTCCCGCCGATCGGCTCCGGCCTGGACACGTGCCCGGATCTCGACAAGAACCTCAAGATCATCACCCAGGGCGGACAGGTGGTCATGAAGTCGGCCGGTTCGACCGCAGTCAAGGCCTTTATTGAAAAGGTCCAGCCGATGCTGAGCCTGCATGGTCACATCCACGAGTCGCCGGGTCACGTGCGCAATGGCCGTACGCTGATGATCAACGCCGGCAGCGAATACGCCGAGGGCATCATGAAAGCGGCCATCGTCAACCTCGAGAACGGCAAGGTGAAAGGCCACGTGCTGATCTCCGCCTGATGGAGGTGTTCAATGGGTAGGTACGGCCAGATCCTGGAAGACTTTTACAGCGAGCGGACGCGGATCCTCGAGGCCCTGGCGCAGCCGGAGAACCAGCATGTCATCATGCGGCTCATCGGCGCGCTGGCCTTCCGCACGCAGTGCCCGAAGTACGGCTACATTCAAGACCAGCTCGGGCCGGAAGTTCACCGACTTTGACTTCGCCTCCTATCCCCGCTTCGTCCAGGGACATCCGGCGCATCCTGACGGAACTGGGCTACGAGGAGGACAAGCAGGTCACGCAGCTTTTCGGCGAGCGGCGCATGCTCTTCCACGACCCGGTCTTCGACCGGCATGCGGACGTCTTCTTCAACGCGCTGGATTTTTGCCACACCCTGAGCTTCGTGGGGCGCCTGGAGCAGGAAGCAGTTGACCGTGCCCCTGGCGGAGCTGCTGCTGGAGAAGATGCAGATCGTCCAGATCAATGAGAAGGATCTGATCGACACCGTCATGCTGCTGCGCGAGCATCCGATCGGCGACACGGACAAGGGTATGATCAACGCCGGCGTGATCGCACGCACTCTGGCGAACGACTGGGGCTTCTGGCGAACCGTCACGGGAAACCTGCAGGTCTTGAACGAACACATGGACGAGTACTTGCGGCTCTCGGCAGACGACCGGTCTGTGGTGCATGGCAGGATCCGTGAGCTGCAGGAGCGGATCGAGAAGGAACCGAAGAGCGTGCGCTGGAAGGCGCGCGGCCGCATTGGAGAAAGGGTCAAATGGTACAAGGACGTGGAGGAATTATTGCGATGATCTCGTCGGGGGCGCCCCCTATCCTGAGTTCGAAAGAGATGCCACATGAAATCCGCGGAAGACTTCATTGTTCCCTGGGTCAAGACCGCTGAACCATACAGCGACAAGCACATGGACGTGGCCTGGGAGCATCCGCAGATCATTCGGATGATGTCGAATGAGAATCTGCTGCCGCCCTCGGAGCCGGTCCTGGATGCCATCCTGGCTGCCGCCCAATTGGGCAACCTGTATCCGGGGTCGGGACCCGAGCTGCGCCGCAAACTGGGCGAGGCTGCCGGACTGACGGCCGATCACGTCGTGCTGGGCGACGGCTCGACCGACGTGATCAACTTCGTTGTCCATACCTTCGTGGCTCCCCGGCGAAGAGGTCATCATCCCCGTTCCGACCTTCCCGATGTACGCCGCACGCGTGCGGGTGGCCGGAGGCAACGCCTCGTTTCCGTTCCGATGCTCTCCAACTTCTATTGGGATGTGGACGGAATGTTGAAGGCGGTCACACCGGCCACGAAGTTGATCTTTGTCTGTTCACCCAATAACCCCACCGGCAATCAGATCGAGGAAAAAGACCTGCTGCGCATCCTCGACCTGGGAACCCCGACCTTTTTCGACGAGGCCTACTATGAGCTGGAGAACAAGGTTGCCAGCCGTGCGCCGCTGATCGCCAAGTACCCGCACATGGTTGTCAACCGGACCTTGTCGAAGGCTTTTGGCCTGGCCGGCCTGCGCCTGGGCTATCTGCTCTGTGACCCGTCCCTCGCGACGTACTTCAACCGAGTTCGGATCCCCTGGAACGTGGGCGTGATCACCCTCGCGGCGGCGCTGGCGGGACTGGATGACGTGGACGACCAGCGGCGCAAGCGGGAGAACATCCTTCGAGGGCCGCGCCTATATCCACGATGAGATCAACAAGATGCCCGGGCTGCGGGCTTTCCCCTCGGAAGGCAACTTCGTCCTGATCGATGCGAGCGTGCTCGACAAGGATTCGCTCGAGATCCGCGACCGCATGGCCGAACGAGGCATCTACATCCGCCCGATGAGCGGCCACAACATGCCGAAAGGCTTCATCCGTGTCACGGTCGGCACGCCAGATCAGAACAGCCTGTTCATTCGCGACTTTTGGGAGGTACGTGAAGGAAACCCTGGGGATATAGACTCGAAGAAGTGGGAGCGGCAGCGTGCCAACAAGAAGAAAATACATCCTGGCTCACGACACCGGCACCGGGGGCAACAAGGCGGTGCTTTGCGATCTGAAGGGCGCAGTTGTACATTCGGTCTATCGTTCGTACGGGATCTCCTACCCGCGCCCGGAATGGGTGGAGCAGGATCCCGACGAGTTGTGGCGGGTGGTGGCGGCGACCTCCCGCCAGGTTATCCGCGAATCCGGCATTGACCCGAGGGACATCCTCGGCGTGGGCGTGTCCGCCCAGATGTGGAACACCCTGCCGGTCGACGAGGCGGGCCGGCCTCTGACCCCCATGCTTTCCTGGCTCGACCTGCGCAGCATCAAGCAGGCCGACCGCGTGACCGCCGGCGACATGCCGGCATTCCTCTTCAAGCACACGGGCAACATTCCCACGGCCAAGGACAGCATCCCCAAGATCCTGTGGCTCAAAGAGGAGCGGCCGGACATTTGGGACCAGACCGCGTATCTGCTCGACTGCAAGGAGTACATCCTCTTCAAGCTCACGGGCCGGATCGCGATCGACTGGGTTGGGGCATCGGTCTATTTTCTTTTCAACCCCTACACCAAGCAGTGGTCGCAGGAGGTCTGCAAGGAGCTTGGCATCCCGATCGAGAAACTGCCACCTGCGTTCCCTTGCACGGAGGTGATCGGCGAAATCACCCCTCAAGCCGCGAAACAAACCGGGCTGAGGGCGGGGACCCCCGTGGTTATCTGCGCCGGGGACGTGGCGGTGGCCCAGTCGGGCGCCGGTGCAAATCGGGAGGGCAAGGTGCATCTCTGCATCGGCACCGCGACCTGGATCGGTGTCTCGACCTCCACATTCCGCAACAATCCGGTGAAGCCGTTCTGGGGTCTGAACCACATCGATCCGGGAAAGTACATAATTGCCGGAGAGATGGAGACCGGAGGCGGGGCCCTGATGTGGTTCCGCGATGTGCTGTGCCAGGAGGAGAAGCGGATCGCCGCCCGGACGGGAAGGTCCAGCTACGAGCTGATCAGTGCTGAGGCGGCTTCAGTCCCGCCTGGATCGGAAAAGCTGATCTTCCTGCCCTGGCTCTCGGGTGAACGCGCCCCGGTCCTGGACCACTATGCCCGCGGCGGCTTCATTGGGATGACCATGAGCCACAACAAGAACCATATGGCACGGGCAGTGATGGAGGGCGTGGCCTACCATCTCCGGTGGATCTGCGAGGCCATGGAGGGGACCGGCTTCCGGATCGACGGATTCAATGCAATCGGTGGAGGCTGCAACAGTCCGGTCTGGGTGCAGATCATCAGCGATGTGACCGGCCGTCCGATTCGCGTGGTCCGGAACCATCTGGAGGCCGGTGCGACCGGCGCGGCGCTGGCCGTGGCCGTCGGCCTGGGTATCTATCCGGGCATGGATGCGGTCGACGATCTGATCAAGATTCGCCGCGAGTTCGAGCCCGACAGCTCGCGTTGGGGGCGCTACGATGCCCTGTATCACGAGTACCGCGAGCTGTATGACCTGTTGGTGCCGGTCCACCGGAGGCTGTATCAGGTGCCATGAAGATATACATTGACCGCCAGAAGCTGAATGCGCGCGCCTCGCTGGCCAACTTTGCCAGCGTAGGCGGACTGGTCGTCCTGCTGGCCAGCGTGGTTGTCCCCTTGTTCCTGCCCGGAACGGCGACGCTTTCACTAATCCTTTTGATCGTCGGTGCCAGTACGGCGATGGTCGGCATTTACCTGGCCAATCGCTGGATCCGGAAGCCACGGCCGGAAGAAAGCCTGGATAAGGCCCTCAAGGCGTTCGACGATCACTATCGGATCTACCACTACCCGGCCTTGCCTTGCGATCATCTGCTGCTGACGCCGGCTGGTGTGACGGCCTTCGAAGTGGTCAACCTGAGCGGGAGCTTCTCCTATCGCGATGGCCACTGGAAGGAGGCCATGACCATCGGGCGGGCTCTGCGCTATATGGTCGAGCCGCGCGTGGGCGATCCAGCCATCGTGGCACCGGCCCAGGCGGAAGAACTCGGGCAGCGCTTCCAGAGGGAATTGGGTGCCGAGGTCGTCGTGCCGATCAAGGCGCTGACGGTCTTCACCCATCCCGGTGTCGAGTTGGAGATCGAGAGTGCATCCTTCCCCGCTTGCCGGATCGAAAAACTGCGCAAGCAGTCAACGCTGGGCACTGCGCGATTATCGACCGAGACCTACGATAAGCTGGCGGCGTTCCTGGAGAAGGCTACTTTGGGCTGAATACCCCGAACTCTGGATAAACAAAGAGAGGCTGTGCGCCCGGCGCACAGCCTCTCTTCTTGTGATGCAGGTCTAGCCCCACAAGGGCGGTTTGACCACCATCAGGAAGACGATGATGACTACGTCGAGCGTCACCAGCAGGCCGAGAAGTGTGCTCCGGCCGGCGATCGCCTTATAGGCCGGGGAATCAAAGCCTTCGCTCTCCAGCAGCTGGATCTGGCATCTCACGACCGGCGCGTATCCGAGCGCGCCGAAAAGCGCCGCGGCAACGTGGAGGATGAGAGCCGTCAATAACCAAGGCGTGGTCAGCGGGACCGGCAGCGTGAAAGCCATGATCAGTCCGGTAATCAGCAGCAGGGCGCAGCATGGATTTGCCACGCGCCGATCGATCCAACTGATATTTCCTAGAACGAAAGCCAGGTTCTTCGGTTCGGCCAAAGCGCGGTAGATCCAGATCCCGTAGGTGATGTTCGCCCCCACGGCTGTGATCGCAGAGAGCACGTGAATCAATTTCACCACAACTACCAGCATAGTTGTCGCCTCATTTTGTTCCGTAAGACTGCAGGTCGTGCGAGGCGGAACCGTTAAGGTTGAGGAAGCGCAGCGCCAGCGCGCCGACGGCCAGCGGCAGCCAGAAGGTAATGCCCCGATAGGCAAGCGTCACGATCACGGCCTGCGCAAAGTCGACGCCCAGGGTGCGAAGGGCCAGGGGCATGATTCCTTCCACCACGCCGATGCCTGAGGGAGTGGGAGAAACGATCAGGAACAGGTACGCCATCGAGAATCCGCCCACGATCGTACCGGCCGTGAAGGTCACATCGAAGGAAAGGAAACTGAAGACGAGGACGCCCATCAGCAGGACCTTGTTGGCCAGGGAAAGCAGGAAGGGTCGGATCAGATTGAACGGCCTCTGGGGGAGGGATCCAAGGCCGGAGGAAACCTCCGCCGCAAATTCGTGGGCGCGGGTCTCGCTAAGCCATTCGCGCCGGACGAACGGCCGCACGATCCGATTGAGGATCCTGGCCGAAGCCGCCAGCGCGCGCCCGAGCGCCGCGGGCGATCGATAGGCGAGATACAGGATGGAAGCGAGGACACATGCAACGGCCAGCAGGATCAGGGAAGCGCCGATCTCACCTGCTCCGAGGTGACCGCGGCGGAATCAGCACGGCGATGCCGACTGCCAGCACACAGAGGAAGGCGGCTTCATCCAGCAGCAGGTACAGCGCGCCTGCCACCGCTACTTTCCCCGAGGCGTGCCCACGACGGCGGGCATCCGCCAGAAACAGCGCCAATCCGCCAACTCCCGCGCTGGGGGTGACGATGTTCAGGAACATGCTGGCGGGAGCCAGGAGGGTCATGCGCTCGCGGCTTTCCCTTAATCCGAGCGCAGCATAGATGGACTGGAATATCCAGCCCAGCACGAAGAGCCAGACGCCCTCGACGAGCACCGCCAGCGCCAGGAACCATGGGTGCGCCTGGTGCAGCGTTGCAGTGATCTCTTCCAGTTCCGAGAAGCTGAAAACAACGAGGGCGATCGCCAGCAGGGCGATGATAATGATCAGGAACTTCGGCATTGCCGAGGGATTATAACAACTTGTCTTTTGAGCCGGAGTGATGCCTCGGTACCAGGCGGCCAAAGAAGCGAAGACCCTCCCGCGGCATTCAACCGCAAGAGGGTCCTACGATACAGACCTTGTTGCGACCGTGGATTAGGCTCGTCGCCTGCCACCAAAACCGCCGACGAGGCTGACAAAGTAAAGGAGCTGCAGCACGGCAGTAAGCAGGCCGGCAACGTAAGTCAAGGCGGCTGCGTTCAGGACATTGTTAACGCCCCCTTGCTCGTCCTCGCCGCTCACGATGCCCGTCTCAGCAAGCAGCCGCTTGGCGCGCGCCGACGCGTTCAGCTCGACCGGCAGCGTCGCCAACGCAAAGATCGCACCGCCGGAGAATACGGCGATGCCCACCCACGCCAGCTGGGCGAGGCCCAGGAGAATGCCGGCGAAGATGAGGATCCATCCCAGCCACGAGCCGATGCTCACCGCCGGAACAAGTGCCGCCCGGAATCGCAGCGGAAGATAATCGTCCGAGTCCTGCATCGCGTGACCGAGCTCATGTGCTGCCACAGCGACGGCTGCGATCGAAGGCATGTCGGCCACGTTCTGCGAAAGATGCAGCACCTTGGTGCGGGGATCGTAGTTGTCGGTCAGCTTTCCGCCGATCCGATCGATGCTCACGCCCTGCAGTCCGCCGTTCATGATCAGGCGCTGGGCCGCTTGCGCACCGGTCAGCCCGCTGCGCACGGCAACGCGGCCCCATTTGCTGTAGGCCGAATTCACGTACCATTGGGCCAGGGCCATGAGTATGAAGGCCGGTGCCATGAAGCAAAGGTAGTTTGGATCGAAGAAGAACATTCTGCCTCCTATTCGGCTCCCAACGGAGCGTTCACTACGGTGTCGGGAACGGCGTGGGCGTCGGCACCGAGGTCGGGATGGGCGAGCCGCTGAGCTCCGCCATCAATACCTGTACGGCTGCATCCAACTGCGGGTCGCGGCCGGCCCTGCGGTCATCCAGGGTCATTGGAACGTAAACGTCCGGCGTGAGGCCCTTCTTGTCGATCTGGCGCCCATTCGGGGTAAACCAGTGGGCCACGGTGATCCGCACTGCCCCGGCATTGTCGGAGAGCGGGGTCCAGATCTGTTCCGAACCTTTGCCGTAGGAAGCCACGCCGACCAGCTTGGCGCGTCCGTAGTCCTGGAGGGCGCCGGCTGTGATCTCCGAGGCCGAAGCCGTACCTTCATTGACCAGAACCACCATGGGAATCTTGGTGGCCAGGCCACCCGAGATCACATTGTAGGCTTTCTTGCTGCCGTCAGCGGGCTGCTCATAGAACACCACGCCGCTGCCCTGGAACTGCGAAACCACCTCGATCGCGGTCTGCACGAAGCCGCCGCCATTGTCCCGCAGATCCAGGATCAGTCCCCTGGGTTTCTGCGCCAGCAATGTTTGAAGGGCCGCGGTCAGTTCCTTGGTCGTGGTCTCACCGAACGTCGTGACTTGAACGTAGGCAATGCCGTCGGGGAGCATCTTGCCGCTTGCCTGGGGAATGTCGATCTTGGCGCGGGTGATATCGAACTCGAGCGGCGCTGCCTGGCCGGGGCGGTCGATCGTCAAATGCACGTTGGTGCCTGCGGGGCCGATCACTTTTTGCCGCACCAGTTCCGGGTTGATGCCGGTCATGTCCTGATGGTCGACGGCGATGATCTGGTCCCCGAACTCAATGCCGGCCGCCGCGGCCGGCGAGCCGGCGAACGTGCTGACGATCGTCAGGAAACTCCCGGTCGTATCCACGGTCGCGCCGATGCCCTCGTAGGAGCCGGCCAGGTCGGCCGTGGCCTGCTGGTAGGTTGCAGGATCCATGTACGTGCTGTGCGCATCACCGAGCGAGTTGATCATCCCGTTGATGGCACCCTGCATGAGTTTGGTGTTGTCCACGGGCTGGTCGACATACTGCTGATGAATGAGCTGCCAGGCTTCCCAGAAGGGCTTGAAGAGCGTCTGCAGGTCCTGCGGCGTCGCGGACTGGGTATCTGGGGAAACCGTTGGAGCCGACGGGGCCGATGAAACGCTGACGGGTGCGGCCGCGTCCAATGGCAGCAGATGGCCGGCGATGAAACCGCCCGAGAAGCCGCCAACCAACAGCGCTCCTCCGACCACCACCAGCATAACGATCTGTAAGGTCTTGCTCACGAATACCTCCTGCGAGACTTCGCCCTTATGCGATTCGCGGGAACGAGAATACCATCAGGGCATTAATGTGCGATGAAACGCTTGTATGAAAGGTGTAAGGACTGTGTAGGAACTTGATGTCCTTTTCGGTCAGCCGCGGCGGTCAGGCGGCCCAGCGCGTTGAGGGACTCTTTCCATTCAGCAGACCAGGCAGCGCGCCCCAGTCGCTGAATGCCGCGTCGGCATCGGACCCACTGCTTTCGGCGCCATAGAGCAGGGAGTAGAGGCCCAGCGACTTTGCGGCGCGGGTGGTGTGGGGCAGGTCATCGATCATCACACACCTGGTGGGGGAACACTCTCCGGCAGTCTGCATGGCCAGCGCAAACGCTTCGGGGCTGGGCTTGCAGTATGGCTGCATGCGATTGATATCAATCACCGCCGCGAAGTACCGCTCGATCTCTAGGATCTGCAGCACCCGTCGGGCGTGATTGGCGTCCGCGTTCGTGAAGATCAGGTTCCGGGTCGGAAGTGAGGCGAGCACATCCTTCTGAACCGGGTCCGGACGAAGATAGTCCTCGAGTTGGACATCGTGCACGTAGGCCAAATAGTCCCGTTCGTCGACCTGCAAATTGGCTTGGAGTTCCCCGCAGCGTGGTTCCATAGGTGGCGAAATACAGTTCACGCAGCCGAGGCACTTCGGCCGGCGGGATGTTCAAGCGCTCGATCATGTACCGGTTCATGCGCTCCTTTAGAACCGGCCACAATCCGGTGGAGGCCGGGTAGAGCGTGTCGTCCAGATCGAACAGGATGGTGGTGAAAAGCACGCGATGATTATACCTTTCCGATGTTGTGCAAGCAGCCAGCGTGGACACCGGCGCTGAGGGCGCTCTACGGCGCCCGCAGATACCGGTCGAAGAACTGGACCGTGTTCTGCATGAACTGGGCGTCCCCCTGCCCCTCAAACGTGTGAGGCATGCCTGGATAGTAATGACACTCGACGTTTCTCCCCAGCGCCTGCATCTGGCCACAGGTCAGCTCGGACCACTGCAGCGGCACAAGCGGATCGGTGGTGCTGTGGTTTATGCTGACCGCAGCCTGGATATAGTCGAAATAGTACATGGGCGAGATCAGCTGCAGCTCGTCTGCGGGCACGGATCGTTCCGGCTGGCCTCGTTGTTCGCCCGACCAGGTTCCGATGGCGGCGTAGTTCTTGGCCTCGTCACCGCTCATCGGCGAGTAGAGAACCGCGGCCTTCACGTCTCCGCTGACTGTCAGGACGCGGGTTGTGATTCCGCCGCCCATGCTGTGGCCCCACATGCCGATGCGGCCGGGGTCGGCCGCCTGAAGTGCACCCGGTGTGCCGCCCTGGGCTTTCACGATTGCGATCAGGTTCAGAACATCGATCGCCATGCCCACCCGGAACAGATTGTCGCCGCTATCGGAGGGCGCATACCCGCGCAGGTTCGGATGGATCACCAGGTGACCCGACCCGGCCAATGCGTCGGCGTAACGGGTGGTATAGTCCAGGGTTTGATATAGCGAGGGGTCGATATACCCGTGCAGGGCGATGATCACCGGGAATGCGCCCTGGCCACTGGGCACGTCCATGAAGCCGTAGATCTTCAGGCCTTCGCTTGGATAACGGATCAGGTAGCGGGTGAATGAGGGGTAGCTGCCCAGTGTTTGGACGATCTCGAGCTGGCCGCCGCCGTAGATCCTCGAGCGCAGATAGTCGATCGTGTAGGCCCGGTAGGGATCCGGAGTTGGCGAGGGACTCGGTGTAGAACTCGGCCTGGGTGAGGGTGTTGCCGTTGCGGACGGTGCCGGGCTGGGAGTCGGGACAGCCGGGGCAGGCGCCTGGCTGCATGCGCCAAGCAGCACGAACATCCAGATGACTCGAACGAGGCTATGTCTCATGATCGGATATGATGCGCCCGGCCGTGCGAGGCAGCGGGTCGGGTCATTGTATAATTGCGTCTGCCTCTGGCGAACCCTCCTCATATCTTACGACGATGGAATACGGACCGAACCAGGTCTCACCTTCTACTTAGGTAGAGCAGCATCAAGCAGCCCAGGCTTATCGTATCTCAGAAGAAAGATGGTGTGAACGTGGGCAATAGTGTCCAAACCTCTCCGATCACCGGATCGCAAATGCAGGGAATGCCGGAGCGGTATGTGTGGCGTCCCAGGCCGATCAACATCTGGATCGCGATGCAGCCGCGCACACCGCTTGAGGCGCAGATCCTCCAGGAACTGCGGCAGAGGATGCTCGGCAAAGGATGCCTCTTTGTTGAGAATCCCCGCCAGCCGACTGAGCTCGGTCGGGTGGCCCATTTGGCCATTGGATTCGGCGAGACACTTGAGCAGGAGTTCAGTCCCTTCGACATCTATGGCAAGCTGCCCAAACCTCGGGCCAGCGTGTTCATGATGACCGTCGTGGATCGGATCCCGGACGGCGATCTCTTCGATCTGGCCCGCGAACAACTGCTCAGGAAGGCCTCTCACTTCGGCGCGGTGTTCGAAAAGTCTGGCGGCGGCGCCGGATTCTCCCGCGTCCTTTGGGGAAGCATGGCGGGCAACTATCGCATCCTGGAAGGTTCTTCGGACCAGATCTTCGACAGCCTGGCTCTGAGGATCCTCACGCACGCCGGTGCGGAAAAGGTCAACTTCGCGGAAGGCACCGACGAGGATCCCCAACTCACCTGGGAGGTTTGGTCCGCATCACCGGTTCACCGGGATATCGCCGAGGCAGCCCGCCGCTTGGGTGAGGCCGGCATCATTGACAACGAGGTCTACCTGCATGAGTACGGCTCCGCGGATCACGTCAAAACCGTGCTGAGGTTTTTGGAACGCGGCGCCATGGGGGAGGGGATGCGCAGCCAGCTCGATCCCGAGCTGAGGATCATGGGGGTCACCACGACCGGCGGTGACAAGGTCAAGGTCAGCCCGGATCCGTTGCTTGGGCAGATCATACCCATCCGCAAATTGACCTGGACCGGGTATGTCCAGGCGGTGCCGGTCAACTGCCCCGTAAAGTACACTGCGCCCTCCATCGAAACTCACGAGAATGGGCTGATCTATCTGGCCGGTGCGCTCATCAATGCCGGGCTGGTCAGCACGTACGACGGCTTCCTGAATTATCTGCGTGAGCACTTTGCCACGCAGCGCACGATCGACATCCTGCCTGCCGGGATGCGGCCCAAGGTGACTGCCATCGACCACTTTCACATGCAACCCAAGCGGGGAACCATCATGGATCCGGCGCGCTTGGAGATCGTCTCTCCAGACATGGAGCGATTCCCGGAGATCGATTTTCCCTGCGGCGTGCGCGAGGGCGGCCTCCAATTGCTCTCTGCCGTCTTCCGGTCCGAGACCTTCACCAGGCGGGGACCCTTCGACAAGCTGGTCATCGTGGTCCTGCCGGGCCATGGTTCGGTCGCGCTGCACAGCGGACCCAGGAAGGAACTGACCGACACCCTGGTGGACGGAATGGAAATGGAAGAGGTCAGGCGGGTCTAGCCCGAGGCATGGCTGATCCCCAGTTCCTGAAAGACAAGACCGCGATCGTAACCGGTGCTTCGAGCGGCATCGGGCGCGCCCTGGCCATCCTCCTTTCGAAGGCAGGTGCACGAGTCGTACTTGCGTCTCGCAATGTCGCGGCGCTCGAGGCGCTGGCAGCAGAGATCAACGGCCGGGGCGGTCAATCGCGGGCCGTGCAAACCGACGTGACCCGGGACGCGGAGGTCGACGGGCTGGTTCAACGCACGATCGACACGTGGGGCCAGATCGACATCCTGGTGGCAAGTTCCGGGCTTTATGTGCGGGGCCCCGTTGCGACCCTCAAACAAGCGGATTTTGAAAGAGCGATGGATGTGGATTTCTTCGGGGCGTTGCGGCCCGTACTCCGCGTGCTCCCGTTCATGCTGGCCCGCCACTCCGGTCACATCGTTTTGATGAATTCTCTCGATGGACGCAAGGCCTTGCCGATCGACGCACCTTATGCCGCCGCCAAGTTCGCGCTGACCGCCCTGGGGGACGTTTTGCGGCAGGATCTGCATGGCACCGGCGTTTGCGTTACGAGCGTTTACCCGGGACGCGTCGATACGCTGATGATCGCCAACCTGCGCGTACCCTGGATTTCTCCCAAGCTGTCGCCCGAGAGCGTGGCGCGTGCCACCCTCGGCGCCATTCGACGGCGCGATCCCGAGGTCATCGTCCCGATCCTTGGCATCGGGCTGATATATCTCAACCTCTTGCCGCCGCGTTTTGCCGATTGGTGTGTTCGCGTGCTGCATCTGGAAGGCTGGGAGCAGCAGCCGCCGGGCACCTGATCGTTTCCCGATTCAACAAGCCGGTCTAATCGAGCCAAGGATCCCCCTGCGGATCGACGAACTTGGGGACTGATCGAGGATCCGCGCCATTCCAGCGGTTGCCGCGCATCGCACCCAATCGAAGACCTCATCGCACGTTCAGCCTCACGGGAGCCTTACTGGATGCGCCGCGTTATAATGATTCAATGCCGATTCGCCTGCTCTCCGCCGAGGTCGCATCGCAGATTGCCGCGGGCGAGGTGATCGAGCGTCCCGCATCGGTCGTCAAGGAATTAATGGAGAACGCCCTCGACGCCGGCGCCCGCAGCGTGACTGTTACGGTCGCGGAGGCAGGACGCCGTCTCATCGAGGTTGCTGATGATGGCAGCGGCATTCCCTCCGACGAATTGGCACTCGCCGTTTCACGCCACGCCACTTCGAAGCTTGCCAGGGCAGAGGATCTCTTCCACATTGCGACGCTCGGCTTTCGGGGGGAGGCACTCGCCTCGATCGGGTCCGTCTCGCGAATGACGATCACGACCAAAGCCGCCAAGGCCGACCACGGCGCACGGCTGCGGGTCGAAGGAGGCCGGGCCGGCGGCGTCGAGGCTGTTGGCGCCCCGGCCGGTACGGTCGTGCGGGTGCAGGACCTCTTCTACAACGTCCCGGCCCGCCTTAAGTTTCTGAAGACCGATGTGACCGAACGACGAGCCGTCGATACACTCCTCTCGCGGTATGCACTGGCGTATCCGCAGGTTCGCTTCCGGTTGGCCGAGGACAGCAATGTCACACTGCAAACCTCCGGCGACGGAGACCGCCGGGCGATCCTGGCGGCTCTCTACGGGGTGGAGGTGGCCCGGGAGCTGCTCGAAGTCACTGCAGAAGAGCCGGGCATCCGTTTGACCGGCTACGTCAGCCCGACCTCGCTCACTCGATCCAACCGCAAGGACATATGCATCTTCGTCAACGGCCGCTGGGTGCAGGATACGCCTTTGAGCACGGCCTTCATCCAGGCGTATCACACGATGCTGATGGTCGGCCGCTACCCGCTCGGGGCATTGTTCATTGAAATGGAGCCGGCCGCGGTTGACGTGAACCTGCACCCGGCCAAGGCCGAAGTCCGCTTCAGAGATCCCGATCGTGTTTTCAGCTTTGTCCAGCGCGCAGTGCGCCGCGCCCTGCTCGCCTACGCGCCTGTCCCGCAGATGGGGCAACAGCTCTGGCAGCCCGATCGCAGAGGGCCTGACCCGGCCTGGGCGCTGGCGCATCCCGAGGCGGGGCCCGGTACAAGTCAACCGGCTGAGGTCGAACAGCAGTTGCCGGCTGCCGATCATCTTCCGCTGCTTCGTCTTGTCGGGCAGATCGGCGCGACCTACGTTGTGGCCGAAGGTCCGGATGGTCTCTACTTGATCGACCAGCATGCGGCGCATGAACGGGTCCTCTTCGAGAAGCTGATGGGGCAGCACGATATGAAGAAGATCCCCTCCCAGAGTCTGCTGACGCCGGCTGCGGTCACGTTCCCGCCCCAGGCTGCCGCCCTGCTGGCCTCCCAACTGCCGATCCTGCAGCATTTCGGATTTGAAGTGGAGGACTTTGGGCCGAACACATTCCAGGTTCGCGCGATGCCGGCCCTGTTCGCGGGGAGCGATCCCTCCGCCGCGCTGCGCGCCGTGGTCGACGATTTCGAGGAAGACGAGACGCCTCTACAGAACGAGGTGGAGCGGAAGATCGCGGCCCGGGTCTGCAAACGTATGGCGGTCAAAGCGGGGCACTCTCTTTCGCCCGAGGAGCAGCGCAGCCTGTTGGCAAACTTGGAGAGCTGCGAATCGCCGCGGACCTGCCCGCATGGCCGGCCGACGATGATCCATCTATCGGTCCAAACGCTGGAACGGCAGTTTGGTCGCACGGGCCCGCGCTAGGCCGGCCTTCAACTCGATGCAAGCCTGAGGTACTGGATGCAAGTGCTATCTCGATTGATTGTGCGAATCCGGGAACCCGTAAATGGGCTGAGCCACCTGGTGGCCGCGATTGTGGCCGTCGTCGGCCTGATCGCACTCCTTGTGATCGGTCATTCCAACATCGGCAAGGAGGTCTCGCTGCTGATCTACGGGGTCACGCTTGTTCTACTGTTCTCAGCGAGCGCGACTTACCATCTGGTCAGCGCCAAGCCTCGGGTGACCGCCGTGCTGCGCAAATTGGACCATGCCGCCATCTATCTCCTAATCGCCGGCACCTACACCCCCTTCTGCTACAACATGTTCTCGGGCTTTTGGAGATGGGGCTTGCTGTCCATCGTCTGGGTGCTGGCACTGACGGGAATCGGCATCAAGATGTTCGTGATGGGGGCACCGCGCTGGCTGAACACAGCCATCTACCTTGTACTCGGTTGGCTGATCATTTTCGGCATTCGGGAACTGCTCGCCGTGCTGCCCGTCGGCGCCTTGATCTGGCTGTCAGTGGGTGGCATCTTGTATACGCTCGGTGCGGCGGTCTACGCAACCAAGATCCTGGACTTTGTCCCAGGCAAGTTCGGCTTTCACGAGGTCTGGCACATCTTTGTGATCCTGGGTGCGCTGGCGCAATTCCTCACCGTGATCCTGTACGTGGCTCCAAGCGTCTAGAACCGGCGGCTTGCACCTCGCCATTGACCCTGCGCATTTGTCTATACAACTTGACTTGGGGCTGTGCTTGTGCTATCTATGGACTGACAGTCTGAGGATCAAGCATGCATCGCGAACGCGTCTCCGAAAACGTATATTGGTTCCAAAGCGAGGTCTACGCACAGGTGACCGCCGGCGTGGTCGCCGGCCCGCAATGGGCCGTGGTTATCGATACCCTGGCGTTGCCTGATGAGACGCTGAGCATCCGCGAGTTCATTGAACATGAGCTGGGTGTCCCTGTCCGGTATGTCATCAACACGCACTACCACGCCGACCACGCCTGGGGCAACTGCTTCTTTCCGGCCTCGACCGTGATCGCTCACGCCCGCTGCCGTGAGCTTCTGGCAGAGCGAGGCATTCCCTCACTCGAGGTCGCCAGCCGCCAGAACCCGGCCTTCCGGCAAGTAAAGATCGTCCTGCCGCACATCACCTTTGACAGCGGCGAAATGAGCTTGAGGGTCGGCAAGAAGAACCTGACTATGATGCTTGCCCCTGGTCACAGCGAGGACGGGATCACGATCCTGGTCGAGGAAGACCGCGTCCTCTTTGCCGGCGATGCCTTCATGCCGGTGCCGAGCATTGTGGATGGCGACATCGACGAGATCGGCGCGTCCATCCGCCGGATCGGCCGCATGGGGCTTGAGAACATCGTGCAGGGGCACGGCGATATAATCCTGCGAGGCGAGATCGACGCCGCCGTCAAGGAGAACCTGACCTACCTCGCCAACATCAAGAAATCTGCCAAGGTCGCCGCCCGGCGCAAGACCGCCGACAACGCTCCGGAGATCAGCAGTCTGGAGGAAAGCGGCAAGAGTCGCGTCTATCTCGGAGGGCTGGCTCAGTCTCTGCACCGGCGCAATATGCAGGCGCTCATGAGGAAGTCGCGTCAGAACTGATCTGAGCCGGCCAACAACTCAACCATAAATCACGGTGGCGACCGACCCGGTCGCCACCGTTGCGTTTCCATCGACCTTGCGGCGCAAGGTTCCTACCGCTTCGAAGTCGCCGTCCTCTTGGAGGCTGCTTTGGTGCGCGTCCGCCGTACTTGTGACCTCGACCGAGGTGCATTGTCGGCGAACTCCGGGCTGCTCCTCTCGGGGCTCCGGACCGAGAACGGCGCTTCGGCCCCTTTCTTCCAAGGGCGCCAGCCGTGAAAGCGCTCCTTGCCTTCGATCAGCGCGCGGATGTTCGGCCGGAGTGCCCACACCAGGAGTATGAAGGCCATGACGCCATAGAACACGTCGGACAGAGGCGCCAGCCCCATGGCGTACCGCACCGCGAAGATGGCAGTGATGATGAGGGCCGCGCTCATGGTCGTGACGGATGCATAGCCGATCCCGAAGAACACCAAGGCCCCGAGCGGCAGGACGATGAGCGCTGAGGGCCACCACAATCCAAATGCACCGCCCACGGTGGGCCCGCCGCCCGCGCCGCCGCGAAAACGCAGGCGGAACCTGGCATCGCGCTCGGTGAGAAACACGGAGTAATTGTGACCCAGGACGGCGGCGATGGGAGCCAGGACGTGCAGCCAGTCGTTGCCCGGAGCGACGGCCTGCGCAACCCAGACGGCAGCCGCACCTTTCAGGGCATCCATCAGTGCGGTGAGCACACCGGCAACCGCACCCCCAGCCCGGGCCGCGTTGGTGCCGCCGGTCCGCCCGCTGGCAACAGCACGGATGTCCTTGCCGGTGCCCACCTTGACGATGAGCAGACCGAAGGGTATCGAACCGAAGATGTAGGCCAGCAGCACCACGCTGGCGTCGATCAGTAATTGCATGGGATTGGTATCAGGCAACTCAAGTCCAGCGGTCCACTGCTCTGGCGCACTTACCGAGGGTTCTCAATTTGCAATTCTACTTCCAATCCGCGGCCGTCTTCGATCGAAAAACAGCGAGCTTGCCAGATGCCCTCCGGGCGCGACCAGATGATGTACGCAACTGGATACGCCGCCTGGGCCAGATCGGTCGGTGAGGGCTTGGGCTTGCCGGGTGCGCCGGTCTCCGGCCCGGCCGGATGCGAATGATAGATGCCGATGAGGTCCAGGCCGTTGGATTCCATCCAGTTGAAAGCCCGGATCTGTTTGACCGGATCCATCCTAAAGCTCGTCTCGCTCTGGTTCTGATTCGAGATTTGCAGGACCTCACGGACTATCTCGCCAATTCCAGCCAGCAGGCCGCATGCCTCCTGCGGTCTGCTCGAACTCCACGTGCGACCGCATGCGGTTCCATTGCTCATGGGTCAGGATCAGTCGCTCCATCGGCTCGCGTCGGACCCGATCAATGCTCGTCCCTGTTTGGTCGTGGACTCAGCCCGGTTCAGCGGAGCAGGATCGCCGCCGTGCAGAGTCCGGCCAGGATCAACGCCGGCTCAGCCAGGGCGCTCCTCATCGGCACGTTTTCTCCCAACCTCACAGCCAGGGCGGTCAGGGCGTATAGCGGCGAGAGCAAGAGCAGCCCAAACTGCAGCGGGCTCAGCGGCCAGTAGTGGAGGCCAGCCCCCAATTGTGCGCAGATGAGACCGATGCCCACTGCCCACGGAAATTCCCATTTGCGGCCGAGCCGCAGATGGAGCGTCCTCAAGGCGACCAACCCCGACGCCAGAAAAACAGCCGGCAGGATCAGGAAGAGCCGGGCGCCTCCCAGCCGGAGGGCGATCATGAGCAGCAGGAACAGCGCATACGATAATGCAATCAGTCCGGCGGATGCCAGTGGATACCAGGGGGCAGCCGGGTCAAGGGCCACATATTCGGCCACGAGCACCGCGACCAGGAGCGCGGCGCTGGCCGCAAAGCCAACCCACCACGCCGGGCCGGCTGGCAGGATGTCGAGCAGCGCGCCGATGATGAACGCGGTCAGGGTGGGGAGCAGCCAGTGCTCAAGAGTCCGCTGCCCGGCCATGCCTGGATGGCTGTGCAGCAGCCAGTCCATGCCGCTTGCCGTCAGCCCGGCCGCGACCAGGGTCATGGCCGTGCCGAGGGTCAGGGGATATGTGAAATAGAATCCCGGAAGCTGGATCGCAAGCGTGATGCCCGGCGCATTGACCAGGTGGGTCAAGGCATAACTGAGCAGCACAACGGCGGCCACCACCCCCACCTGGTTCGCATCGGGCAGGTAGCGCGCCAGCCTCCGGACGGAACCGGGTGTCTGTTCCACGGAATGAATTCTACTAAGGATTTGCGACCTGGGCGCAGGCTGCTCCATAGTTAGAACATATTTGCGAAGGAGGGGTCGCTATGGTAAAATTAATGGGATATGCAGGCTCCTCGCTTGGAAGTGCAGGCAATACCCCCGCCGCCCGGCATAATCGGCTCGCTCAGGGCAGGCTTTGACGCGATCGCCGGCAATGTCGCCGTCATTCTGATCCCGCTCGGGCTCGACGTGCTCCTGTGGCTTGGCCCGCGCCTGAACATGGATCGCCTGATCCAACCCCTCCTTCAGCAGTGGGGGACGTTTGCGGCCAGTTCGGGGGCTCAGCCAGACTCGGTCCAGGCCCAGCTGGTTACATACCAACAGTTCTTCTCCGAGTTCAACCTACTAGCGATCCTGCGCACGTTCCCGATCGGTGTCTTCAGCCTCATGAGCGGCAGGTTGCCCGCGCAGACCCCGCTGGGTACGCCCGCCGTTCTTGAGGTCAACTCGGTCTTGAACCTTCTGGGCCTGCTGCTCCTGTTGACCGTCGTCGGCTGGATGCTGGGCGGGTTCTACTTCCGCTGGGTGGCCGCCCTGGTCGTGTCCGACACTCCGGCGGCCGGGCAGGCCGTGGTACAGACGCTCCTGTATTCGACCATCTGGTCACTGCTTAGCTGGACGCTGGGCCTGCCGCTCTTTGTCTTGCTCTACATCCTGTATTCGATCAACTCGCTCGTTGGCGAGGGCGCCATATTGATTCTGGCTTTCTTTTCGCTCTGGTTGATCGTGCCTGTCTTCTTCTCACCCCATGGGATTTTCGTTCGGAAGCAGAACGCGTTTGCCTCGTTTCTGGGCGGGTTCCAGTTGACGCGGTTTACCCTGCCCGCCACAAGCCTGTTTGTCCTGACCGCCGTCCTGATCGGCATCGGTATGAATGTGCTTTGGTCGATGCCGGCAGTTGGCTCGTGGCTGGCCTTGGTCGGCTTCATGGGGCACGCGTTCATCACGACCGCCCTGCTGGCCTCATCCTTTGTCTATTACCATGACATGACGACGTGGCTTCAGACGGTGCTTGCACGTCTGCGGACCGGCATACCTGCTCAGCGCGCCCAGTAGTTCGATCTGACTCTCTGTGGGCTGGGCGGTTTCTCCCGCTGCGAAAGGGGAGAAGAGCCAAACAGAGAGGTCTTGGAGGAAATCTTGCCTGCGGCTCAGAAGAACAGCAACGGCAGTTACGAAGCAAAAGACATCCAGGTCCTGGAAGGCCTGGAGGCGGTCCGTCGTCGTCCCGGCATGTACGTGGGCGGCACGGATGTCAAGGCCCTGCATCACCTGGTCTACGAGGTGGTCGATAATGCCATCGATGAGGCCCTGGCCGGTGCCTGCGACCGCATTGAGATCCGGATCCATCCGGATAGCAGTGTCACGGTGATCGACAATGGCCGCGGCATCCCGGTGGGCATGCACCCCACGCAGAAAAAGTCCGCCCTTGAGGTCGTGATGACCACGCTTCACGCAGGCGGCAAGTTTGGCGGCGGTGGCTACAAGGTCTCCGGCGGCTTGCACGGCGTGGGTGTCAGTGCGGTCAACGCCCTGTCGGAGTGGTGCGAGGTCGAGGTCCGGCGTGATGGACAGATCCATGTCCAGCGCTACGAGCGCGGCTACCCCAAGGGACCCGTCAAGGCCACCGCCAAGGTCAAGGACGGATCAACCGGCACGAAGGTTGCCTTCAAGTACGACAAGAAGATCTTCAAGGAAGATATCGATTACCGCTTCGACACGCTTGCCCAGCGCTTCCGTGAAATGGCTTTCGTCACGCGCGGCGTCACGATCTACTTCGTGGATGAGCGCGCCGACCGCGAGCTGACCTTCTACTTCGAAGGCGGGCTGACCTCGTTCGTGCGCTATCTGAACCGGAACCGCGAGACGCTGCATCCGGTGGTGCACGTCGAGAAGGACATTGAGGGCATCGGCATCGAAGCCGCCATCCAATTCACGGATGCCTTCACCGAATCGGTCTATTCCTTTGCCAATACCATCAATACCGTCGACGGCGGCACCCATCTCACAGGTTTGCGTGCCGCCCTCACCCGCGTTGTTAACGATTATGCCCGCAAGAACGGCCTGCTCAAGGAATCCGACCCGAACTTCTCGGGCGATGACACCCGCGAGGGCCTGACGGCTATCGTTTCGATCAAGCATCCCGACCCGCAGTTCGAGTCGCAGACCAAGGTCAAGCTGATGAATCCAGAGGTGCAGACCTACGTCCAGCAGATCGTGGGCGAAGTCCTTCGCTACCTTCCTGGACGAGAATCCCCAGGCTGCCAAGACCATCATCGCCAAGTGCCTGACCTCCGCCCGGGCCCGCGATGCGGCCCGCAAGGCCCGCGATCTGGTCATCCGCAAGTCGGCTCTTGAGTCGCTCACGCTGCCCGGCAAGCTGGCCGACTGCTCCGAGCGTGATACCTCCAAGACCGAGCTCTACATCGTCGAGGGTGACTCGGCTGGAGGGTCTGCCAAGCAGGGACGCGACCGGCACTTCCAGGCCATCCTGCCCCTGCGCGGCAAGATCATGAACACCGAACGTGCCCGCCTCGACAAGATCCTATCCAGCAACGAGATCAGGGCGCTTATATCCGCCCTCGGCACCGGCATCGGAGACAACTTTGATATCGAAGGCCTGCGCTACGGCCGCATCATCATCATGACCGATGCCGACGTGGATGGCAGCCACATCCGCACTTTGCTGCTCACGTTCTTCTTCCGCTACATGCCGCGCCTGATCGATGACGGCCATCTGTACATCGCCCAGCCGCCGCTCTACCGTATCGCGCACAAGAACCAGGTCAAGTATGCCTACACCGAGAAGGACAAGGACAAGCTGGTCAAGGAAATGGGTGGGGGTGACAAGGTTGGCGTCTCACGCTACAAGGGACTCGGCGAAATGAATCCCGAGCAGCTGTGGGAGACCACGATGAATCCCGAGAATCGCACCCTGCTGCTAGTGACCGTGGACGATGCCGCTGAGGCGGACCGCACGTTCGACATGCTCATGGGCGATGCGGTCGATCCGCGCAAGCGCTTCATCCAGACGCACGCCAAGTACGTGAGGAACCTGGATGTTTGAGCCCCGAAGATCGAATCTGCCGCTGGAGGGCGATCTCGCCTCCCCGCCCTGAGCCCGGTCTCTGGGCGCCGGCATACCGGCAAGATACGGCCACGTTCGCAAGATGAACGTGGCCGTTTGTTGTCACTTGCCGCCGAACAATTGGCGGAAGAACGAAAGGATCGAATCGATGACCTGCTGGATCGGCGAGGTGGGCGTTGCTGGAACCGGCTGGGGCGTCGCCGTGGGGGTTGGCGCCGAGGTCGGGGTGGCTGCCATCAGAGTCGACATGGCCGCTGTCCGAGGTGTCGCGCTCGCCGTCGCAGAGGGCGCTGGCAGCGTTGCGGTCGGCGTCTCGGCGATGACCGGTGGCGTGACCGGCGTGTGAACGATCCGAGGTCCGACCCAGAGCGCCCGATCATCTCTGGACGAGCTGAGGGAGCCGACGCTGAGAACGAGCCGCACCTGTTGTCCGGCGAGTCGGCTCAGGTCGACGTCCACATTCGAATATTTGCCGTCATAGAACTCGCCGACGCTCCACAGGTCACGCGCCGCGCCGCTCGAATCCAGGTAACTCAGCCGGAACAGGACCGAGCAGGCGCTGGCGTTTTGCTCACAGCCAACCGAGGCCATGAAGTGATCCCCGGGCTGCACCAGGTAGGTCGGGTAGAGACCCAGGATGTATCCGTCCGTCGAGGACGAGGGGAAGGTCAGCAGTGATGGCAGCGAAGCAGTGGATCCACCTTCGAGGACTGCCTGATCCCCGGCCATGACGAAGCCCCGCGGGTCGCCGTCCTGACCAGGACACGGCAGCACGCCATCGTTGCTCTGCCATTGTGCTTCGCAGGCCGTGCCAACGAAATCAACCGCCGGCGCGGGCGCAGCCCGTGTCGCTGTGGCGGCGCTCTGCGGAGACGCGCTCGGCGAGGCGGTTGGCGCCGTGGTGGCTGTGCTCAGGAGCGGCGGAATCACCCTGATCTTGATCCAGATCCATCCGTTGGCTGGACCGCCCACGCCGAAGAGCGTGCCATCGGGTGCCTGCAGCTGCCAGAAGCTCTGGTACTCCCCGGTCGAGCCCGGGGCGGTGAGCGTCACCGACACGTCCACGGTCTGATTGGGAGCCACGTCGCTTGGCAGCGGAACGGCCTGGGGCCCGGCGAATTTGTCACCGCCCGCCAAGATCAGTCGATAGGTGTTGTTCCAGGTGCAGGTGCCGATGTTCCTGATCCTCCACGTCTTGGTGAGAGGCTCACCATAGTGGAAGATCGTATCGTCGACGATGGTCACGTCGCCCACGAATGCCGCCCGATTGCACCTTGGACCGAAGGTGGGCGTCGGCGTGATCGTTGCGGTCGGTACCGTCGTCGGCGTCAACGTTACGCTGGGAGTAAGGCTCGGCCGTGGGGTGGGGCTTGGGAGCGGCGTGCGCGTGGGAGTCCTCGTCGGCGTGATGGTCGGGCTGGGGACCGGCGTCCGCGTCGGTGTTAGGGTCGGCGTGTTGGTTGGCCGCGGCGTGGCTGTGGGCGTGAACGTCAAGGTGGGAAGCGGCGTCAGAGTTGGAATCGGAGTGGATGACGGTCGCGAGGTCGCCGTCGGAATTGGAGTCCAAGTCGGCGTACTGGTCGGCAGAGGCGTCCGGGTTGGGGTGCTGGATGGGATCGGCGTTTCGGTCGGAGTTCCGGTCGGCGTTTCGGTTGGCAGCGGCGTCCGCGTAGGAGTCTCGGACGGGATCAGAGTTCGCGGTGGGCAGCGGGGTGGGCGTGGCCGTGTTCGTCGGCACCAAGGTTGCCGTAGGCTGCGGTGTCCGCGTCGGCGTCCTCGACGGGATCGGCGTGGCGGTTGGGATCGGCGTCGTCGTCGGTGTCAGCGACGGAACCAGGGTGGCTGTTGGGAGCGGTGTGTTGGTTGCGGTCGGGAGCGGGGTGCGCGTGGGTTTGGGCGACGGTGTGGCCGAGGGCACGGGAGTCGGCGTGATGGAAGCGGTCGGCGTGAATGTCGATGTCGGCGTGAAGATCACGTCCACACAGACTGGCCACGAATTATTCCGGTTGAGCGGATCGCGCGTGTGGTCGTACTCATCATAGAGCTTGACGTAGTGCACACCGGGGAACTGCTTCAACGTGGCGATCAGGGGTTGGGCGATGCTGTACGGCGTGCCGGTTGGCTGGCAATTGCCGGCCAGGTAGACGGTCAGGATACCGTTGGCCAGATCCAGCCTGCGATAGGTCACAAACCCATTGCGTACGACCATCAGACCCTGGGCTTGCTCCTCGACGGTCGGACCCTTGAAGTACTGATCCAGGCTGGCAGCAATCGGATTGTCCGCGCCGGGGATCAGCCGCGTGACTTCCGCGTTGTACGGTGGGATACGGCCACCGGTCTGTTTTGTGCCGGTGAAGAATATGTTGACATTGATCGGCGGCAGCGTCGATGTCGCGGTCGGTATGGTCGTGTTCGTCGGTGTCGCTGAGGGAGTCCGGGTCGGCGTGGCGGACGGCACCAACGTCGCGGTTGGCCGTGCTGTTCGAGTCGGCGTGTTCGTCGGGCTTGGGGCCGGAGTTTGCGTCGGCGGCGGGAGTGGGGTGATGGTGGGCAGAGGCGTGGATGTCCAGGTCGCGGTCGGCAGCGGCGTGTTGGTGGGTGCCTGCGTGGAGGTTAAGGTTGCAGTGGGACGCGCCGTCCTGGTCGGTGTCAGCGAGGGGACCGGGGTGGCCGTCAGCGTCTTGGTTGGGAGCGGCGTCATTGTTGGCGTGAGAGAAACGGTGGGCGTTGCGCTGGGCACCGGCGTCCGGGTGGGTGCCGGTGAGGCGGTCGGTGCAGGCGTGCTCGTCGCGGTTAACGTTGCGGACGGCAGCGGTGTCTTGCTGGGCGCCGGCGTAGATGTTGGAAGTGGCGTGTTCGTCGATGTCGGCGATGGGGTCGTGGTCGGGACGGCCGGTATCTGAAGGAGGGGCCGCGGGGTCGCGGTGCGCGTTGCCGTCGCGGTCGGCCGCGGGATGTTCGTTAAGGTCGGAGCCATGGTCGCGGTGGGGAGCGAAGTCCTAGTCGCAGTCGGCAGCGGTGTATTGGTCGACGTGGGGGCAGTGGTTGCGGTCGGCAGCGGTGTGTGGGTCGACGTGGGGGCAGTGGTTGCGGTCGGCAGCGGTGTGTGGGTCGACGTGGGGGCAGTGGTTGCGGTCGGCAGCGCTGTATAGGTCGACGTGGGGGCAGTGGTCGCGGTCGGCAGTGGTGTCCGGGTCGCGGTCGGCCGCGTCGTCGCGGTCGGCAGTGGTGTCCGGGTCGCGGTCGGCCGCGTCGTCGCGGTCGGCAGTGGTGTCCGGGTCGCGGTCGGCCGCGTCGTCGCCGTCGGCACAGGCGTGCGCGTGGCAGTCGGCAGTGGGGTGTTAGTCGAGGTCGGTCGCGGCGTGAATGTGCTAGTGGGCGGCGGCGTCGTCGAAGGCGTCGGAGGCGCGCCTACCAGCGCAAACGTACCGGAGGCCTCCCAGGAATTCCCCAGGAAGATCTCGACCTCGTAGCTGCCCTCCTGCCACTTCGAGCGATCCTGTTCCCAGTCTGTCACCCCAATGCCGGATGGAAAGGCATTCCAGGATGTGGTGTCAATGTGCTTGAGCTGACCGTTCTGATACCACAGCGCGGCCCATGGAACAAGCGTCCCGATCGGCTGGTAAGTAAACACTGCGTACATGTGCTTGATCGGGTTATGGAAACTGTTGCCAGGAGCGATGAGCTGGTAACCGGCGATTTCCGTGGAGAAACGCAGGCGTCCGAACTGAACGGGGAATTCCGGGGTTCCGGTGCCTTGGACCATGGCTTGAACGGCAATCGGGAGGGCCGGCGTTGAGGTCAGCCCGCTCGTAGCCGCGGCGGCGGGGGAAGGGGTGATTACAAAGGATGTGGGGGAGATCTGGGTCGGTGCAGCGGTGTGGGTAGGCGAACCCAGCACGGCCGGAGATGCAGTTGCGGCCTGGGTGGCGATCGACTGGGTGGCAGCGGGGGCAGGGGCAGCCGGCCCCTGACTGGCCTGGCCGAGCACCAGCACAATCACGGCCATCAAGGCGGAAAGGAAGCTGAAGATCAGCGATCCACGGGCTCGGACGATGTACTTCTGGCGCTGACGGTAGTCGGGCCAGCGGCGGCTTGCCTGGAGGGCACGTATCCCGGAAGCGAAGCTGAGGATTGCCCCCACTCCGAAGACCAGGATCCCTATCAGCATCAACGGGAGCGGCATTAGTCAGAAATTATACTGCCCTTTATTCGCGTTCCCGCGCAGTAGGCGCTTGTGCGCGAATGCACAAATACGTTCGGGGCGCCGAGATCGTCGCAATGTCAACGAGAAGAGGGGCGCGCACGCCTACCTTCTCTTCCTCCTCTTCATCCCACGTCTCTGCTGCCGTCCGGGACCCCGGGATGTCCCGTGCCTACTTTTGACCGGGCCCAAGGGTTGTGAATCTGGTCAAAAGAGACCACATGGTCGGCTTCTTTCTTAGGTGTATTTGCACCGTCCACCGGGGTAACCTTCTTGAGCACGCTGGAAAGTGACGTCCAAGCCCAGGCGATCGTGAGACCGCAGACCCCATTGTCCTTGTGCGGTTCGGGTCGCGGGGTGGGAGAGCACCGTTGACTAATATTCGTACCCTCGAAGAGTGCAGCCGGAACCGGCGCATCGGTGCGCCAACCACACCTGTCCGAACGAGCCCGAGACGACTTGCACCCGTGCTGGCCCGCCAGAGGTCGTGCCGCGATGAGTTCGCCCTGGCCGGTGGTGTGGATTTCGACTTTACGTTCGCGTTTCAGCCGATCGTCAACGCAACGACGCGCGAGATCATCGCCTTCGAGGCCCTGGTGCGCGGCCCCGACGGGGAATCCTCAGCCGAGATCTTCGCACGGGTGCCCAGGGAGAACCTGTACCGCTTCGATCAAGCCTGCCGGCTCAAGGCGATCCATATGGCCAAGCGGCTGAATATGCGTGCCCGGCTCAACGTCAATCTCTTCCCTAATTCGATCCAGCGCACTGGGATGAACGTTCATGCCACGCTGGAGGCCTCCATCCATGAGGGCTTCCCCGTGCAGGACCTCATCTTCGAGGTCAGTGAGGCGGAAGAGATCGCGCAGTATACGTCTGTGGCCGATATCTTCCGCACCTACCACGACTTTGGTTTCGGGACTGCCATCGACGATTTCGGAACCGGCTACTCGGGGTTGAGGATGCTGGCCGAATACCAGCCCGACTACATCAAGATGGACCGGAATATTATTGCCGATGTTCACAAGTTCCACGTCAAACAGACGATCGTGGGCGGCATCCATGCCATCTGCGACGGTCTGAACATCGCGTTGATTGCCGAGGGCGTGGAGAAGGCCGAAGAGTACGACTGGCTGCTCCGGTCAGGCATCAGCCTCTTTCAGGGCTACTACTTTGCCCGGCCTGCGATGGAAGCGCTGGTTGAGGTGCAGCCGTCCTTGTACATCTGAAGAAATCCGGGGAATGCAAGGCCTCCAGGCGCGGTCCGATCGGCTTGACTCCGGTCGGACCGTCCGCGTCTGGTGCGGACTTCTACGGGTCGGTCAGCCTTCCTTCTTCCACGGATTGCTCATCAACCATTCCTGGACGCCCAGGGGCTTGTTGCCGCCCTTTGGATGCAGGCGCTTGTAGGTCCCGTCGGATTGCATGATCCGCGCCTGTGAATGGTCCTTGAAATAGGACTGCAGAACGTGATCCCGCAGGTAGCGGATATGGTCGGGACTCTCAACCGGGAACACGACCTCGACCCGGTGATCGAAGTTTCTCTGCATGACGTCAGCGCTGCCGAGGAAGACCGCCTCCTTGCCCCCGTTGCGGAAATAGTAAAGGCGACTGTGCTCCAGGTAGCGCCCCAATACGCTGCTGACGCGGATGGTCTCGCTGACGTCCTTCAGTCCCGGCCTCAGGCTGCACATGCCGCGCACGAAGAGGTCCACCCGCACGCCGGCCTGCGAGGCCTGGTAAAGCAGCCGGATGATCTCCGGGTCAGTCAGCGCGTTGACCTTGAAGATCAACCGGCCGGAATCGCCCTTCTTGACATGCTGGATCTCGCGTTGGATCAGCGCGCTGAGCTTCTGGCGCATGTTGACGGGCGCCACGAGCAGCTTGCGATAGTCCGGCTGCGTCGAGTAGCCGGTGAGGTAGTTGAACAGGTCGGTTGCGTCCGCGCCGATGGCTTCGTCGGAGGTGAAAAGTCCGATGTCCTCGTACACGGTCGAGGTCAGTGAGTTGTAGTTGCCTGTGGCCATGTGGATGTAGCGGCGGATTCGGTCGCCCTCCTGCCGTACCACCATGCCCACCTTGCAGTGCGTCTTCAGTCCCATCAGGCCGTAGACCACGTGCACTCCGGCCTGCTCCAGCATGCGGGCCCAGCCGATGTTGCTTTCCTCATCGAAGCGGGCCTTCAATTCGACCAGCACCGCCACTTGTTTGCCGCGTTCGCTGGCCTCCAGGAGCGCATCCACCACCGGCGAGTTGGGTCCGACGCGGTAAAGGGTCTGCTTGATGGCGAGCACCTGCGGATCCCTGGCGGAGGCGTTCAGGAAGTCGATCACCGACGCGAAGGAGTCGTACGGGTGATGGATCAACAGGTCTTCCTGCCGGATGGCCGCGAAGAGTTCCTCCGCGCCGGTCAGGTTCTGGAACTGTGGCAGCAGGCGCGGCTTGTAGGGAGGGTACTTCAGGTCGTGGCGCTCAACGCTGTCGTAGAGCTGCCAGAGCGATGCCAGGCCGAGGGGCTTGGTCTGCACGAACAGGTCCGAGGCCTGGACCTCAAGGTTCTCAAGCAGCAGATCCCGTATTTCGTCTGGCATCGAATTCGTACATGGACACCTGGACGACGGAGCCGAACTTCCTCCGGCGGACGCTCTGCTGCATACTCTCGAGCAGGTCGTCCGCCTCGATCTCCTGGATCTCGAAATCCGCGTCCCGGACCACGCGGAACGGATGGACCGCCAGGACCTCCATCCCGGGGAAGAGCAAGCCGATGTTGGCGGTGATGACCTGCTCCAGCCAGACGAAGTAGTGGTGGCGCGGGATCGTCCCGTCCTTGCGCGTCGCCCCCGACGAGCGCTTCACCGGCACCAGCCGCGAGAGCGTGTCGGGCACCTTGAGCCGGGCGAATTTCTCGAGGCCTTGTGGGTCGCGGATCACGACCGCCAGGTTCAGGCTTAGATTGGAGATGTGCGGGAACGGATGACCCGGATCGAGTGCCAGGGGCGTCAGCACCGGATGCACAACTTCCCGGAAGTACGTGTCGGCTTTCTCACGCTGTGCCTTGCTCAGCTTGTCATAGTCCAGCACGTGGATTCCGGACTTGTCCAGCTTCGGCAGAAGCTTCCGACGCAGCGTGGTGTGTGCTTCCTCGTACAGCTCCGACGCCAGCTTGCGGATCGCCGCCAGCTGATCGCGCGGGTCAGCCCGTCCGGCGAGACCTCCGTGATCCGCGCCTCCACCTGCTTGCGGATGCCGGAGACGCGCACCATGAAGAACTCGTCCATGTTCGAGCCGAAGATGGCGAGGAACTTCACCCGTTCCAGCAGTGGATTGTTCTCGTCGTGGGCTTCTTCCAGCACGCGACGCTGGAACTCCAGCAGGCTCAGCTCACGATTTACGTAGAGCGCCGGATCGGCCAGCTCGATCGCAGAATCGAATTCCGATGAGGCCATCGGAGGTAATTATCCCCCAATTCCCACCAGTTGCGCGGGCGTGAGCAGCCAGTCCAGCGTCGCACACCGTCCGGCTTGGAGCGTTTCGACCGAGAGGCGGCACACGCCGCCCTTCTTGAGCGTGATCGCCAGGCCGGGATCGCCGGAGAGCAGCAGCGATGTCAGCCCGCTCAAGTACGGTTCGTGTCCCACCAGGGCGATATTCTCGACGCCCTTGCACTTCTCATTGATCTCCTTGACTAGGTCCTCGACCTGGCCGGCAGGGGTGAGCGCCTCGCTGACCAGGATCTTGTCTCTTCCTAGACTAAGCTTCTTCGCCAGGACGCGGGCTGTTTGGGTCGCCCGCAGGTATGGGCTTGTCACGATCAGGTCGAGCAACTCCCCCAGTTCCTTCAGTCCCCTGGCGATCCGGTACATCCTGTTGCGGCCCTTGTTGGTCAGCGGCCGCTGGCTGTCGTCGCCTTGGGGATCCTGAGGATCGAGCGGAGCGGCGATCGCGTGACGGATGATGTAAAGCATCATGGTTCATCTCCCATGGAAACGGTTGATCTGGGGCGGCGCGCCAGAATGTGCCCAGCTGCCCTTGCGCTTCACGATAGCTTGCCATAAGCGCGGCGCGTCGCTCCTGGTTGGCGGCGCGCAGTGCCTCGCCCTCGAACGTGGGTGCGGCGGCTGCAGGTGACGGCAATTTCCGGTTGAATTCCTGCAGCGCCGCCACCAGGATGTCCATATCCCGTATGTCACCCAGCCTGCCTTGATACGCGTGCATGCGGCTGAATTGGTCCGACGGATACCGCGGCAGGAACGGTTGAACGATCTCAGCTGCATAGCGGAACTTCTTGAAGGCAATCCGTGCCTGGTGGATACTGACCGGGTCCGGCTCGCTGACCTGGGCCGCGGCCTCCATCGCGTTGTGAAACAGACGGTCCACGGCCTGCAGTGCCGCGCTTTCCTGGCTGCCGGATCCCTTCGTCAACATCCTCCGGATCTTGCGGATCCGTTTCCGCATGCCGGATGGCCGTGAAGCCTTCGAGCTGCCTGTGCGCCTTGCTCAGCAGGCGCTTCTCCCGTCTCTTAAGCTGCGCCTCAAAGGTTGTTGGCTCAGCGATGGACTCCGGTCGCTTCGAGAGTTCCAATAGCATCACCTGGACGTCGCGCAGGTCGTCCAAGGCGTCCAGTACATTCTTCACCCGGCCGCGGACTTTGCGAACCCGCGGGCGCGGCTTGAGGGAGCGTATGATGTCCAACGCCCCGAGCAGCCGGCGGGCCGCCACTCGCAGGTCATGCACGGCCATCTCGGAGGGTTCGCGGCGACAAGCCTTGAACTGGGAGCGATAATCCTTCCAGCGTTGGACAAGTGCCGTGTCCAGATCACTCCCAGCCGTCTCAGCCATCACCTGTTCTCTCTGACCTCAAGCTCCACGCCAAAGATCGCTTCGAACAGGCTTCGGCGCTTCTCGAGTTCCCAGCGCTCAATTGCCAGATCGCCTCGACCACGCAGGCTCAGCTGCCACTTCCTCTTCTTCTCGATCAGTTCGACGGAGCGGGCCCGGCCCACATGGCTGGCATCCATCGCGTCGGCCAGGCGGAGCAGCGCCACCAACTTGGTGACGGTGATACGTTCCTTTTGCGGCAGCCGCCCGAAGGATGGGTCCTTCCCGGGCGGAACGACATCGCGATGAAATCGAACCAGGTTGGCCACGACATCCTGTTGGGCATCGCTCAGGCCGATCAACGGCGTAGATTTCAAGATGTAGTACCCGTGCTGGTCGTGTCCACGCGGCCTCGATGAAGTGGCCGATATCGTGTAGCAGCGCTCCGGCCTCTAGGAGCAGCCGGTCCTCGTCGCCCAGGTTGTGCAGCCCGCGGGACTGATCGAACAGCTGGGTTGCCAGGCGCGCGCTCAGCGCTGCATGCTTGGCGTCGAACGCGTACTTACGTCCAAGCCGCATGGCCGAGGCAAGGACCTGCCCGCGTCTCGGCGGCTGCGGACCCTTTCTCAGCCTGGCGGCCATTTCGATCAGCACGCCGTCCTTCAGACCCACGTGGGGGATCATCACCCGTCGCACGCGTGCCTCACGCGCGATGAGCTGCAGGATGACCGCGGCCGGCAGGATGACATCGGCTCGGTCGGGGCGCAGGTGGAGCTTGCGCATGCGCTGCTTCACGTTCATCCGCTCCAGCAGCTCGATCAGCTCCTGGAGTTCACTGAGCGAGACCGCTCGATCGTTCGTCTTCTTGAAGCGGTTCTGGCTGAGCCAGCCCAGGTCCTCCGCCGTGCCTCCGGTCACCGCGCACAGGTTGACCCTTTCATTGCCGATCTGACGGTGGATCCGCAGCCGGGAGGACTCGGCGTATTGGCGTATCAGAGGGCTGAAGGACTTACTGCCCGAGAACAACGAGACTGTCGGCTCGTGCCCGCCATCCAGCTCCTGCAGCAGCCGCACAGCGCCCATCTTGTAGCTCTCGGCGGAAACGATATTGCGATCCTCTGAGAGCGTCACTTCCACACTGCCGCCGCCGATGTCGACCAGCAGCGCCCGCTTCCCTCTCAGGTTCATCGCCGCCGAGACGGCCAGGTGGATCAGGCGGGCTTCTTCGGCCGCGCTGATTACCTCCACCTCGATGCCGCTCGTGCGGGAAATCCGGTCGAGCAGGATATCGCGGTTGGAGGCCTCGCGCATCGCGCTCGTGGCGATGGCCCGCAATTGCCCGACCCCGAGATCCTGCGCGGCGCGTCCGAAGTGCACGAACGCCTCAGCGGCCTGCCGCATCGTTTCTTCCTGCAGGGCGCCGGTTGCGAAGACGTCCTGCCCGAGGCGGACCGGGAGGCGGATGTTCTGAACGGGTTCGACTTGTCCAGCCTGATTGATATTCGCGATCATCATGCGCAGCGCGTTCGAACCCGCATCGATCGCGGCGATCTTTTGCATCACAGCTATTCTACTCTCTGAGGAAAGCCGTCGACGCACGGACGCGGTGCTGGCAATTGCCCACGAGCACCGGCCAATGTGCTCAATGGCGGTAGTCTCTGTCCAATTCAAGAATGCGCCTGCAGATCACACTACCTTTTGCATATCTTCGTCGTAGATAGTTGTGACAATCAGAACCAACACCTCGCAATCGACCGTGTATATGATTGAGTCAGAGATGGGACAAGCATTTCACGATACTGCTAGTCTGGCCGCCAAAACCACACGCACCGCGAGCTTGCAGACCTACTGCACCATCCGCCTGCTGGCGGATCGCGACCGCGTCGCCGATGCGTATCGGGCCTACGCCTATTTCCGCTGGGTGGATGATTGGATCGATCAGGGAGCCCGCCCGAGGTCCGAGCAGCTGGAGTTTGTCGAGCGCCAAGGCGCCCTCGTCGACGCCTGCTATCGAGGCGACCTCACCTCCGATGTTACGCCTGAAGAGCAGATGCTGGTCGACCTGGTACGATCCGACCCATCGTCCAGCAGCGGTCTTGCCTCTTACATTCGCAACATGCTGGCAGTGATGGCCTTCGATGCAGGCCGCCGGAACCGTCTGATCTCGCAGTCGGAGCTCAACGTCTACTCGCTTTCTCTGTCGATCGCGATCAGCGAGGCGCTCCGTTACTTCATCGGTCATGGCCGGACCTCTCCCCCAGGCGCTGTCCGCCACCTGGTCACGGCGGCTCATATCACCCATATGCTGCGGGACACGCGCGAGGATCCTTGAGGCGGGGTACTTCAACATTCCCCGGGAGTTCTTCCAGGCCCAAAACATCTCAGCCTATGAAATGGAGAGCCCTTCATATCGCCTCTGGGTCAAGAGCCGGGGTGAGTTGGCCCGCCGCTACTTCAGAGCCGGCCGGGAGCGCCTCTTCCAGTTGGAGAATCCCCGCTTCCGGCTCGCATGCCTCGCCTACACTGCCCGGTTCGAGATCGTGCTGGACATCATGGAAAAGGACGGGTGGCTCCTGCGGCCCCATTATCGGGCACGCAAGAGCCTGGCAAACGCGCTGCGCATGGGCTGGTCCATCCTTCTGTCAACTTTCGCCCCTCGCGTTCCTGACGAGGCTTTCAGGGTCCCTGTGCCCCGCTAGCTAGCAATCCCGAATATGAGACCAGGTTCTGTCATCGTCATCGGAGCCGGAGTGGCAGGTATCGCCTCTGCGGCCCACCTGGCGCACGCCGGGCCTCCATGTCACTGTGGTAGAGAAGAACTCACAGCCGGGCGGACGCTGCGATCGCCTCACGCGAACTCGGTCACCGGTTCGATACCGGTCCCACCTTGCTCATCATGCCCTTGCTCTATGAGGCCGAATTTGCGGCCCTCGGCACTCCGTTTTGGGAAGCGCTCAGCCTGCAGCGCGTCGATCCCACCTACCAGTTGGTGTTCGATGACGGGCGCCGGCTTGCGCTGACTTCGGACTCGGCGGCGATGCAGGCACAGCTGGAGGCGATGGAGCCAGGAAGCTTCCGTCAATTCCTGCGCTACGGAGAAGAGGGCCGCCGTCACTACGACCTGACCGTGCGGTGGCTCGTCAGCCGCGATTTTCGGCGGGCCTCCGAGTTCTTCGCACCGGCGAATCTGAATCCCGTGTTTCAGATCAAGCCTTTCGTTCATCATTACGACAACATGTCGCGCTATTTCGACGACCCGCGCCTCAAAGCCGCCTTCACTTTCCAGGACATTTACATGGGGCTGAGTCCGTTCGAGGCGCCGGCCACCTTCTCGATGATGCCTTACACCGAGCTCGCCCACGGTGTTTGGTACCCGCGTGGAGGCATGTACAGCGTCGTGGAGGCGCTGGTGAGAATCGCCCGGGAGGCCGGCGTGGAATTCCTTTTAAATGCCGGCGTCGAACGGATCGATGTCAACGGGTCGCGGGCCCGCGGTGTCGTTCTTCAAGATGGCCGCCGGCTTGAGGCCGATGCAGTCCTCGCCAATGCCGACCTGCCGTACGTGTATGAAGATCTGTTGCCTCGGGACGAGATGGCAGCTGGGTTGGAGCGCAAACGGTACTCGTGTTCCGTCGTCAGTTTCTTCTGGGGTGTGAAGAAGCGCTATGAGACTTTGCCGCCGCACACGCTCTTCCTGGCCGATGATTACCGGCAGAACTTCGAGAGTATTATCGCGGATCTGGGCCTACCGCAGAATCCTAGCGTTTACATCCATGCCCCGGCGCGGCTCGACCCATCCATGGCGCCGGCGGGACAGGATACGCTCATAGCCATCGTCCCCGTTGGGCACCTGAGCGCCAATGGCGATCAGGATTGGGCGGCGATCCCGGATGAGGCTCGGCGGCAGGTGTTTCGACGGTTGTCGCTCGTGGGCATTACCGATCTGGAGTCCAATATCAAGTTCGAGGTGTCTTACACACCCCTGTCCTGGCGGGCGCGCTACAACCTGGTGAAAGGATCGACTCACGGCCTGTGCCACAACCTGATGCAGCTCGGCTATTTCCGCCCTCATAACCGCCACCCGCGCTATCGCAACCTGTACTTCGCCGGCTCGAGCACCCATCCGGGTACCGGAGTGCCGACTGCCCTGGTCTCTGGGCAACTCGCCGCCCGCCGCATGCTGGACGAGTGGGAATCCTTGAGTCAGTCCGAATTCATTGGACCATCATCGCGTCGGCCGCCTCGGCGCGGATGGTGGGGCTGACGCAAAGTCTGCCATCAGCCGGCCGATCCCACGCAGGCGCACGGGGCACTGTATCACTCCGGTCAAGATGAAATCTTGCTGCAGGCTGCCGGCGGGAAACTAGGGCCTGGATGCCTCTTTCGGTGATGTTCATCACTGTCATGACAGGCCAGATAGCCGCCAAGAAACACGCTCTCCGCAGTCCGGCCCGCTTATAATGGGCCATGCGTAGGCCGTGATCTTGTTATAGCGGAGCGACGCGACTGGGAGGGAATTGATGGCGTTCAAAGGCCTTTTCGGGCTGAGCTCCGACCGAAGGGCGGTGCTGGCAAGCGGTCACGTGGTGCCCGAACCGTCACGCTGCGTGCAGTGCGGGATCTGTTCCTACTATTGCCCAATCGAGATCAATGTGCGCCTCCACGTTTGGCGCAATGAAGCCATTACCCACAGTGCCTGCCTGACGTGCGGTGAATGTGTGGCGCGCTGCCCGCGCGATGTGCTGCGCTTCGAGCAAACCGATCTCTTCAAGGCGCAAGCGGGATGAACTACGTCATTGTTGGAACGGGTGTGGCAGGAATTGCGGCCATCGAGGCGATTCGATCCGTGGATGCGTCGGGCGCCATCACGCTCATTGGCGACGATCCGCACGGCTACTATTCCCGTCCCGGGCTCGCCTACTACCTATCGGGGGAAGTCGGCGAACAACAGCTCTTTCCGCTGCCCGGGGATGAACTGCGAAGGCTGCGGGTCCGCCACATCAAAGGACTGGTCGCCCGTCTCTCCCCTGCCAGCCATCAGTTGCAGTCGACGACCGGCTCTTCCATGGAATACGACCGCCTCCTGCTTGCGACCGGCGCTCACGCCACTGCACTGGACGTCCCGGGGGCAAAACTGCCGGAAGTGGTGAAGCTCGATCATCTGGATGATGCCCGGAAGATTCTGAAACTGGCGCGCCGCGGCAAGACTGCGGTTGTGGTGGGTGGAGGCATCACGGCATTGGAACTCGTCGATGGGCTGATGGCCCGCGGGGCCAGGGTCCATTACCTCCTGAGAGCGGGCCGCTACTGGAGCAGTGTCCTGGACGAAGACGAATCCGATCTTGTGGAGCATCGCCTGACGCAGGAAGGTGCGCAGGTCCACCATAATGCCGAATTGAAGGAAATCCTGGGCCGGGACAACGTGCAGGCGGTCCGTCTGAAGGACGGACGGGTGCTCCGCTGTGACCTGGTCGCCTATGCCATCGGAGTGGTACCCCGTCTTGAACTCGCACGCCAGGCGGGCCTGGCTGTGGACCGCGGCATATTGGCCGATCAGCATATGCACACGAGCGTTTCCGATGTATATGCAGCCGGCGACGTGGCTCAGGTTCTTGATCCCCGTTCAGGTCGCACGATCCTGGATAGCCTGTGGGGCACCGCGCGAGATCAGGGCAGGATCGCAGGTCTGAACATGGCTGGCCGCGAGGTGGAGTATCTCAAATCGGTGCCGTGCAACATTACCCGGCTGGCTGGGCTGACCACCACGATCATCGGTGCGGTGGGAACGGGCCGCGACGCAGACGTGGTCGGCATTGCCCGCGGTGACAGCGAATCGTGGCGGGAACTTGTGAATGCCAAGGTGGTTCAAACCGCCTCCGACGTCAACCGTGTACGCCTGCTAGTCGGTGAAAGGACCTTGGTCGGCGCAGTGGTCATGGGAGATCAGTCTCTGTCCCTGCCCCTGGAGAAGATGGTTGCCGGGGAGGTTGATATCTCGTCGATCCGGCCGCAGCTGCTGGCAGGCGGTGCCGCGACTGCCGGCGTCATTTCGGGATTCTGGGCAAACTGGAGAAAACAGCACACATCCTGAGTGCGTGGATTCTGTTCACCTGGGAGAGGGACTAGAAGCGGCGGAGGGTGAATCATGTTGCGTGGTAATTGGGAGCTGTGGGGGGCCTCCATTGCAGCGATCATCATCACCGGAGTTTACAGCGGGGTGGTCGTCTTGACGCGCCAGGTTCCCCCTGCCCAGGACATAACCGGACTCAGCCTGGGGATCATCGGTTTCATATTGATGTTGATGACCGAGATCTTGTACAGCTTGCGGAAACGCAGCCGTTTGGCGCGCTGGGGTCGCATGTCGGACTGGCTCAAATTTCACATCTTTACGGGCCTGGTTGGCCCGTACATGGTCCTGCTGCACACCTCGTGGAAGTTCAACGGATTGGCGGGGGTCACGACACTCTTCACGCTCGTGATCGTCGTCAGCGGTTTCGTTGGTCGCTACATCTATACCCGCATCCCACGTACTGCCGACGGCCTGGAGGTAGAAAGTGGGCTCACCCGTGAAGCCTTGATACGGGCACGCCGCCTCATGGCCGTGTGGCACACCGTGCACATCCCGATCGGTATGGTCCTGTTCACCGCCGCGTTCGTCCATATCGGCGGGGCGATCTACTACGCACTGTTGTTGAGATAGGGGGCTGGCGTATGAGCAGGACTCGACTTGGTTGTCTCACAGGTACCGGCCTCCTCGCGGCCCTGATCACCATCCTGTCCATCGCAGGCTTTGGCTTTGCCGGGGGTGGCTCATTGTTCAGCCCCGGCGCACTGAACGCGCGCCAGACCGGCGCCGTGCTGGGAAACGTCCGTTCGCATGCGGAGACCGGGGGCAACTGCGGCGCATGTCACACTGCCCCCTGGGATCTCGGCCACGATGGCCGATCGATGCGCAGCCTGCCACACGGACATCGCCGTGCAAATGCGCCAGGTGGCAACGCTCCATGGACAGCTGGCGGGCAAGGGTTCGTTGGTGCTCGCTTGTTACGACTGTCATCCAGATCACCGGGGCTCGACAGCCGCTTTGGTTGACATGACCGGTCAGCAGTTTCCACATGCCGGGCTGGGTTTCTCGCTCGCGGGCCACTCACAGAACTTCAACGGAGCGGCATTCACGTGTCAGGATTGCCATACGGCTGACATCCAGACTTTCGATCAGAAGACCTGCACCGCCTGTCATGCTCAAATGGATACCGGCTTCGTGCAAGCTCACCTGGTGGCATACGGTTCGACTTGTCTCGGCTGCCACGATGGAGTGGACCGGTTCGGCAAGGCTTTCAGTCACGCCCGTTTTGCCTTCACGCTTTCGGGGAAGCACGCTGGTGTTGCCTGCGACAAGTGCCACAACCACGCGCTTTCTCTTGCGGACTTTGCCTCAGCGCCGAAAGACTGCTTCGCCTGCCATAAGCAGAACGATCCTCACAGCGGCAGCTTTGGCCAGGATTGTTCCGCCTGCCACACTGTCGCAGGCTGGACCCCGGCCAATTTCGATCACAACCTGGCGGCCTTCAAATTAACGGGCGCTCACGCCAAGGTCCCTTGCGCCCAGTGCCATGTCAATAATGTCTTCAAGGGCACGCCGACGGACTGCAACTCCTGTCATAAGCAGAACGATGCGCACAACGGCCAGTTCGGTACGGACTGTGGGGCTTGTCACCGAGCCACGAGTTGGAACGATGTGACTTTCGATCACAACAAATCGAATTTCCCGCTTACCGGTGCGCATGCCAGTGTGGCCTGTGTCAAATGCCACACCAGCACGCCGTTCACGGGACTGAGCACGGCTTGCGTTTCCTGCCATGCGGATCCCGCCTGGCACGCGGGTGTGCTCGGCACGGATTGCGCCTCCTGCCATACGACCTCGGCCTGGAGCCCGGCGCAGTTCAACCGGCCTCATCCCAGTTTCGGGGAAGAGGGCGGCATCAATCATGGTGGCGCAACGTGCCTTACCTGCCATCCGAATTCTGTGACCACCTTTACGTGTCTGGCATGCCACAACAGCAATAATCCTCAGGGAAACTAGGAGGGCCGCCAACCCGAGTTTAGTGGACCATCGTCGCGTCGGCCGCGTCGGTCGAGGCGAACAGCGGCAGATTGATCCGGCTCAGATCCTGGGGGGAATGGATCAGGCCCGGCGGCGTGTAGTAGCCGGCCCGGCTGAACAGCCAGACCCTCAGTAAGTCTTCTGTCACACCCAGGGGTTGCAGCACCTCGTGCACTGCCCGCAGGAGCAGTTCCCTGTAGCGTGAACATCCACGATCCGCGGGTCGAGGTCGTCCGCCAGGTCCCAGGCCCGTGCCCCCGGCCCCGGGCGATGTGCAGGTATCGCACCCGCTGTCCCATTTTCAGATCTTGCCGGTGGTCTCCAATTGTTTGGCGGCCGTTGCAGCGTGTGAGAAGTAGCTGTATTCGTTGAGCTCGCGGCTGAGGGTTTGCGCGATCACCAGTTCTGTCCAGGGGCACCTCACCGGCTTTCAAGGCAGCCAGCTTCTCCTGCGACGGTTTCCAGGATCTCGGGGAAGAGATTCGACCAGTTTGGTCGGATCCGGTTCCCGTGCCAGGATCTCCAGGAGCTCCATCTGCAGGTTCGCCACGAAACGCGGGCGTATCGCTGCGGCGCAGTGCGATGCCGCGGATCTTGTGGTCTCCGTCAGGTGCTAGGCCGTAGAATCGGTTGGCGACGGATATGTTCGGGTTCTCGCGCGAGCCCAGGAAGGCGAACCACGGATAGACCTTTTGCAGTTCGATCGGCAGGTGGGTCTCCCGCTCGATCTCTTCTGCCAGTGACCTGAAAGTCCTCGATCGAAGCCTGCGGGCCGGAAACGAACAGGCTGTCCACGTACAGGTGCAGCACGGTGAAGCCCCTGTTCTTCCGCGACCATTTTGGCGCGGGTGATGACCTTCCTCGAAAGAAATGAAACCACTTCGTGGGCATTGATGCGTCCGAAGGTCGAGTTGGCAAAACCCAGGCGCCCGTACGCGACCACGGTCAGCCATTTGAGCGCGTCCACCACGGCCTTGTATCTGCGGCGCATGCGTGCGGCAGCGGGGGTCCTGCGGGTCGAGCGACTTCACCAGCCGTTTCAAGGCCAGCCGTTTGTCGCGCAGGGGACGCAGGGCGGTGGGCATCAGTCCCGGTGTGGGGGCGATCTTGACCCCGAGTTCGGGGACGTCCAGCGCGCCCGGCTCATCCTTGCCCGCTGTTTCTGGCGATACGTTGAATTCGATCATGATCGAGGCCATCATCGAACTGAAATCCAGGATGGCGACGTTGGGGAAGACGCCCACCGGCGGCTGCAGGACGAGACCGCCTCGGTCGGACTTCACCATTTGGTTGTAGGTCTTTGGGAGCTCTCCTTTCTGGTGTTGGTAGGGGATCAGCACGCCGCGCCGCATGGCGGTGATCGTTTGCAGGGCGGAGATCCCTGCGCCCGGCGAACGCCTGGCGGCTTCCTGCACTGGCAGGCCCGTCATGCGCGTTTCCTCGATGGCCCCGATCAAGCCGTAATCGCCGTAGGTCATGCAGTTGCGGCTGTCGATGTGCCAGCGGCCGCGCAGGTGGATTTGCGGGCCGCGGTAATGGGCGCGGCCGTAGTTGAAAAAGCTCACTTCTTTGCGATGCAGGACCGGCACGGAGGGATCCCGGTTGGGGTTGAAGGGGATCCCGGTCTGTTTCGAGGCCTCTTCCAGCCAGGAGAACAGCCATGTGTCCCCGAAGTGGGTCTGGATCACGTCCGGGTCATAGGTCGCCAGGATGCTCTATCAGCAATTCCAGCAGTTCGCGCGGTTGGTCAGCGGCGCCCGCATGCTGAAACCGTCGTATTTGATCAGCAGGTGCTTGGGCGAGACGCGCGAGGGATCGGTGTCGGGCCTCAGGTTTAGTTTTCTGAATCGCGGCAGCTTCGGGTCCAGCTCCGACGGCGTATCGGAGGTGCGGATCTCCATCAGCCTGCCGTCGGGCTGCGCCGTGACTTCGCAGTGCGCCATCATGAACACATCCCGGGCCGCTGCGAACCGCAGGGGCATAGCAATGTCCGCATCGTAGAAAACGAGGTCGGAGAAACGCCCGCTGACCTCCTTGAACAATGCCGGGTAGGACGATGGAGCGGGGACCTGGATCTGCACCACGTTCTGCGGCCCCTCGAACAGGTCCTCACGCCGTGTGTATTCCAGCTTCACCCCCCGGTTTTTCAGAAAACGCCACAGCTCACGCAGGCGCTTCACGGCGCCGCCGGCATAGAAAGGTCACCTCGAAATCCGGGTCGAAGAAACAATGCGGTTTTTCATCCTCCCCCAGCAGCCAGAAGGCAAGACCCTTTTCGGGGTGGGCGTAGATATCGAATAACCAGCCGGTGTACGCGATTCATGGGCCATCATCCTGGTGGTACGCCTGCGCCGGTTGCTCCAGCCGCTTCTGTGCTTTCTTGAGCTTTTCGATCTCGGCCTGGAGCTCGTTGAGCACACGGCTGGTCCTTTTGCGTTCTTCCAGCAGGATGATCAGGAGCGTTGCCTCCAGCGGCATCAGGCTGGCGGCGTTCGCGATGGCGGCGCGGTTGTTCAGCGCGTATTCGTAGAACTGGTTGAGGATCCAGCGGTCATGGGGCGACAGCATCTCGGAGAACGGCTTCAACTCGCCGATCACCTCGTGGACCAGTTCTGTCGCCGAAGGGAAATTCCTGTCCCATTGGATTTCCTCTAAAAGCCGATCGCCGACTTGGATTTCAACGCAGCCTCCTAGAAGAGCGCCAGCTGTGCGTCTTCCGGGTCCGGCACCTCGTCCGTCTGCAGGATGTCGTCGGCTATCGCCGCGACCATGGGGAAGAAGTCCCCATATTCTTCGGTCCGCATTTGCTCCACGAACACGAGCAGTGACCTGGAGAGGGCGAGCCGCTGCAAATGCCGGCAGCATTGTTCCAGCACTCGTTGGCGGACGGCCGGTTGGATGTCCGGGTTGTAGAAATGGTGCAGGAGATCCAGCACCAGGATCGGGTCGCGTTCCGGCCTGGACGTCCTCCAGCAGGTCCAGGACTTGATAGCAGGTGAACGGCCTCGCCAGGCGCACGCGGCCCAGGATCTCCTTTACCTCGGGAGTCCTGCGGCGTATCGATTGGACCAGCGCGTAGGTCGGAAGCCATTCACCGCCGGCTATGGCGTAGAACGAGCCGCGCATGGCCATGGCCGCGAACAGCTCGGTGATCCCTTCGCTTTGCCGGCCCTTGGTCTCGATCAGCAGCAGCCGGGCGGGTTGGCTCACCAGCGTCAGGGAATGGGTGGCAAGGTCTGGAAGTGTGTTCATGCCTTTCAAAATACAGCAAACGAAAAATCCCCGGCAGGGGATTTTCGAGTGATTTCGCGGGTGATTCCTGAGTGAGCCACATATGGCCCGATAGGGAAGGGGCAACCTAGACTTGGCGGTCTCCCCCACCACTCCTCAAAGTTCCAGTGCTTGAGGGCCAGCCGCAGCGCTTTCCGATTCAAGCCGAACTTTGCGTAGATGTGTTTTGAATGGGTCCGCACCGTCTCATAGGAAATCCCCAGCGCACCGGCAATTTCATAGCTCCGGTATCCCAGGCAGGTCAGGGCCGTCACCTGCTGCTCGCGTTGCGAGAGCGAAGCCCAGATGTCCTCATATTTATCCTTGTCCTGGAGGACCTGCATGCCCGAGGCGATGATGTCGTCGTAGACTTCCTGCTCTCCCCGCTGTTGCGATACGGCAATCTCCCGGACCTTCAACACCAACCGTTCGTCCCTGGAAAAGACGCGTCGATTCCGCTTTTCCGATCTCTTCTCGAGCATTTCTCGCAGGCGTGGAGGCAGTAGGAACATTTCGGAGGCCGCAGGGTTTTGAGACGGTGTTCTCGAGTGTATGTGCCTCCTGGGCGGCGGGATGTATGGGGTTGATTGCGGTTGGTTTCACCCAGCAGAATATTGAATTGTCAGAGCCCTAACCGGCGCTTCCTATTATACAGAACATGTGTTCTATAGTCAAGTGGGTCTCCTGCCCGCCGGGTGGACGGGGAAATGCGATTCTTCCCAGTGATAGAATTCCAAAAGCCATGCATCGCCACGAGCGCCCTTCTCCAGCGCTGAGGATCTACCTCTCGCTAAATGCCGCCGTCTTCATCGCCGCCGGGGCGCTGATGATCGCCGTTGCCCGCGGCGGCTCCTTCTCGACCCTTCGCTTGATCTTGCTCGGCGCCACGTTCTTCGCGGCCGCCTTGACCGCCGCGAGCGCCATCTTCCTCTACCTCCGTCCTCGAACGGATCAGGCTCTGAACCAGGCCGTTTTTGGTGCCCGGCTCAGGAAACGCCTGGTACCGCTCTTCGGAATCGCTTTCCCCGTCTTCTGGAGCCTCACCTGGCTTCCGCCTGCCTACACCGGCGACCTGCACGACTACTTCATCGGGTTCTATCCACTCTTCCTTTGCGGCACTCTTGCCTGCGGTTCGGCCCTCGTATTCCTATTGAGCTCACGGGTTGAGTCTACCGGCACAGCCTGGATGGATTACTGGCGTGCGCACAAAACGGCGCTCTACGTGGCCCTGGCTGCGCTGGGTGCCTTTGCCTTGATTGCCCTCCTGACCTCCGCCCTGGGAATCCTCTCCGGCCGCGAGCCCTACTGGTACGGTGCCGGCGTCCCCATCCTGGCCTCGCAGGTTTTCCTCGCAGCCCTCATCACTGTGATCGTCCTGCACCTCCAGGCCCGGCCGCCTCGCATCCCGCTGCCAGTCGATCTGCTCTTGTTCGTGTTGATCTGGGCCGTGACTGCCGCGCTGTGGGCCGCGCGCCCGGTCCCCGAGAGTTACTGGGTCACTGCGCCCAGGCCTCCCAACCATGAGGACTATCCGTTTTCCGACCAGGCCGTCTTTGATGCGGCCAGTCAATTCGCGCTGATCGGTCAGGGCATCAACAATCACCTGTTCTTCGATCGGGGGCTCTACATCGCCTTCCTGGTGTACCTGCACATCCTCGGCGGGCAGAACTTTCAGCAGTTGATGGCGCTGCAGGCCGCCCTCTTCGCCGTTTTCCCGGCGCTCCTCTACCTGATTGGAAAGCACCTCCACAGCCGCGCAGCGGGGATCCTCATCGCCGCCCTGATTACCATGCGTGGCCTAAACAGCCTCACGGCGGCGGCCTGGATCAATACCGCCACATTCAAGCACATGCTGACGGATTTTCCCACCGCGATCGGCTTGGCCGTCCTCGTGTTGCTCTTGCTGAAGTGGCTGGAAGCGCCGGGGCAAAACGGGCGTTATCTCCTTTGGACCGGCGGGCTGCTTGGCTTGACCTCCCTTGTGCGGCCGCACGTGTTGCTGCTGTTGCCGCCGCTTCTGCTCTTGGCAGCCTGGCTCTATCGCTCACGCTGGCAGCACGTTCTTGTGCTGGGCACTCTCACTCTCGTGGCCTCGTTCGCGGCGGTCGCGCCCTGGATGTTCTTGAGCCCCGGCGCGGGGTCATTCTTTGCTCTCTACGGCAAGCGCATCCAGGATGTGATGGCGCAGCGTTATCCGACAAGCACGGCGATTCCGGCCCGGCCTACGTTCGGGCCGCGAGCCACGGCCATCCCGGCGACCATGGAGCCTGGCAGGACACCCGCGCCCGTTGAGCCCACATCGGTGCCGCTTGCCCCGCCAACACCCGTTCCACTTCCGGCCAAGCCCGGGTTGCCTTTCCAGGTGACGCACTATATCCACAACCTCGTGACCTCGGCCTTGATATTCCCCGACTTGCCCGTGTTTCTCTCCGTTAAGGACGCCGTGAAGGGTGGTGAGCCGTTGTGGGAACCTCGTTGGGACGGCAGCCTGAGTCCGACCGCTGCCGGCATGCTGATCCTGAGCTTGATAGCTGTTGCGTTAGGCCTCGGCACTGCCTTTCAGAGCCTGCGCTGGCGTGGTTTCATGCCTCTGGCTGTGTTACTCATCTACTACGTGGCCAATGCACTGGCGCGCACCTCGGGCGGCAGGTACCTCGTGCCGGTCGATTGGATCATGGTGTGCTATTTCGGTCTGGGTTTGGCGGAGTTGCTGCAGGTCGGCGGACATCTTGTTGGCGTTGGGGAGTCCGCCTCCGTGCCCGCGCCGATCGGCGCAGGTGCGGGGACGCGGCCGCTCTCAGCGGTCAACGTGCTCGCGATCCTGGGCTCCATCGTCCTCATCGGCGGATTGATCCCCGTTGCAGGTGTCTTGTATCCGCCTCGCTATCCACCCAAAGCGCCGTCCGCGGTTCAGGTCGAGATCGAACCATTTCTTCCGAACCTGGGCTTGTCCGCGGCCGACGTCAGTGCGTTCCTCGACCAGCCCGGCGCGGTCGCCCTCTATGGCCGCGCCCTGTATCCTCGCTTCTATCAGCAAGGAGCCGGCGAGCCGGTCCGTTATCTTCCCTTCCGCCAGACGAACTACCCGCGCACGGTCTTCATCCTCATCGGCCCCGCCGGCCAGCCATTTGTGATCCTGCCTGGCCCCGCCCCCAAGATCCTCCCCAATGCGAGCGATACCGTCGTCCTGGGCTGCCGCTCCGTTCAGGAAGGCTATGACGTCGTGAACGCTCTCGCGGTCATTCTGCCGGCGCAAGGTAGGAGCTATGCCCGCAGCCCGGCTGCCTCGCTCACCTGCCCCTTCCCTGCGCCGGTCTGCAACTCGAATGGCGTCTGCCGATGACCCGCGTCACCGCTAGTCATCCATCTTTCCGAGTGTCCTAAGTAGAAAATCGAATAATGTCTTGAGCCGCAGATGCAGTGCGCGCAGGTCGGGCGGAGCAGACCAGCGCGGGCCAGCCAGGCTGTCGCCGACCACGAATACCGACGCCGTCGCCCTCTGCCGGACTTGGGCCGCCGCGAACAGTCCGGCGCTTTCCATATCGACCGTCTTGACGCCTTCCCGCTGAAAGAGTTCGGCCTCTTCCTTTGTCTCGCAGTAGGGCGCGTCTGTGCTCCAGGTCGCGCCGCGGCTGCAGTTCAGGCCGTTCGCTGCGATGGCATCGGCCAGTGCATCGACCAAACGCGGTGAGGCGGCCACGTCTCTGGCAGGTGGTAGGTAATGGTAAGACGTGCCCTCGTCCCGGATCGCCCGGTCGCAGACCACGATGCTTCCCGGCTCCAGATCTGGCTGAAGTCCGCCCGCCAGCGAAAGGATTACGAGGCGCTTCACGCCCCAGGCCATCATCTCCTCCGCGATCCCCGTGATGGCAGGCGCGCCGATCCCGAAGTTGCCCAGCACTGCCACCCGCCCGCCGGAGATTCTGGGCAGGTAGATATCGCCCAGGAAACCGCGAACGCGTCCGCGAGGGATATTTCCATTTGAAGCGACTGAAGACTCCCCTGTAGAGACAGATCAATGCACTGCGCGGCACCGGCAGGTTTGCCAATGCACCCTGCCTCCGCCGGAAGTCGATCATTTTTGCGGCGTCAAGCAGCGGCGTCAGCTTGTACTTGTCAGCCAGGATTGGATAGCTCACGTGGTCCTCCTTCTGCCATCCTGCGCCTCCGGTTCCTTCAGCATGACATCGGCGTCGGTGGTCGCGGGTTGTTCCGTCTCTCTTAAGTCTTGGGACTGTATCGCAGCGAGAGGATGTAGAAATCGCCCCAGCCGTACCACGGCCAGTGCGGAGAGAGCCGGTCATCAAGCCACGCCAGCGCCTGATAGAGACCCCGGAAGCGCTTGGCCAGGTTCTTGCTCTCCGCCGTGGGCGTGATCACCGACAGCCCCTCCAGCGCCAAGCGCTCGTAGGTGCTGCCAAACCACGCGATGACCTGGCGCGGAGAGAAGTAGTACACCGGGAACTGCAATCCCTCCAGGTTCGCCCGCACTCCCTGCCGCGAGATGCGCCGGAAAGCGACCTTGAAGTTCAACCGAAAGACTTCCGCCAGTTCCCACAGGCAGACATGCGGCATGAGCACCCACGTCACCGTGCCGCCGGGTTTCAATACCTTCGGCAGCTGTTGGATGACCGGCGAGAGATCCGAAACGCAATTGAGACCCCCCAGGTCGGAGAAGACCGCGTCGAACGGCGCGCCGGGCGTGCCCTCCAGCTTGAGGAACGAGCGCTCTTCCAGCGTGACCCGGTCCTGCAGCTTCAGCTCGCCCGTCTTTTGCTTCAGGCGGTCCAGCATACCATCGGCGATGTCCGTCGCATGGATTCGGTAGCCGCGCTGCGCCAGCTCGACCGCATCGATGCCGCTTCCGGCGTTCAGTTCGAGGATTCGACTGCCGGCTGGCACGATCCGTTGCACGTGGGCGTAGACCTTGTTCCGCATCCGCATCTGGTGCGGGTGGTCCTGCGCGAACGCGTCATACTTCTCCGCAGCAAGCGAAAAAGCATTCGCAATGGTTTCGACCGGGGGTCCTTTCAATGCCTCTCCAGATGCGTCGGTCATCGTATTTGTTATACGGCCGCGCAACCATATCGGATTTTGCGGCTCGGGGCAAAGGGGCTGTTTCGCCCCCTACGGTGGACTCTCTTCGCTGGGATATAATCCTCCCGCCCAAACGTGGCCCGCAGCCTCTCGTTGGCCTCCGCTTGGCATCGAATATGAACTCCCCTGTAATTCACCTCCGCGATCTCCACAAGACTTACGTCGTGACTGAGCGCGAATCCGGCGTTCTGGCCTCCCTGCAAAGCCTGGTCCATCGCACCACCGAGGAGGTCGCTGCCGTTGACGGCATCAGTTTCGACGTCGAGGCTGGCGAGGTGGTCGGCTTCCTCGGTCCCAACGGCGCCGGCAAGACCACCACCCTCAAGATGCTTTCCGGCCTGCTTTATCCGACCGCTGGCGAAGTGACCGTTCTCGGCCATGTTCCCTCCAAGCGCAGCAAAGCCTTCCTGAGCCAGATCACGCTGGTCATGGGGCAGCGCAATCAGCTCGTCTGGGACATCCCGGCCCTCGACTTCTTTGAGCTCAACCGCGCCATCTATCGCATTCCGGCGGCTGACTTCCGGCGCACCCTCGACGAGCTGACCGAGCTTCTCGAGCTGGGACCGCTCCTCCGCAAGCCGGTCAGGAACCTGTCCCTGGGGGAACGAATGAAGTGCGAGGTCGCCGCGGCTCTCCTGCACCGGCCGCAGGTCGTGTTCCTCGATGAGCCCACCATCGGCCTCGATGTGACCATGCAGCGCCGCATCCGCAGCTTCATCGCCGAGTACAACCGCCGTTTCGGTGCGACCGTCCTCCTGACCAGCCACTACATGGCGGATGTCGAAGCCCTCTGCCGTCGCGTGGTTGTGATCCACCACGGCAAGCTGCTCTTCGACGGTGATCTTTCAAGCCTCGTTCAGAAGTTCACGGCTCACAAAACCATCGTGGTTCAGTTCGATGGTCCTCGTATCGATCTGCATGGCTATGGTGAGGTCGTCTCGTATGAGGATGACCACTTCACCCTGCGCGTCCCCAAGGCGGAGACCGCCCGCATCACCGAGCGTCTCCTGGCGGACCTGCCCGTGATCGACCTGCTGGTCGAAGACCCACCCATCGAGGAAGTGATCGAGCGCGTGTTTGCCCAGGGGGCGGTGTGAGCGGTCTCGCGGACCTGTACGTGCAGCAGTTCAAGACCACCTTCGCTTCGATGGTCCAGTACCGCGCTTCGCTCATCATCTGGATGATCGCCCATGTACTGGAACCACTCGTCTATCTCATCGTCTGGTCGACCGTGTCCGACACGGGCGGCGGCAGCGTGGGCGACTACACCACTGCCCAGTTCGCCGCTTACTTCATCGTCCTGATGCTGGTCAACCACGTGACTTACACCTGGATCATGTATGAGTACGAGTATCGCATTCGCGAGGGCATGCTCTCGCCCGCCCTCCTGAGGCCCGTTCACCCCATCCACGCCGATATCGCCGATAACGTTTCGGCCAAGGGCGTGACCCTGCCATTCATGCTCCTGATCGCGGCTGGATTGGCCGCCCTCTTCCATCCGGCGGTCTCGCCTCAACCTTGGGCGCTCGTCGCCGCGATTCCGGCCCTCTTCCTTGCCTTCCTGCTTCGGTTCATGTTGGAGTGGAGCCTGGCGCAGGCCGCCTTCTGGACCACGCGGATCGGCGCCCTCAACCAGACCTACTTCGTACTGGTCCTGTTCCTTTCCGGGCAGATCGCGCCGCTCTCGCTCTTTCCCCAGCCGATCCAGGTCATTGCCAGCATCCTGCCCTTCCGCTGGATGATCGGCTTTCCGGTGGAGCTGCTCCTCGGCCGCCTCACACCCTCCGAGATGCTGATGGGGCTTGGCGCGCAAGCACTGTGGGTCATCCTCGCCTATCTGCTGCTGCGTGCGGTGTGGAGAGCAGGCGTGCGCATCTACTCGGCGGTGGGCGCATGAACTATCTGCGGCTGCTCGGCACCTATTTCCGGATAAGCGCCATGGGGGAGATGGCCTACCGCCTCAACTTCTTCATTCAGCTATTCCAGTCCCTGCTTGAATTGGGCGCGGCCATCGGGGGCCTCGCTGTCATCTTCACCTACACCCACACCCTGGGCGGATGGCGCCCCGACGAAGTGCTGGCGCTCGTCGGCGTGTACACCTTCGTCGGCGGTGTGATTGGACTGGTGATCTACCCTGGCATGGAGTTGTTTATCGAGTCCGTCCGCGACGGGATGTTGGATTTCACCCTGGTCAAGCCCGCCGATGCCCAGATGCTCATCACCATCCACCAGGTTGATATCTGGAAGCTTATCGACATCGGCCTCGGCCTGGCCGTCCTGGTTGTCGCCATGGCGCGGCTGGGCGAGCGGGTTGGCTTGCAGGAGGCCGCGTTCTTCATCGCCATGCTGATCGTCGGCGGGATCATCATCTACAGCTTCTGGCTCATCCTGGCCACGCTCTCCTTCTGGTTCGTGCGGGTCGAGAATATCCTGGAGATCTTCCGCAGCATGTACGAGGCGGGTCGCTGGCCGGTCAGCATCTATCCCGGCTGGCTGCGCTTCATCCTCAGCTTCATCATCCCGGTGGCTTTTGTCACCACGGTGCCCGTCGAGGCGCTGACCGGTCGCCTCACCGTCGAAACGCTGGTGATCGCTGCGGTGTTGGCGGTCGTATTGCTCGTGGTCTCGCGGATTTTCTGGCGCATCGGCCTGCGCCAGTACTCGGGCACTTCGGCCTGATCTCCCCGACTTACCTAAGCACGGGATTGCCAGTAGGGGGATTAAGCTCAGCAATTTTCGGGATGCTTGTCAGTGACCTCTGAACATGCCGCGGGCTGAGAATCATCGGCAAGCATCTTCGATTCGAGAGGGTCGCAGGCGCAATGGTTCCATTCGGGGCTGCACTCGGGGGCACTCGGCGGTGAATTCTGGGAAGGATTGGCATGCGAGCTAATACATCCGCGGTCGTCAAGCCATCTTGGCTTGGATCCATCGTTCTGCATGTCCTGGGGACGATTCTCAGCATCCTGTTCTTCCTGGTGATCGTGGTGCTTCCCCTAACCACCTCGGTGCCGGCCTGGGTCTGGATCCCGCTGGCCGTCGCCGATCTGCTGCTAATCATCCTGCAATTCCGCCTCAAGCCCGCCGGTTGCGGCGTGGGTGTTGGCGTCGCCGGCGTGATTCTGGTGACCGTCATCGCGATCGTCGCTTCCCAGGTCTTTGCCGCAACGCCGGCCATTCTCGGCGAGGATGGTAGGCTCCTCCCCGGCTCCATCGCCACCCTGGAGAAAGTGAATCTGAACGGCAGCGAGCAATGGATCACGATCCGCGGCCGGGATGCCTCGAAGCCGATCCTGCTCAACCTCGGCATGGGTGGTCCGGGTGGCGGTGGGTTTGCCACGCGCTCTCTTTTTGAGCCCCTCGAACAGTACTTCGTAGTGGTCAGCTAGGACGAGCCGGGCACGGGCAAGTCGTACAGCGCGGTCCAGATCTCCACGCTTACCCCCGAACGCTTTATTGAGGATGCCCATGCGCTCACGCTCTACCTGCTCCAGCGCTTCCATCAGGACGAGCTGTATGTCTACGGCGTCTTATGGACCAGCATGCTAGGCATCTGGTTGGTCCAGAAGTACCCCGACCAGTATTATGCCTACGTTGGCAGCGGGCAGATGGTCAACACCACTGAGAATGATCGCATGGGCTACGCCCTCGCCGCAATGGCCCGCCGCCCTACTCCGGCCCTGACATGCTCGCCAAGAACGGTGCCTATCTGGACATTCTGAATGAGTACATGGGCGAGCCGCGCCTCTCCCTCGCGATTCCCATCGTGCCTTTCCTGGCCCCCGAGTACGGTCTGGTGGACAAGGTCAATCACACCCGGGGCTTCATCGAATCCTTTGAGGTCGTGTACCCGCAGTTGAGCGGCGTTGATTTCACCACCCAGGCCGCCCGCCTCGATGTTCCCGTCTACATGTTTGTCGGCCGGCATGACGTCAACGCGATGTCGTCGCTGGCCGAAGAGTACTTCAATGTCCTGCAGGCTCCCCACAAGGAACTGATCTGGTTGGAGGGCGGCCACGGCCTGGATGAGAGCACCCTGCCCCTCTTCGTCGGTGTGATGGTGGACAAGGTCCTCGCCAGCACGTGTCCCAAGAGTCCGTAGCAGCCCCCGCCCTGGAAATATACACCCAGCCTCCGGCACTACGCCGGAGGTTGATCGTTTCTGCTCCTATTTTGCGCGCTACGGATGCTCCTGCGCGGCCTCAATCCGGCAACTGGCGCTTCAAGTGGAATGCCTCCCGCGTCGTAAACGTGTAGCCGATCCCCGCTGCCGCCTCCGTGCTCACGTCGGTGGTCACGCTCACCAGTTCCCAGCCATTTGCGCCCATCTCATTCAGGATCCGCGTCAACTCCCGGTACGGGACTTCCTTGCCCTGGTACTCGATGATCCAGGTCTTTTCGTCCAGCCGGGCGGGCAGGCGATAATACTCCCATCTTGCCATGTCGGACTCCTTCGCGATGTCTGGGCGCAATTCCGGCCCTGCTCTGGACTCTCAGTATAAATACGATCGGCTCACGGCACAATGGGCGGGCAGACCGACGTCCGGCGCGTGCGAGTGCTTTAAAAGCACTTAGTAGTAGTAGTGGTTAGTATGAATACCCAATGAGACACACCAACACTACTAAATGCTCGCCGCGAGCAATTGACGGGATCTCGAACCGGGAGAGCGCCGGTCCACACCCGCTCGCCGTGTGCCTTCACGATCCGTCGACCGGAGAGCCTGGTTACCTATTCCGTATCCAAGGCCAGCGCTTGTTTGATGTAATAGCTGAGCACCTTCTTGTCCACGTCCTTGGTGGATTTGAGCTTGATGTGTCTGGCTGACTTTCCCACGCCTCGCAGCAGTCCATACTTGTCATTGAAGCGCGTCCCGCGGGTGAAACCGAAGGTGATGTCTTTCTTGGTCGGGATGATCCAGGCCAGGATGCGTTTGCTTTTCCATACGGGCATGTTGTAGCTGATGGTTTCGAGCGCATCTGGCGCTATCTCGCGCATCAGTTGCCGGATCATCTTCACGGCCGGCTGATGTTCCGGCAGCACCTTCTTGCGGACAAACTCATCCACGGTCACAGACATATGCTGGTCTCCGTTGGATTCGGGGTAGGTTTTGGCTTAGCCGCTCGCCTTCAAGCCGGTCCGGCCTCAACTCCAGTTCGGCCGTATTCTACTCAACATCCATCGCGCAGCGAAAGCCCAGGTTGTGCCGGTAGTACTCCAGTGACTCCCCGCCCCGGTTGGCGCTCCGCACATCATCCGGCGTGTCGTACCACGAGCCGCCCCCGGCTGATTTTCACTGCCCCCGTCTCGGGGCCGGTGGGATTCACAGCCTCTCCAGTGGGATATCTGCCAAGCCAGTCAGCGACCCACTCGCGCGCGTTGCCCGCCATGTCCAGCGCTCCGATCCAGCTGGCTCCGGATGGGAACGTTCCAACCGGCGCCGTGTCCGCGTAACCATCATCGTACGTCTTGTCTGAAGGCAGGGGACAGCCCGCGTCGCAGTAGTTGAGCCTCGACCGATCGAAATCGTTCCCCCAGGGGAAAATGCGGCTGTCGGGGCCTCTTGCTGCATACTCCCATTCGGCCTCCGTTGGCAGCCTTGCCTCCACCCAGAGACAGTAGCGCTCCGCCATATGCCACTCCACATTCACAACGGGATAGGCGTTGTACGCTGGATCGCCATAGTAGCTTGGACGCGAGTAGGACGACTTCAGAAGAGGCTCATCGCAGATCTTCGCCTGGACGCAGCCCTGGTACTGCGCGTTGGATACTTCAGTTCGATCGATCCAGAAGCCATCCAAATTGACCCCGTGCGCGGGCTGCTCGTCGACAAATGCCGCAGCCTGGCATGTGGCCACCGCCAGTTCGCCACTGGATTCGTCACAGAGCCGCTTCGCGTATTTCGCCATTTCCCTGTCGCTGCCCATGACGAATTCACCCGACGGGACAAAGACCATATCCATCCGGTCCGTTGGGCGTCTCCACACGTCCCCGAGTTGCGGGCCCGTCTCAGTCGGGATCGCGGCCTCGGCTCGGGGCGTTGTTTGCGTCGGGGTGACGGCGGCGGGCTCGGGCGCGCAGGCGCTCACGATCACACAGACGAGAAGAGGCAGGTACGAGCGTAGGGCGTGCATTCGATTGCGGCCACGATGCTGTCGGCATTCGCAGGTGATTTGTGGCCCGAGTAGGATACTATGCTTTTGGCGAGCAGCCCCCTGGAGAAGGGCGCATTCAGCCCCAATTGTAAGCTCGGCTGCAATCTTGGCTTTTGAAATGGCTGCTGACGCACGTGGATCGCTGGGAAGACGCGCTCAGCCGGGCTCAATTCTCGGCCCGGCTGAAAGGCAATTTCGTTAAAGTTGTTCTGGGATTTGGAGCAGGGTCCCAAGCCTGCGCAACGCCACTTCGTTCTAAAAAAGCTCCGCGTCCATCATGGACGCGGAGTTTCTCCTACGGTGGGGGAGTAACGATCACGCCGTTGTTCTTACATACACCCTTTGTTGAGACCCATCTGTACCCCATAGCGAGACACCACTCCTGCAAAGTAAGCGTCGGAGCTACCGTTGGTGTGTTCGTTGGTCGCAGAGTTGCCGTATTGGTTGGACGAGCAGTTGCCGTATTGGTTGGACGAGCAGTTGCCGTATTGGTTGGACGAGCAGTTGCCGTATTGGTGGGGGCAGGAATTGGCGTATTGGTTGGGCCAGGAATTGGCGTACTGGTGGGGGCAGCAATTGCTGTATTGGTTGGGGCGACCGTTTTGGTTGGTGTGTTGGCTTGGGTTGGTCCAACGGTTGGAGTGAACTCCGGCGGGTTGATTTCAACGGGGATGCCCCCCATGCGCAACGGAGGAAAGGACGTGGCCATGGCGTTGAATGAGCTGCCGATCGTCGGGCCGAAGAGCATGAGCGTTGCAGTAGAAAAGATGCCAACAAGAACAAAACCAAGAGTGAATTCAATCATTGCCTGGCCCGTTTGTCGTTTGGAAGAGATGGTGATCATTGTCATACCTCCTTTCTCTTGTTGTTTCCACGAAGCCGAAATCTGCGCAAGTGGATGATGATTATTATAGGACTGCCCTCCCTAAACCAATCAAGAGGTAATCATTTCAATTCGGATAGTTCACGGCCACTCTGACAGGACTGTCAGGTCATGCGTGGCATTTTGGCAAATCTCGGTCATCAAGACTTGCGCGTTTGTAATGTCGCCTGTCAGATGTAGACCTGGCTGATCTAGACATATGGAACGACCGAGATCAGTAGCACGAACAAAGTCCTGGAAGCATGCCATGACACTTTTGTTAGGTGGCCCGAGGTTGTTGAATGTGATGAGGAAGCGGCAAAAGAGGTCAGAGCGGCTTGAGACAATGCGGGCCTGTGGCTGACTTAGGCCTCACCGGAGATCGGAAAGATCATTCCTGGGGCAAGTGAGGCGGGAGAACAGAGAACATCAATTGCCTGGTGCAGATGACCGCCTCAGATCCTCGGCCGAATGGTCTCTTGGTTTCCGTCAGAAACCGACTCCACCTTCCTTGCATGCACCTCACGGCTTGACCCTGAATCAAAAAGACCCCGGGGGTCTCTTTGGGACCTCCGAGGTCTGGTGGAACGCTGCCATTTGCTCTATTGGTGCCTGGTCGGGAGACTGCGGCAGGTGACGGCGGCTGGTCAACTCGCCGGACTTCCTCGAGAGGCCGCACGAGGGGCTATTGCGGCATCATCGCAAAAGCATCTGCTCTTACTAGGTTCCCTGCTTCTTCAAAGTATAGGCCAAGTGATGGGATCGGCGGTGTAGGTCTTGGAGGCACCGTCCTCGGCCGGGAGCGTAAAAGCCTGGGGGGCGACAATGATAGCGCCCACTCTTGGTGAGCCGGCCAAGCCTTGACACGAGCCAACGGTGGTTGGTTTGCTAAGGGACGTCTTCACGGAGACATCCAGATCGCCGGATCCGTGTTCGCTGGCAGTCACTTCAAAAGATGCCGGCCAGGTGATGGAGGCATTGCACACCCCCGTCACCGCGCCATGGAATTCTCCGCTGTAGCTACCTTCGTATGTGTTTGCGTTGGTCTTATTAAGGGTGACCGGGGCTGTGTCGGGTCCGTAGTGAGCTACGAAGCCAACGTTGGAAAGAGTCCCTTGCCAGGAGATCTCCAGGCTGTACTTCGAGCCGCTGGGAGCCGTGGCGGCGGTGGGCCGCGCCGGCAGGTTCCCCGCGCTGGCCGTCGGGGTTGGCGTCTCGGCCAGCACATTCCCCTGAGAGCCCTTGGGGCTTGAGGTTGCAGTTGGCCCATTTTCTTGCAGGACTGAGGGGCTCCAGCTGCAGACATATGAACTCAGAGGCAACACGATCGACAACAACACGATCGTCATGCGACGCGTGGAGATTCGAAGGTGTCTCATCATGACCTCCCCGATCATCCAATGCCACATTGGAGCTGCCTAAGTATCGCGCCAAACAATTCGGTCTTCAACGTCAGGTTTGGGCTCCGGGTTCGATCGCACTAGGAGAGCAGTTGTGAACCTGGCGGTTCGAGGTTCGGGCCCAGTGGCACCAACCCGTCAACCGCAGGCAATACGTGCAACCTATTGGCTGAGAGAATGCAGGAACGTCCGCATCCCTGAACGACGTGCTCAGTCCACAGCCACCATAACGTTTGACGCCTTGATCACGGCATATACATCCTGCCCCTTTTTCAATCCGAGGCTCTTCACCGATGCTTTGGTGATTATGGCAACGACGGTTTCACCGCCGGTCGTCTCGATGATGACCTCGGAATTGACCGCCCCCGAATTGATCTGCTTGACCTTGCCTTTCAACATGTTTCTTGCACTGATCCTCATAGTTGCCTCCTGGAACTGGGCGGATCTTATGCATGAAGACCCGCTTGAACGTATGCCGCTTCTCTGGCTCGCTAGGTGCCTGCCGCCACTGGAGAAGACTTTTGCTTGATGGTAATGTTCTTCTTCTTCAGTTCTTCAAGAAACCATTCGTAGTTGTCTCCAAGGACGCACTCCTCCGGTGCGCGGATGCCCTTGAGATCGACCTTTCCCGAGGCCACCAGTTTCGCGCCGATGGCAGCGGGGAAACCGGTGAACTCGGGCCATGGCAGTGAATTCCTGGTCCACCTCTTCCCACAAGAAGTACTCGATCTTGGTTGGAAGTCTTGTTCTTCTGGCCCAGGACGGTAACATACATGATGCAGACGTCGCCGTCGCCCGGCTGAGCGATCAACAGGGGATTGATGGTCTTCAGAAGGAATTCGCGTGGGGCGATCTGCGTACCGCCAAAGCTTACCGGCCTCTCGTCGAACAGCCCGCACTCGACCAGTGTCCTTACGCCCTGATAGTGGCCCGGCCACCGCACTGTCTTCTCCGCGAAGTATTGCAGGTCCGGGTGAGTATGGACAAAGCTCGGCATGCCGGGTGTGACGGCGCATTCCAGGTCCTCATCGATCCCGAACTCTGTGAACCGGAACGTCTCCTGATCGGCCAAGGCAGGGACCTCCACCTTCTGGCCGCCCTTGATGATTTGCGTCTTGATGCTGTACTCCCGCAGGACATGTTCCGGTGACCAGGTGGTCATGTAGCGCAGCGGATGCTGCGCACAGCACTGGATATTCGGTATGCCTCTCACCCTGGCGATCACGGTTTCGGCCTGGTCCAGCTGGCTGATCCCGTGAGCGGTCGCGATGTTGCTCAGTCCCGGGGCAAAACCCATCCCGTCCAGGATCAGCACATCATTCCGGACCGCCTTCTCATGCAACAGCTCCCCGTATTCCTCGAAACTCCTGCAATCGGCTGGAAGTACAAAGCCTTCTGTTTGATAGGTATCCGGTCTTCGATGATACTCTTCCAGGATGTCGACCAGATTCAAACGGGCCTCGATTGCCGCTTCCATGACCTTGTAGCTCAGCTTGCGATTGGGCAGGGTAACCACCGCCACGTCATATTGCTGCATCACCTGCTTTAACTCGGCGGCATTCTCTATATCGATGGGATGAAGTCTCGTTTTTCCGGTGATATCCCCTTTAGCCAGCGACTTCAGGACATTTCCCTGGGCATCCAGCAAACCCAGCGCTTCAGCCTCCGGATCCTGCAAGAAATACGAAACGACTGCCCGCTCCATCTTCCCCGCTGCGCCGATCGTCAATACTTTAATTATGCCCTCCGCGTTGCTGTGTGATAGCGGCTTCTTGTTGCGAATTGCCGGTGGTTGAACCCCTCTCGATCCAAGCCTCCCGCCAGGCGTATCCGCGCCCGATACCGGTACCACTACGATTTTACCCACCTTGGTCGAACAGTTCCAACCGGGCGCCCTGGGGTGCAGGTATTAGTGACGTAGGTTTTGCATCGTCATCATATCGTTCACGGCGAGCCTTGCCCGCCGGCTTGTGGGGGCAGCCCACCCTTATGGATGCAAGAGAACGATCGCCGTCAGCCACATGCCGGCCACACCGATCACAAGAACATATTCGTGTTCCAGAAAACCGGTCAATACGCCTGCCCAGGAGTAGTAGGCGAGATAGGGGGAAAGGAAGGGCGACGCAGTCCTGGCAAAATCCTGGCGCATATCACGCAGGCAGAAGAAGAGAAGCGACAGGCCGATCGGTATGGACCAGGGCCACAATGATGTATTCCAGATTGCTCCCGTCAATTCCTGTTGTCTGTTCGTGATCCAGTTTCCGAACAGCAGGAATGAGAGTGCATATGCCAGCACGACTGGTGCGAAGGTTGTCGCCACGGCCCGAAGTCCGCCTGATTTCCAAGCTTTGACCAACCAGAAGAGCGCCATGGCGAAGCCCATCTGGGGTTTCATCAATACAAAGAATAGGCCAATAGGGGCAGGCATGATGAACCCGGCCAATGCCAATGCGTCGATATTCAGTCTATACAAACCATATATCACTGGAGAGGACAACATGAAAGCGAAAAACGCCAAAGGTTTGGCCCGCAGCTTGTAGGCAACAAAGGCGTAGAGAAAGACGTTGAGTACGAAATACAGGATCGTCGAGATTGATTCCGGCAAGAGCGCAAAAGGAATCAAGGGTAAAAGCGCCCAGGGGGGATTGTTGAACGTGGGGATCAGGTATGGATTCTGACCTCCCAGCACCATTCCTGCAGCCCGATAAAACGTGAACGTATAGTCATAGCCAAACGACGGTAGCGGCCACATTGGATCTTCAGCGCCCTCCTACAACGACAAGAAGTCCCAATAGTTCGGTTTGAGCCAGGCGCGCTCCCCGGATATGAATGGTTCCCCTGCCCGGGCTATCGGCCTGCGGAGATCGTTTCTGTGCGACTACTCCGCTTGATTCTACAGCGCCCCTTCAGGAACCGGAAGTGGGCTACGCAGCCTCACCGCAGGACCATGACGCGGCCGTCGTCCATGATGTGGATCCTGTCATTCGTCTTCAGCTTGGCGAAATCGACCTCATCGAGCGCCACCAGCGGCAGCGAGGCGGCGTACAATTCGTGGGCCACCACGGATGCCAACGCAAAGAAGAAGTCCGCGTCAGTGGTCAGTATAGCCGCCGGCGCGGTCCCGGCGCGGATGGCCTCAAGCAGCACAGCCGTCGTCGTGGATGAGCCTCGGCTGAACGGGATTGCCAGTATCCTGCCCTTGGCCAGGCTACCCGACAAGTCGTGCCGGCGGTCAATGATCTCGCCCGTCTTCCAGTCGTATCCGCCCCAAAAAGAGAGCGGCTCGCTGCTGACCAGCGCCGCGCCTTCCGCCTCGCCCCTGATCAGGGGACGGCCCTGCAGCATCATTCGGTCCATGCCAATTCGTCGCGAATCACGCGGCCTGCCACGGCCGAGTTCACGCAGTCTTCTAGGCTGCCAAATGCGATCTGTTTCTGCAGCATGCCAGGCGAGTAATACGCGAACTTGGCCGAGTTGGTCATCAGGTGATGGATCTCCGGGGGTAGCATCGGCGAAGTGAGAATGCAGGTGTCCACCGTGAGCTGAGCGCCGAAGGCCTCGAGCGGTTCGAGAAAGCCCGCTTTCTGCGCGAGCCCCGTCATGGCCCGGCTCGACGTGACCAGGAATTTCACGTCCGGATGTTTCCGTTTGCCCGCCACCATCGGCGCCAAGCGCTTGAACTCCGCCAGCGAGAAATGCGGGCTTCCCAGCACCACCATGTCCAGCGCATCGCTGTCCGTCTGGGTGAGTTGGCGGCGCGATTCACGCAGCGCCGGCATGTCGACCTCGATGGTCTGCAGCGGACTCTTTCCCTGGAACGCGGCTTCACGGGTGGGCGCTTCCGGGGTGATCCCGATCAAGTGGAACAGGGCCACGCTTCCGGAGGAGGCAGCCGCCGCGCCGAGGGCTTTGAGCTGGTCTTCGTTCGGCGTGACCGTGAAGCCATCCACCACTGGGATCTTGTCGCCCGAGCGTCCGCCCATCAGGTTGCCAAGCACGGGATAGAAGTCGTCCCGGGCCTGCAGTCTGCTGGGGACGTCTACCAGGCGGAACAGCAGTTGCCCGGCGCGGTTCTCCGTCAGGTGGAGCCCGATGGCGGGCACGCGGCCGGTGATGGCGCAGCAGATGTCGAACAGATCCGGGTATCTTTCGGTTCGCGCCCCGATCACCGAATTGGCAAACACGATCGCATTGGATTCACCCCACACGATCTGCTGCCCGAATACGGGCTTCGTCTCCAACTGATAGGGCGCACAGGTCCAGGTGGGGATCGCACCCATGCCCTGGTAGGCAACCATCTGGCGATATGCCTGCTTCGCCCAATCCGATGGCACCGCCCATTCCTGCCAGTGATGTTCGTCGAGCCCGCCTACGTTCAAGGTCGTGGGGACTGCCACCCGGGCGCCGAAACCCGCCAGGCGTTCCGCAAATTCCAGCCCGGCCTCGCCGATATAGACGGTGCTGTCGATGTGCGCCGCGGTGATATCCAGCAGCTCCTGCGCGCCGGACACATCTGCCATGCGCACGATGATGGACATGGCCATCTTCGCCGCGGCTCCCTGCTTTCCCGAAAGCATCTCGCGATCTTTCTCAAGTAACAAGAGGCTCATAGCGCTCAGCTACCAATTGAGCCGAATTGTAAGACGGATTCATCGCAGGGACTTGTGCGGTTTGGATTGGGAAACTGCCCTGGTTTGTGGCGCCGCCAAGACCCCGACCGTCCGGCTTCGGGGTATAAATAGCTGGGACCGTCCCGGTCAGCCGAAATGCAGACTACACTGGGCCTCTCGTTGAGACCGACCCTGCACAGTGACTAAGACTTCACCACCCCCCGCAACTTGGTACCAGCTGACCAAGCAGATCCCTTCAGTATTCCTCGAGAAAGATACTGTCGCCCTCATCGAGGCATTCCTGCTGGAGCACGGCTATCAAGTGGACCCGCCTCGCGCCAGGGGAGCTGCACTCTTCGTTTCAGCAATATATTCCTCGCGGGCAGACCGTTTGGCGAGCATCAAAGAGTACCCATTTCGCACTTTCGAGGAGGGGATCGAAAGCCTCTTTGTGGGTTATGGCGAATTTGAACAAGGCCTGGGCATTTCCGTGAATTTCGCGAGGACTGCCCCGGAATCGCACGTTTCAGTGAACTACAGCGGCGCGGCCGCCGGGAAAATTGCCGAGGGGCTTGCAGACGGCATCACTGGAATCCTCGATGAGGTCAAGACAAGCAACGCGCTGTACCATCCGGGCCCCGGTCTTCGAGGCGCGTTGACTGCGCTCTTCCTCGCTGCGATCGGATTCGAGCTCGGCTTCCTCTACGTATTCGAGAGAGTCCTCGAATTCCTGTTCCCTCTGATCCTTGTCCTCTACGGCTATTTGTACCTTGCCCCCATGTTCAATCCATACACGACATTCGACACACCGCGTGGCCGCAAGTTCCTACACTGGAGCACGTGGTTGGTCGGAGCAGCTCTGGCGCTGCTCGTGTTCTGGTTCGCCGACTCACTGATCAGACTTCTCTTCCCATGACGGCGGGTTGGCCGCTGAGAAGGCAGCCGGCCCCTCCCCCCAAGACGGCGGTCGCGCTGGGCGGCTAGTGCACAACTTCGTAGACGACGTGCGTCACTTCCTTCGATGGAGTGATCTCTCGGATCCGTGTCCTGATATCAGGGCTCATGTTCGAAAAGAGCGGCGTCCCGGCGCCGAAAAACAGCGGCGTATAGTGAATCATGAACTCGTCGATGAGACCCCCATTCAGGTACTGTTGGATGGCGTTGGCGCCCCCGCGAATTCGTATGTCCCTGTCTCCCACGGCTCGTCTGGCTTGCCGGAGCGCACTCTCGATGCCGTCATTGACGAAGAAGAAGGTCGTGCCGCCGGGGCGCTCCCAGGTTTCGCGTATTCTATGGGTCAGGACGAACACGGGTGTATGGAAGGGGGCTTCCTCGGGCCAGAACTTCTCGCCTCCGGCAAACATGTTTGCCCCCATGATGCTTGCGCCTGTGCGATGGAAGGTGGCTTCCAGCAGCTGATTGTCGTGCCCTGTTTCGCCGCCCTCGCCAAGTTTGAGATTCTCGCGGAAGAACTTCTGCGGGAAGACCCAATGCATGAGTTCCGTCCATTTGTCCAGCCAGTGCTTGTACGCGGGATCTTCGGCATGTGCCATATCCATTCCTTTGGGAGCGATAAAGCCGTCCAAAGACACCACCACATCGAAGAATACTTTACCGGGCATAAGTGGACTCCATGAAGTCTTCAATTGCCGCATCGAGCCGCTTCAGCTCGATTCCGGTCCGCAATGATTCTTGCAGCTTACCTGAGTTGATTTGTGGGCCTGGTGGGATTTGCCGCGATGTGGAAGATCCCACAAAGCGAGGCGTCCCTGATTCTGCGGCCGGCAGCCCCCGCAACCAGCACCTACGGCTGGCTGCAACTGCCGGGCTTCTCGGCAAGCGGCGTTAGATCGAAAACCTGGACGACTTTGTTGGTCTTGGAAACACCCCCGCAAGTTACCGTGGACGCCGGGAACGTGGCCATGATCGTCCCGGTCCCATCTGCGCTCAAGTTGACCAGATAGGCCCCGCTCCCGACATCCGTGCACGGCCCGCCTCCACCGCTGGCTGCGACATTCCCGCTTAGTGAGCTGGAGGGTGTGAACGTTACGTCGAAATGCTCCATGCCGCTAGCCTGCAATGCAAAGGGCTTGGTGAGGCTGCAGATCGTCCCCTTGAAGTTGTAACCGTTCGAGCCGCCACTTGCGTTATAGGCGGGCAGGCAACTGTTGAGTTTGTTCTGGGCATCTGCCACCACACCATTGCCGAGTTTGTTGCCCATCGCCGTTTGCAGTTCAGACCAAAACCCCGAACCGGTCTGGGGCGGATTGGCGATCTTGTCCAGGATGGATTCCAAACAACCGGCTTGAGCCGTTGGAGGGGTTTTCCCATTACCGCTGTTCTTCTTGCACTCCTCTGAAGTCTTGTCCACGATTTCCTTGATTTTGCCAGGCAGATCGTCCATGATGGCCTTTTCTGTCGCGTCAATCTGGTCAGGATGCAAAGCCCCGTTCTTGTCAAACTGAGAACGGCTTCTCCATACTTCGAAAGAAACCTCCGCACTGTGGAGGGCTCCGCAATCGCCGGCCGAAGCAATAGAGAGGGATACGGCCGAGGCGGTAATGGAGGCATCTGCATCATACTGATTGGCCGTCGGCTTTGGCTGATTGGCCTTCGGCTTTGGCTGAATGGTCAAGTCAGAGAAGTACAGGTAATCGTCCTCGGCTAGGGCCGCGGCCTGCTTCTGGGCCTGGGCTGCGCCCGCGTCGGTCGGTGGATTGTTCCTGACCAGGCTTCCGGCGCTGTCCGCGCTGCCCATGCCAACACCGCTTCCCTGCAGTTCCTCGTGAAACTGAACGATTGTGCTGCTCCCTTGTTGTGTCAGACTGACCGACTGGACGCTGCCTGTTTGGGGCGCAAAGCTTGTGCCCACATTTTGCCCGAGGACCGGTTCGAGGTGAAATTCCTGCCCCGTACCTGTGAAGGCAAACCCCAATGTGGAGAGCTTACCGGACGGTAATCCCCCCGCCAGTTTTATGGTCAGCGTGGCCGGGTCCAGCAACTGCAGTCCGTCCGGTGCCATCGTCACGCCGGCCAGCATTGCTCCATCCAGCGGCCAGCCGCCGATGTCCTTCACGGCCGTAAGCTTGATCTCGGTCTGCTCCGTCAGAGCGCCGGCAGGGATATCGAGTTTGTACTGGACGCCATTGGCATCTTTGAGCGAAACGCTGCCGCCCTCCGGCCCGATCTTTTGCGTTGCGGTGCTCTTCTGGTCCAGCTTCACCTGGACTTCGAGGGGGTTGGGGGTGCGCGCGGAGGTGGTCACGCTGGCCTGGCTGCTTCCGCCGGTGCCGGAGGCAGTGACCGTACTGACACGATAGGTTAGTTGGCTTCCGCTTGGCGACGCGAAATCTTCATAGGAAGTCTGGCTGGAGACCAGTTCAGCGATCTTGAGGAAGTTCCCGCCGGCGAGCTTGACCTCAACCTGGTACCCAGCCGCGTCCGCCACAGCATCCCAGGTCAGCATGACGCTATCCGGTGAGGTGGCCTTCGCCGCAAAGTTGCCCGGTCCCCCGGCACCACCCAGCCCCGAAAAAACACAAGCCAGAGAAAACGACGTCAATATCGTAACGATTGCCAATCGAATCCTGCCTGGTTTCATGCGGAAGCCCTCCTCTAATAGAAGCGTTGAAGATCCGGCGGATTGTGGGGGGATGGTCGCATTAAGTCAATTGGGCAATGGGGGGCAATAGTGCATTCCCGGACTATTGAAGGCGCGCGGACTGTCGCGCGCTTCGGGGTGCACCGCTGTCGGATTGACCAGCAGACATCTCATAAAGGTGGCTGGCCCGATCATTCCGCCCTGAATTCGGAAGTGGCTCTGAGAACGATCTCGCAGTGATCAATCCTCTCATGGTTCATCATCGTTCTTATGAGACCCTCAACCGTTCCCCGCTCGCGCCATGGATACGGCAGGTCGCCGTCCCATTTTTCCACAGGCATCGTCTCAATCATCAGTTTGAGTTGATCATGTGACTGCTCATATTCGGCCCAGACCTTTTGCACACGCCAGGTGCGCCGCTCGTCAGCGGCCGGACCGTTATACTCGTCGTATTCTGATTCGGAGGGAATGCAGTAGTATTCGCCGCCTGCGGCGTACGCGGTCAGTGAGCGAGCGGCCTCCCCATTCCAGACGCCCAGATGTCCCACAACGTCTCGGACGCGCCAAGCCCGTTCGTCCGAATGAACGACCCGCTCGGGGTCGAGGGGGAAAAGTGCAGACCGCGTCTCGCGTCGGGTCCGGTCGAGCAGGTCCAGCGTTTGGCGGCGTCTTGCTTCGACGTTGGAATTCATGCGATTCTCCTTGTGGGCATTTCCATGCTGTCGTGTGACGGTTTGTCGGCGTCTTGGTCCGCAGTGGGCAGTCCTGAGTCATTTGAACGTTGGATGGCCATGATCTTGGGTCGGCTCATGGCGGGCAAGTGCTCACACGCTGGGTTGCGCCCGAATCTCTCCTGGCGCCAAGGGGCGCGCCTGACCCGGCTGGTAGCCAAGCCGGCCGCGGGTAAGGATGAGGATCATTAGTGCTGCCACCACAACACCGATGCACATGAATAGGTCCGTGCTGGTTACGCTCGGGACAGTGAAGAGTGGCTGCACGATACCGAAGGCATTGATGCTGGCATGTAGCAAGATCGCGATGAACACGCTGCCCAACGTGTGATTGAATACCCACGTAAAGATGACGGCCATGGCCATCACCATCAGGAAGAAGATCGGGAAGTTCACGGCGAGTAGGGTGGCGAAGTTGGTGCCTGGTCCTCCCCTTTGAGCATCCGTCAGGAAGTCCGGCAGATGCCAGAAGACCCACAACACGCCCAGGAGCAGGGTCCCCCGTAGCGGGCCATAGCGCGGTTGCATGCGGGGCAGCGCGAAGCCGCGCCAGCCGGGTTCCTCGCCCAGCGGCCCTCCTCCAAAGAAGATGAGGACGAAGCTCACAAGATAAACCACCGGGAAGTTGGGCGGAAAACCTTGAAAACTGGCCAGCGCTCCTGGCAGGACAATGAGCCCAAGCAGGAACAGCGCTGGAATGCCCACCAGGGTGAACAGATACCACTGCCAGCCGGCGCGCCATTGCCTAATGCGTTGCCGCAAGCTTAGCAGGCCTGCTCTCCCTTCGGTGATGCCGGTCATGATATAGGCAGCCAGAAACGGTCCGAACGATTTGATGACGAAGATAATCCTGAAATCCCCGTGCAGGATGCCCCACTGCGAGAGAATATAGGGGATCACCATGATCCAGGAGAATGCGTACGCCATCAGAAAGAAGAAGAACAAGGGATGCTGCCGCATCGCCTGTCGCAGGCCTCCAGAAGCAGTTGCCGACTGATCGGATGCCGTTGAAGTGTCCATGTGAACGATCCTTTCTGCCCCTGGGAACCAGCGTTTGATTGCCGGGAATCCCGCGCGGGCAGGAATGTGTTTCTGACCGTGACTAGGAGACGGAGGGCAACGAGCTCTTTGGAGAACCCACGACCAAGCGGATTCAGGTCGCAGATCCCGCCAGGCGGGGCTCAATTCCAGTTCGGCTACGATTCTACGGTATGCAGACGTACTGTTGGGAACCCGGCGGTTCGAAGTTCAGGTCCTATTGGCATACATTGTACATTTGATGATTCATGGCCGGGCATACTCAGGCTCGAATCCAGTGCGTTTTCGTTCAATCGAGAAGGGTTTGGTAGTGAACCCGCTGGTAACCGGCGACACTGCGCGCAAAGACGAAGGTGATCGTGCCGTCTAGGCAGAAATCGAGATTGCCCGGCTTCAACGTCAGCGCAGGCAGTGACCTAGGGGCAGCGGGGCAACCGTCTTGAGGCATATCTTGGGATCCGAGTTGAAGTCACTGGGTGGCCATCAGTGCGGGGGTGGTACTTGAAATCCTCACTTACCGGCGATATACTATCACTTGAGTAGGCTGCCTATGAGTACACCACGCCGCGATCGACGAAAACGGCAGAGACGGTCTTGCTCCCTCTATCTGCGGGTCCTCGATAATCGAACGGGAGAGCCGGTAGGGGGCTTGGCCGACATGAGCCGCGACGGCTTCATGCTGGAAAGCTTGAAGCCGATCCAACTCAACGCGGAGTTCTCCTTCCGCATAGATTTGCCACCCGAAATCTCCCAGAAACCATTCATAGTATTCATCGCCCGAAGCCTGTGGACCCTGCCGGACCGTGTTGACGGAAGGCTGTACGATACGGGCTTTGAGATCATGAAAATGGATCCCAGTGACACTCGCGCCTTTGAGCTCGTATTCGACCGATACGGCTCGAGTAGCACCAGCAGGGATTTGGGAACCGACTATTTATGGAGGAATTGACTGCCCGGGCCATTGGAGCAATTTGCCCTCGCCGCCTGCAGAAGGCGGCTTTTTTGTCTGGAGTCAAGGCCGATTGAAGCTTTCGTGTACACTCACGCGGTGTGCGAGTTCATCCGCTGGCTCATACGCGCGATCACCAACCTGATCGCTCGAGTTCGAAATTCGCGGCCCGGAAAACCGGCCGGGAGCAGGCGCAAGAAATGGGCCCAGTAGGATTCGAACCTACGACCAAGCGTATGTAGGCTCAATTCCTGTTCGGCTATGATCTTACCTCATCAGCATAACCATTATTAGGCTAAAGGATTGGCTCAGCGGCAGCGGCGGTGTGGGCGAGCCTCCTTAGAATTATTGCATATTCTTGCAAGATGCGTCTGCGCGCGAGCGGCAGGGCCGCTGTCCGCTGAAGCCGGTGTTGGGCAGACAGGTGGCGTGGTAACCTCTTTTTTCGACCCAAAATTAGGTGGAATCCTGTCAGACTATTCTTGGATATACATTTTGAAGGCAATGTCATCCGTAAAATCCGGTAGAGTTATCGTGATCTTCATGCCTTCCCGAGTAACAATAGCGGAACTGACGATATCGATCCCAGTCTTGGTGTTATAGAAATCAATTTTCCAGTTGGTGGCAAAGCCGGGGATGGTAAGGGTAACCGTCTGTTTGGAGAGGATGGGCTGCAACTTCCAATCCGGCGGCTCGCTGGTCGCATCCCGATACCAGCCCAGCACCATTTTCTCGTTGCCAACTGCTGCACCCCACACTCCAGAGTTGGATGATGGATGTCAGCGGTTGGAAGTCGGTGAAATCAACGCCTCTGACGAAATTCGATGCTGGCAGGTCTGCATTAGCATATTTTTGAATAAAGGGCAAATTCAAAGCCGGGAAATAAATGGCGACACCATCTTCCCACCAGAGAGCGCGACCATTCATTGCACCTGAAACCATTGCCGCCCAGATGGCGTGTTTGATCCCAATATCAGCCCGGTCTGCGGTTGTCAGCGTGGGCGGATTACTGTCTGGAGTCTCGAAACTTAAGCCGGATTCGCCGATTAGAACCGGCTTGCGATATTTTGCCAGCATGGAACGCACTTCGGTAATGATCGTAGTATCCAGTTTTCCAGAAAGCGGATAAGGATGGATGTTGATGAAATCTATGCTGTCGCTGCGATAGAAACTGGACCAATCGCCAAAATCTGCCAGTGAGGCGGTGACCGGGCGATGAAATGAGTCGGCGTTATGGATAATGAATGCCGCACTGTTTACAAAATCAATTGCTTCAGGCTCAGTTGTACCTGGAGCCATATTTACTTCGGAAAAGATTTCCCATGCAATAATATTCTTCTGCCCTTGCCAGCGTTCGATAAGCGTTTTCATCCAGCTAAACCATAATTGTTGGGTAGGCGAGTCGGAGATAATTAATTGCGCTGGTGTCTTGGCCGGTCCACCATTTATCTCATTGAAGGGATTTGATTTCCAGGTGGAGTAACCATTCCCATTATTCCAGTCGTACCAGACACCAAACACGGGCATGACATAAATTCCATTGGATGCGGCCTTCTCAAAGATGTCTTCCCATTTCTTAGCCCAGGACTCATCCACTGTCCCAGTACTAGAATATCCCATACCAAGGCTATCAAGTTGAACACGTACAAAGTTGCTGCCGCCGGTACTAGTCAAGTCGAGTAATTGATAATATTGTGATTTTTCGTAACCAGCCACGTTTCGCGAGAATATGAAGCTTTGCCGACCATCGATACTGAAATAGAAATCTGCTTGTTTTAGCGTGATGATCGGAGTGGGTACGATGGTGGGTATGAGGGTCGATATGGAGGTTGCTGTTGGATGGTTTACTTGGGTAGGCGCAACAGTGGCAGGCAAGGGTGAGGCTGGTGTAGTAATCTGGCTAGGCGTACAACCTGAAAATACACCACTCAAATTGGCAACAATAACTAGAATGGTAATGAAATGGTAATTAGTATTGGGATTCATCTTTTCGCTCCCCTATGGAAGATAATGCAATTCATTGTCATTCACTGCCATGACTACTATATCTGCCCAACGGTGTGCGTTACCCGCTGGTGGGCGGGCGGAGACAACGCTGCTTTGACAGAATCAGCTCCGAGCCAAGAAACCTGCCTGAAAACACGGCGAGTTCCCACCAGTCGGGTGCACGCTGTGTTGGGCCGCTTTTCAAAGTGAACATCTTTATCTACAGCCATTTTCGTTTGTGCCAATACCATATGACTATCCCGATCGGTACTACTGTCACGACTATCACTAGAACAGCAAATGGTAGTGTCAGACGTTCTGGGTGTTGTTTCAAATGATAATATTCTATTAGATCCGTAGCTGTCACAACGATTGTTATCATAAGAAGCAATCTTGACGGCAGTTTCATTTTGCTCCCTTTCTGGGGATCCATTCAAGAGATACTATTCTTAAGCCCATCGCAAAACGACCCGGTATATTCGGGCTCAATTCCAGTTGGGCTACTATTTTGACCGCGACCACTCTGAATTTGTGGGCCCAGAAGGATTCGAACCTTCGACTAAGCGCATTCAGGCTCAAATCCAGTTGGGCTACAATTCGGCTCCCAATTCGGTGCCAAAGGTGGGCCGACAAGGATTCGCCGCGTAGCGCTTTTGGTGGACCTACGACCAAGCATATTCAGGTAGAAGACAGTGTTCCCGCCGCTGGCTTCAGGGGATCCCCCGGCGCGGCACTCAATCGCCGTTACGCGGCGACCTAACCGCCTGCCTCGCCCCGTCGTGGTTGCGTAGGCGGTATCTCAGCGGGCCTCGACGCTCCTGGGAGCAGAATCAACCTCCCGAGGCTAGGCGAGTCCCGCCAGTCGGGCGGAAGCGTTGGGGAGCAACCTTTGTCTTGTCCGGTGATCTCTCTGCGGGATGGTTTGCCAATCGTTCATCGCCAAGGCCGGCTGGGTCACTCTCCAATCGTCTCATCTGATATGGGACATAGCCAGGGCGGTTGAACCTTGTTCTTCTGTAGGGGCTCCTTCTATCTCAGGTGGATACGAAGCAATTCCTTCGCCATGGATACCCAGAGATCATGGTCATCCAAAGCAAGATTGGCGGTAAATGTCTTCTTGTAGTCCGCGCCGACGAGATCGAGGCTGTCCAGGAGTGCTCCGGTTTGGGGGTCGAACCGATATAGGTATCCCCATTTGTCACCGCCAGCCAGCATCCACAAGCCATCCTGGTCCCCAACGAGCGCGATAGGATCCATCGTCCGGAGAGGGGACCATGACCAATGGCTCGTGGGTTTCCTTGGTCATTTTGCTTCCGTCGGCAGGATAGGCCCACAGGGCGGGAGCGGAGGTGTTGTTGTCAGGATGCGCACTCACTGCGACCCAGATCCGATCCCCAATCAAGGTGATTGGTTTGGCGCACGCATCCCCATGTAGATCCCTGGACCAGGCTGCATAGTGTTGGGTGGGATCGTCGGCATTAGTCACCGATAGAACAGGATTGCAGTCACTTACGTACCAGTTCCCTGTGATCCACATCCAGCCCTTGCCATCATAGGCATAGGAGTCCCCCCAGGGGACGACATCATATTGCACTTCGAACGTCCGGGTGTCGATCGACTGGTGTGACGCCCATATCCTTCCTGGAGAAAAGCCCAGCTTTTGGTCGAGCTCCCCCTGCCATTCGGAGGCATCAAATTGCTTGAGCACGGTCCCACTGGCCGCGTCGATGGCAAACAGGGTGTCTGGTTTGTCCTCTTTCTTCGATCCAGCCAAAGCCCAGACATGCTGGCCGTCAAACTTCAGGTCAAAGACCCTCTGCTGGGTCAACCCCCCGCTTCCCGGAAAAAGGGCAATGGACTGCAGCACCTGTCCGCTCTTGGCATCCAGCACGTCGATCATGCCGTTTGCACTCCCCACCCAAACCTTCCCCGGAGTGGTGATTAAGCCCAGGCCCGCGAAAGTGACATGCGGCAGCGGATAGCGGTCGCTGATCGAAAGGGTGGCTGAGGCATTGGTTGTCGGTCCCGGAGATGCCTGCGGGCCAGCCACATTGCCCGGCGAAGCCGTGGAGGTGGGCGCCGCGGTTGGCGCATTCGCCGGCGAACGCGAGGGGTTGGGCGCTTCGGTTGGACCATTCCCCGGCAGCGGAACCGGGCTCCTGCTGCAGACCAGCGTGGCTAGGGCCGGAATAATCAAGAACCAGGCCGCCGTGCTGCGATGCCCGAGGATCGGCGAGCGTATAATCATGACCTCCCGGACCACATGCCCTTCAAGAAGCAGCAGCCGACCACCGAATGCGATCGGCCGGCATCATCTTTACTCTACTTAGTATAGCGCCGAAGGAAATGGCTTTCAAGCACCCGCCGCGGGGTAACGGTTCGGCTGCTTTTTTGCCGTTGCTAGCGGGCGAATTGAGGAGCCAGTAGGTTTCGCCGCGTGCGTCCCGCAGGGAACCTACTACTAAGCGTATTCAGGCTCAATTCCAATTGGGCTACGATTCCACCCTCGCATGAAGGCAAATTGTGGGCCCAGTAGGATTCGAACCTACGACCAAGCGTATTCAGGCTCAATTCCAGTTGGGCTACGATTTTGCCTCGCTTCAACGTCGAGTTTCGTGCCGTTTGAGGATATTGGGAGCCTAATGGTGTGGTTTGTGACACGCAGTGTATCGAGGGGCGCGGTCGTGGTCCCACCGTAGCCTTGTCGACCAGGCAGCGTCTGGATCGTCAATCAAGGCGTCAATGAATTTGTGCATCTTGCGTACGATGGGTGCGGGGTCCAAGGAAGGATAGCGGGAATGCTCATAGGCGTCGAGTGCAGAATTGAGAAGGAAGATCACGCCGGGAGGGTCTTGCGTAGTGCCTGCTCCCCACTGGAGAAGGTCCGAGTAGAAGTATTTGACAATATCGGGGTCATTATCGACTGCCTGCAGGCGTTTTATCATTTCATCTGCATCGGGCAGCGTGAAGGTAATTGGCGGGTCGTCGGATGCCATTCTTTCTCTTTCCGGCGTCTCCAATTCTATCGTGATGCCTGTCTAGCTACGGCATTGGACCAAGCGTATTCAGGCTCAATTCCAGGTCGGCATGCTATCGGGCCCACCTCTCAGTAGCTCGTGCACTGCTCGGGAGTTCTTTCCTAGGCGTCAGAGTAACTGCATTGGTTTTCTGCCTACCGCGCATATCCAACCTCGATCCTGCTCCTCAAACATCTGAATCTCTGAATAGCCGGCCATCGAGAAAAACTCGCCAAGTTCGCTTACGCTGTGGAGTGGTATTCTGACCAATTCCGCAAACTTTTCATTGCGGTCAGCATGCTGCCCGCCCTTGTATGCTCCTCCTATGATCATCAGCTTTCCGCCAGGTTTCAGTATACGTAGAACCTCCTGCATATCGGCGACCATGTCAGGCCAGTAGTTGTGTGTGTTCACAGCAGTGACGAGATCAAACATGTTGTCGGAGAACGGCAAGCAAGACACAGAACCGTGTCGTATTTCGACGCGGCCCATCTTGATCAACGGCTTGTTTGTTGTGCGGGATACCGTGACACTCTCCTCGGAGAAATCGATGCCGTAGACCTTCCCCCCTGAGGCGATCCTGGCCAACTTGTGGACCGTGCCACCCCCGCCACAGCCTACGTCAAGGATTGTGTCGTGTGTCTCGATTCGGACATGATTCAATCCCCAGTCGGTCAGCTTGGAATGAGTGATGTTCATTGCCCTCAATAGCAATCTACCGGGCCAGCCGGCCGGCCTCCGCCATTGCTGCCCTGCTTTGCGCATGATTGCCATGGGTTCTTTCTCCCGACGAGCATTGATGGTTCGAATTGTCGCAACCCGCATGAAGCCCGCACTCGAAATGGTCAAGAAGGTGGACCTAAAGGAATGCAACCTACGACCAAGCGTATTCAGGCTCAATTCCAGTTGGGCTACACTTTTGCCCCCAGTTGGACGCTCGTTGTGATCCCAATGAGGTTCCGTTAGGATCCTGTTGCCAGGCATTCAAGCATATCGATGCGAACTCCAACAGTTTGCATTGCCTGCCGGCGATGGGGGTGGACGGAGACCGATGGCGGATATGGACATGTGCCCAACTGTGGACCCTGTTTCATCCTCAGGGTGAAATGAACTTGGCAACAGGCACGTTGATCGTCGTAGTTTCTTGATTCGGCACGAGAGTGCCTATCTTAACGGGCGCAGCCTGAAGGGGGTTGAACAGCGTTACCGTCGTGTCCCCAATCGCGCCGCTCTGGATGAGAAACTCGAGCTGCCCAGCCGTCTGCGCATCTGTCAGGGTTGCATCCACTACCATTTCGACGCTGCCGCCAGAACTCGCCCGTCCGATGGGCTGGTTGATGGCAAGTTGGTTGCCATTCACGCCCGCATTGGTCGTCTCCGCGCTCGCCGATACGACCTTCGCATCGATCAGCGTGCCGCCGCCATTCAAGGTGAGTGTTGCCCAATCCGATGTGGTCTTGATCTGAAGGCGGATCGCGACAGGGCTTGCCGGCGACGAGATGGGCGGTTTCTGGGCCTCAAGAGAGCTTGGACAAAGCGCCTCGTGGCCCGGGGCACACCAGCGCACCTGGCCGCCGACCATTGTCATCCACACCTGGATGTTTCTGATGGCATTGAGATCGGTCTTGGGATTTCCCGAAAGGATGATGAGGTCAGCGTACTTGCCGGGCACGAGGCTGCCGACCTCTTGTTCGCGGAACATGGCATAGGCACCCTCAATGGTCATCATCGGGAGGGCCTCATCCACGCTGAGTGTCTTGTTGCCCACCCACGAAGGATCTGGACATTCGCTCAAATCCCCGGCGATTTCGTAGGGAGTGACGAGGCTGTACAAGTGGAACACCGGATTGGTGGAAGCCCACGGGTAGTCGCTGTGCCAGGCGAAATGCGCTTGCGGGCTCGCATCCAGCATGGCGCGATAGGGAAAATTCCAGGCCTGGTATTGTGGCGGGTCAGGAACGATTCCTTTGGAGAAGAATACAGCATTGCACGACCATATATTGCCGATGATCGTGGCCGCGACCCCGATCTTTTGATAGCGCGGATATGAGTCCGGTCTCACGGTTGTGTTGTGTTCGATCCGATGTCGTAGTACGTTCGGCCGGCCGTGCAGGGCGAACTCGATTGCATTAAGGGCCTCGTCGACGGCGCGGTCGCCAATGGCGTGGATCGCAATCTGGTAACCCGCAGTATCGACATCCGAAACAATGGTATTGAGCTGGTCCTGCGTAAACCACAGATCACCCTGGCCGCCCACCGCGCGATCAAAGCTGGTGGCCGGAGGACCACATGAGCCCCCATCCGCAAACACCTTCACGCCCGCGATACGAAGCATTTCTCCTGGCTGGTGCGTGGGCGGGTACGGCCGGTACCAGTCGCCCAGCACCTTGCCGCAGGGATCGGCGTACGTCAAATAGAGACTCGTGCGCACCAACAGTCCTCCGGAAGCATCCAGGGCGCGCATCTCCGCAAGGAAGTAAGGCGCCGTATACAAGTTGCCCAGCGTCGTGATCCCATTCTTCAAGACCAATGCCTGGGCTTTCTCGAGGTTCCCGGTGGCCGGGTCGGAGGTTGCCTGGTTGAGTATGTGCGTGTGTGTATCAACGAAGCCGGGCATCAGTGTGTGTCCCTGCAGGTCAATTGCCTGAGTGTTTGGGCCCTTGAGCGCAAGGATGTCCTTACTCGACCCTACCGCCAGGATCATGTCGTCTGCCACCGCGATTGCCTCCGCAGCGGGCTGGGTCTTGTCCATCGTGAGCACAGTGCCGTCGTAGAAGATCAGCGTGGCTGGTCGTGATGCCACTGTCGATAGACTCGGCGGTGGTGTCGGCGGCACCTGAGGGTTGGTGGTGGGAGAGAGCCCAATTGGCCGGGGACCACATCCGGCCGCCACAGCCGCGAGGGCGACCGCTGCGGTTACAGTTAGAACCATCAAGCGAGCAGCCTTTGAGTTACGCATCTGTGCGACCCTTCTGAGTTGTCGCAGCGCAGCTTCCTAGCCTCCCCAAATGCACGTTGCCAATTTCCGTAGTTGGAAGCCCCACCAGCAATGCATTCGGGGGCGCTGGCAGAAGGCCTGTGGGCGCGGCATTGGCACTACGACCAAGCGTATTCAGGCTCAATTCCAGTTGGGCTACGATTTTTCCCCTGCTCGCGGTTGATTTGTGGGCCCAGAAGGATTTGAACCTTCGACCAAGCGTACTCAGGCTCAATTCCAGATCGGCTACGATTTTGCATTGATTTGGAGGGCGACTCCGACAGATAGCGCATTTGCATGGAGACCACGGAGGAGGGCCGAGTTTATCCCGACTTCCCGCTTGCGGTCACAGGCTGTCCTAGGGGTTCATGTTCAAGTTCGCTGATGATGTGATGTGCGGATGTCACGTGGGCAAAACCAAAGGACAGATTGAGGAGACTGGCCAGGTGCATTTCCTCATTGATACTGCCGGTGCCATCGGCGAGGAAGAACACCCGGTAGTCTCTGTAGTAAGCATCGCGGGCGGTGGACTCACAGCACATGTTGGTCATAATACCGGCAATCACCAGGTCCTCGATTCCGAGGCAGCGCAAGACGGTTTCGAGGTCCGTGTTGTAGAACGCCGAATACCGGTGCTTGAGGATCACTTTTTCCTTTGGCTGTGGAGCCAGATCGCCATGGATCTCGCTTTCCGGAGTCCCTTCGATGCACATGCCTTCCCACCACCAGCCCATTATGCCGCTGTCGATATGGTCGGGGTGATGCACGTGCCGGGTATAGATCACCGGACGGTCGGTCTGACGAAAGCTCTTGATCAGCCGCTGGAGCAATGGCAGGATAGCGAGGCCGCCGCAAGTGAACGAGGGGGAATGGGGATCGAGAAAGAACTTCTGCATGTCAATGACCAGCAGGGCGCACTTCCGCCTGTTTAGAGTCATCGCGTGCTGGTTGAAAGCTTCGATCTGCTTAAGCCAACGCGTCGTCTTGCCGGGAAGCGAATGGGAGTTCTACGTAGCAATCCACGGCTCACTCCTTGTTATGAGCAGAAGCCCGGCCCGGGATCGCCAGGAGGGCAGCGTTCACTGTGCACTGCCCGCGCTCAACCCCGGAGTTTCGGGCTCAAGTCCTATTGACGTGCTCCTCTACCCTGATCCTACCATTGACCAGGCGTATTCAGGCTCAAATCCAGTTGGGCTACGATTTTGCCCCTCGTTGCAGGTAATTTGTGGGCCCAGAAGGATTCGAACCTTCGACCAAGCGTATTCAGGCTCGGTTCCAGTTGGGCTACATTTCTGCCTTTGCCGCGATCGCAATTGTAGTCTGAGCAGGTAGACGTTGAAAGTCTGCCTGCTGCCCTTTTGAGCCCCAGATCCCGCTTATTCCAGCCTCCCGGGCGTGTTGCCTTTATGGATTATCTCTCGGATTGGTTTGAACTTGACGCACTCGGCGAACAGGATGCTCGCCATCCCGGCAAATCCCAGGAGCGCCACCTCACCTCGGTGCAATGGGGCGAACTTGAACGCATCCCGGAAGATCGGGACGCTCAGCACCAATGCCAGGAAGAAGACGGCGCCGCCGCTGATCCACCACAAAGCTTTGTTACGGATTCCAAGTGAGGCCTGGATGGACAATTTCCCCGAGCGGTTGGCGAAGATCAGGCCCAGGTTGCCTATCACCAGCAGAACAAACGCAAACATGCGCGCCTCTGCTTCGCCCAAACCCCGTATCAGGGCGAACGCATATACCGCCAGCGCAACGATCAAGACTCCCAGCCCCTGGATCAAACCGGCGAGCATCATCGGCCGGCCGAACAGCGGCACAGCTAGCTTGCGTGGTGGGCGTTCCATGATGTCGTCTTCGTCCCCCTCCATTTCAAAAGCTATGCTGCACGCGGGATCGATGATCAATTCCAAGAACAGGACGTGGATGGGAAGCAGCGCCAGGGGCCAGCCGAGAAACACAGGAATGAGCGACATGCCTGCTATGGGAATATGCACTGAGAAGATGAAGGATATTGCCTTCTTCAGATTGTCGAAAATGCGGCGGCCCATTCGCACCGCCGCGACGATGGAGGCGAAGTTGTCATCCACCAGCACGAGCGCTGCAGATTCGCGTGCCACATCAGTTCCACGCCCTCCCATCGCAATGCCGATGTGGGCAGCCTTGAGGGCCGGGGCGTCGTTCACACCGTCGCCGGTCATCGCGACAACTTCGTCGATTGGCCTTGAGCGCGGTGACGATTCGCAGTTTTTGCTCCGGGACGACTCGGGCAAAGATACAGGTGGTCTTGATACGTTCCTGTAGGCTGGCTTCGGACATCTTTCAAGCTCCGAGCCGGTGATGCAATTGATCAGATGGTCGCAAGCCGATCTGCCGGGCAATATTTTGAGCCGTGCCCGGATAATCCCCCGTGATCATGATCACGCGGATCCCCGCCGTGTAGCATTCCTGAACAGCAGATGGAACTTCCGGGCGAATGGGGTCGGCCAGGCCCAGCAGGCCGATGAAGTGAAACCGAAAATCGTGCTGCTCAGATGGTAGATCCGGCGGTCGGAAATGTGCCCTCGCTGCGCCGAGGACGCGAAGCCCTTGATCGGCCATCCGAGAAGATTTGCGCTTCCAGCGCCTCCAAGCTGCTCAGCATCAAGATGGCAGAGTTCGGCAATCGCTTCCGGTGCCCCCTTGGCAGCAATTACCAACTCCTGTTGTCGGTCGAGCGCCAGACATGCGACATGGCGAGGAGTTTTTCAGAAAGCGGGTATTCGCGTACCAGCGTCCAGTCGCGATGCAGATGTTCGGTGTTGATCAGCGTCCGGCCCCCCAACTCTCGCATGGCTCTTTCCGTCGGGTCAATGGATCGACGGGCTGGCCAGAATACTAAATTCCACCAGTTCGTGGAAAATCTCGGGCAGGTTTCTCTGCCTGATGTCTACAGACAGCAATTTCCTGTCCAATCGCTAGATCGTTACCGTCATACGATTTTGTGTCAGGGTGCCAGTCTTGTCCACACACAACACAGTCGCCGCACCGAGCATCTCCACCGCGGGTACGCGCCGTGTAAGCACATGCCGCTGGGAGATCCGCCATGCTCCCAGTGCCAGGAATATTGTCAATACCACCGGGAATTCTTCCGGCAGCATCGCCATTGCGAGAGTGATACCTGCCAGAAGACCGTGAAGCCAGTCACCGCGCGTCAGGCCAAAGACAACACCACGAGAGCGCACATACTCAATCCAATGATGGCAAAGGTGCGTACGATGCGCTCCATTTGGCGTTTTAGGTCAGTCTTCTCGGGTTGCAGTATCTAAGTGCTCTACCGATCTTGCCGATCTCCGTTTTGGGACCCGTCGCGCGTACTTGTGTCACGCCTTGCCCCTTCACCACCATCGTGCCGGAGTAGACAAACGGCTGATCTTCTCCGCCTGGATGCCCCATCTCCAGCCGTCCGTCCCAGGGCTTTTTGCGTACCGGGGCAGATTCGCCTGTCAGGAGGGATTCATCGACGATTACGTAGCTCCCCGAAAGCAACGCCGCATCCGCCGGCACACGGTCGCCCTCGGCAATTAACACAATGTCATCGCGCACCAGCTCACGCCCTGCTATTCGCTGCTGTTTCCCGTCTCGGATGACCAGTGCCCGCGGGCTGGAAAGATCGCGCAATGCTTCTAGTGCTCGTTCTGTCTTTTGTTCCTGGTAGAACGTGATCCCGATGATCACGACCACGAAACCCATCAACATGAGGGCTTCTTCCTGATCGCCCAAGAACAAATACAATAGGCCGCATGCAATCAGCATCAGGAACATCGGCTCTTGCACTACTCCCCAGAGGATGTGCCAGAACGTGTGTCTTTTCGCGCTGGGCAGTTCGTTGTACCCGTCTGATGCGAGACGTTCCAGTGCAGTCTGCTCGGTCAAACCTTGCAGTATAGTTTCATCGAATTTTGAGGGCATTTGGACTCCGCGTCGAAGCACGACCAATATGAACGGCTGTGCCGCTCTGGACAAGGTGCATGGACGGATTTGAATCTCAGACGATCTTGGGAGGAGGCAACAGCGGCGCAGCTAGTCTCGCGATGCCGAATTGGTACGGTGGATGTTGAGCTGGGGCCCTATCTGAAGCCAGGCCGAGCGCGACGACTGAGGTCGCGTGACATCATCCTCTTCATTCGGATCTAGCCCTTCGCACGTCTGCCAACCATCAATTGAAATTGCATCTGCTCGCAAGCCTTCCAATGAGAAATGCAATATCAGACTGACAGCGCACATTAGTACTATCAGTCCGGCCAAACGTCCCCGCGCGAACAGCTCGTCACCGGTGCTGAACATGCTCCACGCCCTGTTGGAATAACACGACAATATGCGGATCATCCACCCGATAAAAGACTTCCTTCCCGTCGCGACGCGGTGTGACCAAGTGCATCTGCCGCAACCCGCGGAGATGATGTGATACCGCTGAATCACTGATACCGATCAGTTCTGCCAGGCTGTTGACATTCTTCTCGCCGTGGACCAGCGCCGACATAATGCGCACACGACTGGTATCGCTGAAAGCACGAAACAATTCAGCTACGTGCGCGGCAGAGTGTTCATTGAGAGGCGAAAATGACATGGAATCCAGTCTTCCTGAAACAGGTGAATAGATACTCAGATGTTTCTATCATACACCGAAATGCCCCTTCGGTCAAGGAACTCTCACGCTACTAGGATTGCTGCGGCCGCCTCGGGGCTCATCCGTTGCCCACCACAAAATCCAGTTCGCCAGCCCGCGAGGATTGATGACCGGCTTCAGAGGCCGCCGATCCTATCCATAAGTCTCACCTGTCCCTCATGGTCTTTGGGTTTGCCTTGTCGGAAACCATTGTCGACTGCATCAATCTGGATTTCGGGATTGTTGTCGTGCTCGTTAGGTGATTGCAGCGCGCACTGCCTTGTCTGGGCTCAGGCAACCTACGACCAAGCGTATTCAGGCTCACTTCCAGTTGGGCTACGAATTTGCTCCGCCCTGGGGGTGATTTGTGGGCCCAGTAGGATTCGAACCTACGACCAAGCGTATTCAGGCTCAATTCCAGTTGGGCTACTTAATTGCCTCGCTCTGGAGGGCGCCGCCGAACCTAGCGGTGAAGGGTTCGAGTCCTATTGACGCACGTTCTTCATAATCGCGGCATCGCCAACGGTCAACCTTCAGGCGTGGGGCGGGTACCGCTCGCCTCTGCGGCTTGCCTGGCGGTAGCCCTGTCTCCTGCAAGCCGTTGTTAGGCGCCCGTTTCCCGTTCAAATGAGTCTTGATGCTATCTGATTTCGTCTTGCGCTTTCCAGATGGTGTGCTTGGAGCGGTAGTCGGAAGTGCCAAAGCCTTCCCAAGTCGTCAGCATTGCACACTCGATCAGCAGCTCGAATCGAATTTCATCTGCACTTGCATGATGCTTTGCATTGGCCAGCACAGCACGATTCATCTCCGAGTCATTCACTAGATGCGCAATCCCACTCAAGCAGAACTCATCCAAATCAGGGCGGTCTTGTGGAAATGCCTGCAGCGAATAGCGGCCATCCCGTTGGAGATCCAATCTTTTTGGGGAATTGGGTATCACTAGGATGCAAAGATGGGAGTCGGACAAGACAGGACACACTGGATGCAACCGTGGGGCGCCGTCTCTTCGGACTGTTGCCAAAAACGCAAGACCAACTCCATATTGAAAGAGTTGATTTGAGCCTGCCTCAGCCAGTGCAGGATCAGCCTCCGCAAAGTCCTTCCATGTAACCACAGTGCACTCTCCCTGATAGTTGGCCGCCCAACTACCGGTTATGCGGCCAGCAAAACTGCCTATGGACAGTCCGTACAGAGCCTTAAGTCAGCCGGAATGTTGTGCGGCCAACGACTAGAACAGAATCGGAGAACGAAAGCACAAACGTAGATGAGGTGCGGTTTGCGGCCCAATGGTTCGGCGATTGGCTCCAATTGTAGTACCTTTTAGGCGTCGAGGTACGATGAAGCGTATTCCGGTTCAATTTCAGTTCGGCTACGGACTCAACCCCGACTTGCGCGGTCTACTGGAGCAACGTTGGTCGCCAATGCCAACTGTTGGCTCCAACTGGTATTGGCCCTCAGTTACGCCATGATGGACACCATGTCCAGGACCTTTTCTCCTAACACCACATTGCCATCCACTTGTATTTGCCGCCTGGCTTCTTCCCGGGCAACACCCTTCGTGAATAACCGCCATGCCAAATTCTGATCGATCTCCACACGGGAAGTTGCCTGAGGATCGCCACCCACGAACAGTTTCCAGAGAGCGCCTTCTCTGACCAATATCCATTCTCCGCCGGCTGCGCCAGCAATCCGAACCGGAATGCTTGTGCCATTCTCGCCTGCAGAGTTGCGGTAGGTATGCGGCAGGCCGCGCATAAATGTGTCCAGCACAGGAGCCAGCCATTCCCGGTCTATTAGGGGAGGCCTGCCAAGTGCTTCGCGAATGTGTTGTTGGTGCAGCCATTTCTCGGTGTATTCGCGCGCAATGTCAAACCAGTTGGGAGCCACCGTGTTGCCCGCCCAGGCCACAGTGATTTTGGCGGGCGCATCCGGCGCAAGACTTCTAAAGTGATCGTAAAGGTATCGATCGCTCAGATCAAGAAACTCTATGAGGAGTTGCGGGCTAATACGTTGGGCTGCTTGCACCCACAGGTCGTTGTCGCGATTGATCAGGCGCAACAAATCATCGTAATCGAGGGCTTGCGTCTCAGAGGGGAAGGCTGCCTCATCGTTCTTCCGCAGTCGACCGAGGTTTCCGCCTAGCAGGTGCGCCGCCACGTCCTTCACGGACCAAGGCGAGCAAATCGTAGGCCGCGCCCAATCGGTCGGGCGCAGGTCCCGGAGAACCGTAAGCAGCTAGCGGCTCAACGGAGGGAAGAGTTCAACCGCTTCCATCGATTTAACAGGCTTCACGGATCCTCAACCCACAAAAAGCTCTCCAACGTCTCCCACCGCTTCGCATTCGTCACTCGGTGGTGAGGTTGGGACGCCAATCTCTGGCAAGTCGCTGATTGCGCGCAGCCGCAGGTCAACGCCACCCTAGTACATGCAGTAATTCTGGGCCCAGCGGAACTCGCGGCGCAGCGCACCCGGGGCAACCTATACGACCAAGCGTATTCAGGCTCAACTCCAGTTCGGCTACAATTCTATCCCGCGTTGCACACAATTGTGGCCCCAGTAGGATTTATCGCGAAGCACCCTGCAAGGGAACCTACCACCAAACGTAAGCAGGCCCAATTCCAGTTCGGCCACGATTTGCGCTGACTAGTATGATTAGTTCTGTGCAAACTGATTGGCAGGGTACTGCACACAACAATCAATTGCAGGTACACATAGCCCCCAACTGGAATATTGGGGGCTATGTGTGGGAAGAGGAATGTGAATTTGGGCCGAATTCACACGGTAGTGTCAATTCCCAAGTCTAAAGACCCTTGAAGTACGTAGCAAGTGCGAGCAGGACGAAAGCGACTGCTACAAACAAGAAATCATTGGCACTGACAAATGGTATGCTCGCAAAGTGCCCCAGGATGCCGAGTACACCAAGAATAACGGCAATCCACCAGGTGATTACTTTCGGTGGTGTGAGTTTCATTCTCATTTTCGCCTCCTTGGATTATTCTGACAACACTCTCTGAATGCTTTGATCATCCCTGGCCCATATCGAAGTTCCGGGATGAAACGCCCGTTCCATAACTTACTGACCACGTTCTGGATACGGTGAATCAATGCGCTGCTTAGTCCTCAAGAACAAATGTGATCTGCAATTGGACTCGACACTCACCGGGCTCACCTTTGTCATCGGCCATAACCTCTTGATTCCCGATCAACGCAGACTTGACGTTCTTCCAAGTGTTATTTGCGCGAGTGACACGTTGTCTGAGGGCATCATCGAGACTCTTGGTGGAAGACGCCTTGATCTCAGCAACACGGACGATTGATGCGGGTATTCCTTTCGTGTTGAACAAGTACAGATGTCATTTTACACCAGTCCAGTCTTGCCGTGATAAGTACAGTTTGGATGAATTGTTTTCTGGAATGACTTGGACGACTCACATTCAAGCGCATATCGGCTCAAATCCAATTGGGATACGTTTTCGCCTCACGGAAAAGGGTAGTAATGAGCCCATGCGGCGTGGCCTGAGCAAAGTACGCAGACCCAGAAAATCGCCACTGATCCATAGAGCAAGTAGAAGGCCAATGTGTGCGACACCGGCGATTGGGAACGCTGGTGTTCCATTAGGTCGAAAAAGCCCTCCTGTAGAAGCCGTTTCCCTAGGAGCTGCCCCTCAATTGGCTTGCCGCGGTCGCCGAGTTCTTTTAGGAGTTGACGAGTCCGGTACTCCAAGAATATACAGACGATAGTGAATACGAGCCCCAACACAGGAATGGCAGGATATGAGGCGGGATTCCCTGAGTTAGCAAACCAACTGCTAGCTAGAAAACTTGTCGCCGTAAGGTACAGGGCGGCTATGGTGAATTGCGTCTGAGCCAGTTTGTTGTGATAATCTACGATTGCCTGAAACATGAGGGGGAGGGATTCGTGCTCTTGCCTGGTGAGAGTAGTTGGCTCTGATCCTGGCATATGTATCCTCCAGCGCATTGGAGCGCTATGTTTTCTTCCGGGGCTTCTTGGCGGGCTCCCTGGCTATCTTCCCAAAAAGGGACTTAACCACGGCGATAGGGTCCTTCCCGGAGAATTCATCGGGTGCAGGTCCTAGATCGGCCAAGGCTCGGGCCTGGGCGATAAGCCGTCGCAGGTCATCCTTGTTGAGACGGCGTGCCTGTATGAGCAATTCATCTTCAAGCATCGACAATTCGCCTTTCCCGGCTCCTCTGCGGCTTGCGTGCACTTGTCAATCTGGATCTTTATCGCGCCCCAAACCATGCCGCATTTGTGGGCCCAGTAGGATTCGAACCTACGACCAAGCGGATATAGGCTCAAATCCAGTTGGGCTACGATTTGGCACCGGTTAGCCGGCGAATTGTGGGCCCGGGAGGAGCGAGAGGAATCGCGGCGACGCCCAAAGAGCGAGGCGGCATAAGGTCACAGCCGGAATTCCGTTCTAGTGGCGGATCTGCCTTAGAAAAGCCACCAGGTTTCCGCCAGTGAAATCCTTAGCATCTAAGTGCAGCTTATTCCAGAGCGACAAGATTTCGCTCTCTTGCTTTATTTGGCGGACGACCTCCGCCGCCGCTTTTGGGACAATCTGAAGTTGTCAGGATCACGTTTATTGGGCCCTCATTAATGGTGACCTGAACGCAAAACAGCCTCCCCATCATGTCGTCGGCGATTGATTTGATCGTTTATCCAATTGGCATCCGTGTCCGCGACGTCCTTTTCAATAGAGCCGATCTTTACTCGGATTGTCATGCCAAGTCCTCCAGTCTATTAGGGGAATCGACTTGGAAGTGTCTGGAGCTCACTGCGGCATTGGCCCCCGACAGACGCATGACCAAGCGTCCTCAGGCGCATTGCCAGTACGGCTACAGTTTTGCCTCGTCGGCAGCTGGTTGTGGGCCTAGAGCTATGGGGGCTATCCTTCCGGCAGTTCAATGTCTTCTGGCAATCCCACCCTCATAAAGTACCTGGCAAACGATTGTGATAGATGCTCCCTATAAGGCGGGCGGAGGCGGAGGCGCCTTCCTTAAGTTCGCGGCAAGAGCTGACAAGTATTCTCTCGGCAGGCAAAATACGCGTCCAAAATCAACTATGCGGATTTCCATGTGGGGTTCGGAAATCTGCCATCCCGCCAACAAAGCGTAGCGGTAGAGCTGGCCCTTGTTGATGGCTATCCAAGTGTTTTTCTTTGTAAGGGCTTTATCCATTTCGCCTGCGTCTTTCAGGCTCCAATGGGGGCATACTATGATGTCTCTGACCTTATCGTTTTCTAGATCGCAGGATTGAGTCATTACCACCATGTCGAAAATGTTGATATCTGCGGTGGGTTGATCGGGCAGAGGAAAGGTGGGAGTCAAGACTGGAACGGGACAGGAAAAAAGAATATCCCCCTGCTCAAGGACACCGCCGTCAACGACGTCGTACCGAGGAAAATCGCCCGGCATTTCTTACCTTTAATCGGGCTTCTCCAAACCGTCGAGATCACCGGGGAGAAAGTAGAAGGTCCCCGGTTTTACGGCTGTTATGTTCAGATTCACGTGTTGCGTGACGAGAGGCCTAAGGTCGAAGATCTCTGGAATGGTCGGCTCTGCGTTCTCTTCGAATCGGCGCATAGCTTGGAGAACTTCTAGCAGCAAGTTGTGAACATCAAGGAAGTCAGTGGCGTCAGTCGTTGCCGTACTGTCCGCGGCAATCCAGGTGGGCCTGTCGACCAGAACTGGCAGTGAAGGTCGGAAAATGGCGTCCGACAGGTTGCCAAAAAAGCTTATGTCTTGATTGGCTTTCGGAAGCGAGATGTTAGCCACTTTTTTTCTCCCTGTTGAAGATGGACCGCGTCTTGTCGGTAATGCATGCTTCGAAGGTGTTTTCGATTTGGGCATGGGCGTTTTCTATCCAAGCCATTGATGATTTTAAGGGTGATCTTGTGCGCATCTAGGGTAGTAAAGGTCATATCAAGGACCATCGCCGGGCTTGCCTGATCGTCCGTTTTGATTGAAGCCGACTGTAAGCCCATTATGCCATTGCTTTCAACGAACGGTATTTCAACACGTTGCAGCCATCTGGCAAAAATCTGGGGGACCGGCTCCGGTACTGTTGGGACCGCCAGCAGGTAGTCTTCAATTTCAAACCGAGCTTCGGGTATTTCTATACGATTGATGTATCGGAGCCCTATTCGCCTTATGCCCTTTGGGTTCACGACGTTGCGGTAGGCCTCCAAGCCCCGTGTGATTAGTCGTTTGAAATTGTCCCAGTTGAGATAGGGACTGAGACGGTTTACCGCTAGCAGATCGGGACCGATCTGGATTATTGCCTTTTCGTCCTCCGACAGGAACTGCATTCTCGCAGTTCCACCTTTCACCGTTTGAGCAACCGTCTGGTCTGCCTTCAATTCCACTTCTAGAACGTTTTGTTGTTTCTTCTTCGGAAAGTCAACCTTGATAGAGGCATACACCAAACCTGGGACCGTCCAATCCCATGGTTGGCTTGGCTCAAATAGGAAGTCGCAATTGGCCTCGACCAGTGGCGCGCTGTTGTAGGTTTTTCCCATCCTACGTCTCCATTGTGCGATGCAGCTATTCTAGATGAGTTCTCTGACTAGGACAATGTCAATTCATGCTACTCGTCCTGGTCTTCGGTCTGCGCGTGGTCCGTCGGCTGGAACTCGGTTTGATCTAGGTAGTAGCTGCCCAGGGCGTGCAGAATTCGCAAGACAAGTTCCCGATCGCCAAGTTCTTCTATTGTGTGCATGACGTCCCTGAGTTTGCGGTCGAATTCGGTCGGTATGTTGAGGGCAGTGATCTGGAGAAGGGATTCTGGAAACAGGGCGGTGATCGGCGTTTCGAGCACCAGGGCAAATTGAAGTAGCGTCAATACTCCAATATCGTTCTTTCCATTCTCTATGTCCGAGACCGTGGCTTGTCGTCTGTGCAGCTGCCGGGCCAATTCGGCCTAAACTCATCCCCTTGTCTTCTCGGGCCCGCTTGATGAGTTGCCCCATCGCCTCGGTGAACTCATTGGGCGCGGTGGCCTGGTTTGCCCTTAGTTTCTCGATGAATTCTACCGGCATCAACGTACCGATGTACTTGCCGGGCTTAGTGGGGTACTTCGATGTCATGCTGGAGGGTGAGGGGACTTGACGGACAATCACTTGTGCCGTATAATCCGGCCCACAATATACGACAAAGCGGATTGCCTCTTTTTGTTTAATCTCGCATGCATTGTACCGCAAAAGAGGCGGTCGCCGCCCGTGGATACCGTAGCCGCCCCTTGCAGCCGTTCCAACTGCGTTTGCAGGGCCCCTTTGTCAACTGGCCGCTGAGAGAAGCGGCGCAAGCCAGGAGGCCTTGACAAAGGGAGCAAGCGCAGTAGGCTGCGCCCAACGGGCGGCGAGGTAGATCGGAGATCGAATGACTGAAGACACTATCACCACCAGACGCGGCGTGTACGGTCGGGTCAATGTGACTCTGCCTTTGACTATGAAAACGATGATGCTAGCTTGGGCCAAGGGTTCGGGAATGAAGAAGGCTGAGTTCTTGCGAATGGCGCTTACCACAGGCTTCCTAGAGTTATCTAGGGGCATTCCTGGCGATGGTGGCGAGGCGGCGCAGCGCCGTTCGCCCGCAAGCGGAAGCGAGGACGAACGGCCTGCGCGGGAGCCCCCGGCTACTGATAGGGGGGTGGAGTTTAGAAAGGAGTGAAATATGAAGGAATATTATTCAAAGATCGCACGTGAGGTGAAGGTGGTCATCTTGGATGACAAGGAAAGTCTACCGAAAGGATATATGCCCGTGGCGAGTGCCTTTTGTTCTGGTCGGAAAATGGTCGCTGCTATCCCTGAGGAACTGGCATTAGAGAACATCAAATTGGCCAACAGATTAGCCAGAGAAGCACAGCGTGAATTGGTGAGAATGTTTGTTGATTGAAGGCTTGTTTATGAGTGGAGTTAGTTACGGTATTCATTGGTTGTCATTTACTGTGCATTCTGGGCGCCAGGATGCATTTGATCTCTATGATCTGATGTTCAAGGATGTATTCGGCGATCTGGAGCCGTTGGGGCATGGAGGAAGGCATTTCAAGGAAATCTTGAAAGGCTTCCTGGAATTCAAGATTTACCTTACTCCTGTCACGGGAGGCGAGCAATACTTCCACTTTGAGATACCCGGCGAAGCCTGCGAGCTGATCACATGGGAGAGATTCCAAACGCTAGATGCTATTCTGGAGTCGAAGCACAAAGATGCTCATGCGTACACTCGTCTGGATTTGGCCTTTGATCACGTGCCTTTCAGTCCGCAGCAGGTAGAAGAGGCTATTCGGGAAAATCGGCTACGAACGCTGGCGAAACGAAAGACGATGGAAGTGCATCAATCGCCGTTTGCGGAAAGAGATAACGGGGAAGTGGGCACGTACACGGTTTCATTTGGAGATCGGACGTCGGAAAGAATGATAAGGGTATATGACAAAAGAGGATTTATACGGCTCGAAATTGAGTTGAAAGAGCGCAGAGCAGATTTGGTCGGGAGGCAGCTTTTCGGGTGTTCTGACGAGTCCGAATGGTTCGGGATAATGGTTTCGCACGTTCGGGATTTTGTGGACTTCGAGGCTAGCTGGTGGGATGATTTCACAAATGGCGCAGCCAGGGCATGGGCGACCGTGGGGAATGCTAAAGACCTGACAATGGCGAAGCTGCTCCATTGGTTCGATCTTCAAGTTTCTCCTGCTCTGAGTGTGATCGTTGATACTCTGCCGGAGTACGCGGTCAAGGCGCTCATAGAGCGCGGTCGTCAGAGGCGGGGCCCGCGGTACAACGCTCTACTGGCAGGCAACGGGGCAAAGGCTGAGAAGTGAACGAGATCATTCTAAAGGGGCGTTTGAATGGTCGGCAAAGGCTGCGCCTGGAGAAGTTGCTTGATATGCTTTACATGCCAGGGGAATTGGCGCGGGAGATCGGTTTCACTCGACGGCAGGTGTATCGGGTGTATGTCCACCTGGGAATGCCACATAGCCGAGACGACCGGAAGCACTTATGGATTAATGGCAGGGAGTTTCGAGCGTGGTACGAAGCAACATATCCTAGAGTTACTTTGGGGGCTGGGGAAGGCTTCTGTCTGTCGTGCAAGAGGCCTATGCAACTTGCGAAAGCTCGCCGGGAAAAGCGTGCGGGCTTCGTGTACTGGGTAGGGTATTGCCCCAAGTGCGGGCGCAAGATACCGAGGATTATTTCTAACGACAAGCGGGGAAAATGATCAATCGTATTAATTGGAAAGTGGTCCGAGAGTATTTACGGTATAGGCGCGAGGTAGATCAAATCTGCGTCAGGTCTGCTCGGCTTAGGAGTTGAGGCTTCGACACTTGTTGGAATGGGCGAATTCTAGTCCGTTTGACAAGGTCGCTAAGGTGCGGCCAACATTTCCCGAGTACATGCTTACTGCCCGAATGGATGGTGGAGAGGGTGCGCTTTCCGCGGTGTACGTGGGGAAGGTTGTGAGAGCAGCGCGTGATTTTCTGAAATGGCTCGTTGGCCACCGGAAAGGCTATGCGGCGATTATCTCTGCATATCTGGATACGCTGAAGCCTCCCAGGATGACCATAGAGGTAAGGGAGCACGAAGCGGTGACGATTGAGGAAATCCGAGCAATCGCCAGGGCGCCTGCAAAGACGGTGGGGGAGAGACGGATACGGGCTGCTGCTGTGTTCTGGTTTCTATCTGGTATTCGGATCGGAGCTTTTGTCAGCCTGCCTCTTTCAGCAATTGATCTTCAGCAGCGCAGCGTCAAACAATGGCCAAAGTTAGGCGTGAGGACGAAGTTCAAGAAGCACGCAACAACTTACTTGTTGCCTGTCGAGGAGCTCCTGGAGGTAGTGCGCGATTGGGATACGGAAGTACGGGAGACCTGTGGTGATGATGGGCTGTGGTTCGCGCAAGTGTCAGATGAAGGCAGAATTATCGCGGGGGCGACGGAAGCGGGTGAGTACAGAGGGGCGATAGCCAGGCGGGATTTGAAGGTGTGGCTGAGTAGGGTGGGCCTCCCCTATCACTCTCCGCACAAATTCAGGCACGGTCATGCGGTGTACGGACTGAAGTTGGCGAAAGATATCGCTGCCCTGAAGGCCGTGAGCCAAAACCTGATGCATTCTAATCTGTCCATTACTGACGGTGTCTATGGGATGCTGTCAGGCGGCAGCGTGAAAGAGCAAATATCATTGCTGGGGGCTGGTCAAACTGCGGAGAGAGGCGACTTGGATCTGCTCGTGTCGGAGCTTCTGCGACGCATACACGATGGGGCGGCAGGAGAGAGCATCAGGCCTTGATACCCGTTTTGCTATAATTGGGTTCGGGAAAGTCACCTATGGTTGACGAAGAGAAGAAGAAGCACGGCGCATTCTTCACGGGATCGGATATCGCAAAGTATCTTGTGGGGCAAGTCGTAAAGACCGCTGATATGACGATTCTAGAGCCCTCCTTCGGCGACGGGGTGTTTATCGATGCCGTAATAGCGCGTTTTGCGGAGTGGGGACAAAGGGAGAGGATCAAAGAGCAGCTATACGGGGTAGAAATCCGCGAAGAACCAATACGTCCATACAGAGATCATCCGGATATCCGTCCCGGGAATCTTCTCCAAACGGATTTTCTTGAAGCAGACGGGCTCTCGGCCGACGTAGTCATTGGCAATCCGCCCTACGTTAGCCTGAACAACTTGAGCGGGAGAGGCCTAAAGGCAGCATCAAAGGTAATTGATGAGTGGGGCTTCACGGTACCGCTCAATGGGAATCTCTGGATTCCGTTTGTGCTACAGTCACTTCGTTTCTTGAAACCGGGGGGATGCATCGCTTTCGTGCTGCCGTTTGAGATGGCCTATGTGAAGTACGCCAAGCAGCTGTGGCAACTGTTGGGCTCTAAGTTCTCAAAGCTGGCCTTGGTACGGGTCTATGAAGACATCTTTCCGGACGTGGACGTCGAGACCATTCTGTTCATTGGCCAAGAGTATGGAGGGCAAACAGGGGGTGTAGATTACGAGATATATCCGGACAAGGCATCTCTTTTCAGCAACCGACCGGAGAAGAGAGCGAGAATTCGGATTACTGATATTGTCGAAGGTAGACGCCCGTTTGCCATGGCACTCCTGGATGAAGAGCAGATTGCCGTCATAGCCGATCTGCGGTCTCGGTTGTCGACTTAGGCAATTGGCGGGATCTGCAAGTTCAAGATTGGGTACGTAAGTGCTGACAAGAAGTACTTTCACCCGGGCCCCAAGGAAATTGAGAAGTTTGGACTGGCGAGCAAACACCTCGTCCCTGCCCTCGCGAGCGCGAAGGAGCTGAAGAAGGGCCTTGGGCTGTACATCGAGCGCGACGGCGTAAAGACGAAGTTGTTCCTGCCCTCCGGAGATAGTCTGGATCGGGGCGCGAAGAAATACATTGAGGAGGGTCTAAGCCAGGGGGTGAATCTGCGATACAAATGCAGAAACCGTAAACCCTGGTACGTCACGCCGGGGGTGGAGATTCCAGATGTGGTGTTGACGGTCTTCGGTGACCGGGCGGGACTGTATGTGAATCGGGGAAAAGTAGCGGCGTCGAACAGCATGCTTTGCGGGTTCATCAGAAATGGCGCGAAGGCAGAGTCAATTGCGGTCGGTTGGTACAACAGCTTGACGCAACTGTCAATTGAGTTGAAGGTACATTCTCTTGGGGGAGGCGTACTTGTGTTCATTCCTGGCGAGGCTGACGCAATCGAGGTTATTGAGACGAAGCAGACGGAAGACGTTGCCGTCGAATTTCTGCCGAAGCTCGATGCTCTACTGCGGGAGAATCAGCTTGACAAGGCGTACTCGCTAGGAGATGAGATGGTGCTGAAGACTTTGGGGGTTACAGCCATGGAGCTAGAAGCCGTCAGGACTGCAATTCACACGCTTCGACGGTGGCGTAATTCGAAGATGCGAAAAGGGTAGCGGGGGTCGCAGTTACAGGAAGAAATTCCGGTCGCTATAGGTAGCTCTTATCTTGTCAAAGAGGTTATCTATCTTTAGGTCGTCTATTGTGTTAAGGAGTACCGGGGGGTCTTTTGAGAAGTCGACCTTAAGAAAAGCGAAATGCTCGAATTTGTCTTTGGGGTTTCTCCAGTCACCCCTATTGGTGATTAGGGAGAATAGTTTCTCTGCCCGATCAAGCGCGACAACTTCGGTTTCAAGTCCAGTTTTGATAGGGTTGGCCGGAAGCAGGTAGACATATGTGACAACGGCCATGGGAAACCGATCATGGAGAGAGATGCAATCGCCGATAATTCCCTCAAAGTACCCTGGCAGATTCTTGGATACCGAGGACATTTGACTTCTAACATTGACGATTGCTAAAGGGCCATTGTTGGGATGTACGTAGGCAACGTCGACGTCCTTGGTCTTGTGAGAGCCAAAGATGGTGACTTCTTTCTTGATGTATTTAGGGTCGAAGCCTGCTCGGGCTAGCTCGGCAGCGCAATAGTCGTGTAGTACCTTGATGAATTTCTGGCTTCGAACGGCAGCTGTCGAGTTTGCACTGTAGATCTTTTTCATCTCGATGAGGACGGTGTGAAGGGCTCCTAGATCGGCGGGCACTTATTGATCCGTCCTTTCGATTGCTCTGTCATGCGTGACCGGTAGTGGGCGCAAGGGGGATCCAAACGCCTCACCTTCTCAATGCCATTGAAACACGGTTCCACCAGAGATGCAGGCCTGGCAACGAGATTATATCTTGTATTAATCTCGCATTAGAAATGGCTCAAAAGGTGGGCCCAGTAGGATTCGAACCTACGACCAAGCGTATTCAGGCTCAATTCCAGTTGGGCTACGATTTCGTACCCATTGGAAAGCTGATTGTGGACTTGCCGGTACGGCCAGAAGTCTCGTCTCAGGGTAGTCTTGTCGTTGGTCCCGCAGTTATGCCCGCGAAGAGCGTGGAGTGCGCACATGGCGCATCGAGGCTGGCGCTAATCGGGATGCGGAATTACTGGCGCAAGTGGTGATCCCGGATAAACTGCTCTTCGAATACAGCGTAGCCCTTGAGTTTGATCCCGCCTTCTACATGCATACGGACAAACATCCGACCCTTCGCGTCAGCGTACCTGTCATCCCCCGAGATTGAATTGGTGATGGCTTGCTCGAATTCCTCATTGCTGAGGACGCCTTCGAAACTGACATTGGAGCAGTTACCCTTATAACGCCGCTCGACTAAGCGAACGGCCTGTTGGACAAATCTATCCAGGTCTTCGAAGAAGTGCAGTCGATTTTCCAAAGGGATGACATACTCCTCCCCGGAAATGCGTACCGCGCTCAAGTGCCTTTGTCCCTCTGCATAGATTAGCGGTTTGAAGTGCGCCGGGGTATCGCTGTCCAGCATCTTGATTTTTTCGAGCCGTCGTGAAGCCTCTTCGCTATTTTGAGAAGTCTCGACTGTCAGTCTGATCACTTGCTTCAAACAGGAAACATAGCGCCTGCGGACCTCCTGCCTTGAATATCGGGCGAAAACGTCCGAGGCGCGCTCAGCTGCCCACTCTGCCTCCATGCTGCGCCTATCGGAAAGGGCTCCATATGCCTTCATGCGTGTGGCGCGAAAGGATGCGAGCCAATGAATCGCGCCCTCCGGCACGTTTTGGCTATTTTGCCAGGCCTCACTTGCCAGTTCTGGGTATAGCTTCAGTGCTTTCTTTGGATTCAAGCCCCGTGAGACTATGAGCGACGATGGAGAAACCAGGTAGGCGCCGTTCTTCAATTCGTTGATGCCTGCTGAGTAAAGTTGGTCTATATCGCTTTCCGGAGGGACGTAGTCGTTGGGCAGGTATGGTGAAGCTTGCGGTTTCGAGTCCACCGCCCGCTTGGCGGTGCGGGCCTCCGCGGTCTTGGGAGCCTGGGCTGGCGCTGCAAGGTCGCGTCCGCAGTACCTACAGACTATGGCCTCGTCCTGGATTCTCTCGGCACAGTATGGGCATTTCTTCACAGATTCCCCTTTCTAGCGTGCACTGCGCAACAAGGCGTATTCAGGCTCAGTTCCAGGTGGGCTACAGTTCTGGGGGGTCGCCCAGGGGGATTGTAGATCGTCGTTGCTTGGCAGGAAGTCTCATTTGGTGCGGGAGGCGCGGAGCTCACCGGAGGGATCAGGACGGTGTGCCTCGGAAGGTCGCTTAAAGAACCAAAATTCCTGGTCGATACCGGCGGGAGACGGATGGTCTGGTGCCGCGACGGGCCGCGGTGCGTAGTAGGCTGAGACGAGTTCCCACCCCTCCTGGCCCAATTCGTTCATAACCTCGATGATTTTGCTGTAGTCCCATTGACGTCCATCATCGAGAATGAGCATGATCTCCTTCCCCTTGTCCATGGAAGCCAAGCGCCGGTATTCCCATCTTGTCATGTTGGCCTTCCTTTGGCGGATTTCGGCTCAATTCCAGTGGGGCTTCGATGTTTCCCCTCGTGTGATGGCGCCTGTGAACCTACCAATGAGAGACTGACATCATTAGCAGGTCTGTTTGCCGGGTTCACCCAAGTTTCACAACTCCAGATGGAATTGCTGAAAGAGATCCGGCCAGTCGCGTTGAAGCCTCTCAATGCCGGTTTTGTTTACGAAGGCCCAGTTCTGACGATCGTAGCCCGTTTCCTCGAAGCAGTCCGAAAACGTCCGCAAATAGGCATCGGCGATGCACGCGGCCAGTGTTGAGATGCACCAGAAGTCCTGTTCAGCGTAGTAGGCAAGTTGCTCGGAGAAAGGGACAGCTGACTCCCCATATGCGCGTCTTAAGGGTGGCGAATCGTACGGACTGGTTTCCGATTGTTGCAACGCATCATAGGCAGTGAAGTACAGCAGGACTACGGCAGTTTGATCCGCCGTGGGTTGTGATCTAATCGAATACAGCCAATCCTTGTGACGGATGGCAAAAGCGAAGTAGTATGCAGCGAGTTTTGTGAGTTTCACGTCTTCCTGAGTTATGGGCTTTGGGGCAAAGGCTGTTGGCGGATCGTTGTTAAGACCTTCCGCCGCTGCGTCGATAAGCTGATAGAGGTTGATTGAGTCGCCGTGCTTCACGACAGCGTGAAACGGCCGAAAGCACTGCATGTACTTCTCCCGCGCTCGAAGTCTTTCATACACGGCCTGTCCGACCAGGACTTGATTGCCATCTGCATTTCCCATTATGCGCTGGGCTAGGTTTACTCCGAGACCGGCGACGTTGAGCTTTCCATTTATGTCAGTTATGAGATTGTCGAGGTTCTCGTTGATGCCAATACGAACTGAGAATTGCCGCATGGTATCGGGAGTCGCCTTATTGTGCCGCTGAATATGTTTGAGTAGTTGCAAGGCAATTTGGACGTGGATGTCGTATTCCGTGTCTTGATGTTCGAGCAAGGCAAGGCAGATACCATCGCCTGTAGGAATGAATATGCTTTGACTGTATGAAGCCCCGGCATCCCTGATGGCCCTCCGAAACAGTGAATTCAGGGCGGCAATAATGTCGGATTGGGCCTCCACACTTCGGTTTCGGGTGAAATCTACGATGTCCAGGTAGATATACTTGATGGCTGCCGTCATCTTTTCAGGGTTATGCGATACCAGCAAGCGGGCAAGGAATTCCATCGGTGTTTTGCTCAACGACGAGATCAAGCGCTGTTACTTGTTCCTTCGGCGTTTCTGGTTGAGCTCATCTATCGCCTTCTCTCGCCTCAGCCTCTCTTTGACATAAGGTGTGAGTTCGACAACCATATCGAGGGGGTCGAATTTCTCTATTGCTCTAGTAATGCTGATTGCCAACTTCTGAAGGTTCTCGCCTCGTATCCTGACGAAATGCATTAATACTTCATGCTCCAGATCCCCGAACTCCTCGGGCCGGATGTTCTCGCGTGCGTAAGGTGGGTAGAAATACGATAGGGGCTTCTGAAGATAAGCAGAGAGCAACCACAGGGTACCCGCCTCAACGTCCGCTTTTCCAGTCTCAATGTCTGAGAGGGTCGCGCGGCGCCTGTATATCCTCTTTGCCAGCTCGTCCTGGCTAAGACCCTGTTCTTCACGGGCCTTGCTGATCGCTTCCCCCATGTAGATCGTGAATTTGTTGGGTTTGGGCTCTTCCTGATACCGCAAGAATTCAATGATCTTGTCTAGCAAAGGAGGGCTCCAAGAATATACTTGACAGGTTGTACGCATAGCCGTATAAGTCCATACGTATTCGCGTACAACCCGCGGTGTTGAGTAGATGCGTACAAGACAAATGGTACATCGTTCTGCATTGAATTACAAGAGGACCTGGCCGCCCGTGGATGCCATAGCCGCCCGCTGCAGCCGTTCTTACTGCACTTGCCAGGCCCCGTTGTCAACTGGCCGCTGAGCGAAGCGGCGCAAGCCAGGCGGCCTTGACAACGGGAGCAAGCACAGTAGGCTGCCGCCAACGGGCGGCGAAGGAGATTGGAGATCGCATGACAGAGAACATCATCACTACAAGACGCGGAGTGTACGGGCGAGTCATTGTGACATTGCCGCTGCCCATGAAAGTTACCATGCTTGCCTGGGCAAAGAGATCAGGCATGAAGAAGGCTGAGTTCCTGCGAACGGCGCTCACCACGGGCTTCCTGGCGCTGTCTAAAGGCATCCCTGCTGGTGATGGCGAAGAGGCGCAGGGGCGTGCGCCCGGACGTGAGGAGGACGCACGCTCTGCGCCCTCGCCACACAGGGGCTTGTCTTAATAGTCAAAAAGATAACTTGACCAGATTGCTGAGGCGAGTGAATGCGACATCGATTTACAGTCCTTGAGAGTGCGAACGGCGGGAAGAAGATCGTGGACAACGTCAAGAAGCGTCTTGCCTACATGCGTCGTCGGCTTTTCGCCTGGGCCCATGTGGTGACTGAGGCTGGATACAAGTCCGCTTATCGTGTTGCCATGGTGACGCTCACCTATGATGTGCATGGCTCCCTGGTGGCTGCTGCGAATTGGGAAGCAGGACACATGCGCCAATTCATGCACAGGCTCAAGAAGCGAATGGGGGAGAGGTTGAAGGCTGCTGCATGGGTAGCTGAGCTCCAGGGTAACGGTCACGTGCACTATCACGTAATGGTGATCTTTGAAGGGCGATTTCTCTATCCTGATAAGCCTTGCATCATCGACGGGGTACGGTACAAGCGGCTGTGGCCCTATGGAATGAGCCGCGTGGACTTCAAGATCAGGACGCTTTACTACGTCTGTTCTTGTGTTGGCAAGGAGCATCAGAAAGACTTCATGGACTTTCCGGACGTTGCTCACGCCTGGTCGGTGTATGTCAGGGATGATTATTGGGCAGAACGGCTTGAAGTATCTGTCACTTGACGAGCTCCGCCAAAAGGTCGTCGATGAGTTTGGCTGGCTGTCGCTCAAGTCCGGTAAGTGGTCTTCCAACGAGTACAAGGAGGATGGCGACAAGCTGTACTACAGGGGGTCAGCCTATTCCAAAGACTATGCTGGCATTCTTGCAGGTGATGCATGAAGCGTCAGAGGTCAAGCGGCAAGAGCGATCAGCCAGGGCTCCTGCTGCGGGGTAGGCTCCGGGGCTTCCAGCGAATGCAGATGTACAAGCTGCTGGATATGCTCTACACGCCCAGGGAGCTAGCTCAGGAAGTTGGATTCACACAAAGGCAGGTGTATCGTGTCTATCTCCCTGCCGGTTGCCCTCATGAGCGAGACACAATGCGGCGGGTGTGGGTTAACGGCAGGGTCTTCCGGGAGTGGTATGAGATCACTTACCCTAGGGTGGAGTTGAAGGACAGCGAGGCATTTTGCCTGAGCTGCCGCAAGCCTGTCAGCATGGGCACAAGGGTCAGGAAAGCAAAAGGGCAATTCATGTACTGGCTGGCATCATGCCCGAATTGTGGGCGAAGGCTGGCGAAGATCATAGCGAATGGCAAGGGGAAGCGTGATTAACCGGGGGAATTGGAAAGTAGTCAGGGATTACTTGAAGTATCGGGGGGAAGTCGATCAGATTGCAGCCAAGTCTCAAAGACAGGAGGAAAGTCGGCTTCGGCAGTTGTTAGAGTGGGCCGATGACGAGCCTTTTTCTAAGGCCCCTGCAATTCGTCCTGCGTTTCCACGTTACGTTGTCAAGGCTCGCTTATCGGGGCAGGGGGGAACGCTATCGCCCATGTACGTGGGTCGTGTTATTGGTACGGCACATTCTTTCTTCCGGTGGCTGCCGAAACACAAGCGGGGATATGCGTCGATCACGCCTGGTTGGCTGGACACGCTGAGGCCGCCCAGGATGACAGTAGAGCGTGGTGAGCATGAAGCCGTGACACTTGAGGAGATGCTGGCAATTGCCAGGGCCCTGGCTGTCACAGTTGCGGAAAGGCGAATACGGGCTTCCTGTTGCTTCTGGTTTCTTTCGGGGATACGGATAGGAGCATTCGTGACGCTGCCACTTGAGGCAGTTGATCTGGAAAAGCTCGCGGTCAAACAGTGGCCCAAGCTAGGGGTTAAGACGAAGTTCCAGAAGCATGCTACAACATTCCTGCTGCCCATTCCAGAGTTGTTGAGGGTTGTCCGGGCATGGGATGATGAGGTAAGGGCGGTCTGCGGGAACATGGGGCTGTAGTTTGCTCAAGTATCGCCTGAGACGGGGATGATCGTTGCCAAGGCGCATGAGCCCGGGGAGCACAGATCGTCTATTGCCTGCCGAGACTTAAGGAAGTGGCTCAAGAAGTTTGGCCTGCCCTACCATTCGCCACATAAGTTTAGACACGGCCATGCGGTATATGCCCTGAGCATGGCAAAGGACGTGGCCGCATTGAAGGCCGTCAGTCAGAATCTCATGCGTGAAAATCTGACAGTTACAGATGGCGTGTACGGTGTTCTTTCCGAGAGAGATGTACGACGACAGATCGCGTCGCTGGGCAGGGCTGCGAATTCTGGGGAAGGAAAAGGCGCAGAGGATCTGGCAAGATTGCTGCGAGCGGCAGCCGACAAGCTTGGAGAAATCCAGGGAGAGACAGGGCGCTAGGAAGGCAAGGCTCTATGCTGAGGGGGGCGCTTTCTTCTCCTGGTCGGCCTGAAGCATGCTCGGAAGCTCATAATTGAAGCGGAGAAGTGCTGACGTAAAGTCGAGGACCAGCTTGGCGTCTGCTCCGTCCATTGGTGTGATTTGGTGGTTGGCATCATTGCCACGGTCCTTGATCGCGGTCACCCAGGGCTTACCTTGCGGCGGTACAAAACCGTGATCCGAGAGGTAGTCTACATAGTAAGCGAAGGCTCCTCCCTCTTTGGCCTTCTGATCGACTGCTAGGTTCATCAGTATCTTGCGGCAAGCCATGACAGCAGCGGTATAGGCTCCAGCTGCCGTGCAGTCACGTGCCTCATCGTACAGCGTTTTCACATCGGGCTTGCTTATCCCGGAAATCGGCTGGCCTAGACGGGGCTTTGGCGTCTGGTTTCGGCGATGATCAAAGAAAGTGGGTCTGCTGCAGCGGGGGCAAATGTAGATGTGGCCCTCATCGGATCTGGATTTAGAGGCAGCCCAGTACTGCTTGCTCGGGGCCACGTGATTGTCGCAGTAGCCACATTGGTACTCCTGCTCCTGCGCTTGCTCGATATTCCTCCAGTTGTAAGTGGGCATTCAGAGCCTCCCCTGTGGCAGATTGCCATTCTCGAGACGGACAGAGAGTATTAATTGCTCCTTGAAGAATGCATCAAAGGTGGGCCCAGTAGGATTTGAACCTACGACCAAGCGTATTTGGGCTCAAATCCAGTTCGGCTACACTTTTACCTTGAGTTGGAAAGCAGATGTGAACCCCGCGGTTCTAGATTCAATTACCATGGGCATATATTAATTATCGTGACTTTTCATCAACGGTGTGGCTTCAACCGCTGGTACGAACTCTGCTTGGAAGAGTTGCTTGAACTGACGACTCGTGTGCGACAAAGGCGCGTTGGCTTGGCGCGGTACTCACGCAGCAACAACAGCCTCAATTAGATCGACCAGCTCAACCGGTGTCTCTAGCATCGGATAATGTCCGGCGCCTTCAATGACTTTCATCACTGAATTTGGTACGTCCTTAAGCCAGTTACTCTGAAGATGGTCCGGCGTCAGTGCACCGTCGTGACGTCCCGCAATGACCGTCGTGGGTAATGTGACCTTGCCGACCCGGTCACGAAAGATCGTTCCGGTCCATGCATCCAGGTAGGCCAGGAAAGCTGGTGTGGTCGTCTGCTCCCGCGCTCTTGCTGCGCAGAGGCGGCCGAACGATGCCGAGTGACGATTGCCTGTCAGGTTGCCGAATATGGTTGCCAAAGCTGCGTCATCCTTCGCAGCGCTGCGGAAAAATGCCATCGTGTCCGCATCGAGCAGAAAGCCTGATGCAGTGACAGGGGTGATCGCGATCCCGTGCCTGAATAAGCCCGGCACTTTGAGGCTGGCTTCCAGGATGACCATCCCGCCCATTGAATGGCTCACGATTGCAGAGTTCTGCCATCCGAGTTTTCGGGTGAGTGCCACCACCTCGTCGGCCAAACGGACGATGGTATAGGGGCCTTTAAGATGCTTTGACCGACCATAACCGGGGTAATCCGCCAAGGCGATCGAGTATACCTTCGGGTCGAAGTAGGGAACGATGCCATCGTAAACGCTGGAGTTGCTCAGCCAGCCATGCAGCATGACGATGCGATTAGGTCCTTCGCCGTGAACCTTGTATCCAATCATCTTGTCCTCCTTCTATGATCAATGAAATCGGAAAGTGGGAAGTTCAACATAATTATTAGAAGAAACCGAAGGGCCGGTGTTTAAAACCAGTCCGAAGATCGCCAAGGCCGCGGCTGAATTCGATAAGAGTTTCATTTCTGCCTCCCTAAATTAAGGAGTAACCGCCCAAATAATTATATGGCTTTTGCGCTGAAATTGCCACGCAAAGTGGAAGAGGGGACACGCCTTTCACAAAGTAGGAAACCTGGATGAAATGAGCATCTCTAGGGCAGCTTTTGGGTGAGCATCGAAATAGTGGCGAGCGCTTGCCGAATTTGAACGACCGCAGGAAAGATGAAGCCCTGCCTCCAACGATAGAGTTGGCGGCAGGTTGATTCTGCCGGGAAGTTCCTTTCAAGGTCCCATTGGGGACCATTTTCCGCCATGCGATTTACAACCAAGCGTATTCAGGCTCAATTCCAGTTCGGCTACGATATTATCCCTCTAAGGACGCCAATTGTGGGCCCATTGGGAGTTGTCGCGCCGTAGGTCCTGACGGGGCAACACCCTCTAGAGAAACCAACTCCAAGCGCGTCCGGGTCGGAGATCCCGGGAGGCGGGGATCAACTCTAGGTCGGCTGGGATTGTGGTCGCTGCCTGCGGTCGTTGGGAATGCCGGGCCGCGAAGGGGGACGCCATTGTGGACAGCCAAAATTGTCACTTGCCCTCAACTGCATTTCGCCAAACCTCCGCCCTCACCATGTGGAGAATCGAGGCCTACGGCCGATAGACGCGGGCGATGACATCGTGCGCCATCGCTAGCAATTCCTCGTCGCTCGTTTGAACAATTATGGCGTGGCTTACGGGCGTATTGATCAGCATTTCTGGTTCCGCGTCGGGATCTGCATAGAGTCTGCGTACCGGTTTGAGCTGGTAGAGACCATTGAATGTCACAGGCAGCAGGTCATGGCTCGTTTGTCTGAGGATATGGATGAACCCTCGCCTGAAGCGGTGGATCCTCCCGTCCGGCGTTCGTGCGCCCTCCGGCAGGATGATGATGCTGGGAATGGCGGCGCGGCCGCGCAGGCTGATGTCGATGGCTGCTCGTCCGAGTCCGCGCCTTCCGGGCTGAACAAAGATGGCGCCCATGCGACTAAGGGCTTGGCCGACCAGAGGCACCTTGCGCACAAACGCTTGCGCAACAACGCAAGCGGATGGGAACGCACCGATCAACGCAAAGCCAGTGTAGAAGCTGGGGTAGTTCGAGATGATCACGTACTCGTGATCCGGCTGCACGTTTTCGCGGCCCGAAACCCTCAGTTCCTTGCCCACAATCGCAAATAGGGACCGCACGAACCACCGTTTGAGAGCCGGCAAGCTGTCCCGATCAAGATAGGACATCAGGATGGCAAAGGGAAGGAACACCAGTGCCAACAAGTGCGTGACAATGTACATGGACAGCGTTGCAAGAATGATTCGGATGGATCTGGGCATCATGGCCTGCCCCTCAAAGCCCACCGCTAGGACTCCAACCTACAACCAAGCGTATTCTGGCTCAATTCCAGTTGGGCTCGATTCTGATTGTCACCTCTCACAAATCCAAGCTCCCTACAACCGTTCTCGAAAGCACTCCATGTCAGTGAATTGGGGGAGGTGGTGCCTCGCAGGCCGGAGCGGTTCGTGGCGGGGGCGATTGCGGAGCGCCACAAGACGCCTTCGGGAGTCTCCAATACTTCCGAAGTCCGCCTCAGAGTGGTTTCTTCCCGACGTAGATGCCGTATCCAATGTAGGCCTTCTGGTCCCGGAAGAAGCCGAACAATGCATTCATGCGTCTTCTGACTCTCGTGTCGAAGAGCCATTTGGCGATGACCCGGGCCGCGTTCTGGACTCCCTCATCGCGGAACATCTGGCGCTGCCGTCCGCCCATCGCGCCGGTGAAGACCTCCAGATCCATCAGACCGTTTGCACGGAAAAGGGCCTCCCAATCGCCGTATGTGAGGGCATTGCGAATACAGAAGGCACATGCCCCCTCGGCGGCCGCCTGGAACAGAGCCGCAGGCGGAGGCTGAGTGAAACTCAGCTCTAGCCAGCCCACGGCACCGCCCGGCTTCGTCACCCGGATAGCTTCCCGGATGGCCTGCTGCTTGTCCGGGACCAGTATGAGGAAGGCCTGCGAGAATACGACATCAAACTCATTGTCGGGGAAGGGTAGGTGGAGAGCGTCGCCCTCCTGAAATTCCGTACGCTCTTGAAGATGGCGCTTGCAGGCCAGCCGCTTCGCCTGGCCGATGAAGCTGCCCTCGATGTCCACGCCGCGTACGCGGCAGCCGTACTTCCGGACCAGGTGCAGCGCGCTGGTGCCTGTGCCGCAGGCGATGTCCAGCGTGTTCGTCTGTCTGCCCATACGGCACATGCGGGCCAGTCGGTCTGTAGCCCACAGGCCGCCCGGGTGCAGCACCGTCATACCGACATGGAACGCCATAAAGTCGAACAGGTCGCATTCTTCCACCGCGCACTTCGAAGCTTTCATCGTGGCTCTTCCCTGTGACGCACCATGACCTGTCGGCTCCCGAACGTGAACTCGTGCGACCTCGGTGTCTGTGGGGTCAGAGGGTTTGCGCTGGGCATCGCACGGGTAGCAGGTGTTTACACGCGGCATGAGGACATTCCTACGAGGCACCGGACGATCTGCCCACAGGTCTTGACTTCGCATGAAACGGGTCCAAATTGTGGGCTCAGTAGGATTCGAACCTACGACCAAGCGTATTCAGGCTCATTCCAGTAGGGCTACGATTTTGGCTTGCGTGGAGGCCCATTTCTGGCCAGCGCGTTTGAATCTGGGGAGCGGTTCGTCTATGCGTTTCCGCCTATGCGATTCCGAGCAGGTCCGTACCAGTATAGACTGCTTTCGCTGGTGGCGCAATCGTCAGCCTCAACACGCCGACACCATTTGAGAGGATGCTATACTCACCCTAGTTAGGCACGAGCGATTCAACTGAACAAGTCCAAGGAACAAGAACATGATCGAATTCTCAAGAACCGACCGAAACCGAATCAAACGTCAGGCCAAGCGCGGGCTTTACGACCGCGAAACCATCTATCAAATTCTCGATGAAGCGCTCATCTGTCATGTTGGTTTTGAGGAGAACAAACAGCCATACGTTATCCCGATCAACTTTGCGAGGGTTGGGGATACCATCGTCCTGCACGGAGCGAGAGCCAGCCGGCTGCTCAAACACATCGGAGCGGGACATACGGTCTGCGCGGAAGTGACGCTGGTGGATGGATTGGTGCTGGCGCGCTCGGCATTCAATCACTCGATCAATTATCGCTCGGTTGTGCTCTTTGGCTCGGGGCGGCTTGTTGAAGAGGATCAAGAAAAACTGGCAGCATTGGAAGCAATTACAGAGCACCTCATCCCTGGGCGCTGGCGTGAAGCGCGCGTGCCTAATCGCAAGGAGTTGAAGGCCACGAGCGTGGTCTCAGTCAAGATTGACGAAGCCTCAGCCAAAGTGCGAAGCGGTCCGCCCGGAGATGATGAGGCGGATTACGCATTACCTATTTGGGCGGGAGTACTTCCGTTGCAGGAGATGCCACTGTCTCCTGTGGGGGATGAACACATGACGCCAGATGCCGCAGTGCCGGGGTACATTACAAAATACTCACGCAAGCAGAAATGAAGCTTTATTTTGGCTTCTGAAACAGTTGGTCACGCGTGGGAACTGCTGCAAAAGTGGGCCCAGAAGGATTTGAACCTTCGACCAAGCGTATTCAGGCTCAATTCCAGTTGGGCCACAGTTCTGCCCTCGTCTACGGTGCAATTATGGCCCAGCGGTTTGGGTTTCTTGGCTACGTTCGTGCAAGAGCGGCGTTGAGTTGCTCCATCATTGGCGCTCTCTCTGCCCAGGCAATTGCTCTCTTGCCTGGTATCGCCCGCATTGCCTCTGTGCCGCCTAACTAATTCGAGTCATCGTAGCCTCATAGCCGCCGCCGGGCCATTGCCATTTGCCAGAGTACGAATTGCCGTCTCGACTGAACTTACCTTCAAAGAAATTGTTGGAGTTTTTGTCGCCAAACCAAGTCCTTAGTATGTCCCCCTGAAGTTCCCAAGTGTAAGTGAAATTGCTGCCCCGCGTATCCATGTAATGAGAACGCAAAGTTTGGGTGTCTTCATCGAAACCGATATATTCCACCCCCTTAACTTGCTGTTGTCCGTGGTGAGCATCGACGTGCTGGATGAGAAAGAAACCTCCTTCCATCCACTCAAACGCTATCGACCCCTCCAAGAAAGAGCCAGTAACCTTCCACTTGCCGACCAGTCGGTCGAGCGTTCTCAAGACTGGGTAAGGTTGTGCTGGGAGCTTACCGGCTAAGTCATTATTACGATCAGACATGGGGATCCTCTATATGTTCTACTTTTCTATACTACCAATCGGTGATTGAGCGATCTTGGGATTCGAGGGATTTCTGGCTGCCGTGAGATTCGATCAGTTCCACCAGGAGTCAGCTGCGCCTTAAAGCATGCATCTATTGTGGGCCCAGAAGGATTCGAACCTTCGACCAAGCGATTATGAGTCGCCTGCGCTAACCACTGCGCCATGGGCCCCTACCTTCCCACCAGCCATCTCCCCCCTTCCCCCGGCAACCTTCAGCTGACACGTTCTGCCTGAGCGGGAGACGGGATTCGAACCCACGAATATCAGCTTGGAAGGCTGACGCCTTACCACTTGGCAACTCCCGCGTGCCGCCATTCTACCGTGTCGCCCATACCGGGTCAAGCAAGCTTGACCCGCCCTCGCTTCTGCATTAAAATCCTCCCCTGCCTGTGCTCCTGTAGCTCAGCGGATCAGAGCGTTTGGTTGCGGACCAAAAGGCCGCGCGTTGGAATCGCGCCAGGAGCGCCACTCTTATGGAAGCGGTTCATCCGCTTCTTTTTTTGTGGAGCGCCTTCTTTCCTGATCACTTCCGCAGTGTCCCTTCGTGCCCTTCGTGGCAAAGATCCTAAGTCGCTGATCCCTTTCGTGGTTAAAATCATCCAAAATGCCAAAATCCTCCAAACCCCAGATCCTCCTCACCAATGACGACGGCATCCAGTCGCCCGGCCTGTGGGCCGCGGCTGGCGCCCTGGCTGCCCTCGGTCGCGTCACCGTCGCCGCGCCGCAGGAACAGTCCTCCGGCATGGGTCGCAGCCTCCCCAGCACCTCCAGCGGCATCATCAAGGAAGAAAAGCTGCATGTCAACGGCCAGGAATGGACCGTCTACGCCGTGAGCGGCTCTCCGGCCCAGGCGGTCCAGCATGCCATCCTCGAGATCATGCCCAAGAAGCCGGACCTGGTCGTCTCGGGCATCAACTATGGCGAGAACGTCGGCTTTGGTACCACCATCTCCGGCACCGTCGGCGCGGCGATGGAAGCTGCCGCCCAGGGCTTGCCTGCGTTGGCTATCTCGCTGGAGGCCGCCCAGCAGTATCACCTCTCCTACTCCCGCGAGGTCGACTTTTCGGCCGCGGCCCATTTCACCGCCTTCTTCGGCCGCATCCTGCTTCAGAAGAAGATGCCCCATGATGTGCACTTGCTCAAAGTCGACGTGCCCTCTGAGGCCACCATCGACACACCCTGGACCGTCACGCACGTGGCCCATCAGGGCTACTACGAGCCGCTCGCGCCTCGCCGGGCATCCTGGAGCGTTAAGGGTCCCCTTGGCTACAAGGAAGCCGCCGTCCTCGATGGGCAGGACCAGGACAGCGACGTGGTGGTCCTGCGCAAAAAGCGGATCATCTCCGTCACGCCCATCAGCCTCGACATGACCTCGCGCGTGGACCTGCCCGGGCTTGAGAAAACGCTCCGCGGCTGATCCTGCTCAAAAAGAAAAGCGGGAAGGTCATCGACCTTCCCGCTTCTTCATTTGTGTGTCTCCGCGCGTTCGCTCAGGCTTCTGCCCCGATGTGGGGATTCAGCTTCCCAACCAGCCTTTCCTTCGGCTGGTAACCCGTCAACCGCTCCTTGATCTCACCGCCTCGGAATAGCATCAGCGTCGGGATTCCCAGAACGCCGTACTTTGTCAACAGGTTCGGATTCTGGTCCGCATCCAGCTTGACGACCTTGACCTTTCCCTCCCAGTCCGCAGCCAACTGCTTGACGATCGGATCCACCATTCGGCAGGGCTGGCACCAGACGGCGGTAAAGTCCACCAAGACGGGCTTTTCCTCGTTCAATACCTCGCTCTGAAAGTCTGCCTCGTTTACGTATTTAAGCTCAACCATTTTGCCTCCGCAAACTACCTGACGCCGCGTCCACACCGCCTATTACCTCTCGTCTTCGTGGAGGGCCCGCCGCGTCAGTCACCGCCCATCCTACCACCATATCCCATGGATTCGGCCGATCCACGCGTGCTTTGCGTTGACGCTCCCATACCGGCACGATAGCATGATAGAATGCATTCCGCCTTGATCGCCGAACGTATCCCGGGCACGTAGCTCAACGGCAGAGCAGTGGCCTTTTAAGCCATTGGTTGAGAGTTCGAATCTCTCCGCGCTCACTCCGATCACGTAAACCAAAAGCCGCCCCGGAGGGCGGCTTCTTTTGCGAGGCGGCATCGAGCCGCCATCGCAAAATCCCGCACCCTTGAGGGTGCGGGATAGGCAGGGCCTCCCGCCCTGACACTATCCTCTCATCTAGAATATCCCGCTTAGCGCCTCGCCGCCTTCGAGCATCTTAGTAAACTCGTCCGCCACGTCAGGATCGAAGAGCCGGCCGCGCTGATCGCGGACGTAGTCGATCGCTGCGGCTCGATCCCACGCGGCCCGGTACGGTCGCGGCGACGTCAACGCATCGAACACGTCGATCACCGCGAACAGCCGCGCCGCCAGTGGGATCTCGTTGCCTTTCAGCCCGTCGGGATAGCCCGAGCCGTCCCATCGCTCGTGGTGGAAGTGCGGGATATCGATCGCCGGCCCCAGATACGAGATTGGCCACAGCAGCTCATACGCGTAGCGCGTATGTTGCCGGATCATCTCCCACTCCTCGTTGGTCAAGGGCCCCGGTTTCAACAGGATACTGTCGGGGATGGCCATCTTGCCGATGTCGTGCAGCATGGCTCCGCGTCGGACGTGGATCAGCTCGTTCTCGTTCAGCCCCAGCCGTCGCCCCAGCTTCACCGCCGCCTGGGTCACGCGCTTCGTGTGCCCCTCGGTGTCCCGGTCGCGCAAGTCCAAGGCCCGCGACCAGCCTTCGATCGTCGTGTTGTAGGCCAGCGTCAGCTCAAGATTGGTCCGCTGCAGCTCAGTCAGCAGCATGCCGTTCTCGATCGCGATTGCGGCCTGCCCGGCCATCGTTTCCATGAAGTCCAGCCATTCGGCATCGGGCTGCAACGGGCTCCGGTGGAAGATCTCCAGCACGCCGTGCACTCGTCCCTTGGCTATCAGCGGGACGCCGTAGTAGCACCGGAATCCCTCTTCTGCGAACTGGGGCGGCCTGAGCACGCCGGTCTTGGCGCGCCGTACGTCCGGCACGTGGATGGTTCTCTGATCGGCCGCCGCCTTTCCCGCGAATCCTTCCCCCATCCGCAGGCGGGCCTGGTGCCTCGCATCGGTCCGGAAGCCGACCCCGTCGCGAATTCCAGCTCTTCCTTTGCGGTCAGCAGCAAAATATCGGCAGCATCCACCGCTAACTGCGAAGTGACCTGGCTCAGGATGACCGACAAGGCCAGCCTGAGGTCCAATCCCGACGAGATCGTCAGATCGATCGCCCTCAGGGCGGCCATATGCCTGAGCTGGTCTTTGATCTTCTCCTCGGCCTGCTTGTGCCGGGTCGCATCGCGGACCACGACCGCGATTTGCCCCGGCCCGGCCGGAACCAGCCTGGCCTCGTACCAGTGTTGCACGCCTGCCTGCCTGACCGAATACTCGAAGGAGATCGGACCGCCGCCGCGCCCCCAGTTCCTTCAGTCCGTTCGCCAGGCTGTCGGCAAATTCCCGCGGCAGCACTTCCTCTGCGCGTTGCCCGAGGAACGCCTCCGGCGGAACAAACAGCGTCGATACCGCATCCCCGGCGCGATAGTCCAGGATGACACCCTCCGCGTCCAGCGTGAACAGCAGGTCGGGGTAGGCTCTAAAGATGGCATCCAGCTGCGATGACGGGTTCGGCGTTTTTCTCAGAAGCATGATGTTAACAGTCCTTCAACGGGGCGGGACGCGGGGCGCAGCAATTCCCTTGGCCACTGCGCCCCCAGCTCCGCCGCGTCATCCCATGTACGAAGATGATCGGCCGCAGTCTCCTGGATGGCGCCGGCCTTATTGGCCCAGCGTCTGGACAACTTGCTTTGCCAGGTCGCCCAGCGATCCCGCATTCAGCGAGACGATGAGCGAGGTGTCCTCGGGGCTCAGCCCAAACCGCTTTCCCATATACCCCTGCTGCAGCGCTAGCTCGGGATCCTTGAGCAGCAGGCTGCGAAAGCTCTGGCTGACCACCGCCGCCGCAAATACCGCGCTGACCCCCGGATGGTTACAGTCGGGTTTCAACTTAAGCGGCATCTCGGTCCTGGTAAAAGTGTGTGATGCGATCATGTTTCACTCCGCTTCTCTCTCGCCCTCGGTCTGCGCCCCAGCCAACACCCAGAACGCTCCGACGGCGATCGCTATGTCTCCCAGACTGAAAGCTACCTGGTAAGGGGACCAGTCCGGGAGTAGAAACCGATCTGACAAGTACGGCAGACGCGTCTGCTCTGGAAGCAGGAGCACGTCCTTGGCTCCGAAACGACCCCCCAAGCTGCTGGTTTCGATTGCCCCTCCGCCTGCCAGGTGACTGGCTGTTTCCGGGCTGATCGGCATCCAGCCGCCGTTGGCAAGCATGACGAGCAGGTTCAGTGCCATACCGGCGAACAGGATGGGCATCCCCGGCAATCGCCGGTTGACCCAGATGAACGCCAGAAAGATGATCAGGGATGCCGAGAGCAGCAGCTCGGCAAACCAATTTGGCAGAAGGTCGTGCGTGGCTGGCAGGTACGCGATGATGATTTGTGGTACGAACGCCACCAGCGCCAGCCAGATGAACTTGAGATCAGGGGCCCCGTACGGCCGATGCTGCCAGCGGGCCCGTCCCAATCCAACCAGCAGCCCCAGGACGAGGGCTGATAGCAGAATCACTCAGTCTTACATGCGGTGCCCGGATCCCCCGCCATCCGAAGGAGCGCCCACGCCCAGGACAAGCATGGCCAGGGCCAGCAGGGCCATGAGGATCTGAACGTGCTGGCGGTTGATCTTGCCGGCATAAAAGGCGACGGAAGCAAGTTTCTTGTTCATCTTTTTTCTCCTCTTTTTGCGGATACGATGGTGCCACTATAGCGGGGCCGAGGCTTCAAAACAGGCTTCACCAAAACCCAAAAAACAGCCATCTAGGCCGCTCAATTTCACGCTCTTGCCTGTTGACCCCCCACCGGTGGTCAGGTGATGAGCTTGTGGTACACGGCTTGGGTTTCCTCGGACGGCGGCTGATCGAACACCTCGCGCATCTTCTCCTCACAGGTCTGATAGGTGCGGATGAGGGCTGCCCGGTCGCCAAGACGGCCGTGCAGCTGCATCTTGAGCCGATACGCAGTCTCGTCTGTCGCATCCAGCCCCAGGATCCTCTGGCAGACTTCCAGACCGTCGGCGTACTGCCCTTCCTTAAGGTACAGCTCTGCCAGCGCGAGTTGGGCCGCCAGGAAAGCCTGTCGCAGCCGCTCGCGTTCGGGCGTCACCCACAATGCGTCGATGTCCTCCAGGTAGCCTCCACCCACCAGGGGAATGGCCTTGTTGTAGTAGGTGATCTTCTCGCTCGGCGACGAGGCGGTCTGGGCTTTGCTCAGGTACGCCTCGAACAATTCCACATCGTATTCGTGGTCGATCGCCGGGTTGAGCTGATAGTATTCGTCGTCATACAGGATCGCTTCCTGTCCCACTGCCCGCCGCAGGCGGTAGATCTCATTCTTGAAACGCAGCCTAAGTCGCGCCGGATCGTTCGTTTCGGGCCACAGCACGCTGCCCACCTGTTCCTTTGTGACCGGCTTGTTCATGGCCAGGAAATAGAAGAACAGCTCCCGCACCGCCTTGGTCTGCCATTCACTCGCAGTGATCAGCTTCCCGCTCGCCCACACCTGGCCGCGCCCGAAGCCGCGAATCGCAAGCGTCGGCGCCGGCACCTCGATCGTCCGAGTCATGCGCCGTAGTTGCCGCCGGATGCCGGGCAGGCGGTCGTCCAGCCGGTCCACCCGGTCGAAAAGATCGCGCAGCAGCGGACGCAGCTCGCGGTCGCTCCGCAGGCCCTCCAACCAGTCCTGTGCCTGCCTCGTGGCGACCACCGCCGCTTGCTTGATCTGGTTGGGCGCCTGCAGCACCGCTCTGACTTCCTCCGCCGCATTCGCCGCCCGCCCCGCTTTGCAGTAGGCCGCCGCCAGCCACAGCCCGCCCCAAATGCCTTCCATTTCGCGACCGTCTTGGACGAAGCAGCGTTTGGCTTCGGTCAGTTCCTCCAAGGCCCGCGCCGTATTGTCTTCCTCTAGTGAAAGCCGGCCCCGCGCCAGCTCGTAGTGGCCGTACTCGTAGTTGGAATCGCTTGCACACACCCCGCTGTATGCCCGCTCCAGGATCAGTCGCGCCCGCGAGGGTTCGCGCTTCAGCAGCGCCAGGTTCGCCTCCGCGATCGCCAGGTAGTTGATCAGGAACCGGTCCCCCAGCTGCTCCACCAGTTCGCCGATCCGGTGGTAGTTCTGAGCTGCAATCTCGAAATCTTCGATCTCGCTGTACAGGTCGCCCATGCTGATCGTGATCAGCGCTTCCATGCGCTTGTAGCCGCTCCGCCGCGCACACAGCAGCCCTTCCTCGAATGTCTGCGCAGACTTTTCGTACTCGCCCAGTTGGTAGTAGAGGAAGCCCAGGTTGTTGAGCAGGTTCGCCTGCAGCATCAGGTTCCCGGCTCGCTTCCAGATCTCAAGCGCCTTCTCCAGCGACAGCTGCGCCTCGCGGTAGGAGCCGATCGCGGCCTGCGCCATGCCGGTCTCCATCAACAGCATGGGAATGTTCGACGCGTCGTTGATCCGCACGCAGATGTCCAGCGCGCGGTCCAGGTCGTCAAGCGCCTGAAAAGTGTGTCCCTGCCTGTACAGGCTCAGCCCTCGCAATCGCAGGGCGTCTTCATAGATCCATTGGAGATCGTCGTGCTCATCCGTCAGCCTCATTGCCTCGTCCCCGTCCGCGGTCGCGTCGTCATACCGCCCAAGGAAACGGTGGGCATTGCCTCTGCGCACCAGCGCCAGTGCCAGTCCGGCTGTATCGTCCCCGTGGCGCAGCTGACCGATCGCCCGGTTCAGCAGGTCGGCCCCTTCAGTCGCATTTCCTTTCATGGTGGCGACCGTGCCCCGCAGTGACAGCAAGCCGGGTCGCTGCCTCGCCAGCGAAGGCGGCAGCTCCTTAAGCCAGCGTTCGAGTGTCAGCATCGCGTTCTGGTACATCGGAATCCCGGCCCGTTCCACCAGGTCCGCCACCGCATTGCTGTCACCGAGCTGCTTGTAAAGCTCGTAGGCCGCCTCCCAGTCGCCCAGGCTTTCGCGGAACTGGGCCAGTCGTCGCAGCACCGGTCCCACTTCCTCTGGATGATCACGGCGGTACTTCCCCTGCAGATACTCCCCGAACAAATGGTGATATCGCACCGCCTGTCCATTTACACCGACCGGCAGCGCGAACAGGTTCTTCTGCAGGATCGTTTCAGTCAGCTGCGGCCAGTCTTGCGGCTCCTCATACAGCGGGCTCAGCACGGCTTCGCACAGCGTCGCGTCGAATTCCTCCAGCAGCGAGGATCGCAGCAGGAATGTCTGCAGCTCCTGCGGCTGATTCTCCAGCACCTGCCGGCCGAGGTAATCGAAGACGCTGACTCCCGTCGCCGCCCGCGCCGGGAAGGCACTCGCGCCGGCACGCACCCGGCCCACGTCGGCGAACTGGAGCCCCGTGATCCAACCCTCCGTCTCCTCCGCCAGTTTCTGCGCTTCGAACTCCGAGAGGTGAAGGTGCTGGTTCTGCGACAGCAGTTCCTGTATTTCCTCGGGCTGGAACGATAGGTCCGAAAAGTCGAGACCGCCTACTTCGTCCCTCGCCACCAGCAGCGGGATGTCTTGCAGTTCCGGCAGCGTACGCGACGACAGCACCAGGTGACAGCTCTCGTCCATCAATTGCACGAACCGGTTCACGAAAGCATAGACCGCCTGGGCCTCGTCCAGGTAATGGAAGTCGTCCAGCACCAGCGCAAAGTGCTCGCTGATGTCATCCCGGATCTCGTTGACCAGCGTCACCAGCAGGGGCTCCATCCCCTCCTCGAGGCTGGTCAGTCCGTTCAGCGCCGCCACGGAGCGCTTCCCAAACTTGGGGAAGCGTACCCTCAGCGCCGCGATCAGGTAGGCGATGAACCTTTGCGGGTCGCGGTCCAGAGCATCGAGTGCCAGCCAACAGAACGGCAGCTCGCTGTGATGTGCCAGGTCGATCAGTAGGGAGGTCTTGCCGTAGCCCGCCGGCGCTGAGACGATGATCAGCCGGCGGTCCAGCCGCTCATACAGGATGTCCAGCAGCCGCGTCCGGGTCAAGAGTTCGGCGCGACGCCTCGGGATTAGGATCTTGGTCTTGCTGATGGGGACTTCGGAGGCGGCCATGGTTCCCGTCTTCTGCCGCTTAGTATTGTACCCGCGAGCCTCCCCCGAGCCTGCATTGTCGTGGCCCGGGACGTTGTCCTCCAGGGGTCTATCGCTCAGAAACGATCAAGTTCGCCAGGATCTGCTCATGGATTCCGGGCGCGGCCGCTACGATCGATTGCGGCGGAGACAGGTAATCCGGACGGTTGTACACGTTCGTGACCCGTGCCCCGGCCTCCTCCGCCACCAGCCCGCCTGCGGCCACATCCCACGGCTTCAGAGACATTTCCCAGAAGCCGTCGAAGCGGCCCGCTGCCACGTAACACGCGTCCAGCGCGGCCGAGCCGAGCCGACGTACCCCTTGTGACAGCTTGCCCAGCCGCACGAAGTTGGCAAAGTTGTCCTGGTCCGTGTCCCAGGCATCGTAGGGAAAACCCGTCACCAGCAAGCTCCTGCGCAGCTCGAAGGCCTCGCTCACATGCAGCCTCCTGGCGTTCAGCCGCGCCCCGCGTCCCCACTCCGCGCTGAACAGCTCGTCGCGCATCGGATCGTAGACGACCCCCAGCTGCATCCTGCCTTGCTGCGCGAACGCGATCGAGACCGAGAAGATCGGAATGCCGTGAGCGTAGTTCACCGTCCCATCCAGCGGATCGATGTACCAGTGGCTGTCTTCGTCGCCCTCGATTGAGCCGCTCTCCTCCGTCAGGATCGCGCTGCCCGGCCAGAGCCTGCGGATCTCGCCCAGCAGGAACTCCTCCGAGGCCCGGTCCATCTCCGTGACCGGGTCGATCACCCCTTTGTACGCGATCTGGTGATCTTTCTCGAAGCCCGACCGCAGGATCCCACCCGCCTGCCGTGCCAGCTGCTCCAGATCGGCTGCGCTGGGGGGTTTCATTGTTTGGTTCGCTGTCGAAGGTATTCGTGGATTTGTTGCAGCTCGGCTTCGACCAATTGAAGGTCCTGCTCTGACTGTCTGAGGATCGCCTCGAAGCTCGGCTTCTCGCTGGCCGGCAGCGATCCGAGCCGCTGCTGTGCCCGGGTGATCTGCGACTTCCTCTCGGCCCTCTTCGCCTCCAGCCGCGCCTGGTACTTCTCAAAGAACTCGGTCTCTTTGGGTGGCGCCGGGACGACGGCCTGGGGTTGATTGAGCAGCTCGACGATCATGTCCAGGAAATCACGCGTGTCGATCGGCTTCTGCAGGAACCGGGTTGCCCCGATCGTGGTCGCGAAGTCCTTGTCATCCGCCGAGACATACGTTGCGGTCAGGAAGACCACCGGGATGTTCCTTGTCTCGGCGTCCGTCCGCAGCCGGTAGATCAGACTGAATCCGTCCATCTTCGGCATGAGGATGTCGGTGACGATGAGCTCCGGCCGCTGCTTCTCGATCGCCGCCAGGGCTTCCACGCCGTTCTGCGCGGTTGTCACCTCGTACCCGTTCAACCGCAGGATCTGGTCCAGCATCTGCCGGACTTCCGGGGCGTCCTCGACTACGAGCAGGGCCTTCGACGTGTCCATGCTCTGATTCTAGTCTCTTTGTTCCATGGGACCGACCCGCCTTTAGTCACCGTCCCACACGCGCTTGCCAAGCGCCGACAGGACGAATTCGACCGCCAGCGCCGCTGTCTGGTTCTTTGAGTCCAGGATCGGGTTGACCTCGACCATGTCCATGCCCACCAGTTTGCCCGTCTCACCGATCAGTTCACAGGCCACGTGCCCCTCGCGCGGCGTCAGCCCCGCCGGGACCGGCGTGCCCACGCCCGGCGCGTTCTGCGGGTCGATCGCGTCCATGTCGAAGGACAGATACAGGCCATCTGCCCCACGGCAGGCGCGTTCGATCGCCCTTTCCATTGCGGCTGCCATGCCCAGGCGGTCGATCTGCTCCATGCCCATGACCATCACGCCGGCTCGTCGCAGGTTCTCCTTTTCGCCGGGGTCCAGGTCTCGCGCCCCGATGACTACCACCCGCTCGGGATCCACCACCGGCGTCGGCTCGTCCCACAGCTGTCTCAGGCGCTGGTCGCCGAGCCCGCTCAGCGCGCTCAACGGCATCCCGTGTATGTTCCCCGAGGGCGTGGTCTCTTCCGTGTTGAAATCCGCGTGCGCGTCGATCCATATCAGTCCCAAGGTCTTTGTCCTGGCGGCCCCGCGGATGGAGCCCAGCGAAAGGCTGTGATCGCCCCCTAGCACCAGGGGGAAATGCCCAGCCTCCACGCAGCTGGCCACCGCTCCGGCTGCCCGCCGCGACATCGGGACGATGCAGTCGATGTACTTGAGCTTGGGGTCAGTGATCGAGCACGTCTCGGCGATGGGCACCTCGATGTTGCCTTTGTCCTCCACCCCGTATCCCAACGCCTCGATTTTTTGCTGCAGGTGCGCGTAGCGGATCGCGCTGGGACCCATGTCCACCCCGCGGCGATCTGCTCCCAGGTCGATCGGCACGCCAATGATCTCAATCTCCATCCATCCTCCGGTCCGGGCCCATCGGCCTATTTTATCAAAGCCGCCGACCCCGCCGCGCCATGATCCCTATATCAACCCTATATAGTCCTGTCATCGACCCTTCATCTGCCGCACCTATACTCCCGTCCAGGAGACACCTATCTCATGACCGAAAACACATCGTCGCTCACCCCAAGTCCTGCCCCAAAACGCTACCACCCCGCTCTCGTCGCCTTGCACTGGCTCGTGGCTGTTCTGATCGTTCTCACGGCCTTCTTGGCGCTCGGCGGCGGCGAGGGGGAAGGTTTCCGCCCCGGTAGTCTCAGCATCTTGGGTCTGCCGGTCATTTCCATTCATATGATCCTTGGCCTGCTGGTGCTCATCCTGCTGATCGTCCGGCTGGTTGTCCGCTGGCGAACTCGTCAGCCCGACTGGGCCACCGCGGGCAGCGGTTTTCTTGACCAGGTGGGCGTGGTTACCCACTGGGCGCTCTATTTCTTCACCTTCGCCATCACTATCACCGGCTTGATCCTCGCCCTGCAGACCAATCGCCTTTCTCGCATCTTCAGTCCCGCCGGCTCGGACCGGGCCTTCGCCTTCAGGCAGTCGCAGGGTGGCGCACTGCCGCCCTCGGGTCAGTTCCAACCGGGTGGTGACCGCCCCGGCGGATTGGAAGGCCGGTTTCCCCGGCAGGGTGGGTTCTTCCTCGGTGCCTTCCACGGTGTTAGCTGGATCGTCTTGCTGCTCCTGATTATCTTGCATGTGGGTGCCGCGCTGTATCATCAGTTCCTTCGCAGGGATGGTCTGCTCGGCCGGATGTGGTTCGGTCCCCGCTACGCCTGACGCGGCGGGACGAGACACGTGTCTCGTCCCGCTTTTTTTGGCAGGTTGGTGACCTGGGGGTTTTAGATCAGCTTCAGCAGGTGCAGCACGTACAGCAGCGCGATCGCTACGAGGATGACGCCGCACCCGCGGATGATCAGGTGCAGCAGATGCCCGAAGAAGTGGACGATGGCGCCCGCCAGCACAATGACGGCCGCTAGGATGAAGATCCAGCCGATCAGGCTGATATTGATGGATGACAGGTCGAACGGCATTTCCGATCCCTTCGCTTAAGCGGTCTGCTGAAGTCCCGCCTTCACAGTATAAACCCGCCCGCGTTTTACCACCTGCTTGACCAGGTTGGTGCCGAAGCGATAGCCCAGGTGCCGGTAGTCCGGCACATCCAGCACCAGCAAGTCCGCCTGCTTGCCCATCTCGATCGATCCGATCTTGTCCGCCCGCCGGATCGCCTGCGCCGCGTTGATCGTCGCGGCCGCGATCGCCTGGGCCGGCGTTAGCCCCATCGCGCGGCAGGCCAACGCGATCGCGAACTGCATCAACTCGTTCCAGGCCGTGCCCGGGTTGCAGTCCGTGGCCAGCGCCAGCAATCCCCCTGCGGCCAGGATCTTCTTGGCCGGCGTGTACTCGCGCTCGGCCAGGCCAAACGGGGTGCATGGCAGCGCCACCGCAACCGTGTCTGATCGGGCCAGCGCCGCGATATCCGCCTCCGAGGTCTTCACCAGGTGATCGGCAGAGACTGCGCCCAACTCTGCCGCCAGCGCAGCGCCGCCGAGATTGTCGAACTCATCTGCGTGGATCTTGAGCCCAAATCCCAACTCCCGCGCCTGGGTCAGTATCTGGCGCGATTGTTCCAGCGAGAATGCACCCGTTTCGCAGAAGACGTCCACGAATGGGAGCGATTTCCCTTGCGCGTGCGCCTGCCACCATTGCCGCGCGGCCGGCAGCATCGTCTTGCAGATCAGGTCCGTGTAGCCTTGTGGATCTTCCTTGAACTCGGGGGCGATCGCGTGCGCACCCAGGAACGTGATCGCGATTTCGATCGGCAACTCACGGCCAAGCGCCAGCAGCGCCTCCAGCAGCCGCAGTTCGGCCTCCGTCTCCAGCCCATATCCGGTCTTGGCCTCGACCGTTGTCGTGCCGTGCGCGAACATCCTGTCTAGGCGCGGCCGCGTCTGTGCCATCAGCTCCTCGACCGATGCGCTCCGCGTCTGCCTCACCGTCGATATGATCCCGCCGCCTGCCGCCAGGATCTCCAGGTACTTGGCCCCCTCGAGCCGCATCTCGAACTCGCGCGCCCGGTCCCCGGCCCAGATCACGTGCGTATGCGGATCGACCAGTCCCGGCATCACAACGCATGCGCTCGCGTCCAACCCCGCTTCGTTTGGATGGGCCGCCCGCAGTTCCGTGCTTCGCCCAACCGCCGCGATCTTGTCCTCGCGGATGAGCACTGCCCCGTCCTCGATGATGCCAAGCCTTCCCAGTTCGTTGCCCCGCTGTGGCCCGCCCGCGAGGGTCAGCAGCTGCCTGGCCGAGTGGATCAGCATGCCTGGCTCACTTGATCGCCGTGGCCCACATGTTCAGCATGAACTCAAAATATCCGAATTTGACCTTGGGCATTTGAAATCCCGCCTGCCCGAAGTGCCAGCCGATCAGCGGCATGGTGTATGCAAATGCGTGTTCGTGGATCTCGTCCGCACTCACCAGGTTCAAATGCGCCATCGCGTGCAGTAGCCCGTCCGACCAGGCCGCCGGCGTCGTCAGGATGACCATACCCGCGGGGCGTAACACCCGCCGGCATTCCCGGAACAACAGCGCCATACTGTCCGGATTCAGATGCTCAACCACCGCTAGCAGCGATACCGCATCGAAGTAGTCCGCCTCGAACGGCAGCCGCGGTTCCTTGTTGAGGTTGAGTTCGAAGAATTCGATCTGGTTCCTCACCGCCGTTTCCTGGGGCATCGGAAGCTGGTCCACGGCGAACTTCTCTTTGAAGACCGTGTGCGCCAGGAAATAGGGATATGACCCGCAGCCCACGTCCAAAATGCGCCCCGCCCGCAGCTCAGGCGGGATAAGGCGGTTGGCGCGCTGGGTCCGAAGTCGGGCTAGCAGCGGCTCCAGCAATCCTCTGCCGCGTGTGTAGGTGATGGATCTCTGTGACATCACATGCCTGTTGCGACCCTGGCGATAATCGCTGCGATTATATCAGCGCGATGAATCAGGTGTCCGCCTCAGCCAGCCGATCAGGCGCGGCAGCACGCCGATCTTCCGCTGCATCTCTGCCAAAGCCAGCAGCGCGAAGATGTCGAAAAGCACGGCAACCCCGGTAACGGCCGGGAAGCCGAGCCGTACATAGATGAACGTGGACAGCAGCGCGCCCAGCGACCGGCCGATCCCAAACCCCACGGAATTGAGCGCGATCGCGGTTGCCCTCGCCCCCGGCACCACCTCGGTCATCATCGGCAGCTGGCTCACCACCAGATACTCGAATGACAGGTAGAAGAGGAATAGGCCTGCCAGCGCGCCGAATTCGGTCCGGCCGATCAATGGCAGCAGCAGCGACGCCGCGATATTGCAGCCCAGTCCCAGTGCCACCGCCCGCGGCTTGCCCAGCCGGTCCGTGACGGTCGCCACGAGAACTCTCGCCGCTCAGCTCGGCGATGCCGATCACCGCCGAGGCCCCGGCCAGCGCGGCGATCTGCAGCTTGAACGCGTCCGCCAGCCATACGCCGAAGTTCAGGTTCACCATTTCGTTCGCGCCGCTGGCCCACAATCCGATCAAGATCCCTGCCAGCGCTGGGACCGACGCCAGCACGGCTTGCACATTTGGGAACAGCGACTGGCGTTCCGCGGTCGCCCGGTCGCGGGGGATTACCCACCAGATCACCACCAGCATGAAGACGCCCAGCACCGTCAGGATGGGGAAGGGGGCGCTCCAGCCGTAGTGTGCGATCAGGAATCCCATCGCCGGCACTCCGACGATGAAGGCTATCGACCACGACATTTCCGTTACCGCAACGGCAGTGCCTCGCTGTTCGTATGCCACCCGGTCGCCGAAGTAGGCGTGCACCGCCGGATCGAACCATGACTTGCCCAGGATCCCCAGTACCAGTGCCGCCACAAAGGTCGGCAGACTCGGTCGGACCGCCACCAGACCCACCCCAAGCGTGAATGTCACGATCCCCAGCAGCATGCCGAACTTCCGCCCGCGCAAATCTGCCACCGGCGCCACGATGGGACCAAAGATGCCCGCGATGTTGCGGCCCGCCAGTGCCAGCGAGACCGCGGTCACGTCAACTCCCAGGCCCCGCGCGAACACCGTCAGGAACGGATACACCATCCTGTGCATGGTGTTCAGGATGATGCGCAGCAGCGCTATGATCACGATCTGGGTTCTGACTTTCATGTTGGATGTGCCGGCCCGCTTCGGACGTCGCTAAAAGGCCCCGTCCGGTGCCTTGGGTCGCTGAATTCTAACAGGTCGAGACTGCGCCTCTTCGCGTCGCCATCGCCTCCGGGGACCCTCGCGGCACACTGCGAGCCGCGAGATCGCGCAGCATCCCCTAGAGAACCAATTTTCTCGTCGCGGCGAGCGAACCGGGCCCGCGAACTCGCCTGTCAAGCCTACGGCTTGCAGGACCCCCCTTGCCAATCTCCCTGTTTCGTGGGCCACTCCATGGCGTGCCCCTACGCGCCTGGGGATGCGCCTCCTCCGATCCGCCGTGGACGTTGAGCAGCAACGCCGCGGCTGGCGGTAAAATCCACTAGCTCGTACTTCTTTCAATCGAACATAGTTCACGGGGAGGCCTCCATTGGACATCACCTATCGCGAGGCGCGGGCTGAGGACCTGCCGGAGTGCGTCCGCATCTTTATCGATTCGTGGACTGATCTCAACAAGCGCCACAATTTCGCGACGCGCCCCAAGCCGAAGGCCGCGCGCATGCTGGCGTTCTACCAGCATGCGTTAACAACCGGCATCTTCCGGGTTGCAGAGGCCCAGGGGCGGATCCGCTCCTTTGCGTGCGCCCTTGTGCGCGATCGTCTCTGGTTCCTGTCAGGCTTCTGGACTCGCCCCAGCTTCCGCGAGCGGCACATTGGTATGCCGCTGTTGAGAGTGGTGTGGGAAGCGGGCAAGCGTGCCGGCGCGACTACTTTCTTCGTCTGGTCATCGGTCGATCTACCCGCCATGGCTGCCTATATGAAGATGGGAATGATGCCCGGCACACAGATCATGCGCTTCGAGGGCACGCCCGCCCTGCCGGATGACAAGATGGCCGGCTACAAGGTGAGACCGCTGGACAAGGGCTTTGCCATGCGACTCGACCGCATCCTGCTCGGCACATCACGCGGGGCCGACCATGATTACCTCACCCGCATGGGTGTGCAGGGACGACAGGTCCTGCGCGGTGACCTGGATGTGGGTTACTTCTACTTCGATGGGGGCGCCATCGGCCCTGTCGCTTGGAATGCCCCCCGCCACGCCACGTCCATGATCAGCCTGGCCTGCCGCGAGGCGGCGGAGGCCCCGTCAACGATCACGCTTCGTGTGCCGGGCATGAACCACGCCGCCCTGGACTTCGCGCTGAGAGCGGGCCTGCGGCTGACCGGCTATTCCCATCTGCTCATGTCGGCGTCATTTGGCCACCTTGAGCAGTATCTACCCTCCGGCCCGGCGGTGTTCTAGATCTCCGCTTCATGCGACAACACTGCCTCCCTCGTCATCCCGATCTCCCCCGCATGTGTCCATGACCGCCCCCCAAGCGCACACAATTAGCCATCAGCCCGTTCCAGCCTGTCGGCGCCGGGTCCTCGACCACACGTTGCCGCTGCGCTCCAAATCTCCCCTTTTCGGCCCCGAATCATTGACAATCGAACGGATTATCTTATACTTTGATGAAGCCCACGGCGAGGCGCGTGCCGCACGGTCATTTTAGGTGGTTAAGTACCATGCGCTGCGTCGGGTGTCGATCGCCGCAAGTGCTGGTTTTGCATCATTATGCGATTTCCCTTGGCGCCAGCCCGCAGGCGATCGGTCCAAGTTCGTGACTCGGAAAGGATAATAGCCCTCTCAGATTATCGATAATTAGCACTTGTTCCGGTGCCCACAGCCTTTATTGGTATGGGCGATCGCTTTTCAGGCGGTATGTCAGCTGCTCGTCGCAGCACTGGGCTGGCATCATTACAGACGATTTTCGGGGCCTATATGAAAACACCTGTCCTGATTGTTACGCCCGACCCGAAGCTGGGGGAACTCATCAGCAATTCCCTGGCTGAGACCTTCCAATTCGACGCACACTGCTTCCGCGAGCCGCAGGCGGCTCTTGACTTCCTGCACACTCTCCGGAACTGTGAACACCTCCTGATCGAGACCACACTGGGCGAGCAAGGCGTCCTCGAGGTTGGCCGCGCCGCGCGCAGCCTCAAGCACAACATCAAGCTCGTCCTCGTGTCCAGGACCAAGCCGCCCGCCAGCTTTGACCAACTGCGCCCGTGGCGCCTCCTGCGTCAGCCGTTCCTCCTGCCGGACCTCTTCAGCGTGCTCGACGCCGCCCCGCCCACCGTGATCGATGTCAAGGCCGCCGCCCCGGGCAAGGCCCCCAAGCCGAGCTGGCTTGACGACCGGGCCCTGGCCGCCACCACCCTGCAGCGCTTGGCCGTCGATACGAGTGCCCAGCAGGTCCTGATCCTCCGCGAAAACGATCTCTGGGCCTCCACCGGCCAGCTCAATAACTCCGCTGTCTCCGAGATCATGAAGATGGTCCTGGGCAGCATGGATTCTGGGGACCAGTTTGATCTGTTGCGCTTCATGCGCCTCACCAGCCAGAAGGTTCAGCACGGTGTCTGGGCCCGGCTTCTGATGGTGAATGTCATCCTGGCCGCGATCTACGATGCCGATGCCTCGATCAATGAGATGCGCACAGAGACCAACGCCCTCGCCGAGGCTCTCTCCCGGCCGCTCCTCGCGCGCCCTCCGGAGTCGGACCATCCCGCGTTGACCTCGGGACGAACGGTCGCGAATCCTCCACCTCAGCCCCGGTCCAAAGTGGCCCTCATCGATTCGCCTCGGCCCGCCCCGCGAGCTGAACCGCCTCCTGACTGGAATCACCTCCGCGTGAACCCCGCCGGCACCGGCGAACTGGGCGAGGACTTTGGCGACGGGTCAGTTCTTAGTGACGAGCGCGACCTCGGGCTCCGCCACCCGCGGACCATGCTACCCGTCTCCGAGCCACTGGAACCTGAACCATCGGCTCCTGCTGGCGCCCGCGGCCAGCGTGAGGCTCGTGAACCCGGTCCGTTCGATCAGTACAGCGTGTCCTACTCATGCCTGCTCACCCCGCGCTTCGATACGCATTCGTTGCGCGGCGACCTCAAGGACTTGTTGCAGACCAAGCTGCGCCAGATCTGCATCTCCTACGGTTGGGGGCTTGGACTTGTCGAGGTCCTGTCCGACTGTCTTCATTGGGTCGTCATGGTTCCACCTACCGAGACTGTGGCCGATCACATTCAAATGGTCCGGCGCATGACCTCGGCCTGCGTATTTGAGGATTACCCCGAGTACGCGCAGGAGAACCTGTCGCGCGATTTCTGGGCTCCCGGCTATTCGCTGTTGACCGGTTCCCAGCGTCACACGCCGGCCCAGATCCAGGCCTACGCCCGCAGCCGCCACCAGCGTTTCGGTGGCAATGATCCGGGTCGGCGCCCCGATGGCCTCTTGGGATCGCCGTCGGTCACGGGAGGGGACTGATACCCGGGCGCATTCGCCATGCCGGAAATCACGAGAAGACGTATCAGCGAGATCCTCCGGATTGCATTCGACCTCCTGTGGTTCGAGCCTCAGGGGTTGTATCTGCGCGAGATCCTCGATCACATGGAGCAGCACTGCGATCTGACCCAGGAGGAGCGAGGTTCATTTTCCTTTGCTCCCCAGTTCCCGCGCTACGAGGTCATCATCCGCATCGGCTCCATCCCGCTGGCCAAGGCCGGGTGGCTGGAGAAGACCAAGCGCGGCAAGTGGCAGATCACCGAGCGGGGGCGGATCGAGTCCAAGCGCTTCTCCAACGCCGAGGACTTCTTCACGAATGCCATTCAGGAGTACGAGGGCTGGAAGGATCGCGAGGCAGCCCGCGTCGATGGACTCGACTATCTCGTCGTGGACCGTGCCGAGGAGCGCGCCCGCGACCAGATCCATCAGTACCTCCAGTCCTTGCAGCCGCACGAGATCCGCAGCCTGGTCAGTGATCTTTTGCGCGGCCTGGGATACTTCATCGTTTGGACCGCCCCGCCCGACCAGCTAGATGGTCCCGTGCACGTCGTCGCCCGCCCCAATCCCCTCGGCATCAGCGGGGGACAGGTCATGGTGCACATCAATCGCGCTGGCCAGGCGGCGACTATTGAGGGCCTGCGCTCCTTCATGTCGCTCCTTGGCAACGGTGACCACGGACTGTATGTCTCGCTCGGCGGCTTCACCTCCCACGTCATGCAGGAGGTCTACGTCCGCCCACACTCGAACGTTCGCCTCATTGATCAGGACGAGTTCATCGAATTGTGGCAGGCCAACCTGCCCAAGCTTTCCCCCGAGGCGCGCAAGCACCTGCCGCTCAAGGCCATATACTTCCTCGCTCCCCCTGAACTCTAGCTCGTCGCCATCCTCCGCTGTTTCATTGACGCCTCGAGCGAGCGGGCCTCAAGCCCGCATCGCGAGATCCCGCGCCCAAGAGGGCGCGGGAGAGGCCCGTTGCCTAGGATTTCTCTCCATCGCTCTGTCTTCAGCCACCGCAAGGTCGTTATGTGTATACAAAACATACACACTTCCCTCATCGGATTCTTCGGACCTCGTAGTATCATCTCCCCGTTCGACAAAAGGAGCAACGAATGAGTAGAACGTGGAAATGGATCCTTGGGATTCTAGCTGTGGTTCTGGTCATTGCCGTGGCAGCCGCTGCGGTCTTCATCTGGGTGAATCACTCCTCCTTCGCGGTTGCCTACCGGCTCAACCGCACGCTGCCCAACTCGCAGACGGCCCCCGGGACACCCGGCGCCCCGACTGCACCCAATGGCCAGCAGAACCCGGATATGCCTTATCGGATTCAGGCAATATCGAGGCTATCCGAATCAAGGCTTTGAGCGCCGCATGCCCATGATGGGCGGCCGCGGCTTCTGGAACTCCGGCGGCATGGTGCCGTTTGGTCTGGGTATCTTCTTCCTAGGCGGCTTGTTCCGCCTGCTGATCCCGGTTGTGATCCTGGTGCTCGTCGCCATCCTCTTTTACCAGCTGGGTAAGCGCGCCGGTGCAGGTCCTGCGCCTGCGGCGCCGTCCACACCGCCGCCGTCGGCTCCGACTCAGCTCCCAACTCCTCCTCCGGGACGCAAGGTCGCAAAAAGCTAGCTGCTTCTCATCCTCCTGATTTGGCACGGGCAGGGACAGGCCACAAGCCTGCCCCTGCTCCGTTTAACTCAACTGATCGGTTTCCTCAACACGTGAGCTCCGCCCCTGCGTCTCCCGGCGGGGGAGACCTCTGCGACATTTCATGGGGTTGCGACCCGCGGGCTTGGTCCGCGGATTCCTGCACGAACATTTGCCAGTTCGCGGCTAAAATCGGACCACCTATGGTATAATTCGATTAGAACATATATTCTAACAAAGCCAAACGAGGTAGCGATGAGTCAGAAGGTGCAAGTCTATGTCGGGACCAGCAAGGGCGCCTTTGTGTTCACCAGCGATCGGGCCCGCAAGAAGTGGCAGAGCAGCGACATTCTTTTCAAGAGCTGGATTGTGATGCACATGCGCCTCGATCCGCGTGACCAGCGCTTGCATGCCGCCACGGCGCATTTCGTCTACGGCCCCACCACGCATTACTCCGACGATTTCGGTGCGACTTGGATCCAGGCCAAGCAGGTTCCTGTGCTCAACCGGCCCTCCAAGTCCGGCCGGCCCGCCAGCACCGTCGAGGAGATGTTCCGCGCCGAGAGCGGCGAGAACATCATGGACAATCCCGAGAAGATGATCAAGGTATGGAACATCACGCCCGGCAACGCTAAGGAGCCTGGCGTTGTGTACGCTGGCGCTCAGCCCGCCAGCCTCTTCGTATCCCGCGACCGCGGCGAGACCTGGAGCCTGAGTGAACCTCTCTACGATCATCCCCACCGTGGCAAGTTCAGTCCGGGTGCCGGCGGCTTCTGCCTTCACACCATCGTTCCCGACCCGGTCGATCCCGAGCGCATGTTCATCGCCATTTCCGCCGGCGGTTGCTACCGCACCGACGATGGCGGCCAGACCTGGTTTCCGAAGAACAAGGGTGTTCGGGCTGGCTACAATCCCGATCCGTATCCGGAGTTCGGGCAGTGTGTGCACCGGATCGCGATGCATCCCTCCAAGCCCAACGTCTTGTACCAACAGAGTCACGATGGCATGTATCGAAGCGACAATGCCGGCGACGATTGGGTTGACATCGGCGAGGGCAAGCTGCCCTCCCGCTGGGGTTTCCCGGTCGTGGTTCATCCCACCGACCCGCGCACCGTCTACATGATCCCGGAGGAAAGCCAGGAGTACCACATGAGCGTCGACGGCAAGTTCACCGTCTGGCGCAGCCGGGACGGTGGCGAAACCTGGCAGCCCATGCGCAAGGGCCTTCCGGATGGCGCCCGCTTGGATGTGCTCCGCCATGGCATGGCCACCGACACCTTCGAAGATGCCGGCATCTATGCTGGCTCCAATACCGGCCAGCTCTTCTACAGCCGCGATTCGGGTGAAACCTGGGAGGTCATGGCCGACTACCTCCCGCCCATCTACTCGGTTGAGGCGTCGGTCGTCGAGATGTGAGTTGCAGCCCACCTATAGAAAAAAGCGGAGACCACTGGTCTCCGCTTTTTCATTCTCGCGGTGGCTTTGGCCCTCCTAGCTAGGCCTTGGCCATCTCCCCAATCATGCCCCCCAGCTTCTCCATCGCCCGTTCGGTCGAATAGTTGAACTCTGCCGCATTGAGCCGGATGAAGTTGGGGAATTGCTGCGTCGGCGAGAAGACATAACCGGGGGCCAGCGTGATCCCGGCTTGATGTGCCGTCTTGTACAGCTCCAGCGAGTTGACGCTTTCCGGCAGCCGCACCCACAGCACGAAGCCGCCCGACGGTTGGGTCAGCCGCATGTCCTCCGGGAAGTAGCGCACCACCGCGTCCGACAGCAGCTCCACGTTCCGCGCGTACTCGCGCCGGATTCGCCGCAGGTGCTGGTCGTAGCCGCCGCTCTCCAGGAACTGCGCCACTGCCATCTGCGGCAGCGTCGGTGATGCCGCGCTGAATCGTGGACTTGAGCCACGTCGCCTCCGCCAGGTAGCGCCCCGCAGCCACCCAGCCGATCCGCAGCCCGGGACTTATATCCTTCGAGAACGACGACACCAGCATCACCAGCCCCTTTTGGTCGAACGCCTTGCATACCATCGGCCGTTTCTCGCCGAAATAGATCTCGCCCGAGACGTCGTTCTCGATCAGCGGCACCTCGTACCGTGCCAGCAGCTCCACCAGCTCTCGCTTCTTTTCGTCCGGGATCATGCTGCCCAGCGGATTGTTGAAGTTCGATATCACCAACACAGCCCGGATCGGATTGTGCTCCAACGCGAATGCCAGCGCTGAGACGCTGATTCCCTCCCGCGGGTGAGTGGGGATTTCCAATGCCCGCAGCCCCTGCACCTCCAGCGTCTGCAGCGTGCCGAAATACATCGGCGATTCAGTTGCCACGATGTCTCCCGGTCGGCATACGGCATGCAGGCACAGGTCGATCGCCTCGATCCCTCCGGACGTGATCAGGATGTCGCTGGGTGACAGGCTGCATCCGCCGATGACCGCCCGCTGCGCGATCTGCGTCCGCAGCGGCTCCCATCCCGGTGGGAACTGATACTGGTGCGCGTTGTCTGCGTTCTGCCGCAGGACGTTGCCCAGGATCCGGTTGATCTTCTTCGTCGGCATCAACTGGGGATTTGGCAGCGCCGCCCCCAGCTGCACCAGGCTCGGATCCAGCGTGTCCGCCAGCAGCATCATCGTCAGTTCGTGGATGCTTACCAGGCTCGGGTCCCGACCTGCCGCGGACATCTCCGGCTCGGGCAGTCGCATCGCTGCTTGCCTTCGTACGTAATACCCCGACTGCGGCCGCGCCTCGATCAGCCCCTGACTTTCGAGCAGCGAATACGCCTGCAGCACCGTGCTGATGCTCACCCCGTTCTGCTCGCTCGTCTGCCGCACCGAAGGGATCCGGCTCCCCGGTGGATACGTGCCCTGCTGGATCAGCTCCGCTAAGCGGTCGGCCATATCTTGGTAGAGAAGATGTTTTGTGCTTTCAAGCATTCCAAAATCCCCTGACAGTTGATGCAGAATTGACCAGTACAGTCAATCATATCACGAACTGTTATGCCTACAATCTCCGCATTCTGCATCTGTACTTGTCAGCCCCTGACGGCTATACTGCGCATAGAATACAACGATGATTTCCGGAAGGAGTACACAATGAATATCGTTTCGCAATCGAACAAGGTCAGACTGGTCCTGAAGCGCCATCAGATGCTGAATCTGCGTGGCGCCAAGCCCCGCATGACGGTCAACTGCAACCATGGCGTGCTGTGGATCACCAACTCTGGCGATCCCTACGATCACATCATCGGCTCCGGCCGCGGTTTCACCCCCAAGCGCAAGGGCAACGTCCTGATCGAAGCCATGCGCGATGCCTACGTAGATATCGAAGAGCGGTAGTCTTGAACTGAACCCCTAGAACGAGACACGAAGAGAAAGCACCCTCTGTGAGAAGATGGAACAGGAGGTGGTTTTTTCTATGGCAGGTAAGAAAGGAATGCAGCATTATCCGCCGGAGCTGAAGCTGGAAGCGGTGCGGCTGTTTTATGAAGAGGGCCAAACGCGCGCCGAGGTCACGGCGGCGCTCGGGATCCGGGATCCGCAACGAATCCAGAAATGGTTGAGGCAATATCGAGCCGAAGGCGCCAGCGCGTTTGCCAAGCCGAGAGGTCGACCTCGCAAAAGGGCCGGGGCGCAAGCCGAACTGGAGCGGCTGCGGATGGAAGTGGCCCTGCTAAAAAAATTCCATTCCGAATTGCGGGAAGTGCGGCTCGCGCAGCGCAATATCGGGTGCTTTATCACCATCGAAAAGAGTTCGAAATGAAGGCCATGTGTGCCTTCCTAGGTGTCTCGCGAGCAGCCTATTACGCTTGGCGCAAGAAGCTGGAACAGCCGGACACAGATGCGGTGCGTTTAGAACTCGTGCAGCGGGCTTACACGGCTTCGCACCAGATCTATGGCTACCGGCGGATTAGCCTGTGGTTGAAGCAACAACAGGGTCTGGTGATCAATCCCAAGACGGTTTTGCGCCTGATGCACAAGCTGAATATCCGTTCCAGGGCCCGCAAACGCAAAATGTACCGGAAACTCGAAGAGCTGGGCATCTATCACCGCTATCCCAACCTGCTCAACCGCGACTTTGCTGCCACTCGCCCCAACCAGAAGTGGGTCACGGATATTACCTTCGTCTCAACCCAACAGGGCTGGGCGTACCTGTCTACCATCAAAGACCTATTCGATGGCTTTATTGTGGCTCATCAATTTGGGCCCGAGAACTCCATTGGATTGGTGACCCACACGCTCCAACAAGCCAGACAAAAAGAAAAGGTCACTGATGGGCTGATCCTCCACAGTGACCAAGGAACGCAATACACTTCGCAGGCGTATGCCGTCCTCGCTCAACAGTACAACATCACTGCCTCCATGTCGCGCCGTGGCAACTGTTGGGACAATGCGCCTATGGAAAACTTCTTCAGCCATCTCAAAGAAGAGTATCTGCGCCATCTGCACAACCCCAGCTTTGAAGAGGCTCGCCAAGCGATTGAGGAATACGTTGACTTCTACAACTACGAACGCATACAATTGAAAACGAAACAGACACCCTTCCAGCAAAGGTGCCTGTTTCACTAGCCACTTGGGGTCTTTCTGATTGTGTCTTGTCTAGTGGGTGCAGTTCATCTCTACCGCTCCTCAATTCTTACTCCTCCGGCCTCCTTCCCACCCTAGTTGGGGCAAGCGTGGGAAGGAGGCATTTTGATTCTATTGTCGCGTTGTCATTGCGAGCGCAGCGATCGCGAAGCATCCCGTAGGGAAGCAATCCCTGTGACCGGCAGAGCATCCCCCGGTAAAGCGCACAGTCGAGCCCTGAGCATGCCTCGGACATCCCCCCTGAAGTCTATCTGTGGTTCCTTTTGCTTTCCCCTCACTCCGGCGGCACGGGCGCAGTCTTTGCCCCCTCCACGAGCCCCATCGCCACGATCCCCGCCGCCAGACCCGGTTCCAACACCTTGTGCGTCGTGCAGTAACTCTTGACCAGCAGCGCGCAGACCACCGCGCCCGTCTTGGCCCCCTCGGCATAATCGAATCCGTGAGCTGTCATGATCGCGTTGTACGGTGTCTGCAGCTCCTCCTGGATCCGCCGCAGGCTCTCGTGTGACTGATGCTCCGCCGGGATCTTGAAAGTCGCCTCGTCCGGCTTGACCTTGATCCCAAACTTCTCCACCAGGAAAACGAACGTCCTCATCAACTTTGGCCACTCTTCGTTGACCTTCTCTGACAGCACCACCACGCCCGGCTCCAGCGCGCCTCCCAGCTTCAGCGCCCGGAAGAGGCTCGTCCCGGCCAGCCAAGACGCCGCATACAGCACGGACTCCGGGTGGGGGGCCGCCGTCGCGAAATGCCGCTCCAGCAGCGCCAGGACCTCGTTCGCCGCATCCTGGCGTCGCTTCGCCATCTCCAGCGCCCGCGCCCCCAGGTCCTTGGGGATTGACCCTGATTGATCATCCATCACAGTTCCAACCTCTGCTTTGTCATTGCCGCAGGTCTTGCGTTCTTGAAGGCGAGCGGAGCGATCGCGAAGCATCCCATTGGGAAGCGATCTCCTGTTCTCCGCGGAACGCCATTCGCCCTATCGCTTCAGCCCGCGATACTTGATCCGGTGCGGACTGATGTCCTTCCCCTGCTTCTCCCTCATGTACGCCTCGTAATCCGACCAATTTCCAAGGAACAGCCGCGCCTGTCAATCCCCCTCGAAGGCCAGGATGTGCGTGCAGATCCGGTCGAGGAACCACCGGTCGTGACTGACCACCAGCGCGCTGCCTCCGAATTCCTCGAGCGCCTCCTCCAGCGCCCGCAGCGTGTTGACGTCGAGATCGTTGGTCGGCTCATCCAGCAGCAGCACGTTCGCGCCCTCCGTCAGCGTCTTCGCCAGGTGCACCCGGTTGCGCTCGCCCCCTGAAAGCGCCCCAACCTTCTTCTGCTGGTCCGTCCCCGCGAAGTTGAACGAGGCGCAGTACGCACGGGAGTTCATCTTGCGAGTCCCGAGCGTGATCTCATCCTGCCCGCCGCTGATCTCCTCCCACACCGTCTTCTCGTCATCCAACGGCCGCAGCTGATCGGCGTACGCCAGCTTGACCGTCTCGCCGATCTTGATTGACCCCTTGTCGGGCTTCTCCTTGCCCGTGATCATCTTCAGCAGCGTGGTCTTGCCCGCCCCGTTCGGACCGATCACTCCCACGATGCTGCCCGGTGGGATCGCTGCCGAAAAGGCATCCAGCAGCAGCCGGTCGTCGAACGCCTTCGTCAGCTTGTCGAACTCGAAGACGATATCGCCCAGCCGCGGTCCCGGCGGGATATAGATCTCCAGGTCCTCGCGCCGCTTCTCCGTTTCCTGTGACAGCAGCTTCTCATACGCGGTGACCCGGGCCTGGCCCTTGGCCTGCCGCGCCTTGGGCGACATGCGGATCCATTCGAGCTCGCGTTCCAGCGTCTTCTGGCGCTTGCTCTCGCTCTTCTCCTCCTGCGCCAGCCGCTCCTTCTTCTGCTCGAGCCACGAGGAGTAGTTGCCCTTCCACGGGATCCCGTAGCCGCGATCCAGTTCCAGGATCCAGCCGGCCACGTTGTCGAGGAAATACCGGTCGTGCGTGACCGCGATCACCGTGCCCTTGTATTCGCGCAGGTGATGCTCCAGCCACGCCACGGACTCCGCGTCCAGGTGATTCGTGGGCTCGTCCAGCAGCAGGATGTCCGGCTCGGTCAGCAGCAGACGGGTCAGCGCCACCCGGCGCCGTTCGCCTCCCGATAGCACCTTGACCGGCGTCTCGGCCGGCGGACAGCGCAGCGCGTCCATCGCCAACTCCAGGTGACTGTCCAGGTTCCACGCATCGTGCTTGTCGAGCTGCTCCTGCAGCCTGGCTTGCTCCGCCACCAGCGCATCGAAGTCTGCGTCGGCCTCGGCGAACTTGGCATTGACCTCGTCGAACCGCTTCAGCATGTCGACGATCGGCTGCACGGCCTCGCGCACGACCTCGATCACCGTCTTGCTCTCGTCGAGCTTCGGCTCCTGCTCCAGCAGCCCGACGGTGTAGCCCTTCGACATCGCGATCTCGCCCACGTAATCCTGGTCGACGCCGGCCATGATCCGCAGCAGCGTGGACTTCCCGGCGCCGTTCAGGCCCAGCACGCCGATCTTCGCGCCGTAGTAGAACCCCAGCGAAATATCGCGCAGGACCTGCTTGTTCGGCGGATGGATCCGTCCCACCCGCACCATCGAGTAAATGACTTGAGTATCCGAAGGCATAGTGGGGCGATTGTACCCGACAGGAAGTGCAGGCAGGGGACTACCGGGATTCGGGCCGGTTGGGGGCGAAAAACGCGCCGGTGCGTAAACAATGAGGAACAATGCACCGGCCCGGGGCTGGCTCCGGTCGCTCTGGCGACCCCTAGAAGACCGCTAGGATCTTCGACGGAGTAGGCGACGCGACGAGGCCGTTACTCGGAATTTGAGGAAGGCGGGTTGGTCAGTGCTACGCTTTTGGGAACACCAAATCCGGCGTGCACCAGACCGGTGCATTCGGCAAATTCAAAGAGCATTGTCGCAGTAGCAATCCGGAAGCGGGGACAGGTTCCGCTGCGCCTCCGCATCTCCCGCTCGTCTTATCTCCCCTCTTGACCTCCAGAACATTTGTTCTATAATGAGACCATGGCTAATTGTTGTCAGCCCTGGTTCCGACCTCACCGCGTGGCGATCAACTTCTCGCTACAAGAACTGCTACGCACCCCGCGGAGCAAGGCATTCGATTTCGATTTGTTTCGCGGGACGAAACCGCGTGACCCCGCCGAGCCGCGCGAACTTTTCTTTCATTGAATCCGGCACTCCTACTCATCACCGTGCGCATAGGCTCGTACAAGATCCACGGGCGCCGGAGTAAATCCAAAATCGGTTATAACCCCGCCATGCCAAACCCACCTCTGATCGCTCAGATCAACACACCTCCCGGCTTCATCGACCTCGGCCGCGGCGATCCCCAGTTCGAGCTCCTTCCCCTCGACCTCATCCGCAAGGCCGCCGACCTCCGCCTCCGTCAAGCAGACAATTCCTTCCTCCAGTACGGCCTCGAGCAGGGCGACGGTTACTTCCGTCTCGCCCTCGCCGGCTTCCTCACCGCCGCCTACGGCTTCCCCGTTGATGCCGATACCTGCTTCATCACCTCGGGCATCTCCTCCGCCCTCGACCTCTTCTGCTCACTCTTCACCCGCCCAGGCGATTTCGTCTTCGTCGAGGAACCGACCTACTTCCTCGCCCTGCGCATCTTTGCTGACCACGGCCTGCGCGTCGTTTCGATCCCGACCGACGAATCAGGCATCAAGGTCGACGCGCTCGAGGCCGCCCTGATCGAACATCATCCGAAATTTGTCTATGTGGTCCCGGTCTTTCAGAACCCGAGCGGTCATACCTTGACCGAGGACCGGCGCCGCCATCTCGTAGCTCTCTCAAGCGAACGCGGTTTCCTGCTCCTCGCCGACGAGGTCTACCAGCTCCTCAACTACACTGTCCAGCCGCCTCGCTCCTTCGCTGCCTACACCGATTCCGTGAACGCGGTCTCGCTCGGATCGTTCTCCAAGATCCTCGCCCCCGGCCTCCGCCTCGGGTGGATCCAGGCGCACCCTGCCATCATCCAGCGCCTCGTCAAGTCCGGCCTGCTCGATAGCGGCGGCGGGATGAACCCGTTCACCTCGGCTGTCGTCCGCGGCGTCATCGAGTCCGGCGACTTGAAGCGCAACATCGACCACCTGGTCAAAACCTACGCTGCCCGCGTGACCGCCCTCGACCGAGCGCTGCGCCGTCAATTGCCCGAGGGGCAGTTTACGACTCCTCAAGGCGGCTACTTCTTCTGGTTGCACCTTCCCGGCCGCGACGTGGCCGAGCTTCGCCGCGCAGCCCAGGCTCACGACGTTGACTTCCGGCCCGGCGGCCTCTTCTCGAGTTCGCGGCGGCCTGCGCGACTACCTGCGCCTCAGCATCTCCTTCTACGATGTGGACGGGCTTGAGCAGGGGGTGGCCCGTTTGGCGCGTTGCTTGAAGGACCCCCACCCAGCCGCCCCCTAAAGGGGGCGGAGCAGGCAATTCACGTCTGTGCTTATTGGGGCAGGGACAGCCGGCGCGCCGTAGCCTGCGAGACTCCACGGAAAACGAGAGTGCGAACGGCGCTCTAGCCGTCCGCACTTTCGTTTTCCGATTCCAACTCCCCCTTCCCACGGGGAAGGGGGCTGGGGGGTTGGGCTGGCGGAGCACCTCTAGCAGCTGATCTTGTACTTGGCCTGCATGCTCCAGCCGCTCGTGTCCACTCCCTCGATGACCAGTCTCACCCAATACGTGCCGGCCGTGAGCGGCGGCACGAACGTATCCGAAACATCCTTGGAGCCGGCCTTGTTGAAGTTGGTCGTGTGGCTTGGCAAGCTGCCATTCTGCTGCGTGTTGAAGTGCCACTTGACCTTCATCGGCCCGCTCACCTCGATCGATGCCCCGGCCGACGAGGGCTGGATCGGCCCCATGCAACCGGCCACGCCGATCGTCTCGGGGTCTACCCACGCCGACGCGCCGATGACCTGCGCTATCACCTCAGTCGGAGGGACGGGGGTTGGTGGCGCGGCGACTACGGCCACCGTCGTCGGATTGCAGGTCGCGGTGGTGACGCTGGCCGCAACCCAACCGTGGCCCCCTGGCCCGGATGGAAAGACGATGTACCACCAGGTACCATCGCTGTTCTTCCCATCGATGCCGGCGGTCTGCCCGGTGTTCAGCGCACCGATCGCATCGTACTCCGTCCCTAGGCCCGATCGGACGTTCACCGGAGAATTCGCGGAAAGCTGCGGCGTGCACGCCGTGGCCATCGGCACTGCTACCGTGGCTGCTTCGGTTGCCGGTTCATCTGCGAGGATTGGTGTTACCCCGAGGTCGGCGGGCAAGACCTGGACTGTCGCTGTCGGAACCGTCACCGCGCTGAGCGTCACGGGGAAGTTGCAGGCCAGGATCAGAATCCCCGCCAGCAGAATCAAACTGAACCGCCCTCTGTTCATCGTCCCTCCTTTACCCTGTGCCCTTATGCTAATCCCGGGAGGATTGGATGGCAATAGCAGTCCACGGGCCGCTGCGTACGAGTGCGTTAAAGCATGCGTGACAGTCATTGACTGTCACGCATGAAGTCAGAGTGAGAATGCTTCTACTTCAGTCTTTCGGCCACGATCTCCGCCACATCCTTGACCTGCATCGTGCCCCCGTCCGCCGTTGCCGCGTCGCTCATCATCGTGATGCAGAACGGGCAGCCGACCGCCACTGTAGAGGCGCCGGTGGCCTTGGCTTCCGCAAAGCGTGCCGTGTTGACCCGGGTTGTGCCGTTCTCCTCTTCCTTCCACATCTGCGCCCCGCCCGCCCCGCAGCAGAAGGACTTGGCCTCGTGCCGCGGCATCTCGATCACCTCGACACCTGCCGATTTCAAGTTGTCCCGCGGCGCATCAAAGATCTCGTTGTGCCGCCCCAGATAGCACGGATCGTGGAACGTCACCCTGTAGCTTGTCGGCGGAGGTCTCCAGGCTGATCTTCCCCGCGCCCACCAGCTCGTTGATCAGCTGCGTGTGATGGATCACTGTGTAGTTCCCGCCAAAGGCCGGGTATTCGTTCTTCAGCGTGTGCAGGCAGTGCGGACAGGTCGTGACGATGCGCTTGGGCGTGACCATCGTTCAGGATTTCCACATTGGCCGAGGCCAGGCCGAAGAAGATATCCTCGCGGCCCGCGCGCCGTGCCGAGTCGCCGGTGCACTGCTCGTTCTTCCCAGCACCGCGAAGTTGACGCCCGCCGCGTTCAGAATCTTGGCAAAGGCCTGTGCGGTCTTCTGCGCGCGCGCGTCGGTTGCGGGCGCGCAGCCCACCCACCACAAGATCTCCGGCTCCGGATTTTGCTCGATGGTCGGGACGTTCAGGCCCTCCGCCCACTTCATCCGGTCGGCTTGCGAGACGTTCCACGGGTTGGTGTTGCGTTCCATGCCCTTGAACGCCGTCTCCAATTGCTTGGGGAAGGTGCTTTCCATCATCGAAAGGTTGCGGCGGATGTCCAGGATGTCGCGCATCGGCTCGTTGCCCACCGGGCAGATGTCCACGCACGCGCCGCAGCTTGTGCAGGCCCAGACGGCTTCTTCGGGGATCAGCGTCGTCAAGCTGCACGTCCGTCGCGCCGCCGCGGTTCAGGTGATAGCGCTTGTTGATCTCCAGCGCGGCCGGGCTGAAGCACTTTGCCCGTGTTGTACGCCGGGCAGACCTCCTGACAGCGGAAGCACATGATGCAGGCGTAGCTGTCCATGATCTGCTCCCAGCCCAGGTCTCTCATCTTGGCCGCGCCAAATTGCTCGATGGTCTGGTCGTCCAGGTTGATGTAGCTCAACTCCCCGATGGATTTCCGCTGCAGGCTTCAGCGCAAAATTGATCGGCGCAAAGAACAGGTGGATGTGTTTGGAGTATGGGAAATATGGAAGGAAGGCGACTACCGCGCCCAAGGACACCCAGAACATGATGTGCTCGCCCACGCTCAGGCTACCTGCGGTCGTCCCGGACCACAGGCTGGCCATCGCCGATGCGATCGGTTGCCAGCTGTCAGCGAACCCCGCCTCCGCCAGGCGGAAGGACTCGCCCAAGAGGCGCGCCGAGTTGTGGACGAAGATGAAGCGTCGCCACGATCGCCGAGTCGCGCAGGATGCCGAAGCGGGCCTGCGGCATGCAGCAGCGTCGTCTCGCGCGTCGTCAGAGTCGCCGGCCGCAGGACGAAGCGGCGGATGGCCATGCCCACGATCCCGATCAGGATCGCAGCGCTGGCTACGTCCGAGAGCAGACGATAGGCGTCGCCCAGCCTGCCCGTTTGGGTCAGAATGTTGAACCCGGTGTAACCGTACACCAGATCGTTGAAATTCACGACCAGAAAGATGATGAATCCCCAGCCGATGAGACCGTGCAAGGTGCTCGGCCCCAGACGCAGCCGGAAGACCGGCTGAAAGAGACCGACCTTGGCGATCAATTCCCCGATGCGCTTCCATACCAGGCTCCATACGACCTTGCCATGCCCGCTCGATATGTTCTGGATGATCCGCTGGACGCCCCGCCAGGTGAAGTACAGGGAAGCCACGACCGCCAGCACAAACAGGATCTTTTCGATGGGAGTCAGCATGGTTTACCTCGTGCCGAGGTCCGGGTTGGGTACAAAAACGCGGAGGCCTTTTGCCTCCGCTCCTCGGTTTTTCAGTGCGATTCTAATCGAAAATGCTTCTACTTGCTGATGTCGTTGACGTAGTCCTTGGTCGGCAGGCAGACGTCCGTGAAGTGCGAGGACACCGTATCCCAAGTGAGCTTGTGGTCGCTGCTCCAGGCTGCATCCGCAGCCAGGGAGAGGCATCCGGGCCCGGCGTTGTAGTTCACCAGCGTGAACTTCCACAGGTCCTCGTACGTTGCCACCGTGCCAGGCGACTGCTTGACCAGGTTGTAGACCACCTGCGCCGTCTGTTCGCAGCTGGCCAGCAGCGTATGCGCGAACACGTTGACACTGAAGTTCGCCCGGCTCAAGTCGATGCCCAGAGCGCAATTCGTGCAGCTGGCGTTGACAGTGCTCACGAGGGTTTGCCGCAGGAGCTGCTGATCGTCCGGCTTGAGATGGAGATAGCCTTGGGCGCAAGTCGCCGAGGACAGCACCAGCGGGCAGTAACCGTCGAAGAAGGAAGGATTCCAGAGCAAGGTCGTGTCCGCGCCGTTATCCGTAAGCTGCCCCAGCCCGGCGTCCGCGCTGGCCCTGAAAACTCCCGGCCAGAATTGGCTCTCGCGCGCGAACAGGTTCTTCAGAAGCTGGGCCGGAACGCCCGTGTCGTTGGACGCGCTGAGGATAAGTGTATCGAACTGGTTCTGCCACTCGTCGACCGCCGACCGTGCGGCTTCTTGCCCGCACGTGTTGGCGCCGTTGTTGTTGGGCAGCAGCCCGCCATCCGGACAGGCGCTGGCATCGACCGCCCCCTGCAGGATCAGGTTGGCGGAGAGATAGCTGTACGGAATGTCGCTATTCAGCTCAGCGGGATCGTGCGGCGTGGTCAACCACGCTGGCGGTCCACCCACCGGCGGGAACGAATCCCAGATGTCGGAGCACGATGCGACCCGCACGCCCTTCCACTGGCTGGAAAGTACGTCGATGTAATACGAAGGGTTGTCCGGGTTGCTGTCATTGGCGATCGCGATCCGCACCTGGGCCTTGAAGACCTGGCTGCTATCCCCGTAGCTCGACCACGCCCAGAACCGGATCGTTGCGCCGTCCGCATCCGTCGGCGCAAGCTGCAACTTGCAGACCGCGTCGCACGTGAACGGCTGATTGCCAACGGTGCCTTCGATGCGCAGGATATGTTGGTCCGGCAGCGGCTCCTCGCCGGTCAGCACCAGCACGGGAGCCGTCTCACAGATGTTGGTCCCCGTCCTCGACACCGAGTCGCAGCCCTCCAGCGAAAGCCAGACGGTGGCCGGCGGCAGCGTCACCGTGACAACTCGCTGCTTTGTAGTCTGGTCGACCACGTACAGGTAGTACCCCGGGCAATCCGCCCTGTGCATGTCTCCGTTCGCCGCCCCCACATCGCACGGCGGCTGATTCTTGTAAGTGTCGTAGACGTTCGGGTCACAGTTTGTGTAAAGGTCCCCCAACGTTGGCATCCCCTCGTGATCGATCTCCAGGGAGCAATCGACCCGGTTCTCGGCCCAGGTGGCCATCCACCACGTGTACGCGGTGTAGTCCACGTTGATCGGCACGACCCGGTCCGGACCGGGGGGCGCCTCTGGTTCCGCGGCCCTGACCGGCGCGGGCGGCAAGAACGCCAGGCTGCTGACAGTCAGCAGGAGTGCGGTCAGTAGGTGAGCGAGGGCTGGGCCGCTAGGCCGCGTCGTCACTGTGCATTGCCCCGAAAACGATGAAGTCCACCTTTCATTATAGTGGACTTCACCAGCATTTCAACTACCTCTTTCGCGTGACCCGCCTTTTGGCGGGCTTGGCTCGCTTGGCGGATGGCCGGGCTAGCTTGGCCTTTGCTCGGGCTTTCACTTTTGTGGGTTCCGAGGCGACCGCTGCCCGGCTTTCGGCCTGGATGCCCTCGAGCGTCCTCAGATCCTGCTCCAGGTTGCGCCGGCGGATGATGAAGCTCGCCAGGTAGATGCTCATGATGACGGCAAAGAAGACATAGCCCGCGATCATGTAAGCGGACGTGTCGGGAGGAGTGGCTTGAAGTAGCATGGTTGCGTTCCTTGATGTGGGTCGCCGCGCCTCGGTCAGCGCATAACGCTGAGCTTGAGCTGCTCGACCTGCGTGGCCAATCGACCCATCCGGATCCGATTCCAGAACAGGTCTACGAATATCACGGTGAACGTGAACAGAGCGAAGAAGAAAGCGACCTCCATCTCAGGAGACATCGCGAACGCGCCCTGCGCACTCGGGTCGCTGCCGCCGATGATCACCGGATGGATGGTCCGCACCAGGCGGATGACGAAGAACGTGATCGGCGCACTGGCCGCACCGACGATGGTGTAGACGGCTGCAAAGCGGGCCCGTCGCGACGGGTCCTCGACGCCCTGGCGGAGCATGAAGTAGGCGACGTAGATCAGCTCGGTGATCGCCGCCCAGGTCAGCCGCGGGTCCCAGGTCCACCAGGTGTTCCAGACCGGTCGAGCCCAGATCGAACCGAGCACGATCGTGATCAGGAAGAAGACCAGGCTGATCTCGACGGCGGCGATCTCAACGACGTCCCACTTCTGGTCCTTGGTGACCAGGAAGGCGACGCCGGCCACGCCCGCGGCAACGAAGCCGAGCAGCCCGGTCCAGGCGGTGGCTATATGGAAGTAGAACACGCGCTGGACCTGCCCCATCGTCGCCTCTTCGGGTGCGAAGATCAAGGCGAGATAGAGCGCTACGATCACGAGCAGGACCGAAGCGATGTCGAGCGCTTTCAGGGTGATTGGCTTAGCTTGCATACGGACTCCTTGAGTTGTTGGGTGGTGGCTTGAGGGTTGGAAGGCGCGGCTTTGGTGGCTCGTGCTAATGCATGATCAGCCGCCTCACCATCCCTACTCTTCAACCACGAAATCGAAGACCATAAATGCGATCGAGGTGAAGACCACGTCGTACACGATCAGCAGATTCAGCCAGGTCTGGATACTGGCGGGATCCTCGCCGGTCAGGTAGCCGCCGCTGGCCTTAACGCTGGCGATCAGCACGGCCATCGCGACCGGGAAATGCAGGATCGGGAGCAGCATATCCCGGGTACGGGATTGTACTGCCATCGTGGCCAGCAGTGTTCCGACCACGATGTAGCCCACGGACCCGAGCACGAGCACGAGCCACAAACCCGGGATGAAAAGATTCACGTTGTAGAGCAAGGAGTAGATAGGCAGAACAATGACTTCGACGCCCAGCATGAAGACCAGGTTGCTGATGACCTTCCCGAAGTAGATGGCGGAGCGATCGACCGGCGCCAGCAGCAGGCCGTCCATCGAACTCTGCTCCTTCTCGATGGCCATCGAACGATTTAGGCCGAGCGTGCCGGCGAACGCGAACGTGACCCACAACACCCCCGAGGTGACCGACTGGCGTGTCCGGATATCAAGCTCGAGGGCGAAGTTAAAGATGACGATGACGAGAAGCGAGAAGACCAGCATGGCTGAGAAGAGCTCGCGCGAGCGCAGCTCCGCGGCCAGATCCTTCCAGGCCACCGCCGCCATCGCCCGGATGAAATTCGAGGCCGAGGCTGCGGGTGATGCGGAGACGATGCGGGCGCGGGTCGCCATGTCAGTTCGCCAAAGCTTGCCGGTAGAAGGCGAGCAGGTTGCTCCTGGACAGCTGCCGACGTGTGGCCGAGGCCGCGATCACACCCCGCGACAGGATATCGAAGCGGGTGGCCAGGTCTTCGGCCCGGACGAGGTCGTGGGAGGTCATGACCACCGTGCGGCCCTGGGCCGCGACCGATCGCAGCACCCCGTCGAGCATACTGGATGCATCCTGATCGAGGCCCGTATGAGGCTCGTCGAAGAGCATCACATCGGGATCATGCAGAATGCCCCGCCCGATGGCCAGTCTCTGCTGCATGCCGCGTGAAAAGGTACGGACGAGGTCGTGCCGGCGGAGTTCCAGTCCGACCATTTCCAGCACCTCGGTGACACGCTCCTCCAGGCGCGGGATGCCGTACATCCGCCCGTAGAAGCGCAGGTTCTCTTCGGCTGTCAGATCGCCGTAGAGCAGGGGCTGGTGTGAGACGACGCCCAGCCTGGCACGGACCTGGGCGGCCTCGTGCGGCAGCAAATGTCCCGCCACGCGGACTTCACCTAATGAAGGGCGCGAGAGCGAAGCCAGGATCCGCAGAAAGGTGGTCTTGCCGGCGCCGTTCGGCCCGAGCAGTGCAACGAACTCACCGGGGCTCACCTCGAGATCCAGCCCGTTGAGGATGGTCTTCATTCCGAAGCGCTTCACGAGCTTGCGGACTTCGATCATGCCGACACCGGCCCCGATGCGTGCGCGCTGCATCTCCACCCGGCACTCACGATAGCTGCCTGATGACGGCCTTCAGTTCCTCCCGGCGTTTTTCGTAGGCCGGATCGGAGATCTTGCCTGCGCTGTGCAGGTCGTCGAGCGCAAGGATCGCGTCCATCACTTCGTCGGCAGAGTCAAACTCGGCCTCGTCCGGGATCGCCGGCTCGCGCCTGCGATCGCGCAAGTAGAGGAAGACCCCGCCTATGATCAGCCCAAGCCCCAGGGCGCCGCCTCCGATGAGCAACCCCTGGCGGACATCGATACCGGTCGCTGAGGAGGCTTTGGGGTGACCGGTCACCGAGAAACTCAAGGTGCCTTCGGCTTTCAGGCTGCCCGCGGAAAACTCCTGATAGTTGTTGTTCTGGATGACCTGCAGCCCCTTGGATGCCAGCTGCGGCCCGCTCACATTCATGCCATCGGGGACCAGCAACAGGATTGAGGGCGCGTCGATCACCATCGGTTGGCTGATCTCGAGCTTCTGAGCATAGGGCAGGTTAAAGAAGGCGATGATCGAGTACGACTTGTCACTGGGCGCGACCGCCAGGCCGCTGCCGGCGGACTGGAACGGTGCACTGTCCTGTCCCGGCTCGTATCCCGGATTCTGCGCCGCGTCCGGAAGCTTGATGAACGGGATCGAAACGCCGTCGCTGGAGATGATCACGGCACTGCTGCTAGGATTGGAGAACGCAAAGATCTCGAGCACCTGGACCGTGCCGGCGGTGGCGAAGTCAGTATAGATGTGGATCTGATCCAGCCTCAGGAGGCTGAGGTCGGGGCTGGCTTGGAACACCTTCAGAGGCGGCAGGGCGATATTCCTCGAGTTCGCGGCGGCGACGCCAAATTCCGAGCGATACTGGATGCCACCGTAGTCCACCTCGGCCAGGAAGATGCGATTGACCGGCATCGCCACACTGGGGAAGGAGTAGGAACCATCCGCGGCCGTGGTCGTCGAAAGCGTAAGGACCTCTTTTGGGCCAGAGGTTTGGTCCTGGGAATGATCGAAGCCATGCAGCGTCACGGTCAACCCCGCGGCCTGAGCGGTGCCGGGAACCGCGATGCTGCCGGTCACGGTGCCGATACCAGCGACAGGTGTCAGGTTCCCGGCAACCGGTGCCGTTCCACCGGCCTCCGGCGTGGACTGGGTTGCGGGGGCAGAGGGGGTCGAGGCCGCAGCCAACCCGGAGCCCGAGGTGAAGCTCAAGGTCCTGAGATAGGCAGCCGCGGCATGGGCGTCGTTATCGCTGAAGTCCTTGCCGAAGGCGGGCACGTCCGCGTTGCCGTTCTTGATAATACCGACCAGGTCGTCCTCGGACACAGCTGCCATTTTGGCTTGAGCACTGAACTTCGCGGCGCAGTCCGCGGAATTCGCGGTGACCAGGCTCTGGCCGTGTGCGATCTGATCCGAAGTCGTGTGCAGGGTCAGCACATAGGCGATGACGTCCCAACGCTGTTGATCGCTCAGGGCGCCGACGAAGGGCGGCATGAATCGATCCAGGTTGCCCTGGGTGACGATCTTGAACCAGTCCGCGGGGAGGCGGAGCTGGCGACCTCAGCTAATCCAATGCCGGGGACCGTCACTGGCAGCTGCATGCTCTGCGGGCCATCGCCGAGGCCCTTGTCGCCGTGGCAGGCAGCGCAATTCTGGGCGTAGAGTGTGCCGCCATCCTGGATATCCGGTGCGGCAGCCGGGACCAATGCGCCCAGCGTCGGCATCGCCGTTGGCGCAACGTAGTCGGGCGGGGGCGTGACGTCGGAGGCAAGCGTGAAGTTACATGCGGCCAAGAAGAGCCCTGCCAGGGCCAGAGTGATGAGTGCACGAAATCTCATGAGTTCCTCGAATTGCCAACTACCTTCATGTGGCGCCCTTTGCCTGTGGCCGGCATCTCACTTGGATTTGAGCCGCTTGCCGCAATGCGGACAGAACTCGTCGGTGACGAGGACGGGTTTGCCGCAGCGAGGGCAGAACCCAGCGGATTTTGCCCGCCGCACCGCCCGGCGGGCGGCCAGCAGGGATTCGATGCGGTCGTCAGCCAGACCGTGGGGCGTGGAGGCCCCATCCGCGCGGCCGGCTGCGGCGGCCTGCTCGATGCGCGAATTCGGGTCGAGCTGCTCGCCTGGAACGGCGCGGGCCGCCGGGAGGAGGGCATCCAGCTGACGCAAGACCTCGGCACCCTTCTCGAGGAGGCTGCTGCGTTGGGCGGGATAGTCTTCGGGAGGCACCTTGCCCAGCTTGTAATCAAAGTCGAGCTCCTGCAACGCGGCAATGACGCGATCGCGTTCGGCCATCAAGGAGGAGGCTTCGAGCGTTTCCTGAGCCACGGGGCGCCTCGAACGACCCGAAGAGCGGCGCGGCAAGGTAGAGCCCCACGGCAATCAGCAGGGCGACGAGCAAGAGGACGGTGCCTAGATCCATTTTCCTCCTATTGGATCATGGGATCAATAATGGATTGGATTTGATCCACTGAACTGAATGGACCGATCTGGACGTACCTGAGCACGCCACTCTGATCCAAGAAATACGATTTCGGGAACGCCCTGGATGCGGAACAGCTGCGAGACCTTTGTGCCGACATCCGGTCCATTGGCATAGGTGATGCCAAACTTCTGCAGATAGGCCCGCGCATCCGGTTCGGTATCGACATAGTCCGCGCCGACGAAAACGACCTTTCCGGTTGGCTGATAGTGCTGCCACGCCGCCCGGAGATCGGCCGCCTCCTGCTCACAGGGCTTGCACCAGGATGCCCAGAAGTTGAGCAGCACGACTTTGCCGCGCAGATCGGACAGCTTGACCTGGCTTTGGCCGTTGAGCTCATAGCCCGTGAACATGGTCATGCTGAAATCACGGATGTGATCACCGGGCTGTGCGGTCCCCTGCTGGGACCGGTTGAGCGTGACCGCCAGGACCACGAGCAAGCCGACCAGCACGGCCCAGATGAGAATCTGGGCCCAGAGGGGCACGGCCCGCCGTCTCGAGGGTGTGCTGACCGTGTCATTCATGGAATTCTCTGTCATTGCCAACTCTATCCTCGGCCTTCGTCAGCGGCATGGGGGCGGGCGCCGCGGGCGGGGGCCAGCTTCATTTTCTCTTCTTCAGTTCCTCTTCGAGTCGCGCTACATACTCGTCGCCCGAAGCGTCGGGCTGAGGGGTGCCCGGGGGGCTTTCAACATCGGGCTTGTGGGCCAGTTTCGTCCAGGACTGCATGGCGCGGAAGAAGAATGACGGCGCCCGCCAGAATAATGATCGGGGGCAGGACATAGACCAGCCAGTTGAGCCCCGCGGCGGGGGGTTCGGCCAGCACGCGCGCTCCGTACTGTTCGACGAAGTACTGCTTGATCTGATCTTCGGTCCAGCCCTGGGAGAGCTTCTGGCGAATCAGATCGCGCCACTGCCGGCACGCCTCGGTGGGACACACGTCGAGGGGAGTGTTCTCGCACACGGGGCAATACAGCTGATGGGCAATCTGATTGACCTGGTCATCCGTGGGCGTGGGATTCTGGGCGACGGCTTTCTGATAGAGCAAGCCGGCTGCCAAGATGCCCAACCCGAGCGCCAAGACTGCGTAGAATTTCGAATGGTGGAAACGTTTGCCCGTGTTGATTCTCATCACCCAACTCTGCCCTGTCTGTGCCTTGAGCGCAGCGGTCTAATCTGCGGCGCTGGGCTCGGGCTGCTCTGAGCGAGAGGCACGTCGAGTCAGGGCCGCAACCCGGTCGCCCTCGCGCTCCGGCAACGTGGTGATTACGATCCCGAAGCCAAATACGATCGCCCCGATCCAGAGCCAGTTGATCAGCGGGTTGACGAAGATCTTGAAGGTCGCGCCGTTGACGTTGGCCGGCTGCCAGTCGATGAGCAGGACATAGAGATCGTCCTGCAGGGTGGCCCGTTCGCCCGGGATCGTCATGTTCTGCTGTGCGTCTGGATAGTAGTCGATCCGGGGGTGGAGTTCACCGATAACGTTGCCGCAGGTGTCAGTCACGTCGACCACGGCGCGGGTCACTTGCCGGTTGTCGGGGCCTGCGAACTGGGCGATGGACTGATACTTGACGACATAGTTGCCCAGGCTGAGCGAGCCATCCAGCGGCACCGTGCCCTGCGTCTGGATCTGGAAGAAGCCGATGCCGAGAATGCCGATGGCCATAAGCATCATGCTCATGTGGATGATGTATCCGCCGTAGCGACGACGGTTGCGGCTGGTCAGGTTCCAAAGGGCCGCAAAGGGGTTTTCGCTCTGGGCCCGCATGCGTGCCCGCGTGCCGCGCCAGAACTCCTGCAGCGTGATCAGCAACACGAAGGCCACCAGGAAGAAGCCGATGAGGGGCAATACCAGTGCGGGTATATGTGAAGACGAGCACGCCCGTGATGATCAGCGGCGGCCAACGCGGATTTCCACAGGGCGCGGCCCAGGTGTCTGGACCGTCGAGTGGCCCCAGGCGGAGAGCGGCGCGATCCCCATCAGGAACATCAGCGCCGCAAAGAGCGGGGCGGTGGCTCGATTGTAGAACGGCGGGCCGACCGTGATCTTCTGGCCGGTAATGAGCTCGGAGATCAATGGGAAGATCACGCCCCAGAAGCAGACGACGAGCACGCTCATGAAAAGAAGGTTGTTGAGCAGGAACAGCGCCTCGCGCGAGAGCATGGATTTCAGTTCGGTCTCGCTGCGCAGCTCGGGCCAGCGGTAGATGAGCAGGGCGATGGACGTGATGAAGGTGGCGCCGATGAACGCAAAGAAAGCCGGGCCAATTGCGCTCTGGGCGAAGGCATGCACCGAAGAAAGCACGCCGGAGCGGGTGAGGAAGGTCCCGAAGATGACCAGAGCGTACGTGAGGATGACCAGGATCATGTTCCAGTGCTTGAGCAGGCCGCGCTTCTCCTGGATCATGACCGAGTGCAAGAAGGCCGTGCCGGTCAACCAGGGCATGAGGGCTGCGATCTCAACCGGGTCCCAACCCCAGAATCCGCCCCAGCCCAGCACATCGTAGGCCCAGCGGCTGCCCAGCACCAGTCCGAACGAGAGGAAGAGCCAGGCCCAGAGCGTCCAGCGGCGGGTAAGCCGGATCCAACGATCATCGCTGCGCCCGGTGATCAGGGCCGCCATGGCAAAGGCATACGGAATGACAAATGAAACGAAGCCCAGATAGAGCATGGGCGGGTGGATGATCATGCCCGGGTGACGAAGCAGCGGGTTCAGACCGCGCCCATCGGAGGGGAAGAAGGCAGTTGCCGTTGCGGGCGCCAGAAGGCTGGTCACGATGTTGCCATCCGGCGTCTGCCAAAAGCGGGCAAATGGATTCTCGTAGAAGACCACCAAGCCCAGGAAGAAGGCCGTCGTCAGGGAAGTGACCACAATGACCCACGGCAGGAACTCACGGTCGCGATCCCACTTGCGGAGGGTCACCAGCGAGGCAAAGGCTGACATCAACCAGGACCAAAACACCAAGGAGCCGGCCTGCCCGCCCCACCAGGCGGTGATCTTGAGGTAGGTGGGCATGCTGCGGCTGGTCACGTCGTAGACGAAGGAGACTTCGAAGTGATTCGTGATGAGCAGATGGATGAGGACCGCGGCGGAGAGCGTGATCAGAGGCCACAACAAGAGCATGGCGCGGCGCGCCAATTCGACGATGGCAGGCGACTTGGACCGTTCGCCCAGCGCGGCCGCGGCGACGCTGTAGAGCGCTACCAGAAAAGCAACTACGATAATCCCATATCCAACTTCAGCCAGCATCCAGCACTCCTAGACTCCCCAGCCCTTGCAGGTCACGATCTCTCCTCAGAAAAGAAGACCTGACGAAGGCGAGGCAGCGTCAGGTCCCATTTCTCAAGCGCTCTACTTCAAGCAGGCCAACCGACACCTGGATAGGACGTTGTGCGATTCGAGCCTGCGCTCTCAACCGCCGGTCTGGCTCGGGACCGCGTCCTGGTACTTGGTTGGGCATTTCAGAAGCAACTCATCGGCGTGGAAAACTCCATCCGCGCCATACTCTCCGGTCATGATGGCCTGGGCTTCATCCTTGAGCAAGTCCGGCTTTGGGCCGATATACACCACCTTGAGCCGGGCGCGAGTGGGATCGGTTACGGCCGCGTGAAGCACCGCAGCCAAGCCGCCCTGAGCCTCAACCTGCGCGTTGTCACCCGGCACGTGAGCGACCTCGAAGGTGAGGGTGAGTGTCTGCGGATCATACTGAATGGATTGGCCGACGACTGCGCCCGAAATCCGGAGGCTCTTCCCAACTGCGCCCTGACCCTGGGTCTTCAGCTCGTTGACCGTCATGAAATACTCGGCGTTGGCCTGGGTCGAAGAGGCGATCAGGTAGACCACCGCCGCCAGGATCAGCACCCCACCAATTATGAACTTCATGCGTCCCATCTAGCGCCTCCGAACACTACAAAAAAGGCTCATATATGCGGATTTCATTCTACATGACAGGATTAATGCAGGCTGAGAAGTCGCGAGACGAATGTCATTGAATCGGATCCATTCTATCCCTCTGCGTGCCCGATGCATTTGGGCAAGCAAGCAGGCGGCTATTCCAATGAGATCAAGCCCGTGCGGATGGCAAATTTCACCAATTCCGTGCGGGAGTGCAAATTCAGCTTTCCCATGATCCGCTCGCGATGACGGGCGATGGTCTTGGGACTGAGCTTAAGCTCGCGGCCGATCTCCAAATTGCTCTTCCCCTGGGCGACGAGTTCCAGCACCTGGCGCTCGCGGCCACTCAGAACATTGAGGCCAGAGGCAGCCGGCTGCGAGTCCCCGAGGCGGGAAGCGTCGGCGGGGTTCTCGCCGGACAAGCGCTGATAGTCTTCGAGGAGCCAGCGGGCAAGGGCCGGCTGCAGAAACACATGGCCCGCGGCAACAGCGTGGATCGCAGCCACCAAGTCCTCGGCGGCGGCTTGCTTGGTCAGATAACCCGAGGCGCCAGCCGCAAGCATGGCCATGAAGTACTGTTTATCGTCGTGGATGGTAAGTGCCAGAACCTGGGTGTCGGGGCAGGACAGCTTGAGCTGCCGGGTGGCTTCCAAGCCGTCCATGCCGGGCATGCTGATATCCATCAAGACGAGGTCGGGCCGGGTCTCCAGGGCGCGCTGGATGGCCTCCTCGCCGTTGCGAGCCTCCGCCACAACCCGCAGTCCGGGCTGGGATTCCAGGAGGCTCTTGAGCCCGGTGCGCACGACGTCGTGGTCGTCTGCCAGCAACAATGTAATCGCTTCCATTTGTGAAGCCCCTCTCCAGCGGCCAAGCACGGCCAGCTGGGAGCAAGGTCCCCCCTGCGTCTTGCGTCCATGAGCATTCTACCCCAATCGGTGGGTAGGCAAGGCAGGGGGAGGCGCATGGCGGGAGGGGCACAGGCCTGGCAAGCTCTTGCAACGGGGGAATGCCCCAATTCAGGCCTTTGAGATTGGGTTATATGACATATGTCATGTGGTTTTTCACCCCAATCTAACTTGTGACTAATGTTACATTCAGCTAGAATGCTTGGGAGGCCCGGAAAGGGCTGGTTCGGGCGGGGACGCTTAGAGGTACGGGGAACGGCAGGACGGGCAGGACCATTTCGTTCACTCCGCGAAAGGAGAATGCAATATGTCGCTAAGGAGAGCCCTTATTCTTGTCGGGGGGATGCTGATGGCGGGCGTTATCCTGGCAGCCTGCGGCACCTCCGCCACGCCGGCGGCACCGACGACCGTTCCGCAGCCTACGCTCGAGGTCCCGTTCCAGGATGCGTTCCTAGGTTCGGGCCACGCAGACGCCAAAGCTGCGGCCTTCACCCACTGGGACACGGCCAGTCCGGCGGTGGTTCCGGCCGCGTGTTCGAGGTGTCATGCGTCGGCGGGGTACCAGCAGTTTGTCTCCAGCGGTAAGAGTGCGGACGTGCCGGCACCCGCTGGCACCTTCAGCTGCACGACGTGCCATAACCCGGCGGCAATCGCGCTGACATCGGTCACGTTCCCATCCGGCAAGACAATCGACAATCTGGGACCCGAGGCCCGCTGCATGCAATGCCACCAAGGCCGCGAGTCCAAGGTGAGCGTTGACAAGCAGATCTCGGACTTCAATGTCACCGACGTGGATGCCGTGGTTTCGCCCATGAAGGATTCCAGCGGCAACGCCGTCAACTTCAGTTTCCGCAACGTTCACTACTTGATGGCGGGCGCCACGCTGTACGGCTCGCAGGCGGAGATGGGGTACGAATATCCGAACAAGATCTACGATCCGAAGTTCCGCCACGTGCCCGGCCTTGACTCCTGCCTCGGCTGCCATAATCAGCATACGCTGCAGGTGAAGGTGGACCAATGCGCCGAGTGCCACCAGGGCGTGAAGACGGTTGACGATCTCAAGAACAACCGCGAGAACGGTTCGCTGGCGGACTACAACGGAAACGGCGACACCAAGGAAGGGATCTACTACGAACTCAAGGGCCTGCAGGACATCCTGTACGGCTCAATCCAGGCTTATGCGACTGAGGTTGGCGGAACACCGATCGTGTATGACACGGCGACCTATCCGTACTTCCTGGTTGCCGGCGCCGATGGTACGCCCGCGAAGGACGACAAGGGCAATCCGATCGGATACAACAAGTGGACCGCCCGTCTGCTGAAGGCGGCATTCAACTATCAAGTGTCCGTCAAAGACCCGGGCGCATTCGCTCACAACGCGAAGTACATCATTGAGCTGCTTTACGACTCGATCGACGACTTGAACGGCAAGATCTCCAAGCCCGTTGATATGAGCAAGCTGGCGCGGGATGACCCCGGTCACTTTGCCGGCGATACCCTCCCGTTCCGGGACTGGGATTCAACAGGCGTAGTGCCCGCAGGCTGCGCGAAGTGTCACAGCGCCACAGGCCTGCCGGCCTACATAGCCAATGCCGGCACCGAGGTCGTCACGAAGTCGGGTGTGCAGATCACAGGCATAGTTGCGCAGCCGACCGCCAACGGTTTCGCATGCTCGACGTGCCATGACGAGGCCAACTGGCCGAACCGCTACGCGGTCACGACCGTGCCGTTCCCCTCGGGCGTCTCACTGACCTTTAGCACAGAGAAGGACGCGAACGGGAACCTGGTGCCCGTCGATTCCAACCTATGCATCGAGTGCCACCAGGGGCGCGAGTCAACGGTCACAGTGAATAATTACCTGGCTGGCAAGCCTCTGGACACCGTGGACCCGAACATCGGCTTCAAGAACGTTCACTACCTGGCAGCCGGCGCGACCCTCTTCGGAGACGCGGCCAAGGGCGCATACGAATACGCCAACCAGAAATACGTGGGCCAGAACACGGTGCATCCGCTGAACAAGTGCACGGACTGCCATGATGTTCACCAGCTCACGGTCAAGGTCGATGCCTGCAAGACCTGCCACACGAGCGTGACCAGCGTCGATGACCTTGAGAAGATCCGGGCGACCACGGACACCACGGATTGGAACGGTAACGGCGATGTGACCGAAGGCATTTCCGTGGAGATCGACAGCTTCCGTCAAGCGTTGTTTGCAGCCATCCAGGCCCATGCGGAGAAAAGCGGCACGCCAATCGTGTACGACGCGGCGACCTATCCGTATTACTTCGTGGATGCCAACAAAGATGGCAAGCCGGACACGGATGCCAGCGGAGCTCCAATCGGGTACAACGCGTGGACCCCGCGGTTGATGGAATCAGCCTACAACTATCAATACTCCATCAAGGATCCGGGCGCGTTCGCGCACAACCCGCATTACGTGCTCCAGTTCCTGTACGACTCGACCAAGGATCTCGGCGGCGACGTATCGAAGTTCAAGCGACCGTAGGCTGCGAAGCGCCGGGGACAGCAAACGATGGCGGGCGCATGACGGCGCCCGCCATCTCATATGCCCGGCAGCAGCATTCTTAGCCCTACATCCTTTATGCGGTACAACCTCGTTTCCAACACTGCGTACCCCGGCCCTCACGGAACATTGACACCTGTGGGCGTCGGGGTGTTGCCCTTTGCCAGTATTGCCCCCGAATTGTGCAGGAGAAACATATGACGGTATGGTCGACCAGTCGTTTCAGATCGTGGTTGCTCGTGTTGGGGGCCGTTCTAGTATTCATCGTCGTGCTTGGGCTTGCCACGCCCGCGGGTGCCGCCAAACCCGTAGCCCCCAATCCGCAGGCAAAACCGACCGACGATTACTGCGTGGGCTGCCACGGTCAGCAGGGCTTGACCAAAACGCTGCCGAGCGGTGAGGTCCTCTCGCTCTACATCGATCCCGAACTCTTTACCCACGGCGTTCACGACCAGGAGAACGTGGCCTGCACGGACTGCCACAAGGACATCAGCACCTTCCCGCACCCGGTGCTTCAAGCGGAAACGATCCGGGACGTGACGCTGCAACTCTACACGACCTGCAAAGACTGCCATACCGATCAGTACAACAAGGTACTGGATAGCGTGCACCAGAAGGCGCTGGCGGCCGGCAATTTCAACGCGGCGGTGTGCACGGATTGCCATAATCCGCACCAGCAGACACGAATCACCGACCCATCGACGGGGCAACTGCTGCCGGATGCGCGCCTGCAAATTCCGCAGACGTGTGCGCGTTGTCACAGCGCGATCTACGACACCTACAAGAACAGTGTGCACGGCGCCGCCCTGACGCAGTTCGGCAACCGGGATGTCCCCACCTGCATCGACTGCCACGGCGTGCACAACATCCAGAACCCGACCACGGCGAGTTTCCGCAACGACATCCCGCTCCTTTGCGCCAAATGCCATACCGATCCCCAGATCATGGACAAGTACGGCATCACGACTCAGGTGCTGAACACTTATGTGGCCGATTTTCACGGTACCACGGTGACACTGTTCGAGCAGGTCTCACCCGATACGCCGACCAACAAACCGGTGTGCACGGATTGCCACGGCGTGCACGATATTTCCAATGTCGATAATCCGGCGACGGGCATCGCGATCAAGCAAAATCTCCTGGTCAAGTGCCAGCGCTGCCATCCCAACGTGATCACCGCGGATTTCACGGACGCGTGGATGAGCCACTATGTTGCCAGCCCGACGCATTTCCCGCTGGTCTACTACGTAGGGGTCTTCTACAAAGTATTCATACCGACCGTGATCGGCGGGATGCTCGTGTTTGTGGTCTCGGACTTCACGCGACGCAGACTCGAGGCGCGGAAGGGAGGGAAGAAATAATGGCAAAGAAAGCCGCGGCTTCGGCGAACGTTCCTGCACGCATTCGGTTCAGCCTGCCCGACCGCACCCAGCACCTGCTGATGTTGTTTTCTTTCACGACATTAGCGGTCACAGGCCTGGTACAGAAATTCGCGCTGCAGCCCGTCTCACTCTTCATCGTGCGCCTGTGGGGGGGCATCGAAAACATTCGAACGACTCACCACGCGGCGGCCGTGCTGCTCATGCTGGTCGCCATATTTCACGTGATCGAGCTCGGTTACAAGTCCTATGTGATGGGCGCAGGCCTGACGATGCTGCCCGGGATCCAGGACATCAAGGATGCCTGGATGGCGTTCACCTACAACCTGGGATTGCGCAAGACCCGCCCCCAAATGGGACGCTACACGTTTGAAGAGAAGGCAGAGTATTGGGCCCTGGTGTGGGGCATTCTGATCATGGGTTTCACCGGCTTCATGATGTGGAATCCGCTGGCGACGGTCAAGATCTTCCCGGGTGACTTCATCCCGGCGGCCAAAGTGGCCCACGGATCGGAAGCGCTGCTAGCCGTGCTGGCGATCATCGTGTGGCACATGTATGGAGTGCATCTGCGACGGTTCAACAAATCCATGTGGACCGGCCGGCTGACCGAAGAGGAGATGCTGCACGAGCACCCGCTGGAACTCGCCGATATCAAGGCGGGGGTTGCCGGCCGAAAACCCGATACGAAATCGCTGCAACGGCGCAGGATGGCCTATTATCCCGTGGCGGCAGTGCTGGGAATCGGCATGCTCTTCGCGGTCTACGGATTCGTCAATGGCGAGCAGACCGCGATCACGACAGTGCCTCAGCAGATCGCCACAATCCTGATCTATGTGCCTCAGACGCCGACACCTTTGCCGCCCACGCCAACTCAACCCCCAACCGCAACTGCGGCGCCGACGCTGGCTACGACGGGAACACAGGAGGCCGTGACGTGGGTGGAGGTCGCGCCGATCTTTGCTGCCCGCTGCGGGATGTGCCACAGCGCAACGCTGGCGACGAACGGGCTCAACCTGAGTACGTATGCAGATGCCCTCAAGGGCGCCCAGGATGGCCCAGTGATCGTGCCGGGCGATGCTGCCAGCAGCAAGCTAATCGCGATCCAGTCGAAGGGCGACCATCTGGGGCAGCTATCTGCCGAGGAGCTGGCGCTGGTCAAGTCCTGGATCGAGGCCGGCGCGCTGGAAAAGTGAAGGTAGTTACCGCTGGAGGCAATCGATGACAGACAAGACTGAATCCGGGTCGAGGCGTCGCGATTTCATGAAGGCGACCATATTTGGTATCGGCGGTTTGATCAGCGCGGCCATCGGATTGCCGGCTATCGGCTACATCGTGGGCCCGGCGCTGAAGCAGGCCGCCGACGTGTGGATCCGCCTGGGTGCCGTCAGCAAGGTGGAGCTGAATTCGCCGACGCTATTCAAGACCACGGTGGAAACCCAGACTGGCTGGCTCACTTCGCAAGAGGAGGTGTCTGCCTACGTCCTGACCGATAACGGGCAGGATTTTGTCGTGCTTTCAAACATTTGCACCCACCTTGGCTGCCGCGTCCGTTGGATTGCCGACGACGGGAGATTCCATTGTCCCTGCCACGATGGCGTGTTCGCGAAAGATGGAACCGTGGTCTCCGGACCGCCCCCGCGGCCACTGGATCGGTTCGAGAACAAGGTCGAAGACGGAATCCTTTACGTAAAGCGAGGCTGACATGTTGGCGAGATTCGCAGACTGGATGGACGAGCGCCTTGCATGGCGGCAGGTCTGGGATGCCATTTTCCTGCGGAAGGTGCCGCACGTTAATTGGCTGTACACGCTCGGAAGCGCCACTCTCTTCGTTGCGGTCAATCAGGCCGTAACCGGCATCCTGCTTACTCTATATTATGTGCCGACGCCCGATCATGCGTATGACAGTGTCATGTACATCACGACTCAGCTGCCGGCTGGTTGGCTCATCCGGGGCTTGCATCATTGGGGCGCCAGCGCCATGATCGTGCTGGTGGTGCTTCATCTCCTGCGGGTTTTCTACTACGGGGCCTACAAGTACCCGCGGGAGATCACCTGGATCACCGGTGTGCTGCTGCTCCTGGTCGTGGTCGGTTTTGGCTTCACCGGCTATCTGCTCCCGTGGGACCAGAAAGCCTACTGGGCCACCACGGTCGGAACCCGAATTGCCGGTGTGGTCCCGGTGATCGGCGACTGGATCCTGCGAATTGCGCGCGGCGGACCTGACTTGTCGGCCGTGACGCTGGCGCGTTTCTTCGGAACCCATATCTGGGTCCTGCCGGGAGCCCTAGCCACTCTCGTCCTGGTCCACTTGTATCTGGTTATTCGTATCGGCATCTCGGCTGTGCCCGGAGAGGAACGAACAGCCATGAACGACAAGGAGAAGAAGGAGTATCTCGAGCAATACAAGAAGGCCAAGGAGAAGGGCGTTCCCTTTTTCCCCGACATCATTTTCAAGGACGCGATCATCGCGCTCGTGGTGTTCGTGATCCTGGTCGCCCTGGCTTACTTCCTAGGTGTCCCCACAGAGGCCCGCGCAAACCCGAACGATGCCACGTACACGCCGCGTCCGGAGTGGTATTTTCTGTTCCTGTTCCAGCTGCTCAAGTACTTCCCGGGCAAGCTGGAAGTAGTCGGCGTGGTCGTGATACCCGGGCTGTTGATCCTCCTGTTGTTCGGGCTGCCTTTCATCGATCGGAACCCAAAGCGCTATTTCCTCGGCCGGCCTTATGCGAGTTTGTCTGCGCTGGTGGTCGTGGCAGGCATCGCGACGCTGACGCTGCTGTCGCAGCTTGAGGCGCCGCCTCCCCTGGTGGCAGCTCCGGTGGATCAGGCCGCGGCGCTATACGCGAGCAACTGCGCCAACTGCCACGGTCCCAGCATTGCCGTGCCGGCTGACACCGATCTGCATCAGTTGATCGCTCAGGGGAAGCACGAGGGCATGCCGGCTTGGGGCGGGGACCTCAGCACCGACGAAATCGACGCTCTCGCAGGCTTCATCACTTCGCCCAATGGAAGTGCTCTCTACACTCAGGAGTGTGGGGATTGCCACAAGACGCTGGTGCAGGCCTCCGGCAATCCGCAAGAGCTTCAGCTGGTCTTTACGCAAGGTGCCAATTACCCTCCGCATGCCGGCCAGGGGGTGCCGGATTGGAGCCAAACGCTGACGGACGCGGAGCGGAATGCACTCCTGAACTTCCTGGCTGCGCCAGATGGGCAGCGTCTGTTTGAAATCAACTGCTCCGGTTGCCATGGTTACGGGGTTTCGTTTGCCGGCACGGAAAGCCAGTTGCGCGATCTGATCAGCGAGGGCGGTCAGCATCTGACGATGCCTGCCTGGCAAGGGACATTGAGCGATGCCAATATTGAGACGCTCGCGGCCTATGTGACCGACCCGAACTTCCATCCAGACGGCAAGACGCTCTTCGATCAGCATTGCAGTGTATGCCACGGAGAGAAGGTGCCGGCGGCGCCCGACATCGACACCGCACGCAAGATCATCAGCGGCGGCGGGGCGCATGTGACCATGCCGGTATGGGGCAAGATCCTGACACCCGAGCAACTGGACGCTCTGGTCCAATACACTCTGACGGCCAGCAAGGGACAGGGGCCCGAGGCAGGCGCCCAGTTGTTTGCCAGCAATTGCTCGGCATGTCATGGGTCACAAGGGCAAGGCGGGCTGAATCCGTCGCGCCCGGGCGAAACCATCCCCCCGATCAGCTCAGCCGAATTCCTGGCGACGCGGGATGACACGACGGTGCGCAATATCATCGCGCAAGGCCAGCCGGACCTCGGGATGAATCCCTTCAGCACCGAGAACGGCGGTCCGCTCAGTGAAGATCAGATCGACTCACTGGTGGCGTACGTCCGAAGCTGGCAGGCGAACCCACCTGCCGTTGAGGCTCCACCGTCGCCAACACCCAGCGCGGCTGCGCCGGTGCTGACGGCCGAGCAAATCTACGCGGGAGTGTGTGCACAGTGTCATGGTGCCAAAGGCGAAGGCGGCAGCGGTCCAGCCCTAAACACGCCGGCGTTCCAGGCCGAATTCGATGATCAGGCTCTTACCGATCTGATCAGCAAGGGAGTGCCGTCAAGCCCAATGATCGGTTTCGGCGGCATCTTCACCGATGGCCAGATCAAGGGCCTGGTCGGTTTCCTGGGAGGTCTGAACAGCGGTACCGCGCCCGTGGGAACGCCTGCTGCCGGCTCGACGTTTTCGGGCCAGGTGCTACCGATCCTCAAAGCCAACTGCCAGGGCTGCCACAGCCCCAGCGTGAAGCTGGGAGGCTGGGATATGTCATCCTACGAATCGGTCATGACCAGCGGAGACGATGGGCCGGTCGTGATCGCGGGTGACACGAAGAAGAGCTTGCTGGTGCAGTTCATCCAGGGAATCGGCGGGCAGACGATGCCGCCCGGGGGAGCTTTGTCTCACCAGGATATCCAGGTGATTCTGGATTGGATCGCGGCAGGCGCAAAGGGCAATTGACTAGGGTTTCGACCATGCTGAAGAAGCTCGGGGCGGCGCTTCGCAACTTCTTCTTCCCGAGGCGGGATGCGCCTCGCTGGCTGCTCATCCTGCCATACACCGTGCTGGGCATCCTGACGCTGTCGATGCTGGTCGGGGGGGCATATGCTTGGGACTACACCAACTCGCCATCGTTCTGCGGCACCACTTGCCATACGATGCCGCCGGAGTACGCCGCCTATCAAGCCTCGCCCCACGCGCGGATCGCCTGTGTGGAATGCCACATCGGGCGCGAGTTCATCGGAAACCAGATCTTCCGCAAGGCGGGGGACCTGCGACACATCCTGGCCACAACGTTCCGCACGTACGAATACCCGATCATGATCAAGAACATGCGGCCGGCCAGGGAAACCTGCGAGCAATGCCACACGCCGGAAAAATTCTCCGACGACAGCTTGAGGGTAATCAATCACTTCGCTGACGACAAGCAGAACACCGCTTCGACCATTTACCTTGTCCTAAAGACTGGCGGAGGCGCCAAGCGCCAGGGCCAGGGGCTGGGCATTCATTGGCACATCGTCAACCAGGTCTACTACTATGCAACCGACCCCCTGGAACAGAGCATCCCGTTCGTAAGGGTGGTCAATGACGACGGTTCGACCACGGACTACGTGGACGTTCAGTCGGGTTCTCGTTCCTTCGCAGATCGATTCAAGCAAGCTCAAGGAAATGGACTGCATCACCTGCCACAACCGCATCACCCATCACGTCTACACACCTGAAGAGTTTGTTGACAGCGCCATGTCTCTGGGGACGATTTCGAAGGATATTCCCGAGATACGCAAGATGGGTGTTACAGCCTTGCGAGGCACGTACGCGAATACGGCCGATGCGCTGGCGGGGATCGCTGACTTGAGGCTCTACTACGAGAATCACTACTCGGGCTTCTACGGCGCCAATACAGACAAAGTCAACACAGCGATTACCGCCCTGCAGCAGATCTACAGCAACTCCGTGTTCCCGGACCAGAAGGTGAACTGGGACACACATCCCTCGAATGTCGGCCACATCAACTCGGCCGGCTGTTTCCGCTGCCACGACGGCAAGCACCTGGACGCGCAACAACAGGCCATCCGACTCGAATGCAACCTATGCCACTCGATACCGGTGGTTGCGAGCGCGCAGGACTTCGTGACCAAGGTCGAGATCAGCCGCGGCCCGGAGCCTGAAACCCACCGGAACCCCAAGTGGATCAGCCTGCACAACAAATCAATCGATAGCACCTGCTCGGCCTGCCACACTACGGCGGATGCCGGCGGTACAAGCAATACATCGTTCTGTTCCAATAGTGCCTGCCATGGCAGTGTTTACACGTACGCCGGCTTCGATGCACCGGATCTGAGGGCCATCCTCCAAGCCCAGATCCCCACAGCCGCGCCCACTCCGACCCCGGCGCCGGTCGTGGGAAATCCGACCTACGAGGCGAATATCGCGACGATATTCGATTCGAAGTGCACGGCCTGTCACAGCCCGACGGTGCTGGCAGGGGGAATGGATCTGACGACTTTTTCAAGCTTGATGAAGGGCGGAAAGGATGGGGCGGTAATAGTCCCTGGCAGCTCCGCCGCAAGCCTGCTGGTCAAGATCCAGAGCAGCCAGCATTTTGCGAACCTCTCGACTGATGAGCTGCAGCTGGTCAGTCAATGGATCGACTCAGGAGCCTTGGAGAGATAAGACCGACGCCCGGGCGAGTCGCGGAACATCAACAAACAAGAAACGAGCCGATCAACACAGATCGGCTCGTTTGCTATTTTAGGTCTGGCCGGCTAGACTGGAACGGTCTCGGTGGTCTCCACCCTAACGGCTTCCTCCTCATCGACGGCATAGCGATGGTCAACGACACGCAGATAGCGCACGCCGATCGAGAACGCGAGCAGTCCGTAGGCAATGATCCCGAGGGCCGTGACCAATTCCACGGTCGATGGCACGTAGGATGTGTATGCGATCGCAGCCTGGCCAGGGACGTACGACATCACAACGAGCAGGCCGGACAGGTTGGTGTCCCAGCGGAAGGCTATCACACCCACGACAACGAGTCCGAGGGCGATCATTCGCCAGAACGGATTGCGGCGCGTGTAGGGCGTGAGAAGCATGATCATCGGGATCAGGGTGCCCAGGAGCAACTCCAACACCCAGAAGTTGAAGGACAATGGCCCGGCCGTCAGCAACTCGAGCCCCTCCGTGCGACCCGGCGCATAAGTGTAGTGCTGGGCGAAGACATCCCAGAACCGGAAGTATAGGTACCCGACCAGGCCCCATGCGACCGCGTAGGCAACCCGTTCAACCAGGACATTGTTGATCCTGGCCTTTGGAGTCAGGCGTGCGGCAAGCATGGAGGCGAAGAGGGTGAGCGAGATGCCACCGAGGAGGGCCGAAATCATGAACAGTACTGCCATCTCCGGCTTGTACCAGATGGGCCGCGCTGACAGCACGCCGTAGACCGCTCCCAATGAGGACTGATGCAGAATCGAGAGGGCGAGGCCGACGATGGCCAGGTAGGGCGCGTAGTGATGGACGCGGCTCATCCTCTCGGCGACCTTGGGAAGGCGCTTTCGCAGCCATGGAAAGCCTGCCAAGATGGGCATGGCCTCTAGGAGTAGCACGGTCAGATACAACATCACGCACATCGTGACTTCCCAGAGCAGAGAGTGGCTGTTCCAGTAGATCAGCGCGTGCCAGAAGCGGTCCGGGCGGCCGATGTCGAGCAGCAACGAAAGCATGGCCATCGTGTAGCCGATGAGGCCGACGAAGGTGGCGGTGCGGGCGATCGGCTGGTAGCGCTTCAAGCCGACCAAGTAGACCACAGCGCAGAGAGAGAATGCGCCCGCACTGAGGGCAATGGCGCTGATGTCTATGGTGATCCAGAGTCCCCACGGTACGAGGTCGGTGAGATTCGTGATCCACAAGCCTTTCCAGAAGACCAGCAGGCCTCCGGCGAGCGCAGCGATGAGTGCGAGTCCCAAGAGCCCGACCCAGATCATCCAACGCGTGATCCGCAGCGCGGGAAGGTGGAAGCGCAACTTCCTGGTCATCATCCCTCCATCTTCTTAGCGTCAGCGGCTATGTAGTAAACACGAGGCTCGGTGCCCAACTCGTCCCGCAGCCTGTAAGTGACATTGTCTTTCAGCAGTTGGCTGACGTTGGAGGCCGGATCATTCAGATCGCCGAAGATCCGAGCAGCGGTCGGGCAGGCGACGACACAGGCGGGTGTCGCGTCGGCGTCGGCTCCGGGTTCAAGGCCCAAGGAGACACCACGATCGATGCGCTGATAACAGAAGGCACACTTCTCAACAACACCGCGGGGCCGACGAGCCACTTCGGGTTGGCCCCATTTGGGCACGGCCGGATTAGGGCCATTGAACGCGTCCCAGTTGAATGAGCGAGCCTGATAGGGGCAGGCGACTTCGCAGTACCGGCAGCCGATGCAGCGATCGTAGTCCATCATGACGATGCCGTCCGGTCGATAGTACGAGGCATTGACCGGACAGACTTCGACGCATGGGGCCTTGGAGCACTGCATGCAGGGTCGCGGAAGAAAGACGTCCTTGCCGGCGAGCTTGCCGACCGGTGTGATGCGATTCCACTGGATGTCCGGGTTAATGTCATTGTGAGCCTGACAAGCCTCTGTACAGTAGCCACAGCCGATGCATTTGGACTGGTCAATGACCATGGCCCACTGGCGGCGACCTTTGGCCTGATCCTCCGAGGCGGCCGCCGGCTTGATGAGCTGTGTGGCGGTGGCCGCGGTGACGCCGACTGCAGCGACTTTCAGGAAATCGCGGCGGGCCGATCGCTTATTCATCCCGGTCTCCTCGATCATGGCGGACGGCGCGGATGTACAACTTCTCCAACCAGGGCGCGGTCACCATGCCGGCCGCCAGTCCGATCAGCGCGGCCAAAGCAGCATAGCCGATGGGGCTGACGGGGTTCGGTTCTGCGGCCAGGCCGGCCTGTTTTATCTCAGGGGTTTGGGAAACGGCCTGGGTCAGAGGCGGCGTTGTGCCCGTGGCATCGGCAGCGCTGTGCATTTGCCCGGAGTGGCATGCGTTGCAGCTGTCAAGATTGGCTTTGAAGGAGTGGTCGGGAAGGGCGTGGACATCGGCCGTATTCGTCGTAGTGTGAGTGACATGGCAGTTGATGCATGTAACTCCCTGCTTCTGGTGAACCGAATAGGGGAAATTCATGCTCACGTCCTGATGGCAGGTGACACACAATTCCGAGGCGTCGTTGTACTTGGCGGTGCCGTCCCGCGGCGTCACGACCTTGAGCGAGGCGCTATGCGGGTCGTGGCAGGTCGTGCAGCTCATGCCGCGCTGGAAGTGGGTGCTGCCCTGCCAGTTCTGCCAGTCGAAGCGGGTATCGCTGTGGCAGCGGGCGCAGAGCTCGGAGGAGCGATTGACCGGCATGGGTTCCTTGGGATGACCGGCAACCATCGGTCCGTGACAAGCCTCGCAGGCGACGCCATCCTCCAGCCATGTGCCCGTGGCCGGGTCATAGTTGGTGACGTGGCAGACCAGGCAAGCGCCGGGCTGGCCCTGGCTTGTCCACTGCTCGACGAACTTTGGATCGCTGACAGCCTGACCGTGAGGGCCGTTCTGCCATTCCTTCCCGAACTCGGTATGGCACGCGACACAGGCCGGTGTCTGTGAGCCGGTCTGGGTAGGCTGGGCCGGGCCTCCCGTCTGCGCCCGGGCGATTGCCAAGGTGAGGCCAGCAGCCAGCAAGGTGAAGGCCAGCGCAGCTAGTATCCGTTGAAAACGTGAACGCATTTTGGCACCTCCTCAAAGCAAGAGACTACGCGTGGAATGGCAGCGGGGCCCTGGCAAGGACATCGCAGGTGAGACACTGTTCACGCAAGTAGCCGTTGGGCAGACGGAACACCTGCCAACAGGGCAGGGGTGATTTGGCCGCGGGGCAGACCTTCCGCTGGGCGGGAGTGCATCCCTTGATCTTCCAGCACTGCGGTTTCTCGACCTTCAGGGTTGCGTACCTGGCCTCAGACTGCCAGCGGGCGTCAAGCTGACGCAGGATGGCAATCACCAGGACGGTCAGCAGGATCGGAAGCGCAAGCCGCACCAGCAAGCCAAGAATGACAGCCAGTGCGGCCGTGGTCTGAGTCATGGAACGGCCTCAAATCCCCTTGAGAGTGGGTCGCTTGCGGCCGCGGCTCATTTCGCCGACCAGGAGCAAAAGCCCAACTGGAAGAACGATACGCACGAGCACCATCGTGAGCAACACAGTAATCGGGTACATTCCATCCTCCTTATCCTGGATCCAGCATCGCGCACCTGCAAGAGACGGAGAGCGAGTGCTGATCCGCTCTCAGTGTAAGTGAGAGGCAGATGAGAAGCAAATTCGGACGCCACCCCATCTTTCAGGGCATGTGTAGGGTGGTCACCCCGCTCCACGCTCTACTGGGCCACCCCCATGGCAGGTGCTGCCGGTTGGGGCACTCGCCCCACGGGAACGCGAATAAAACCTCCCGCCCAGATGGCGGGAGGCTCGGAGGAATGCATGAACTCACATGTGCAGCTGGAACAACGGTCTCGGGACTAGGCCTCGATTATTCCCTTCCTGATTGCGTATCTCACCAATTCCGCCCTTGAATGCAGCTGGAGCTTGCGCATGATGTTCTCGCGATGACGCTCCACGGTCTTGGGGCTGATGACGAGGGAGACGGCGATCTCCTCGTTACTGGTACCTTCGGCCAGATAGGAAAGGACCTCGCGCTCGCGGTCGGTCAGCCCATCCAGATTGGCCTTGAGGTCCGGGGCATGTTCCTGGTTGAGATAGTCCGTCACAAGAAGCTTGGCGAGCGAAGGATACAAGTAGACCTCGCCGGCGGCGGCAGCGCGGATGGCTGTGAGCAGTTCCTCCGGTGCAGCCCGCTTGGGAACGTAGGCCGAGGCGCCGGCTTCGAGCATCTTGAAGAAGTACTCCTCGTCCTCGTGAATTGTGAGGGCGACGACAGCGACCTTGGGCAGTCGTTTCTTGATCTCGCGGGTGGCCTCAATCCCGGAAAGGTCCGGCAAGCCGATATCCATGAGGATCACGTCCGGCGAAATTGCCTGGGCGGCATCGATGGCCTCCCGGGCGGTGCTGGCCTCGCCCACGACCTCCACATCGCTTTCAGCGCTCAGCAGCATCCGCAACCCGGAGCGGACAACGGCATGGTCATCGACCAGTAACAGACGCGTGGCCATTCTAGCTGCCGGCCTCGATGTTATAGGGAACGAAAGCCTCGATCACTGTGCCGGCACCGGGCGCAGACTGAATGCTGACGGCGCCGCCGAGCAGCGCGGCGCGCTCACGCATGCCGGCCAGTCCCAGAGGCGGGCGGCTGGAGGACTGCATCTGGTTCAGACGCTCCAAATCGAATCCGCGACCGTCGTCGCGAACGACCACGTGCATGCCCTTCTCTTCGAAGTCGAGTGAGACAGCCGCGTTCCGGGCCTCAGCATGGCGGATCACGTTGTTCAACGCCTCCTGTATGATGCGGAAGGTCGCGATCTTGGCCGTATCCTCGACAGAGGGTTCATTTCCCGAAATACTGACCTTGACCTTGAGGGGTGAGCGCTCCTCAAGCTTGCCGGCATACCAGCGGAGGGCGGCGGACAGGCCCAGGTCATCGAGATGGGACGGGCGGAGATCGGCGATCAGGCGCTGAAGTTCCTTCAGTGATTCGGCCGTGAGGGCCTGGAGCTGCTGGAGGGTCGGGATCGCCTGCTCGGGGTTCTGGCTGAGGTGTGATTCCAATCCGCGCAATCCGAGGCCAATGGCCGTCAGGCCCTGACCGGTGTCGTCATGCAGGTCGCGGGCGATGCGCTGGCGCTCGGCCTCCTGGGCAGCCACGACCCGCCGAAACAACTCTCCCCGCAGAGTCTCGCGCTGTTGTGATTCTTTGAGGCGGGCGGCCTGTAAGTCGGCAATCTTCTGATCAGCCTCCACCTGGAAAGCGTGCAGGAAGCGGATGACGAAAAACGAGGCAGCGAAGGCGGCCACGGCACGCAGCACCTGAATGGGGAATCCGAAGAGCTGGAAGAAGAGGGCCTCGTTGATGAAGTTGGAAGGCGGCAGGACGCTGGTTTTCGTGAAGAGCTGCCCGACGGTCCCGTACCACGTGAATGCCACGGCCGCCCACAGTGCGTCCTGCCCGAAGCGAACCAGGCCAACGCGCCGGAAAGCACGCTGCTGCGCAATCAGCCCCACGGCAGCCAGCAGGCTGGCGGGGATGGCCAGGGAGTAGCGAGTCCAGACATCGGCAACGTCGTAGGCAGACCCGGGAGATAGGCTGCCCTTGATGTAGACGAGGCCAAAAACCCAGATGGCTTCCATGCCCAACGGAACCAGGAGGCTGACGCGCTCGAGCGACCTCATCCTTGGCCAGCAGGAAGCTGCCAAAGGCAATCAGAGAGACAAAGGAGAACGCCAAGGTGCAGAACTTGAAGATGACCGCGGCCTGCGACACAGGATGGCCGCTCATCATCGCGATGTAGCCGAACATCTCGGTCCATTCGTGGGCGGCATGGACGAGCCCGAAGCCTGCAAGCGGCCGGAGCGCCTTGCGCACGCGCTCTTCGGAGGAGCGGCCGCCCTCCAGCGCGACGAGGAGACCCATGCTGAAGAAGGCCAGTCCATAGAAGAAGTAGATAATGACCAGACCCAGAATTGTCACGCTCTAGCCTTCAATCGTCTCCTGCCCATGACATTGCGCCTCAGGTCGAGGCGGATGGTTCCGAGAACCGTGCCGGATGCCGCATTCACGAAGATGCGCCTGACTGCGCTACTCCGAAAGCCTTAATCTGGCTCCGCAGACGCGGCAGAACCGGTCTCCATGCTCGGCGCGTGTGCCACACTGATGGCAGTAAACAGCGCCGGGTGCGTCATCTTCCGCCGTGGCGCTCGGATGCCGATGCCGGCTACCCGTCAGGTGGGCACTGCGTCGGGACTGCCAGATGTAAACAGCACCCGCGGCAACCATGAGGAATCCCAGCACGCCGAGAATATAGGGAAGATAGTTGCTCAACATGACACGCCCAGGCGTGCTAGGGCCCAGCGGTTGGGACGGCTGCAGCCGCGGCTGCGAGACGCTGAGGGTATCCGAGGTCTTGGTGTACGTGAGGTGCAGCGGGAACTCCTGCCCGGCGCCCAAGGCGCCAAAATCGCCAGCCAGGGCGGGGGTCCCATCTGCTTCCTGGGTGGACTGCAGATTGGGCGTGGCCGTGATGTTGGTCGTGTCGGCAGGCACGCGTACGCTCACGCTGAAATCATCGACGGCGTAATCGCCCGGCCACAGATAGGTGAATTGGCGCAACTGCCCGGAGATCGGCAACGGTTCGTAGTACTCCACGTGGTAGCTCGTCGCCGTCTGAATCTGCAGCGTGATGCTTTGCCAGTCGCCATTGACGCTCGGCCCCAGGTAATCTGCATTGACAAACGATCCGTTCGAGCCGAGTGAGGCGACGGCAATGAGGTTTGCGTCCTTGGGGAAACGAATCGATACCCTGACCGGTAGTTTGACATCACGGGGCAGCTCGAAATCGTAGATCACCAGCATGCTGCGCTGGTCATACTCCGGCCACAGCTGTGCTTTAAGGCTGGCCAGCCGGATCGCGCTTTGGGCCTGGGCCGAAAAGGGAAAAGCGATCACCCCCGAAAGCAGGACCAGCACTCGCCACCATCGCATGCACGCCTCCAACCTCAATCCATGAATCTTACCATGCTGCCCGTCTTCGTCCGGGCTGCGGCCTGAAGGGAGGGAGGCCGACCAGGCGCGCCAATTCCCCAATTCTGCCGAGTGAATGGGAGGTTACATAGACCGCGCCGCGGTGTGCGACGGGGATTGGGCCAGGGCCTCGACCAACTGCCAGCAGGCCCGGTTGACCGGCGTGGGGACGTTGTGCCGCTGCCCGGCGCGGGCCACGGCACCGCAGATGGCATCGATCTCTGTCGGGGCACCGCGCTGGATGTCCTGAAACATGGACGAGTGGTTGGAGGCTGTGCGCCGGGCGACATCTTCCACCATTCCCACCAGATCGCCCGAAACCAGGGTGACCTTCTCGGCAACCGCGACCGAAGCAGTCTCCTCGGCCAGGGCGCGCAAGAGCCCGCGGGCAGCGGGGCGTTCTAGGAGCTGCCCATTGGGAACCCTGAGCAGGGCGGTCAGTGGATTAATTGCAGAGTTGATGACAAGCTTGCTCCAGATCAATGAACGCGCGTCCTTGACGACCTCGACCTGGAAGCCAGCCCGCCGAAGTGCCTGGGCCAGGCCACCAGCCGCTGCATGCTCCTCAATGGAAACGGTGCCTTCCCCGCCGGCCCTAACCAATCCGGGGCCCAGCAGGGTCGCGCCGGTCGTTGTCGAGCCGAGCGCGACGCGCGACGCTCCGAGGGCGTGGGCCAGAGTCTCCCGGTTACCCAGACCATTCTGAAAGGTGATCGCTAGGCTTTCTTCGCCCAGGCAATCGGCCAACTGCCGCGCGGCCCGGGCGGTCTGCCATGACTTAACAAGGACCAGCGCATATTTGACATACCTGCATTGGCGCGGATCGCCGGTCGCAAAGACGCTAAATGCCTGCGCGTTGCCGTGAGCATCCGTGAGGCGAGCGCCCTCCTGGCGCAGTGTCTGCAGCCCAGCCGGCCACGTGCCAAGCATGGCGATGTTCTCACCCGCGCGCGCCAGTCGGGCTGCGAAGAGGGTGGCAAGCGCGCCCGTGCCGACTATAAGTATGCCCCCGGGCTTTATGTCCCTAGGATTGTTCATGAATTCCCCTTTTCCATCAATCTGGTGATTTGTGACTCAGCCGTCGAGGTCCTGCATGAGTCGTTCCCACTCTGCTGGATCCATTTCGACCGAATGCTGGGGGGTGGGAAATGTGCGGCCTCGTACGTCGGAGATGAATTCGGTGAAGGCTCGCTGCATATCGGCGCTGAAGTCGGCGTACTTTTTCACGAACTTCGGTGTAAATCGGTCGAAGAGTCCAAGCAGGTCGTGGGTGACGAGCACCTGTCCGTCACAACCGATGCCGGCACCGATGCCTATGGTTGGAATGGACAGTTTTTTCGAAACCAGCTCTGCGAGCCGGGCTGGAACGGATTCCAGGACGAGGCTGAAGCAGCCAGCCTCCTCAAGCAGAAGAGCATCCTCGAGCAGCCGGCGGGCGGCCGTCGCCTTCTTCGCCTGCGGCTTGAATCCGCCAAACTGGTTGATGGACTGGGGAGTCAGCCCGAGGTGACCCATGACCGGGATGCCGGCACCCACGATGGCGCGGACGGCCTCGAAGCGCTCGCGCCCACCCTCGAGCTTCACGGCCTCCATGCCGGCCTCCTTCAGGAACCGGCCGGCGTTGCGGACTGCCTCCTCGGTCGAGGCCTGATAGGACATGAATGGCATATCGCCGATCAGCAGTGCGTACTTGGCGCCGCGGGAGACTGCCCGGCAGTGGTGCAGCATCTCATCCATGGTGACCGGAAGGGTGGTCTGATACCCCAGCACGACCATTGCCAGCGAGTCGCCGACCAGGATGGAGTCTATGCCAGCCTGGTCCTCCGCCAGGGCGGTGGGATAGTCATATGCCGTCAGCATCGTGATCGGTTCGGCCCGTTCCTTCTTCTGGCGAAACGTAGCCGTCGTGACCTTCTTGCGCTCGGACGAATTCGTCGATGCAGCCTTTGTGGATAAACCTGGAGCCGTGGTAGACAAGGTACCCTCCTATATAGGTAGGGGCCGTTGATCGCGGTCTTCCCCTGGTCGCCGCGTGTACAGCCGAGGATTTTGAGACGCCGTCGCGTTCATGCCCTGGAGGAATGATGCGCGCGGCCGCCATATTATTCCACAGAACACCAGATTCGCCAACCACGCCAGTCAGCGATCCATTGCCGTGCAGCCGGTTTTGAGAACGCGGTCCGCGAGAGCGGCGCGCATTCACGCAGGCGGGGCAGTATAATCGGGTTGGCTGGCGTCATGTTTTTTTAGTGAGGATCCACAACGGGTCGCAGAACCCTCCGGGGGAACCGGCCTGGCAGGCTGACGGCCGTTCCATCGCCGCGAGCGATCGATCCACGAGAAGGAGTCTGCAATGCGTCGTATGTTCGGCTTCATGATTGGCATTCTGGTGGGTGGACTTGTTGGCTCCACGGTGGCGCTCCTGCTTGCGCCCCAATCGGGGGCAAGGCTGCGCAATGAGCTGCGCGCCCGGGGGGACGGCTTTCTGGCGGAAGTTCGGAATGCGGCAGAGGAGCGGCGCGCCGAACTGACAGACCGGCTCGAATCATTGCGGACGAACCGGGCGCCGCGCGTCGCGGGCTAACTGTTAGCCCGAGCGTTCACGCTCTGGCAATCACTCGACGGTAGAATTCCCCGGCCTCGGCCATACAGCGCGTGTATTCGGCGCGGCCGGTGATCAGTTGCTGGTTCAAACCTGCGGCTTGATGCCGCAGGTTTTCGTTCCCCAAAGCCTCGAGGATGGCTTGCGCCAGGCTCTGCGGGTCATTCGGGTCAGCCAGCAGGCCATTCCGGCCGCTTGTGATCCACTCGCGAATCGAGTCCAAGTCACCCGCGACGGGGAGGCAGCCACAGGCCATCGCCTCCAGGAGGGAGTTCGGAGTGCCATCGTAGATAGCGGGTGAAACCATGACCTGCGCCCGGCGGAAGATGCCAGCCATGTCGTCATGTGGCACAGGCGGCAGCAACTCCATGGAGCGATCGATATCCAGCTTGCGGATCCATTCGAGCGCATGCTGATCGCCTTGAAGAGATGAACAGACGAACCTCGCATCCGGTCTTTGGGCGAGGACCAATGGAATGGCTTGGAAGAAGACGTCATTTCTCACGTAGGCACGTGCGCCGCGCGGATTGATGACGATCGGATCGTCGACCGGGCGCGCGGGCGGATGGAACACATCGATCCGGACGCCGCCGTTGCCAGGCGCAACCAGGCTTGGCTTCGCCGGGTCAAATCCCCACTGCCTGCCCAGACGGATGTCGCGCTGACAGTCTGCGTGCAGTCCGTTGGCGACGTGCATGGTCCACGAGGTGTAGTGGCGCATCAGGGCGGTCGAGGAGGCATGCAGGGTGAAATCGTTGCCCCAGACTGAGACGAGCAATGGAGCGCCAGTGTACGCGTCCGCGGCGAGCATCCCTTCGAATGGAATGCGCATGGCGTGGACCAACTCGGGCTGGATCCGCCGGATGACGGCACGCAAGCTCTTGGCCGCGCGTGAGATGGTCAGCGGGCCGAGGAGATGCCGGATGGCCATCCGCAACCGCATACCAGGCCCGCGCGGTGAGCGGCCGGCACGGTCCGTTGCAGATCCACTGCCTGCGCTAAACGCGACCGGCGTGATATCGAGCCCTGTCAGGGCAAGACCGGGAGCGCAGGGAAAAGTTGAGGCGAGATGGACTTCGTCACCGCGTTCGACGAAAAAGCGAATCCAATTCAGGGCGATGGGGGAGCGACCATCAGAAACGAAGAGCAAGCGCATGTGGTCAATATACCAGAAGTTGCCCATGCAAATGAGCGGTAGTATCATTGGTGGGCTGCATGGTTGACTGGGAGAGACAGAGTCGGGCTGGTTCGACAGGACTCAGCCTTGATTCTGGTCGAAAAAGAGGACGAGCATGAGACAAATCTGCGTGGTTGGCGTGGGCTACGTGGGCCTGGTCACGGGCGCATGCTTCGCCGACCTGGGCAACAAAGTCGTTGCGCTCGACGTCGATGAGCACCGGATCCAGAACCTGAAGAAAGGGATCATGCCCATTTATGAGCCGGGTTTGGACGAACTGGTCAAGCGCAATGTCAAGGCGGGGCGGCTCTCGTTCACCACATCCTACGCAGATGCGCTAAAGGGCGCAGAGTTTGCATTCATCGCAGTCGGGACCCCGTCCGGAGTGAACGGCGAGGCGGACCTGCAGTACGTGGCAGCGGCCGCGAAGTCCATCGCTGCGAACATGACACAGCCCCTAGTGATCATCAACAAGTCCACAGTGCCGATCGGGACCGGCGACTGGGTGGCGGATATCGTCAAAGGCGCCCAGCGGCAGGCGATCCCGTTTTCCTTGGTCTCCTGCCCCGAATTCCTGCGGGAAGGCTCCGCCATCAGCGATTTCATGAATCCCCATCGCACCGTCATCGGCTCATTGCACGGAGATGCGGCCGAAAAGGTGGCGCAATTGCACCTGCCCCTGCGGGCACCGATCGTGATCACCGACCTGCGCACAGCCGAAATGATCAAGTACGCCTCGAATGCATTCCTAGCGACAAAGATCTCGTTCATGAACGAACTGGCTGACCTGTGCGAGTGCGTCGGGGCGGACGTGAAAGAGGTGGCGGCGGGGATGGGCTACGACGCACGCATCGGCCGGCACTTCCTGGATGCGGGCCTTGGATGGGGAGGTTCCTGCTTTCCCAAGGATGTGAAGGCGCTGGCCTACATGGCCAAGGAGAACGGTCTCAGCCCGCGCATACTGGAGGCGGTGACGACCGTGAACTATGAACGACGCGTCGAGGCGGTCAAACACATGCATGAGATGGTTGGCGGCCTGGAAGGCAAGACCATCGGTTTGTTCGGCCTAGCGTTCAAGCCCAATACGGACGATATGCGTGAGTCGCCCGCCATCGAGATCGCGGGGCATCTGGTGGAGGCCGGTGCGAAGGTCCGCGGCTACGATCCAGCTGCCACGGAAGTGGCACGGCCGCTCCTGCCGTCCGTGGAGCTGTTCAAGGACCCGTATGAAATGGCGGCGGGCTGCGACGGTGTGATGGTCATCACCGAATGGAACGAGTTCAAACAGCTGGACCTGGACCAGCTCAAGTCGAAGCTCAAACAGCCGGTCGTCTACGATGGGCGGAACATCTACGATCCGCATCTTATGAAGGAAAAAGGCTTTACGTATCGGGCCATCGGCCGCGGGGCACGAGCATTCTGATTCCCCATGCCGGATCCCTTGATCTGCGACTACGAGGGTTCGGACTACCAGTCAAGCTTCTGGGATAGAGGGGGGCGGGAATATGAGGACCGGGTCGAAGCGATCGCGTTGAAGCGCCTCCTTCCCAGTGGAGGCCACCTGTTGCTGGAGCTTGGGGCCGGCGCGGGCCGCAACACCCTGCGATACACGGGCTTCGAGCGGATCGTCCTGCTCGACTACTCACGTGCCCAGCTTCAGCAAGCTCAAGCACGCCTAGGCGCATCCGACAAGTATATCTATGTGGCGGCGGATGCCAATCGGCTGCCGTTCGTGGATGGCTTATTCGATGCCGCGACGATGATCCGGGTGTTGCATCACATGGTGGATGCCCCGATGGCGTTGGGACAGGTGACGCGGGCACTGGGGGCAGGCGGTGTCTTCATCCTCGAGTTCGCAAACAAACTCAATCTAAAGTCCATTCTGCGGTATTCGACTGGCTGCCAGGACTGGAGCCCGTTTGCGCTCGCGCCCGTTGAATTCGCACCGCTCAACTTCGACTTTCATCCACGCGCTGTCAGAGATTGGCTGGAAGACCTTGGATTCAAGATCGAGCGGACCCTGGCCGTATCGCACTTCCGGATCGCATTTCTGAAGCGTGTGGTCCCGGTGGCCGTACTCGCGACAATGGATTCCCTCTTGCAATGGACGGGTGAGCTTTGGCAACTCACGCCGAGCGTATTTGTGCGGGCGCGGCTGGCGGGAGAGGTCCAGGAGAGCCGGACGCTCCCATCGAATGAAAGCGGCTTCTTCAAGTGCCCTGAGTGCGGACATGCGGAGCTGGAGAGCAAGGTGGATCATCTGCTGTGTCTCAACTGCCATCGGCGCTGGGCCGTGGCGCAAGGCATCTATGATTTTAGAAATCCCCTGGGATAGCGCCTGGCGCGAATAGACGGCCGTCGGCGCAGACCAAAGCCGCAGAAGGACTATGCTCTCGCCCCGATGAAATGTTCGATCGTTGTGCGCGCGTACAATGAGGCGCAGCATCTTGGACGTTTGCTGGAAGGTATCTCGCAGCAGACAGTCAAGGATGTTGAGCTGGTACTGGTTGACTCCGGTTCGACGGATGCGACCATGCAAATTGCCAGAGAGGCGGGGTCAAAAATCGTGCAAATCCCGTCGGCCGAATTCAGCTTCGGCCGATCGCTGAACCTGGGGTTAAGAAGCGCGACCCGGGAATACGTGGCCATCGTCAGCGCCCATGTGCGTCCGGCGTATCCCGATTGGCTGGAATGCCTGCTGCGGCCGTTCGAGGATGAGGTCGTCGCAGTAGTCTACGGCAAGCAGCGCGGCGACGCGAGCTCACGGGTTTCCGAAGACCAGATCTTAAGGCAGTGGTTCCCGGAGGGCGACGTGCCCCGCCAGATGAGCCCGTTCTGTAACAATGCGAATGCGGCCATCCGGCGCAGCCTGTGGGAGAAGCATCCCTATGACGAAGCTCTGACCGGTTTGGAGGACCTTGCCTGGGCAAAGTGGGCCCAGGCGCAGGGCTATCATGTCTCCTATGCAGCGCACGCCGAGATCGTCCATGTCCACAATGAGGAAGCACGCCGCGTATTCGAGCGCTACCGTCGCGAGGCCATGGCGTTCAAGGGAATCTTTCCCGAAGCGCACTTCAATATCTATGATTTTGTGAGGCTGACACTGACGAGCATCGTGAGCGATCTAGTGCATGCCGTCAACGGCAGAACGACCGGCAGGGATCCGCTATCCGCGTTCTGGTTTCGGCCGCTCCAATTCTGGGGTACGTACCAAGGCTACCGGCATTCCGGGCCGGTGACGCAGCAACTGCGGGAAACATTCTATTACCCCCGTAGGATTCAGAGTCGCGATGCCACCAAACGCGACGTGGAACCCATCCAGTATCGCAAGTAATCCAGGCCGTCTATCCGGCCCCGGGCCGGGCACAGTCTCAGCCTCCCAACGTCTCGTTGAACCAATCCAAAAAACCCTTGTCTTTGGGCTTGACCGTCGTACCGAGAGTCTCGGCCAGCTGCTCGAACAGCTCGCGCTGCTCCTTGCTCATCTTGGCCGGGATCTCGACATTGACGATCACCAGCTGGTCGCCGCGCTGATCCTTTCGGCGGAGATGCGGGACGCCCTTCCCCTTCATTCGCAGGACTTTTCCGGGCTGGGTTGCGGGTGGAATCTTCAGTTTCTCGTCACCATCCAAGGTAGGGACAGCCACATCGGCGCCGAGCGCCGCCTGGGCCACATTGATATCGAGATTGAGGAGGATGTCGTTCTCGCGGCGCTTAAAGAACTGGTGGGGTTGGACGTCCAGAAGCAGGAATAGGTGGCCGTTCGGGCCTCCAAAGACCCCCGGTCCACCTTCGCCTGCCAGACGGATCTGCGTCCCCGAGTCGACGCCAGCCGGGATCTCCACGGTCTTGCGCACTTTCTTGTGTTCGAGGCCGCCGCCGCGGCAGGTGTGGCAGGGCGAAGCAATCACTTCGCCGCGTCCTCCGCAGTTGGGACAGGTGGTGGACTGCATCATCTGCCCGAGGATGGTCTGGCGGACCTGACGCACTTCGCCGGCGCCGCCGCAGGTAGGGCAGCGCGTCGGGGTGGTGCCTGGCTCGGCACCAGAGCCTTTGCAGCGCGAGCAGGTCTCGTCGCGCTCGAATGCGATCTCCTTCTCGACGCCGAATACAGCCTCTTCGAATTTCAGGGATACCCCCATTTGGAGGTCGCGCCCGCGGCGCGGGACGCGGCGTGAGCCCCTGCCAGTCGAGAACCCGAATTGGCCGAAGAGCTCATCGAAAATATCGGCGAAGTCCACGGTGTAGTCGCGAAATCCCCCCATGCTACCCAGCCCGGCGCGACCGAAGCGATCGTAGCGGGCGCGCTTGTCGGCATCGGAGAGAACTCCGTAGGCCTCGTTGATCTCCTTGAACTTCTCCTCGGCATCCGCGGCTTTGTTGACGTCGGGATGGTACTGGCGGGCGAGTTTGCGGAAGGCGGCCTTGATCTCGTCGTCGCTTGCATCCCGGCCGACACCCAGGACATCGTAGTAGTCGCGCTCAGCCATAATTCAATGGAAGCCAGAATAGCATGTGCAACAGGATGGCTGCGGAGAGGCGAACAGGGCTTCCCCGGTCCTCTTCTGCCCTAGAGGCTACTTCACCTCGCCATCGACGACCTCAGGTCCGGCCTGGTTCTCTTCGGGACGACTGGGATCGCCGGCAGCAGGATTCGGATCCTGGTAAGCATTTACGCCGATCTTCTGGATGGATTGTCCCAAGGCCTCACTGGCAGCCCGGATGGCCGGGATGTCCTCTCCCTGGGCCTTGCCACGCACGTCGGCAATCTTGGACTCGACCTCGGCCCTGAGGTCCGCAGGCAGTTTCTCGCCAAAATCCTTGACGGCCTTCTCAGCCGCATACACGGTGTTGTCGGCCTGATTGCGGGCCTCGATGACTTCCTTCTTTTGGCGATCTTCCTCGGCGTGTCCCTCGGCATCACGACGCATCTGCTCGACCTCCGAGTCCGATAGGCCGGAGGACGCAGTGATCGTAATATGCTGGGTACTGCCGCTAGCCTTGTCCTTGGCGGTCACGTTGAGGATGCCGTTGGCATCAATATCAAAGGTGACTTCGATCTGGGGCACGCCGCGCGGCGCCGGCGGGATCCCATCGAGCATGAACTTGCCCAGAGACTTGTTGTGGGCGGCCATGGGTCGCTCGCCCTGGAGCACGTGGATCTCCACCTGGGTTTGACCATCGGAGGCCGTCGAGAATACCTGGCTGCGGCGGGTGGGTATCGTTGTGTTGCGATCGATCTGGGGGGTAGCGATGCCTCCCAGGGTCTCAATCGAGAGGGTGAGCGGTGTGACGTCCAGGAGCAGGATGTCCTTGACCTCTCCGCCGAGGACACCGGCCTGGATCGCCGCTCCGACCGCCACGACCTCATCCGGGTTGACGCCCTTGTGCGGCTCCTTGCCGAAGAAGGCGCGGACACGATCTTGGACAGCAGGCATGCGGGTCATACCGCCGACCATGACGACCTCGCTGATCTCGCCGGGATTCATGCCCGCATCCGACAAAGCCTGCTTAAGGGGCGCAATCGTGCGATCGACAAGATCGCTCGTTAGCTGTTCGAGCCGGGCGCGGCTCAGCTTGGTGACGAGGTGTTTGGGACCAGCAGCATCGGCCGTGATGTAGGGCAGGTTGATCTCGGTCTCCAGCATGCTGGACAGCTCGATCTTAGCCTTCTCAGAGGCTTCCTTCAGGCGCTGGAGAGCCTGACGATCCGAGCGCAAGTCGATCCCGTTCTCCTTCTGGAACGTGTCGGCCAGATGATCCATGATCCGCTGGTCAAAATCATCGCCACCCAGGAATGTATCTCCGCTGGTGGAACGCACCTGGAAGACGCCATCGCCAACTTCCAGGATGGAAATATCGAATGTGCCACCGCCGAGATCGTAGACCGCGATCACTTCATTCTTCTTCTTGTCAAGTCCGTATGCCAACGAGGAGGCGGTGGGTTCATTGATGATGCGCAGGACCTCCAGGCCGGCGATCTTGCCGGCGTCCTTGGTGGCGTTGCGCTGCGCATCGTTGAAGTAGGCGGGGACCGTGATTACGGCCCGCGTGACCGGCTCGCCCAGGTAGGCTTCGGCATCTGCCCTGATCTTGGCGAGGATCATCGCCGAGATCTCGGGTGGGCTGTAGTCCTTGCCATCCAGCTTGACGCGTACGTCCCCGTTGACCGCCGCATCCACCTCGTAGGGTACGCGCTTCCTTGTGCGCTCCACTTCAGAATCATCGGACTTGCGACCCATGAAGCGCTTGATGGAGAACACGGTGTCGTGTGCGTTGATGATCGCCTGGTTGCGGGCGACGCGCCCCACGAGGCGTTCGTGATTCTTATTGACCGCAACCACCGAGGGCACAAGCCGCTCGCCCTCGGCGGAGGGAATGACAACCGGCTCGCCGCCCTGCATCACGGCGGCAACCGAGTTGGTCGTTCCCAGGTCAATGCCAATGATCTTGCTCATCAGGATGAGTTCTCCTTGCCAAAGAAGGTATCGGGTGGTGTTCTGCCGCTGGCGAGACAGCAGGCTTGTTTTCACACGACGGGGGAGCCCCAGTGAGCCCGGTGCACATCCGGTCCGCGGACGGCGGCGCGGCCGGCGAATCCGTTACCTAGCGACTCGCACCTGTGCCGGCCGGATCACACGGTCGCCGAGCGTGTATCCGTTCTGCACGACGGCAACGACGCGGCCACTTTCCATCCCATCCACGGGCTCGGTCGAGATCGCCTCATGGTAGTTCGGGTCAAAGACCTCCCCTTCGGCCTCAATGCGCTTGAGACCTTCCGCCTCAAGAATCGACTGCAGCTTGCGCTGGATAAGCTCAATCCCCTCGCTCCAGGGATCCTCCTTCGGGCGTCCTTGGAGGGCGCGTTCCAAGTCGTCCAGGATCGGGAGGAACTTCCTGATGATGTCCCCCTTCATCATGATCTGATCGACGTCGCGGTCGCGTTCGAGACGCTTCTTGAAGTTCTGAAACTCGGCAACCGCGCGCTGCCAGCCATCCAGGTTTTCCGATGACTTGGCCTCGGCGTCTGCCAGCTTTTGCCGCAGGGCCTCGAGATCAGGGGATTCTGCTTGTATCGTAGTGGGCTGCTCGGTCTCAGCGGGGGCCGAGCCTTCGGCCGCGCCCTGATCCTGGACCGCAGATGGGCCGGATTCCTCCTTGTGCCCATGATGCTTCTTGTCTGTCATGATTCTGCTCTCGATAGTCTGTATTTCATTACTGAACCTGCTCGCCGCCAATTCGATCGTTTACGAGACCGCTCAAGAGTCCAGCGACAAAGCGGACCGTTGGTATGGTTTTTGCATAAGACATGCGCATGGGTCCCAGGACGCCCAATGCGCCCGTTGCAAATCCAGGCTCGCCGTACCTCGCGAGGACCATGGAACACTGGCGTAGTTCTTCCCAGCCGCCCTCGCCCCCGATCAGCACCTGAAGGCCGCCGACCGTGCTGTTCAGCGTGGTGCGAGCCAGCAATTCCTGAAGCGTGGAACGCTCTTCGAGCAGCTTCAGGGCGCGGCGACCGGTATCCGAATTCGGCAAATTCGGGTTCCGACAACACGTTGCTGAGACCGTCGGTGTAGATCTCACCGAAGAGATTGGAGGCGCTGCGGCGCAACTCCGCGAGGATGAGCATGAGGATATCCTGCTCGAGTGCATCGGTGCGAGCAGGAAGAGCGGCGATGTCCTCGACGCTGCGCCCAGCCATGACGGTGTTGAGGAGTGCAGCCGTTTGGCTGAGCCTTTCCTGGGACACCGGCTCTGCGAGCGTCAGAAGTTGTTGCGATACCTCGCCGCCGAGCATGACGAGCACCACGAGGATCTGCCGCCCCTGCGTCGAAATCAGCTCGACATGCTGGAAGTATGGCTTCTCTGCCCGCGGTGCGCTCACCATGGAGGCGCCCTGCGACTGACGGGCCAAGACCGAGGCAGCGAGGTGCATCCACTGTTCGAACTCCAGGTCGCGCCTGTTGAAACTGGTCGGCGATGATACGCTGCACCGAAGGGGCCAACTCTGCCTGCTCCGTCATGGCACTGACGAAACAGCGGTAGCCCTCCTCAGTGGGGACGCGGCCGGCGGACGTGTGCGGCTGGCACAAGTAGCCCATTTCGGTTAAAGCCGCCATCTCGTGGCGGATGGTCGCGGATGAAAGCTCAAGACGATAGCGTTCCACGAGCCGCTGGGAGCCCACCGGTTGGGCCGCGTCGATATACTCGCGGACGATCACTAGCAGAAGCGTCTTCTGGCGTTCAGTCAGGTCAGGCATAGGATTTCAGAACTTGGCACTCTCGCGAGGAGAGTGCCAGTAACCCGCTGCGTATAATAACATGCGGGCAACGGCAGCGTCAATAAGAGGAGTGTAAGAAAGGTATCCGGCGGCGGACAGGCCGGTAAAGGCTTCCCGCATTCCCCCCGTTTTCAACGTCCGCGACGGGGATCAGAGCAGGAACAACTCCGCGCCGGGGAGCTGGAACTCACGGTCCTACTTTGGGCTGCCACGTCGGATCGAAGTCGATGCCCGGATCCGTTGTAACGCGCCCGCGCTGTTCGCCAGTGATCATGGCGAAGAAGATATCGCGGTTCTCGTCGAGACTCTTGCCCTCGAAGGCGATCCACAATCCATCGGGCGAGTAGTGTATGTTCTCAACTGGCAGGGGACCGATCTTCAGCCGAAGAGCGGCTGCCGTGTCGCGGCTCTCGTAGGGAATGGCCATGGACCAGGGTAGGACGGGCCCCACTGAATCGCGTTCTGTGAATAGGATGGTCTTGCCATCAGGGGACCAGACCGGGAAGTAATCCCAGTACTGCTGACCGGCACGGGCGATCTGCTGCTGGCCCTGACCGGCGTCGGTAACCGCCCAGATCTGATACGTGTCGGTGCGCTTTTTGGCAAATACCAGCTGGTTTCCGAACGGAGACCAACTGGGTTGGCGTGCCTCGGTGAAATCAGGCGACGGGTCCGTCAGCCGCGTGACGCTCTGAGTCGAGAGGTTAAGAACATAAATGAGAGGGCGGCCATCCCGAAGCGAGGTAAAGGCAATCCGGCCGCCGTCAGGTGACCAAGCGGGTTCTGAGTCGCCCCCGGGTACTGTCGGAAGCGCGACCAGATTCGAGCCATCGGCATTGACGGTATATAGGGCGGTATCCTTCGGGGCCCCTTCTGAGATATCCAACGGTCGTCCCACGGGCGAAACATGGCAGGGCGATACAAAGACAAGTTGTCTGCCGTCCGGCGACCACGAGGGCTGGCACGCGCCGTTAGGCATATTGGTGATCGGGGTGACCGATGTCGCGCCCAGATCGCTCAAATAGATCTGAGGAATCCCCGAACGGTCCGAGGCGAAGGCGACATAACCCGATCCTCCTCCGATTGAGCCGGGGACGATGACTGTCGGGCTCGCGGTAGCAATCGTCGGGGCTGTCGTGGCAGTTGCTGTTGAGGTGGAGGTGGCAGCCGTAGTGGCCTTTGCAATGAGACCGTTCGTGCTTACGGTCGCCGTGTTCGGAAGCGTTGCGGTCGAAGATGGCAAGGGGACGGCCGTTGAGGCCGGTGGTGCGAGAAAATCCGGGAGTAGGAATGAAGGCAGTGCGGGGCGCAGACCGCCGGGGATATCGTTGGGGAGAAGTATCAGGACTCCGGCGCACGCAACGATCAGCATGAAAACCAAAGTGAGCCAGGCTGGACTTCGGCTGCGGCGCTTGCCAGGCGGAACAAACGGCCTGGCTTCCTCGGCCGCGAGCGGCTGCAGGACCGGTCGCGCTCCATCCGGGGCCGCTTCGCCCTTGTTGGCCGTGATAGGCTCGGGTGGATGCGGAACGTCGGGCGGAGGCGTGACCGAGAATTCCCCCGTGGGCCGCTCGGTGTGCGAAGCGGCGGCCAGCAACGCCTTCTTGAATTCGTCTGCGCTCTGATAACGGTCAGCGGGATCCACTGCCATGGCCTTCTCGATGGCGGCAGCCACGCGACGGGAGATCTTCGGGTTCCGTTTGCGCAGCGGCGTCAGCTGCGCGTTATCCATAGCCCGGGCCAGCCCGTCCTCGGGGATCATTCCGGTCAAGGCGGCATAGAGGGTGGCGCCAAGCGAGTAGACGTCGGTGCGTGGATCGGTCCGCGCGGTGCCGTACTGTTCCGGTGGGGAATACCCCGGTGTCATGGCGCGAGCACCGGTCGTCGTAGCCTGTGGACCCTGCACAAGCTTGGCCAGGCCGAAGTCCACCAGGAAGATCGAGCCCTCAGGAGTGATCTTGACGTTCCCGGGTTTGATATCGCGGTGCAGGATCGAGGGCTTGCGGGTATGCAGATAGGCCAGTGCGTCGCACATCGCAGCGCCGATCATCACGGCGTCTTCCTCGGAGATGGTGCCTTGGCGCTCCATCCGCTGGCGCAAGTCCTCGCCTTCGATAAAATCCATTACCAGGTACTGGCCCTGTTCACCAACGGCGAAGTGATCAGAGACGCGGGAGGTTGGGGTGCCGCAGTGCGGCCAGGATCACGGCCTCGAGCCGGAACTGGCGCGAGTACTCATCGGTCGTGAAGAGATTTTCCTTGACGGCGACGTCGACGCCGAGGTTTTCGTCCACGGCGCGGTAAACCGACCCCATGCCACCCTGGCCCAGAATCTCGACAATCCGGTAGCGTTTGTGGAGAAGCGTTCCGCGCTCGAGCGTCATGCAAATCCCATCGCGGGGGTCGTATTATCGTGTAGACGCGTGAAACTCATGGAGCAGTCAGATCCCGTCCCTGAGAATTCGATAAATCCGCCTCTCAATCGTCTCCGGGCCTAGTGCGATGATTATATCAGAAGGGGTGTCGGCGATAATTGCACGAGTATTCCGATATGCCAGAAACGAACGCGAGGCCGGATTTGACGGCCTCGACGCAATTATTGTACACTGGAAGCGTGGATAAACAGCCGCTGCGGGAGTGGGATTGGTTCTCGGCCTGCATGCTTTTCGTCATGCTTCAGGTGGTGACGGCGCGGTTGGTCACCACCAACTGGGCACCATTCCTCTATTTCACTGAAACGCTGGCGGGACTGGGCACGATGCTCGGTTTGGCCCTGGGGGACAGTCGCTTCAGACCGCGGACGGCCGCGTCCCTAGCGGCCGTCTACACGGTGTTCGTCGTGCCCTGGCAGCTAACTGCCGCGGTGAAGGACGACCTGCTCCTGGATCGACTGAGCCATCTCGGGCAGATCCTCCTGGTCTCTCTGGACCAATTCATGCAGCGCCAGCCGGTCAAGGACTCGCTGTTCTTTGTGGCCTTTGTCTGCCTCGCGTCCTGGCTGATCGGGGTGCTGGCCGGGTACTGGTTTGCGCGGGGCGGCAGGGTCCTGGGTGCCATCATCCTGTCCGGCATGGCGCTCATCACGGTGCAGGTGTACGCCAACTATCAGTCGCACGGCTCGTGGTGGCTGGCGGTCTACCTGCTCATGGCGCTTCTTCTGGTGGGCAGGGCCTACTACCTACAGAGCAAGAAGGACTGGATCAGGCGCCGGGTCTTCGTCAATGAAGAAGCCTGGCCGGCGATCCTCGGCAGCCTCTTGATGACCGCCGGGATCGCGATCCTGGCAGCGTGGCTGATCCCGGTTTCACCTGCCGGCTTGAACACTGCCAGCGACTGGTGGAACTCCGTGAGCCGGCCCATCCGGGACCGGCTCTCGAACGCGGTCAGTCCGCTCAATGGACCTTACGGCCGTCCGAGCGGCAATTTCTATGGAAGCACACTTGCGATCGGGCGAAACGCCGCAGCCGGGGATACCACCGTCTTCACAGTTGACGTCCTACAAGGAGCCGCGGCCACGCCGCGATTCTATTGGCGGGGGCGAGTTTACGACCAGTATTCAGACGGTCAGTGGTCCACGCTGCCAGCCTCCACCAACGCATTCAATCCCCAGGGTGGAGATCTCGCGATCCCGGATGCCAAGGACCGGTCGGCAGCTCAACTTCAATTCACGAGTCAGTTTCCATCTCAGAGCCTGTTGTACGGGCCTTCCCAGCCCGTGTGGTTCGATCATCCGGCGCTCATCCTGGCCGAGCAACCCGAAGTGGGCGTCTACGATATCTTTTCGTGGGAGGCAAATGCTCCCCTGGCAGCGGGAGGCGTCTACGAGGTCAAAGCAGAGCTTGCCGACCCAAACGTGCAGCAGCTCCGTGCTGCAGATACGTCATATCCGCAATGGATCAGCGACCGGTATCTGCGGTTGCCGGACCGCCTGCGGGGACAGATGCAGGCACTGGCAGAAAAGGTCAGCGCGGGCGAGTCGAATCCGTACGACAAGGCCGCAGCGATTACCGACTACCTGCGAGCCAATCTCCAGTACTCGCTCGCCGTTCCCGCGCCCCCTGAGGGCCAGGATCCGGTTGCGTGGGTCCTGTTCGACTACAAGAGGGGCTTCTGCAACTACTACGCGTCGGCGGAGGTGCTGCTTCTGCGGTCCGTCGGGATACCGGCGCGCCTGGCAGTGGGATTCGCTCAGGGCGAGCTGCAGAATGGTGTCTACGTAGTGCGCAGGCGGGACGCGCATGCCTGGCCCGAGGTCTATTTTCCCGGATACGGATGGCTCGAGTTCGAGCCGACGGTGAGCCAGGCTCCACTGGTGCGGCCGGATCTGGCGACAGAGGTCGGCGGGCCGTCCTTCAACCCCCGCCTGGCACGGCCACGCGAAGGCGAAGAGGGTGCCGGCCCGAACAACACGGGGACCGCCAGCCTGCCGAAACAGGTTCCCTTATCCGCAACTCCCGCCGCGAGGATCCTGCTTGTGTTTGGGGTGCTCTCCGCGGCAGGCGGCCTGATCTACTTTGGCATGCGAACTCGGATCTGGGTCCAGATGCCGGCATTCGTCTCGAGCACGCTGCAGCGCAACGGCATGTCGACGCCGGCGTGGATCGAAGACTGGATACGGTGGAACCGACTCGAGCCGGTGGAACGTTCGTTCGCGAGCATCAACTGGAGCCTGCGCTGGCTGGGACACCCTCAGCCGGTGGATGCAACACCTGCCGAGCGTGCCCGCGTCCTGGGCAAGCTGCTGCCTTCGGCGGCGGCTCACATTGCAGCACTTGAGTTCGAATTTGAGTCAGGCATCTTCACGCCGCGGCCAGCCAACCTGACAAGAGCCCGCCGGGCGAGTTTCTTGATCCTGGTTCACCTGGTGCGTGCGCGTGTGCAACGCATCATCCGTGGCGCGGATGATGCTGATGTATACTAGGGGCCATTCGTCTTCAGCCCAAGCATCCGATGATACGGCTGTGCAACCGGCAGGCCCCGGATTTCGCGAGCCGTGAACCAAGAAGGATGGGACCGCCTTGAATGCCCCGGCTTCCCCAACGCTCCACGGACAAGCCACCACACTAGCTTCGCAGGCCGCGAAGCTGCGCGACGCGCTGCAGAAGCTCAAGCCGCACGACCTGCCTCCCAACACGATCCAGGATTTGACACACCTGGCTGACATGCTTTCCGAGATGGGGCGCAAGCTTGAAAGGTTCGAGGCCGAACAGAAGAGCATGTCTGGCCTGGCCGAAATCAGCCGGGTGGTCAATTCCTCGCTGGAACTGGACGAGGTCCTGCGCATCGTGATGGATAATATTGTCCGCCTGACGCGCGCGGAGCGGGGGTACCTGATGCTGCGCGATGACAAGGGCGAGATGGTCACTCAGGTCGCGCGCAATTGGTCGCAGGAGTTTATCAAAGCCGGGGACGCGGCGACGAGCCGGACGATCGTCCAACGGGTCATTGAATCGGGAGATCCGATCGTCACCACAAATGCCCAGGAGGACGAGCGCTTCAGCGGTCAGGCCAGTGTCGTAGCCCTTAACCTGCGCTCAATTCTGTGTGTTCCGCTCAAAGTCAAGAACGAATTGATTGGCGTGATCTACGCCGACAACCGCATCCGCACCGGCATATTCGCGGAGTCCGAACGTGACCTGCTGGCAGCCTTTGCCAACCAGGCCGCGGTGGCGATTGACAATGCGCGGTTGTTCACATCGCTGCGCCAGACGCTGGCCGAGGTGACCGGCCTAAAGAATCTGATGGATAACGTGTTCTACTCCATGACGAGCGGCGTCATCACGACCGACATCCAGAGCCAGGTCATGTTGGTGAACCGCGCCGCGGAAGCGATCGTGGGACGGAGCACGCCTGAGATGCTGGGTCATCGCCTGGACGAGGTGCTGGCCGCCATTTCCAGCCAGATCGAGCCGCACCTGGCCGAAGTGAGACAGACCGACAAAGCCGTGGTTGACCTCGAGATCAGCCACGTTGACCCGGCGCGGGGCCCCGTGGACTGGCGCCTGAACGTCTCTCCTTTGAAAGATGCAGGCCAGAAGACGCAAGGCATGGCAATCGTGCTCGACGACCTGACCGAACGGAAGAAGCTCGAGGCCCAACGCAGGCTCTTGGAGCGGATGGTGTCGCCCGCGGTGCTAGATCAAATCGATCCCCGAAGCCTTCAGATCGGCGGAAAGAAAGTGGACGTCACTGCGTTGTTCGCCGATGTGCGCGGCTTCACGGCATTCAGCGAGAAGCACACGCCAGAGGAGCTGGTAAGCGTATTGAATCGCTACCTGGCGGCGGGTGCAGAGGCCGTGCTCGACCAGGAAGGCACGGTGGACAAGTTCCTGGGCGATGCCATCATGGCCTGGTACAACGCGCCGATCCCCCAGCCGGATCACACCCTGCGTGCGGTCAAGACTGCCCTGGCGATCCGGGATGCGATCGCCCGTCTGCATGAGGAGCTACCGCCCGAGGCGCACTTGAACTTTGGGATTGGAATTCACTACGGCGAGGTTGTGCTGGGCTGGATCGGTTCGGAGAAGCGGCTGGAGTTCACGGCCATCGGGGACAGTGTCAACACTGCGAAGCGCCTCCAGGAGAATTCCGGGAAGAATCAGATCGTGCTCAGCCGGCAGGCTTATGACCGCGTGAAAGACGAGGTCGAGGCAAGGCCGATCGCGCCGCTTACTGTCAAGGGCAAGACACAGCCGCTGGATGTGTATGAGGTTCTGGGGTTGAAGTAGGCCGGCCGTCCGAGCTAGTCCATTCGAAAGACCCGCTCCACGAATCGAACAAGCTGTTCCATGCCGGCCTCCACGGGAGGCAGGTCGATGTATTCGTGCAGGGTGTGGGCGCCTCCGCCCGTCGTGACGCCAAGGACGAGCGCCGGATAGCCGAGACTGAGGGGGACATTGGCATCGGTCGAGCCCGAGGTGAACGTCGGCGTCAATCCCAACTCGGATAGACAATCTCCTGCCAGCCGCACCAACGGGTGATCCACCGGGATCTCGCCAGCCGGCCGCTTTCCAATGATCTCCAGCTCGACGTCAACTCCGTCTCTGCGCGCTGACCGGATCGTGGTCTCCACCTGTTCAACCAGGGCGGCAAGGGACTCGATCTTCTCGGAGCGGACGTCCAGTTCGAATGTAGCCTCGGAAGCCAGCACGTTGACGCCTGTTCCGCCGGACATCAGCCCAACGTTCAAGGTGGTGCGGGGTGCGGCAGGCAATGGGAGCGACGTGATGCGTGTCACCAGTACAGCCGCCTCGTGAATGGCGGAGGGCTGACCATAATCCGACCACGAGTGTCCGCCCGCCGTCCGTACCATGACGCGGTAGCGCTGCACGCCGATGGCCCGGTGATAAACGTGTCCGAGCGCCGTACCTTCCAGAACCAGGTAGGCCCGGACAGCCTGCCGAAAGCGATCGACCACTGCCTTCATGCCCCGCAGATCGCCCAAACCCTCCTCGCACACGTTAGCTACGAACCATACGTCTCCCGGGAGAGTTACGTTTCGTTGACGGATAAGCCACAACAAGCCGACGAGGGAGGCGACACCCAATGAGTTGTCTCCGATCCCCGGTCCGAGGATGCGATCGAACTCGCGCGAGCTGCTGCGCATCACGTTCTTTGGGAAGACGGTGTCGAGGTGGGCAGAAATAATCAGCGGGGACATCCGGTCCGTGCCGGCGAGGCGTCCGTACAGGTTGCCCAACGAGTCCAGAGAGACGTCGAGGAGTCCCTCCTGAATGAACAGATCGCGAACGAATTCGGCCCGCTGACCTTCGTCGAACGAAGGCGCGGGGATCTTCTGGATTTGCTGAGCGAGATCAAGCAGGCGGGCGATGGAAGGATTCATGGGGTGAATGGTGGCGGAGAGATCTTCGAGTCCAAAATCAGCGGCCTGATCCTGATAGACACGCGCTTACACCTTCCTCACCAGGTCCTTAAGGACATTCAGTCGGGCCTCGGCCAGCCCCGACAGTGTGCCCAGAGGATAGAGCGCGCCGCTGCCCTCCAATTTCAGGGAAGCCGACACGTTGCCGTACAGGGCCGCCTGCAGCGGGTCATAGGTGCGGCGATAGCCTGCCAGGAAGCCGCCGCAGAATGCGTCGCCGACACCGGTTGGATCTGCGAGACGGGCGGGATAGGCCGGGATCTCCCATTTGTCCTTGCTGCGGCTATCATACACGGCCTGACCGCCGCTACCGCGCTTGATCACAACGACCTCGCAACCCGACTCCGCGATGCTGGCGGCCATCTCCCAGAGATCATAGGTTTGTCCCCAGAAGAGGCTGCGAAGTTCCTCTTCGGAAGGCAGGAATGCGGTCACCCCGGCCAAGGCCACGCGCAACTCCTTCATTAGACGCGGAACCATGCAGTCTGGTGAGGGATCCACTGTGAGGGTTGCGACCGTTGCCGCCTTGAAGGCGCTGATGAGACGGCGTTGAGCCGCAAAGTCCAGGGGGCAGAGATGGATGGCGCGGGCCTCAAGATAGGAAGACGGGATCTGAAGGCCTGCTGTGGCCGCCGCCCCTGGCTTGGCGCGTTCGCTCGCGGACTCGCCTGGACTCTGATATCCGAGCAGAGCCTTCGGGAAGGTCAGCCCTCTCCGGGCAAATTGCGAGACGGGCGAGCCATGAGTGCCCTCAAACTTGCCGTCGTAGGAATAGAAGGAGCGCAGGTCCAAGCTTTGCTGGATGATCTCGATGCCTGCCGTGTCGATGCCGCGGGACTCGATTTCGCGCAGGCGCGCCCGGGGGTAATCCTCGCCGACGCGAGAGAGAAGCCCGAGCTCCGTGTCCCAGAGTAACAGGCCCCCTGCGGCGTACAGGGCGCTGCCGCCGGCCACGTCGAGAAGAGGCACCCCTACGGGAGGCAGTATATATTCGCGCGTGATACGCCCAGCAACAACGAAGATCGGCTCCATGTCCTGGAAATGCCAGACTGATGTGTGAGGCTGCCGCGCCCGCGCCGAGGGACTGAGACGGCCGGCGCCAGAGAGTGCGGGCTCAAGGCATCCGTAATCGGCGGGTGTCTAGGCGGGCACGTCCCCGGTGGCTCCGAATTCGAGCGGCTTGCATGGCAGGAGGAATGAGAAATCGCTGCCCTTGCCCTCTGTGCTCTCCACCCAAATCCGTCCACCGTGCATCTCGATCATGGCCTTGGCCACCGAGAGACCCAGCCCCATGCCGCTGTGATGGCGGGTCAGATGCGACTCGACCTGGAAGAAACGATCGAAAACGCGGGGCAGGTCACTGGCTGGAATCCCAACCCCATCGTCTATCACCGAGACCTTCGCAAACTGCTGCAGGGATTCGCACTTTACCAGTACGTGCCCGCCGGCATCAGTGAAGGCCAGCGCATTCCGGATCAGGTTGCCCAATGCGATCGTGATCTTTGTCCGATCTGCTTCCAGGATCAGGCCTCGGGATCCAGACTCCGCCCTCAGATCGACGTTGCGTTTGGCGGCGGTGTCCGCGTATGAGTCCAGCACCTCGTCGACCAGGTCCTGCAGCGCGAACTGCTGCAAGTGCAGGCGTGCACCCCCGGTCTTGAAATTGTCCATATTGGCCAGACTCTCTACAATCTCCTTGAGGCGGGAGGCGTTCTTGATGATAACTTCCAACTGCTCCCGATAGGGTGGATCAAGGAGCTCACGCAGGAAGGTAGCGTGACCCAGAATTAGACCGAGGGGCGTGCGCAGTTCATGAGAGGTGATCGCGATGAAATCAGTCTTGAGGCGATCCAGATCTGCAAAAGCCGTGGAGCTCAGCTCCAGGCGGCGCTGGAGAGCAGTGTTTTCGAGCGCCATGGCCGTGGGCGCCGCCAGGATCTCTAGAATTGCACTGTCTTCCCCGGTATAATGCGGACCGGACTTGTTGATCGCCAGGAGTGCACCCAGCGCGTTCCCCCTGACCATCAAAGGCACAGCCAGCACCGAGCGGGTGTCGGCGCTCAAGGCGAGGTCCTCCTTTCCCAGGGGATCAACATCGGCCTCGGTCTGGGATAGGAGGATGGGCCGGCGTTCCGTGATCGCATGGCCGGCCGCGCTCTGATCGAGCATGATCGGCGCGCCGGATGGGGTCGGTTTGTGGCCTGGAGGTGCCGCCAGGAGAGAAAGGGTTCGGCCACCTTCGTCAAGCTTGAGAACGAAAGCCGCTTCACTCCCGGTCAGATCGCGGGCAGCCGCAATTACCTGCCGCAGCAAGGATGTAAGGGTCCCGGGACCGCCGAGCGTCCGCGACAGCGCCGAAAGGCGCTCGAGACGGACCCGGATTGGATCGGCAACGCGCCCTTGAACCGTATTGTCGGAAGTTGACGTTGTTTTCAGGAGACCACCCCGGGTAAGATGATCCAGGCAAGCGTTGGTCTGGAATGGTGAGTCAATCTGGTATTATCACGAAAATTATACCCCGCTGGAAGGAAAGGACGAACATGGCAGACAAGAAGGTTCGTGTGGCGGTGATCGGAGTGGGTAATTGTGCCTCTTCGCTCATTCAGGGTGTGCATTTCTACAAGGACGCCGCTGACGATGCATTGATACCGGGTTTGATGCATGCCAATCTGGGGGGGTATCACGTTCGGGATATCGAGTTTACTCTGGGGATCGACATCAACATCACGAAGGTCGAAGAGGATCTTTCGGATGCCATCTTTGCGCCCCCAAACAACACCTACAAGTTCGCCGAAGTCCCGGCCCTCAATGTGCCGGTGGTGCGGGGCATGACGCACGACGGGCTGGGTAAGTACCTGTCAGATGTGATTGAGAAGGCACCGGGCCCCACAGCCGACATTGCCAATCTGCTTAAAGAGACTAAGACCGACGTCGTCGTGAATTTCCTGCCCGTCGGATCCGAGGAAGCCACCAAATGGTATGTGGAGCAGGTGCTGCAGGCAGGCTGCGCATTCGTGAACGGCATTCCGGTCTTCATTGCCTCCCAGGATTATTGGGCCAAGCGCTTCCGGGAGGCGAAACTCCCGCTGCTGGGTGACGACATCAAATCCCAGGTCGGCGCAACCATCCTGCACCGCGTGCTGACCACGCTCTTTGTCGACCGCGGGGTTCGAATCGACCGCACGTTTCAGCTCAACTTTGGCGGCAACACGGACTTCCTCAATATGCTGGAACGCGAACGCCTGGAAAGCAAGAAGATCTCAAAGACCGGGGCCGTCACCAGCATGATCCCGTACGATCTTGGGAAGGACAACATCCATGTCGGACCATCGGACTACGTGCCGTGGCTGACGGATCGGAAGTGGTGCTACATTCGCATGGAGGGGACAACCTTCGGCGAGGTACCGCTGAACCTGGAAGCCAAGCTTGAAGTTTGGGATAGTCCCAACTCAGCCGGAGTGATGATCGATGCTATTCGCTGCGCCAAGATCGCCCTCGACCGTGGCCTGAGCGGCCCGCTTATCGGGCCATCCTCCTATTTCTTCAAAACGCCACCCAAACAGTTCCGGGACAGCGTCTGCCGCGACATGGTCGAAGCCTTTATCAAGGGCGAGTCGAACGAATAAGGTCGCGGCGGGCACTCCGATCACGGCCGCTCCAGCCATCGGATAGATCCCGTTGCTTGACTTGACAGGACAAGCTCCAGATATGTCGAAGTTCTTCCGCGCATTCCTGACGCTTGGGGTGCTGGCCGCGCTGGGTTCCGCCTGTGGACCCGCGGCGCCGTCGGTTGATATCAACGCGCAGATGACGCAAGCGGTGCAGACGGCGTTGGTCGCTCTTCAAGGGACGCGGCCGGCGGGGACCCCGGTTGCGCCTGTCACGCCGAACCCGACAGGAACGGCCCCACTCACGCCGCCAGCCCTGCCCCCGATCTATGCCGCGAGCGCGCTCAATCCTCTGGATGCGCCCCACACTTACATCCAAGATGAATGCCAGTACCTGAAGGATAAGTGGACGTCCACCAACGCCGCCCCGGGGACGATCGTCCTGGTGGTCATGTTCCACTCGATCGAGAGGGGCACTGGGGCCGTTACTGATCCAAAGAACATCGGCGGAAGCGACTTCAAGAAGCTGATGAACGGCCTGCATGACATGGGCTTCCAGGCCATCGATGCGGCGCAGCTCGCCGACTTCCTGGACAAGAATGCCAACATTCCCCAGCGCTCGGTTGTACTGATCCAGGATGACCGCCATGCGGCCTCCAACTTTACCGACTGGTTCCTGCCATACTGGCAGAGCTGGCACTGGCCGGTGGTCAATGCGTGGATCAGCGCCTTAGGGGGCAGCGACCCGGTCCTGGCCGAAAACGTTGCCCTCGGTCAGCAAGGCTGGGTGGACTATGAAGCGCACGGTGTTGTCCACAACATTCCGATGAGCGACAGCTCCACTGACACATTCATTACAGGCGAACTGGAGGGCTCGGTCACGAATATCCAGACATATTTCCACAAGACTCCGATCGCGATCATATGGCCGGGCGGCGGATTCGGATTTCGGCCGGTGGAGTTCGCGCGGAAATTCGGGTATCGCCTGGGATTCACAATCAATCCGCGCGGCCCGATCATGTTTAATTGGGTACCGCTGGCGGACCAGATCGATCCGGCGCGGCCGCTGGATATCCCCGAAGGCCCCGTCAACGACCCCAGAATGGTCTTGCCACGGTACTGGCCGTCGCAGGTGCTTCCGAACCTGGACCTGGTACGCAGTATCGGTGACCAAGCAGCGGCTTATGCTCAGCAGAACAAAGCCATTGAGATGCAGTACTACGACATCGTCTGCGCGCCCAAGGACGGGCCCATTCCGTAGCCTGCCCGCGCAGGTTCCAGCGCGACAGCATGTCCATCGAATCGTGCGTGTTTTGCCGCATCGTCAACGGTCAGAGCGACGCATCCGTCGTCTACCGTGATGAGCAGGTGGTCGCGTTCCGAGATATCCATCCGGTCGCGCCCATCCATGTTCTGATCGTGACGACCAAGCACATCGCATCTCTGAACGAGGTCCAAGCCGAGGACGAGAAGCTCCTGATGCAGCTGCTGGCCGTGGCGCGGAGGATTGCCGTTCAGGAAGGCATCGATGCAGACGGCTATCGGCTCGTTCTCAACAGCGGCACGAACGCTGGGCAGAGCGTCTTTCATTTACATGTGCATCTGATGGGGGGACGAGGAATGCACTGGCCGCCGGGCTAGTTGGATCGCACGAGCAGACCTTACCCCCCGGTGTCCGCGCGGCCTAGCGCTTCAGCCAGCTACTGCCCTTGAATTTGCCTTGTGGGGAACGCAGGCGGAGGGCGTACCAACCTAGGCCCAGTCCACCGAGCAGAAGAATGCCGCCGACAAAACCTAGCAGAGGAGAGGTTCCGCCTCCACCGGAATCGCTGCCGCCCGGTCGGGCGACCGTTGATTCCCGGGACTGGGCCCCGAAGTCCACATAGTCCGTCTCGCCCGCCTTCACATCAAGGGTGTAGGTCAGATTGACGGTGGGACTGTAGTTGTCGGGGATGGCGACGCCGATGTTGTACCTGCCCTCGGGCACATCCGTGAAGCAGGTCCCCGAATAGGCCGTGGGATCGGGGTTGAGCGCCGTCTCCAAGGTCTTCGAATACTGGCCCGTGATCTCCGTGACACTGATGGCGCCGCCGAGGATCACGTTCTCACCGGCATCACGCAACGCATTCCCATTGATGTCATTGAACAGGAGGACGCAGATCTCGGTCGTGCCTGCAAAGGGGGTGGGCGTCACAGTGGGGGGAGCCGGTGTTGGAGATGGTCCGGGCGTGTGCGTGGGCGCCGCGGCCGGTCCGCCGGTGCCGACCAACAACGTCTGACCGGGAATGAGGTTCGTGCAGTCCACGTTGATATTCTGGTTGAGCTGACGCAGCTGCTCGAAGGTGATGTTGTACAGCAACTGGATCTTAGTGCAGGTGTCACCGGCTTGGATCGCATAGAGGATGCGTCCATCCGGAAGGGCCGTATTGGTGGAATATTGCTGCTCGGAAGGCGCGGCATGCGCCGGCAGAGAAACCGCGAAGAGCAAGACAGCTGCAACGAAAAAGAAGAAAACGAGAGACCGACCGACGTTCATTCGCGCGATTATATCAGGAACCCGATTCCCACCTGCTGAGGGAGGGCCGGCGTTATATCAAGCGCCGGGTGCACCCGCGACGGTCGCATACCGTCGTCTGATCTGCGGCAGGAAGTAATCGTCAAAGAACGCGTCGACGCCATAGTCGGGCTTCCATCCCCAATCCCGGTGGGCGAGGAAATCATCGACATCCTGCGGCCATGAGTTCGACAATGCCCTGCCGGCGCGGGTTTGGCGCGAAATCGATCTGCGCAGTGGGGAAGGCTTTGAGAGCGCGGTCGCGGAAATCACCTGCAGTAAGCGCAAACCCTGCGACGTTGTAGACCACGTGGCCGAGTTTCTCGCGGTACATCGGTCAGCATGAGCAGTGACTTGATGGCATCGGGCATGGCCATGAAGGGGATGCGCGTATTCTCCCGAACGAAGCACGAATACGGCCGACCCTGGGCCGCGGTGTGCAGCATCTCAGGTCCATAGTCACTGGTGCCCCCGCTGGGCAGCGTGAAGGCGGAGATCAGGCCTGGAAAGCGCAGGGCGCGGAAATCGAGCATGACGGGTGGGTTTGGATCAAGGTGATGCTGTCCACTGTAGCGGCTGTAATACATGCCAAGCTTTTCGCAGTAGAGCTTGTTGCACCCGTACATCGTGTGCGGCTCGTTGAACTCGGCTTCCTTCACCCGAGAGGACGCCTGCTTTTCCGCAAGGGTCATGCCGTAGGCTGCGATCGAACTCGGGAACAGGAATTTGACGGGTTTGCGGTATTTCTCCGAACGATAGGCGGCCAGCATCAGCAGCTGCATCGTGCCCTCGACATTGATGCGATGCGCCTCCTCGGTGGCTACCTCGGCCTTCGACGAGAGAGAGGCCGCCAAATGAAAGATGACATCGAAATCGTAATCGTAGAAGGTCTTGATCTTGTATACAAGATCCCCTTGGATGTGCTCGGCCACGAGGTCCGCGATCGCCGGTGGGGGCGGGACGAGATCCGCAGTTACGAGCGTGAAGCCGCCGCGGTGCGAGAGCTCCTGCACGAGCGCCTGACCGATCTCTCCACACGCGCCGGTGACCAGCACGGTCTTGTGGTCCCGCGAGTCAAACGTCGCCATCGTCCGCTCCTTATATGCTAGAATGTGAAAGTGCATTTGATGCTAAGGGGCTCAAAGATACGTTAGCAATCCCGGGAGAGAACCAAGGGATTGTTGCGAGTGCGAGACCGCCTCGGAGTGTTCGGGCGCAAAGCTTATTTTACAACAGCCTGTGACTTCCCACCGAATTCGTTGGATGAGAGGATACGTCTTTGCGGCTGCCACCGGCTTGCTGTCCGCCTGTGCCAATAGTGCTGCGGTTCCGTCCCTGCCCAACGTTGCGCCCGACACTTTCACGCCGGCGCCGACCGCAACGATTGTCTGGTTCCCAGCGACAAGCACATCCACGCCCGGGCCCCGGCCCGTGCAGGAGCCGACGCCGGACATGAAGCCAGGCATTGGGAGCCCGGTGCTGACGGACAACTTCTCATCGCCGGACGTCTGGAACGTGGCCGCATCGGACCAGGCCTCTGTGGCCGTGGACGGGAATCGCCTGACCATCGCGGTACAACCGGGGATTGCGCCCGTCGTGAGCTTTCGTTCCGGGCAGGTCTTCGGCGATATGTACGCAGAGATCACAGCGCAGCCCAGTCTATGCCAGGACGCGGATGATTACGGCCTAGTCTTCCGGGCTCCGAATCACATCGCGTACTATCGTTTTGCGCTGGCGTGCAACGGTACGGCCGGCGCTGAGCGGATCAGCCTGTCGTCAGCCCGGGTCCTGCAAGCACCGCTCGCGAGCGCCGATGTACCGGCCGGAGCGCCGGGGCAGGTCCGGCTGGGGGTCTGGGCGGCGGGGCAGGAATTTCACTTCTTCCTGAACGGCCGATATCAGTTCAGTGCGGTTGACAAGAGCTATCCCGCGGGCGCGATCGGGGTCTTTGCCCACGCGGCAGGAACGAGCCCGGTGACGGTAACATTCTCCGATCTGGAAGTCTACTCTGTGACGTACGAACCGGCGGTCACTCCTCCGGCGCCGTAAAACGATCTATTTCCATCGGAGTGCGACGTGATCAAGAACCGATTGAATGATCTGGAACCAAAGGCCTGGATCAAGTTCCAGAAGTCATGGTTCATCCACAATCCGCCGCCGCGACGAGCCGGCGTTCTGGTCCATCCGGCGAAGTTCCCGGAAACGATGGCACGCGAATTCATTGAGTTCTTCACCAAAGCCGGGGAGACCGTGCTCGATCCAATGGCTGGAACGGGTTCCACCCTGGTGGCAGCACTGCGGGCGGGCCGCAGCTCCTACGGGATCGAGTTGAATGCCAGATACGTTGATATCGCCACGCAGATCATCGCTGAAGAGCGCCGTAAGCTGGGGGAGTCATTTCGAGCCCTGACCTGCGAGATCACACAAGGGGATGCGTCTGATATTGAATCACAACACCTGCCTCCCATCAACTATGTGCTTACCTCTCCACCATACTGGGATATGCTGCATGCAAAAGGGGCAGGTACGCAAAAGCGGCGGCGGGGCAATTCCCAGATGGACGTCTTCTACTCGGATGATCCGAAGGACCTGGGTAATATCCACGATTACGGCGCCTTCGTGGAGCGGCTGGTATCGATCTATGCCGGGCTCAAGCCCTTTCTATTGCGAAAGGCATACCTTACGGTCATCGTCAAGAACGTAAAGAAGGGGGGCAAGATCTATCCGCTGGCATGGGATTTGGGTCGGGAGCTCGGCAAGATCTACAGCCTAAAGGACGAGAAGATTTGGTGCCAGGACAACCAGGCTTTGGCTCCTTACGGCCTTGGTTCCGCCTGGGTGAGCAATACTTTTCACCACTACTGCCTTCAATTCCGAAATGAGTAGCGAAGCGTGAAACGGCGGAGGGCGCCGATCCCAATCGGCTTGCTTCCGCAGCGATCCATGGGGGCAAAGTGATCAATGCCGGCGACATTCTGCGCCTGGACTTTAAACTGGATCTCACCCAAGGTGGAATTTCATACGCTTGCTATTCTTTGCCGCAACTCTACACCAAGGCGGGGTATGCGGCACGCAATGTTCTGCGGCACACGGTTGCTCAGGTGGCGGTGGAGATTGCCCTACGCCGCCATCTGGTCGAGAAGAGAATCCCATTTGAAGTCAGAGGGGCAGTGCCTTTCACTGCTCCGAACCACTTCGACGTTATGCTGCGCGGCCAGCGCTGCGACATCCGAACATTCCTAATCACCAATCGGAATCAGATTTATTCCATTCAGATGGACCCGGGGCTGATACTTGAGGCTCCAGCATTGGTGCCTGTGGATCAATATGCAGCCGAAGGTCAGTCCAACCACGATCTGTATCTGATCGCCTTTGCGCTCGGGACGAACGCGGACTCGCCCGCCGACGGCGGAAGGTCTCGCGAATCCGAAGGGCGGATGCATCTTGTCCACGTCATGCCGGGCAGCTGGGCACATCCGCGGGCCTGGATCCCGCTGGGCCCTCTGGTGCTTAAGTCTGAGGACCTCGAGGCGCTGGCGCTTGAAATCGGGGGGCAGGATCGCGACCCGGGAAACTTGGCGCGCTCGGTGGTACTCCCACCTCGCACTCGCCTCGAGGTCGCGGACGATTTTCACTCGGTCACGTACCTGCATGTCGGGGCGCGACCCACGGGACGGCTCGGCATTCGCTCGCCATCCAGGAAGGAAACGCAGGTCGTCGATGCTACGGAGTGGCGCAACATCTGGATCAATGGCACCGACATCTATGTGGCCGGCTGGATCACTCGGGAGCAGTTCAGGCAGCGCGCGAGACTCCTCCATGAGGGGAGCCGTGTCCTTCTGTACAGCCGCACTCGAACGAGGAATTCTGGCGGTACCGGTGTCCGAGCTGAAACCTCTCACTCAACTCCTCGAGCGGGCGCGCATCAAGGCGGAGTAGGCGGGACAGCAGGAATCCGGGCCGCGGAGTTGAAACGGCGACTCTGCCGGAGGCCCTGATTCCCGAACAGATCGGGTGGGATGCAGCGCCCGCCCGTGGCGCTTTAAGAAATCGCTCATTCAACTCTGCTACACTTGCAAACATGTTTCGCAGGCCTTCCATACTCCTGATCACGGGACTTGCAGGCATTCTCCTGGCGGCTGCCGGGCTGTCTCAAGTTCCCGCCATCAAGTCGCGCCTCGAATGGCGTTATGTGGTCTGGAGCACGTATCTGCAAAATGTCATCGATCCCGTTGGGCCGATGCCAACGCCTGTTCCTTCGACTCCGTTCGCCACCTTCACGCCAGAGCCACCAACTGCCACGTCCGCGGCCACAGTGGAGCCAACCGCGACACTGGCGCCCCCGCCGCCTGAGATCTCACTGCCTTCACCGACCTACGAGCGGCAGGGAATAAACAACTGCGGACCAGCCACGCTGGCCATGGCGCTGCGCATGTACGGTTGGACCGGCAGCCAAGACGACATTGCAGCCGTCATCAAGCCGGTGCCCCAGGATCGAAACGTCAACCCTGAAGAGCTGCGCTACTTTGTGCTCAATCATGCCGGCTGGCTGCGGGCGGAATACCGGGTGGCGGGTGATATCGACACCCTGAAGCGGCTTCTGGCTGCCAATTACGGGGTTGTGATCGAAGAGGCCTCAAAGCTGCCGCCCGAGGATTCGAACGGACCGCGGGACGATCTGTGGGATGCCCATTACCTGCTGATCACTGGATACAACGACGCGACCAGCACGTTTACTGCCCAAGATCCGCTGCGTGGACCGGACAAACAAGTGCCGTATGATCAACTCATGATCGACTGGAAGCCGTTTAATTACCTGTACATGGTGATCTACCTCCCCCAGGAGGAAGACGAGGTGAAGGGAATCCTGGGAGCGAACTGGGATCCACATCAGAACAGGCAGAACGCGTTGGAGATTGTGCAGGCAGCCACCACTGCGGACCCGAAAGACGCATTCGCCTGGTTCGACCTTGGCAGCACCCTGGTCTATTTCGAGCGGTACACGGAAGCTGCCGAGGCGTTCGATAAGGCATTCACGATTGGTTTGCCGCAGCGCATGACGCGCTATCAGTTCTGGCCTTTCGTCGCTTACTACAACGCCGATCGAATAGACTATCTGATCCAGCTGACCGAAAACACGTACAAACCCATCAACGGCTACTACTCCGAAGAGGCGCTGCTCTGGCATGGGTATGGTCTGCTGCGCAAAGGTGATGCAAAAGGCGCCCTCGCGGATTGGAACAGGGCGATCTTGGTCCATCCCGGGTACTGCGACGCGGAAAAGGCAATTAATGATTTCCTTCAGCCGACCTACGATCTCACCGGTTGCAGCCCGTAGAGACATGTCAGCTCGCATTTAATTGACGCATCGATTGACCTGTGGTATTATCCCGGGCAATCTAATAGCCCTGATCGGCACTCTTATCCAGAGAGGCGGAGGGATCCGGCCCGATGATGCCTCGACAACCTGATCTAGTTTGTCAGTCTGGACATGCCGACCGCAGTCAGACGCAACCCAAAGGGGAGCGGCGACTATACTGCGGTGGGCATTTCCGAAGCTAGACGAAGGTGCCAATTCCGACAGAAGGATGTTCTGGAAGATGAGAGGGCAGCCGTGCCCCATACGCAAATTGCCCTTTCGAGTCCGGAGGGCAATTTCATTTCCGAAAGGACTTAGCTTTCGATGACCAATAGTTTTATGACCTCTCCTCGCTTATTGTTCACCTCTGAATCAGTCACGGAAGGTCATCCGGACAAGATCTGCGACCAGATCTCCGATGCCGTGCTGGATGCCTGCCTCGAACAGGATCCCACATCACGGGTGGCCTGCGAGACGGCCACGAAGACCGGGTTTGTGGCCATGCTTGGAGAGATTACCACGCGTGCCAACTTCAACTACGATGAGTTGGCCCGCAAAGTAATTACGGAGATCGGATACGACATTCCAGCGACAAGGGCTTTGATGGCAATTCCTGCGGCGTGCTGGTTGCGATCGCAAAGCAATCCGGTGACATCGCCCTTGGGGTCGACAAGGCCCTGGAGGCCAAAGCGGGCGAAATGAGCGAGGCGGAGATCGAAGCCATCGGCGCGGGCGACCAGGGCATGATGTTCGGATTTGCGTGCACTGAAACCCAAACCCTGATGCCCATGCCGATCTATCTTGCACACAGGCTAACCCGCCGGCTTGCCGAGTTGCGTCGCAGACGGAAGCCTTCCCTGGTTGCGCCCCGACGGCAAGAGCCAGGTGACCATGGAATACAGCGAGGGTAAGCCGAAGCGGGTCCACACGGTCCTGGTCTCCACCCAGCATGCCCCGGATGTCTCGCACGCCGAGATCACCGAACAGGTCATAGAGAACGTCATTTACCCTTCGATGCCTGCGGACATGCTGGACAAGGACATCAAGATCTTCGTGAACCCCACCGGGCGTTTCGTGATCGGCGGGCCGATGGGGGATGCGGGCTTGACCGGGCGCAAGATCATCGTGGACACGTACGGCGGGATGGGACGGCACGGCGGCGGCGCGTTCAGCGGGAAAGACCCGACAAAAGTCGATCGTTCGGCGGCTTATGCTGCACGTTATGCAGCCAAGAATGTGGTGGCAGCCGGTCTGGCAGACCGCATCGAGATCCAGGTCGCCTATGCGATCGGCGTGGCTCACCCGCTGTCGGTCAATGTGGAAACATTCGGCACCGGGAAGATCCCCGACGAGAAGATCGTAGGCCTGATCACCGATTACTTCGACCTGCGGCCGGGCGCCATCATTCGCGATCTGAAGCTGCGGCAGCCAATCTATCGAAAGACGGCAGCCTATGGACACTTCGGACGCGACGACATCGAGTTTCCGTGGGAGCGGACTGACAAAGCCGCTGATCTACGAAAAGCCGCGGGTTTGTAGGCCGACTGCCGTCAAACAGGACGATAGGAAAGACGCTTCCGAGCACCTCCGGAAGCGTCTTTTCGTCATCCCGCGCAAGCCTCAAAGGGACCGCGTATGGTAGTGGTACAGGTTGCACCGGTGCAACAGATCGTGGTCGCCCAGGATTTCTGCGGATGTCCCGGCGGCCGCCACCTGATGATCCTCTGAGAAGACGTAGATTCGTGTCCGCGATCTCCTCGACCAAGCCCAGGTCATGGGTTGCCGTGACGATGGTCCTTCCTTGATCGCGCTGCTGCAGGATGAATTCCACCAACCAGGACTGGCTGCGCGGATCGAGGCCGGCGGTCGGCTCGTCCATCAGCCAAACCTCGGGTTCCAGGGTGAGCAAAGAAGCCAGGGCGACGCGGCGCTTCTCTCCGCCGGAAAGATGATGCGGGGCGCGATGACGCAGCTTCTCTATCCGGAGGGCGGCGAGAGCCGAGTCCACTCGTTGATTAACCTCGGCCCGCGACAGGCCGAGTTGGAGTGGGGCGAAGGCCAACTCATCCATAACGGAAGGTGAAAAGAGCTGGACGTCGGAATCCTGGAATACCAGGCCGACCCGACGGCGAAAGGCGAAGTTGAAGTCATCATCGCGAAGCGCCTCCTCGCTGAGGGGCGTTCCGAATGCAGTAATGGTTCCCCCGGTCGGGAAATACAGACCGTCCAGCAGCTTAAGCAGAGTGCTCTTCCCGCAGCCGTTTGCACCGAGGATGACGAGGGACTTACGGGCCGGGATGCTCAGACTGACGTGATCCAGGGCCGCCTGCTTTCCCTCATAGGCGTAGGAAACATCTGAGACTTCAAAGATGGAGTTCGGTGCTCACGACAGGTATCATAGCGAGGCTATATTCCCAGAAGAATGGCAGCCCCAGAAAGGGTCCCAAGAATGGCGAGCCAAGCCCAGTCCGCCGGCCGCATTTTGAAGGGCTTGAGGGTCACGAGCGAGCCGCGAAAGCCGCGGGACTGCATTGCCAGATAGACCTCATTGCTCAGGCTGATGGACTTGCCCAGGAGTGTCCCGCCGATGGCTGCAAGCATTCTCTGATTCTCCGACGTGCCAAGGCGGCCGACCATGCGACTCTTGCGTGACAAGAACATGTCGTTGGCCGCGTGCAGGAGCAGGTAGATGTAGCGATAGGTCATCCCGAGGATCAGGACGACGACCTCGGGCACGCGCAGGACCGTGAGGGCGCTCAACACCGTGTTCCACGGGGTGGTGAGGACCAAGAGAAGTGTAAGTGAGACGGAAGTGCTAACCCGCGCCAGGAGGAAGAGCGCCGTGGTCACGCCCGAGCGGGTAATGGCAAGCCCAGGGCAGAACTTGCAGGCAGGGGCGGACCGGGAGTTAAGAAAAGGGCGGGTACCACGATCAGTCCGGTGAAGAAGGGAAGTGCAAGCCAGACACGCTTGACCAAGACATCTGCCGGCACGGCCGACAAGAGCGCAAGGACGAGGACGATCAAATAGACTGAAGCGATGACAGCCAGACTTCGAGACAGGCTCACGCTGATCAGAAATGCCAGAACAGAAATGACCTTGACCCGGGCATCCAGGGATTGGAACAGGCCTTGCCGGTGACTGACCTCCTCGGCGAACAGATCCTGTTCCAGCGCCTGGGTTATGCCATTCAAGGCCTCCTCGAGTGAATTCACCCGGTGCGAAGCCCGATGCGGTGGGGCGGGGTTTTGCAGCAGTGTTGACATGATCTCTGACCGCCAGCCTCGTTTGGCGGCGCAAGAACCTACTTGGTGTGATCGGAGGAATTGGGAGCCCTGGCCACCAAGAGGCTGAACAGCCAGACTACGATGGCAATCACGAGAATTCCGAGGGCAGCCGACAGAATGTATCCGAGACTTGCATTTCCAAGGGAGCTCAGGCGATAGCCGGCCAGGGGCGCGCCCCAAAGTCCGGAGAGTTGCTGCAAGCCCGCGGGTATCGTGGCCAAGCCCCGCGCTCGCAATTGCTGTGTGCCCCATTCACCCCAGGCCGTGCCAGGCGCCAACAAGCCAAGCGGCGAGGCGACCATGAGCACAAGGAGGCCGATCCAGAGCCATCTGAGACTTCGCCAGCTTCCTACAGCGGCTGAGCGCACTGTTCCATCGCCAGCCTCGATGAGAGCGGAGTTCGATCGTTGCAGATAGCCCAGAATCAGCGCGGTCAGCAATCCTTCAACCACCGACGCGGTCAAGGCATGCGGGATCACCATGGCAGGTATGGCGATGGCAAGAGGATAGGGTGCGTACAGGGGTGATCCATCGGCCGACGTAAAGAGCAAAGGCTGCAGGCCGAACTCGATCCCGGCAAACAGGGCAGCCACTGTCAATCCGGCCCAGCCGCCAACGGCGGCGCCCACGAGCCGGCGGGATGAGTTCAGTGGCGTGCCTTTTGAGAGGAGTCGATACAAGGCGGCCGCAATGTAAGGCACGACCACGGCCATGTTGAAGCTGTTGGCGCCGAGAGCAAGGATGCCGCCGTCCCCAAAGAAGACAGCCTGGATGACCAGGGCGATCGAGACTGCAATCGTGGCTGTCTCGGGACCGAGGAGGATGGCTGCAAGAGAGGCGCCAATCGCGTGCGCAGTCGTCCCGCCTGGCAGCGGCACATTGAACATCATGACAACAAACGAGAAGGCCGCGAGCAGGGCAATGAGAGGGACGCTGCGGGCGTTCATCGTGGCGCGAATCCTGCGAACGCCGATCGTCCAGAACGGCAGGACCAAGGCGAACATGATCAGCGAAGAGACGGGGCTCAAGTATCCGTCGGGGATGTGCATCGCAGTGGTTCCGAGCCACAGGCAGACAGCTGCATAGTAGATGGCCAGGAACCTTAGGCGTGGAGAAGGGGAGCTCATTTCAGGTGGGCTTTTTCCTGGTGCGGTTCCTCTGACACTTGGGACAGAGGCCGGTGAGGGTGAGGTGATCACGATTGAGCATGTAACCGCTTGATGCCTCCAGCTTCGCATAGACTGCATCGAGGGACATTCCTGGAAACTCAATCTCTTCACCGCAGGACGTGCATACGAGATGATGATGATTCCTGCCGGCCAGTTCGTACGCCAGGTGGCCGTTCTCGAGATGCAGCGGCCACACCACGCCGGTGCGGGCCAGCTTCTCCAATGTGCGGTACACCGTCGGTCCCGTGAGGCCCGGCAGTTCGCGGCAGGCTCGTGCATGGATCTGAACAGGCGTCAGATGCGTGCCTGACCGGCTCAATACATTAAGGATGGCCATCCGCTGAGACGTGACGCGGAATCCGCGCGAGTGAAGCCGGGGGACTAATTCCGAGTTAAGGGTCATATGTTGTTATTGCAATTTCTTGCAATAAGGAGCACGGCCCAAGTATACGACGAGAGTCGCCTTTCGTTAATGCGCGGAGGCCGGCAGCACCCGTGGCCGGCCTCCGCGGTGGGACGCAAGGCTTGTCAGGAGGACGGCTGCTTCGCTAGGGTTCCCACAGAAACTGCATGATTTCGTAGAGATACGGCTTGCCGCTGGAATAGTCGATGCCCAGCAGCCAGGTGTGCCAGTCAAGGTCTCCGTTCGCTTCGGTGCCCGGATAGTACGCCGAGTAGAAATTGATGCCGGTGTAGGGCCAGGTGGCCTGGTAGGTTGTCCCGCCGACCTGCAGCTGGTTGCAGCTCAAGGTGTAGGTCCTGTTGAACACGTCAACCAGCGCCGGTACGATGAGGTCGTGGAAGGATCCCTGCGTATCCAGGCCGCTGCCGGGCGCTAAACCCCAATCCACAACGAAGGTAGTGGCGAAGAGGAATTTGGCGTGCTCGGCGTCATAGTTCACGACGCGGCCGTTGCGAAACAAACGCGCGTCCATACCATGGGCGGGGCTGACGAGGGAGGCAAGCAGCGGCCCGTTGGAGGTCAAGACCGCGGACTTGAATTTGCCGATGAGCACCGTCACCTGATTATCCGAGCAGAAGCCGGACGGAGAGGCCTGGTTGATGGGAGATGCGGAGGCTGAAGTCGGTGCCGGGGCGGTTGCTGGCATCGCAGGCGCGATTTGCGCGGTGGCCGCCGCGGGCTGAGGAGTCGAGGTATGCTTTGGGCGAGGCCGTGAAGTCGGCGTGGGCGTCACCGATGTGAAAGGCACGCTGCACGCCGTGCAGCCGAGCAGGATCAGGCACGAAGCCAGCTGAGCGAATCCCGACGGGCGCACTTCACTCTCCTTTCCAGGTCAGCAGCGGCTCTCTCCCATTTCCTATTGTACTGCTGCCGGCACTGAAGTCGCAGCCCGGGCGGGCTTGACACCGCTCCGGTCGCGCTTATGATTCCGTCCAATATACAAAAGCTCTGACGGGGACGAGTACGCGCCGAACGGCGGTTTAGAGAGCAGGCGACCGGTGAAAACCCTGCCCGCGATGATGGCGCCGAATGGACCTCCGAGCTGCGAGGCGAAAGGGCGCAAGCCCAAGTATCTGAACCGGGTGCTCCCGTTACAGGGCTAAGGTATCGGCCGTCGAATGCGGCTCGTACCCGAAGAGTGAGGCTGGCTTTTCTCCCTGATGCTTCATCGGGGAGATTTCGTTAAGCGACCAGGTCAGCCTAAGTTGGGTGGCACCACGGACCAGAGCGTTCGTCCCATTTGGGATGAACGCTCTTTTTGTTCGGTGCAGAACGCTGGCGCGGGATGACCGTGTGCCAAGAAAGGAATGCCATGAAGTCGCCAACCGAGATCCTGGAACGAGAGACTCGCGATGAGCATGCAGGACCGCGCGATCAATTCGTCCCGCAGGTGGAGGACGCATCACTGCCGGCGAATCAGGTGCTGCAGGAGCAGCAGAACAGCCGGAAGCCGGATGATGCAGCCCCGCTATTTGTCCCCTAGAGCCGCCATGAGGCTCACGATCACATTTCACCCGCCCTGAAGGCGGCGGAGCGCGCTTGCTGTTCGCTTATAGGCGATCTACAGGTCTGTGCGCCTGCCCTCAATTTTGAATTCAAAAGGAGAACAGAATGAGTGACAAAACCAGATTTCTACTAGATGAAGCCGATCTGCCGAAGTTTTGGTACAACATCCAAGCCGACAGTCCACTGCCACCCACCCCGGTCCTACGCCCTGACACCCTGGAGCCGGTCACGCCGGATTTCCTGTCCGTGCTGTTCCCGATGGAACTGATCCTGCAGGAGGTATCGACCGAGCGATTCATCCCTATCCCCGACGAGGTGCGCGACGTATACAAGCTCTACCGACCGACACCTTTGCTTAGGGCGCGCAGGCTCGAAAAGGCGCTGGACACGACCGCCCACATCTACTACAAGAATGAGAGCGTCTCGCCCGCCGGCAGCCACAAGCCGAACACGGCGATTCCCCAGGCCTTCTTCAATAAGGCAGCAGGCACGCGAGCTCTAGCCACCGAGACAGGCGCTGGGCAGTGGGGATCGGCTCTCGCCTCCGCCTGTAGTTTCTTTGGCTTGGAGCTGGAAGTCTACATGGTGAAGGTTTCGTATCAACAGAAGCCTTACCGGCGTGTGATGATGGAGACTTACGGCGCCCAGGTTTTCGCGAGCCCAACCGACCGGACGAGCTACGGCCGTTCGGTGCTTAAGGATGATCCGAACAGTCCGGGGTCACTCGGGATTGCGATCTCCGAGGCGGTGGAAGCCGCGGTGACATCCGGCGGGAAGAAGAAGTACAGCCTGGGATCGGTGCTGGGCCACGTCCTGACCCATCAGAGCGTGATCGGTGAGGAAGCCCTGAAGCAAATGGACCTAGCGAACGAGTATCCCGATGTCGTGATCGGCTGCGTCGGCGGTGGTTCCAACTTCGTGGGCATCGCGTATCCGTTTTTGCGGGAGAACCTGAAGAACGGCAGGCACACCCGTCTTCTGGCGGTTGAGCCGACGGCTGCCCCATCACTCACAAAAGGCGTGTATGCGTTCGACTATGGCGACTCGGCCAAAATGGTCCCGATCGTCAAGATGCACAGCTTGGGTCACAGTTTTGTACCGCCCTCCATCCATGCGGGCGGACTGCGCTATCACGGCATGGCGCCGAGCCTATCCGCCTTCTATGATGCCGGCCTGATCCAGGCCGTGGCGGTGAGACAGAAACCCACCTTCGAAGCCGCGATCCAGTTTGCACGTGCGGAGGGCATCGTTCCGGCGCCGGAGTCCGCGCATGCCATCCGGGCTGCGATCGACGAGGCGCTTGATGCCAAGATGAAAGGGGAGAAGCGCGTCATCCTGTTCAACTTGTCAGGTCACGGTCACTTTGATCTGGGTGCCTACGAGGCGTACTTGGGCGGCAAACTGGAAGATTACGAATATCCGGCTGAGGCCGTCCAAGCTGCAATACAGGCATTACCCAAGGTTAGCATAGCGGCCTGAAAGATGAAGGCTTCCGGAGCCGTTCAGGCTGCGGAAGCCTTCTGCTTGTCTCTTTGCGGGAGGAATGAGATGGACTCTTCAGTGAGTTCCCGCTAGTCAATAAGCAAGACAGGGCGCCACTCTGGCGGCCACTATGGCTGGCTTTCTGCAAGCACCTCTATGCCGTAGTACTCGCGGTAGCAGACATTCACCCAGAACTTGGGATTGTCGTTCGGCTCGTCCAGATCGGCCCAGTTAGGCAGTGTCCGAATCGTTACCTGGGTCTGCCCATGGTTGCGGGCGTTGAGGATCAGGGCGTTGACCCCGTCCCAATTGTAGGCGTAATCAACATAAGCCTGGCGGCTCGCGAGCAATTGGCGGTCCGCGAGGAAGACCGAGGTGAAGCAGCCCAGTGCGGCAACGCCGAGCAGGGTGACCTCGAGGGCTGGTCGCCAGGCACCTGCGGCGCTTCTGAGGTCAAGGAAGCCACCGATAAGAAATCCGCTTACGATCAACGCGACAGCAAGCAGGTAGGCCGGTATCATGAGGGTTCGATCCGGCGGCACATCAGAGAGCCCATATGCCGCCGGCAGGAAGCAGACGAACGCGAAGGCCAGGCCGGCAGCCAGCACAGCCGGCACGACCCAAACTCTGCTTCGCGCCAGGGGGACCTGCAGGCCAAGAAAGGCTGACACGCCGAGCGCGTCGATCACTGCCATCAGTCGATCCAGTCGGCCGAATGAAGTCCCAAGGAAGTCTGCGAAGCCAGCTGCTGCAATCCGGAGGATCCCCACGGGGCCCGGAGGTGGCGGATAGAACGCTTCTCGAAAAACGTTGCCGGGCGCGCTCACCACGACCAGAAAGGCAAGGCCAGCTCCCACAACGCCGGCGACTAGAAACGCGACCACACTACGATTCGATGCGGCGTCTTTCCAAGTCAGAATAGGGAACAGTGCGGAAACGAGCAAGCTGAGTTCGAGGGCCGTGAAAGTCTCGTTGAGGCCGCCCATGAAGAAAGCCAGGCCGAAAGCCAGCACGAGCCAAAGCGCAGCTCTGCCGGCCGGCCGTCGACGCCGGATGAATAAAAGCAGGAGATCTGCGAACACGGAGCCGAGGATCAACGGCGGCACGATGGAGCGCATTCCCTGCCCCCAATAGAGCGATTGGGGCACGTTGGGGCTGAGTATCAAGGTCAGGAAGAGAGCAGCCAGCGCGAGCCCGAGAGACTCGGGAAGCCTGAGCCTGGCTTGACCCGAGAAGAACAAGCCGGAAGTCCAGGTCAGGACGGCGAGCCACATGAGGAGAACAATGGCGGGAACGAACGGCGTGACCGCCGGTCCCAGCAAGCCAAAGACTGCATCCAGCGCGCTGGCCGAGTAGCGGCCGGTCCAATTCAGATACCAGTACCAAACGGCCCGAAGCACGCCGAAGCGCTTGGCCATGCCGGCCGAGCAGTAATCGTCAGCGATGAAACGGCTGTATGTTCCGAGATACGCATGCAGTGCAAGCGTGCTCAGAAAAGCCAGGCCCAGAAGCAGGAGTCCAAGCAGGCGCCAACGACGCGACATAACTCCTCACGCGACCCTCAAGAACGGTATCGGTACATCGGCGGCGCAAAGCAGGGGGAGCATCTTGTCTGACCGTGCCGCGGTATGCCCGAGTTTAATGCATGAACGGGGAGGCGTTAAGAGCCCGTCCACGCGGGCGGACGGACATGGGGCCCGGACAGCCTGATGGGGATCGCTGCAGTAACCTAGTGCTTGCCCGAATCGCCAAAGGCAAGAACTACAATATGCTGATTCAAGAAGCGAGGTGGAGTGTTTTCTGACGGGAACGTACGGGAATTTACAGAGGGGACGATCTGCCCAAGGGTATAGCCGCCCGCAATCGGGACCTCAGAACCTAGGACATCCTGTATCGCCGCGACTTCGGCTCCGGGATTGGATTCGAGCAGCATTTGCCAGGCGATGTCCGCAAGAATGAGCACGAACGCGGGCTTGGTGCTGCCCAGTGCAAGGATTGCCTGCTGCGCCGCCAGAGTAGCGGCTTTCGAGCAGGCCGCCCGGCTCCCAACCAAGAGATACGCGTCCACGCCTTCGCGAATGGCGCTGTTCATGCGGAAACTCCCGTCGGCCTCGACGCGGATCGGCGAACGCACGACCAACTCATCTCCCTGCTCGACGCCGAGCGGATACAGGCGGACCAGGTAACTCAGAGGTGGAAAGGCCCAGTCGCGAGCCTGATGGCCGAAGAGTTCTGCGTACGTCTCGGAGGCAGGACGACCATTCAGGGTCCGAAGCCAGAAGCCTCGGGAGCGGGTGACACGGAATTGACTGCCTACTGGGTCCCAGCCATGGGCATAGCCGACGCCAACGCGGATATTGCCACGCAGGAAAGCGGCCGCCATGCTACCCGTTCCAGCTTGGTTACCAGCCATCTGATAGGTATTGCCCGAATGCAGGTCGCCGCTCGAAAGACCCCCAGCGACCAAGAGGGAAGTGGGCTGCATGGCCGCGCAGAACTGTTCAGCGTCGCCGTTGAAGCCATCAGCAAAGCACAGCATGATTTGATTGGCCTTATTGCCCGCTGCGAGCTGCAACAGGCGATGAGCAGTCTCACGGCCCGACTGAGCGTACCCAGAGAACCAGTGAGACTCAGCCTGAAAATCACCGCCGAGCAGTGCCACCGTGACGGAGTGCGGATGCTGACCGGCGTTGGTGAGTGCGGCCGGGGTGCTGAATCCAATCATGGGCGCGTCGCCCAGCAGGCTGACTGCCCCACTCATGACCTCCCGGGGTTGATACTGGCTCGAGGCGATCAGAATTGCGAGGCTCGGCGTTCCGACGCCAAGTCGATTCAAAGCCTGATGCGCCGCTTGCAATCCCGCCTCGCGTCCATCGAGCGCCTGGGCAATGCCGACACCGGCAAGAAGCGTCATGTCTAACCCTCCGCCACGGGAACTGTGAAGTGGAACGTGCTCCCGCGTTGATGCTGGCTCTCGAACCAGATCCGCCCGCCCTGCATTTCCACGAGGCTCTTTGTGATATTGAGGCCAAGGCCCGTTCCAGGCACCTCACGTGCTTTTGGATCCTCCGAGCGGAAAAACTTCTGGAAGATCTTGGGTTGGTCCTCCGGGCTGATCCCAATGCCGCTGTCCCTCACCCAGAGGTGGACGACCTGCCCTGCGCCCTCCGGATCCCAGTGATTGGCAGAAGCCTCCGCGCCAATGACGAGCGCACCTCCTTCCGGAGTGTACTTGTTGGCGTTGCTCACGAGGTTGATCATGACCTGGCCAAGTCGTGTCCGATCACCCCAGACCTTGGGAAGCTGCGGCGGCAGTTCCACCTGGATGGTCTGCTTCTTGTCATCGATCTGCCGCTTGCTTGAGCGCACGATCTCGTCCACGAGCTCATTGACCTCCACGGACTTGAAGTCCAGCCGCAGTCGACCGGCCTCGATCTTGGTTGTGTCGTTCAGGTCGGAAACAAGGTTGGCCATGCGGTCCGTGTTTGAGCGGATGGTGTTGAGGAAGTTGGCCTGCATCTCATTCACCGCGCCAACAGCTCCCGCGGCGAGCAGCTCGGTGTAGCCCTTGATGGAAGTCATCGGGTTCTTCAGCTCGTGCGCCACCAGGGAGACGAAATCACTCTTGGCCAGGTTGGCGCGTTGCACTTCCTCGTACAGCTGAGCATTGGAGATGGCTATGGCGGCATGGTCAGTGAGGCGGCTGAGGAATGCCAGGTCCTCCTGCGAGTCGCTGCTGCTTTCAAGCAGGAGCAGGCCGATCACGGACGTCTCGCGGCGGATGGGGATCACGACATGCTGGAGGGCGGAAGACAACAGACCGCCGGCGACGCCGGCACCCGATCGGACGCGCTGAGGCAGACCACTCTCGACCGCGGCCTCAAGCGCCGGCAGACTGAGGTCCATGGGCTGTTCCATGGCCTTGTCCATGGACTCTCCATAACCAGTCTGTGCCATCACGCGGAGCTTGCCCTCTTCGAGCATGCCGATCAAGCCGGCCTCGGCATTGGACTGGCGCATTGCCCAGTCAAGGGTCAGCCGCATGGCGCGTTCCATCTCGAGGCTGGCGTTGAGTTCCCGGTCGATGCGCTGCATAACCGAAAGCTCCTCCACACGGGCCGCGAGTTCCTGGTCCGTCAGGGTATAGAGGCGGGCATTCTCCATTGCGACGGCAGCCTGCCCCGCCAGCGCTGTCAGCAGCGTCTCATCCTCGTCCACAAAGGGCAGACCATCCAGGCGGTTCATTACCTCGAGGACGCCCGTGATATTGTCCTTGACTTGGAGGGGCACGGCCAGGCTGGCACGCGGCTCAAACTGCAGGGCTCCACTGGAAACAAGGTAGAACTTGCCCACCCGCTGCGGATCGTTCTCGATGACCGGGCGGCGGCCTGCGACGGCGCGGCCCGCAATGCTGCCCTCCGCTGCAGTCGGCTGTCCCAGCAACTCCTTAGGCAACGGCCCCGCCAGTACGCGAACAACGAGATCGCCCGTAGTCTCATCAACGAGCGAGAATGCACCAGCCTCACAGTTGAGGATGCTCACAGCACTTTCCAGCACGCTTTGGAGCAGCGGATCCAATTCAAGTGTAGACGTGAGCTGGCGGGTGACGTCCGTCAGCTTTCCAAGCTGGCGAGCGCGCTGCTGCGTTTCCTGCAGCAATCGGGCCTTGACGATGGCCCCAGCGGTCTGATCGGCAATCGCCTGAAGCAGATCGAGCTGGGCGCGGGTGTAGGTAGTGGCGGGGTCGCGGCTGCCTACGCTCAACGCGCCGATGGATTCGGCGCCGGCATTCAGCGGGACTCCCATCCAGGCGAACACGCCCTCGGCGAGAGGGGTCGCGCCCCGGGTCTGGCACTCGCGGACATAGTCCTGCGTCAGAATGGGGCGGCTGTGGCGAATTACCTCCGGAGACAGGCCCGCGTCCGAGGGCACGGGGAGGTTCTCGCGGCCTGGCAGCCTTTCCCTGTTCTCCACCACGAAGCCCTGGTAGAAGTAATCACTATCCCTGTTGTACAGGCTAATGTAGAAGTTCGAGATCGGGATGATCTGGGCGGTCTGTGCATAGATGAGTTCGAGCACATCGTCGAAAGTCAGCGTGATGTTGACGCCCTGCGAGACGCGGGTGAGGGCGTTCATCTCCTGCACACGGTATTCCAGGTTGGAAACCGTCTGAACGCGCTGAATGGCGCCTGAGGCTTGGTCGGCGAGGTTCTCCAGGAATGTGAGATCCCGGGGCAGGTATGGCTGCCTTGAGAGTCGGGGTCCGAGGGCGAGCCAGCCGACCGGCTGCTCGCGTCCGGCCAAGGCAACAAACAGCCGGGAACCCAGCAGCGTGAGGCGAGTTTGTTCGGGGCTGAGGCTCTTGGGTAGAGCGATTTCGTCCAGATAGAGAGGCAGGCGCTCCCTCAGGAAGTATTGGGGCAGGGGACTGTTGACAGGGAACCGCACGTCGCTGGTGGCACGGCCGTTCTCGTCTGGAAGCGCTGCGTACTGTTCGTTGGGCACATCATATACGAATATGTGCACAGCGCCCGACGCAAGGGTGGCTGCGATCTGCTGCCGCAGGAGGCGGCCGACCGTGGGCAGGTCCAAGGCGCCGGTGAGGTTGTGCGCGAAGTTCTGAACGGTCTCTGCATAGGCGCGCTGGCCGCGGAAGAAGATCAAATCGACGAAATTCTGCAGCCGGACGCGAATGGGATCAAGCAGAACGGCCAGCACGAACACCAGGACCCCGATCCAGATTGGATCGCTGGATGGCATGGCGGTCTTGAAGATCACGCTCAGGCCCGTGACGATCAAGGCATAGGCACCAATGATGAAAACGGAGAGCAGGAGATAAAGCACGCCCTGGCGCAGCCAGCTGTCGGCGTGGACAAAGCGGAAACGCAAGATGGTGAAGCCCAGCGCCAACGGAAACAGCACGATGGGCAAGAGGAGATAGGGCGTGAAGGCTGCGCCCGACCAGACACTCGCCAGCATCCAAACCACGATCGGTCCAAACGCCAGAATGGATCCCAGAAGGATCATGCGCGCCTGTGTTTTCACGACGGGCGACTGCTCGAAGATCCCGTAGAGAGCATTCACCAGGACGTAGACGAGACCGGCGGCCGCGGTCAAGCCAAGCAGCCAGCTCCAGGCCACGATGTAGTCGCGGGGACGGGCCAAGTTGTAGAGCGCCACAAGCGCGTAGGCGGCAAGCGCCAGTCCCGCCAGGTAGCCGAGCCAGCGCAGATAGGGACGCCCAACAACTGCACGCAGCTCCTTTGGGAAAGACACTGCAAGATCGATCAGCGCTCCGCCCGTCAAGGCAACTCCCAAGGTCCAGAGGTAGACCAAGGCGTGGGTGGTGAACAGGTCGAACATCAAACCGATCACCATGCTGAGAGAAGCTGAGAGCACAGCAAAGGTGCGACCCGCCAATTCTGTCCGCCGCATTCCGAATATCCAGAGGCTGGCAGCTAGAAATAGAAGGCTAACGATGCTGGGCAGGATGAAGTACGCAGTCCCGTCCTGGGAAGGGAAGGCGTTCAGAGTAACCTGGAACGTCTTCTGGGTTCCGTCCGCGGCTTGCACAGTCACCGGAATGTTCTCGCCGGGAAAGAAGCCGGAAAGAACACTTTGGACCTCGGCCGTGGTATGGACCTGGACGCCATTCACTGCGAGGAGCTGGTCACCGGGCTTCGCCCCCTGGTTGTAGAGATCCCAAGCGCCACTGTCCGCAGAAGGAGCGGCGTTCGTGACCAACAGCGTTTGACCGTACAGTGCGCCGAGAAATGAGGTCCGGAGCCAGCCGTTGGCAAGGAACAGGGCGGCGACGAAGGCCGCCACAGCAACCAGTTGGTAGAAGGAAACCGCCACCTGGAGCGCTCGATCCAGGAAAAGGCTGGACGGCTGAGGCCGTAAAGTCACAGCCACAGCCGGTCGGAGAGTGTCACTGGTCTTGATCAATTCGCACCTCGCTTACAGCGGCCGATGAGAAAATTATACTGAGATTAGGCGGCTGCAATTGTGGTGCTTTCATGACAGACGGAGGGTGGGGAGGTCAGAGCGCTGGCTCGGGCTCCCCCTCGCAGCCCAGCACGTGCGAGACCAAAATCCGGAGTGCGGAGATCGTATTTGCGTTTCTCCCGTCCACTAAGGGCCTCGCGATCCGGAGGGCCGGTTGGTGGTCTCCGGGAGGATGCCGGTCATGCAGGCGCCGACCGGCGGGGCGTGTTGACAGCATGTCCAGGCGGCATTATCATATGAATTGTTGTTCAAATATTCATGAATACTACACGGGTGACCCAGCTGAGAGCCATCGAGCTCGCCGAACTGTTCAGCAGCCTGAGCGACGCCAGCCGCGTACGCATCATTTCGGCCCTGCTGGAAACGGAAATGAGCGTGGGGGTGCTGGCGGAGAAGTTACGGATGAGCAAATCGGCGGTCTCTCATCAGTTGCGCGGCCTGCGAGACATGCGCCTGATACGCCGGCGCAAAGAAGGCAGGCAGGTGTTCTACAGCCTGACCGACAACCATGTTGAACAACTCTTCCGCATGGGCTTGGACCACGTGGAGCATGGATGAGGAAGCATGGCCGAGTCGTCCGTGATGCCTCGCCGGCATCATTTCGGGGAGGTGGCGCAGCGGACCGGGGCACGGCTGGCAATGGCGCTGTTGCTGACACTCGGCTTTGTGATCATCGAGGCTCTTGCCGGGGTGTTGGCGAACAGCCTGGCGCTTTTTACGGATGCGGCGCACAATCTGACTGACGTCATCGCCCTTGGCTTGAGTTTGTTCGCGGTCCGCCTCACGAACCAGCCCTCGAATTCGCAGAAGACGTACGGGTATCACCGCGCCGGCATTCTCGCAGCACTGGTGAACTCGACCACGCTTGTGCTGATCGCGCTGGGCGTCTTCTACGAGGCATACCGGCGTCTGCTGTCGCCGCCTGTCGTCAAATCCCAGGTGCTGATCATCGTGGGCCTCGCGGCGGTGGCGGTGAATCTCGTCACGGCGCTCATGGTACGTCGAGGCAGTGCAAGTGACTTAAATCTGCGATCCGTTTTCCTGCACCTGATGGGTGACGTGGCCTCCACCATCGGCGCGGTGATAGCAGGGATCATCATCTATTTCACAAGGGCCGATTGGCTGGATCCGCTGGTTAGTGTGCTGATCGGCTTCGTCATCATCTACAGTGCCTGGGGGATCCTGCAGGAGACGATCCAGATCCTGCTGGAATCGACCCCCCGCGACATCGACATGCGGGCCATGGTGGCGGAGCTCATGCGGGTGGAGGGTGTGCTCGGCGTGCACGATCTTCACGTTTGGAGCCTGACCCACAATCTGCGGACCATGTCTGCCCACATTCTCACGGAGGACGTCTCCATCAGTCAGGGGGTCGACATCCAACGCAGAGTGAATGAGGTCGTCGCCCAGCGCTATCACATCGCCCACGCGACGCTCCAACTTGAATGCATCGGCTGTGAGCCGGACGGCCTTTACTGCGATATGCAGGGGGACGTCCATGCGGGGGCATAGGCACGGTCGGGCCGAACCAGCCGCGCGGGCCTGCCGCGCCGATCAGGAGGGGAGTCAATTCTGAACAACGAGCAACGAACGTCGCCTAGGCTACCGGGGAATCGGGATATCGTTCTACTATTCTCCACCCGAATCATTCGCCTTTTCTGTTACGGCTTCTTATCGATCATCCTGGCTCTGTATCTGGTGCAGGTAGGCCTCGATGAGCGAGAGGTTGGTCTGCTCTTCACGCTGACGCTGGCCGGTGACGCCGGGATCTCTCTTTGGCTTACCACCTCAGCCGACCGATTCGGACGCAAGCGCACACTGATCGCCGGCGCACTCCTGATGCTGGGGGCTGGCATGGCGTTCGTCCTCTCGCACAATGTTGTAGTCCTGATGGCGGCCGCGATCATCGGCGTGATCAGTCCCAGCGGGAATGAAATCGGCCCCTTTCTGTCCGTCGAACAGGCGGCCCTGACCCATCTCTTGCCGGACGAGAAGCGAACCCAGGCCTTCGCCTGGTACAACCTGGCGGGTTCATTCGCCACTGCAGTTGGCGCCCTCTCAGGCGGCTGGATCGCCGAGCTTCTTCAAGGCCAGGGCCTGTCCGCCCTCAGCGCGTACCGCGTGGTGCTGGTCGGCTACGCGGCGGGCGGCCTCGTGCTCAGTTTGCTCTTCACCCTGCTTTCCGGGGCGGTGGAGGCCTCTTCGCCCCCGGGGGCGACTCCGGCAAGGCGCGTCCTTGGCCTGCATCGCTCTCGCAAGGTGGTCCGCAGGCTCAGCGCACTTTTCGCAATGGACGCATTTGCCGGCGGACTGATCGTGCAATCCATGATCGCCTACTGGTTCCACCTTAAGTTTGGCGTCGAGGCCGGCGTCATCGGGTCGATATTCTTTGGGGCGAACGTACTAGCGGGCATCTCGGCGCTGAGCGCGGCTTGGCTGGCAAGGAAAGTGGGATTGATCAACACGATGGTATTTACGCATGTGCCATCCAACATCCTGCTGATCCTCGTGCCGCTCATGCCGACATTGCCCCTCGCGATCGCGACACTCTTGCTGCGATTCAGCATCTCGCAAATGGATGTGCCGACGCGCCAATCGTACACAATGGCGGTCGTGGAGCCGGACGAGCGGTCAGCCGCCGCCGGGATCACCGGCATTGCCCGCTCGGTGGGTGCGGCGCTGGCCCCCTCGCTCACCGGGCTCTTCCTGGCGGCGCCTGCGCTGATCAGCCTGCCATTCTTCGTCTCAGGAGGCCTCAAGCTCATGTATGACGGCCTGCTCTATCGAAGCTTCCGCTCGCTAAGGCCTCCGGAGGAGGCGCAGGCCGCGACCGGCACTGCGGCCAGCAAGAATGCGTAGTATTCCCCGACAGGCCGATCTGCACCAGTAATGAACTGGATGGAAGTCTCCCTAAGCGTGAACGGCGAATTGGCGGAAGCCGTGGCAGATGTATTGGCGCGCTTTGCCCCGAACGGCGTTGTCACCGAACAAGGCGTCAAGTACAGGGATGAAGAAGACGAGGGCACCGGTGACGGTCCCATCACGGTTTGCGCCTATCTGCCGGCGGATGCGGAGTTGGGCGCCAGGCGCCGCAGCATTGAGGACGCGCTCGAACACTTGCGGATGATCCAGCCCCTGCCCGTGGCAGCTTTCAACCTCATCCCTGACCAGAATTGGATGGAAGCCTGGAAGCGTCACTATCGGCCGATCCCCATTGGACGCCGACTAGTCATCATGCCGGCCTGGCTGGATCAGGATCAGGCCGGGAGGGTGGCCATCAAGATCGACCCCGGCATGGCATTTGGAACCGGAACCCATCCGACGACGCAGCTGTGCCTCGAACTGTTGGAGGCAGCGTTTGGTCCAGGTGGGTCAAGCGCTCAAACAAGCAGCCGCCGAGATCGGATCAATGTCATCGATGTGGGCTGCGGCTCGGGTATTCTCTCGATTGCGGCCTTGAAATTGGGGGCGGCTGCTGCGCTGGCGGTGGACATCGATGCCCAGGCAATCGACAACGCCCGCCAGAACGCACACATCAACGGCGTCGGGCATGAACTGACCCTTGCTGCCGGCTCCGTTCAAGAGATACTGGCTGGTGAGTTCCCAATCCAGTCGGCGGACCTAGTCCTCGTCAACATCCTCGCGCCGGTGATCGTCCGGCTTTTCGATGCAGGATTGGCGGAGCTGATTGCCCCAGGCGGATCAATTGTCCTCAGTGGGATTTTGCAGGATCAAGCAGAAGGGGTCATTACTGCGGCCGACGCAAAAGGCCTCCATTTGAAGGCGAAGCGTCAAGTAGAAGACTGGGTTGCGTTGCTCATGGGCACCTGATGGTGCCCGCGACCCACAGGCACGCTGCGAAGGCGGTCCGCCGTATGCTTGATTCCGCGGCGCGCTGAGCCTGCTTCAGGCGGCCTGAGGGCGTTTTGTGCTATGATTTATTTGACATGGATCGCCGGCGCTTGGTCTATTACTTGCTGCTCAATGTCTTCATCTCTGCCTGCGTGACGTCGGCCATCCTCTATTGGTATGACCGTAATTATCGGGCGGTGACGCTGCCGCAGGTCAGTATCCCGACCACCGTGGCGAATGCGACTGGCCCCGCCCCGGACGCGACCCCGCAGCAGGGCTCGGTGCAGATCGTGAGCGTAATTGGAGCCGGTACCCTCAGCGTCGAGGCAGTGGTGGTCAAGTACAACGGCCCAGGTGAACTCGACCTGACCGGCTGGCATCTGAAAGATGCAAGCGGCGATTTGTACACCTTTCCACCGTTCAAACTCTTTACGAATGGGGCGGTCCAGGTTCACAGCGCCAGCGGCACGAATACAGCCATCGATCTGTACTGGGGACAACGTCAGGCCGTGTGGCAGTCCGGGCAGGCTGTCTTGTTGACGTACCCGTCTGGCGCTGTGCAGGATAGTTATCCGGTCCCATAGAGTTCGCTCACGTCCAAAAACCGGCTGAAGCCAATTCGACCAGGATGAGCCAAGCACTATATCGGAAGTACCGCCCCAAGAGCTGGGCTGAAGTAATCGGCCAGGAACACGTGGTGCAGACGCTGCAGCATGCGATTGCCTCGGATCGGTTGGGGCACGCCTACCTGTTCGCAGGGCCGCGCGGCACCGGCAAGACAACCCTGGCGAGAATCCTGGCTAAGGCGGCCAATTGCACTGCAGACGACCCGCGCGCTCGACCATGCAATGAGTGCAATCCCTGCAAGGCCGTGAACGAGAACCGTTTTCTTGACCTGATCGAGATGGATGCGGCCTCCAATACAGGCGTGGAAGACGTCCGGGACCTGCGCGATAAGATCAACTTCTCGCCGAACGAGGGGAAGTACAAGATCTACATCATCGATGAAGTTCACATGCTGTCGACACAGGCGTTCAATGCCCTGCTCAAGACCTTGGAAGAGCCCCCGCCGCATGCCATATTCATCCTCGCCACCACAGAAATCCAGAAGATCCCAGCGACTGTCCTCTCGCGCTGCCAGCGGCATGAGTTCCGGCGGGTTCCTCTGGAGTTGCTGGTTGCCAACCTGCAGCAGATTGTGAAGACGGAGGACCTGAAGGCTGAGGAGGATGCACTCCGACTGATTGCCCGCCAGGCGACCGGCTCCGTACGCGATGCACAGTCACTGCTCGACCAGCTTGCCTCGGTGGGAACGCCAATCACATTGGAGCTGACCCAGAAGGTATTGGGAACGGCAACAAGCGAAGCTGTACTTGACCTCATCGGTGCGATCAAAGATGGCGAGACGGGGGTTGGGCTCGAGGTCCTTCAGCGTACGCTCGACTCGGGCGTTGATGCAAGAACGCTGGCGCGCCAACTGGTCGAGTACCTGAGGGGCCTGCTGCTGATCCAAATGGGGAGTGGGGACCAAGTGGAGGCCACGCGGGAAGTCCGGCAGCGGATGACGGCTGACGCGGCTGCACTGACGACGCCGCGGGTTCTGCGCACGATGAAGGGCTTCAATGCTGCGGCGGTGGATACGCGGGGCGGGTGGCAGCCGTCGCTCTCCCTCGAGGTGGCACTGGTTGAGGCATTCGAGACTCAGACGGCGGCCGTCGATAAGGAATTTGGGTCGTCAGGAGGCGGTGGAGCCTCGGCTGTGCGCGCACCGTCCGCGGCTGCGCCGCAAGATCGGCCCAAGCCGCCGGTGCGTGCCTTAGAACCGGGTACCCGGGCCAACGCTATCCGCGCGGGAGATATGCTGTATCAGGAGGCGGGCAGCACGGCGACAGTCCAAGGTGCTCTTCCGCAAGCGGAGACGCCAAAGAACAGTGGTGCTTTGCCCGAGGCAAATGCTGCGCCGACGGCGGGTTTGGCCCAGGTTCTCAACGTGTGGAAGGACGTACGGGCGGCCATCAAGCCGGCGCATCCGTCCATCGAGGCGCTGCTCAATTCCTGCAAGCCGGTCGACGTGCGCGGCGATGTGCTTCTGCTCGGCTTTCAGTCCGAGACGGTGCGAGCCCTGATGGATAAACCCGAGAACCTGGACGTCACGCGCAAGGCGATCGCCGAGGTGCTTGGGTCCCAGATGAAGATCAAGTGCGTCGTTGTGAATGCGCGGGGCAAGCTGCCGCCGAATGTGTCACAAGACGGCATGGTGGCCACAGCCCTCAACCAGGGCGGCGAGATCGTGGATGTCCAGGACTAGCTCAAGGACCGGCCAGCAATGCGGCCGTCGATGAGATTGTGCGACGCGGCCATTCCTGAAGAGGGATCGACGAGGAGAGCTCATGGCAAAAGGTTTTAGCCGTCCTCCGGGAGGGGGTGGCATGATGCAGCAGATCCAGCGCCTGCAACAGCAGCTGGCGGAGGCTCAAGCGAGATTGGCAGAGGAGGTCGTCACCGCAAGCGTGGGCGGCGGTGCCATCAAGATCTCGATGACTGGTGACCAGAAGTGCAAGTCCGTTGAGATCTCGGCCGAGTTGCTCAAGAACGCAGACGCCGAGATGCTGCAGGACCTGGTTCTCTCGGCCGTCAATATGGCGCTGGATCAGTCCCGAGATTTGGCGGCCCAGCGTCTGGGTCCCTTGACCGGCGGCCTGCCATTCTAGGCAGCGGCATTTCGCGGCACTGCGATCTTCATAGAGTTGGCTCCAGGGGCTCCAAAGTATTTTGACCTATGCTCCTTCCTGAACCAATACAAAAGCTGATCAATGCGCTCGAGCGGTTGCCCGGCATCGGCCCGAAGTCCGCCTCGCGCCTCGCCTTCTTCCTGCTGAGGGCGCCGGATGACGTCGCCCAAGGGCTGTCGGAGTCCCTGAGCGGCCTGAAGGACAAAGTGGGCTTCTGCCAAGAGTGCTTCAATATTACGGAGGCAGGGAGGGAGCGCTGCGAAGTATGCGAGAACCCGAAGCGGGATTCCAGCCTGATCTGCGTGGTGGAGGAAGCCCTGGACGTCGTGGCCCTGGAGCGGGTGGGGGCCTACAACGGCAAGTATCACGTGCTGCATGGCGTTTTGTCGCCAATTGAAGGGGTGGGACCCGAAGGCATCAAAGTGACGCCGCTGCTTGAGCGGGTGGCCAGAGGGGGAGTTCGTGAGGTGATCCTGGCAACCAACCCCAGCATGGAGGGAGATGCCACGGCGCTGTACCTCCGGCAGCAGCTGCAACCCTACGGGGTGAAGGTGACCCGGCTGGCGAGGGGGTTGCCTGTGGGCGGCGACCTTGAGTACGCCGACCAGAATACCATCCTGCGGGCCCTCTCCGGCAGGCAGGAGATGGGATAGGGGGCGGCTCCGGGGGCTGGATTGGGGGGCACTTGGAAGCGCACAATAGACCGGCAAAAGAAGCCTGACGGAGGCCGATTCTTTAGGGTAAAAGACCCCCGAAAGCATTGACAAGGGCGGCGAAAGGCGTATAATGGTAGTTCGCCAGTGGCTTTCAAGACGATCTCGTCCCCTGACAGATCATTGAAAACTGAATGAAGGTCTGACGTCAGAGACACAAGCGGAATGGCTTGGAAGTCTGGCGGGCCGATGCGCAAGAGGCATCGGTATTTTCGTCTGTTAGAGGACTTGACAGGCGAAGAGACGGAGACTGGCAGCCGTCTCGCGAACAGCACCTTAACAACTGAATAGTGATAGGAAGCAACACAAACCTGTCAATCCAGCGAAAATCCGTACAACTTTTACACTCGCAAGAGTGCAAATTCTGGCGGAGAGTTTGATCCTGGCTCAGGATGAACGCTGGCGGCGTGCCTAATACATGCAAGTCGAACGAGGTGCTCTGGTAGCAATACTGGGGTATCCTAGTGGCGAACGGGTGAGTAACGCGTTGGTGACCTGCCCCGAAGTGTGGGATAACAGTTCGAAAGGACTGCTAATACCGCATGCGGTCATCGGGTTTAGAAACCGATGTCCAAAGCAGCAATGCGCTTTGGGAGGGACCTGCGTCCCATCAGCTAGTTGGTAGGGTAACGGCCTACCAAGGCGACGACGGGTAGGGGACCTGAGAGGGTGGCCCCCCACAATGGAACTGAAATACGGTCCATACACCTACGGGTGGCAGCAGTAGGGAATATTGCACAATGGGCGAAAGCCTGATGCAGCAACGCCGCGTGCACGATGAAGGTCTTCGGATCGTAAAGTGCTTTTCTGGGAGATGAGAAAGGACAGTATCCCAGGAATAAGTCTCGGCTAACTACGTGCCAGCAGCCGCGGTAAAACGTAGGAGGCAAGCGTTATCCGGATTCACTGGGCGTAAAGCGTGTGCAGGCGGTTCGGTAAGTTGGGCGTGAAATCTCCTGGCTTAACTGGGAGAGGTCGTCCAATACTACCGGACTAGAGAGCAGTAGAGGAAGATGGAATTCCCGGTGTAGTGGTGAAATGCGTAGATATCGGGAGGAACACCAGTGGCGAAGGCGATCTTCTGGACTGTTTCTGACGCTCATACACGAAAGCTAGGGTAGTAAACGGGATTAGAGACCCCGGTAATCCTAGCCGTAAACGATGTGAACTTGGCGTCGGTGGCTTAAACACTATCGGTGCCGTAGCAAACGCGATAAGTTCACCGCCTGGGGAGTACGATCGCAAGATTAAAACTCAAAGGAATTGACGGGGGCCCGCACAAGCAGCGGAGCGTGTGGTTTAATTCGATGCTACACGAAGAACCTTACCTGGGCTTGACATGCAAGTGGTAGGGATCTGAAAAGTGACCGACCCGCAAGGGAGCTTGCACAGGTGTTGCATGGCTGTCGTCAGCTCGTGTCGTGAGATGTTCGGTTAAGTCCGCTAACGAGCGCAACCCTCGCTGTATGTTACATGTGTCATACGGGACCGCCGGTATTAAGCCGGAGGAAGGTGGGGACGAAGTCAAGTCAGCATGGCCTTTATGTCCAGGGCTACACACACGCTACAATGGGCAGTACAATGGGTTGCTAAGCCGCGAGGTGGAGCCAATCCCCAAAGCTGTCCTCAGTTCAGATCGCAGGCTGAAACCCGCCTGCGTGAAGTCGGAGTTGCTAGTAAACGCGCGTCAGCTATAGTGCGTTGAATACGTTCTCGGGCCTTGTACACACCGCCCGTCACGTCATGGGAGCTGGTAACACCTGAAGCCGGTAGTCTAACCGCAAGGAGGACGCCGTCGAAGGTGGTGCTGGTGACTGGGACGAAGTCGTAACAAGGTAGGAGTACCGGAAGGTGCGCCTGGATCACCTCCTTTCTAGAGAAAGTGAGCACGGTCCCTACGACAAGACCGATGCTCTAGTTCTACCCCCCACGGTGTGGGGCGCAGGTTTGATCGGCAAGGAAGGCTTCCTGTCACTATTCAGTTGTTGAGGTGAACCCTGGGCTTGTAGCTCAGCTGGTTAGAGCACAGTCCTGATAAGACTGGGGTCACAGGTCCGAATCCTGTCAAGCCCACTAGCGCGAGCAGATCCTGGGGATGTAGCTCAGCGGGAGAGCAGCGCCTTTGCAAGGCGAAGGTCACGGGTTCAAATCCCGTCATCTCCACTGAGTTGGCCCGGAGAACGCACTTAGGAGTGAGACAAGAGTTGTTTGACGGTGCACGGACATAGAGCATAGGCAACACCGTATCAGGTTGGGTGAAGAACGCGGCCCGGCGGTGTATGCCGGGCCGTATTGTCGAGTGGACCACAGGATTGAAGGGTGACCGATGCCCTGGATCGAGATCGAGAGCATCGTTCACCGGTCAACGGTGAACCAGAACCTTAACAACTGAATAGCATTTGATGTAGGCCGAAAGATGATTTCGAAAAGTATCAATTTCTCCGCATCACGTGGAGAAGCTACTAAGAGCTTACGGTGAATGCCTTGGCGCCAAGTGCCGACAAAGGACGTGGGACACTGCGATAAGCCTCGGGAAGCTGTGTACAAGCGTCGATCCGAGGATTTCCGAATGGGGAAACCCGCTCGAGCGCACCTCGAGCAGCCTCCTTCTGAATACATAGGTTGGAGGCGGGGCACCCAGGGAACTGAAACATCTAAGTACCTGGAGGAAAAGAAACCATTTCCCTAGTAGTGGCGAGCGAACGGGAAACAGCTCAAACCGCCTCTGCTTGCAGAGACGGGGTTGTAGGGTCTGGCACATGGGAGTCACAAAACAGTCAGTTAGCGGAAAGGTGTGGGAAAGCCTGCCACAGAGGGTAATAGCCCCGTATGCGAAAGCTGATTGTCTCCCGCTGGATACCTGAGTACTACCGGGCACGCTAATCCGGTAGGAATCTGGGGAGTCCACTCTCCAAAGCTAAATACGCTTGGCGACCGATAGTGAACAAGTACCGTGAGGGAAAGGTGAAAAGCACCCCTGTTAGGGGAGTGAAATAGAACCTGAAACCGTAAGCTTACAAGCAGTTGGAGGGCTAACAGCGGGTCGGTGTCCCTGTGAAAGCAGGTGACGCGCCGCTATGCCTGACAGCGTGCCTCTTGGAGAATGAGCCTGCGAGTTAATCTCAGTGGCAAGGTTAAGGGAGTGACACCCGAAGCCGTAGCGAAAGCGAGTCTGAACAGGGCGTATAGTCGCTGGGATTAGGCCCGAAACCGGGTGAGCTACCCATGGCCAGGGTGAAGCGAGTCTAATCGCTCGTGGAGGCCCGAACTTACTAATGTTGCAAAATTAGAAGATGAGCTGTGGGTAGAGGTGATATGCCAAACGAACTCGGAGATAGCTGGTTCTCCCCGAAATAGCTTTAGGGCTAGCGTCATGCGTTTAGTACTGGAGGTACAGCACTGAATGGGCTAAGGGGCTTACAGCTTACTGAACCCAATCAAACTCGGAATGCCAGTACTCTAGAGCATGGCAGTCGGACTCCGGGAGATGAGTTTCGGGGTCGAAAGGGAAACAGCCCAGATCATCGGCTAAGGTCCTCAAATCTATGCTAAGTGGGAAACGAGGTGAGGTTACTTAAACAACCAGGAGGTTGGCTCAGAAGCAGCCACCCTTTAAAAAGTGCGTAACAGCTTACTGGTCTAGTGACCTTGCGCGGAAAACTTAACGGGGCTAAGCATAGTACCGAAGCCATGGGATGGCGCTCTGCGCCATCGGTAGGGGAGCGTTCCGTCAGCAGGGAAGGTCGATCGTAAGGGCGACTGGAGCGGACGGAAGTGAGAATGCAGGCATGAGTAGCGCACAAACACGTGAGAACCGTGTTCGCCGTAAATCTAAGGTTTCCGACGCCAGGTCATTCCGCGTCGGGTTAGTCGGGCCCTTAGCCGAGGCCGAAAGGCGTAGGTGATGGACATCCGGTCAACATTCCGGAACCGCTTAAGAGTGCGATGGGAGGACGCAACGAGATAGGCCAGCCTGTTATTGGATTCAGGTGCGATCTATCGAGACGTTGAGACTGGCAGGTAAATCCGCCAGTTGAGTTGAGATAAGAGCGAGCCGTAAGGCATAAGTGGCTGAGTTTTGTTGCCGAGAAAAGTCTCTAAGCATAACTCTTGAGCGCCCGTACCGCAAACCGACACCGGTAGATGGGTAGAGTATACCAAGGCGAACGGGAGAACCTTCGTTAAGGAATTAGGCAAATTGACCCCGTAACTTCGGGAGAAGGGGTGCCCTCTGAGGTGCAAGCTTTGGAGGGCCGCAGAGAAATGGCTCTGGCGACTGGTTAACAAAACCACAGGTCTCTGCTAAGCCGTAAGGCGATGTATAGGGGCTGACGCGTGCCCAGTGCCGGAAGGTTAAGGAAAGAGGTTAGCCACCTTCGGGTGGCGAAGCTTTGAACCGAAGCCCCGGTGAACGGCGGCCGTAACTATAACGGTCCTAAGGTAGCGAAATTCCTTGTCGGGTAAGTTCCGACCCGCACGAACCGCGTAACGATCAGAGCACTGTCTCGACGAAGGACCCGGTGAAATTGAAATGGCTGTGAAGATGCGGCCTACCCGCAGCAGGACAAAAAGACCCCGTGGAGCTTTACTGCATCTTGGCATTGCGTTTGGGTGTGATCTGTGTAGCATAGGTGGGAGGCTTTGAAGCTGGGGCGCTAGCCTCGGTGGAGCCATCAGTGAAATACCACCCTGATTACTCTTAGACTCTAACCCCGTTCCGTCATCCGGGCGGGGGACCGTGCCAGGTGGGCAGTTTGACTGGGGCGGTCGCCTCCTAAAAGGTAACGGAGGCGCCCAAAGGTTCCCTCAGGTGGAATGGAAACCCACTTCAGAGTGTAAAGGCACAAGGGAGCTTGACTGCAAGACCAACGCGTCGAGCAGAGACGAAAGTCGGGCTTAGTGATCCCACGATACCGCGTGGAAGGGTCGTGGCTTACCGGATAAAAGCTACCCCGGGGATAACAGGCTGGTGAAGTCCAAGAGTTCACATCGACGACTTCGCTCGGCACCTCGATGTCGGCTCATCGCATCCTGGGGCTGTACAAGGTCCCAAGGGTCGGGCTGTTCGCCCGTTAAAGCGGTACGCGAGCTGGGTTCAGACCGTCGTGAGACAGGTCGGTCTCTATCCGCTGTGGGCGCAAGGGATTTGAAGGGAGCTGCCTCTAGTACGAGAGGACCGAGGTGGACAGACCTCTGGTGTGTCAGTTGTCGCGCCAGCGGCATTGCTGAGTAGCTATGTCTGGCAGAGATAACCGCTGAAAGCATCTAAGTGGGAAACTCGCCCTAAGATTAGATCCCTGTATTCCCATCAAGGGAGTAAGACCGCAGGTAGACTACCTGCTATATAGGCAGTAAGTGTAAGCGCAGCAATGCGTTGAGCTAAACTGTACTAATGGTCGAGGGCTTAATCCCGTGGTGCGGAGAACTTGATACTTTTCAACTACATCAGTCAATGCTATTCAGTCATTACGTTGTGAAAACGTCCCTTGGTGATTTGAGCGGCGTGGGTACACCCGGTCCCATCCCGAACCCGGTAGTTAAGCACGTCAGCGCCGATGGTACTTGGAGGGCGACCTCCCGGGAGAGTAGGTCATTGCCAAGGGGCTTTTCTTTTAATTCGCAATAGGGTATAATCTTCGACAACGGTTCGGCTGAGGGACTTCGTCCCTTGCAGTACAAAATACGAGGAGTGTGAAGAGCGCCTATTCGATCGCAGGGTCATTCTCGCCCGTCTTCTTCGAACACCCACCTCAGCCGCCCGCGTACGGCTGAGTTTTTTGTCTCGGCCCATTCGGTGAGCGGAAGGAGGTGAATTGATCATGGCAACAGTTGTCTTGCGCGGCGGCGAATCGCAGGACTCGCTGCTCAAGCGCTTTCGCAAGAAGGTCGTCAAGAGCGGCGTCCTGAGCACGGTGCGCCGCAAGCGCTGGTTCGTCTCCAAGAGTGAACAACGCCGGATGGAGAAGAAGAAGGCGATCCGCCGCATCAAGCGCCGCAGCTTCACCCGGGACTACGAGTAGGTCGGCTGGAGGCCGGTATGGCAAAAGAGGACGATAAGATTCGAGCGGAGGGCGTGGTCGTGGAGGCCCTGCCCGGGACCCAGTTCCGGGTCCGGCTGGACAATGGCCACGAGGTCCTGGCATACCTCTCCGGCAAGATGCGCAAGTACTACATCCGCATCCTGTTGGGGGACCGGGTGGCGATCGACATGTCGCCTTATGACCTGAGCCGGGGCCGGATCACGTTCCGCCAGCGCAAGAACGCCCCCGCACCCGTCGAACCAGCTAAGTAGGGCCGTGCCTGGTGTCATTAATCCAGAACCTCCGCCAAAGCGGAGGTTCTTTGATTCTGGCTGAGGGCTACGGCAGATCGCGAAAAGAACTCAGCACCTTCATGTAGTTCGCCCGTTCAAACGCGGCGGGCTCGCCTATGGACTTCTGACTCATACTGCCCTGCATCTGCTTGATGGAGCTGTACTCGTGCTCTGCCATCCAGCTCTCGACTTCGTCGAGGATTGCGGTGATCCGACCGATCCCGCTTTGCAGCAACTCCGAAGCCAGCATCACTGCCTTTGCTCCGGCCATCATAGCTTTGAGAACGCCCTCATGAGTATGCACGCCGCTTGTCAGGGCGAAGTCCACATTCATGCTGCCGTGGAGGATCGATATCCAGCGCAAGGGCGGGCGGAGATCAGCCGGCGTACTGAGATCCAGGTTGTTGGTGATCTCAAGCGCTTCAATGTCGAGGTCGGGCTGGTAGAAGCGGTTAAAGAGCACGAGGGCGTCGGCACCTCCGACGGCCAGGCGCCGGGCGAAGTTGGGAAAGGCCGTGTAGAAGGGGCTCAACTTGACGGCCAGGGGGATGGTGATCGAAGCTTTGATTGCCGCGACCAGCTCGACCTGGGCATCCTCCAACTCTGTCGCGCCGAGCTTCGGGTCGGTTGAAACATAGTAGAGGTTCAATTCAAGCGCATCCGCGCCAGCGTCCTGGATGGCCCGGGCATAGTGTACCCAGCCGCCCTTGGAGACGCCATTTAGGCTGCCGATGATCGGTATGCGGACCGCCTTCTTCAAATTCTGGATGTGCTCCACATACTGCTCCGGGAGGAGACTGTACGGGCCCACGGCCGGAAGGTAACTCGTCGCCTCGGCCGAGAAATTACTGCTCCGCAACAGAAAGTGATCAAGCTCAAGGCTTTCGCGGATGATCTGCTCCTCAAAGAGGGAGTACATCACGACTGCCGCGACACCCGCCTGCTCCATGCGCTTGACGTGCTCGGCCTTCTTCGAGAGCGGCGATGCGGAGGCGACCAGAGGATTCCGCAGACTCAGCCCCATGTACGTTGTCGATAGATCGCTCAAGGTTGCATCCCTTTCGTGTCTTCACACAGTCTGGAGGCGGGACAGGCGCAGCCAGCCGGGTGATTGATTAGCACCGGCAGGCTACTCGTGCTTGCCGTTTCCATCAGAGCCGTAGTGCATTGCAGCCATCTGTTCATACAGCGTCCAACGAGATTTGGCGTCTTGCTGTGCCAGCCGCATCAGTTCCTCAGCCCGAGCTTCATCCATTTGGGTCAGCATTTTGTAGCGGGATTCATTGTAGGCGTATTGTGAGACGGGGATGCTCGGCTCCCTCGACTCGATGACCAGGGGATTCTTGCCTGCGCGGATCAGGCGCGGGTCGTAGCGGTAAACTGGCCATGCGCCGCATTGAACAGCAAGCTTCTGCTGCTCGAGTCCGTGCACCATGTCATACCCCTGCTGGATGCAATGGCTGTAGGCAATGATGAGCGAGGGCCCATCGTAAGATTCGGCATCCAGGAAGGCTTTCAGCGTCTGCTGGTCGTTGTACCCAATGGCCACGCGGGCCACGTAAACGTAGCCATATGCCATGGCGATCAAGCCGAGATCCTTCTTCGGCAGGCCCTTGCCGCTCATGGCGAACTTGGCAACGGCCGCACGCGGCGTGGATTTGGATGCCTGCCCGCCTGTGTTCGAATAGACTTCTGTGTCCAGTACCAGCACATTGACATTCCGGCCGCTGGCTAGGACGTGATCAAGGCCTCCATAGCCGATGTCATAGGCCCAGCCATCGCCGCCCATAATCCACACCGACCTCTTCACCAGACTGTCGGCGATGCTCAGCAGATCCCGTGCGCGGGCATCCTTGGACGAGGCGAGCCTGCTTCTGAGTTCAACCACGCGACCGCGCTGCGCGTCAATTCCTGCCTCGTTCGACTGGTCGGCGCTGATCAGCGCGTTGACCAGGTCTGCGCCCAACGCTGCTGCGATGCTGTCCACCTTCAGCAATTCACGGGCGTACTCGTTCTGCTTGTCGAGCGTGAGCCGCATGCCGAGGCCAAACTCGGCATTATCTTCAAACAACGAATTAGACCAGGCAGGACCCCGGCCGCTTGCATCTGCGGCCCAGGGCGTCGTCGGCAGATTGCCGCCATAGATCGAGGAACAGCCCGTGGCGTTCGCAACGATCATGCGATCGCCGAATAGCTGCGTTGCCAACTTGATGTACGGGGTCTCGCCGCAGCCGGAACACGCTCCGGAGAACTCGAACAGCGGGCGGAGCAGTTGCGAATTCTTGATGGTTGATGGGTTGATCAACTTGCGCTCCAGGTCCGGGATCTTCATGAAGAATTCCCAGTTCGCCCGCTCTGGCTCACGCAACGGCAATTGCGAAGCCATGTTCAGAGCTTTGCGCCCGACTTGGGTCTTGTCCTTGGCGGGGCAGACCTCGACACACAGGGTGCAGCCGGTGCAGTCCTCTGGAGCGACCTGTACCGTGTAGGACATTCCTTGCGAAAACTCCTTGAACTTCGATGGCATGTGCTTGAAGGTTGCCGGGGCGCCCGCCAGCAGTTTATCGTCGTAGATCTTTTGACGAATCACGGCGTGCGGACAGACCATGATGCACTTGCCGCATTGAATGCACAGATCCGACTCCCAAACTGGAATGTCCAGCGCGATATTGCGTTTTTCCCATTGAGTTGTGCCGGTCGGGAAGGTGCCATCCACCGGCATTGCGCTCACCGGCAGGTCGTCGCCCTCGAAGATCAGCATTGGGCCGATAACGTTCTGGACAAATTCCGGCGCCTCAGCCGGGACAGCCCGCCGGCGCCCCACCTTCGCCGTGGCCTTGACTGGAACTTTGACCTCGAAGAGATTCTCAATGCTGCTATCGACCGCTGCGAAGTTCTTGCGAACGACAGCTTCGCCGCGCTTGCCATACGTCTTCTCAATGGCGTGTTTGATCTCTTCGATCGCCTGCTCGCGGGGCAGAATGCCGCTGATGGCAAAGAACGCAGTCTGCATAATCGTGTTCATGCGCCCGCCCATGCCCGTCTTCTCGGCCACCTCATAACCGTTGATCACGTAGAACTTAAGTTTCTTGTCGATGATCTGCTGCTGGACCTCGACCGGCAGTGCTTCCCAGACGTCGTTCGGCCCAAACAGGCTGTTCAGCAGGAAGACGCCGCCGGGCTTGGCATATCTCAGCATGTCAAACTTCTCGAGGAAGTTGAACTGATGACACGCGACGAAGTTGGCCTGGTTGGCCTCGATCAGGTATGGTGCCGGAATCGGATTTGGTCCGAAGCGCAGATGTGATGTGGTGACCGTGCCTGATTTCCTGGAGTCGTACACGAAGTAGCCCTGCGCGAAGTTGTTGGTTTCTTCGCCGATGATCTTGATCGAGTTCTTGTTGGCGCCGACGGTACCGTCGGCGCCGAGGCCGAAGAAAACGCAGCGGACCGTCCCTTCGGGCTCGATTGAGAATGACGGATCGACCTCGAGGCTTGTGTGCAAGACGTCGTCCGTTATTCCCACGGTAAAGTGATTCTTTGGGGTGGCCTTGGCCAATTCGTCAAGCACGGCCTTGACCATGGCCGGCGTGAACTCTTTCGACGAAAGCCCGTAGCGGCCGCCGATGGCTTTTATGTCTGTGCGTTGGCCCTCCACTAGGGCGTTGACCACATCCAGATAGAGGGGTTCGCCGGCCGCTCCCGGCTCCTTGGTGCGATCGAGCACAGCCAACCTCTTTACGGAGGCAGGCAAGGCGGCCAGAAGGTCCTTGTTGGAGAATGGGCGGTAGAGTCTGACGCGCACCACGCCGACCTTTTCACCCTTTTCGACGAGGTGTCTTACCGTGGCTTCTGCTGTCTCACCGCCTGAGCCCATCACGATGATCACGCGCTCCGCATTGGGGTCTCCGGCGTAGTCGAAGAGATGATATTGTCTCTCCGTGATCTTTCCAAATTTGTCCATTGCGGCCTGGACGATCGAAGGCGCCGCCTCATAGTAGGGATTCACGGTCTCGCGCGCCTGGAAGTAGACGTCGGGATTCTGAGCAGAGCCTCGCAAGACCGGATGTTCGGGGGACAACGCCCGCGCCCGGTGAGCGCGGATTAAGCCTTCGTCCAGGAGGGCGCGAAGTTCGTCATCCGTCAGCTGGATTATCTTGGCGACCTCATGCGAAGTGCGGAAGCCGTCAAAGAAATGCACGAACGGCACGCGAGCCTGCAGCGTGGCTGCCTGAGCGATGGCCGCAAAGTCGTGGACCTCCTGAACTGAACCAGATGAGATCAGGCCGAAGCCGGTCTGGCGCACCGCCATGACATCCTGGTGATCGCCAAAGATGGACAGCGCGTGAGCCGCGATGGAGCGGGCGGCTACATGGAAGACCGTACTGGTCAACTCGCCCGCGATCTTGTACATATTCGGGATCATGAGCAGCAGGCCTTGAGAGGCGGTGAAGGTCGTAGTCAGAGCGCCTGTTTGCAGGGCACCGTGGACGGCACCCGCGGCGCCGCCTTCAGACTGCATCTCGATCACAGCAGGCACGGTTCCCCAAAGATTCTTGCGACCCTTCGCGGACCATTCGTCCGCGAACTCGCCCATGTTGGACGAGGGCGTGATGGGATAGATCGCGATCACTTCGTTCATTCTGTGGGCCACCGAGGCCGCGGCTTCATTGCCGTCAATCGTGACGATCGGACGTTTCATTATGGACTCCTTGGAAACGGGCGAAATGCCCGCTAGTGTCTCTCCAAGGACAAGTGTAGCGCCGTGGTTTATGAGCCGTTAGTTATTAATGACACGAATCCCCCTGCGCGTTGTCATATTTCGGACAAAATGTGGATGAATTCCAGCAATCGGGGAAAACAGGCCCAAATAGGGCCGCGCCGACTGTAAATGACGGGGCCGCCTGAACTTCACATGTCACATGTATTGGCGCAGCATTTTCTGGCCCATGAATAATGCTGCCAACGACTTTGCATCCGGCATCTCACCGCGCTCGGCCATCTCAATGGCCTTCTGGACCGGAATCCTTTCGAGCTGCAGGAATTCGTCCGCATCGGCCTCGAGCGGATCCGATCGCAGATCCGTTGCCAGGAAAACTGCCATGAACTCCGTCGAGTATCCGGGCGCGAGATAGAAGTCCGCGATGCGTTCGAGTCGTCCTGCGGCCATGCCAGTCTCTTCGCGCATCTCGCGGGCGGCGCAGACCTCGTAGGGTTCATCGCCATCGCGGGTGCCTGCTGGCAGCTCAAGCAAGTCCAGGCCGGCTGCATGCCGGTATTGACGGACGAAAAGGAGGTTGCCATCCGCATCGATTGGCAGCATGACGACTGAGCCGGAATGTTCCACGATGTCATACTTCGTGCTGCGCCCGTCCGGCGTCTTCAAGTAGTCGCGCCGGATCTTGAAAGCCCGCCCTTCGAGTATCTTCTCGGATCTGATCAATTGAAATGTGGGCATCCGGTCCTCCGAGAAAAAACCCAGGCGTTGGCGCCTGGGTTTGGAGTGGAGAGAAGATATCCTACGGAATGGTTAGTTTCTGCCCCACCGTGAGGGTTGACGACAGCGACAACCCGTTGGCACTGGCAATATTCTGGGGCAGGACGTCGCCGTAGTAGCATGCCACGCCGTAGATGGTCGTATCGGGCGTGTCCACGGTGTAGGTGTCAGGATGGCCATGCAGGGCACGGTCGCCGGGGAAGGAACCAGTCTGCGGGATGGTAAGGATCAGACCGGGATAGAAGAGCGAACCATCAGATATGTTGTTCATCGAGAGCAGATCGCTGGGATTGAGGTTGAAGCGTCGGGCGATGCAATATGGGAACTCGCCTTGCTGGAGCGTGTAGGACGTAGGGCGGGTCATGGACACCGTTGGGACCACAACCGTGACCTGCGAGGTCGCGGTGCCGGTGAGCGGCATCACAGTGGCCGGCGCGGGAGTCGTGACCGCCGCGGTCACCGGGGTGCCGACGGTGGGTGTCCTACTTGGGCCAGTCGGCGTGGCGGTCGCTGTCGGGGGCGTTCCGGTGATGACGGAGGTGGCCAAGCCCTCGGCTTGGGCCGTCTTGGCCATCGCGGTTTGTGTCCCCAGGTCCGCGACGATCTTCAGTGGGTCCTGGCCGGATGGAAATGGAGATACAAACAAGCCCGTCGGGATCAGCGTTGGTGTGCCCAGCGGCGCTTGTGAGTAAACCTGCGTGCAAGCTGAGGCCAACACCCCTGCCAGCACCATGACGCCAATCAGCTTCACGCCTGAATGTCTATTCATCAGATCTCCTCTTCGTCATCCTTAAAGAAAATAGTAGCATATCCGGTGGGATGCGTCAAGCCGCGCCTGGGCATTAATGACCACATCCAAATTCCCCGATTAGCTGGGAGGCCGCGCTGCGCGCGGCGTCCGGACCGTCGGTCCGGAGACGGCTCCAGACGACGCACAGACCGTGATGGATCTTCGGACCCTCGCTCCACGCCTGCCGCGAAATCTTCTCGGCGAGCGGCAAATTGCCCGCCCGGGCGTAGCCCTCAATGAACGGCAGCCACTCGATGGGATCCTGCGGCGAGAAACTTTTCTGTGCTGCCTCCGATCCCAACGCGACGATTTCCTGCCACTTGCCGATCTGCCGCGCAAGTTCGGCCTTCTCGTAGAAGTAGCACCAGGCATGCGGCGGCTCACTTTCGAAGGGCGGGCTGGGTAACGCGGGGGCGGAGGCACTGGTAATGATGCGGGAAGGGTCGGAGAGGGAGATCGGAGTAGTCACCGAGGAGGGGTAACCGGCGTAAGTCTCCAGGTCGCCGAGGTAGGGATCGAGGACGCGCAGGCAACCATTGCGCGGAACGTAGATGGTGATCGTCTCAGACGTATTGCCGGTGAAGCTTACGGTCCTGAAGGCCAGGTTCATCGGCGTGTCAGGGTTCAGGTTGGGCAGGACGCTGCCGCCAAGCCGCTTTTCGCTGTAGACCAGAGCATAAGACAAGGCTGCAGGATCGGTCTGCGGGGCGTAGATCCAGTTCAGCGCGGCAGTCATCGAGAGATCGGTCTCGTAGTCCAGCGGCATTTGCTGCGTGACGAGGGCCGTGTTCGGCTGGAGGGCGGGGATCCTCCAGGCCAACTGCCAGTAGACCTGCTGCTGCCCCTGCCAGTCGCGACGGAAGATGTTGGCGTTGAAGAACTGCTGCCCAACACCGAGGGCCAGCAAGGCCGCGAATGTGCAAGTCCGGGCGCGCTGGTTCCGGATGAGAAGCGCGACCAGTCCGGCAATGAAGAGGCTGCCGCCCAGCATCATCGAGATCATGAAGCGGTCGTAGCTTGACTGAAGCGTGAGGGGGAGGCCGGCGGCAAAGGATGGGATGCGGCCGAGCAAGATGCCGACAACCCCGATGATGAGCGCCGGGATGGCGAAGCTGGCAGCGAGTGATCCTCCAGCTGGTGCAGGCTCTTCGGCGGATGCCGTAGCAGCCGAGGCGCCGGCGGGCTGGCTCTCCGGCCTCAGTCTCAGAAGGTAGAGGGCGGCCGCCGCGAATGCAAGGACGGCCAAGCCGAAGGATAGCAAGGTGGATGGAGCGCTGATGGATCTGGCCGCCAAGAGAACGACCTGGAACCAACTGTAGAATCCAGCCTTCCACAGTGCGTCGGCAAAGCCCAACAAGGAGTCAGACAGTGAAGGAAATGCCCCGGCGACTGTCAAGTCATATGAGACATACACACCGGAGCGATAGTAGTAGATCAACCAGGCCAGATCTGCGAGCCAAACGAGCAGGTAGGGCCACCACGACTTGAGTGCGCGTATGGATCGGGCCCTGAAGCCAGACTGGGTCTCAGCGGCAACCACCCAGAAGAGCATCAAGCGCAACGGCTCAAGCCCGATGAAGTACTCTGTCGGAAATAGGCCGATGAACAGGAAGATCAGCGCGAAATCCTGCTGGCGAGGGGTGACTTGGCCGAGCGGAGGGCGCGCAGGCTGAAGCCAAACGAGAGCAGGTAGAAGATGAAGGGAATCCATTCCTGGTTGATGTGCGTGAAGGCGACCCAATGCTGGCTGTAGCCCGGAAAAACCAGGAACAAAAGGGCGGCGGGGATGGTCTGGCGCCGGTGAGCAGGCCAGGCCTGATCCAGGGCAAACCACGCAGCCCAAGCGGCGAGAAAGCGAATCAGCAGGGCGAAGACCTGCCAGAGCAGAGGGTTGGGCGGAATCAGGCTGGAGGTCAGGAAGAAAATGGGGCCGAGAAAAGGACGGAAGCCGCGGAAGGCAGGGATGAAGGCAGTGGGACCAAGGAACTTGGCCGTCCAGGCGAAGGGCCAGTCGTCCCAGTAGAAGCCGGTGAGGGGCAACAGCAATCCGTAAGCCGCCACCGTCACAACTGCAAAGGCAATAGGGATGCTGCGGGGGCTGAATTGAACCGACCTCATTCAGGTCATTATACAAAGGAAAGCCGCCTTTCAGTGCCCTGGAGCCAATGCGTCTAATACCTTTCACCCTTGAGATTTCCTCATAGAGCTTAAACGCCCCTACTCCTTAAGGCCGTTTTGTTGACTTCCTTGCGGGTTTGTCAAGTCTATCGCCTATGCGGCTGATAGCCCACGTAGCCTTTGTCCGCGCACCCGAATGGATTCTTGCAGGGTTGTCAGGCTTACGTAAGTATCGGGCACAGGCCTTGATAGTTCCAGGAACCACAATACAATCTGCTCAACTCTAGGTGCATCCTGGAGAAACTAGCAAGAAAGGAGAACGCTGCCATGTTGTTCGCTCGCAATGAGAAAGGTCAAGGCTTGGTTGAGTACGCACTAATCCTCGTTTTGGTTGCCATTGTTGTAATCGCGGCGCTCATGATCCTTGGCCCGATTATCGGCAACACCTTCAGCACCATTAACAACAGCCTGACCAGCGTCTAGCTTCAGTTTTCTCCTCTTGGGACACAGGACTCCGTGGAAGGCGGAGTCCTGTGGTTTTAACCGCATACCGTTACCTCTCAGTACGCTGGAGTCAATGCGTCTGGTGCCGTTCGATCTTGAGGTACAAATATCGTAACAAACAAAAGCGCCCTTTCACAAGGGCGCTATTCAGGGCGTAAGAACCAACACGTCTAATCCCGTTTGAATTCGCCTTACCCGTCTAATGCCAAAGACGCCCTGAAAATCAGGGCGTCTTTCACATGTCCAAGCCACGTCGCGCGCCCACAGTCAGGGCACATCATGATGCGCTGAAATCAATGCGTCTACTTCCGTTTGCAGTCGAACTATCCCTTTAAAGCGCAATCTCTTCCACAGCATCCACGGGAGCCCCTGCCTTGCTCATTTGCCTATCTCCGTCATCCCCGATGATAAGGTAAGCGCCATCCTAAATGGATTCAATGGATTGTTTCCACCGAAGATAATATCCTTATAGTTCTGAGTAGTGCACTTTGCATCGTCGCCACCCAGGTCGTTCATATAAGCCTTCCGATGAGCCGACATCACGTCCAAGACAGCTGGAATGCTTTGACTCCTAACAGACATCTCTGCAATTCGACCTACGCTTTCTATCAGTAGATCAACGTAGGAATGCAGGTTCTCAACAAGAGTACGTAGGTATGGAAGCGATTCTGCATTATGAATGATGTAATTCCTAGTCATATAGATTCTCCGAATATGCCAGTGTACCCTACTTATATGCGCCTCTATCGTGTTCTTTGTATTGCTCTTCGAATTGAACCAGGCTGATGCTTGTACAATCCGATACCGCAAGAGGGGGTTGCGGTCTAATTTCTTGCACAGAACTCCAAGCCCATCACTAAGATCGCTGCAAACCATTAAGGCAACAGTTTGCTCGAAGAAGTCACCACCTGCTGACAGTCCCGAAATAACTCCTTCAAGTTCATCGCCACTGTCCTTGATGCTGTCCATAATGTACCTAAATATCTTCTCTGCATATGTCAACGTAAGCGCTGGGATCAAATTATCCAGATAGTGAGTTATCCTGGCCAAGTCTTCAGAAGGAGGAGATGGGAGAAATCCCTCCAACAACGCCCACAAGTCCAATAGTTGATTCTCCAAGGTCCCCGCCTTAAGCGCCGCTCGATGAAAATCTAGAGCCTTGCGAAATAGATACGTCGAGCGCGGCTCAAACTGTCCGCCATTCGCCAGATGTAGAAAGCGCATCATCTTAAGCTCTCTTGCTTCCTCCGACACTCTCTGCAGCCCGCACTCCATCGGGTTTGCCATGGGCTTCAATATCGTCGCTTCTTTGCTCTTGCTGTGATTTATGACGACGGCGCTCTCATGCGTCTTCATTTGTTCCTTGTGATTGGCAAAAGCATTCAAATCCGCTAGAGTGTCAACCGATTGTCTCGCTCGCTCTCTCGCTGAAACGGGCTCAATAATCTCGAGCTTGCTACTGAGGTGCACGCTAATATACAGCGGCAAATCACTTTGCACACTGAAAAGGTTATCACCTCTAAAGTCTTTCGGCACGTCAGAAGGGATCCCATCAACAATTTCAAGCTTTATCCCCAATTCCCCGGAATCCGCTGCAAATTTTCTTACGCTCTCAAAGGAAGAAGACCCTCGAAATACAACCTGCCAGTCCGATGGTTTAGCCTCAAATTCCCCGAAGAAGTCGTCAATTTGATTGGCGGCTTTTATTGTTTTGTGCGAAGCATCACTCTCAAAGAAGTATTTTCTAGTCCTGTAGTAAACGTAATTCCGGCTATAACCCCTCAACTCGGCCTCAGTGATAAACGCCGAAGCCAACGCGATCAACTCGGGTATGTTCTCAAGCTCATCTACTACCGTCGCTCTTATCTTCTCCAAGAGCCGCACCCAATAGAAGCCGTCCAACTCTCCGATTATCGAATTTGTCAGGGACACCAGTCCCCGGGCATCCTTCTGCCCTTTCTGCACTTTCCTTATGCGGTCGATATATGATGAGAATACGGCATCATATTTCGGCCCGATAATGGGGTCATTCCGAAACTTATTTACTAGCTCTTCTATTGCATGCTCTATGCTCGACCACTTTACCTTGTTCTCTAGGATGCCTGAAGCAAGATACCTCAGCTCGAAAACATTACTCGACGGGTTAAGGGCTGGTGCCTTATACAAATCAATCGTGTAATTGAAAAGCATTTCTTCAAGAGCCTGCGCAAACACAAGAAGCCGTTCTAATTCCTTTTTGTGTTCCCATTTTGCGAGGTCAGGCGCTTTCATACTAAACCTCCAGCTGCGCTTCTATCACTCCCTTGGCGATACAGGCAATTCCGACAAGCTAAGTATATCAAAGCGTTCCACTACAATCATTGCACTAATGCAAAGGAGATCGCTCGAATGAAAGAAGCCAAACTGTTGGGCACGTTGATGCCAACTCACCCCGATCTGTTTCCCATAGTCGAGCAAATGCGGGCCAAGTACCAGCTGCCCGAAATCAGCCCCGACGATGATCCCATAACTGAAATATACCTGGGGGATCGAATTGTCCCCCTCAAAGAGTTCCGTGAGGAAATCCAAATGCTCGTTCAGACAAAGACAGTCTTGTTGCCTCCCAAGATCGCGGAGTTTTACGCGCGACCCAAGACTGTTTCGTGTCAGAACCTGTGAGACAGTTTAGGGCAAAGAGCTAAGGTGGGATTTCCGGCCAAGATCTGGTTAAATTGATCCACCGAAGGAGCAGAAAATGGCCGAAGAAACAACCTCAGTAGAAGCCACGGTCCGCGAGATCCGGCGGAGAACGCGCAAGAAATATTCCGCGGAAGAGAAAGTGCGGATCGTGCTGGAAGGATTGCGGGGAGAGAGCAAGATCGCAGAACTGTGCCGCCGCGAAGGCATCCATCAGAACAGGTACTACAAGTGGAGCAAGGAGTTTATGGAGGCTGGCAAGCAGCGCTTGGTAGGGGACACCAAACGGGAAGCCGATAGTCACGAAGTCGAAGAAATGCGCAGCGAGAATGAGCAGCTCAAAGCATTGGTGGCTGAGCTGACGCTGAAGAACCGCGTGTTGCCTGTCCTGGCGGACTAGGCCAGGGAAAAAAAGCTTGCTGGGCAGGGAAACAAAGTGGGACGAATGATCCGGCGGGATGAAGCGGAAAAGAGCGAGATCCTTCACCTGGTGGAACATTCGAGCCTACCGGTGAAACGCACGTTGACAGAACTGCAGGTGCCGCGCAGTACCTTCTATCGCTGGTACAAACAGTACCAGGAGGAAGGCCCGGATGGATTGATCGATCATCGACCGAATCCGCGCCAGTTCTGCCTGTCCTGGCGGACTAGGCCAGGGGAACCGGATTCCGAAGGAAGTGAGACAACAGGTGGTAGATCTGGCGCTGCAATACCCGGAGCGTTGGCCCCGCGAAGTCGCCTGGTTGTTCACCGATGAAAGGGCTATTTCATCTCGGAATCGAGCACGTACCGCATCCTGAAGGGCTTCGATCTGGTGGAGAGCCCGGCCTTCACAGTCTTGAGCGCAGCGGATGAATTCAAACATCCCACGACACGCGTGAACGAATTGTGGCAGACCGACTTCACCTACTTCAAAATCCTGGGTTGGGGTTGGTATTACCTGTCCACGGTGCTGGATGATTTCTCCCGTTACATCCTGGCCTGGAGGCTAACCCCCACGATGGCCACCACCGATGTTCAGGACACGCTCCAATTGGCCTTGGACCAGACCGGCTTGGACCATGTACTGGTGGAACATCGGCCACGCCTGCTTTCCGATAACGGCTCCTGCTATGTCTCCAAAGAGCTGAAACTCTTTCTGGACCGCAAGCACATGGACCATACACGCAGTGCGCCCTATCACCCAATGACTCAGGGCAAGATCGAGCGGTACCATCGTTCCATGAAAAATGTTGTGAATCTCCAGAATTATTTTCTTCCGGGAAACCTTGAGACTGAGATTGCCAGTTTCGTGGACCATTACAATCGCCAGCGCTATCACGAGTCCTTGGCCAATCTCACACCGGCCAATGTCTATTTTGGCAGAGCGCAGGAGGTGCTTTCAAACAGAGACGAAATCAAGAAACGAACGTTGCAACAAAGGCGTTTGCAGAATCTGCAAATCGCAACTGTATAATCAATTCGGACCGGATAACCATACCTTAGCAAACATACCCTTGTGTCTCAAATGTTCTGAAGACGTACACAACAGGTCCACATACTACAGCTGTGCAGCCAAGCGCAACGGCAACATCACCACAAAGCCCCATGATGAACCAATCCAAATCAGCCATCCACCATTCGATGAAAAGGTCTGGAAAGGCTTACTCGGACTACTCAGTGATCCAAACACTCTGATGGCCCAACTTGACAAAAGGCTACAGGCCAGGAAGCTACCCCGCAGCCTGCCGCCGGACGAATTTGACCAGGACCTATCCCAGCTCGCCACCCAAGAGAAACGGATCCTCGACGCCTACCGCGAGGAAGTCATCACACTTCAGGAATTGAGAGCACAGAAAGACCAGATCGCAACGAGGCGAAAGGTGCTGGAGGCCAAAAAATATGCCGCTCTGCGCCAAGCAGATGGCCCAGGACAGCCGGAAATTACTATGGCCGTGCTAGGGGAGACGTCTCCGCCCGATTTCGCCGTGCCGTGGCCAAAGCTGACTTCGCCACGCGCCAACGGATCGTGAACCTCTTGGTCAATTCCGTGACCCTCTACCCCCAGCGCGCCATCGTCCGAGGCAATATCCCCCTAACTACCCGAGACGTGTTGAGTACGCCGCCTCTCAAGGCGGCTTTCATCTGCGCCAAGCGCCTAGCGGGGGCAGGGAGCCCCAAACGCGCGCCGATGCAAATTCAATGAGGATCAATCCAAGCCAGAGCCCGTGCGATGGCGCAATCCACAAAGTGCGAGAGGGGCGCCAGGCGCGAGCGGTCTAAGGGGCCTCCTCGGACTACGAGCCCGGAATCGAGGCAGGTCCCGGCGGCGGATCGACCGGCAGAACCAGAGGGGCCAACGGCGCCTGAGTGAAGTCGAAGTCGGTGAGGAGACCCCCGAGTTGGGGCATGTCCTCGCGGACCGTCGGACGTGAATCGGGGCGGCCGTCGGTCTTCGGATCGAGGCGTGAGCCACCCAGGAAGACGTCTTCAATGAACTTCAGATAGGCATCGTGGCTGAGGACCTGGTGGTCGATGGTGCCGTGGCGGGCGTAGGGACCGATCACCAGGGCAGGTACGCGCAAGCCATAGCCGTTGTGATCGACCGTGGGCGGTGCGACATGATCGTAGAAGCCGCCCCAATCGTCCCAGGAGAGGAAGATGGCAGTGCTGTGCCAATCCGGGCCCTGAGCCACGGCGTTGATCAGTCCAGTCACGTAGGCCTGACCGGCATGGATCGAGGCTGGCGGATGCTCACTAATAGCGCCTTCCGGCACGACCCAGGAAACCGCGGGCAAGGTCCCTGCCTTGGCAGCGGCCACAAAGGCATCCGTGGGTTGAATATGATCAAGCTGTCCATCCTGGTGGACGTCGGTGAAGTTCGGGAGCGGATTCCAGATGCCCGGAACGGAGAGCTTCTGTGGAGCGGGCTGGCAGGTCATCTCTCCGTCGCTGCAATCGGGCTCGACGCCCTCGGTGAGATAGTAGGCCCAGCTGACGTTGTGCTTGTAGAGGAGATATGTCAGATCGGTCCAGGCATAGAGCTCGTCTGTCCCGCCGGAAAGGATGCCGCGGCCCGGATTGGCGATATCGCTGAAGCAGCTCATTGGATCCTGGGCGTTCACGCAGTCTGCCGACCAGCCGGAAACCATGAAGAGGTGCGCCGGAAGACTCCAGGATGCATTGGGCTCGAACATGTGGTCCTGGAGGACAAATGTCTGCGCATACGCCCAGTAGTTGGGAATCTCGCGGGCATCGTGCCAGCCCATCACATCCGGGCCGCCAGCACCGTTGACACAGCCCGGTGCAGTCTGGATCAGGCAGCCTTTGCGGCTTTGCCGGAGGACATCCAGGAATCCGTCCATCCTGCCACCGGCGATCGCGGTCAGGGCAGCCTGGGCCGCGTGTGCAGCCCCGGCGTTGATGTCGTTCGGATCGTGGAATGGCTTCACGCACTGGCCGGTGGCCGGATCGTTCAGACATAGGGTCGGCGTGCCGTTCTGCATGGGGATGCCATCCGCGTCGGGGAAGGTGCCGAAGTAGTGATCGAAGGAACGGTTCTCCTGCATGATGATCACAACGTGCTTGATCTTCGACCGGGCGAGGGTGAGCGGATCAGAAGTCGAGGCCGCGGTCGTCGAAGACGAGGGCGCCGGCGTGGCGGGCAGGCTCGAGGATCCGGGCACAGCGGCGCCGACCAGGCTGCTCGCGGCGCTGCAGGCCAGCAGCAGAAGCACGCCCGATCCTAACAGGTGGTACTTGAGGATCTTCATGGCACCTCCGCTTCATGAGGCCAGGTGCGGCCGGGATGCAAGTCCGCGGGCAAGTACAGGCCCTCGCCCAGTCCCGTTACCAGCAGGCCGTGCCCAAGAAAGAACAGAATGAACAGCAAGCCCGCGACCCCAGCACCTCGGCCGGTTGGCACAGTCCCAGCCACACCCAGCAAGTCCCGCAGGCCACCGATCGCTCCCACGGTGAAGGCGCTGACGATGATCAGCAGGCCGAACACGATCAATATCACACCGGTGATTTGGGCGAATGTCTTCGTAGTGCTCCTTTCATCGGCCCGGACAATATCACCGCGTGATTAGCGATGAATGATGCCAGCGTAAAAAGGATGTAAAAAGCGGATTGGAGCCAGCCTGCGAGGCTTCAGGCCCTCCAAAGGGAGTCGGGGAGGGCTTCGAAGTCGGATGTGCGGGGGATCAGGCCGAAGACTTGCAGCAATTCGGGGGAGGGTACGGCGGGCTTGCGGGTGGCAAGGTCCAGAAGGGCTCCTTCGATGTCGAGGCTGACGGCTTTCTTGCCATTCGCCTTGACCACGTCATGATGCACTTTCCAGCGGCCGCCGCGGGAGAGAGGCCGGTGAGGGCGTACGTGATCGTTACGGCCTCTCCGAGACGGACCTCGCGGAGGAACTGAGCATGGAGGGCCGTATAGATCGGACCCTGCCCGAGCCCGGAGAACCGTTCCGGGGGGAATCCGTGCTCGGCAAAGAATCCATAGCGCACATTTACCGCGGCATCGATGTAGGCGGCGTAGTTCACATGGCCGTTGCTGTCCAAATCGGAGGGACGGACCTCATAGAGGCGGGAGTACGAAGACATCGGGTCCGTGTTTCGACTACTGCCCTTGCCCGGGAACCCCCGGGGTCATCACCGGGTACTGGGACGGGTCTGGTTCTTGAAAGAACTTCAAGTCGGTCGCTAGGATCCAGCACGGTCTGTGAAAGTAAGGATCCCGGATGACATACCAGCCCGGCGTGTTGCCGATGCCAAGCAGGTCGACTGCCTTGCCATGGTTGATGTGGGTTTCAAGCGTATTCGGTGCGCCTGGTCCACCAAGCCAGCACTCGACGCCATCCGCAACTGTCTGCGGGCGCCTCGGCGGCTCGGCGCTCGTGGGTGTTTCTGTCGGCGCCACGGTGGCGCTCGGAGTAACTGTCTCAGTCGGTGGGGGCGGGGTCGGGGAGGCGGCCGCCGCGGTCTGGGTCATGAGATCAAACGCGGCCTGAGCGACTGTGGTGGCCATGACGTCGGCTGATGGGGTGGCAGCCCTGGGCGCGCAAGCGGCGGCGAGAGTCCCAAGGGCGGCGATTAGGAACAATCGATCCAAGTGCTTAATCATGAGTTGCTCCCTTGCAGCCAAGAAGCGGCGGCTAAGATTTTACCCGCCCTTTTGCCATAGAGCGCGCAGGATCGCGCAAGATCGCGTCAATATTCACTAGCGGCAGACGAGAGCCTACTTAGAAGGCAAAAGGGATATGCTAAAATCCTCGCCCAATTACAGATCGGCATCCGGGGTGTGTTCATTAGAGGTCTGATCGTTCGTGAATTGCCCAAACTGCAGTCAAGTCAATCCGGAGGGCGCCAAGTTCTGCATGAACTGCGGGACGCGACTTGGCGCGGGGAAGGTAGTCAGGTGCTTGGCAGCCGCCTTTGCGTTTTGGTGGTTCAGCAATGCAGCGTTTAGCCTCCGTTCTCAAAGTCCAGCCTGAAGAAGGCGGGCTGGCACTTCTGGTGGGGATGCTGTTCCTGTGCCTGCAGGCGGGCCAGGGCATGGGCGATAACGCGGCCTCGGCGCTCTTCTTCCTGCGGTTCGGGGTGGACTTTCTGCCATACATGTACGTGCTCCTGGGCGCAGCAACGTTCGCCCTGACGCTGGGTTATGCAGCGGGCCTGGGACGCATCGAACGCAACCGCTTCTTCCAATTGCTGACCGCCGGCCTCGTGGTCGTCCTGCTGGTGGAACGGGTGGCACTGTTCAAGCCATTTCCGATCCTCTACCCAATCCTGTGGCTGACGATCAGCTGCATGGGCATGATCATTGGCACGTTCAGCTGGAATGTTGCCGGGGAGGTGAGCGACGCCCGGCAGGCCAAGCGGCTGTTTCCGCTCTTTACCAGCGCGGAAATCCTAGGAAGCGTGATCGGCAACTCGCTGACAGGACTGATCGCGAAATCGCTCGGCACCGAGAACCTGCTGCTTTTCTATGCAGCCCTACTCGCGGCGAGCCACTTCCTGATACGCCGGATCGGCCGGACATACTTCCGGCCCGGCCAGGCTGCGGCTGCGCCGTCCAGCTTGCTGGCAGATCTGCGTTCGGGCTTTGACTTCGTGCGCGGCTCGAGCTTGATGAAGCTGATGGCGTATGCGGCCGTGCTCTTCTCCATCATGTTCTTCGCGATCGCGTTTCCCTTCAGCAAGGTGGTGGCGGCTTCCTTTCCCAATGAAGCCGCCGTGGCCGGCTTCCTGGGACTCTTCAGCAGCATCACGACGGCTGTCACTTTCCTGGTGTCACTGCTGATCGCGAACCGCATCTATACGCGGATGGGCATCGTCAACAGCGTGCTGCTGCTGCCCCTGGTGTATGCGATCGGCTTTGCCGTGTTCGCAGGCGAGTATTCGCTTACCGGCGGCATCATCGCACGCTTCTCGCAGCTGGTGGTCCTCTCCGGAATCGCCAGCGCGGCTTACAGTGCGCTGTTCAACGTGGTGCCTTCCCAAAAGCGCGGGCAGGTGCTGGCCTTTGAGAATGGGGTTCCGTCCCAGGTCGGAGTTGCGCTTTCGGGCGTGCTCCTGGTGCTGGGCAACCGCGTGCTCAACACCAGCGAGATCCTGCTGATGGGACTGGCCGTGACCGCGGCCTGCGGCTACCTGGTCTGGAAAATGCGCGCGGCGTATGGGCAAGCCCTGGTGGACGCGCTGCGTGCCGGCCGGCTCGAAGTCTTCAGTTCGGAACAGGCCGGATTTGCGGGGCTGCAAGGCGATGCGGGGGCACTGAACGTGGTCACGCGGGCTCTGCGGGATCCCAAGCCATCCACGCGGCGCCTGGCAGCCGAGATCCTTGGGAGGATGCAAAACACCCTGGCAATCGCGGACCTCAGGCGCGGACTCACCGACCAGGATGCGGGAGTACGGGCGGCGATCCTGACCGCGCTGGGGAGACTGGGCGCGGCGGCCACGCGAGATGAGGTCATCGCGGCGCTGACGGACCCGGAGGCTGAGGTCCGGCTGCGAGCACTGAATGTCCTCCAGCAAATAGACGGGGCACTAGGTCCCGAACTCCTGCCGCGCCTGGAGCAGCTGCTGGCAGACGAGTCGCTCGAGGTCCGCAAACAAGCCCTCATCTTGCTTGTGAGGCTGGGCCAGGATTCAGTGGGGCTGAACGAATTGGACCGGTGGCTGAAGGCAGACGATGCGGCGCTGCGCAGCGCGGGGCTGGAGGCTTTCGGCAGCGTGGCCGGCTATTGCGAAGGGACGTTGGATCCGGCTCCGGTCAAAGCGGCGCTCCGGGACCCCGCGCTGATGATCCGACTGGCAGCCTGTCGTGGCCTGGCGGGTTGGAAAGATGCGAGCGCGACGGAGGCGCTGGCGCAGGCGCTGCAGGATGAGCAAAGTGCGGTCCGCAGCGCGGCCGCGACGTCGCTCCGTGAGCGCGGGCCGGCGGCACACGAGTCCGTTCTCCGGGTGCTTGAGTCAGGCGATGAGCCGGCACGCGATGCGGCACTGGACGGGCTGACATCGGGGTTCGAGCCAACCTCCATCCGACTGCGGGAATTTGCACGGGGTGAGATCGTGCGGTTGCGAGATGTGCGAGGCCAGATTGCCGGCCTGCCGAGCGATGGCCGGGCGACGGCACTCCTGCGGGCAAGCCTGGAGCAGAGATTCGGAAGAGGCCAGATCCGGCTGGTGAAGATCGTTGGATTGATCGGTCATCCGAGCGCCATGGAATGGATCCAAAAACGGATGCTTGGATCCGATCCGCAGACACGGGCGGCCGCGCTGGAGGCCCTTGAGACGCTAGGTGACAAGGGATTGGCCCGGGAGGTCATCTCACTGCTGGAGGAACAGCCGCGGGGCGTCCCGCCCGTCATCGCGCTGGGGGCCATCCTGAAAAACGGGGACCGCTGGTCACGTGCGCTATCGGTTCGGGCGGCGCAAGAGCTGGGCTTGAAGGCGCTGCGGCCGCAGTTGGCGCAAATGCAGTCGGATGTGGATGATCTGGTGCGCGAGTCTGCCGGTGAGGCGCTGGCTCAGTTGGAGGAGGTAAAGCCCGTGAACACGCTAAAGACAGTCTCGACGCTGGAGCGGGTCCTGCTCCTGCGGGAAGTCCCGATATTCTCGGAACTATCACCCGAGGACCTGGGGCGGGTGGCCGAAATCGCGCGAGAGGAGTGGTACCCGGCTGACACCCCGATCTGTCACGAGGGAGACGAGGGGAACCTAATGTACATCATCGTCGATGGACAGCTGCATGTCGTCCGCACGGTGAACGGGGAGCCACGCGTACTTGCGGAGCGCGGCCGTGGGGACTTTGTGGGCGAGATGGCGATCATCGAGTCGGCGCCACGTTCGGCGACCCTGATGACGGATGGAGAGGTGCGCGTGCTGGCGATCGACGGCGAAACCTTCAAGGAAATCCTGCGGGAGCACGCCGAGGTGTCGTTGGCCATGCTGCGCAGCTTTTCGCGCCGGCTTAGAGATATGACCGGTTGAGGTCCCGCGGGCGGCTCGCGCCTGCCGGGGTCACTCCAGCTCTTTCGGGCGCGGCTTTCCGAAAACGCGCTCCACCGCTCGCTTGATTTCCAGGTCTGTGTGCTCGACGCAGGCAACCAGCGGCCGCTCGGGGTTCGGCACCCGCTTCCCGCCGGGGGTCATCACCTTGAGGTCTTTGAATTTCCCCTGGGAATCATAGACGACATAGAGTTCGTACAATTTGGCGCAGACGATGCAGCCGTGCATCTCGCCCTTGGTGTGATCTCCTTCCATCGTGCCTCCGGTTGATCTAATCTGCCTACTATACATCGGTTTCGAACAACTCAGGCCGGTCCGAAAAATGGTGGGATAAGGAGAGAGGAGGCGCGCAGGCCGCATACGTCAATTCGGTATAATCCCATGCAAATGAAGAGGGCCGGGGAAACACTTTCGCAACTCAGAACGGTGACGCTCCCAGAATGGGCTGCCCCGACGTTTATATTCCTGGTGTGCGTCTTCTCGTTCGGGATCGTCCTATCGAGGCTAGGTTTCTTCCAGGACGATTGGCACCACGTCTTCTACGCATATTGGCAGGGTGATCAGGGTCTCCAACGCTTCCTGCTTGCAGACCGGGGTCCGTTTGCGTGGGTTGTCTACGCCATGTTCTTCAGGATCCTGGGCTACGCCCCCGCCGCGTGGCACTGGTCCCTGATGCTGATTCGTTTTCTGACGGCCCTGGTCTTCTGGCTCGCACTGCGGCAAATCTGGCCAGGGCGGAGCCGTTTGACGGCCTGGCTGGCGCTGATGTTTGTCGTTTATCCCATCTTCACACTGCAGCCACTAGCAGTGGCGTACACACTGCACTGGGTGATGTACCTGGTCTTCATGATCTCGCTGCTCTTGATGCTCTCCGGCGCACGCCAGTCCAGGTACTACGTACCGCTCACGGCAGCAGCGATCCTGCTTGAAGCCGTGCACCTGGCATTCATCGAATACTTCTCAGGATTGGAGCTCTGCAGGCTCGTCTTTCTGTGGCTTCTGCTGCAGGACCTGCCGACCCGGGAGAGATGGAGGAAGACGCTCAGGTATGCGGCGCCCTACCTGATCGTGCTGGCACTCTACGTGGTCTATCGCAGCTCATACAGCGACATCTTTGGCTATGATCGTTTCACGCCCCTGGCCACCCTGACGGATCTGTTCCGCGCTCCACTGGCAGGGGTGGCGGGCATCCTCCAGTCGATGTTCCAGGATGTGGTCTACGTTGTCCTGTCGCAGTGGTATACGGCTGTAAATCCAGCGATCATCGATCTGTCACGGCCATCGACCTACCTGATCTTCGGCAGCATGCTGGCGTTTGCCGCGGCGGCATACTTCGTTTTCAAAGGCCTATCCAGCGCGAAGGATGGAGAGGGAAGCGACCACTCCATGAGGACGCTGGCGTTTGCCGGCCTCGCAGCCATCGTGCTGGCACTGCTGCCGTTCTGGTTGACGGGCTTCTCCATATACCAGAAGAACCCTTTGTGGAGCGAAAGGCTTGCGCTGGCGACCATGCCCGGTGCGAGCATGCTGGTGACCGGGGTGGTCTATGTCCTGATCGACCAGGAGCGAAGCCGGCATCTTGTCCTCGACCGCGCTGCTGGGCCTGTCGATCGGCCTGCAGGTTCAGACGGCCCGCAGCTACCAGGCATCCTGGGATAAGCAGGAACAGTTCTACTGGCAGATGAATTGGCGTGCCCCGGCGCTGCAGCCGGGCACCCTGATCGTCTCGGACCAAGAGATCCTGTTCTACATGGGCATCTATCCAACGGCTTTTTCCATCAACTTGCTGTATCCGCAGACGACACAACCGCCGATCTCGAGCTACTGGTTCAACGCCGGTTTCGAACACGTCAATTTCGACGAGTTCTCGGCCGGGAAGCCGGTTACCTTCGAGAAGTACGCCACCACATTCACCGCGACAGTCAACGACGTGATGGCGATCACCTTTGAGCCCGGGCAGAATCAGTGCCTGTGGATACTGGGTCCCCAGTACACCGATGTGCGAGATCTCACCCCCGAAGCCAGCACCTGGTTGAGGGTCTCAAATCCCTCCAGGATTCTGTCCACACCGGGTACCGTGCCGACGCCGGCAATATACGGTAGGGAACCCAAGCACACGTGGTGCTACTACTTTGAGAAGGCAGATCTGGCCGGTCAAGCCCAGGATTGGGCGACGGCGACACAGCTCTGGGATGAGGCCAATCGCCAAGGGATGCATGCGGGCAACGGCGTCGAACTTATGCCGTTCATCAATGCATATGCACGGCTCAATGATTGGGAGACGGCCCGAAAGCTCACGATGCAGGCGCAAAGCCTACCGGACCGGTCGACCTCGGCGCTGTGCGATCTTTGGCGAGGACTGGCGACCCAACCACAGGCTTCCGCCGACCGTGACCAGATAGTCGCAGCGGTCGAGGGTCAGTTGGGGTGCCAGAAGTAGCGACTGGCAAAGTTAAGTCAGTATAATTCGAGCGAAATGTCCAGCATCGCAGCTCTCGTGCCAATGCGCCACCACAGCCAGCGTGTACCGGGCAAGAATTATCGCCCGCTAGCCGGCAAACCGCTCTACCATTACATCCTGGAGACGCTGCTCGCCGTTCCTGAGATCGGGATGATCGCGGTCAACACCGACTCGGACATCGTGATGAACGGCCTGCCGCGCACTTCCCCCAAGTGCGGGTGCTGATCCGCCGTGAGGAGTTGCGCGGCGATGATGTGGCGATGAACGAGATTCTGATCCACGATACCTCGCAGATCGAAGCAGATTTCTACCTGCAGACGCACACTACGAATCCGCTCCTGCGGGCCGAGACCATATCGCGAGCAATCCAGGACTTCCTGGTGAAATACCCGGTCATGGACTCGTTGTTCTCCGTGACCATGGTGCGCACGCAACTCTACGATGAACAAGGCCGGGCCATCAACCATGATCCCAGTGAGCTGCGCCGGACACAGGACCTGCCGCCCGTCTACGAAGAGAATTCATGTCTCTACCTGTTCACACGCGCCAATCTGCTCGAGCGACACCACCGAATCGGACAGCACCCGATCCTGTTCCCGATCGATTCGGCGGAGGCTTGGGATATCGATGATGAGCTGGACTTCGCGATCTGCGAATTCCTGATGGGCAGAGAGAAGCCAGCATCGGAGCGCGGGTGACGAAAAAGGGACTCAATCCCTGGCTAGCTTTTGGCCTGATCATCTTAGTCACCGTGCTGACCTATGGGATATTGATCCCGCAGCTGGGTTTCTACCGCGACGACTGGTACCTATTCTCCACGGCGCAGTCCCACGGTCTGCCCGGCATCGTGGGACTTTTCCAGATCGACCGACCGCTAGTCGGCTATTTCTACGCGGTCGGGTACGAGTTGCTGAGGCTATCGCCGCTGGCATGGCAGGTCGCAGCGCTCGTGATGCGGTTGGCAGGTAATGCAGCATTCCTTTGGTTGCTGCGCCTGCTCTGGCCGGAGCGGGACACGGAAACGCTGTCGGTGGCGCTGCTTTTCTCGGTCTACCCGGGATTCACGGTCGAGCCAAATGCCGGTGTTTACATCACCGATCTGGCTGCGGAGGCGGCGGCGATCTTCTCCTTCGTCCTGACGATCAAGGCCCTGCAAGCGCGGACGTCTGCCGGACGGGTATTGCTTTCTGTGGCAGCGGGCCTGCTGGTTCTGTTCTACCTTGGCATCTTCGAGTCTGCGATTGGCCTGGAGGCCGCCCGCTTCGGATTGGTGTGGTACCTCACCTGGCGCCAGATTGGTCAAGGGTTCAAGACCACTTTTCTGAAGGCGCTCAGGGCTGATCTGCTGTACCTGCTGTTGGCGGGTGCTTTTCTGATCTGGCAACTCCTGATCTTCCAGAGCACGCGGCGCGCAACCAACCTGAGCGTTCTGGTCGGCAAATACAGTGCACTGCCCGTGCGGTCGGTCTTATCCATCCTGGTAGAGACGGTCAAGGACGTGGTGGAGACGACGGTCTTCGCCTGGATCGTGCCGTTCTACCAGGCGGTTGCGATCAGCAACTACCGCGACCTTGCGATCGCCTTCGTGCTCGGTCTCCTGGTCGCCGCTTCCATCTTCGTGCTACTGCGTCAAGCCTCGCGCGAGCCGCTTGAATCCCGGGGTAAGACGCGCTCGTTTCAGAATCTCCACCTCGTATTACTGGGCGCGTGGATCGTGATCTTCGCCCTGCTGCCGATCGATCTCGCCGGGCGGAATGTTCTGTTCGAAGATCAGTGGGATCGCTATACCATCTATGCCTCAGCCGGCGCAGCCATGGTCGTGGGCGGGTTCGTGTTCGGATATGTGCATACCAGGGTTCAGAGGCCCCTCCTGATGATCTTGATCGGGATGGCTGTTGTGGTGCATTACTTCAGTGCAGCAGCATATCGAGATTCCTGGGCTTCGCAGCGGGACCTGTGGCAGCAAATGGCCTGGCGCGCCCCGGCGCTTCAGCGGGGGACGATGCTCTTTGTGGTACTGCCCAGCGCGGGCTACGAGGAAGGCTATGAGATCTACGGCCCGGCCAATATGATCTACCTCCCGGGGCAGGGCGTGCTGCTCGGTGCGGACGTATTGAATTCGACGACGGCCACGAACCTTGAGCTGCAGAAGAACCGCGAGCACTTTGACCGGGATGTGCTGGTGCCGGACAACTATCGAAACGCACTGATCGCGATCTACCCGAGTCCCCAATCCTGCCTGCATGTGCTGGACGGTCGAAAGGTCGAACTCCCGGGTCTGCTGGACAATTCGCTGGTGGTCAACGTGGCCCCGTACTCGCGCATCGACATGATCGAGGTGAACGCTTCACCGGTCAAGCTGCCGGCCTTCCTGGGCGGCGAGAAGCCTCATGCCTGGTGCCAGTACTACCAGAGCATGGACCTGGCCCGACAAACGGGCGACTGGCAGAGGGTGGCGCAGCTGGCCGATGAGGCACAAGGCAAGGACCTGACGCCGGACGACGTCTCGGAATGGATGCCGGCGCTCGAGGCGTATGTCACGCTGGGTCGGATGCAGGATGCCCGGCATGCGGCATCGATCATCCGCTCCAGCGACGCGGCGCGGGCTTTTCTGTGCCTGCAGCTCCAGCGCGGTGCAGCTTACTCACCTCCGTACGACTATAATGCAGTGAATCAAACCTTGTGTCAGGCCGGTTGATGCCCACTATCCTTTTTACTGCGCCCTACCTCATCCCCGTGCTGGACCGGTACAAGCCGATCTTCGAGCAGCATCGGATCGATCTCATCGTGCCTGAGGTACAGGAACGCCTGGAAGAGTCCGAGCTGCTGAGATACGCCGGGAAATTCGACGGCACGATCTGCGGTGACGACCAGTACTCCAAGCGGGTCCTGGAGGCGTGCGCTCCGCGGCTCGAAGGTCATTTCGAAGTGGGGAACCGGGATCGATTCAATCGATGCCAAGGCATGTGAACGGCTGGGCATCAAAGTCTGCCGGACGCCCAATGCTTTCACCACGCCGGTGGCGGATACGGTCCTGGGATATGTCCTGGCCTTCGCACGCCGCCTGCCGTGGATGGACTCGGAAGTCAAGGCGGGCAAATGGAGCAAGACTACGAGCAGGGCTTTAAGCGAATGCACGCTCGGCATCATCGGGGTGGGCAACGTCGGCAAGGCCGTAGCACGCCGCGCCCGGTCGTTCGGGATGAAGGTCATCGGGAACGACATCATCGAGATCGACCATGTGTTCCTGAACGAGACCGGCGTGGAGATGACCACGCTCGAAGGCTTGCTCGGCCGCAGCGATTACGTCAGCGTCAACTGTGATTTGAACCCGTCGAGCCGGCATCTGATCGACGCGGCGGCATTGGCGAAGATGAAGCCCGAGGCGATCCTGATCAACACAGCCCGCGGTCCGATCGTGGAGGAGGCCGCGCTGGTCGCAGCGCTGAAGGCGGGGCGGATCGCAGGGGCTGCACTGGACGTGTTCAAGACCGAGCCGCTTCAACCCGGCAGCCCGCTTAGGTCAATGAGCAACGTCATGCTGGCTCCTCACAACGCGAATTCAAGTCCAACCGCCTGGGAACGGGTCCACATGAACACGGTCCGCAACTGTCTGGAAGGGCTTGGGATCACGGCCCCCGAACTGCAGGTGCCCGTGTGAGCTCCGCGTCGGAACGCCCGAGTCCAAGAGCGAGATGCGTCCTGATCACGGGCGCAGCGGGCGGGATCGGGCGCGCCACAGTCGCCCTCTTCGCAGAGAAGAACTGGCGGGTCATCGGAGTTGACCGAGCAGAGTTCGGTGAGGACTTTCCCCGCCAGGGTCTCTTCATCCAGGCGGACATAGCCCTGGTCGAGGACCTGAAGACGATCTTTGACAAGTCCAGCAGTTACACGGACGGGCTGGACTGCCTAGTCAACAATGCGGCCACACAGATCGCAAAACCATTGATTGAGACGACGGTCGAAGAGTGGGACGCGGTCATGGCGTCGAACCTGCGGTCGGTGTTCCTGGGAACCAAGCTGGCCCACCCTTTGCTGGCGAAGCGGGGCGGCGCCATTGTCAATGTGTCGTCGGTGCATGCGATCCAGACGTCGGCCAACATCGCTGCCTACGCGGCCTCGAAGGGCGGCCTGCTGGCGCTGACGCGGGCCATGGCGATTGAGTTCGCCCCTGACAACATCCGGGTGAATGCCATCCTGCCGGGGGCTGTGGATACACCCATGCTCCGGGCGGGTCTCGGCCGAGGGCACGCGGGGCGTGGGAATCTCAAAGAACGCCTGGAGAATCTGGCCAGGCGAACGGTGAATGGCCGCGTCGGCACGCCGGAGGAAATCGCACACGCCATCTATTTCCTGGCGGACAATGAGCAGTCCTCGTTCATGACGGGCCAGGCGATGGTGGTGGACGGCGGAGCAACGGCCCGGTTAAGCACCGAGTAGCCAGCACGGTGCAAGGGAGCAGTCGCGCTGTGCAGACAGCTCCGATCAGTCTCATGCAGCAGGCCCGAGTAATGAAGCAGAATATCAAAGGATTCGTGCCGCCGGCCATCTGGGAACCTGTCCGCCAGACCTATCTTGCCGTGAGGCGGTTGCCGGACCTCCCGGCAGCGTATGGACATCCGTGGCGGCGCGAGAGCATGAGGCGCCTGGCCGAACTGCGTGATGAGCACAGCGGTCAACGGGCATTCATTATTGGCAACGGGCCGAGCCTAAAGAACACAAACCTGAGCAGGCTGCGCGGCGAATATACATTCGGCTTGAACCGGATCTACCTGATGTTTCCCACGCTCGGATTCACGACGTCCTGCCTGGTGTCCGTCAATGACCTGGTCATCGAGCAGTGCAGGGACGAAATGGATGCTCTCCCGATCCCGAGGTTCCTGTCGTGGCGGTCGCGGCGCTTCTATGAGTCCTCAAGGGCGGTCGCGGAACTACCAACATTTCTCTACAGCACCTACGACGGGCCCAAGTTTGCCCGCGATGCTCGCGGCCGGCTGTGGGAAGGCGCGACCGTGACCTATGTTGCCCTGCAATTGGCCTACCACATGGGGTTCAGCCAGGTGATCCTCATCGGCGTGGATCATGACTTTACGAGCAAAGGCGAGGCAAACCGGACGGTGACGTCCGACGGCGATGACCCCAATCATTTCTCGCCGCAGTATTTCGGCAAGGGTTTCCGCTGGCAGTTGCCAGATCTGGTCACCTCCACACTGGGCTACAGCATGGCACGCGAGGCGTACGCCCGGGCAGGGCGCGAAGTGGTCGATGCAACCGTGGGGGGCAAACTGACGGTTTTCCCCAAAGTTGACTACAATTCCCTATTCAAATGAAGCTGCCTCGCCTCGCCCGTGTACCCATCTGGCTGCCGATCCTAGTCTCGCTGTTCGTGGTGGGAGCCGCGGTACGGCTGGTCAACCTGAATGCACCACCGCTGGATTTCCATCCGACGCGCCAGCTCAGGAATTCACTGGTCGCCCGGGCGGTCTACTACAACTCGCTGCCCAACGCCGATCCTGAGAAGCGCGCGCTGGCGGATTCGTTTCAGCGGGCCGTGGGGCAGTACGAACCACCCATCACAGAGACGCTGGCTGGGCTCACCTTTCATTTGACCGGTGGGGAATCCTCTGCGGTCCCACGCATCTACGGAACGATCTTCTGGCTGCTGGCGGGCATTGCCCTGTTTGACATGGGCCGGCGGATCGCATCGCCCGCGGCAAGCCTGGTCGCCGTGGCCTACTACCTGGTCCTGCCGTTTGCGGTGCAGGCCAGCCGCTCGTTTCAGCCGGATCCTTTGATGACCGCGGCCTTCGCGGTCGGGATCTACTTCCTCTATCGGTGGACGGAGCAGCAGACGTGGAAATGGGCGATCCTGGCGGCCCTGTTCGCCGGTTTCGCCGTTTTGGTGAAGGTGGTCATCGCGTTCCTTGTGATCGGCGCGGCGGTTGCGGTCGTCCTGGCAGTGTTCGGCCGGCGTTTCTGGAGATCCGCCCAGGTGTGGGGTATGGCTGGCATCATGGCGGCGCCGGGGATCGGCTACTACATTCTCGGGCATCCCGGACGCTCGACCGACTACTTCTTCTCCTGGACCGTGGATCTCATCAAGTTGATCACCAGCATCCACTTCTATGCCGACTGGCTCGGATTTGTGGGTGGGCTGCTTGGAATCACTATCCTATTCCTGAGCATGGCAGGCACGCTGCTGGCCCCCGCCCGCTTGCGACGGATGCTGATCGGTACGTGGGCGGGCTACGCTCTCTACGGCCTCACGCTGCCGTTCCAGATGCTTACGCACAGCTACTATCACATCCAGCTGGTGCCGGTGGTAGCGCTGGGCCTGGTGCCTATCGTCGAAGCTGTTGTCCTTCGGGCCTCAGCCATTGGGCGAGGCTGGAAGGCAGCATTGAGCGCGGTCCTAATCGTCCTGATCGGTTACGAGGCGTGGGCAGCCCGCTCGGTCATCGTCGCTGAGGACTTCAGCAAGACGCCGACGCTCTGGGCATCGATCGGTCAGGCCATCCCTGCAAACGCGGAGGTCATTGCGTTAACGCAGGACTACGGATTCGACCTGATGTATTGGGGCTGGCGAAGGGTGGATCTCTGGCCGCTGGCCACAGATCTGGCGGCAGTCCGGAACAGCGAGCGGGACCTGGCTGCGCGCTTTGGGGGCATCGCGGCCGGGAAGGACTTGTTCCTGGTGACTGCCTTTGGGCAATTGGATGGCCAACCGGAACTGAAAAAGATCCTGGATGGTTATACGGTCGCAGCGCAGGGGGAGGGCTACGTGCTGTACGATCTGCATCGTCCGAAATGACCCTCGTCTCGATCGTCACGCCTTCGTTTAATCAAGCCGCCTTCCTGGAGGAGACGATGCGCTCAGTCCTGGAGCAGGACTACACGGACATCGAATACATCGTGGTCGATGGCGGCTCAACGGACGGCAGCGTGGACACTATCCGGAAATACTCCAATCGCCTGCACTGGTGGGTCAGCGAGAAGGATCAGGGACAGGCGGAGGCGATCAACACGGGCTTCGCACACGGTCGCGGCGAGATCGCAGCCTGGCTGAATTCAGACGATACCTACCTTCCCGGGGCTGTGAGCGCAGCGGTGAGGGCGTTCGAAGAGTATCCGGCCGCAGTCATGGTCTACGCAAACATGAAGGCCTTGGACGAGCGCGGCCGAGAGATCAACACTCTGAGCTACCACCAGCTCTCTCTGGAAGACCTGCTGTGCTTTCAAATCATCGGGCAGCCGGCGGTCTTCATGCGGCGGGCAGCATTCGAGGCCTCGGGCGGGCTGGACACACGGCTGCACCTGCTGTTGGATCACCAGTTGTGGATCAAGCTAGCGGCGCGAGGTCAGATCGTGCATGTGGAGGGGACATGGGCCGCGGCGCGTTTTCACCCCGGCGCAAAGAACCGGGCGCGGGCCGCTGAGTTTGGGGCGGAGGCCTTCCGCGTTCTGGACTGGGCCCGGAGCGATCCGACGCTTGCACCCGCGCTAAGGCGCGTTGAACGCCGCGCCCGTGCCTCGGCGTACCGCGTCGACGCCCGTTACCTCCTGGATGGGGGTCAGGCCGGGCCGGCACTGCGAGCCTGGGCCCGGGCCTTGCTCACGCACCCGGCGACCGCTCTAGCGCGTCTCAACGTGGCGGGTTCTGCATTGCTGGAGCTAATCGGTTTGGGGGCAGTGCGCGAATCCGTTTTGCGAGCGCGGCAGAAGCATCTCTCAGCCTGACGCCAGTCCCAGCGATTGGCGTGCGTTAGAATTGCCCGGCATTCATGTCACAACCTGCGCCCTCCTTCTTTGCCTCTTCCCGGCTGACGTTGATCATCACGCTGGTGGTGCTTTTCGGCCTTGGACTGGGGATCCGGCTGTTTGACCTGACCGACCTGCCGCTGGATTTCCACCCGACGCGGCAACTGCTCAGCGCGCTAAAGGCGCGAGGGATGTACTACCAGAGCAGCCCAGGATTGCCGGATTGGCAAAGGAAAATGGCGATCCAGCAGTGGAAGACCAGGGCTGATGTCGAGCCGGAGGTGTTCGAGCGCCTTGTCGCGACCACTTATCGGGTCACGGGCGTGCAGTTGTGGGTGGCACGCATCTATGCCTCGCTCTTCTGGATCATGGGCGGGGTTTTCCTGCTCTTGTTGATCCGGGATCTGGTCTCAATGGATGCGGCGGTCATCGGCACGGCGTACTATCTGTTCCTGCCGTACGCGGCGGTGGCCAGCCGGTCGTTTCAACCGGACCCCTTGATGGTGATGTTGATGGTCGCCTTCTGGTGGATGGTTCTGCGTTGGTCGAGGACCCAGACGTGGAGCTGGGCGATCCTGGCGGGAGCCCTGGGCGGTCTGGCCATCTTCATCAAGTTCGTGTCGGCTTTTTTTGTGATCGGAGCGGCAGTAGCCTGTGCCTTGCCCCACTTCAAGCGGGGTGCGCTCCTGCGCAAGCCCCAAGTGTGGGTCATGACGGTGCTGGGGATCCTGCCGGCTGCGGCGTACATCTTCTACGGTGTGGTGCTCAACGGCTTCCTGGGGCGACAATTCGGGGGGCGATTCATTCCGGCGCTGCTGCTGAGTCCGATCAACTATGTGCAATGGGCGTCGATGGCAAATGCGGCCGCCGGCGGGCTGGCGATCATGCTGGGCTTGTTGGGCCTGGTGATCGCACGTGACCGCACGGTGCGGACCTTCCTGATCGGGTTGTGGGGTGCATATTTGCTGTTTGGCCTGTTCTTCGACTATCACGTCGCCACGCACGACTACTATCATCTCCCGCTGATCGCAATTGTAGCTGTATCGCTCGCACCTCTCGCCGGTGCGGTCATGTCATACCTGGCCAATGCGACCGCCCGTCCAGTGCTCCGGCTGCTGGCGCTCGCCAGCCTGTTGTACGGTCTGCTCGGGGTGGCCTGGGATGTCCGGGCGCAGTTGAAATCGGTCGATTACCGACCGCAGGCAGCGATGTGGGCACAGATCGGAGATGTTCTCGGTCACGGCCCCAACGTGGTCGCGTTGACGCAGGATTATGGTTCACGGCTGGCATACTGGGGGTGGCAGAACGCCATTATCTGGCCGAACTCGGGCGACATCGATTATCATGATGTCCGGGGCGGAGCCTTCAAGTTCCCGGAGCTCTTTTCGCGACTGACCACGGGCAATACCTACTTTCTGGTCACGGACTTTGCCGAATTGGATCGGCAGCCTGGACTGAAGGAACGCCTAGCGGGGTTCACGATCTGGGCGCAGGGTGATGGATTCACAATCTACGACCTGCAGAAACCGATAAGTCAATGATCCGGGGTACGCTCAGACCGCTTCTGGTGACGGGCGCGCACCGCTCCGGCACCACCTGGGTGGGCCGCATGCTGGCTGCCAGCCCGGGCATGGCGTACATCAGCGAACCCCTCAATGTGCTGCACAGGCCGGGTGTTCTTCGGGCGACCGTCAAGCACTGGTACACCTATGTCTGCGCGGAGAATGAGGCTGAATTCCTGCCTGGCTTTCAGGAGCTTATCGAATTCGATTATCACTTGTGGGACGAGATCCGCTCCCTGCGTTCCGGCCGGGATCTTCTGCGAATGCTACGCGATTTTGGCATCTTCTATCGTGGGAGCCTACGGGGGCAGCGGCCTCTGTTCAAGGATCCATTCGCCGTCTTCTCGCTGCCGTGGTTTTCCGAGCGTCTTGGCTGTCAGATCGTCGTCACGGTCCGCCATCCAGCGGCTTTTGCCAGCAGCTTGAAACGGCTGAAATGGTCCTTCGACTTTGACGATCTGCTGCAGCAAACGCTGCTGATGCGGGACTACCTGGAGCCCTATCGATCCCAGATGGCTGCGGTAGAGGCTGGCGACATCGTGGGGCAAGCAGGGCTACTTTGGGCGCTCATCTACGGGGCGGTCCGCATCGTCCATGATCGGAATCCTGCGATCCACATTGTGCTTCACGAGCATCTGTCCGCGAATTCGGTGGAGGAGTTCCATAAGCTCTACGATGATCTGGGTCTGAGTTTCACTCCAGGAGCCAGGGACAACATCGTCAGGTCAAGCAGCGACAGGAATCCGGCGGAACTTGCCAAGCGGAACGTGCACTCGGTGCAGCTTGACAGCCGCGCAAATCTCGATAACTGGAAGCACCGCCTCAGCGCGGAAGAGATCGCCCGCATCCGTAGACTGACGGAGGACGTGGCGCGCTTCTACTATCCGGAGGAGAGCTGGAATTGAGCGACTCTGCTCCTCTCGTCTCCATCGTGACCCCCTCGTTCAACCAGGCGCGCTTCCTGGAAGCCACGATGAAGTCCGTCTTTGCACAGGACTATCCGAACATCGAGTATATCGTTGTGGACGGCGGCTCGACCGATGGCAGCCTGGACATCATCAAGAAACACGTGTCCCGGCTGGCATGGTGGACAAGCGAGCCCGATCGGGGTCAGACTGATGCAATCAACAAAGGTATGGCGCACGCAAAGGGAACAATCCTCGCCTGGCTCAACTCAGATGACACGTATCAGCCGGGCGCGGTGGCATCGGCTGTGGGATGCTTCGCGGAGTCTCCGGAAGCCGGTGTAGTCTACGGCGGCGCCAACTACATCGATGAAGCGGGGCGTTTGATCGGCAGGTTCCCGGCCGCCCAGACCGACTACGGCAGACTGCGGCAAGGATATGTGCATATTCCTCAACAGGCAACCTTCTTCCGCGGCGATCTGTGGCGTGCGCTTGGACCACTCGACCCGTCCTTTTACTTTGCCATGGACTACGATCTATGGGTGCGAATTGCGGCGCGGGCGGAGCTCAGGTACGTTCGGCAGACGTGGGCGAACTTCCGGCTCCACACGGGGGGCAAAACAATTGCGGCCGATGAACGCTGCTGGCCGGAGATGCTGCGGGTGCACTACCGCGACGGCGGGACTTTTCTTTCCATGATCGTGGCCAGATACTACTTGCGCAAATTGGCTGCTCCATTTTGGAATTGGCGGCGGCGCCGCATGCTGGAAACGGCGAGTCAACGCCAGTGAAGGGATGGATCTGCAATGGGCTCAAATCACCGCCTGCATGACCGGGAGTACACATCATGAAGCTGTTCTTCGCCCCTCCGGCGGTTGATGATCTCATTCACGTGCTAAGAGCCTGGCGGTTCTGGCTGCTGGGCGCCATCGTCGGTGCCCTGGGCGGGGCAGCAGTGTACTACGTCGCGCCACCTCCATATCGGGTGCGCGCTAGCGTGAACGTAGACTTCCACCTGGAACAGGCCTGGCCTCAGAACACCGATCGCGAGCAGTTCTACTACCTGGAACGCGAGACACGCAAACTTGAGGAAATTGCCATGTCCGATGCGGTCCTGGGTGTGGTCGCTACGCAAGTCTCGGGGGTGAAGTTCGAGCAGTTGCGGGCTGGTGAACTCGTCCTCAGTCAGCCAGGCAACGGCGGCTGGCACTTCTTCGCGGACGACCGCGATCCAAAACGCGCTGCAGAGTTGGCGTCGGCGTGGGCTCTCGCGTTCGTGAACCAGGTTCAGAAGCAGGTGACGGCTGCACCGGTGGGCGGCTTGGAGCCGTTCATCACAGCCGACCCAGTCCAAGTGGATGGTCTCGTGGCACACCGAACCCTGAGCGTGAGCGTCTATCTCGTAGCGGGAGCGATCGTGTTCCTGGCCCTCGCCGTCCTGATCGTGCTCTTCGTGCACGCGGCTCCATGAACGTCACGACCCGGCCGAATCTATTGGATGCTGGTCTCCGTTATGCCTGGGCGGCGGTTCTGCTCACGCTGCCAGTAACCAGCTTCCGCTATTTTCCGGGTGACGATGGAACATATGTACGCCCGCTGGCGCTCTACCCGCTTGCGGTGCTGGCGTTGATCCTGTTCATCCAATTGGCCCGGCGGAAGATAACGTTCCCCCCGGCGGGTGCGCTGACGCCGCTGCTGGCCTTTCTGCTCGCGGCGGCAGCAGCCGGCGTGCTTGGCATCCTGCTGGCCCCGGTGCCGGTGCGCGGCCAGGAAGCCCTCGGCCGGATCGCCCGCGCTTGGGCGACGATACTGATCGGCGTGGCCTTCTTCGGCGCGTCAGTTTGGATGAACCGCAAAGAGGCCGATCTGCGATTCACCTTGAAATGGCTTCTCGCGGGGCTCGTCCTGGATATCCTGTGGAGCGGCGTGCAGGGCGCGACATTCTACCTGCACGTCCTCCCCAAGCCCTTGGTGACGCATTGGCAGCGTGCCTTCTCAATGAGGGAACTGATCCGTACGGATCGGGTCTCGGGCCTGGCATACGAGCCGTCCTGGTTGGCGGGTCAACTCGCAACCGTATACCTGCCCTGGTTGTTTGCCGCCGTGCTGACCGGCTACAGGTTGAGCCGCTCCAAGTGGTTGGAGCCAGCGCTCTTTGTACTGGCGATCATCCTGCTGCTGGCCACGTATTCGCGCGGCGGAACTCTTGACGGTCGCGGTGGCAGCCGCCCTCACGCTGCTTTTCGTGGGGCGGGAGCAGATCCGCGCGGCGGCGGCCTGGCTCTTCACGGGCTATCGGCGAGGACGCACGCTCCTATTGAAGGTCGGCGCGCTGGCACTGATCGTGCTGGCGATCGCAGGCGGGCTGTTGTTCCTGGGACAGAAGGGATACATCGCCCGTCTGTGGAACACCCAGGCTTCCAGCCTGGAAGACTTCCTGATCGCGAATTCGGCCGGCGCACGCGCTGCCTACGCCTGGAGCGCACTGGCAGCATACGGGGAGCACCCGTGGATAGGCGTCGGCGCGGGAGCGAGCGGGCTTTACATGTACAGCAATCTGCCTGACTGGGCACTGACGACAGTGCCTGAGATCGCGCGGCAGCTTAGCCCGGACAGCGCTCTCTATCCGAATCCGAAGAATCTGTACGTGCGGCTTCTGGCCGAAACGGGCCTGATAGGTTTCTTTCTGTTCCTTGCGTTTCAGTTCTTCCTGCTAGGCGATGCGTTGGCGGCCTTGCATCAGGCGTCATCGATCTGGCGGTTCGTGGCAGTGGCAGGCATCTTCACGTGGTTCGCGCTGATCGTCTACAACATGACGCAGGATTCGCTGGCGATCCCGAACCTTTGGATCAACCTGGGAATGCTGGCCGGCATGTCGACAGCCGTCGCTCAGACCAGCAGAGTCCGAGTGCCAGCGGAGGATCTGTGATCGTACTTGCGGTAGGCATGCCGCGGGCCGGTTCGGGTTGGCACTATAACCTGATCAACGACCTGATGCGCACCACCGGCTGCGCGGATGCCTCTAGAATCCGCACGCGCTTCCATCTCGAGGGTATCCTGACCGAAGTGAATTGCAACATCGGGGTCCTTTCGGCGCGGCGGCTGGCGATGGTTGCCGTGCCGGCGATCCTGGGCAACACGTTCGTGATCAAGGCGCATTCTGCTCCGACGACGTGGTCGCGCATGCTGGTGAACCCTGGCCTCCTGCGAATCGCGTACATCTACCGTGATCCGCGAGATGCAATGCTCTCGGCACTGGATTTCGGGCGACGCGCCCTGGCAAAGGGCAGGCCGAACGCTTTTTCGCATCTCACGGACTTCAGCGCGGCCCTGGATTTTATGATGGATTATGTCCAAATCTGGGAAAAATGGATGAAGGAGCCGAAGAGCCTTGTCTCAAGGTATGAGGACCTCCTGAGCCATTACGAGGCCGAGGTGGATCGACTGGTGCAGCACCTGCAGCTGGACAAAAGCCGGCCGGAGGTCCAGGCGGTCATCAGCCGGTATCGACCCCAGGAGGCAGAAGGCCGGCAAGGAACCCACTTCTTCAAAGGCAGGATCGGACGCTTCCGCGAAGCGTTCTCCAAACCGGAACAATCGGTACTTGCTCAACGGCTGGGGCCGTTCCTGGCTCGGATGGGTTACGCGACCTAACGGACCTTGCGCCGGGGCTTGCGGCCGAATTCTGGCTTGGATCTTCTGCAGGGAAGAAGGTGTAATCGGGTTGTAAGGAAGTCGCGATTTCTTGCGCCAGAATCTCCGATATCATCAGGCTATGCGGACCTTTGAAACCCCGTACGCTGCGGATTGGTTTGCGATCTCCCTGCGCGGGGCCGCCATCCTGGGCCTGGTCGTAGCCCTGGGGCTTGGGGACGAACTAACCGCGGCACAGGCCTGGCCGCTGGCCGTGTTGATGGTCTGGAACATGGCCATGACCATTCTGGCCAGCATGAACGCCCGGCTATGGCATCACCGGTACCTCAATCTGGCCGTGGACGTCGTCATGAGTGCGGCGTTCTTTTGGGTGCAGGGTGGTTTGGGTGGACCGGCCTCATGGGCGGGCCTGCTGCCGATCCTGACCGCTGCTGTCTACTTCGAACTCACGGGCGCGCTGGTAGTCGGCGGGCTTTTCGCGCTGTTCGGTTTCCTTACATCCGAGCTGTACTTCAAGGCGCACACAACGCTGGTGTTGATGTGGATCCTGGGTGCTCTGGGCCTCGGCGGTCTCTTCGGTCTGCTGGGAGCGCAGCTGGAGCTCCGCCTGCGGTGGAGACGTCAGTCATGGCTTGATGCCGAGGAATCCAAACGGCAAATCCAGGGCGACCGGCTGCGGGCGATATATGAATTGACCTCCACGCTGACTGCGACGCTTTCCTACAAGCGCGTGCTCAATTCGGCGCTGGACATGAGCTACTCCGCGCTCAATCCCGATTCGGAGAGCAGGGCACCTGACCCGCTGGTTAGCGCGGTGCTGCTCTTCCGGGGCGGCCAGCTGCGGGTTGGCTCCTCGCGACGGTTCACAAGCGCCGATTCCAAGGTAAGCTTCGACGGCAGTGAAGGAATCTTGAAGCGAGTCTTCGATGAAGGCGAGCCAATCTTCTCCAAGGAGATCGGGTCCGACCCGGAACTGGGCCGGGTGATCGCGGTGCGCAGCTGCGTCTCGGCCTACTGCTTCCCGCTGCGCAGCGGATTCAACGTGTATGGGGCGATGCTCTACGCACATCCTGATCCCGATTACTTCACCTCGGTGCGGCGTGACCTGCTCGACATCATCGGCCGGCAAGCAGTGATCGCGGTGCAAAACGCGAGTCTGTATCAGGACCTAGTCGAAGAGAAGGAGAGGATGATCGAGGTCCATGAGGAAGCGCGCAAGAAACTGGCGCGTGATCTGCATGATGGACCAACCCAATCAGTTGCCGCCCTGGCCATGCGAATTAACATTGCCCGGCGAATGATGGATCAAGACGTCAAGGCCGCCTCGGAGGAGATGATCCGGATCGAGGAACTTGCCCACCGGACTAGCAAGGAGATCCGGCACATGCTGTTCACCCTGCGTCCGCTCATCCTGGAGTCCGAGGGGCTGAAAGCTGCCCTCAAGTCGATGTCCGACAAGATGAGCGAGACCTTCAGCCAGAGTGTCATCATCGACGTCGACGACGAGATCATCCGCCAGCTGGAGATGGGCAAGCAAGGTGTGATCTTCTACATTATTGAAGAGGCCGTCGGCAATGCCCGGAAGCACGCAAGTGCAGCCAACATCTGGGTACGGCTGCGGCCCTTCCAGCCCAGTGTGGCGCTGCTGGAGGTGGAGGATAACGGCGTCGGGTTCGATCTGGCGGCGGTGGACCAATCCTATGACAGGCGCTCAAGCCTTGGCCTGGTCAACCTGAGGGAGCGGGCCGAACTAGTGAACGGATTACTGGACATCCAATCGACGATCGGCAAAGGCACCAAGGTCTCCGTGTATCTTCCTCTCACGGTTGAGGCCACCGATCGGCTCCAGCATGCCAGGGCGCTGTAGGGCGCTGCCCTGAGGCGTCAAGCAGCAGACCTTCCCGAATGAAGATTTGCACTCCTGAGTATCTATCTGCGCGCCCCATGGATTGGGGCAATCGCGCGAACGCCTGCAGCCCGGTCGGGGGCTCCAGGATCCCCTCATAAGCCATGCCAGTTACTTCAGGGCTGCACTACTTCGCCAGCGGAGCGGACAACGTGCTCCGTCCGCCTGCCATTCTCATTCACGGTGCGGGCGGCCACCACTTGTTCTGGCCCGCCCAGATCCGCCGGCTCCATGACCAGCGTATCTTCGCGCCCGATCTCCCCGGACATGGCAAGTCATCCGGGCTGGGTCACCACATGATCGCCGACTACGTCGACGTCTTGCTGGAATTCGTCCAAGCCCTCAAGCTGAGCACTGTCGTGCTGGTCGGCCATTCGATGGGCGGGGCGATGGCGCTCGACTTTGCAGCGCGGTTCCCGCGCCGGGTTCTGGGTCTCGTTCTGGTGGGCAGTGGGGCGAGGTTGCGTGTGGCACCCGACCTATTGCGGACGACATCCAACCCCTCGACGCTGCCGGAAGCCATCAAACTCCTGTCGCAGCTGTCATTCGCTCCCCAGACGGATGTTCGGCTCAAAGAGCTTGCCTCCCGGCGATTGGCAGAAACGCGGCTCCCGGTTCTTCATGGTGATCTGCTGGCCTGCGAAGCCTTCGATGCCAGCGACCGGCTGTCCGAGCTCTCGATGCCAACGCTGGTCGTCTGCGGCACCGCGGACAAGATGATGCCGCCGGTCCATTCGACCCATCTCCGAGAACACATTTCAGGCGCACGACTGGAGCTGGTGCCGGACGCCGGCCACATGGTCATGCTGGAAAAGCCGGAGGTCGTCGCACAACTGTTAAGCGACTTCCTCGATTCAATCGCCTATCAACCGGGGAAATGAGACCACGGACCCAGCGAGCTCACCCGCCGGACGCGGCAAACCTCAGTCAAACAGCTGCTCCAGAATCGGCCAGGCGTGCATCACCGCCTGGGCGCGATGGCTCAGACGATTCTTGGTCTCCAAGCTGAGTTCAGCCATGGTTTGTCCCACGGCCGGAATGTAGAAGATCCGATCATAGCCAAAACCACCCGTGCCGCGTTCGTCGGGAATAATCTCGCCGTCACAGTGGCCTTCTGCCAGTTGCACGCCGGCGCCCCGGACTGCAATGGCTACCGCCGACCGGAAACGCGCCAGCCACGGGCGCGGCTCGTCTCGGAGATTCCTCAGCAAGAAGGAGCGACGCTCCGCGTCGGTTGCGCCGGGCTTTGCCAGGTAGCGGGCCGAGCGCACTCCAGGGGCTCCGCCAAGAGCTTCCACCTCCAAGCCGGAATCGTCGGCCAGCGAGATCAAGCCAGAGGCTTGCGCGAAGGCAACGGCCTTGCTCCGGGCATTCTCCGCGTATGTGCTCCCGTCCTCCGCGACTTGCAGGTGCAGGCCGATGTCAGCCGGCGTGACGAGTTCTGCCTGAAGATCCTGCAACAACGCGCGGATCTCGAGTACTTTACCCTTGTTGTTCGTGGCGATCAACAGTCTAGGCACTGGTGCGGTTGGGGTGGGAGATCTGTTGGATCGCCCAATCGGCATGCTCGCGAAGCAGGGCATCCGAATCCTGGATGGCATTCTGGAGCACCGGCAGGGCCTCGGCCCTGCTGGTGTTGCCCAAGGCGACGGCAACGTTACGGCGATAGCCGCGCCGTGTCGCTCGTTTTATCGGGCTCTGTCTGAACTTCCGACTGAACACTTCCGCATCCAATCCGATCTCCTGCATGAGTTGAGGCCGAGTTCAGTCCGGGACGCGGCTGAAAAGCAGCATCGCCCTCGGGCCGCGCGAATCGATTCCAGGGGCAAACCATCTGGCAGACGTCGCAGCCGAACACCCAGCTGCCCATCCTTGATCGCAGTTCGACCGGAATCTCATCGCGCAACTCAATCGTAAGGTAGGAAATGCAGCGGCCGCCATCGAGCGTGCGGTCGGGAAGGATACACGCGGTCGGGCAGGCCTCGATGCAGCGCGTGCAACTGCCGCAGTGATCGGTAGCAAACGGCGGGTCGGGTTCCAGTTCGAGATCCAGCAGGATCTCAGCCAGCAGGAAATATGAGCCCTGTTTCCGATTGATGAGGCAGCTGTTCTTGCCGATCCAACCGAGGCCGGCGCGCTGGGCGAGATCCCGCTCCAGGATAGGCCCCGTGTCTGTATAGGACCGGCTGGCGACCGGATGTCCAACCTCGCGCTCAATGTATCTCACGATTTCCTGCAGGCGGGCGGGAAAGACGAGGTGATAGTCCTGGCCCCAAGCGTAGGCAGCGATCCGGCCTGCCGGCTCGGCGCTGCCGATCGGGGACATGGAGGGGAGGGAGGCAGGATCCGAGTATGGGGCCGCGAGGACGAGGACGCTCCTGCAGTCCGGCATGATGCGACGAGGGTTGGCGCGACGGGCTCGCGAGCGGTCATTGGCCATGTAGGCCATGCCGGCATGGCGGCCATGCGTGAGCCAGTCTTCAAAAACGGCCAGGTGCGATGGAGGATCGGGAGTCGTAAAGCCGGCCAGGGTAAATCCCAGCCGGCTTGCCTCTTCTCTGATGGCTTTCTTCAACCGCCCCGCCGTGACGGGGTTTGCGAGGGTCACTTCACCACTATCTTCACGTAGATCGGTTTCGGAAACGGTTTGCCGGCGGCATTGGTCATCTGCCAGGCGCTCAAGTAGGTCCCGGCTTTGGTGGGCGCCTTAAAGTCGACCGAAACTTCCACTTCCTGCCCAGGTCCGACAGCTCCTGTGAATGGCTGCGGCACGCCGGACATCTGATCGCCATAGCTAAAGGTCAGCTTGTAGCCGGCTCCCCAGGTGCAGGAGCCGTTGTTCCGGACCTGCCAGGTCTTGACGAACTGCTGGCCGAGCTGCATTTGCGTATTATCTGGCACGTTGACGTCGACGGTCCCCGGATCAAAGGTGAGGGCATCGCACAGAATTGGGGTGGCGGTCACGCCACCAGGCAGGAGGGTTGGAGTATCGGTCGGAGCGCCGGGGACCGGAGTGTCGGCTGGAGCCGGTGTATCCGCCGGCGCGGATGGCGTGGGGGTGAAGGCCGCGGCGGTGAGTGTGAAGTTGGCTACGACCGTCTGCGCCGCGCTGGTCTGGATCAGCGCCGGATCGACTGTCGGTGCCGAAGGGCCAGGCGCACAGGAGATGAGGAGGAGCATGCCAATCAGGGATGCAGCCAGCATTCTTGTTTTCATGGGTCCTCTTGCCGGGCTCGGCTTCAGGCTCAGTTCTTACTGCACGATGATATCGACCGTAACGACCGATCCGAACCACACGCCCTTGTCATCTTGCATCTGCCACCTGCCAATATACTCGCCCGTGGCCTTGGGGGCAACCATGCGAATCACGAAGGCCTGAGAGTGGCCGGGATCAGTGAACTGAGTATCAGTGTTGATCTGGACGTCGATACCTTGCATTTGATCGCCCGATTTGAAGGCGAAGGTATAGCCCTTGCCCCAGGAGCAGGTTCCAACGTTCTGAAGGGACCAACCCTTCTTGAAGCCGTTCAGGGGGCTCATGGTGGTCTTGTCAAACGGCTTTGTCTCGCCGATGAACTGGGCATCGTTGCAGCCAACGGGGAAGCTGTAGACGCCGGTCCCCTGCGGCAGCGTAGGGAGGGGAGTCAGCCCGCCGGCGGGCGTGCTGAAAGCGAAGGTGCCGAACGGCGTCAAGCCCAAGGGAAGCGTAGGCAGCGGCGCAAAAGTGGCCAGAGTCGCCGGGCTCGCCAAGGGTGTGGGCGTGACAGCCGCAGCCGTCTGCGTTTGCTGGTCATTGAATTGAGCGACCAAGGTCCCAGCGGCGGCCGTGTAGAGGGCATTGACGTCTGGCGTCGGTTGAGACGCCTTGGCCAGGTTGCAAGCCGTCAGGGCGGCCACCAGCAGCAAGGCGGCGACGACCCCAAGCGGTTTCTTTAGTGACATGACTAGACCTCCGTGACTCGTGCCGTGACCACCGAAAATCGTGCAGATTTTCTGGCGTCGTTATTATACTGCTTCCAGCGGGCGCTCTTCGGTGGCCCTTTGGTACGGAAGCGCCACACGGTTCGGCCGTGCTTGTGGACCTGGTTCAAGGCGTGGCCGTCGGCTCGCTCGTGCTGGTGGGCGAGGGCGTGAAGGTCACGGTAGCGGTGGCGGTCGGGGTGGGGGTCAGGGTCGCTGTCGGCGTGGACGTCGGCGGAGGTGAGCCGAGACGGGTGATTCGAGGAGCGACCCAGAGGGCCTGATCCTGGTCGAATGCGCCATTGGCCGACACCGTGAGGGTGAATTGGACGTTCTGGCCGGCCAAGGCATCCAGGTCCAAGTTCACCGAAACGTACTTGCCTTCGTAGGCCTCGTTCCAGGTACCAAGCGTCTTTATGCTGCCGCCACCGACCTGGTAGTCCAGGCGGAAGAAGACGTTGCAGGCGTAGGCCTTGTAGGCGCAGTTGACCAGAGCCTGGAATTGATCGCCATCCCGGATCTTCACCGCGGGATATGTGCCCGTAATCAGGCCATTGGACGTCTCTCTTGGGACCGTAAGCAGGCCGGGGTCATCGCTCCGCACGCCGTTCTCCAAGATGGGGTGATTCAACTCAATGACGTAGCCCTGGCTGGCGCCTTCCTCACCCGGACAAGGCAAGTCGTTCTTGTTGTTTTGCCAGCTGGCATCGCAGTAGTGGGCCACAAAATCATAGGCGGCATAGGTCGGGCCGGCGACGCTGATCTTGACCCAGAACGGATCCTGAGCCTGCCCGCCGATCCCGAACAGAACGCCTGCACCACTTCGCAATTTCCAGTAGCCTTGGTAGCTGCCGTTCGCAGACGGAGCCGTCATGCCCACGGAGAGATCGACCGACTGACCCGGGTTCACAGTCCCGGAAAGGGCCACGGTGCCCGGCGCTTGCATGCGGTCCCCGCTGATAAAGACGATCGAGTAACCTGCCGTCCAGGAGCAGGTGCCGACGTTCTGGAGGCGCCAGGTCTTTGTGAAGTCTGCGCCGGCGTCCAGAGTTGTGCCATCGGTGATCGTGACGTCACGGACAAAGGCGGCCGCGTTGCAGGGGACGACGGCTGCAGCCGTTAGGCTGGGAAGCGTCAGGGAAAATGTCGGGAAGGGATTGGTCGGAGACGCGGGCGGCGTTGCGGTCGCGACCTGTGAGCTGCCGGCCTGAACGGTAAGCGCCGCGGCGGTGTACAGATGATTTAGGGTGGCCGCGGCCGGCGGCGTGCTGCTGAAGGTCGATGGCAGGTTGCAGGCCAATCCCAGCATCAACACAAGGGCGAGAGCAGCGAGGGGTCTTTTCGGATACCTCATTTTTCCTCCCGGAGGACTAGTATTCAATCCTGAAGGACGTCATTGGGCAGCAGAAAGTTCCTCCCGGCAGTCCCGGACCGTCCCGCGGGCAGTATCGCGAGGACCTGACCGATACCACGCAGGCGCCGCGGACGGCGCCTGCCTGCAATCGGAAGAAGCTGTATTAATTCTAGTGGCCGCACAGGATCAGCGGAGGGCTCTTGGCGAATTCCTTATAGGTCGGAGAAGTCTCGATGAGCTGTACCCAGCGGGGATTGGTGGAGGAAGCGATGCCCTGAGACCAGGAAGGGCTCGTCGTGTCCAGCGTGGTTGCCGAGGCGAAGACCAGCTTGTTGTTCCTGTGATTGTTGCCGTCACTTTGAGTCCAGGTGAAGGTGGCGGTCACGGGCCCGTTGCTGCTGACATGGGCCGTTACGGTCCAGAAGGTATTGGCGCTGGTGCATCTGCGGGCCGGATCATCATAGGTCACGCTGGTCACGTCGTAGACGGTCTCCGTCTTGCTATTCGCGGGCGTGCCGCTGCCGACAACGATGGAGACCGAGTATGCATTGCCACTGACGTCACCGAAAACAAAGCCCCAGGGGGATTGGATCTTCCAGTATCCGGTGTACGTCCCGTTGGTCTGGGGTGCCGTGAAGACAATTGGGACGTCCACGGTACTGCCGGGCAAAGCCACCCCCGGGAAGTTGTAGACGAAGGCGCCGCCCATCACATCGCCGGACGAGTACACGAGTTTCCAGGTGGAGTTCCAGGGGCAGGTGCCTGTGTTCTTGATGTGCCAGATCTTGGTAAAGATCTGGCCGGGGCTCATGATGGTTCCGTCGGGGATGGTCTCGCCAGCGAACGTGGCGCTGGCCGTACACTGATTGCTACCCGTGCCGGTCGGGGCCGTCGGCGGGGCCTTGGTAGCAGCCGCGTCGGTCGGCGTCGTTATGGGTTGAATGGTGGGAGTGGCCGGTTGCGAAGTGGGAGTTGCCGCCGCAGCCTGTTCGGTGTTCTGAGCTTGCACGGTGGCTGCGACGGATGTGGCAATGATCGAGGCATTCGAGGCTGCCGGAGCGCAGGCAACCAGCAGAATGGCAAGGCTGAGAACCAGGACCAGCAGCAGGTTCTTGTGATTCAGAGTCATTCTTGTTTCCTTTCGTGCCGGCAGGAATTATACCTGCTTTGAAAAACGAGCGCCCGGACTTCATCCGGGCGCTCTATCAAAGGACGAGTGGCGCTTCTACGGGCACGTATACGTTGCCCGGCCGAATTGCTGGTGGTTCGGACTATCAATGTAGATATCGATCCACGTGGAAGTGTGGGGGGCGCTCATGGAATTGTCAAAACTGAAAGACTGGGTGCCTGCCGAGGCGAATGTGAGCGATCCCGGCTGCGTGTCGGTACCACCGTCGCTGAAGACCTTGTGATAGTCCACCGTGCCGGCAGCGCTGGTGGTGATGCTAACCACCGTATGAAAGTTGCCGCAGGTGCCAGTAACGGTGAACCCGACGTGGGTGACGGAAAAGACTGAAGGCGTCGGGCCGGCTGCGCCGACAGAGACCTGGACATAGAAATGCGAGAAAATGACGCCGGCTGCGTTCCTGAGGCCCCAGTTGCCCGTGTGGGTGCCATCCGCTGCGGGGCCGGTCAGGGTCACAGAGAGGTCGACGGTTTGACCGGGATTCACATTTCCCACCAGCGATTGGGCTGCCGGCCCGGCCATTGCCTCGCCGCCTGTGAATACGAGAGCATAGGACGGCGTCCATGAGCAGGAACCCACGTTCTTGAGGCGCCAGGTCTTTGTGAATGAGCCCCCGGCATTGACCTCCGTACCATCGGGATAAGTCACATCGGTGATGAAGCTCGCCGCGTCGCAGCTCGTGGTCGGGGTTACGACGGGGGCAGTGGCGGGAACGGGGACAGTTGAGGTTGCGGTGGGCACGGTTGGGAAGGGCTGCGGCGTAAACGTAGCCCTCGGCGCGGCCCCGGTCAGTGCCGCTTCTACTGTGAGGGCGGCGCCGGTCTGGACAGCGGCAGTATCCGGCTGGGAGAATTGCAGGTTGCAGCCCGAAGCAAGGACTCCAATAATGGCCACGATCCCCCATAGAGCTAAAGATCTACGCATGGACTCCTCCATTCAAGTTGTGGCCCAGATTGTAATGCAAAGCGGGAAGGCGGGCCGGGACTGAGCGCGCCGATCGTCCGCTACAGGTTGAGGGATCGAGGGACTTGTGAGTGCGGGTTCAGGACGAGGTTCTGTTAGAGCAAACTCTGGCTCGCGGCCGGAGTTCGATCAGGGTTTGCTGGCGCCGGCAGAAAAGAGCGCCCCGCAGGTCACGGGCATCTGCGGGGCGAGTCGCTCAAGTTATTGCTTTTCGTAAGGTGAGCCGTCCGCGGCAGGAGGAACGGCGCGGCCCACAATTCCCGTAAGGACGATCATGGTCACTACGTAGGGCGCCATAGCCAGGAATGAGGACGGTATTGGCACATTCAGTATCTGCATTTTGACTTGCAGTGAATCGGCGAACCCGAACAGAAGTGAGGAGAGGAAAGCGCCGATCGGATTCCATTTGCCGAAGATCATGGCGGCCAGGCCGATGAAGCCCTTGCCAGCCGTCATATTCTGGTCGAACCGGCCCACAGCCCCGACCGTGAAGTACGCGCCCCCCAGGCCGGCAATCATTCCGCCGATGATCACATTCACGTAACGCATCATGAACACGTTGATGCCCAAGGTGTCTGCCGCCCTGGGGTGTTCGCCTACTGCGCGGGTGCGCAATCCCCAAGGAGTGTAGAACAGAACGATGTGCAGCACGACAACAAGAAGAAGCATCATGTACACGATGGGGCTGTTCTCAAAGAAGATAGGGCCCAAGATCGGGATCTTGGAAAGCAGAGGTAGCGAGACTGATCTTGAAGGTGCCTGAGTTGTTGAGCAAGTCCACATTCGATTCAAGATAGCGCTGGGACACGAACGACGTGATGCCCGCGCCGAAGATGTTGATTGCGACGCCGCTGACGATCTGATCCACCTTGAACCGAATCACCAATACGGCATGGGCAGCCGCGATCAGCCCGCCGACCAGAATCGCAACTATGAGCCCAACCCAAAGGTTGTGCGTCATTGTGGCCGAAATGACCGCTGACTGCGCAGCCATGAGCATAATGCCTTCGATGCCGATATTAACCACCGCGGCGCGCTCACTGATGACGCCGCATAGCGCCGCCAGTGCTATTGGTGTGGCGCGTCCAAGCGTGCTGCTGATCATCCCCACAAGGTTGAACGATTTCTCCTTGGTCGCCCAAATTAGAAACGCTGCCACGAAGCAGAAAGCCACGATGGTAACGAGCGAGCCCGTCGAACGGATGCCGCTGCGCGCCAGCATCCAGGCTCCCAGGAAGACCGTAATCATGATCAGTGTGTAGAGCGCCGGCTGAACCGGCAGCACCAGATCTGTAATGGTCAGGGCAACGCCGCCGGAATTCATTCCAAACGTGGCCGTCTGGCCAGGCTGTGTGCCCGTCACGAAAAGCGCGAACATCAGGAGGCCAACAAGCACCAGTGCGATGCCTGTCGCCACGCGCTGGCGATTGGGAACGGATGGGGTGGCCTCAAGTGTGTGGACTGCCATATAGACCTCGCTATTTGCCCCAACCGCGGGTGAGCACGGTTTGTTCAGCCTCACCGATCCGCAGGCGGTAGATCCAGCGGATGATGGCCGGCGCCGCCACGAAGATGATCACCAGGCCCTGAATCACCGAGATCAGGTCAATGGGGATACGGGAGACGGATTGCATGTTGGTGGCGCCGCTGCGCAAGACGCCGAACAAGAGGGCGGCCAGCACAACGCCCAGCGGGTGGCTCTTGCCGAGGAGGGCCAGTGCGATTGAGTCGAAACCGTAGCCTGCCGAAAAACCCGCGCCTACCCAGTGGTCCACGCCCAGCACTTGGACAGCACCTGCCAACCCGGCAAGCGCGCCGGAGAGCGTCATAACCAGTACGAAGTTACGCGTGACATTCATGCCAGCATATTTGGAGGCGTCGGGATTGGCGCCCACCGAGCGGATTTCAAAGCCTAAGGTCGTCTTGAACAAGAACCAATACACCAACACAGCCATCGCCAATGCAAAGAAGAATCCCCAGTTGAAGCGCAATGGGTCAGGAAAGAAACGCGGCAACTCGGCCGTGACTTCCACGTTCGGAGTCACTGGGCGGTATCCAGATGCTTTCATCGGTCCAAACAACAGCCAATCGCTCAGACGGAAAGCGATCCAGTTCATCATGATGGTGTTGACCACTTCGTGTGCGCCAAATCTGGCTTTCAAGTATCCTGGGATCGCGGCCCAGATCGCGCCGCCCAGGGCGCCGCCCAAAATGGCCAGGGGCAAGTGGATATAGGCCGGCAAGCCCACAATGCTGTAGCCCACAAAGGCCGCGCCCAAGGCGCCCATGAAGAGCTGGCCCTCCGCACCAATGTTGAACAGGCCGCACCGGAACCCGATCGCCACAGCCAGTCCCGCCAGGATGTAGGGCGTGGCCAGCGACCAGGCTTTCCGAGATTGGATAGATGGCCTTAAGAATGGGCTTGCTGTCGCCGGTGGCCTGATAGGCTCGAACGGCATCGACAAGATCCGTCGGATTTCCCAGGGCGCCTTTGAACAAGGCTCCGTAGGCGATTGAGACCGCATTCCAGGTAGCCCTCGGAGCCTCGCCCGGCGCCGAGAAGAAACTGCGCCAGGCCGCGATCGCGGGGCCATTGGATATGATCACAATCAATCCGCCCACGACCAGGCCCGTGAATACGGCCAGAGCCGGCATCAGCAGATTTTCCGCAAGTGCAGCCGCCGCGTCTTGCCTTCTCTTTCAGTCTTCCTGTCGTCCTTGATCTTGGTCACGTTGCCTCTCCTAGAAGACGCGCTCCACTTCCTTTGTCTCCTGTCCCGGTTTTGGAGCGGCCTTCGCGGCTGTGGAGGCCTCGATCCCTGCCATCAACAGCCCCAAGTATTCCTTGCTGGTGGTCTTGGCCTCGACGATCTCCATGATCTGACCGCGATACATGACTGCGATCCGGTCGGACAGGGCCAGGATCTCATCCAGCTCGGAGGAGACGACCAGCACGGCGGTGCCTTCGTCCCGCTTCTGTATGATCTGGTTGTGGATGTATTCGATCGAGCCCACGTCCAAGCCTCGCGTCGGCTGTGAGGCGATCAGTACTTGAATCGGTCGCGAGAATTCGCGGGCGACGATGACTTTCTGCTGATTGCCCCCTGAGAGCGTGGATGCATTCAGATACGCACTTGGGGTACGTATGTCGAACTCTTTGACCAGACGTTCCCCGTTTTCGATGATGCGGTCTTGCTGCAGGGACACGCCCTTTGCGAACGGCGGAAGATAGTAGTTGCAGAGCACCAGATTGTCATAGATCGGGAACGTGAGCACCAATCCATGCTTTTGCCGGTCCTCGGGGACGTGCGCCACGCCTCGTTCCATGACCTGGCGCGGTGTGAGCTTGCGGATGGTCTTGCCAAGCAGATTGATCTCCCCGCTTTCGATCGGCAGCAGGCCCGTCAGGGCGTAGACCAGCTGAGTTTGACCATTGCCCTGAACACCGGCGACGCCCAGAACCTCTGCCTTGCGGACTTCAAACGTGACGCCACGCACCACCATGTTGCCGCGCTCATCACGTACAAACAGATTCTTAACGGCCAGCGCGGTTTCCCTGGGTTGGGGGGGTTTCTTGCGGACAACCAAGTTGACCTCACGTCCGACCATCATCGAGGCAAGCTTCCCCGGGTTGACCTGTTTTGGTGAGACCGTCCCCACGGTGCGTCCAGCCCGTAGAACGGTAATGCGATCCGCGACCTCCATCACTTCCTTGAGCTTGTGCGTGATGAAAATGATGGACTTCCCCTTCTCGATCAGCGTTTGAAGGATCTTGAACAGTCCTTCCACTTCCTGCGGCGTCAGGACGGCCGTGGGCTCATCCAGGATTAGGATGTCGGCCTCGCGATAGAGCACCTTGATGATCTCGACCCGCTGCTGGATTCCGACCGAGAGGTCCTTGACGTAGGAATCAGGATCGACCTCCAGGCCGTAGTGTTCGGATATCTCCCGGACACGGGCGGCGACCTTGGCCTTGTCGAGAAAGATCCCATTGCGCGTGGGTTCCACGCCGAGCATCACGTTTTCCGTGACGGTCATGACCGGGATCAGCATGAAATGCTGGTGGACCATGCCAATGCCGTGGGCAATGGCATCGTTCGGCTCCGCGATGTCCACCCGTTTGCCGCGGACCACGATCTCGCCGGCGTCCGGCTTATACAGACCGTACAGAATATTCATGAGCGTGGTCTTGCCGGCACCGTTTTCGCCAAGCAAGGCATGGATCTCGCGCTCATCAAGGGTCAGATCGATGTGATCGTTAGCGAGCACGCCCGGAAAGGACTTGGTGATGCCGCGCAACTCCAGTACCGTCGGCATGAGGTGCCTCCAACTTCCTAGTTGTCTTCCGAATTGTCCGTCACATCCGTTCGCTAACAGATCCGGCGCGCGCCAAACCGCCTAGATTCTCTCCGGGGAATTCCTGCCGGTCCGTAATGTGCACGCTCTTTTGCGCACAGGTCTGGCAGACTAACAAAGGGCCGGGGTGGTGCCCCCGGCCCTTCGGATGAAATCCAGGTTCTACTTGACGCCCAGTACGCCGTTAACCGTAACCGTGCCGCTGATAATGTCTTTCTTCAGCTGGTCGAGATCACTCTTTAGCGTAGCCGGGACCTGGCTATCGAAATCATGGAAGGGCGCAATGTCCACGCCGCCATCCTTGAGGGCATAGGTCGTCGTTCCGCCAGTGAACTTGCCGTCGATCGCGTCCTTGATCGAGCTGAAGACAGCCACGTCGATCTTCTTCAAGACGCTGGTCAGAATGATTTCCTTGTACTCAGGGGCGGTCAGATACCAGTCGGCATCCACGCCCACGATCTCGCACTTGCCGGTCTCTTTGCAGACCGCGGCTGAGCCAAGGCCAACCGGTCCGGCGACCGGCAGGATAATGTCGGCGCCTTCCTGCATGAAGGATTCTGCTGTCTTGCGGCCATCGTCAGTCGAGTCAAAGTTGTTTACGAATACGCCTTTGCTTGTGGCGGTGTCCCAGCCGAGCATCTGAACGTTGGCGTTGTTCTTCTGGTTGTAGTATTTGACGCCCGCCTCGAAGCCCTTCATAAATATGGTCACGGTGGGGAAGGGTAAACCGCCGAAGGTGGCAACCTTGCCAGTCTTCGTCATGCCAGCGGCGGCGTAGCCGGCCAACATGGCGGCTTCATCTGTCTGGAACATCAGACCGCGCACGTTTGCCATCTCGGTCTTCGAGCCGCAAGTCTTGCCTTCCACGTCGGTGGGAGCGAAGCAATCCGGGTAGGTGTTGTCTACGATCGCGAAGAGGGTGTTGGGATTGGCCTTCCCAGCGGTGGCCGTATCCATACCCATTGCGAAACCGACGGTGATGATCAGACTATCGCCTTCGCTCAGGAACTGCTGGATGTTCTTGGCGTAGTCAGATTGCACCTTGGATTCCAGGAATTTGCCGTCGGTGCCGAGGTCGGAATTCGCCTTCTGTACACCTTCCCAGGCGAGCTGATTGAATGATTTGTCATCTACTCCGCCAAAGTCACTCACTTCGCCGATCTTGAAGGCCGGCGCGGTGGTCGCGGCGGGAGCTACAGTTGCGGCCGGAGCCTGGGTTGCTGCGGGGGCTGCCGGGGCCGGGGCCTCAGTCGTCGCGGCGGGTGTGCCGCAGGCCGTCAAGAGCATGGAGGCCAACAACACAAGGGCCGTAATGGTGTAAAGCTTTTTCATTATTCTTCTCCTGTTAGATTCGGGAAAGATGGGCCATTGAAGCTTCACGACCTAGCGTAGTCTCCTGGCGGTTGCACCTCCTCCGCGGAATTATCCGCATCTGATAAGCGCTGTGTTCATTCTCCAAAACAAGTATACAGCGCCCAGTATGTTTGTGCAAGACCGCTCAATCTAAAGGATTGTCATAAGGAATCTCCAATTGAAGGCTGCCCTTGTCCAGCGCCTGCTCGAGTTGCAGGATTCGATCTCGGGCGGCGACTGGTATGCTGTTCTGCAGGTCATGAAAAGAAGAAAGACCTGCCCGACCGAAGTACTCGCCGCCAGGGAACTGTCCTGAGCGGGCGAGGCGCAACAGCGCAAGCACACCTTCCCGAACGTAATTGACTGAGCACGTCAGCAACTCCGGGCGAACGGTGACCAATTCTGGAAAGAGATCGGATTCCGTGCCAACGACCAGCACCTCTTTCGCCGCGGCCGCTTCCAGCGCGGCCAAGGCCGTGTCGCCCCCTGCGGCAAACACCACATCCGCGCCATACTGGACCTGAGTAAGCGCCTCGGCCTGGCCCCAACCCGTGTCTTGGTAGACTTTATCAGGCGAGCCGTCCCGATAGGTTACGCTGACGGACACGGACGGATCTACGTACGTGACCCCGGTGCGGAAACCTTCACAATACCGTCTCACGGGATCGAGGAATTTGGCTTCACACACTGCGGCAACGTAACGGGTTCGCGTCACCATCGCCGCCAGGGCGCCTGCAAGGAATCCGCTCTGTTCCTCGTGAAAGATGAGTTCCGTAAGGTTGTTGAGCTTTGTATCCTGAGGCTGCTCTACACCGACGAAGAGCAGTTTTGGATATTTGTTCGCTGCCGCCACAGTCTCGCGGGAGATCGATGATCCCACGGTCACGATGACGTCGTACCCTTTCGAGGCGAAGGCCTCGATGTTGGCGAGGCGGTCGCGCGTGTCGACTGTTTCGATCCGATCGATGCGGTCGACTAGACCGGCAGCCTTGGCGTCCTGCAGAGCCAGCCAGGCTTCGCGCTGGATGCCTGTGCTGACTCCGCCATAGTCGGTGACCAAACCAACGCAATATACCTGCGGTCTGGCGCAATCCTGCGGCACTGGACTGCAGGCGGCGCCCAACGCGAGCACGCTCAGCAGCAAGATGAAGGATATGCCGGCCTTGCCTGGCGATGCACCACTCACTGTCCCCTTATCGGAATCCCCTTCCTATTCATTAGATCGTCGCGCCCGGATGAACTCCTGATCCGGCTTGCTCAAGTCGGCCGCATCCAGCAGGTCGGGCCTGCGTTCCAGCGTCCTCAGTAACGATTGCTCATGCCGCCACCTCTCTATGCGGGCATGATCGCCCGATAGCAGGACTTCGGGCACGGTCTCGCCGCGAAACTCGGGCGGGCGAGTGTAGTGAGGGTACTCAAGCAGACCTGTCGCGTGCGAATCGTCCATGGCGCCGGTCGGATCACCTAGGGCACCCGGCAGGAGCCGGGTCACGGCGTCGATCAGCACCAATCCCGGCAACTCGCCGCCGGTTAGGACGTAGTCGCCGATGGAGATCTCATCCGTAACCAGGCCGGTGCGAACGCGCTCGTCGACGCCCTCGTAGCGGCCGCAGATCAGCGCGATCCTGGTGTGCCGGGCGAGGGTCTGAGCCACGGCTTGGCTGAAAACCCGCCCTTGGGGTGTGAGCAGAATGATCGGAAACGCGGGCGGGCGCGGCGCCTGGAAGCCGAGCACGTTCTCCACAGCCTCGAAGACAGGCTCGGGCTTCAAGACCATCCCGCCGCCGCCGCCGTACGGAATATCGTCCGTAGTGTGATGGCGATCATGGGTGTAGTCGCGGATGTTGTGGACGCGGATGTCGACCAGTCCGCGCTCGCGGGCACGTTGCAGGATGCCGCTCTCGAGATAGGGAGGAAAGACCTCCGGCATCAGGGTAAACACGTCAAACTGCATGACGCCATTCTAGCATAGCTGCCTCTGGCGCCGCTCGATGTCGGCGCCAGCTGAAAATGCGTGTGGCGCGAGAGAGCACAACCGGCCCCGGAATGGGGGTCTTAAAGTGCCGGCTCGTGGGAAGTCGGCGCTCAAGCCTCGTTGTGTACTGACGCCCAATTCCGTTAATTTAGCGGAAGCTTAGAAGGCCTGCTTGACGCTCGTTTGTTGCGGATGGTAAGATGCCATGTGATCCCGTGCCTGCGAGTAGTACGTCTCAGGCGGCGGATGGGATCTTGAGGCGGGCGGAGCCATCCATTTCTTACAGGACGATTGAATGTATTTGAGAGGCAGCAAGTGGAGCATGAACCGGCGGCGCCAGCATTTCAACTGGTTCCGTATCGTCGTGCTTACCCTGCTGATTGGCGCGGGATTGTATCTGGACAAGTACGTGATTCCCGCCACGCCCTCGATCTTCGAGGCGACGCCCACAGCAACCCGTCCGCCTGAATCGTACCTGACCGAAGCGCAGGACCTGTTCAACCAGGGCAAGCTAAACCAGGCGGTACAGGTTTATGAACAGGCGATCGAAGTCCAGCCAAACGATCCTGCCACTTACGTGGCCCTGGCGGAGGTGCAGGTCTTCGCCGGTGACTACAAGGGCGCGCAGGCCAGCGCCGAGAATGCTCTCCTGCTGAATCCCAACAACTCGATGGCGCATGCCATGCGAGCCTGGGCGCTGGACTTCCAGGGCAGCACCTTGGAGGCCGAAGCATCGATCAAACGCGCACTGGCGCTCGATTCGAATAATGCGGTGGCGCATGCCTTCTACGCTGAGATCCTAGTGGACGAGGGCGAAGGCGGCATCCAACGGGCGATCGATGAGTCGAAGGTGGCTCAAGCTTTGGCGCCGGACACGCTCGTCACGCACCGGGCTCGCGGTTATGTGCTCGAAGCGACTGCCAACTACGAGGATGCAGTCCGGGAGTACCAGGCCGCGATCACCATCAACAAGAACATTCCGGACCTGCACCTGCAGCTCGGGATCAACTACAGTGCGCTGGGTATCTACGATCAGGCCGTTCAGGAATTTAGCAATGCCAATGCCCTGAACCCCGCCGACCCCATGCCTGATTACCTGACCTCGCGAACCTATTCGACTGTCGGCGAATTTGCCAAGGCCAGGCAGTTCGCCGAGACGGCCGTGAAGGACGAACCGACGAATGCCCGGTACCACGGGAACCTGGGTGTCATGGACTATCACACGGCGCTCTTCGCCGATGCAGTCAAGGAGTTGTCCCTGGCGGTGAACGGTGGGGTAACGGATACGGGCGACAAGGTGGCCCCGATCCAGCTGGTCCCGAACGCGCCCCGGATCTCCGAGATCTACTTTACGTACGCCCTGGCGCTTGCGAGGGCGGGACGCTGCGGGGACACCCTACGCGTAGCACAGCAGGTGCAATCCCAAATTCCAACCGATGACATCGCGGTCACAAACGTCAACGAGGCCATTACGATGTGCCAGGCAACGCTGGGTTCGTCCTCATCTGCGGCTCTGACGCCGGTTGGAGCGCCGCCGGCACGGGCTGCCAGAACGCCGAGCGCAGTCGTTCCTGAGATAAGCCCGACCCCATGAAATCTTTCTCCGCGCCGGCCGATCTTCAATCGCAAGTCCGAGTCGAACGTCTACCGGGCGTTCTTCTGGGTGATCCTTGCCCTGGGAGGAGTCTGGCTGATCATCCAGCTTGAGCGAGGTCTGATCAAGTCCCCATTCCAAGCGCCGCCTCCGCCGACGCGCACCTCGACCTCGTACGCCCTGGAGGGCGCGGCGCAGTTTACGGCCGGCAATTTGAGTGCGGCAATCGCGGCCTACCAGGAGGCAGTGCGTCTTAATCCTAACGATGGCGACGCAACGGCCGAGCTGGCCCGCATTCAAACCTACTCCTCCGCGCTGCTCACTTCGGATCCGGAGCGAAGCGCTCGCTTGAAAGAGGCCCTCCAGTCTGCGGAACAGGCCGTGAAGGTGGCGCCAGACAACAGTACCGCTCACGCGGTTTATGCCTTCGCCCTGGACTGGAACGCTAACCCGACACTGGTTGATGACAATCAGGTCCAGGCTTATCTGACCCAGGCGGACCAAGAGGCGGTGCGGGCTTTGCAACTGGATGCAACCAACACGCTGGCGCTTGCCTTCTACGCGGAAATCCTGGTCGATGAGCAGAAATGGACGCAGGCTGAGCAATACATCCAGCAGGCGGTGGATCGCGATCCTTCGCTCATGGACGTGCATCGCGTCTATGCCTATGTGTTGGAATCTCTTGGGGAATACAACCTCGCCATCCAAGAATACGACAAGGCCATCGCCATCACGCCGAAGCTCACCTTCCTATATCTAAGGGCGGGTGCCAACTATCGGCAGCTCGGATTTAGCAGCCTCAACGATGTGACGCAGAAGCAGCTGTTTGACAGCTCGCTGACCTACTTTGCGAAGGCCGCCAGCATCGATGAGGAACTCCAGATCAAGGATCCAACCCCTTACCTTTCCATTGCCAAGACCTACTCGCAGGAAGGCGAGTACTTCATTGCCGCCCGCAACGTGCAGAAGGCTCTGGAGTTTCAGCCCGATAATCCGGACTTCTACGGCCAATTGGGCTACATCTATTTCAAGTCACGCAACTACGAGGGCTCCATACCAGCCCTAGAGTGCGCGGTGGTGGGCTGCAGCGGCGTCGATTCGTGCTCGGGTCGCGGATTGGATGGGTGCGACGACGCTCATCCCCCGGTGCAGGTGACCGGCTTGCCACTCACCTTGGGCTCGGTTGATTACTACCAGGTCTACTTCTCCGTCCTGGCGGCGCTGGGTCCCCGCGATCCAACCTACTGCCCGCGGGCTCAATCGATCATCGCTCTGGTCGGGGCGAGCGGGTACGAGCAGCAGCGGCCGGACATCACATCCAATATATCGGCGGCCGAGCTGGAGTGCGCACCCGGCACGCTGACGCAGCCGACCGCGACGGCCACATCCCGCGGCACCGTTCCGACGCAGATTCCGACCTCCACCCCATTCCCCACGGCAACTACCGCCCCTTAACCCGGTCGCTGAGGGGCGCCCGATTCACCCTGAGGAACAGGGTGTAGACCCCGGGCCGATCCTGGTTCTCTCTATCTGGAAGCGGGCGCCGCCGCGCCAGTATCAGAAGTCTCGTAAGAGGCGTGGACAACCCCTTGACGCTCCCCTGCGAATTCGGTATCATGCTATTAGCACTCGGGTAGCAAGAGTGCTAATTCCGTGCTTATTCCAATTCCACAATTTTCAAGGAGGACTCGAGATGGCAACCAAACTCAAATTGAAGCCCCTGGGCAGCCGCGTGATCATCGAACCCATCGAGCAGGAAGAGATGACCGCGGGTGGCATCATCCTGCCCGAAACAGCCAAGGAGAAGCCGCAGGAAGGCAACGTCCTGGCGGTCGGACCGGGCGACCGGGACGAGAAGGGCGTCCGGGTTCCGATGGACGTCAAGGTCGGCAACAAGGTGCTCTTTGCGAAATACTCCGGCACCGAAGTGAAGCTCGACGGCAGAAAGCTGCTCATCATGCGGGAAAGCGACCTTTTGGCCGTAGTCGAAAGCTGATTCTGGAGGATATCAACCATGGCTGCAAAACAACTTGTTTTTTCGGAAGATGCGCGCCGCAAACTGAGGAATGGCATGAACTTGCTTGCCAACGCGGTCGGTGCGACGCTCGGCCCTAAGGGTCGTAACGTGGCGATAGATCGAAAGTTTGGCTCACCGACTATTACCCACGATGGCGTTTCAGTCGCGAAGGAAATCGAGCTCGAGGATCCGTTCGAGAACATGGGCGCCCAGCTGCTCAAGGAAGCCGCCACCAAGACCAACGACATCGCAGGCGACGGCACGACCACATCGACCGTGCTGGCCCATGCCATTGTTAACGAAGGCCTCAAGGCCCTCGAAGCGGGCTACAACCCGATGCTGATCAAGAATGGCATCTCGAAGGCCACGGAGACCGTGGTCGAGGAACTGCGCAAGAGCTCGGTGAAGATCGACACGAAGGAGGAGATCGCCTCGGTCGCCACCAACTCGGCAGCCGATCCCAAGATCGGCGAACTGATCGCCGACGTGATGGACAAGGTCGGAAAAGATGGCGTGATCACCGTTGAAGAGTCCAAGTCCATGGCGGATGAGACAGAGTTCGTGGAAGGCATGCAGTTCGACCGGGGCTACCTTTCGGCTTACTTCATCACCACCACGGACAAGATGGAAGCGGTCATCAGTGAACCGTACATTCTCATCTATGAGAAGAAGATCTCGGCGGCGCAGGATATCGTTCCGCTGCTTGAAAAACTGGTCCAGGTCGGCAAACGCGATCTGGTGATCGTCGCCGAGGACATCGACGGCGAAGCTTTGGCTACCCTGGTACTGAATAAGCTGCGAGGCATGCTCAACGTCACGGCTGTGAAGGCCCCTGGCTTCGGCGACCGCCGCAAAGCGATGTTGCAGGATATCGCCATCCTGACCGGTGGGACCTTCATTTCGGAGGAGACCGGACGCAAGCTCGAGAGCGCGACCATTCAGGAATTGGGCCGCGCCGAAAAGGTAGTCTCGGACAAGGAAAACACGACCATCATCGGCGGCAAGGGCACCAAGACCGGCATTGAGGGGCGCATCAAGGAGATCCGGGCAGAGATCGATAAGAGCACGAGCGATTACGACAAGGAGAAACTGCAGGAGCGGCTCGCGAAACTGAGCGGTGGCGTTGCCATCATCCGCGTCGGTGCTGCAACCGAGACCGAGATGAAGGAAAAGAAGCATCGAGTCGAAGATGCGCTCTCAGCCGCCCGAGCTGCAGTGGAAGAGGGCATCGTTCCCGGCGGCGAAATTTCCCTGCTCAATGCCGTGCCCAAGCTGGATAAGATGCTGAAGGCAAATGAAGACGACGACGAAACCCGGGTCGGCATCAACATTGTGAAGAAGGCCCTGGAAGCACCGATCCGCAAGCTGGCTGCCAACGCAGGCCAGGACGGTTCCGTGATCATCGATACGGTCCGGCGCAATGCGGCCGAGCAGAAGAACAAGAACATCGGCTTCAACGTGCTGACCGGCAAGTACGCCGACATGATCGAGGACGGTGTGATCGACCCGGTAAAGGTTGTGCGCGGTGCGCTTGAAAACGCGTCATCCATTGCGGCGATGATCCTGACGACGGATGTATTGATCACTGACATGCCGGAGAAGGACAAGCCGGCGCCGCCGCCGATGCCGGAGTACTAAACCAATCCGGCTGCCTAAGCACGGCGTCGCTACCAAAGGCCACCGTTTCGGCTGCGCCTAGATTCGGAAAGCATCAGCCTCCTGGGAGGGTCTGCAGTAAGCATGGACCCTTCCGGGAGGATTGACTCTGGATGGGCGTCGCATCCCGGAGGCGCACCCGCATTCACCTACGTGCACGCGCCCGAGGCAATCAAGATCCTAGACGACCTCTGTCCGCCCGAGCCAAAGCACGGCTGTCATTCCTATGACTATTACTGTGGCAAAGACCGCGTTTGCCCACAAGGGGGGGAGTTCGAGGGCAATGAAGGCCAGGCAACCTGCCGCGGCCGAGGCTAGATGGATGATGAGGACCACGCGCTGCGGCTGGACACCCAAGGCTGCCAGACGATGATAGGTATGATCCCGATTGCCTTGGTAGAACGGCACGTTCGACCGCAATCGTGATATTGTGACCATCGTCGTATCCAGTATCGGTACGATCATGATCAAGATGGGCACGAACCATGAGGAAAGCTGGGGCACGGTCCGTGAGGGAGTGAATACGATGCCGAGAGCCGCAAGCCAGAACCCCAACTGCTGCGAGCCGGAGTCGCCCAGGAACAGCTTGGCAGGCGTGACATTGTAGTATAAGAGCCCGGCGCAGGCTCCAACCAGCACTGCGCTGAGAACCGCAGGGCCTTCCTGACCGGTGCCGGCAGTGGCCAGCATCAGAAAGGCGGCTGCCAAACCTGCCAAGCCCAACGCCTCGGCATCCATGCTGTCCACCAGGTTGTAGGCGTTGGTGATCCCCACGACCCAAAAGAGGGTCAGGGCGGTGTCGGCGATAGGAGTGTGGAGGATCTGGACAGCTACCCCTCCCCGCAGCAGGACGAGCGCTGCCAGGAATTGCCCTGCCAGCTTTGTGATGGCATTCAAGCCCCGGGCATCGTCCCAAATGCCGAGGCCGAATATGATGATGCTCCCCAGGAGGATGGAAAGCAGCGGCTGCTGCCAGAGCACGCCGCTTACGGTCCCGGCAATTAGAACCGTGAGTAGAAGGACCATCCCGCCGGCGGAGGGTGTTGCGACCGCGTAAATCTTGTGGGGCAGTCCTCCCGGCTCATCAATCATCCCAAGGCGACTCGCCAGCCGTATACAGGCGGGCGCACTTATCAGGCTCAGGAGCATGCCGAGGAGAATGGGGAGTAGGATTGCCGGCGGCATCGGCGCCTCTTGAAATGAAACCTTCTAGGCTGGCCACGCCCCCATTGTCGAGCCTCGCTCTCGCGTGTGTCTCTATCCAATCCGCGTGCGCGCAACGGGGGATCTTTTCCGGGCCTCTGGGCATTATAAGCCATCTCGGAATATGAACGATTTTGGCATCCCTGCGCCAGAGTCCCGCTCACCCTCCCAGTGCCCGTCCGGAAGCGCACTCTGCCCCGGGTCGACCGAGATCCCCCGCCAGCCCATGGTAGACTTGGCCGCGCTCAGTCAGCCGTTCTGCCAAGCTTCGACAAGGACAAGCCCCGTGATTAGCCGCGCGGCTGGCGCATTCGAGTATGATAGACTCCCACTAGCCCGGCTGCAAAGGGCTCCAGCAACAAGCGCGCCGGATCTTCGAGAGGAGACGTCTTGTGGGGGGCGGGCACGAGCCGGACCGCAGATGGGTGATCACCGAAAACCTTCGTATGCACGCCGAGACTACGAGCCAACAACCACGAGTTTATGACAGCCAGAAGAGGGGCCCGGTCGCCCTGGAGGAACTCCAGGGCCTGCTGCGGTACCGCGATCTGATCTTTCAGTTGGTGCGGCGCGACATGGTTTCGCGCTATAAGCGGTCGACGCTCGGAATCGCCTGGACCATGCTCAATCCGCTGGGCATGATGGCGATACTCACCATCGTCTTCTCGCAGGCTTTCAAGTCGGTCCCCGGCTACCCGGCCTACATCCTCAGCGGTCTGGTGGCGTGGAATTTCTTCTCCCAGGGCACTTCAGCTGCAATGTTCCAAATGGTCTGGGGCAGTTCGCTGCTGCAGCGCATCTATGTGCCGCGGACCACCTTCGTGGTTTCCGCGATCGGCACCGCCTTGGTGAACCTGCTGCTGTCGCTCGTCCCGTTGATCCTAATCATTCTCCTGGTTGGATTGCCCTTGCGCTGGACGATGCTATTCCTGCCGATATCTGTGCTCCTCTTGGCGGCTTTCTCGCTCGGAGTCGGACTGTTGTTTTCCGCATGGGCGATCTACTTCCCGGACGTGGCCGAAATGTATCAGGTTGCGTTGATCGGCTGGATGTATCTGACGCCCGTCATCTACCCCGAGGAAGTGATCCCCGCAACCTATCGTTTCTGGCTCTTTCATCTCAATCCGATGTACTACTTGGTCAAGGTGTTCCGAGAGCCCATCTACGACGGCGTGCTTCCCTCAGGGTCTTTGCTGGCCGCGGCCGCACTGATCGCCTGCGTGACGCTTGCCCTGGGCTGGATCGTCTTCTCATCCAGAGCCGATGAATTCACTTACCGCCTCTAAACTGCGTACGGCACCAGATCCTGAACTGACTAACCTCACGACGATCCGACTTGAAGGCGTGACGGTGCGCTACCAGGCGCCCCAGGAGCGGGTTGGAACGTTTAAGGAATACGCCATCCGGCGCTTGCAGCGACGGGTGCGTTTCACCGATTTCCGTGCACTTGATGGCATCGACCTCGAGGTTCATCGCGGCGAGATCTTCGGCATCATCGGACGAAATGGAGCGGGCAAGAGCACGCTCCTCAAGGTTGTATCCCGGGTGCTTGTCCCCACCCAGGGGCGAGTGTATGTTCGAGGGCTCGTGTCGCCCCTGCTGGAGTTGGGGGCCGGGTTTCACCCGGAGCTCACCGGGAGCGAGAATGTGATGCTCAATGGGACCCTGCTGGGTCACTCCAGCCACGAGCTGGAGGCCTGCATGGACGAGATCATCGACTTCGCGGAGCTGGGCAGTTTCATTGAGGCGCCGTTGCGCACTTACTCCAGCGGGATGGCGGCGCGCCTTGGCTTCGCGGTGGCAACCGCTTGGCCTCCCGAAATTCTGCTGGTCGACGAGGTGTTGGCAGTGGGTGATGAGGCTTTCCGCCGTAAGTGTCAGGCCCGGATGGAATCGTATCGGGCGGGCGGCACGACCACACTGATGGTGACTCATGACATGCCGACGATTCGGTCCCTGTGCACGCGGGCGGCCTGGGTGGAGCATGGCAAGATTGCCTCGATCGGACCGGCCGCGAAGGTGATCGAGGACTACCTTGCAGCGGCGTAGCAGCCCCGATCAGGACCAGCCGGTCCGCTTCTCAGCGCTGGAAATACCGGATCTGATCCTGATCGAGCCGCGCGTCTTTGCAGATCAACGCGGGTTCTTCCTCGAGAGTTATCACAAGCAGCGCTTTGCGGCGGCTGGCTTGCCGCCGGACTTCGTCCAGGACAACCACTCCGGTTCGCGGCGCGGCTCCCTGAGAGGCCTGCATTATCAAATTCGCCAGCCCCAGGGGAAACTCGTGCGGGTTGTGGCCGGAGAGGCATTTGACGTCGCCGTGGATCTGCGCCGCAGGTCCACGACCTTCGGGCGCTGGGTGGGCGTGAACCTTTCGGCTGAGAAGAAGAACCAACTTTGGATCCCGGCCGGTTTTGCGCACGGCTTTTGCGTCTTGAGCGAGTGGGCCGAGGTACTCTACAAGGCCACGGACTACTACGCGCCAGAGTGGGAATGCTCACTGCTCTGGAACGATCCTGCGATTGGGATACGCTGGCCGCTGGCGCTCGGTCAAGAGCCGCTGCTCTCGGATAAGGACCGGCACGGCGTGCCCTTGGAGCAGGCGGAAGTCTACGATTAGACGGGGCAGGCAGCCACATGCGTAATGTTTTGATCACCGGCGGTGCAGGTTTCATCGGCTCGAACTTTGTCCGCTACCTGCTGCGCGTCGAATCGCAGGCGCATGTCTTCAATCTGGATGCCCTCACGTATGCCGGCAGCATGGAGAATCTGAGGGATCTGGCTGACCAGGGGCAGCATACGTTTGTGGAAGGCAACATCTGCGACGGCGCCCTCGTGGATGACTTGCTGCGGCGCCACAACATCGATACCATCGTGCACTTCGCGGCCGAATCGCATGTGGATCGATCCATCCTCGGGCCCGAACCCTTCATCCAAACCAATGTGGTCGGCACCTTCACCCTCCTGGAGGCGGCTCGGAGATTCTGGCTGGAGGAAGGCCCGCGGGAAGTGAACGGTCGGCGCTTCCATCACGTCTCGACCGATGAGGTGTACGGTTCACTCGAACCAGGTGCCCCGGCCTTTTCCGAGGCCACTCCGTATGCACCTAATTCGCCGTACGCAGCATCCAAGGCTGCCAGCGATCATCTCGTGCGCGCCTACGGCCATACGTATGGACTGCCCATCAGCATTTCCAACTGCTCGAACAACTATGGTCCGCGCCAATTCCCCGAGAAACTAATCCCGCTGATGATCTTTAATGCGCTGGCTGGGCAATCCTTACCCGTCTATGGCGATGGCCAACAGATCCGCGATTGGCTTTACGTGGAAGATCATTGTGACGCCATCCACATGATCCTGCGACGCGGTCGACCGGGCGAAACCTATAATATCGGAGGCGGCAACCAACCCGCCAATCTGACCATAGTGCAAACGATCTGCGACATGCTCGATGAGCTCCGGCCAAGGGCCACCTCCTACCACGAGCGCATTAAGTTTGTTGCTGACCGACCGGGTCACGATCGTCGATACGCAATGGACAGCTCCAAGATCCAGCACGAGCTGGGTTGGACCCCGCGGCATTCGCTGGGCGACGGCCTGCGCGCCACCATCGAATGGTTCCTGGCGCATCCCGACTGGACTTCCGCAATTCAGAAGCAGCACGAATATCAGGATTGGATGCACCGCAACTATCAGAAGAGAGAGAAGCCGGCATGAAGGGGATCATCCTGGCGGGCGGTCGTGGCACGCGCCTGCACCCGCTGACGCTTCCGGTAAGCAAGCAATTGCTGCCCGTGTATGACAAGCCCATGGTGTACTATCCGCTGTCCATGTTGATGCTCGCCGGTATTCGCGAGATACTGATCATCAGCACGCCGGAGGACCTGCCGCTCTTCCGGCGCCTGTTGAGCGACGGAGCCCAGTGGGGGATCCAATTCACGTACGCCGAGCAGGACCAGCCCCGGGGTCTGGCAGATGCCTTTAGGATCGGCGCAGCCTTTATTGGGACCGAACCCTCCTGTCTCATTCTGGGGGACAACGTATTCTTCGGGACCGGTCTGCCAGAGACCCTGCGCACTGCCTCAGCTTTGACGGAGGGTGCCCTGGTCTTTGCCTACTCGGTACGCGATCCCGAGCGCTACGGCGTCGTTGAATTTGATGCCGCTGGAAAGGTTCTCAGTCTTGAGGAGAAGCCAGCGCATCCGAAGTCGCACTACGCCATGCCGGGAATCTACTTCTATGATGCCCAAGTGACGAAATTCGCAGCCCATATGCGACCGTCGGCAAGAGGTGAGTTGGAGATCACCGACTTAAATCGCATGTACCTGACGCGTGGCCAGCTGCGCGTCGAGATTCTGGGTCGCGGCGTTGCCTGGCTCGATGCAGGCACCCATAAGTCTCTACTTCAATCGGCCAGTTTTGTTCAAGCGGTGCAGGACCGGCAGGGCCTCATGATCTCATGTCCCGAGGAGATTGCCTACCGTATGGGCTTCATCACCTTGAAGGAATTGGAGGCACTGGCGGCACGGATGTCTGATAACAGCTACGCATTCTATTTAAGGCGCCTGGTCGACGAGGAACGGCGAAGCCAATAACCCATCTCCACTGTCGCGAGAGGAGAGCCGGAATACGATGCACTCGTCGTTGGTAATCCTACACTTGCTGACGAATCCTGTCCCTGATGCGGTCTAATCCCAAAATCCTTCTGCTGGGCAAGAACGGCCAGCTTGGCTGGGAGCTTCAGCGCACTCTGGCCCCGCTTGGCTCCATCATGGCGATCGATTATGAAGACGTCAACTTCATGGACGCGGCCGCCCTGCGCGACGCGGTCCGTAAGCAGGCTCCAGAGATCATCGTAAATGCCGCCGCGTACACGGATGTCGACAAGGCCGAGAGCGAAACGGAGCGGGCATATGCCATCAATGCCGCCGCCCCGGGCATCCTGGCTGAGGAGGCCAAGCGTCTGGGTGCGGGGTTGATCCATTACTCCACCGATTACGTTTTCGACGGGCGCAAGGGGGCGCCCTACACCGAGGCCGACAAGCCCAATCCGCTGAATGTCTACGGCGCCAGCAAGCTCGCGGGCGAGCAGGCGGTGCAGTCCGCAGACGGCGCATACCTCATCTTTCGGACCGCATGGGTCTACAGCCGACGGGGGAACAACTTTGTCAACAAAGTCCTGGAGTGGTCCCGGCAGAGGCAGACGTTACGCGTCGTAGAGGATCAGGTGTCCAACCCAACTTGGGCTCGGCTTCTGGCCGAATCGACAATCCTGGTGCTGGCGCAGGCGCAGACGGACACGTCGGCGTGGCTTGCCGAACGCAAAGGTCTCTATCATCTGGCCGGGGGTGGACACGCCAGCCGCTTCGAATGGGCCAAGACCGTTCTGGAGCTGGACCCACGGCGTGACGAACAGATGATCCGGGAAATCTTGCCGGCCTCCACGTCCGAGTTTGCCACGCCGGCTCAACGGCCGCTGTTTTCAGCATTGGACTGCACCCGGTTCGCAGAGACCTTTGGCCTGCACATAGTCGACTGGCGTGAGGGGCTGAGATTGTCACTTGCCAGCGACTGATCTACACCCCCACCCCTCGCATTACAGACTGCTTACAGACTCCGTCTGCTGGTTTTGGAGAGGTAGACTGCGGACTACAATGGTAGCGATGGCTGGGCAGTGATCGTTGAGCCGCTCGGGTTTCGTCGCTCGCGAGGCCGCGCCAATCTTCTCGGCCGGCCCGTTGAGGAGGTCAGCGTGAAGAACCGCGTTTTGTCCACAAGACGTTTTGGCATCGTGCTTGTCCTCATCACCCTGGTCGGGGCGTTCTCGCCCTCGGAATCGGCGAGGGCGGCCCTTCACCTGCAGGCGAGCGGGGAGGGCTGGAGCGAATTGACACTGCCCGCGCCTGAATACACTCAATTAGCAATGAGCTCTAACCCGCCGGCTGAAACGCCGGCAGAGCAAGCCCAACTCGACAACGGACACGGGCGCAGCCGTCTTCCCGCGCCGCAGACGCCCCGGGGCTCCACCAATGTGACCACGCTCAATGCCCCGGCGCAATCGCCCCAGATTACGACGAATGGCCCAATTCTCGCCAGCTCGCCCAGCGATTTCGTCATCTTTCAGAACACCGCGCTTACCTCTGCGCCGTCCGCAAGTCAAGTCAATTCGCCCAGCGCGGCGAACAGCGGACCCGACATCTTTGCTTCATACAACAAGTATGCGGCGCTGTCGACGGACTATGGCGGCTCGTGGGTGTACTTGAATCCCGACACCCCTTCGTGGCACCTCCATGGTGGCTTCGACGGCAATCAGGACGTGTTCTACGATTTCGAGCCGCCAAGTCATGGTCTGGGTGCTCCAGTACGCAGCGGATTTTACCGGCAATGCGTTGCGCCTGGCTTGGGCGACGGGCCAAAGCGATCTTGAGACGGGCGGCTGGTTATCGGTACCTCTTGAACCTGCGGGCCTGCTGGGCCACGGAATATATGAGAATTCGCAATTCGACCGGGCGCAGCTCGCGCAAACCGACAACTTCGTTTATTTGAGCGCGAACGTTTACAACAGCACCGGCACCGCGGTCCTCGCTACCACGGTCATTCGATTCTCCTTGGATGAGTTGGCGGCGCACGGATCGCTCCACCTGGATATCTTCTCTGTGGCAGGAGGCTTCAATCTAACACCTGCGCAGGGGGGTACAGATACCCTCTACTTTTCCCGGCACCTTGACGCCACGCATCTGCGCATATATCAATGGCCCGAGGGCGTGGGCCCGGAAAGCGTGAGCGATACGTATACGGACGTGAGCCATGGCACCTATGTGGGCAGCGGATACAGCTGCACCGTGTCAGGCAAGAATCCGTGTGGCAGTGACGATGATCGCTTGACAACCGGATGGTTGTGGGGCGCGGCTGGGTGATCCCCAGTATCTTCTGTTCGCCTGGGATGCCGCCCAGAGTACCGCTCCCAGTCCCGATAGCCTTGGCGCGCACGCGTATCCCTACGTTCGCTACGTCAAAATCAGCCTGCCCCTTTCCTTGCCCTCGATGAAGTCCGGACGATGAGTCTGGTTGGTCAGATTCGGCCAAAGCCATGTTCCTCGCCTCGGCCGCTCGAAATGCCCGCGGTCATGCCGGCGGCACTATCGCCACAGCGGGCGGCACCAACCAGCCCGGTTGCAGCGCCTGGATCTCCGACGACTACAACAGCGGCGGTTTCGAATTTCTATCCGTGCAAACGGGCAGATGGTTCCCCCAGTTCTAATGCCTGGGGCGCTTACCTCCGTACTCGGAAGAGCGACGCCAATCCCAACCAATGGATCGGCACCTGCTATGCAATCAAGAGCGCGGTTGTAACCCCGGAGGTGGTCCGCTTTGGCCGTGAAGGGGACCTCGCGGACGTCGGCACGACGGTGACGATCGGCGGGACCTTCATGGGCGAGTATCTTCTTCGGTCTGAGCAGGCCACCAGGGTTAACTACGCCGGTGTGGACAGTGGTCCGGTGGTTGTGAAGCACTCGGCGGGTGTGAAGATCATTGCGGCGGAACGCGACTCTTGGTGGGACGGTACGACCTGGAGCGACTACGCTCAGGTGATGGGACTGCCTGCCGGTCAGGTATCGGATACGTATGTATTCCCGGCATACAACAACATCACCCTGGATGAGCAACTGCGGTTTGGGAACGTGGATTCGGTCGATACTACGGTCACGGTCACGATCGGTGGGATATTCAGGGGCAGCTATTTGCTGCATCCAAGTGAGGCTGTGAGAGTGAACTACGCCGGTGTGGACAGCGGGCCGGTCGTGGTCCAGGGTACTCCCGGGGTGAAGATCATTGCGGCGGAACGCGACTCGTGGTGGGATGGCAAGACCTGGAGCAGCTATGCTCAGTTGATGGGACTGCCTGCGGGTGAGGCATCGGATACGTATGTGTTCCCGGCATACAACAACATCACCCTGGATGAGCAACTGCGGTTTGGGAACGTGGATACGGTGGATACGACGGTGACGGTCACGATCGGCGGGATATTCAGGGGCAGCTATTTGCTGCATCCAAGTCAGGCTGTGAGAGTGAACTACGCCGGTGTGGACAGCGGGCCAGTGGTGGTGCAGGGCACACCCAACGTGAAGATCATTGCGGCGGAACGCAACTCCTGGTGGGACGGCACGACCTGGAGCGACTACAATCAGCTGATGGGACTGCCTGCGGGTCAGGTATCGGATACGTATGTGTTCCCGGCTTACAACAACATCACGCTGGATGAGCAACTGCGGTTTGGGAACGTGGATACGGTCGATACTACGGTCACGATCACGATCGGCGGGATATTCAGGGGCAGCTATTTGCTGCATCCAAGTGAGGCTGTGAGAGTGAACTACGCCGGTGTGGACAGCGGGCCGGTGGTAGTGCAGGGCACGCCGGGCGTGAAGATCATTGCGGCAGAACGCGAACTCGTGGTGGGATGGCAGGACCTGGAGCAGCTATGTCCAATTGATGGGACTTCCCGCAACCCTTCTGTCGGATACGTACGTGTTCCCCGCATATAACAACATTACGCTAGACGAGCAGCTGCGATTTGGGGTGCCGTAGGGTAGTAGGCGCTCGTGTTGGCTTGGTGAAGCGCAAATGGCTCGTAACCGCCTAGTATGTGCCACGAGGCGCATGCGCCGACTTGACGCGCCGACGAGGCTGGTGGGAAAATCGGGCTTGGTTCCGGGCACGATCATGTCGCTTTTCAGAGAAGCCAAAGAGCACCTGCGTCACCTATGGGACGCGCAATTGATTTGCGCGTCGGGGCTGTTCCGAGCCAGCGAATACCTGGCTAACAACCCGGATGTCGCTCGGGCGCGGGCAAACCCTCTTTGTCATTACCTGCGATACGGGGGATTCGAAGGCCGAGACCCAGGTCCCGATTTTAGCAGTCGCTGGTACCTGGATACCTATGCAGACGTAAGGGCTGCACGGATAAACCCGCTTGTTCATTACTTGAGATTTGGAAAAGGAAGAGGGACGGGCACCGCGTAGGCCGGAGGCGACCTTCGCAACCAGCGCGTACCTGGTAAGGTTGAACTGCAGGCAGCTGCGCGACCTCCAGGACACAAATCGAGACCTCGTCGTCCCCGGGAGTGACAACGAAGGTCTTCTGTATCGGTCTAAACAAGACCGGGACCACATCGATGGAGGCCGCCCTGAAGGGCCTTGGCTATCGGGTCGGTGTTCAGAGAGATGCCGAGCTACTCATGGATGATTGGGCCATCCGAGATTTTCGGCGGATCGTCGCGTACTGCAGGACGGCAGACGCTTTTCAGGACGTACCCTTCAGCGTTGGCTTCACGTACAAATTCTCGACTACGCGTTTCCAGGATCCAAGTTCATCCTGACAATTAGGGACAATGCTGACGAGTGGTATAAGTCTTACATCCGGTTCTATAGGCGGATGTTTGGGTCGAATCGAGTTGCGACTGCCGATGATTTGAAGAACTGCCCGTATGCCGTCGGAAGGTTGGTCTTGGCGCCAGGAACAAAACATCTTTGGAATCGATGAGTTCAACCTCTTGGACGAGCAGATCTACAAAGGCTTACTATACCAATCACAACAATCAGGTTATGGAGTATTTCAGGCTTCGCCCTCTGGATTTGCTGGTCCTCAACCTTGCGGATTCGTCCGCCATGCAATCCCTGTGCGAATTCCTAGGTATAGAGTTTGCGGGTCAAGCCATGCCTCACTTGAACAAATCGAGTGAGTAACGCAAACACCGCGTGGCCGACCACCGGCTCACACGTTTGGAGACCTCCGGCGCGAGCCGGGGATGCCGACGATGATGAGGTCCCGCACGGGATGATCCCCGAATTGACCATCCGCGTGGCCGCAAGACGCAGCTCAATTCAGCGTATCTGCCGCGATCGCGCAACCGATCGCATTTCAAGGAGTGTGAGCGAATGGATTGGAAGAAGCACTTTGCCGAGCGGCCCCTGCTATACGAAGAAACCGACTTCTTCAGGCAGGTGGAAAAGACAGTTTCACGGCCAACCGATATCGGCCGCGTCAATTCGAAGCACAAGTCTCGGACATTCGCAACGCTCTGGCAGATAACCGACCAAGACTTGGTGCTCGACATGTGTTGCGGCAACGGAATCATTACTGCGCAGATAGCGCAGGGCTGCAGGCATGTTACGGGCGTAGATTACTCGGAGCCGCTCATCAGAATCGCCAAGAGATACAACAATCCCGGAAACATAAGCTACTACTGTATGTCCGTGCTGGATCCAGAGGCTCAAGACTTCCCGGAGGCGCCCTTCACCAAGATCTATATGTCCGAATCCTTGCAGCACTTCTCCGAGGATGACCTCCCTCAGATGCTTCAGCTCATCATGAAAGTCTCCAATGCAAGCACGGTGGTCTTCTTCAGTGGCATCCCTGATATCGAGAGGCTATGGCATTTCTACGACACGGAAGAACGACGGGAGGAGTATCGGAGAAGAAAGAATGAAAGCAGGGAGGCCATAGGCACCTGGTGGAACCGCAAGAGCATCTCAGATGCATGCCGTGAGAATGGATTTGATTGTGAGATCCGTTCGCAAAACGAATTGATCCATACCGCCCATTACCGTTTCGATATTCGCCTCGTCAGGCAGGCCGGCGTCAACTGATGACGCTCGACGGCGGCCATCACGGCTGCACATGGCAGGCGGCCGTCATGAGGGTACGCTCGCAATGAAACTCGCCATTATGCAGCCCTATTTCTTCCCCTACTTGGGATACTTTGACTTGTTGAACAGTGTCGATTTGTTTGTCGTTTACGATACGGTGCAGTTCATCAAGCAAGGCTGGCTCGGCCGCAACCGCATTCTGCACCCCAGCCGGACGGGATGGCAGTACATTTATGTTCCGCTCAATCGGGCTTCGTTTCATAGTTCATATCGGACCCCTATTCTCCACATCCGAGTCGCCAGCGATAGGCCGTGGAAACAGCATATACTTGGGCAGCTAGCGCACTATCGGAAGTATGCTCCGTATGCGGCTGAAGCAATTGCCTTTGTGGACTCCTGCTTGGCCACCGAGGAATCGTCCATTTCACGCTTGAACACTGCTATCCTGAAACGGTGTGCGGAGTTGCTCGGAATAGACTTCCGTTATCAGTTTTGCTCTGATCTCGATGTCGTGTTGGATCCAACTCGCAGCGCGGAGGAGAGATCCTTGATCTGTGCCAGTGCCTGGGAGCGGACGAATATGTGAACTTGCCGGGCGGTGTGGACCTTTATCATGCCGACCGATTTAGGAGCAGGAACATCAAGTTGACGTTTCGGAGCCTTCCGACCCTAGCATACGAAACCGGGCCCTATGCATACCAGCCCAATCTGTCCATCGTGGATCTATTGATGTGGAACAAGCCGCAACGCATCAAAGTGTATCTAGACGAACATCGAGTGGAAGGCTGATGGGATGGACAAAACCACGATAGGGGCACTGGCGTATTTTGGCGGTCGGCCAGCCTTTGTCGAGCCCCTGCACGTTGGGCGGCCCAATCTTGGCGATCGTCAAAGGCTTCTGGCGCGCCTCAACGATATGCTTGATCGGCGCTGGTTGACCAACGACGGACCTCTCGTACAGGAATTGGAGTCCAAACTAGCCGCCTTACTTGGCGTGAAACATTGCGTCGCGACATGCAATGCCACCATTGGCCTCGAAATCACGGCTAGAGCGCTGGGGCTCAAGGGTGAAGTCATCCTTCCCTCATTTACCTTCATCGCCACCGCACACGCACTACAGTGGCAGGGGATCAGCCCGGTCTTTTGTGACGTGGATCCCCTCACGCACAACATTGATCCCGCGAAGGTTGAGGACCTGATTACGCCCCGTACGACGGCCATCCTCGGCGTTCACGTCTGGGGTCGCTCCTGCGAGGTGGAGAATCTCGGCGCGATCGCTGCAAGAACACCACCTGAGGCTGATGTTGGATGCCGCGCACGCTCTTGCATGCACACACAATGGCCGATATATCGGGGCGTTCGGGGACGCAGAAGTCTTCAGTTTTCATGCGACGAAGTTTTTCAATACCTTCGAGGGCGGCGCCGTCACAACGAATGACGATGCCCTTGCAGACAAGCTCCGCGGGATGCGCAATTTTGGCTTTGCGGATGTCGACGCTGTGACTGACCTGGGCACAAATGGCAAGATGAGCGAAGCGTCGGCTGCGATGGGGTTGACCTCGCTGGAGAGCCTGGATGCCTTCATCCAGATCAACAAGCGGAACTACGCGACCTATGCCCGCGGCATCGCGGGCGCCCGCGGAATTCGGCTGGTCACCTATGATGAGGAGGAGAAGAGCAACTACCAATACATTGTCATCGAGGTGAATGAGGCTAGCACGGGCATCAGTCGCGACTTGCTGCTGAAGGTTTTGCACGCGGAAAACATCCTCGCAAGGCGGTATTTCTTTCCCGGATGCCACCAGATGGAGCCCTATCGCTCTCTTTTTCCGGGAGCCCGCTTACGCCTGCCCGTGACGGAAGGGTTGACTTAAAGGGTGCTGCAGTTGCCCACAGGCACGGCGATCAAGGAAACCGACATAGGGCAGATCTGTGAGATCATTCGGTTTGCCTGCGCGAATGCAGACGAGGTCAGCGCGCGAATGGCAGGAAAGGAACAGCAATCGAATGCCCAGTGAGGAATTGATACGGCAAGGACTCGATGAACTCAGACGCGAGTACGGCGATTGGACCTTCGACATTCCTCTTCCCTTTGGCATCTGGACGGGAGGGAATCTTCGTATACCCCACACCAGACTCCGGCGCATCGTGCAGGCCGTGAGTGATCTCTCGAAGAAGCCGTTGTCGGAGTGTCGCATTCTGGACTTGGGGTGTCTCGACGGCATTTTCTCCATTGAATTCGCCCAGCACGGCGCGCAAACGGTCGGCGTCGATGTAAGGGAAGCCAATATAAAGAAGGCCATCTTCTGCAGGGAAGTTCTCGGATTAGAGAACCTGGACTTTCGCCGGGATGATGTCAGAAACATCTCGCTCGAGGCCTACGGTGAATTCGACGGTATCATATGCAGCGGCATCCTGTATCACTTGCCTGCCGCCGATGCAATTCGTCTGGTCAAGACCATGTTCGCCATGGTTGATCGGGTTGTTGTGGTCGACACTCACGTGAGCCTGATACCGAAGGAGCGCTGCTTGGATGGCGCCAACGAGTACTGGGGAGCTACTTACCGCGAATACGGTGACAACGTGACATCGGAAACGATAGAGAAGTCTCTCTGGGCATCCGCAGGCAACCTAACCAGCTTCTGGTTCACCCGGTCATCGTTGGTGAATATTCTCAGCAAGGCGGGATTCACCTCCATATACGAGTGCTTTGTTCCCGTGCATATTCAGCCGCGCGTGAATTTCGAAGAAGCCGGAATCCATGCGCATGACCGCTGCACCTTTGTTGCCCTGAAGGGCGACCTCTGTCAAATCATAACGTCTCCGACCGCCAACGACTTTGAGCAGGCTTGGCCAGAACATAGCCTTTCCTACGCCCCCGGCACCAGGAGCTAGCGTGATCTTGTGCCCTTGTGTCCGAGTGCGCGCTCGAAGTTCAGCAGGACAGGCGCTTGCGATTGGTGTGAACTTGGACGTTGCGGCAACTCGCCAGGAGTGCGCATATCCCAATGAGTGAACAGCCGAGAGTCTCCATCATCCTGACATCATACAATCACGCCAAGTACCTGCGCGAGTCCATTGAAAGCGTCTTGAACCAGACCTTTGCAGATTTTGAACTCATCATTTGGGATGACGCATCTATTGATGAATCTTGGGCCATTATTCGAAGTTATCCTGATTCTCGCATACGGGCTTTCAGAAATGAAACCAACCAACATGGCGTTTCCAATGTTAATAGGGCAATTCTCGAACAGGCGAAAGGAAAATACATCGCCATCCAGCATTCGGATGACATTTGGGAGCCTCAAAAGCTTGAGACCCAGGTGCGTTTTCTGGATGATAACCCCCACATCGGGGCAGTTTTCACCCGCGCTCATGTTATTGACGAGAACGGCGAGCCGTTCCAGGACAAATCCCATTTCTACAGTGACGTATTCGATCAACCCAACCGAAGCCGTCAGGAATGGCTCAACTACTTCTTTTATCATGGCAACGCCCTCTGCCACCCCAGCGTCCTGATTAGAAAGTCGTGCTATGAGACGTGTGGAGCTTATCGGTATGGTCTTGCGCAGCTCCCCGATTTCGACATGTGGGTCAGGCTTTGTCTTAAGTACGACATTCACGTGCTGCCCGAAAGGCTGGTAAGGTTCCGTGTCCGAGCGAACGCCTCGAGCGCTGACAGTCCGGACGCCCGAATCCGGTGGCACTACGAGTTCCTTCGCGTGCTGGACAACTACACCAGAATCTCGTCGAGTGAAGAGTTGACCAAGGTGTTCCCGTCCGCAAAGCAATATGTTAAGGCGGATGGCATTGACGTGGGCTTTGCATTGGCCATGATTGCGCTCAAAAACACGTCCTTGGAACCAACCCAGCTGTTCGGCATCTCGCTGCTATTCGATGCCGTCAATGAGCCAGCGAGGGCCAAGAGGATCAAGGATCTTTACGGATTCGATCTCCCTGAATTTCTTGCACTCAGCACCAAGCACGACATTTTCTCAGTTGAGGCAAAGGCCCGACTTGCGGTGGCTGAGGCGCGGCGTTGCGGTGGCTGAGACGCCGCGTGGCTGGTCTGACCCTCGAGCTGCAGCAACTTCACGCAGCGCTGCTGATGCGGCTCATCCAAGAGTACCGGGCAATCATCGATCGGTTGCTGCCTAGCCGCTCACTCCGTCGGCGCCTATATACCAAGCTTGTCAGGGCCGCGGTCGTATTGCTCTTCCAGGGGCCCTGGGCGACCGTGCGCCGCGCGGCCCAGAATGTAGCTCGAGCCGGGAGCTCCCTTTCAGCCTGGGCAGGGAGTGCCTTGCGAAGCGCCACGAGGCTATCCGGCAAGAACGGCCGTTTGAATGCGGACGCGCTGGGCGCATCTTCGCGCTTGCGCGATCACGATGGGCGCAGCGTGCTCAGTGATTACGTGCCTCTGAGAGCCTCCGAATTGCCCGCTGGTGAGCGACTCGTGAAGCCGATCGCGTTCTACCTGCCACAATTCCATCCCATACCCGAGAACGACGAATGGTGGGGGCGCGGCTTCACGGATTGGGTCAACGTCAGCAAAGCCGTGCCCCAGTTCTCGGGTCACTACCAACCGCATCTACCGGGGGAACTCGGATTCTATGACCTGCGGTTGCCGGAGATCCAGCGCAGGCAGGTGGAACTCGCCAAGAATTACGGGATCTACGGATTCTGCTTCTACTACTACTGGTTCGCGGGTAAGCGGATGCTTGAGCGCCCGATTGACCAATATCTCGCTGACCCCAGCCTTGATTTGCCTTTCTGCCTTTGTTGGGCCAACGAGAACTGGACTCGCCGTTGGGATGGTGCCGAGAACGAAGTTCTAATACGCCAAGTCCATGGCGAGCACGAATATCGGCACTTCATTCGCGACATCGCCCGCTATTTCGAGGACCCTCGTTACATCCGTGTCGCCGGGAGGCCTCTTCTTCTCGTCTACCGGGTCGACATACTGCCGAACCCCGTTGGGGCCGCGCAGACGTGGCGCGAAGAGTGTCGCCGACTGGGCCTTGGCGAGATCTACGTGGCTGCCGTGCAAAGCTTTGGCATATCGGATCCCCGGCCGTACGGTTTTGACGCCGCCATCGAATTCCCGCCCCACCATCTCGAAGAGGCAATCGTACACGATCGGGTGCCCGCGGCCAGCAAACGCCGCTTCGCCGGCCAGATCTTTGATTACACAACGGCAGCAAAGGCCATGATTGCCCATCGCGCTGAAGACTACACGCTTTACAAGACCGTCATGCCGTCTTGGGATAACACGCCTAGGAAAGGCCACAAGGCCCATGTGTTCATCAATTCCTCGCCGCGCACGTACAAGCAATGGCTGGAGGAGGCCGTTCGCTACTCAATTCGTGCGCTTCCCAAGGACCGCAGGTTTGTTTTCATAAATGCTTGGAACGAATGGGCGGAAGGCACACACTTGGAGCCAGACCAGCGCTACGGCTATGCCTACCTGCAGGCCACGGCGGAGGCAGTCGCTCCGCAGCCGTCAAACTCGAAATGGACAATCCTCTTTGTTTCGCAGGACGCGGCCAAGGCAGGCGCCCAGACGGTCCTTCTAAATACCATTGCCTGGCTTGCGGCACACACATCGATCGCCCTGAGGCTATTGTGCCTAGGTGGTGGCGATCTGCTCCCGGAATTCCAGAAGCTCGTCCCGACCGCTGTCGTCAGCGAATTGCACGGCGGCTCCCCAGACGACGAGGCTTCCATGCGCCGGACCGCTTTGGACCTCTGCGGCGGAGTGCCAGACCTGATCTATGGGAACTCGGTTGCTTCCGGACGCGCCTATCGCGGGCTTCGGGATCTCGGTGCACCGATGGTGACCCATTTTCACGAACTGGAAACAAGCATAAACTACTACGCCCGGGGCTACATCGGTACGGTATTGGAGGAATCTTCGCACTTCATTGCGTGTTCAGAAGCTGTGAAGGACAACCTTGTTCGCAATCACGGAATCTCACCGGGAAGAATATCCACCGCGTATTCCTCGATTACAGTCAGCGGGCAGGGAGGGCCGGTTTCTGACTCGGCAAAGCTCGCGGCCAGAAGAAGACTGAGACTCGATCAGAACGCCCGACTGATATTCGGCTGCGGGATCGGCATGCCCTTCAGAAAAGGTGCTGACCTGTTCATAGAGCTCGGCCGCGCCCTAAGGGATAGGGGCGTTGAGAATTGGCACTTATACTGGATTGGGGGGTTCGATCCTGCTATCTACTCGTCCGAGCACGGGACTTGGGCGGCTCATCTTGCTCGCCTCAAGAGGGATGACTTGGGCTCTCTGGTCACCTTTCTTGGCTTCACGCAGGATCCACTCGAATATCTCCAAACAGGAGATGTGTTCGTTCTGCCGTCTCGCGAGGACCCGTTCCCCCTCGTGGCATTGGAGGCAGCATCTGTTGGATTGCCGATCATCTGTTTTGACCGTGCAGGCGGCATGCCGGAGTTTGTTCGCAATGATGCCGGATGCATCGTGCCTTTTGGGGATGTGCGGGCAATGGCAGCGGAGATCGCCTCGCTGCTAAAGGATGAGCCCTTTGAGAAAGTCGCTGGCCGTCGGGGCAATCACGAAGCTGCGCGGTTCCTTCGCGGCAGGGCGAGCGATGCCGCAGGTTCTGGCGGCCTGCCGAGGCGCGGCTCGAACGAGGCCGACGTTTACTGTCATCGTGCCCAACTACAATCACGCCAGGTACCTCCGGCCCCGCCTGGAAAGCATCTTCAATCAGACGTTTCAGGATTTTGAGGTCATCCTTCTAGATGATGCCTCAACCGACGGCAGCCTCGAGATCCTTCGTGAGTACGCCCAGCGTCCGGCCGTGAAGCTCATCATAAGCGAGCAAAACAGCGGGAGTCCGTTCAAGCAATGGCTCAAGGCGTTTTCCGTGGCCCAGGGGCGCTTGGTTTGGATTGCAGAGTTCTGACGACCTGAGCGAGAGCAACTTCCTCCAGGCCATGTTGCCTGCCTTTGAGGACGAGAAGGTGAAATTGGCGTTCTGTGCCTCGCAAGTCATTGACGAAAAGGGAAATGAGAGGGGCGAGTACCGGAATGGAGACTATCTGACGTCCCTGTCGACGACAAAATGGCAGGAGAATTATCGTGTCTCCGCAGAGCAGGAAGTGGCCGATGGCTTGGGCATCAAGAACACCATTCTCAATATCAGTTCGGCAGTGTTCCGCCGCTTCGGGGTCCCGGACGACTTCCGGCGAGAATTGTCGGCGATGCACGTCGGGGGTGACTGGTATCTCATTCTCAATGCAATTCGCGGCGGCGAAGTATCTTATGAGGCTCGGCCCTTGAATTCTCATCGCCGGCATTCCGAGAGCATCGTGGGCAAGGTGTTGTCTGGGCAGGGCGATGCGCGCTTGCGGGAGTTCTTCCACGACTATGCAGTAAATGTGCGCTATGTGGCAGACACATACAGGTTGGATCCTGACTACGCGGCTCGCCTGCGCAAGTATGAGCTCGAATTGTGGCATACACTGGCACCGGGCAGGCCTGACGAGGAACTTGATGAGTACCTTTCCCTTGATGAAGTCAAGGAAAAGTCTGGGGTCTCTTGACGAACTGGAGGTCGGCTTGCCCACCATCGAGCGAAACCTGAGATTGTGGAACGACGAATTTGACTGGAGTTAAGGGGGCGAAGAATGGTCGACCACCTGGGGTGACTCGTATTCGCAATGGTACTTTTCCATCTACCCGCGGATCGCGAAGTTCCTGCCCACGGGCACCATTGTTGAAATCGCACCCGGCTTTGGCAGATGGACCCGATTCCTGCGACAGAGCTGCGAGCGCCTGATTGGACTGGACCTATCGTCCAAATGTGTCGACGCTTGCCGAGCCCGGTTTGGAACAGACGAGGGGAGCGAGTTCCGGGTCAATGATGGTCGCACCCTGCTGGGAGTCCCGGACGAGGCTGCTGACTTCATCTTCAGCTTCGACTTGCTTGTTCACGCCGAAGCCGATGTCCTTGAGTTGTATCTGCGTGAGATTAGAAGGGCACTTAAGCCCCGCGGCGGAGCGTGCCTCCATCACTCCAATTTGGCGCAGCTCTTGGCCAAGAAGGTCGGGGCCAAGGAACAACATGGGCGTGCTGATTCGATGAGTGCTGAGGCATTCTCCGCTTTCGTGCGGAAGGCCCAGCTCAGTGTCATCTCGCAAGAGATTATCGCCTGGGGGAATACGCCCGGGTTGGATGCCATCTCTATTGTTGTCCGCGAGCAGTCGCCCTTCGTGCGCTGCAACGTGGTCTGGGAGAATCCAATGTTTATGCGCGAGGCGGACTACATTCGCCAGCTTGGCTCCCTCTATTCACCGCGGTCGTTCCGGGATGCATGAGGCGGTGGGGTGCCTAGGGCATTGCGCCAGAGAGTTGAACATCTCGGAGTCACCAACGCTGTGCGTCCGGTGTCCTCCGGCCGTGGCCACGGAGGTAGGCTGGGTCCCAGGGCGCGCCTCCAGCCGAGTGGTGGCGCCGCGGGGGCCTCGTAAGCTTGGGAACGATCCTTTGAGCACAGAACCGTCTGCCGCCGGTGCGATTTGCTGAGGCGGGTCTGATTTTCAGGGCGTCCCGACAACATACCGTCCGCGGTCGGCGCTCCCGGGAGCCGCGTCCGTGAAGCCGGACTTTACGAGCATCTGCCCATAAAGTAGACTTGCGCCAAGGGCACATTTTGTTCCAGAACAAGGGTTTCTGTTACGCATGTGGCGAGAAGACCACTTTCATTGCGAAGAATGATTGGTGGCGGGACTTCTATGTGTGCCAGAAATGCGGATCCATCCCGCGCGAGCGCGCGCTGATGTTCTGTGTGGAGAGGGCGTTTCCAAACTGGCGTGATCTGGAGATCCGACGAGTTTCGCCCGTAGAACGGGGTACCAGCCTGAGATTGGCGAGGGAGGCAAAGGGGTACATGGCCTCGCAGTATTTTCCGGATGTGAAGCTGGGGGAGATCCACCGAGGATACAGGAACGAGGACTTAGAGCAGCTTACCTTTGAGGATGCAAGTCTTGACCTGCATGTCACCCAGGATGTCTTTGAGCACGTATTTGATCCAGCGAAGGCATTCCGGGAGATTGCCCGCACCCTGAAGCCCGGCGGTGCGCACATCTTCACCACCCCGCTCGTCAACAAAGCTTCCCCTACTCAATGGTGTGCCAGACGGGGCCCCGATGGATCGATCGAGCAGCTGCTCTTCCCTCCTGAGTACCATGGGAATCCAGTCTCAAAGAAGGGTTCACTCGTGACCGTACACTGGGGATTTGATATCAACAGTTTCATATTCTCGGCGTGTGGGCTCTTCACGGAGATGGTATACATCGATGCACTGGATCTGGGCATTCGAGCCGAGTACATAGAGGTACTCATCACTCGGAAACCCCCTGAAGCCCCGGCGGCTAATCGTTTGACCTCGGTCGACGGTTCCACGGCCGGCAAGCAGCAAAGGTGACTTGGTGACGACCCCACTTCCCACGAAGAAGAAACTCATGATTAGGAGGGTGGCGGATCTGGCAGACCAGGCAGCCCTTGGAACCGCGGCCTATGTTCAAGCCAATGCGAAGCTATTGTTTTTCCTTGCCGGCATCGCTCTCGCCGCCTATGGGTTCAGGCTTTTCAATTTCGACCTGACGATAGACGATGAGATCAATGCTGCCTTCACGGGACCCACTTTCTTGTGGCTCGAGCAAGGCCGCTGGGGGATGTATGTTTTGAATGCGCTGATTTTGCCGCATACGGTGATCCCCTTCGTCCCGCTATTCCTCGCGCTCCTTTTCCACACCTCTGCTATCTTGCTGCTGCTCGAGAGTTGGGAAGTCTCATCCATGCTGGACCGGTGCGTCGCCGGCGCCATTGGTATGGGCTTTCCAGTCTTCGCGTTCATGTATACCTTCTCGGCCTGGAACTTCGGCGTGGGCATCGGATTGTTCTGTCTTGCCCTGAGTGTTTTCTTCTATCGGCGCTTGAATCCAAGATTGAGACTCCTGGCGGCGCTACCTGCCGCTTTTGCAATCGGGATATACCAAGGCTTTCTTCCTGCCCTTATGGCAGCTTATCTTGCTGACATGCTCTTGAATTGGCTCCACGGGCGAGCCATAGGCATTCGTCAACTGGTGTACATAGCGGTGATTTATGCGCTGGCAATCGCCGCCTACGTGCTTGTGGACAGAGCAACGCTGCTTGTCCTCGGAATTCAGCAATCCAACGAGGTCACACGATACCTGACTAGCGGTTCCGTGGTGGCGCAGTTGCCCGCAATTGCTGCGGCGACCGGCACCACCATGGTGTCCGTGTACTCTGGCGCCGCGTCCATCTATGCCACCAGTATGTGGGCTCTTCCGATTCTATTGTTCGCGCTGGTTTCGGCGTTCTTTCTCAGAGTGGCGTTGTCCCCGCGGTCCTTGGGCAGCAAGCTGCTGGCCATGCTGTTCGGCGCTGTTCTCGTGCTCTTGCCGTTTGCGAGCGGCTTTGCTTTGGCGGGATACCTGGCAATGCGTTTTATGGTGGCCTTGCCGGTGGCCATCATGGGATTTACTGCCTCGGCGCTCGACAATGCCCCGCGACCCTATAGGTATGTCCTAATGGCGCTGGCAGCAGTGTGTGTTTTCCAGTTCACGGTATCCACGAATTCCTTGTTCGGATCATCGGAGCTTGCGCTTCAGGCGGATCGACTCATGGCGTCGCGCCTGATCGAAGATATCGAGGCAGCCAAGGATGAGGCCAACACGCCCGAGACCAAGTACCTGGAGGTTGTTGGATACTACAGTCGCCAGTCCACACCCCTCATGCCCAAATCAGAGACTTTCGGGGCGTCTTTCTTCGAGTGGGATCAAGGAAGTGCCGGGAGGATCGTCCTGTTCTTGCAGACCATCGGCTATAATGGTCTGCAAGCCGCACCCCTCGACACGCGCATCCAATTGGTACCCATCGCAGAGGCTATGCCTGCTTGGCCGCGGAGGGGCAGTGTCCTGGCCGTGGGTGACACGGTCGTAGTGAAATTTGGCCCCTATTCACCCACACAGAGGGGCTCCATCTGCCAGCCCGAGCAAAGTCAACTGAGGATCAGCGAGCCGAACTTCTGCAGATGAAACCGCGAGGGGATGCCCACACCGGCGTGCGCGCGGCAGGTTGCGAGGGTATAGAGCTGACGAAAATCCGGATCCGTGCGTGAATTGAGAATTGGGCTTGAGCTCTGCCGTCGAGAAGGTCCGGCAACCCACCCTATCCTTTTTGGGAAGGCACCCAAAAACGGTGGCGTTTATTGCCGCATCCATTGTGCTGCTCTATCTTAACCTGCGACGGGGCACTCCAGTCTTCTACTACGACGCGGACATCTACTGGAACCTGAGATTGGAGTTTGATCAGCAGAAAACGGTGCCGTTCTCCTTGCTGAACTACAGCGCCTCCCTACGGGGCTATCTCTATCCTTTGTTCAACTACGGGATCTCCCTAATCGCAGGATGGATTGGAGTAAAGGATGTACTCCTACTCCAGATCGTGCAGGCCCTCGTCTATGCGGCACTCATTTCCGTGGTGATCCCTGGTATCATCGAGATGCTCTTTCATCAGGAACTCCGATGGTGGCAGCCTCTGCTTTTCAGCGCTCTCGTCATCTTTTTCTGGAATGGTTTTCTATACTATCCACTTTCCGATTTCGTGGCGGTGCTTCTAGTTGCTACCGGCGTTTACCTTTTCCTGAGATTTCGTTCCCACTGGTGGCCGGCCATTCTCGTCGGAATGGGTTGGGGTGGGACAGCGCTAGTCCGCCCGATCTATGAGATCACATTGCTTCCGCTGCTGCTTTGGGCAGTGGACTACTATCGGTGGGAAATGCATCTCCAGAAGCGCCAGATTTTGGTGAGATTACTTGCGCTCGTGCTAGGCATGGGCTTGGTTTTCGGCCCCCAAACCGCGATCAATCTCGTGCATTTCAATATTCTCAGCCCGTTCGTGCAGACGCAAATGAAATATGGCAGGGAGATGTACGCTTTGGACTTGGCATGGGGAATCGTGATACAGAAATACGAGGGCAACATTGGTAGCAACTATCCGGGAGCTGGTGCCTACTTTCTTGATCGGCAGGGGATAAGCGTGCTCGTCAGGTCAGGGCTGGCGTCTCAGGATTACGCCGAGAACCCGCTCTCTCTTGTCGCTCGACCGTCATCCTTGGGAGAATACTTTGGCCTCGTCCTTCGCTATCCCCTCGATTTCTTAGGCATCTATATGCGCCACCTCTTCAACGGCTTGGATCTTGTGTATGACACTGAGTACGTACCGGATCTATATCAGCGCTCCCTTATGCTGAGCTTTGCCAATTATTCGATCTGGTTCCTGGTGATTGCCTACGCCGCATCCAAAATGGAGTTCCGTAACATCGTCGCCTCTCGATGTCTTCTACCATTGATTGTGGCCTTGCCGGCGGCGGCTGCCATTCCCACGACGATCGAGGTCAGGTATATGCTGCCTCTTCAACTCATGGCGTACGCCCTGACCGCATTTTGGATTTTGCCCGGGTTCGCGAGCCTCAGCGGGCCTGAAAAGTGGTACGTGATCCGACGGTATGGTGTCTTGTACATTGCGTTCCTCGCGTTGTGCTTCATGCTGTCGGCCAATGCTTACATGGGACTGCAATTTGGCTTCCCCACTTTGACCGGCGGGTGATCTGGCATTTGTGTCGCCGGCCGCCCTCAAGGAAGAATCATGAAGTCTATCTCCATCGTTGTCCCGGTTTACTTCAATGAAACGTCGCTGCCTGTCCTTTTCAAATCGCTCACGGAGTTGGAGGTGAAGCTTGAAGCGAATGGTGTCCAGATGGAGCTGATCTTTGTGGACGATGGCTCCGGTGACGGCTCTCTTGTGGAACTGTTGAAGATCAAAGCACAACACCCCGGCGTAAAGATCATCAAGCACAGTCGCAATTTCGGCTCAATCAGGGCAATCAAGACGGGGTTTCGCTATGTGACCGGGGACTGTTTTACCTTCCTGGCAGCGGACCTGCAAGATCCGCCGGAGCTGATCGAGCAGATGGTCGACCGCTGGCAAGCCGGCGCCAAATACGTGATTTGCGAGCGCGACAACGCGACGACCCGTTGCTTACGCGCGCCTTCTCATCCCTGTTCTATCGCATCTTGCGTCTAGTTGTGGTCCAGGATTTCCCGCGCGGCGGCTACGACCTGGCGCTCATGGACAAGATCATGCTTCCCTACGTTTTGCAGAGCGGGAAGCATATCAACATATCGCTTTTCGCCCACGCGCTGGGTTTTGTCCCGGAAGTCATTCTTTATCGTCGTCAAAAGCGCGTACATGGCAAGTCCCGCTGGACCTTCCTTAGAAGGTCGACTATTTCATTGACTCCCTGGTGGGTTTCTCCGTATTGCCCCTGCGGCTCGTCTCGTTCATTGGGGTTTGCCTGGCATTTCCCAGCTTTGTCTACGGCGCTTACGTGGTATTCTCCGTTCTTGCAAGGGGAGTTGTTGTTCCGGGTTTCGCCGCGTTGGCGGCACTGATGGCCTTCCTTTCTGGGCTTTTGCTGATGATGCTTGGCATAATTGGAGAGTACATATGGAGGATCTTCGAGCAGCTGAATGGCACTCCAGAGTCAGTTGTCGAAACGGCATGGTTGTAGCAGACTGGTGGCGAACCTGCGGATCAAAACCACGGGCGAGGGAATGAGGGGCAGGCCTGCGCGGCTTCCGGTGGCGGCATATGAGATATAGCACAATCCCCTTGCTGATATGTCCAGTGTGTGGCTCACCGCGACTGGAGCACATGGTGTTCGGGCAGCTATCGTCGGAGGATATCGGCGAGGGTATCGTATGGTGTACAACCTGCAAGAATTGGTTTCCCGTTGAGGACGGGCTGCTCGATCTCCTGACAGGCCCCCTCGGCTATCTTGACGATAGAAAGAGATTTTGGGACGCACATGCGTCAGTCTTGGAGAAGTCGGGCTTCCTGCCAGATATGCCGCCAGGCACGCAGAAGCAGGACCTGCAGAGTATCCAACAGGCGCATTTTGATTGGTACGCGTCCAATGAAGTCCAGACCTACAATGCATACGAACAACAGCCGTTTTGGGTGGCTGCTGACCGGCTTGCTTTTGACCAGTGGAGGAAGGATATTGCGGCGGACGGTTGGCTCCTGGATGTTGGCTGCGCCGAGGGCAGAAGCACCTTCAAGGTCATGGATTTGCCCATCAACATTGTTGGTTTCGACGTTTCAAAACCCTTGGTGCGGCAGGCGCTCGGTCGCTACAGAGCAGGGTCCTTCGCGGCGAAAGCGGACTTCTGCGTCGCAGATGCCAGCGCCTTTCCCTTCGGCGATTTCACTTTCGACTATGTGCTGGTGTATGGCGTGCTCCACCACTTGCCGGATCCGGATACGGCCTGCAAGGAAGTTGCACGGGTCCTTAAGCTGCGGGGCAGGTACTTCGGATCAGAGAACAACAGGACCATATTTCGCGCAATCTTCGAACTGCTTCAAAAGGTCAATCCTCTGTGGCACGAACAGGCGGGCCCTGAGGCCCTGCTATCCAGAGATCGCTTGCGGCGCGTCCTACGTGATGCCGGTCTGCGAGTTGAGACGCACTCCAGCGTCTTCATTCCGCCGCATCTTGTAAATCTGCTATCAGAGGAGAGAGCCTACCAGGTTCTATCCATCGCCGATAGAATCGCAGGGTGGATACCGATCCTGCGTGATCACGGCGGACTGCTCGTCATCAACGCCACCAAGTCCCAGAGGTAGCAAAATGGTATTCTTCACGCACCCTAAGGCCCTTGTAGAGTCAACTCATATTGGGGAGGGTACGCGCATCTGGGCATTTGCGCATGTGCTGCCGGAGGCGGTAATCGGCTCGGCCTGTAATATCTGCGACCATACCTTCATCGAAAATGATGTAGTGGTTGGCAATCGCGTCACGGTGAAGTGCGGCGTGCAGCTCTGGGACGGCATTACTGTTGAGGACGATGTCTTCATTGGGCCCAATGCCACTTTTACCAACGATCCCTTTCCTCGGAGCAAGCAACGCCCCAAGGAGTTTGCTCGGACCTTGCTGAGGAGAGGGGCCTCGATCGGGGCCAATGCGACCATATTGCCGGGTCTGACGATTGGGCAGTATGCGATGGTGGGGGCCGGCGCCGTTGTGACCGCCGACGTCCCTGCCTACGCAATTGTGGCCGGCAACCCCGCGCAGAATCATGGGCTATGTGGAATCGCATTTGGAGGGTGGAAGTACTTCCAGCGCATCCGAATCCGCTTTTTCGATCAAGGAGGCAGTCGCTGTAAGGGGAGTATTCATATATCGCCTGTCCCTGGTCATGGATCTCAGGGGAAGCCTGACCTTCGCGGAGTATCCGGCAGCGTTGCCATTCGTCCCACAGCGATACTTTTTGGTCTTTGACGTGCCTGGGAAGGAGGTACGCGGCGCGCACGCACATCGTACGTGCCACCAATTCCTTACGTGCGTGCGAGGTTCGTGCTCCATCGTAGTGGATGACGGGGAAAACCGGGCCGAGATTTCCTTGGACCGCCCAAATCTCGGCGTCCATATTCCGCCTCTCGTGTGGGGAACCCAATACAAGTATTCGCCAGACGCGGTCTTGATGGTGCTCGCGTCGGACGTGTACAGGGCCGAGGATTACATCCGCGACTACGACGAATTCATTGCGGCCGTCAAGTCATCGTGAGGCCCGCGAGCACTCGCGCGGACTTGGGGCCCTCGTCTTTGCAAAAGAGGCCATCCAAACAGGCTGATCTTGGCCCACGGGAGACTCGCAGGGCTGCGTGGGTCGAAACATCCGCGGCCTGCGTGCCGCTGTGGTTGGCTTTCTTGCGTTCATAGAGAGGGACCGCCTCATGGAAACAACGTCGCATGGGCCGCAAGAGGGAGCACCGTTCTTCGGATACTCCAACAAGACTTGCGGATCTCGTTCTGTCTGCACTTGTCTAAGCACCCTTGTTGCTGCCGGCGCCCTCTTGAGCGATTTGCCGGGCGTTACCAAGAGGCGCAAATCGCGTCCTCTCGACAAGCATCCATCTACTCATTTCAGAGGAACTTGCCACGCCGGACAGCAGGTGGTTCAGAGGCCCTGGCACCACATCAGCGGCGCAGGCAACTGGTTCCCCGCTACGAAAGACTTAAGCCGCAGCATTTCGCCACAAGCCAAGTACATTATCGGCACTTCTAGCGTCCCGAGATAAATATGCAATTTCACCGTATCAAACTCGTGGTCGCCAGACTGGTCAAAACACAGGGCTTTGCCGCGGCCATTATCCTGATATTCGTCCTGGCGCTCTTCTACAGGGATGTCGTCTTTGGCGGTCGCACCTTCTTGATGGAGACTGCGACGTGGGGGACAATGCCCAGTCCGTCCGTGGGCCCGTACAACTACCACGGGGTCAACCCGGGATTTGTCGCGATCGATGCTGGGGCTATAGCCTGGGACGGCGAACCATACAATAGGTTCATTTCTCAATCCATCAAGAGAGGAGACTTCCCCCTTTGGGACCCCTACACGGGTCCAGCGGGGGCGCCGCTCTTTGCGGACGGCTATACTGCTCCCCTTGAGCCCATCCAGTTACTTTTCTTTCTTGCTCCAACTCGTTTTTGGCCGTATACGGTCGATTTCCAACTGCTGCTGAGATTCTTTCTCGCCGGCTTCTTCTGCTATCTATTTTCGCGCAGGCTCAAGATCGGTTTCGTGGGAAGTGTGTCGGCGGGCGTGTGCTTCATGCTGGGCACGTATTTCGTGTTTTATGGAGATCATCCGCAGATAAAGACTGAAGCGCTTCTCCCGGCAGTCCTGTACGGATACGAGAGGTTGGCTACCTCAGGTGATAAGCGCGGCGCATGGTTGTGCTCGCTCTTCATCGGCTGGGCGCTGATAGCAGGCATGCCCGAATCCGTGCTCTTTACACTAGCTCTGGGGACACTCTGGTATTACTATAGACAACTGACCCGTACCGGCAACGCCGGGATCAATTCTGGTCTTCTGAAGGCCATGCTCCTCAGATACGCAGCTTTTACTGTCCTTGGCTTTCTCATAGCCGCCGCGTATCTCCTGCCACTTCTCGAATTCATTCAGCGATCCACAAGTGCACATCTCGGAGGAAGCTCCAATCTCACGTTTCCATTTTGGCTCGTGTCAAACCTGCTCTACCAAAGCGCCCCAGGCCTGTATCAACACGTACGGCTCGGTCTCGTTCCCATCTTTTCCGTGACCTACTCAGTTCTCAGCATCAAGGTTTGGCCTACGCAAAGGCGGCACGTCGTGTTCTTCAGCACTTACGTCGTTGTGATCCTTCTCGTGCTATTCCCGCTGCCGTTTACTGCCTGGATCCTGAACCTGCCGGTGCTCAGGCAGGTCGGTGTATGGAAGTACGCGTTTCCATCGATAGAATTCTGCGCAGCGATTGCCACCGCTATCTTTATTGATCAAGTCTCCAGCGTTGAGTTCTCGGTGAAGAGAGCCGCTGGCGCTCTGGCCCTCATCGCGGTCTTCATCTTCGGGGTGCCTGCTCTTTCCGACCCAAGCCAATCGCTGGCATTGTATTACTCAAACCATGTTCTCGGCTTGTTTGGGTTCGTTCTGCTGGTTTGCATCGCAATCATCTTATTGGTCCTTCCGCCCTTCTCGAGTGTCCGCCAGCTTGACTATGTTGTCCCTTTGGGGCTGCTGCTACTCCTATCCAGGAAGTCTCGGCCTGCAAGGATTGTGCAGCTTGGTGTCCTATTTCTGCTCTTGAGCGAACCTTTCTACTGGTCTCGGCTGATCATGCGGCCGAGCCGGATTGACCCATATCAAGTCCCGCCCTTTGTGGAGTATCTCCGAAGCGATAATGCGCCTTTCCGCATCTTCGGAATGGACAACATCTTGTTTCCGAACATCTCGAGTGCTTACAAGATTGCAGATGTCCGGTGGCTTAATCCTCTGGTAGATCAGAGGGCATACGAGTTTGCTACGACGCTGATCGCGCCTGATGAGCCATGGGGCATGCGCTTCACCGGTATCGTGTTTCCGATCTCCGACCGGATGTTTGACCTGCTCAATGTAAAATACGTGCTCACCGGGAATTACGCTTCTTCGGGATTGGCTGCCACGTGCCCAGTACTATCGACGCGTAAGATTGCAGTCCCTGATCAGCTCAATTTTGGAGCAAATGCCCTGCAGAATCAGATTTTGACTCAGAATTCGCTGTCGTGGTTTGGGGATCAGGGGCGCCTCTCCATAAATGATTCACCGCGGTTGGCCCTTTCCGCCTTCGCCTCAGCGACATACAAAGTCAAATTGGTGGTTCCGCCGGAAGCTACCTGGCTCAATTTCTCAATTGGCTTGCGTCCTGATACCTTCCATTCCGACCGCGGCGATGGCGTGGACTTCAAGATTTGCCTATCTGACTACGACAAGACGACCGTTGTCTTTTCAAGATACGTCGATCCCAAGAACAATCCTTGTGATCGACAATGGATTGACGAATTTGTAGATCTGGAATACTGGGCCGGGAAGCAAGTGGTTCTGAGTTTTGCCACGGACCCCGGTCCGGCCGGGAATAGTGACTGGGATCTATCCTACTGGGGGAACCTAGCCCTGACATCTCAAAGCGCTGCACCAAGTACCCTGGCGAACTCGGCAGATGACTCGCATTACAGCCCAGTTTATGAGGATAAGAGCGCCTTGATTTACGAGAACAACCGCGCTTTCCCGCGGAGTTTCATACTCTACAGGGTGGTGGCTGCCTCCAATTTCTCTGAGTTTATGAAGCTGCTATCGGACCCGGCCTTCGACCCGAAAAATGCTGTGGCGGTTGAGAATTTGCCGAGCCAAATCGCCGGTACCATCAACCAGAATAGTGCGCCGACCGAAATGGTAGCGGCCAAGACAACGTTCGTCAATTCTGGACGGGTAGATGTCCAGGCCGATACTCCTGCTCCTGGGCTGCTGATCCTGACCGACCAGTACTATCCCGGCTGGGAAGCGCTGGTGGATGGAAAGCCTGCGCCCATCTATGCTGTGGATGGGATCTTCAGAGGGGTGTCCCTGGACACGGGGAGGCACACAGTTGTATTCAGGTACCGGCCGCTCTCTTTCTTGCTCGGCGCGATCCTGAGCGCATGCGCCGTGCTGACTGCCATTGCGGGGCTTGCAGCTCAATCTGGGTCGTGGCCCCGCAAGGTCAGCAGGTAATCTGGGCGAAGGCTTGGACGAACCGCTCAACTTACTACAAGAACACCGGCAAGATCGCTCTGGCCTCCCGAATTCCGTGTGGGCTCTGGAGAACATATTTGACCGGTTTGTGAGAGGCATGCAGTCACAGCCGTGCTACAATGTTCTTGACATCGGGGTGACCAGCGATCAGCAAAATGAGGAGTCAAACTATTTTGAGAAGATGTACGCGTACAAGACTTGTCTGTTTGGGTTCAGAGGATGGCCAGGTTGGGGTTACTTTTGATCATCTCGGCCTCTTCCTGGTACTCGATGGTCACTTTGCATCTAGCCCCCGCCTATCCAATGATAATCATCTTTGATAGACTGGAATTGATGTTACTTTGCCGGACTCTGGGCTGATATCTCCCTCGGTCCCCATGCGTACCTACCTAGTTAAGGTTGGGCCAAGGAGCATACATTGAAACGGACAGACCCAATTACCTGGCCCCGATATCGGCCCATACTGACGGAATTGCAACAGCAGATCTTTGCTGATTGGTACCAACACTGGCTCTCGAAGGAGGGCATGCAGGGTCGCTATAGCGCCGTGGATCGCTTCGGACATCAATATGCGGCGAAGACATTCATCCCCGGTTGCCGGACACTGGATATTGGCGCCGGCAATGGAGCGCATCTGAAATATGAAAGACTTGATGAGCAAGCCTATGCAGCACTCGAAATGAGCGAATTACTGGCGGGGCAGATGCGGTCATCCTTCCCGCAGGTCAACGTCGTCGTCGGAGATTGTCAGGAAGAGCTCCAGTTTCAAGACAACTATTTTGACCGCGTGCTTGCGATTTACATTTTGGAGCACCTTGATGGCCTTCCGAGAACCCTAGACGAGGTCCGCCGCGTTTTGCGCCGAGATGGCAAGTTCTCTGTAGTCATTCCCTGCGAGGGAGGCCGCCTCTATCAAATTGGCCGAAGATTTAGCTCTCAGCGAATGTTCGAGAAGAGATACCATCAAAGCTACGATTGGCTCATCAAGTATGATCACGTCAACACGGCCGAAGATGTTCTCTTTGAGTTGAATAAACGGTTTACGGTGGAGGAAACTTCCTACTTCCCGTTCCTCATACCGGCCGTAGATCTGGAACTTGTAATCGGTCTTACGTGCGCGCCGAAGAAGTGACGGCTCACTGGGATACACGAACGTATGATAGATCATGATCCAACCCTAGTTTCAATCGTGAGTTCCCACCTCGAATGAGGAATTGACCATAGGCGAATTCGTCGACTGGTGTTTCGAGGGACTTCGGAAAGCAGGCGTGTCTGGTCAAGTACTAATCATAGACAGCTCGAGCGACCATACTGCTGAAATTGCCAAGAGCAGGGGCGCGGAGGTCGTCTGCGTGCCGAAACGCGGCCTGGGACGCGCGTATATCGACTCGATCCCGTACATGCGCGGTCGGTACGTCATCATGGGAGATGCCGATCTCACCTACGACTTTCGAGAGATGCAGCCGTTCATAGACAAGCTCGAGCAAGGGTACGAGTTTGTGATGGGCAGCCGATATCTGGGATATATCGAGCCCGGTGCCATGCCGGGGCTTCATCGGTACTTCGGTACGCCTCTAACCACGCTGATCCTGAACACAATGTTTGGAACGAAATACACCGATATCCACTGTGGGATGCGGGCGATTACTTTGCAAGGCCTCAAGAAGATTCAGCTCACGGCCCAGTCGTGGGAATATGCGTCAGAAATGGTCCTCAAGGCAGGGCGCTACAAACTAAAGACGGCGGAAGTCCCGATAAGGTTCTACAGGGATCGGCAGGGTCGCCTCAGCCACCTGAAGCGGGCTGGATGGACCACGCCTTGGAAGGCGGGATGGATTAACCTGCGCATCATGTTTCTGTACGGCGCGGATTTCTTCCTTCTGTTGCCGGGCCTGATCGTCTTCCTTGTCGGATTTGCGCTAACTCTGAGTTTTGTGGGCGGGGAATATTCGATTGGTCCGATCTACTTCAATCTGCATTGGATGTTGCTCGGACTGACTCTGGCCACGGTCGGATATGTGGCTCTTCAACTTGGAGTAATCTCGCGTGTCTACAACAATTTTGAGAAGACCTTCACGAAGAGGATCGAGAAGCTGATCACTTATGATCGAGGCGTAATTTCCGGTTTTGTCCTGTTTGCCACAGGACTTCTGATCAACCTGCATTTGATGATTGTATGGCTCCAGTCAGGCTTGAGGCTGAAGTCCATATACTTTCCGGGGGTCGTTGGTCTATTGTTTATGATTCTTGGATTTCAGACATTCACTTTCACTCTTATTCTTCAAATGATTTGCAGAACGACAGAAAGGCCCAAACCGAGTAGGAGACAAACGATAATGCTTCTAACTGAGAACATTCGCAAGGTCTTTGTCACCGGCGGTGCGGGATTTATTGGCAGCCATGTAGTAGACATGCTGTTGTCTGAAGGGTATCAGGTTACGGCGTTTGACAATCTGTCGTCGGGGAACCTTCGCTGGATCGACCATCACTCCGGGAAGAAGGAGTTTCGTTTCGTCCGTGGCGACCTGCTCGACTTCATTTCGTTGGAAAGCGCTATGCTTGGGCACGACCTTGTGTGGCATCTGGCCGCAAATACAGACATCCCGGGCGGCTATACCAACACAGATATTGATTTGAGGAATTGTGTTATCGGCACGTACAATGTTGTGGAGTCCATGCGCCGGAATAAGATTCAGCCGATTTTTTCTCCTCGACCGGTGCCATCTACGGCGACCTGTGCAAGACCAATGCCACGACGGAGAACGCTGGGCCGATTCTGCCCCTGTCCTTGTACGCTGCGGGCAAATCGAGCTGCGAGGGCTTTATCTCCGCATACTGCAGTCTTTTTGGGCTGCGCCGCCTGGATGTTTCGTTTTGGAAATGTGGTTGGGAGCCGCATGGGGCATGGCGCCATTTTTGACTTTATGCAGAAACTCAGGCGAGATCCCGCCGAACTCGAAATCCTGGGTGATGGCCACCAGGAGAAGAACTACTTCCTGGTGGAGGAGTGCATTGGCGGCATGGCATTTGCCTTCCGGAATGCCGCGATGGGCGAAGATAAACCTTGCGACATCTTCAATCTGGGAACGGATTCCGTCACGAGGGTTACCACGATAGCGCAGGTCGTGATTGAAGAAATGGCGCTCAAGAATGTCAAGATCCGGTTTACCGGAGGGGACGCTGGCTGGCCGGGCGACCAACCTCAAGTGCATATCCTTTCCGACAAGATGCATCGCCTTGGCTGGTATACCGAGCACACTTCAGACGAGGCAGTTAGGATAGCGGCAAAACGTGTGTTGCTGGACTGAGAGGCCCTGATCATGGATCGCACGAAGACTAAAGTGTGTATCGTGGGCGTGTGGCATCAGGGCGCAGTTGCCGCGGCGTGTCTGGCGGAGCTGGGCTATGATGTGGTGGGAGTGGACGTGGATCAACAACGCATCCACAATCTCAATCTGGGGAAGGCGCCTTTGTTTGAGCCCGGACTGGATGAGTTGCTCTCGAAGGGGCTTCAAGCCGGTCATCTGTCCTTCACAACCGCCATGGCGGATGGATTGGCCGATACTCAAAACATCATGCTGATGTTCGATACGCCGGTTGATGAAGATGATGAGGTAGATCTCAGTAGTGTATATGCGGCTGCGCGCGATTTGGCCCCTCACATTGTGCCCGATTTGCTGATCCTCGTCACTGCCCAAGTCCCTGTAGGGACCTGCAATCGAATTGCTGAGATCATCAGCAAGGCCAGCCCAGGCGCTCGTTTTGGTATTGCCTATAGCCCCGAGAATCTGAGATTGGGCCAAGCTATCGACAGATTCATGCACCCACAGATGCCCGTGATTGGAGCAGATCAATCCGAAATGCTGGATCGCGGGAAAAACTCCTGTCCGTGGTGTCTCCTTCGTGGAAACGCGTGAACTTGCGTACGGCCGAGATGACGAAACACGCTCTCAATTGTTTCTTGGCCCTTTCAGTTTGCTTTGCCAACGAGTTGGGAAATCTGTGCGACGCAGTGGGCTCCGACGGAGTGCAGATCGCCGGCGCCCTGAGGCCGGAGCCCCGAATTGGGCCCAAAGCCATGTTGTCTCCGGGCTTGGGTTTTTCGGGGGAACGCTGGCGCGGGATTTGCGCATACTCCGGACTCTTGGAGATCGCTACGACATTGAAACACAGCTCTTGGATGGCGCCTGGCAGTCGAACCAACAGCAGAACCGATCGGTTGTTCGACGTCTGCAGACCGAATTTGGCTCGTTGGCTGGAATGAACGTGGGTGTGCTGGGTCTGACATATAAACCGGACACCAGCACGCTTAGACGTTCAGCCTCCATAGAGATCATTGGCCAACTCATAGAACAAGGCGCGCACGTAAAGGCCTACGATCCGAAAGCTGATCGCGGGGAGCTGCGGGCTCATCCCGAGTTCAAGGCATATCCAGATCCCTATGCGGTCGCCGACCAAAGCGACGTCCTGGTTCTACTGACGCCGTGGCCTGAATTCGGGGAACTGGACTTCACGCGTATCTTCTCCGCCATGAAACGCCAAGTGATTCTCGACACCCAGAACATGCTAGATGCTGGCTCGTTGTCCCGCATCGGTTTCAGATATTTCGGTATAGGCCGCGGTATGACCCGGCAGGATGAGGGATTGATCACTTGAGGGTCGCGATCGTTGGAGCAGGTCTGCAGGCAAGACGTCGGGCTCCGGTGATTTTTGACTCGCCGGGAGCTCAGTTGGTCGTCATAAGCGCCAAGACTCGCGAGGACGCAGAGCCACTGGCCCAGGCGATGGAATGTGAGGCGGGCGAGGGTTGGGAAGCCATTGTTGCGAGACCCGACATAGACGTGGTTCTTGTCTGCACGCCCCCACACATTCACGCAGCGATTGGCAGCGCGGCATTGCGGGCGGGCAAGCACGTGCTGTGTGAGAAACCTCTTACGCGCACGGTACTTAGGCTCAAGAGTTCGTTGCTTTGGCTCGGGCCACGGGCTTGACGCTGAAATGTGGATTTAACCATCGCCACCACCCGGCCATCTCGAGGGCAAAGCAGCTATTTGAGCAGGGGTACTTCGGGGATCCAATTTTTGGCCGCTGCAGCTACGGCATTTGTGGTCGTCCAGGTTATGAGAAGGAATGGCGGGCAGATCCTGCTGTTGTTGCGGGGGGCCAGTTCATGGAGCAGGGAATCCATGCCGTTGACCTGTTCCGGTGGTTCTTGGGCGATTTCGAGGAGGTTACGGGATTTACCGCGACCAACTATTTTCCGATTTCACCCCTGGAGGACAATGGTTTTGCGCTTCTACGCGGTCACTCAGGCGTCATCGCCTCAGTGCACTCAAGCCTCACGCAATGGAAGAACCTTTTTGTCTTTGAAGTATTTGGCTCAGAAGGCTACTTTCGCGTAGAGGGACTGGGTGGTGGATACGGGACTGAACGGCTGTCCATCGGAAAGCGCGATTTCCGCGCACCGTTCACCGAAGAGGTAGTGGAGTACCGCGGCGAGGACCGTTCCTGGCTTGGAGAGTGGAAGGAGTTTGTCGAGGCAATTCAGGACAAGCGCGAACCTCTTGGAAACGGTGCCGATGGTTTGGCCGCCCTCAAGTTAGTGCAGGCGGTGTACCAAGCCGCGCGGACAGGGCAGGTGACGAGGCTGTAGTACAACGAAATGAATTGTCTTGTCACAGGGGCAACCGGTTTCATCGGTTCTCATCTGATGGAGTACTTGTCAGGCCAGGGACTGGCGGTGCATGGCCTCGACAAAGAGACGGGCGGATTCCCGGGCAATCTTGCACGGGACGCGCACCTGATTTCATGCAATATTCTCGACCGGAATGCTGTGCAAGTGGTCATCAACAGCATACGGCCAGACTACGTTTTCCACTTGGCGGCGCAGAGTCTTCCCAAGGTCTCGTGGGAGCATCCTGATGAAACAATTGAGATCAATGTCCTCGGAAGCATCTATCTGCTCGATGCGATCCGGGCGGCGCGCCTTGATCCACTCATCGAGATGTTCTGTTCCAGCGGAGAATATGCCTTGCGTCAGGACGCCAGGCCTATACCGGAGGACACTCCGCTTGAACCTTCTAGCCCCTATGCCCTAAGCAAGATCGCCCAGGATCATTTGAGTGTCCTGTATGGCAAGGCCTATGAGATGCGCATCGTGCGTGTGCGCCCATTCTTCATTATCGGGCCCCGTAAAACAGGCGATGTCAGTTCGGACATCGCGAGACGAGTTGTGGCAATTGAGCATGGTCTGGCCAAGGAACTTAAAGTTGGTAATCTCGATTCCGTGCGGGACTTTCTGGATGTCCGTGACGCTGTCAAGGCGTTCCACGTCGCGCTCGGAACGCGGGGTTCCCGGAGAAGTCTATAACATCTGCTCTGGAGAAGGTCACAGCGTGCGCGAGCTGGTTGAGCAATTGTGCAATCTGGCGAGGACTCGGGTTGCACTGAGGGAGGATCCGGGGCTCTATCGCAATCTGGATGAACCGGCACGGATTGGTGACAACCGCAAGCTGACCGCCCTTGGCTGGAAGCCCGGGGTGGATTTTCCCAGCGCCCTGGCGGCTGTCCTAGACTACTGGCGGAACAATCCTGACCCATGACCCTGACAGGGTTGAGGTGGAGTGTACATGGCAACGCCCAAGACGGAGTTTGATGACCTGGCGCACCGCTACAAACAGAGCATTGTGCCATGGATGGGGCTTACGGGTGAGGATCCCGAATTCTATGCCCAAAGCAGGGTGGCCCTGGTCGCCGAGCAGGCGAAGAGGCTCGGCCGCATGCCTCGCCGCATCCTCGACTTCGGATGCGGAATTGGACTAGCCGTCCCCTATTTGATCCGGGAATTTGGCAGCAATTGTCAAATCGTTGGCGTGGACGTCTCGTGGGACTCTCTCGAGGTCGTGTGATCCGAGTACGGGTCCAAGAATGTCAATTTCTATTCTCTGGATGACTACACTCCAGATGGATCGACAGAGCTGGCTTTCTGCAATGGTGTTTTCCACCACATAGCCGAGCACGAAAGGGACACGGCTGCCCACGTTATTCACGAGGCTCTCTGTCCGGGAGGCCTTCTTGCACTGTGGGAAAACAATCCCTGGAACCCCATCGTGAAATACAACATGACGCACGCCGAAATTGATCGAAACGCCATCCCAGTCACCTCTTTGGCAGCAAAGAAGTTGGTGGCCTCAAATGGTTTTGAGTTGCTTGGAATCCGGTACCACTTTGTATTTCCGAAATTGCTGGGATTTCTGAGGGGACAGAGCCCCTCCTTTCTCGGCTACCGGTCGGTGCCCAATACTATGTCTTGGGACGAAAGATCATGCCATGATTATTACTCGAAGCCCGCTTCGCGTAACTCTTGGGGGAGGGGGAACTGACTTACCATCCTACTACAGATCCTACGGTGGTTTCTTGATCGCCGCCGCAATCAATAAGTACGTCTACGTTTGTGTGACGCGACCATTCATTGAGGGCATTTTCCTTAAGTACTCGGGTTTCGAAGAGGTCAAGGCCATCAACGATATCCAGCATCCGATTATGCGTGAGGCCATCAGAATGCTGGATTTCAAGACCCCGCAACTTGAAATCACAACCCTAGCGGACATACCGGCGGGCACGGGTCTCGGGTCTTCAGGCAGCTTCACAACAGCGCTTCTGAAGGGTTTGTTTATGCATCGTCGGCGACTCTTGATGCCTGAGGAGTTGGCACAACTTGCCTGCAAGATCGAGATCGAGATCCTAAAGGAGCCCGTAGGCAAGCAAGATCAGTACATCGCGGCATATGGCGGGATCACTTGTTTCGAATTTAATGCGGACGACACCGTTAACGTGTACCCCTTGCCGATCAGCATGGATACCCTGCACGACCTCGAAGATAACTTGTTGCTCTTCTTTACTGGCAAGGCTCGCAGCGCTGCAAACATCCTGAGGGATCAGGACATGCGCACCAAGAACTCGCAGGAGGACATGCTCAGCAATCTGCACGAAATCAAGAACCTCGGCCTTCGGAGCAAGGAGGCCCTCGTATCCGGCCGCCCCACGGAGTTCGGTGAGCTGCTGCATGAGCACTGGTTGCAGAAACGCAGGCGCTCCAGCGGCATGAGCAGTCCTCAGATTGACGAATGGTATGAGCTTGGCATGAAGAGCGGCGCCCTCGGTGGCAAACTCGTTGGTGCAGGCGGAGGCGGGTTCCTCATGTTCTACGCCGCCGATCGGAATCGCCTGCGTCATGCCATGGCCAAAGCTGGCCTGGAAGAGGTACGATTTCATTTCGACTTTGAGGGTACGAAGACGCTGCTTGCATGAGACTTTACCCGGTTCTCATTCTGGCCGGCGGGACCGCAACACGATTGCGCCCTATTACGGAGAAGATCCCAAAAGCCTTGGTGAACGTCGCCGGTCAGCCGTTCATCTATCACCAGTTGAGGCTCCTGCAATCGCGGGGCGTGCAGAGGGTCGTGCTTTGCCTGTGGTATCGAGGAGAGCAGATCCGCGATTTTGTTGGAGATGGCAGCCAATTTGGCCTCAAAGTTGAGTGCGCGTTCGATGGTGAGACACCCTTGGGTACCGCAGGAGCTATCCGGCGGGCGCTACATCTTCTGGAGTCCCCCTTTTTTGTCCTATACGGGGACTGATTTCTACCTTGCGATTATGCTGCCATTCAGGGATTTTTTGATCGACATAAGGAGCCTGCCCTGATGACGGTCTATCGCAATCAGGGCAAATGGGACACAAGCAATGTGGACATGGCAAATGGGCGCATCATTTCCTATGACAAGAAGAAACACGATCCGCGTATGGAGTACATTGACTATGGCCTCGGCCTATTTCATCCAGAGACGTTCCTGGGCTTGGAAAGTGGACGAGTGGCCGACTTGGCCGACACCTATGCGTCCCTCGCAGCCCAGGGCGGCCTCTTAGCCTACGAGGTGAAAGACCGGTTCTATGAGATCGGATCGCTTGAGGGTTTGCGTGAGTTGGATGCCTTGATCGCTGAAAATCCGAATCGATTTCTTGCCAGGGATGAGCCATGACCTTTGCACAAGAGTATCTGGATGAGGCAGCTGCAGTCCTCCAAGGGCTGGACACCGACGCAATCGAAAGAATTGTGGATTTGCTGGCCGAAACCCGCGCCGCGGGGGGGCGGCTCTTCGTCCTGGGTGTGGAGGTAGCGCGGCGAATGCTTCACACGCTGTGAACGATTTTCGTAAGCTTGTCGGAATCGAGGCGTACAGTCCTGTGGACAACGTGTCGGAGTTGACCGCCCGCACCAACGATGAGGGCTGGGCCTCGGTCTTTCGCACGTGGTTGGAGGGAAGTCGTCTGTGCAGCAGGGATGTCGTTCTGGTCTTCTCGGTTGGCGGCGGGAGTTTGGAGAGGAATATCAGCCCCAATCTCGTGAGGGCGCTGGAACTGGCACAAGAGGTGCATGCAAAGATCGTTGGAGTGGTGGGGCGCGACGGCGGTTACACGGCCCAGGTTGCAGATGCCTGCATCATCATACCTACGGTCAACCCTGATCACACCACCCCGCATACAGAGGCATTCCAGGCAGTCGTTCATCACTTGCTCGTTACCCACCCTCGGTTAAAGGTTGCGCCGACCAAATGGGAATCAACGAAGTAACAGCTGGACCCGGCGCGGTCTTTCTTGACCGTGATGGTGTCATCAATCGGGCCATCATTCGTGATGGAAGACCGTATCCGCCCGCAAGCCTGGAGGACGTGGAGATTTTACCGGGCGCAATCACATCATCGCGCCAATTAGTGGCCTCCGGATTTATTGTATTTGGCATCACAAATCAACCCGATGTAGCCCGAGGTACACAGTCGCGCGAACAAGTAGAATTGATCAATGCATGGATCATGCGCCAGCTGCCGTTGCGGGAGATTTCTGGTCTGCTACCATGATGATGCCGATCAATGCGACTGTCGGAAGCCCAAGCCCGGCCTCATATGCCGCGCGGCGCATAAATACGGATTGGACTTGTCGCGAAGTTGGATCGTCGGCGATCGTTGGAAGGACGTCGCGGCCGGACACGCGGCGGGTCTTAAGACCATCTTCGTGGACTACCGCTACAACGAGGCGTTCGAGTGTCCCCCTGCCTCATCCGTGGTTCGGGACGTGGCCGAAGTGGCCGGCATTGTTTTGAAAGGAATCCAAGCCGATGCTTGACCAGTTGAAAGTCAAAATATTCGCGGATGGCGCCGATCTTCAAGGTATGCTCCAGCTGTACCAAAACCCATACATCAAGGGCTTTACGACAAATCCCACCCTGATGCGCAAAAGTGGCATTCCTGACTACGAGGGATTTGCCCGCGGCGTCCTCGAACGGATCGCAGACCGCCCGATTTCCTTTGAAGTGTTTTCGGACGAGTTCGAGGAAATGGAGCGCCAAGCTCGGAAGATTTCTGCGTGGGGGCGGAATGTGTACGTTAAGATCCCCGTCACCAATACTCGTCGGCAGTCCTCCGCAGATCTGGTCCATCGCCTTGTGTCAGAAGGGATCCAGCTGAACGTCACCGCCTTGATGACCCCGGGTCAGGTTGAGACCGTTTCCCGGGCCTTGGACTTTCAAGTTCCCTCATACATTTCGGTCTTCGCGGGTCGGATTGCCGATACAGGGCGCGAACCGGTTCCCCTGATGAAGCAGGCAATCCAAATCATGGGTCGGTTTCCCAATCAGCAATTGATCTGGGCCAGCCCACGCGAGCTGCTCAATGTCTTCCAAGCCGATGAGATTGGCTGCCATGTGATCACTGTTACCCATGACATTCTTCAAAAGCTCTCTATCGTCGGAAGGGACCTGGACGAGTACTCGCTGGATACCGTAAAAATGTTCCACTCCGACGCGCAGAATGCGGGCTATAGACTTTAGCGACGCCTCCACTACCCCGGCCCGGCGGCCTCCCCGCAGCTGGCCTCTGCCCGCAAAGCAGCCCCCACGCCAGCAACTCGCCAATAGAAGTGATCGGTAACGCAATCAGCAGCCGAATGCCAACCATGTCAGGATGAGAGGCGACTGGGGGCGCGATACGCCACTCGATACTCAAGATGCCACCAGGCCATTACCAGTGGCGCCCAGCCAGGATCGGCCCGGTCATGCGAAAACGTCAGATCCAGCGACGGCGCGTCCCCTCATGGAACGGATGCTATAATGCACGGCGGCTCGAGGGAAGATGAAGCGCCGGCTGATGTGTTCCTTCTCAATCCAAATCAGAGCCGCCTCGAAATTGGGGCTGGAGGTTGATCCTGACGATTCGCCGTCTGGGCGCGTGGCTGCTCGCCCCGGGTAGCCGTGCCTACGAGGTCGTCCGATTGCCATATCGGGCGTGGAAGATGTGGCGCGCGCTGGGCGCCCGTGCGACGCTCTGGACTGTCGCGGACCGCATCGTCGGATCCGAGGCTTCCCGTTTTCGGACATGGATTCTCAACAATGAACCTGATGCCGTGGCACTCGCGCAACAGCGTGAGGCGAGCAGGCAATTGGAATACCGGCCGCTGCTCAGTATCATAACCCCGACCTACAAGACTCCAATCAAGTTCCTGCATGCAGCAATTCAATCCGTCATTGACCAAACGTATGACAATTGGGAATTATGTATAGCCAATGGTAGCCCAGAGGCTGAAGAGCTGCGATTCGTCCTGGATGCCTATGCAAAGCAGGACCAAAGAATCAAAGTTACGCATCTGCGGCGCAATCTTGGGATTGCCGGCAACACGAACGCTGCTATAGCGCTGGCGGCAGGTGATTTCGTTGGGTTCCTAGATCATGACGATCTGCTTGCGCCCTTTGCCTTGTTCGAGGTGGTGAAGCTTCTCGATGAGCACCGCGTCTGTCGACCTCATATATTCAGATGAAGACAAAATAGGGCCGGACGGACGCAGGCGCCGTACTCCATTCTTCAAGCCTGCCTTCAGCCCGGATTTCTTAGAGGCCATCAATTACATGCCGCACCTTCTGATGATCCGGCGGCAAATGGGGGAGGGCCTAGGTTGGTTCCGGGATGGATTTGAGGGTTCGCAGGACTACGATTTCGTCTTGCGCGCGTGCGAAGAAGCACGAGAGATCGCGCATGTCACGCGAATCCTCTATCACTGGCGGGCTTGGGAGCGCTCGGCCGCTCTCACCGAGGGCGCCAAGGGCGCCGCTGCCGAGTTGGGGAAGAAGGCCCTCGAGGAGCACCTTCGCAGGATGGACATTTCCGGCACTGTGCGCGACGGGCCCTGGCCCAATACTTACAGGGTCACTCGTACTCTGACATCAACACCTCTAGTGAGCATTATCATCCCAAATAGAGATCACGCCGCTGATCTCAGGAATTGTGTTGAGTCAATTCTGCAAGAGTTGAGTTACACACGGGTAGAAATCATCATCGTTGAAAATCACAGCGTGAAAGAAGAGACGCGGAAGTTGTATGATGCACTGCAAGGGCTGCCGAGCCTTCGGTTGGTTCGGCTGTCTTCGGAAAGCTTTAACTACTCGATTGCCAACAACTTTGGCGCTGCCCAGGCTAACGGCGAAATCCTCCTCTTCCTCAACAACGACGTGACGGTCATCGCGCGTGACTGGCTCGAACGCATGCTGGAAAACGTTCTGAGGCCAGAAGTCGGCATTGTCGGGGCCAAGCTCTACTATCCGAATGATACTGTGCAGCACGGCGGGGTGATTCTCGGAATTGGAGGAGTCGCTGCGCACGCGCACTACCGTTTTCCCCGCCAGTCCGCCGGGTATTTCTGCCGCCTCAAGCTGCAACAGAACCTGTCGGCAGTCACGGGAGCCTGTATGATGGTCAGAAAGCAAGTATTCTTCGAGGTCGGCGCATTTGACCCAGGCTATCAGTTGGCCTTCGGGGACGTGGATCTATGCATGAAGGTGCTAGCAAAGGGTTATCTCGTGGTCTATTCCCCTTCCGCTGAGCTCTATCACCATGAATCCCGCACCAGAGGCCCTGAGAGGGGGGAACGCAGGCAGGAGCGGTTTAGGGGAGAGGTGAACCTATTCAGGCAAAAGTGGTCGGCGGAGTTGGCCCGGGGTGACGATTACTACAGCCCAAACCTAACCCAAGTGCGCCACGATTTCAGTATCAATACCAATCCGGTTCGCGCTTTCATCCGTTGCAAACCTGGCTTCCACAATCCGCAGCACCCGCATCGCGATGCGGCGCAATAGTTGTGGAATTGTTCGCGCGGCCATGGGGGCTGATAGCCGTTTCCAACGTCTTTAGGCGCCGGCAGGCCTGCCGCGGCGGGCAATCGCCATAGATTGCAGGGCTGCAAATCGCCCCCTTGGCTCTCGACTAACGCAGCATTTGGACGAGCGACGACGGGGCGCCTCTGAACAGCGAAGGGATTGCCGTGCGGATCGCCGCGCGAAGCTCGGCACCGGCACAAGGTGGCATCTGCCGCACGCGCTTCGACCCCGTGAGGGCGAGGCCGCGGGATATCAGCCGGCCCTCGCCAAGCCAAAAGTCGTCGAACGCAACCTGCCCGGCTCCTGCTCGGGGCTATAATCGGCGGATTGGGGATACTCGTGCTCCCGAAAACTCCAGCCGTCTCCGTCCTTGTGGTTTCCTGGAACAGCGCCGCCTACCTGCCTCGCTGCATGGCAGCGCTTGCGGCACAGGCCTACCGCGACTTCGAGGTCATCCTCGTTGATAACAACTCCACTGATGGCGGCACGCTCAATCTGGAGCAGAAGTACTCAGCCATGGATCTGCGCGTTGAGCATCTGTCGTCCAACCATGGCTTCGCTATCGCCAACAACCTGGGGGCACGCCTCGCTCGGGGTCGCTGGCTGGCCCTGCTGAACCCGGATGCCTATCCGGAGCCCGATTGGCTCGAGCAATTGATTAAAGTTGCCGATTCCTCCGCCGATTTATTCTTTGCCAGTAGGCAGATCCAGGCGGGCCGACCGCGTCTGCTGGACGGAGAGGGGGATGTCTACCACGTGAGTGGACTGGCACAGCGACGGAATTTCAACTTCCCTGTCTTTCGAGGCGGCCAGCCTCACGAGGTATTCAGCGCCTGCGCCGCCGCCGCCATGTACCCTCGCCAGGAATTCCTGGATGCCGGCGGCTTCGACGAAGACTACTTCGCATACCACGAAGACGTGGATTTGGGGTTCCGATTGCGGCTGCGTGGTCTCCAGTGCGTCTTCGTTCCGGCCGCGGTGGTCCACCATGTGGGCACGGGGAGCACGGGCCCCAGGAGCGCCTTTTCCACCTACTATGGCCATCGCAACCTCGTTTGGACCTACGTCAAGGACATGCCCCCGCCGTGGTCTTGGGTCTACCTGCCCCTGCACCTGGGCATGAACATGATCTCCATCCTGTACTTCATCCTGATCGGTCAAGGCGGCGCGATCCTGCGCGCTAAGTTCGATGCGCTGCGCGGCCTACGCTCCGCGCTCAAGAAGCGCGGTCTGATCCAGGCCCAGCGGCGAGTGCCTCCGGCGGAGATTCTTCGGGCGATGAGTTGGAATCCGCTTGCTCCCCTGGGCGGCTGGATCGCGCGTCACTATCCCCCCACGGACTGAAGATGGTTTCCAGCCCCGCCTCCTCAGCGCTCAGCCGGCCGCTCATCACGATCTCCGTCGTTAGCCACGGCGACTCCGTCCCGCTTGCATCGCTTCTGGGCAGCCTTGCCCGGCAAGAATCCGGAGCCCACCTTCAGCTCATCGTCACCGACAACCTTGGTCGTGATCTCCCTGCCTTGGATCCCGCTCCATGGTACTCGCTCACTCTGCTTCGCAACGACCGGCCGGCCGGCTATGCCCGTAACCACAATGCGGCCTTCCAACATGCCCAGGCAGACTACTTCTGTGTCGTCAATCCCGACGTCCGGTTTGTCCAGTCGGTGTTCCCGGTCCTGGTTGAGTTCATCGAGGCCGGGGAGGGCGCGATCACGGCGCCGCTCGTCGTCGACTCGAGCGGCATTGTTCAGGACTTGTTTCGGCGACTGCCTTCTCCCTTGGAGCTGGTCCAGCGTCGCCTCCGGGGAACGGCGCCTGCCCACCCGTTCCCTCATGACCTGAAGGTGATCCGGGCCGATTGGATCGCCGGGATCTTCATGTTGTTTCATCGTGAAATCTTTGCCCGCCTGAATGGATTTGACGCTCGGTATCGGCTGTATTTTGAGGACGTTGACTTCTGCACCCGCGCCCGGCTGATGGGCCTGACCAGCGTCGTCAACGCCGGCGTGCGCATCCAACACGACGCGCGCCGTGCCAGCCGCCGTCCGGGGCAATTTCTAGTCTGGCATCTGCAAAGCAGCTGGCGCTTCTTCACCTCCTCGGCTTACTGGCGTGCACGGGACGCCGGCCCGCATCGCAACGCGACACGCTAAAGCCAGCGGTGCATCCCCTCGACGGAGTGAGATCAAGAACACATGAAATGAACTTGACCGATGAGGTTTGATGAGCGCCACGATACTTGTTGTTGAGGATGAGCTTTCCCTCCGGGAGACCCTCACCTATAACCTGCACAAGGAAGGATACCTCGTGGAGGCCGTGGGCGAGGGGCGTTCGGCCGTCGAGACGGCCCGGCGTCTGAAGCCCGATCTCATTATCTTGGATGTGATGCTGCCGGGCATTGACGGCTTTGAAGTCGCCCGTTTGGTCCGGAAGGAATTGACGGCCGCCATCCTGATGCTGACTGCCCGCGTCGAGGAAATTGACCGGGTAGTGGGCCTCGAGGTGGGTGCTGACGATTACCTCACCAAGCCGTTTTCGATGCGCGAGTTGCTGGCGCGGGTGAAGGCTCAGCTCCGGCGAACGAACATGATCCGGGAGCAGATGGAGACAACCTCTGCTGCGCAGCCTCATCGTGAGCTCAGGTTTGGGAACCTCATCATGGATGTGACTCGGCGGGAAGTCACTTTGGACGGACGGCCACTGCCACTCAAGCCCAAGGAATACGAATTGCTGCTGTTCATGGCCGAACACAAAGGCCAGCTCCTGACGCGGGAATTCATCCTCGAGCGGGTCTGGGGATGGGATTTCGTGGGCGACAGCCGCACGGTCGACGTGCACGTGCGCTGGCTGAGACAAAAGATCGAGGCCGACGCGGCCACGCCGGCACGCATCGTCACGGTGCGTGGAGGGGGGTACCGCTTTGAAGGCTGACAGGTCGCGGGACTTAACCAGTACATGCTAGTGCCCCCGGCGATCCTCATCCCGCTTGTAATTGCCTTGATTGCGGCAGGCTGGCTTGTCTGGCGCCACTTGATGGTGCGTCGGCGGATCGATGAGTATTCACGGGCGTTGCGGGGCAATCCGCGGGCACCTGGTCTGCACGGCGGCCCCGAGCTTGAGAATTTAGCCAGTGCTCTCCGGGCTGTCAACTCCGCTTTTGACCAACAATTGTCCGAATTGGGTCATGAGCGAGATCGCCTGGCCGCCATCCTAGATCAACTGACGGATGGCGTCTTGATCGTGGACGGTGGGGGGAGAGTTCGCCTGGCGAATCCCGCCGCCCGGCGGTTCTTTGCGACGCCCGAGCCGCTTGGTCGGAGTGTTGCCGAGGTGCTCCGCGACCATCAGCTCATCGAAGTATGGAGGCGTTGCCAACAGAAAGGCGAACTGCAGAGCGAGTTGGTGGAAATACCTCTGCGCCAGCAATTTCTGCAGCTTATCGCGATACCGGACCGACAGGCGGAGGGGAGCCTGCTTTTGGTGCAGGACCTGACACGCGTGCGCCGTCTCGAGACCGTTCGGCGGGACTTTGTATCCAACATCTCTCACGAGCTGCGGACTCCTCTGGCCTCTCTCAAGGCACTTACGGAGACCCTGCAGGATGGTGCTCTCTCGGACCCGGAGGCGGGCCCCCGCTTTCTTGACCGCATGGTGAAGGAAGTCGATGCGCTGACCCAGATGGCGCAGGAGCTGCTCGACCTCTCTCGGATCGAATTGGGCCAGGTCGCCCTAGAGCTCTCCACCGCATCGCCCAAAGAGCTGCTGGCGTCAGCCGCGGAGCGCATGAAGATGCAGGCCGAACGTGCGGGTCTGGTACTGCGTGTGGAATGCCGCGACGATCTGCCGGACCTCCGTGCCGATGTGACCCGCCTCGAACAGGTATTGGTCAATCTGATCCACAATGCGGTGAAATTCACCGATCCGGGCGGTGAAGTGGTTCTGTCCGCAGATTTTGTCCAAGCGCCCTCCCCCGACACGACGGATGGGGTCAAGGTTCCGGCAATCCGCTTCTCCGTCCGCGATACCGGGGTCGGTATTCCCGCCGACGAAGTTCCGCGCTTTTTGAGCGCTTCTATAGGGTGGACAAGGCCCGATCCGGAGGTGGAACCGGACTGGGCCTTTCGATTGCGCGTCATATCGTGGAAGCGCACGGGGGAAGCATATGGGTGGAAAGCATCGAGGGGCGGGGGAGCACTTTCTTCTTCGTGATTCCCCAGTCGCCATAGACAGTGCCATCTACCAGCTGCTAGCTCAGAAGCTAGCCGACCACACGGCTGAGCCTGGACCTCGGCTGCCTTAAACGTCTCTTTACCAGACGTTAACGGGCTATTCGGCTGCCGTTAAGTGCTGGCAACTATGATTCGTGCTGACAATAAAGGAGAAACATGACTACGGATTTTGCAGCGGTTCTGCTTCTGACCATCCTGACCCTGGCCGTGTTCTCGGTCGATATCATTGAGCAGCGTCGCAAGTATGTCGATGAATTGAAAAGCATGCATGCTGACGGGCAAGAATGAACAAGCACATCCTGGTGACAAATGACGATGGAGTGCTCGCCCCCGGGTTACTTGGCCCTGGCACAGGAAATGCGCAGCCTCGGTAAGGTTAGCATCTTGGCCCCGGACCGCAATTGGTCGGGTGGCGGCCACGTCAAGACACTTGACCGCGCCTTGCGCGTCAAGGAATTTCGTCTGGCAGATGGCACAGTCGCGTATGCCAGTGATGGAGCGCCGTCCGATTGTGTGGCCTTGGCGACTCTGGGGTATTTCAAGGATCCAATCGACCTGGTGGTGTCCGGGATCAATGTGGGTGCCAATTTGGGCCACGACGTAACCTACTCTGGCACGGTCACTGCGGCGATGGAAGCAGTGATCGCCAACCTGCCGGGCATAGCCGTTTCGCTGGAAACCGTTGCGGTGCAGGCCGACGGAATCGACTTTGGTCCGGCGGCACGCGCCGCCCGCCGCGTGGTTCAGCATGTGATCGAGAATGGCTTGCCGTCTGAGACCCTGCTCAACGTGAACGTGCCGTTCCTGAAAGATGAAGAGATTCGTGGCTTCAGACTGACGCGACAAGGCCTGCGTGTGTACCACAGCCGCCTGGATGAAGATCTAGATCCACGGGGCATCCCCTATTACTGGATCGCAGGGGATGCGCCGACGGGTGTTGCAGAGCGCGGAACTGATATCGGGGCCCTGGCCGAAGGCTACGTTTCCGTCACGCCGCTGCATCTCGATCTGACTGCGTATCGAGCCCTGACGGACCTCAATACGTGGGCCTGGGATGAAGGCCACCGTCTGCCGTTCTTTGAGACGGCTCCAAAGGAGCTCGAAAAAGCCTAAGCTGCGGTCTTCTCCTCCTTCAGTCTCCTTTCGGAGACGCTGCCCGCCCGCGGAACTGGCGGGCAGTTTTCCTTGGTGGCTCCGCCGGGCCCGTTTGTCTGGATCGTTAACTAAACCATAACACACTCTTCCCAGGTCCTTAAACGCCGGCTGATAACATGACGCGCAGAGAAAACTCAAAAGGAGAAGAATAGAAATGTCGAAGCTCTTGCGATCGCTAATATTCGTACTGGTCTCATCAAGTCTATTGCTGGCGGCTTGCGCAACGCCGGCGGCCCAGGCACCAGTAATTGGTGCCACCGAGGCGATGCCCTCCGGCACCCAGGCCCCCGCTCTACCTGCGGCACCTGCTGCCGGATCGATCAGCATCACCGGTGCGGGTGCGACTTTCCCGTTCCCACTGTATAGCAAGTGGTTCTACGATTATGCCTTCGTTGATCCATCCGTCAAATTCAATTACCAATCCATTGGCTCCGGTGGTGGCATCAAGCAGATCACTGCCAAGACGGTTGACTTCGGGGCCTCGGATGCAATCCTGAATGCCGATCAGTACACAGCGGCCCCGGGCATTCAGATGTTTCCGACAGTTGCGGGGGCAGAGGCCATCGTCGTCAACCTCAAGGGGCCAGACGGCAAGCCGTTGACAACCCCGCTGAAATTCCCCTACACGTCCATTGCCGACATCTACCTGGGAAAGATCAAAAGATGGAACGATCCCGTACTGACGGCTGCGAATCCCGACGTCCAGCTACCGGATCAGGACATCATCGTGGTACATCGCTCAGACGGCTCCGGTACCACTTTCATCTTTACGGACTATCTCTCGAAGGTTAGCCCGGAGTGGAAAGCCACGGTTGGCAACGCCGCCTCGGTTCAATGGCCCGTGGGGCTGGGTGGCAAGGGCAATGAGGGCGTGTATGGCACGGTCTCGCAAAACGACGGCGCGATCGGCTACGTGGAACTAGCCTACGCCGTCCAGAACAACGCCGTCATCAACTTGGTTGAAAACAAGTCCCAGCAGTTTGTCGCCCCCGCACCCGACACGACCCAGTCTGCCATGAATGACTACGGCACGGACCTCGGTGATAAGTTGGCACTCTCGATTGTAGACGGGCCAGGCGCGCAATCCTATCCCATCGCGGGCTACACATACCTCCTGCTCTACATGGATCAGCAAGACTGCGCCAAGGCTCAAAAACTGGTTCAATTCATGAAATGGGCCTACGGTCCAGATGGCACGAAGGATGCTACAGCTCTGTCTTACGTGCCGCTCCCCGATGCGGTCAAGCAGCAAGTCCAGGCAAAGATGGGCCAGATCACCTGCCAAGGCAAGCCTCTTGGGCAGTAAGATATACTAGCGAATCTGCAATGGCGACCCAACTTCCTCTCCCGGCATGTATGCTGGGAGAGGAGGCCTTGTTCTTCGAGCCAAGAACTGAACCTGTCGGCAATCGGCATTGGCCTGCCGGCACAACCAAAAACCAAGATGAGCGCAGAGTCCCAAGTACAGCTTTCTCGATCGGCCCTGGTTGAGCGGGCGAGACTTGCCTGGCGGCATGGTGATAGGCTCTATCTATGGCTACTGGTCCTGGCGACAGTTGCCGTAGTCGGTTTGGTGCTCGGCATTGGATATGAGCTTTGGCAGAACTCGGCCCTCTCACGGCACGCGTTCGGCTGGAAGTTTCTCATAACCTCAGAGTGGGATCCTGCGTTGACAGATACTTTCGGTGCTTTGCCGTTCATCCTGGGCACACTCATCACATCCCTCATTGCTCTTCTGGTGGCCATCCCGCTGGGCATGGGCGCTGCCATCTTTTTGTCAGAGGTTGCCCCGGATTGGCTAAGCCAACCGCTGGGTTTCCTGGCGGAATTGCTGGCGGCCGTTCCAAGCGTCGTGTACGGGCTCTGGGGGCTGTTCGCCTTCATCCCACTATTTGTGCGACCCACTTCCCGGCTGCTTGAGAACACGCTGGGGTTCCTGCCCCTGTTTCAGGGCCCGGTGTATGGCCCCAGCCGCTTGGCTGCTGGGCTGCTGCTGGCTATCATGGTGCTTCCCACCATCACGGCTGTGAGCCGTGATGTTTTGAGGGCCATTCCCGATGATCAACGGGAGGCGGCGCTGGCGTTGGGCTCAACCCGCTGGGAAATGATCTCCCAGGTGCTCCTGCCATATGGGATTTCAGGTTTCCTGGGAGCGATCATCCTGGGACTCGGACGGGCGCTCGGCGAGACCATTGCCGTGACCATGGTTATCGGGAACAACCTGGACCTCTCGGCGTCCCTCTTGCACCCCGGCTATACGATGGCCTCGATCATTGCCAACGAATTCACAGAAGCGACCTTTGCCCTCTACCTGAATGCCTTGATTGAGATCGGGCTGATCTTGTTCGTCATTACGCTGTTGATCAACCTGGCTGCCCGGATCCTAATCTGGCGGGTCTCAAAGCGTGAGCATCCGGAGGCACGCCTGTGAACAAGCCCTCCAATCGCCGCGCCCGGCGAAAGTTGGTGAACGCGATTATGCTAGGGCTGACGGGTCTTTTCACTCTGCTGGTCGTGTCGCCACTGCTTTGGATTCTGAGTTATGTCGGGGTCCAGGGATTGCCCGCGATTTCCCCGCAATTCTTCACCCAGCTGCCGACCCCGGTCGGTGTGCCTGGTGGTGGCATCGCCAACGCGCTGGTGGGGTCTCTGATGACCGTCGGTCTGGGCTTGTTGATCGCGGCTCCAATCGGAATTCTTGCCGGCACCTACGCCGCCGTGTTCCCCGATACGTCCCTCGGCTTGGCTCTTCGATTTGGAACCGACGTCATCTCCGGCGTTCCGTCGATTGTCATGGGCATCTTCGCCTATACGGTTGTTGTGCTGCCGCAGCGCCACTTCTCGGCGCTCTCGGGCGGAATCGTCCTTGCCTTCATCATGGCCCCGATAATCATTCGTACAACCGAGGAGATGATCCGCCTCGTGCCAAACTCGCTCAGGGAAGGATCGCTTGCCCTTGGGGCGCCGGAGTGGAAGACCAGTTTCTCCGTCGTTCTGCCCGCGGCGATAAACGGCCTAATGACGGGCGTCCTACTGGCGGTTGCCCGGGCAGCCGGCGAAGCTGCCCCCATGCTGTTCACCGCGTTTGGGAATCCGTTCATGAATCTCGACTATGGGCAACCCGTGGCGACCTTGCCCCACCTGATCTTCGTATATGCCATTTCGCCATACAAAGACTGGCATGCCGATGCGTGGGGAACGGCTCTGGTCTTGATCGGCCTTGTTCTATTCCTCAACATCGCCGCGCGGCTCTTGGTGTGGTGGCGCGCCCGCCGCATGCTTGCCACAAAATAGGATACTCAAAGACGATGCCGAATCCAATTCAACTCCAAAGTCCGAGCCGGAACACGGATCGTGGAGCGACGCCGGAGACGCTCAAGATGCGGACGGAAAACCTCAGTGTGTCATACCGGGATTTCCAGGCCATCGCCGATGTCAACCTGCCGATCTATGCCCAGAAGATAACCGCCATCATTGGACCATCCGGCTGTGGCAAGTCGACCCTGCTGCGGGCGCTGAACCGGATGAACGACCTGGTCAGGGGCGCGTCTGCCAAGGGTCAGGTATATTTGGATGGCGAACCCCTCTACGATAGGAATGTCGACGTGGTCGATGTCCGCCGTCGCATCGGGATGGTGTTCCAGCGGCCGAACCCGTTTCCCAAAAGCATCTACGACAACGTCGCCTATGGGCCGCGCCTCCATGGCGTTTGGCGACGCGCCGATTTGGATGAGACTGTCGAGAAATCCCTGCGCCAGGCGGCGCTGTGGGACGAAGTCAAGGATAAGCTGCATCAGAGCGGCCTCTCCCTCTCCGGCGGACAGCAGCAGCGTCTGTGCATCGCCCGGGCTATCGCGGTCCAGCCCGAGGTGATCCTGATGGACGAACCGGCTGCCGCCCTGGATCCAATCTCAACGCTGCGCATCGAGGAGCTTATGCACGACATCGTCCGGGAATACACCATAATCATCGTCACGCACAATATGCAGCAGGCTGCACGGGTGTCCGATTTCACCGCCATGATGATGCTCACGGACGCCACCAGCCGGTCAGGCACGGTGATCGAATTTGGTGACACCAACGTGATGTTCACCAATCCGAAAAACAAGCACACCGAAGACTACGTCACGGGGCGGTTCGGCTAGGACCTCGTTACCCTGGTCTCAACCCGCCCACGGCAACTGGATTGCGAGGAATCAATGCTGCGCAAAACCTTTGAGACTGAGATCAAGCAGGTCAAGGACGAGATCCTGGTCTTGGGTTCCATGGTCGAACAGGCCATTATCGAGTCGGTCGAGGCGTTGAAGAGGCGGGACGTCCAGGCATCGCAAAGATTCTTTGCGGGTGATCGGGACATCAACCGGAAACGCTTCGAGATCGAGAGCAAGCTGATGATCATGATCGCGACCCAACAGCCCATGGCCCATGACCTGCGGCTTCTGGCCTCGATCATGGAGATCAACTCGGAGCTGGAGCGTATGGGCGATTATGCCAAGGGGATCGCCAATATCAATATCCGTATGGGCGATGCACCGCTGCTCAAGCCCCTCATCGACGTCCCGCGCATGGCACAGAAGGGGGCTGACATGCTGCACCGGGCCTTGACGGCTTTCATCAACGAGGACATGGAAACGGCCCGCAAGATCCCGGTAGAAGATGATGAGGTCGATGCGCTCTACAACCAGGTGTATCGGGAGTTGATGACGATCGTGATTGCAAACCCGGCGGCGATCGAACGCGCCAACTGGCTGCTTTGGACCGCTCACAATCTCGAGCGCTTCGCCGATCGGGTGACCAACATCTGCGAACGGACCGTCTTCGTTGTGACCGGCGAACTGACCGAGATCACCGATACCGACAGCGAGTTCTGGAAGCAGAAATGACTGAAGTGCGCACGGTGCTCTTCCTGTGCACTGCCAATTCCTGTCGTTCACAGTTGGCCGAGGCGATTGTCAACGCGCGCTACCCTGGCTGGCGGGCGTCTTCGGCAGGGGCTCGGCCATCCGGCCATGTCCATCCGAATACGCTCAGAGTCTTGGAAGAGATTGGGATTGAACATCGCGGTGAATCGAAGTCCGTAGAGGGATTCCGCGACCAGCGATTTGATCTGGTAATCACCATGTGCGACGAGGCCAACGAAGAATGCCCTGTGTGGCTGGGGCAGGGAAGTCGCTTGCACGCTGACTTTGTCGACCCCGCCAAGGCTGGGGGAACGGACGATGAAAGGCTGGCCGCTTTCCGGAGGGTTCGAGACCAGATGTTGCTCCGCCTCCCGGACCTCCTCAGCAGCCCCCGCTAATCGGTAGCTACAGTTGTACGGTTTGTAAGAAGGTGCCCCGCAGGCGCCACCCTTCGTGGCAGGCTTCGGCCATTACCAGACGCGCTGCAGATCAGAGTTGTCGCCCGGTGCCCGGCCCACCTTGGCCATCTCCACCCATTGATCATGGACTTTCACGCGGACGACGTCGGCCGTGAAGTCGGTGACGGTCGAACCATTGTTATTGAACAGATACGAGCCGACGGCATAGATGTCTGCCGGAACGCCCAGCTGCTCGAAGGAACGGATCTTTTCCGGGTTGAAGCCGCCCGATACAACGATCTTGACGGCATGGCAGAAGGCCCGCGCCGGCTCCCGCCAGGATGCTGGCAGAGACCAGTGCTCCCAGGCGAAATCCAAGGCTTGGCGGACGTTGAATACAAGGCGCGGCGTCACGCCGAGGTCCAGGCTGGCCTCGCCCAGGGGCGGCACTGATACATCGCGGACACTGGCGCTTGTGTCCAGGCGCACACCGTAGAGTTTGTACTTCGCCGCTTCCTGCGGCTGACCCGCATCCAACAGCTTGCGGTACTCGCCGAACAATGCGTCCAGAACCAGGACCGAGTCCTGGACGGAATCATTGCGGAAATCCACCAAGGCAATGCGCGGGATGGAAGGGGGCAGGATTCGGGCGAACTGAAGCATGGCCTCGGCCGTGTCGCCCATGAAAGCCGCAATCGCTGCATGGGCCACGGTTCCGCCGCCGGCGCCGCCCCACCAATCGCCCTGGGCATCCGTGGAAATGAACGGACCGAGGGTCTTCTCGTAATCCCGGTTGAAACGCTGCACCGCGATGTTGTACGCGTAGCCATCGGCGGCCTGCACCTCGTGCAGGTCGAAGCGGGCAGGGAAGAATAGAATAGGCTTGCCACGCGCCGCGATCATGGTCTGATAGACGTTCGTCGCCACCCGGCTGGCGCGGGTGAGGATGCCAAGCGTTGGCGTCTCGAGCAGCGCAAAGTCGCGATACCGGCCGCGCACGCGGAGTACCGGCAGGACGTGGGTGGGATCCCCGTCATATGCCACGGTGCAGCCGTCTTGTACGGCCCATACTTCAAGCCGGTCGGATGTATTGATGAACCGATCGTCCTCCCAGTAACCCGTGCACTGTTTCAACATCGCCAGGGCCTTGTCCACGCCGACGACGATGGTCGTACCGCTCCGGCGCGTGAACCATTGCATCTCGACCTCGATGTCGCCGCAGGCGATGTCTTCGGTTGAGAGACCTGGCGGCAGCCTATGGTGCGAGCCCGAGTAGCTGTAACGTTCGGCCGACAGCGCCGACAGCATCTTATTGATGTTCTCGAAGTACTTGTCCGAGTACCAACCCCGTCGCATTCTCTCGACATCCAGCTTGAATGTAGAGTTGTCGAGCCGATCGCCGTCAAATAAGGACATGACTTTCCTCAAGATCTGCGGCAGCCTGAATTGAGCCCGCCAGGCTGCTGCGGTCAATCCTTCAGGAACTCGCTCGTCGATTGGACGAGATGCATCCCGGCCTCGGCGAATTTCTCGAACGCGGCGTCTGCCGCATCGGTGAAGTCGGTGCTCGGGACCACTACTGCAGAGGTGCAGTCTTCGAGCAGATAGATGCGTCGGGCCAGCGCCGGGTCAATCGCCCGGATGTCCTCAAGCAAATCGGACAGCGTCCAAGCGACGCAGTGACTCTTGGCCTGGCCGGCCACGATCAGCGCGTCCACCGCCTGCAATTTCTTGATGAATTTGCTGTTGTGTTCGCCGAGCACTTCGCCCTTGGGCCCGCGGGTCACTTCCGGTCCGATCACAGAGTAGTGCTCCGTGAACGGACGATCGCCTTTCATCTCGAACGCCGGCTCGGTCAAGCGCGCCATGGAGTGAAAGAACACCGCTTCTTCAACCGCCGATACCAGGGCGTGTCCTATGCCGCCCAGCATCGCGTGGTAAGGCCAGACCATCAAGGTGTACTTGCCTTTTCGTTCCAGCTCAGAAGCGTAATGGATGACCATCGTCTGGCCGTACTCTGGGTCAATGCCAAAGCGGACCGCCAGAGCGGGATTGAATCTCCACTTACCTGACTGCAGTTCCGCCGCATCGATGCTCGTGTAGGGAGCGGGGTGCTGTCCGTCCTTGTCGATGAAGAAGATGGACTGGAATACCTGCTGCGGCAGGTGGGTGTCCAGCGTGGCAGAGATCTCGGTGATCAGACCCAGATTGCGGTAGATGAACCTGCAAAGGCGCACATTGTCATCGACGGCGCCCCGTCCGCTGCGGCCGGCGACGAACAGCTCGTAGCCTGGGATACAAAACGTATTCTGGACGTCCACCAGGAGGAGCCAGATCCGTCGCGTTAAATCATCGGCCGGCCGAAGGTGATGCTGGTGCGCCCATTCGCTCCCCTGTCGGGCCCGATCCTCATAGGGCACGCGCCAGACCTTGCCGACTCCTTCGGCATTGAAGAAGGCAGGAATCGGAAGCGTCATGAATCAATTCTACCGCAGTGAGAGACAGCCCAAATTCGGTCGGCTGTGAGCCAGGACGCGGCCTGGTATCGGACGGCGATCACCTGCGATCGCGGGAGCCGCAAGGGCTAGACGCCCGAGAACACCAGTAGCAGGTCTGTCAAGAAGGCAAACACGAAATCCAGTGAAGAGTCCCCAGGCTGCCTGCAGCTTGGTTGCAGCACGCCAGTTCATCTGGAACAATTCACCGATGATGTATACGAGTGCACCCGCGGCCAGCGAGAGAAATAGGACCGACATCACGGTCGAGACGAAGTAGTAACCCACCATGGTGCCAAGAAACGTTGGTCCGCCGCCGATCAAGCCGACGAGTCCCAGGAAGCCCCACGACGGTCGTTCCTTACCCATCAACGGCCCAACGATACCAAAACCCTCGGTGGCATTGTGCAAACCGAAGCCGACGATCAGGACGGTGGCAAAAGCAAGTTCGCCTCCTCCTGCGGATTGACCGATCGCCAGCCCTTCGGAGAAATTGTGCAGACCGATCCCTGTTGCAATGAGGAGCGCCAGGCGGCTGGGGGACAGGACCTGAGTGGGATCAGCTCGATGGCGTATTACGCGCCGTTCGAAGCCGATCAGGATTCCGAGGCCGGTACCGAATCCGAGGACGAACACACCCAGGAGCAAGAAGAACTGGCCGTGATCCGAGCTGCCCAGAGCCGCCTCGATAGGGTTCGACAACTGGTGGAAAATATCAAAGAAAAGGAAGATCAAGATGCCGGCCGAGCTCATCGCCATGAATGACCGGATCTTCTCGGGTAGGTTCTTAATGCGGCCTACCGGGAGTCCTAAGTAAATGGTCAGGCCGGCTACCGCGCCCAATAGCGCAGTCTGAAAAAAGTCCATTATCTTCCCTTCTGGGTGTTCCGCACCAAAATCAACCTAATAGAGGCTGATTCATCCATATTCTATCATGGAGGCTCGATCATCCAAGGGGTTCTTTGTCACCTCACCCGTGACCGGATGTCACGTCCGGGCTCCTGACCTGGGCCTGACTATTCCGGGCTTTACTTCTGGGAGCGCGGCTTGAGGTGGCTGGGCTTGGCGCGATAAGCTGGGACGGTGATACCGACGATGCGGCACAAACGGCCGTCCAGTACGCGCACAAGCAGGCGCAACTCCAGCCGCTTCAGGGCCTCATCGGCCATCGTGATTACCGTCGGCAGCTCCGCATTGTAGCGATGGTTGAATAGCTGATAGACCTTCTCGCGTGCCCAGGGAGTCATAAATTCGGTGCCGAGATCATCCAACACCAGCAAGGGCGAAGTGCGGATCTCTTCAAAGCGTCGATCGAATGTGGCCGGGCTGTTGGGCGCGAAAGTGGCACGCAAGTGGTCGAGCAGGTCCGGCACCACCACAAACAAGGGCGGCTCCCCCAGTTCAGCCCGCCGATTGGCGATCGCTGCAGCCAAATGGGTCTTTCCACAGGCGTACTCCCCGGTAAGGAGCAGCCAGCCGTGCGGTTGCTCAGCAAAGTCTTCAGCGGCCTCCAGGGCTTCGCGCAGGGATTTGAGATCGTCGGAATCCAGCCCCTCACCTGTTCGCGGGGAAAATGACTTGAAAGTGCGCTTGGAATGCAATGCGAGCGACGAGAGTTCCGGATGCTTTGTCTCAAGCATCGGACGGCGATAGTCCGGCGCAGTGATGCGGACCTGCGAGACCAATTCCGGATCGGCCAGCCGCGAGCGGAGCCGGGTTTCGATCTCGTCCAACACGAGATTCGTGGTGAAGATTGTGGGGAGCTTGTTGATGTAACGGTAGTTGGTTATCTGAAAGAGCTTCTCTTGGGCCCACCCCGTCGCATTCTGGGTGCCGAAGTCGTCCAGCACGAGCAGCCTTGCATTGCGGATCTCATCGAAGCGCTCTTCGAAGGTGGTGTCCTCGCTGTCGTAGGCGAAGCGCAGTGTGTCTAGCAGGTCCGGGACCGTCAAAAAGAGCGTAGGCACGCCCATGCTGACCGCGTAGTTGGCCGCGGCTGCCGCCAGGTGCGTCTTGCCGCAGCCGGAACCTCCCTGCAGGAACAACCAACCCTCGAGGGTTTCCGCATAGTGCTTTGCCTGATTGGATGCCACCTGGAGCGAATTGGCCTGCATTTCGGCTAGGCCTTTGTGCCCGCGCGGATTGAAAGTCTCGAACGTCAGGTGCTGCAATTCGTCGAGATGGCTGAGGGCGTACAGGCGTTGGCGGACGGCGTTCGTGATCTTTGCCCGGCGGCAGACGCAGACTTCCAGCTTTCCGAAATCTGGGTGCCCAACGGGCAAATCGGTGCGCAGATATCCGAGACCGTGGCAGTGCGGGCAGTCGGGATCTCCCAGCATGTCACTGGTGGTTCTATCGGCCGAGGTACTTCTTGAACTCGTCTTCGAGCTCGCGGCGGCGAGCGCCCGGATCGTCTCGTCGATTTTGCTTTTCGGCACGTCCCTCATCCTTCCAGCGTTTCAAGATCGCCTGGCAGTAGGCCCAACTACGCTTGTTGTTCGTAACCGCTAACTGGATCGCGTCGGTGATCCAGTCTTCCGGGTAGTCTCCTTCCGCATCCTTCAATGCGTCGGCAATCATCGGTGTCAGCGGTCCGATGTTCTCTTCGTACAGCTTGAACACGTTCGGCCGGCTGAGGGGAACAGTCATCGCGCTCTCTGCCCGGCCTATGGCTCCGCTCGCCACGGCGGAGGCGGCCGCTCGTCCGCGGGGGGAATTGAGGAAGTAAAGGACGCCCGACTGATCCCGCGTCGACAGCAACACCCCGCGCTGAACGGCTTTCTCCAGGCCGGACTGGACTTCAGCAGCGGCCAGGCCCATGTCTCCGGAATCAAAATCAGCGAGGCGTAGGGCGCGCACGGGGCCGTCCATGTGTTCGGTGCGCCAGAGGGCCGTAAGCACGATCTTCAACTCATCCAGAGCCGCGATCTCGGCTAGGAGCTTTCCAAACAGCGAATCCGGCAGCGCTGTCAGCGATTCGAACTCGTTGAAGCCTTTGAATTTTTCCATCTCAACTCGCCATTCCGATCGCGGTCTTCATTCCGCCCTCGATCAAGCGAATCTACTCGTTGGGGCCGTACATCCTGGTCGCGGCGTTCTCGAACTTGGCTAGCTTACTGCGGAAGATCAATGGCACGACCCCAACCGGGCCATTGCGGTGTTTGGAGACGATGATCTCGGCGATGTTTTGCTGCGCTGGATCGTTCTCGTATTGATCCGGGCGGTAAATGAACATGACGATATCGGAGTCTTGTTCCAGACTGCCGGATTCTCGCAGGTCAGAGAGGATCGGCCGCTTATCAGAACGCTGCTCAATGGCGCGACTGAGCTGGGCCGCGGCGAGGACCGGCACATTCAGCTCACGCGCCAGCACCTTGAGATTGCGGGAGATATACGAGACCTCCTGGACGCGGTTCTCACTGCGCGTATCGCCACCCATGAGCTGGAGATAGTCCACAATGATGAGGTCAAGGCGGTGTTCAAGGTGGAGGCGCCGGCATTTCGTGCGCAGCTGCAGCGGCGTGAGCGCAGGAGTATCGTCCAGGAACATCTGTGTGTCCGACAACACTTCGATGGCGTGGGTAAACTTGGGCCAATCCGTGTCCAGCTTGCCCGTGCGCAGAGTTTGGGAGTCGATGCCGGTCTCCTGCGAGAGCAGGCGCTCCGCCACCTGCTCGTTCGACATCTCGAGCGAGAAAATGGCGACATGCTTCTTGTGGATCAAGCCCGCATTCCGGGCGACGGACAGCAAGAAGCCCGTTTTCCCCTGCCCGGGCCGTCCAGCGATGATCAATAGATCGGACGGCTGCAGCCCCCCCAGCATCTTGTCGAGGTCAATGAACCCCGTGGGCACTCCAAAGATCTCATCGGAGCGCTGGGCTCGTTCGCCGACTTCCTCGTAAACCAGGCTCATGACCTGGCGGATGGGCAGCACGTCATGCCGCATGCGGCGTTCGCTGACGCCAAAGACCGCCTTTTCGGCCTCGTCCATCACGTTGTCGACCGTCGAGTTTTCGTTGTAGGACAGCGAAGCGATGGAGTTGGCAGCCGCGATCATCCTGCGCCGGATCGCATGGCTCTCAACAATATGGCCGTACGAATCAGCGTTGAGCGAGGTGGGCACCTGGTTTACCAGCGCAGTCAGAAAGGCACGGCCTCCGATTTCTCCCAATTGTCCCCTGCGCTCGAGTTCCTCGCTCAGGGTCAGGATGTCGATCGGGATGCGCTGTTCGTGCAGGCTCGTAAAGGCTTCCCAGATCCATTTGTGCCGGTGGATATAGAAGTCATCGGCCAGCAGGAACTGGGCCAGGTCATAGTAGACCTCTGGATTAATGAGCACCGCGCCCACGACCGCTTCTTCGGCTTCCCGGCTATGAGGAATGCTTGGCGCGGCGGGGGTGGCGGTCGCCTCGGGCGGCAAGAAGTCGTTCATTTCTTCTTGGGCTCTTTGGGTTTGTCTGGCTTGTCGCTTTTCCCGGGCTTGTCTGCCGTGGGTTTGTCGTCCTCGTCTTTGTCACCCCCTTCGGGCTTGTCTTTGTCCAGCCTGTCCAGGTCGAGCTTCCCAAGGAAGTCCTCAAACACGGACAGCCGTTCCATGCTCACTTCGCCGACCGGCGGCGCGGGCCGGGCGGGGCTGGGTCGCTGCACTGCAGTCCCGGGAGTTGAATCCACATCAGCCTCGGGTGTGATACCCGCAGTTTGGATCACGTTTTCGTCCACCATGATGGGTACGTGCGCCCGCACTGCCAGCGCGATCGCATCCGATGGCCGCGAGTCGACGTTGGTCTCTTGACCGTTGACCTCGGCCACAATATTCCCGTAAAAGATGTCCTCTTTGAGCCCAACGATCTCGATGCGCTTGATCTTGGCATTGAAGGTCGTAAACACATTCTTCAGCAGGTCGTGCGTCAGGGGGCGAACCATTTCGACCTCCTGCAGCGCGACGGTGATCGCTTCGGCCTCGTACTGACCGACCCAGATCGGCAGATAGCGATCCGCGCCCACCTCGCGCAGGATCACCAGTCTCTGTGGCGACATGAGATTCACGCGCACACTGTCAATTGTTACTTCGATCATCCCTGCTCCAGGAGTATCCTATTCTAACATAACGGAAAAGTAGACCGCCGGCACGGACTGCCTGGCTCGCCGGTCTGTTTCGGGATTGGACTTTCGGTTACGCGTCCAGGTGGTAAGTGTGATAGCCGTTCTGACAGGGATTGCCCCAGCAGATGTGCATTTCGCGCGCCGTGAGGTCGATCACCAGCGCGTTGATGGTCTTCTCGCGGTCCAGTGGATCGGACCAGTCGACCGCGTGATTACAGATCGAGTTCGGCAGGTTCACATGATCCTTCTGGATCGCCTGGAGGGTCTTGATCGTATGCGCGGAGCTCTGGCGCAGCAGCCGATTAGCCCGGAAATACCGCACGCGCGACGAAATGAGTTCCTCGGGGTCGTTCTCGATATCCAGCATCTTTTGACCAATGTAATGATTGGTATGCACAATGTAACCGTCTGTGCCGTGCAGGATCTCAAACCGCCGCGCCGAGACCTCGATGGCGTACATCTCGCCGCTCTCATGCGCCAGCAGGTGGTTGTAGCCTGCTGCGCGGTGGGGGACCAGGGCGCGCCCGATCGCGCCGGAGATCCTGCGCGCGGCCAGGACGGCTCGGGAAACAACTAATCTGGGGATTCCGATCCGGGAGTCCGAGGGATAGACCGAGTCGATGAGTTGGGCGATGCCGTATGCATTGAAACCGACGTTGGGCAGCAACCCTCCGTAGGTCATGGCGAGGAAGGGCGGCTCGTCCCGGGGCTTTGCGAGGATGACATATACATCGTCCTCATCTTCGGGCACCCAATCCTCCGTGTGGGCCGCAAGGACATGTCCGTCCGCAGTGCGCTGCTCGTTCACGGCAAAGCTTGTGCAGCGCGTCAGGTGCAGCGCATCCATCGTCACCGCTTCCATTGCGTTCAGCGCCATGACGTCGTCAAAGGCCACGTTGGCGCCGGTTGCCACGCCGCGCATTTCGTCCAGGTACTGTGGGTACCGTTCCTCGACGAAGGGCAGATACTTGCGGGCCTGGATCTGCGCTCCCTCCCAGGTAAGTTCCAGTTGGTCGTACGACTGCTCGATCAGCAAGCGTGCGTTGACAATGCTGTGCTGAATATGAGCCCGGCGGGCCTCTCCGATCTGGCGGCCCATCTCTCCATGAGTGCCATCGACTTCGATCAGCGGCGGCGGCGAATTATGAACGGGCGTATTGGGAACATCAACTCTGGGCAGCATTGCTGGCTCCTCGTACGGGTGAACGTGCCGGGCCCTTTAGCATCCTTGGACGGGGCAGGCTTGGGTGGAAATTTCACATTACAGGCACGGGTCTGTTTTCGGTTTCAGACAACTAGTGCGCGTAACCATTAAATAAGCAGACCCGCCCCGGGAAGATTCACCGAGGCGAGTCCATTATAACATGCCGGGCACTCAGGCGATTTTTCCTGTTCTGCAGACGCCCGTGCCATTCGGCCTAGGACGCTGGCGGTAACCGAGACCCGGAGTCAATTGCAGCTCCGACCGGGGCTGCTGGCGGGCGAGGCACCACGCGCGTCCCGAACATCGTGATGACGGCCGCTCCCAATCCGATCAGCCCAACGATTACCGGAGCAAGCCAGCCAACGCAAGGTATGAGATTGACCATCCCTACGACGAGCGCCAGCAGGAAAGTTCCCAAGCCGGCCGAGAGCACAGGCTCCCACGATCGGTGAATCGCCTTTGTGAATCGGTCACCAACCTCCATGCCCAGCGCCACAATGCCGAACAGCCAGGCGAGAACGACCAGAAGTACTGTCGCCAGTGCCACCGGAATCAAGATGAGGGTCACGGAGAGGATGACCGCGGTGATGGCCGTGGCAATGATGGCAAGCACGCCAATGCTGCCGGAGATGAAGGGCTGACCAGAAACGGCCTGCGCAACCCTGTCCAGCTGAGGGTGCAGAAACACCGTCAGCAGCATGCCAAGGGCACCCAGACCAAGCGCCTGGAAGAAAACCGAGGCCGCGGTTCCGAGAGGCCCAAAATCGAAATTCAGCTTGGGCTGAGGCGGCAATGGGGGAGTCTCGGTGGCTGCGCCGCTTGGAAGTTGAAGCGACGGCGGAGGGAAATTACTAAGGATATTTCCGCCGATTTTCGCGCCCTCGGCACGTTGCACCGAGCCGCCGATGGTCACTGCATCTCCGGCCAGTGAGGCCGTGCTCCCCAGCGACACCAGCCCGCCAATGACAACGGCGTCTCCGCTGACCTGGCCATTCAACTGCAGGTTTCCGCCGATGACGACCGTGTCCCCCTGGACCCTGGCGCCCTGCTCGACCACCGCCTGGCCGCCGATGATTACCAGGTCACCGGTCAGCGTTTCACCACTCTTGAGGGTGAAGTTCTGGCCGATGATCACGCGACCCTCCAGCGAAGGCCCAAGAGCGAACGCCGACTGGACCGGCAGCAAAAGCACGGTCAATATTGCCAACACGTAGAATAGTTTCTTCATTTCTCAAACTCCTTGCGGCGCGCGCCCGAACCGCCGTATTGAAAGGCCCCACAAGAGACACAGGCCAGCGAATGCAAACACTGTAGTAAACCACCCCGCTGGCGAAATGAAGCCTGGCAGCACGCGCAGCAGAACCGCGCCGGCTTCACTGAAGACTCGAAGGGATGTAACCAGGAAAAGAAAATAGCCGACCACCGCTGTAATCCAGCCGGCCGGCGAAGTGAAAGCTTCCTGCAGGCTGGGCCCCGCGACGACCAAAGTGAGTGCCAAACCCGCAAGGACCAGCAGCAACGTGCCTATGATCTGCTGCCAGCGTTGCTCTTCCCGGCGCCGCGCAAGCCGCAGGGTGTACCGGCCGGTGAAGCCGGCTGCCGGTGCGATCAAGTGAGTGGTATGCAGCGCTATATTCGACTCCGCAATGGCCGAGCAGGCGACGCAAGTCCGCAAATGATCCTGCAGATCGCGCTGCTGCTGAGGATCGAGCGGCTGGTCATCCAGCAGCCAGTCCTCAAAAGGCCGGTGATTCATATGGCCTCCTTTCGTGCCGTGGATGCTTCGCTTCTTCCTGCCATAGTCCTGCCAGTTCGCGCCTTGCCCGATGGAGTCTCGATTTGACGGCACTGACTGTCAGGTTCAGTGTCTCAGCAATTTCGGCTTCGGAGCTGTCGTTCCAGTATCGCAGCACAATGGCAGCCCGATCGACTGTGTCCAACCCTGCAAGCATGGTCTGGACGCGCTCGCGCTGCTCGCCCCGCAAGAGCTCGGCTTCGGGGTTGGGCGCATCGGCGTCAGGCAGCTCGAAACCATTGTGCTCCTCATCTTCATCCAGGGAGCTGGTCAGGAGTTTTCTGCGGCGCATCCGGTCAATACAATAGTGGGCGCCAATTGCGAGGAGCCAGGTTGCGAAGGGACGTTTCTGGTCGTAGCGGTGCAGGTGCTGGTAGGCACGCAGGAAGGTCTCTTGCGCCGCGTCTTCGGCGGCCTGCGGCTCCCCCAGCATCCGGTAGCACAAGTTATAGACGTGCGTCTGGTAGGCCTCCACCAGCCGGGTGAATGCCTCATCGCTGCCTTTTTGAGCTTGTAGCACCCAGAGCTTCTCGTCGTCCACACTATCTCCTAGGGCTTTCTACCTTACCCTACGCTGCCCGCTGCGAAAAGTTGCAGGACCTTGGTCCGATCCTGCAGGAGGTCGGGGGCCGGTCGGCCCGGGCGTCACCGTCCGGTCGTCAGGCCCTGGAAGGGATCTTGACCAGAACAGCGGCACTGAGCACGATGCAGGCGGCGCAAAAACCAAACAGTCCCCGATAGCCGAGCCATGCGGAAGGGCGCGCCGCGTTGAGCAGGTCTACCAGCGGGCCCTGCAGTCTGACAAGTGCGGAAGCGCCTGCGGTGGCTAGATTGGTGAGCCCCAGGAATTTGCCGGCTTCTCCGACGGGCGCCAGACGATTGGCAAGTGCCCAGTTCGATGTTAGGAATAGCCCAATCCCGGCCCCGAGCACGCTTCCGGCCAAGGGGAGCCCACGCGCCGTAGTCGTCAGCAGGAGCAGTAAAATCCCGCTGGCGGTCGTACCGGCGGCCACGTACAGGATTCTCTTGGCCCCATATCTGTCGGCGAGCCAGCCGCCGAGCAGGACCAGTATCAGGACACCCGCCGCGATTGCGGCCAGCAGTTGCCCTGTCTGCTGGGGCGGATTAGGAACCCGCAAAACATCCTGGATAAAGTACTCGGCGAAGGCTTGCACACCGTACACGCCCATCAGAAAGAGCGCTCGCTGCGTGATCAGCCACCAGTACTCTGTGTGCTGCCGAACATCGATTCCGAACTGGGACGCTAGGTCGCTCCATTTTGGACGGCTCAGCGACGTCGAGGCCTTCTCTTTGGTCCACAGTATGGTGATGGAGGAACAGGCCGCCAACAGGATGGCGATAATCAGCACGATGACCGTGGGATTGTTCGAGTGCGAGCCCATGGAGCGGCCGGCCAGAAGCGACGCGGCGATCAAGCTGGAAACGTCCATGCAGATCTTGATCGATGCGGCGGTGCCAAGCTGATTTTCGGGGACCTGATCGCGCAGCAGACCTTGGAGCGGCCCCTGTGCCAGATTGGAGCTTAGCTGCAGCCCGACGTATCCAACGATGAGCCACACAAGTCCGCCGCTCCGGGCGAGTACCGCCAGGAACACAAAATCCAGCAGAGTGCCAATCACCATCAGCGGTCGTCGGCGCCCGAACCGGCTATTCCAGTTGTCTGTAGCTGCCCCCGCCAGAGGCTGCAGGATCAGGGCGAGCAGCAAACCCGCAAAGGTCAGCAAGCCGAGATATGTGTTCTTCCTTGCATCGGGAACAAAATTCAGAAGTAGCGCCGGGAGTACGATGGGATGCAGGGCATTCCACATGAAGGATAGCCCCACCCAGTAGGCATTCAGGCTGATCATGCGTGGCACGGAAAGGGTCTTGTTCATCCGGCCAATCTTCGCGTGTGACTGGATCACCCCGTGCGGGCAAGATACAAGACTTAATCGCCCCTACTTCGAGAGATCGGTTGCGGCTGTTCCCATGATGGCCAGGATCTCGGCGACCCGCCCCGTCGGCGTATTGCTGCGGAACATGGCGTCGAACCCGTCCCCGATCATCACCGTCACCTGGCGCCAGGATGCGAGCTGAGGCTCGATCGTAGCCTTTGGCAGCAGGTCGACAGCCGCCGACCACTGCGGATGGCTCTTGCGGTAGCCATCAAGCTCCGGCAACGCCGAGTTCCGCAGTGGAAACAGGCCGGTCGCCTCCACCCAGTCCTTTTGATTCTCCGGCGAGAGCAGCCAGCGCACGAAGAGCCACGCCGCGAGCTGTTGCGGCGGCGTGGACTTTAAGGACAACATAGGAGGAGCCGTAGGTCACAAGTCCGGTTTGAACGGGGCCGGGAAAGCCTAGTAGGGACCAATCGTCGCCATTCTCCGCCGCACCCATCGCACGCGAATAATCGGGAAGTTCTTCGAGACTGGCCGTTGCGAACAGTGCTTTGCGTGCAGCAAAGGCGGCAGGCAGGTCTGCGTCGGGCTGCGCTGTCCAGGCACACCCCTCGTTGTAGAGTTGCTTCACGAAAGTCAGGCCGGCCAGATTCCTAGGTGTGAGGAAACGATACCCATTGCCATCCAGCACGCCTCCGCCGAAGGCCATCATCCATGAGAGAAAGCTCATGCCACTGGCATCAACCAGCCATCCACCCTGGCCATCGTTCGTCTTGTTAGCATCTGTGAGCATGGCTTGGTGGGCGCGGCATGCCTGCTGTCCAAAATCGTCTGCATTCTGTGGGGCTGTGTCGAATCCGAGGTTGTGCGCCCAGGTGCGGTTGTACACAATGAACCGCGCCGTACGTTCCGCGGGCACGCCGAGCCTCCGGCCGGCAACCTCGTCCTGTGACCAGAATACGATCGGAAAGTCATCTTGCTCTGCGCTGGTCAGGCCATATTGCGGATCCCGTACATAACTTGTGAGATCCACTACATATCCCCGAGCATCCCACGCAAGCGCTTGTGCGGGAAGCGCGATCGCGAGCTGAGGTCGCTGCGGCGTGTCAAGCGCCGCCGTTGTACTGTCATAGAGTTGAGCGTAGCTGCCTTGACCCGTTGCGCTTACTTTGATGCCCCATTGGTTGCTTTGGTTGAAGTCCTGAACCTCCGACTCGAAAAGACTGGCCTCCACTCCAAACCAGGGGTACCAGGCATCGACGGTGATTCCTTTCAAGGCCCCCTGAGGAATGTTAAGAGGAACAGCCGTCTGGTTTGATGATGTTGCGGAGCTAACAGGCGGTGGAGACAGAGCCGGCGTCACCGTTGGCACAGGTTGGCATGCAGCCGCAATGAGCAAGACCAGGAACAGCAGGCGCAGGACTATCTCGTCGCGCCGGCCTCGAGGACTCATAGCCCGCCGAAAACCGCAAATGGGACGGGGCTGAAGGTCACCACAAAGATGAGTATCGCCAACGCGGCAATGGTGAGCCGTGGCCGATCCAGCGGTGTGATCTGATCCAGCGGCTCGGCATGCACTCGTCCCAGCCATAGGAGAAGGATCGAGCCAGATCCACCAGCCGAACCAGGCGATACCAAGGAGCGCCAATCCAACCAGGATCACCGGAAATGCCCTGGCAGCCTTCTCACCGAACATCGAGTACACGACATGCCCCCCGTCCAGGGTACCCGCAGGTATCAGGTTCAGCGCCGTCACCAGCAGGCCAGCCCATCCGGCGAACGCAACCGGGCTGATGAGAACGTCGGTTGCCCCGATCGGGATGGGACGCCCTGTGAAGAAGTATCGCAGCCAATATACGAGCGGAGACACACCGCCGAAGCTCTCCGGTGCTGGCAGGAGTTTCCCAAATACCAGAAACTTGGCCGCGAGATACAGGATCGAGTTCCCTTCCTGTTCGACAAGCCCGCCCAACGGCTTGATGACTTCAAGATGGGACAGAGACAAGCCCAGCAACAGCACCGGAATGGCAACCACCATTCCGGCGAGCGGCCCGGCCACGCCGATGTCGAACAGGACGCGCTTGTTCTTCGGCGTGCCCTGCATCAGGATCGCCGCGCCCATCGTACCGAGCGGGGAGAACGGCAGGGGGATGAAATAGGGCAGGGTCGCTGGGGTCTTGTGGTGGCGGCTCATCAGGTAGTGAGCGAACTCATGCGCCAGCAATATGGAAAGGAGGCTGACGGCGAAGGGCCACCCGGTGAGCAGGGACTTGATCAAGTCCATAAGCTGCCCAGCCGGATCGCTTGCCTGGCCGCCCACCGGTGAGGCGCCCGCCAACAATACGCTCAGGACCGTCAGGATGAACAGGACTACGTTTACGGATGCGCGTGCGGGCTTGGGATCGGGTTTCCGGGGTACAAGGAACACGACCTGCTGGCCCTTGTCCATGCGGAACAGTGGGGTAATGTCATAGGGCCGGAGCGATTCGGCCAGTCTGTCGTAAGCCTCGACGGAATCCTCGGAAAGCAGGTGGCCCCGATAGCGCGCGATCAAGCCGCGGGCCGGCTCGCCCAGGGTTACGTCCTCAATTCGGAAGACCCGACCGACCAGATTGCTCAGGATCTCGGTCTCAGGATACGCCATTCATCACCTCAACTTGCTCGCTGTCCGCCGCGAAGGAACTTCGACGGATCGGCGCCAGCATACTGATAAGCCTAATGAAGCAGTCCATGCACGGGATGTCTTTCCGATCAAGGGCCAGCCGAAGCGGGAGTGGATGGGAGTCGAACCCACCGCGGCCCGCAACGCGACCCGCCACAGGTTTTGAAGACCAGGAAGCCCGCCGGGACTTGACCACTCCCGCGAACAAGCATAATCGAGGGCTGGGGGATTGGCAAGTAGGGTCCCCGCAATCCTTTTTTAGGCCAGCAGACGGTGAAAGAGGTCGACCAGCGATGGGTACAACGATATCCCCATCGCCAACAGGCAGATCAGGCTTACTAGCGCCAGGCCACCCACGGCTGTGCCAACTAGTGCAAAGGTGCGGCCGCCTTCGCCGCTGGAACGGACGCGGCGCAACGAGGCCAGGCCGGCCACGAAAGCCACGATGCCAAAGCCGGCGGCGGCAGGAAAGCACATAAAGCCGGTCAGCGGGACTGGAACAATCCCTCCACAGAACGCAAGCACGGTCAAGACAGCGGCTGCAAGGCTGATGACCGCCCCACGATCAACTGGCTGCGTTTCAATTCCTGTTTCGCTCATGCGCTATCCAAAAAAACTCTGGAGGTGTATGGCAACCTTCAGAGTCTTCATGGTCGGGGCGAGAGGATTTGAACCTCCGACCTCTTGCACCCCATGCAAGCGCGCTAGCCGGACTGCGCCACGCCCCGAACGGCCTGTCATGTCACCCGAATTGTAGGATGGCAAGCGCGCATATCTTACCCGAGTCGGCGACAGGTGTCAAAGGGGTGCTGCGAGGTCGGCGTTTCAAATCCTCTCGCCCCGACTTGCTAAGAATGCCTCCGTAGGAAGGTAGGTTCTCGGCCAAGCCGTCTGCTTTGGGGCGGGGGCTTGAAATGGGCAACCGTTGGCGCGACAATCGGGGCGGAGGGGCGATATGAAGAAATGCCCGTACTGCGCTGAGGAAATCCAAGACGCGGCCATTGTCTGTCGCCACTGCGGTCGGGACTTGCCCGGACAAGCACCCGCACGGCCACTCGAGACCAAGCAGCAGGCCAAGCCTGAACACAAGCTCAAAGACAAGCAGTAAGCTGCCAATCATACTGGCGGTAGTTGGATGCCTCGCATTGATGTGCGTGTTAGTCATGATTAGCCTAGGTTCGTCATTGCCAAGTGCTGCTGGAAGTAAGGTGTCTGTGCCCCCAAGCAAACCGAGTCCAACGTATCTGCTGGAATTGGTGGCTATGAATGATGAACGGCAATATGGTTACATTACGGTCAACGGTCAAGTGAAGAACGTGAGCGAAGCGAGTTTAGAAGCCGTTGATGCCGTCGTCGAATTCTATGATGCAAATGGCAAGTTCGTCAAATCGGACGATGCCCTCATTGATTATGACCCCATTTTGCCCGGACAGACTTCGCCGTTTTCTGTGATATCTACTGATAATCCAGCCATCAAGCAATACAAGACAAGTTTCAAGTATCTACTAGACGGATCTATACCCATGAAGGATGGGCGATAATCACCAGCGCGCAAGCCTCCGTCCTTACCGCAACAGAAGCATTTTGACAAAGCATCCCCCGTGGCAGCCTGTCCGTCTCGTATGAGCCCGAGGCTTGGCTTCCTTAGCACTCTTCCTGCCGCTTACTCGGCCAGTGGCAATTTCCAATAGTCGCCCTGTATCACTCTCCTCGCATACGAGGGCGCCAACCGGAATCGCCCAGCCAAACCGGCGTAGGAATAATTGCCCGTTCCATAGAGCTCTCGAATCTGCCTCACGCTATCAATGTTCAGCTTGGCATTGGGGTTCTTCTCTCCGGATAATTGCCGGCCCTTGGCCACCATGTCAGCCGCGTTCTCAGCCTGGGTGCCGAGCTTGAGGTGATTTGGATTGACGCAGCATCTATTGTCGCACTTGTGCATTACCAGCATCCCCTTCGGGATCGCACCATTTGCCAATTCATACGCGACCCTGTGTGCTAGTTCCAGGCGTCCGTTTACGCCAATTACGCCGTAGCCCTTGGAATTCCTTGCCGCTTGCCAAATCCAGCAGGCGTGGTCGCTGTTGGGCGTCGCGATCTTCGACGAAAAGCGTCTGACGAATCCATGAGTAAACTTCAATGTTAGCCTCCGGAAAATTGACACAGCGTCAAACTTGCGATGCAGGCACGGCGGCCCAAGCAGAATCGGCGCCGCGTAAGATTGTTTTTCCAGGGAGATACGAGTTATTTGAAGCACACGCCTTCCGTAGGAAGGCGTTTTGTTCTACTATATTAGTTACTATATTTATACTATATTCCTTCCTGTTTACCCGTGCGCTGAGGTACAGACGCGTTCGATCCGAGGTACAGATTTGGCAGATCTGTGCGCTCCAAGGTGCAGATTTAGCTGCGGCCTGCGGGCCTTTCCATGATCCTTCCCGTCTTGCCAGTGTCCTCGTAGATATGTCTCTTCTTCTCAAGGTTGGGGGTAACGTCCCTGATCAGCCCGCGGTTTTCTAGGATGATGAGGGCCTTCTGAATTTGCGAGGGGGAGACACGACAATCCCTGGCTAGTCTCCGCTGAGACACGTTGCAGCATTCGAGCGGACCTTGGCAGTATCCCAACACCCTGCCCAGAATAGCCAATTGATGAACCGTAAGTCGTTCTTCGTCCATGACGGGCCAATACAGGGGCGTCCATCCCCCATGCTGCGTATACGGGCCCTTTATGCCGGATGCGGCGCGCTTGGCCGTCTCAATGGTCAGCCAATCGTTGTGTTGCTGGACTGCGCTCAAATCATCCATCTGTTCATTCATCGTTCTTAGCCTCTCTCACTTTGTGTCAACCGTTTTGGTAGAACCCATCAATTCTCACTCCGTGGCCTAAACAAAAAAGCGGCCACTCTGGAAGTTTCTCAGAGCAGCCGCCTCTAGTCTTTCAACTCTTACGGGCTTAACCTGCAATCCCCTACGAAGTATTTAATTGTTGTCTCTTTTCGCCCCCATCCGCGCAAATTGTATCACGTGCCTTGCCCAAATTGCATTGGAAAATCATCTGAGCATTGTATGAGTTGCGTCAATCAATCATCTGCGCGCCCAGCGTAATCTCGTACTTCGACGCTAGCGTAAACCTGTAAACTGTGTCAATGATGAAACTTGGCATGATATGAGGTCAGCATGGGGCTTGCCAAAGCTCGTCAGGTCGCGTACGCGAAATCCTGCGGGCATGGTCGCCGGTGCCCTCGAGAATGCGGGCTCAAAAATGGCACGGCCGGCGCTCCAAGTTGCTGCCGACCGCGGCCGGCCATGGCTGCAAGGTCAGTCATGACAAACGACACGTGACTTTAGCCTCGCCACTGCGTATACTAGTAGTGGCTCGCGAGCAAATGGTTCATTCCGGGAGCGGGCATTTGGGTTTTACACGGGGTCAACTTCTAGTTCTTCTTGGCATGGTTGCCATAGTCATCCTTATGGGATCGGCTGGCATTGCGTACGTCATTTTCTCGGGCCAGCCTCCGGTCATCACAGCGTCACCAATCGGGGGGTCCCCTTTCCCTGCCGTGGCGATGTCCTCGCCCACGGAGCGGCCCCTGAGCGCAACGGCTTTGCCAACCTACGCGTATCTGCCAACCTTCACTGCACTGCCGTCACCCACTTCCTTTGTATGGCAACCAACACCTAACCCACCTGCCAACCCAACAACCGTACCCCAACCGCCACAATCAGGCTCGGCACCAGTCAAGCCCCCATCAGGCAATTCAGCTGCTTACTGTTCGGCACTGCTGGAATACGCGGCGTCAATGCATCAGTACTACCTGGATTCTATTGATTTCGTTCATGCGCCGGCTATTCAGTACTACCAGAGCGTGCTTGAAACTGCGCTGCGAAACCGAGACGCGCGCGCCGTACTGGACGCACAAAGCGGTCTCCAGGCGGTACATGCACAAGTGGACGCGGAGAAGGCAGCCGAAAACAAGCGCTACAACGCGGAGAAGGCCAGCATCAAGGCAAGTTGCAAATGAGGGGGCAGACCGGTCACAGCGGGTCCAGTCCGATGTTTGACCCCCCTCTTTAGGCGTGTTCTGTGAAGGGTTGAACTGCACAGCTTCACTTTGAAAGAACTGTGAGAACCGAGGCGATCCGGGGCGCTGTGCTTGGCCTCTTGACAGCCCTCCTTTTCGTCGTATGATACTTATGTAAATGAAGGTTTACAAAAGGAAGGTGGCGGGAATGAAGAAAGACCTCGTCTTGTCCGATCGTCAACGCTTGCCGGCAAGCCAGAACCCGGCCCTAGTCTACCTGGCGAGTCTGAGCAAATCCGGCCAGCGGCCCCAGCAGCAAGCCCTGCGCGTTGTGGCTGAGATCGTCGGCGCTGGGGCAGAGAACTTCGCGAACATGCGCTGGTCTGCGCTCAGGTATCAGCACACGGCGGCCATTCGTGCCCGGCTTAGGGAGCGGTACAACAGCCCGGCGACCTGCAATAGGATCCTGTCGGCTCTGCGCGGCGCGTTGCGTCAAGCCTGGAAGCTCGGCCTCATGTCAGCCGAGGACTACCAGCGCGCGGCGGACCTCGAGCGCGTCACGGGCGAGACCCTCCCGGCCGGCCGTGAGTTGTCAGCCGGCGAGATCGATGCCCTGATGGGTGCATGTCAGAAGGACGGAACCCTGGCCGGCACGCGGGATGCAGCGATCATTGGCCTACTGTACGCAGCCGGCTTGCGACGCGCGGAGATCATCGCCCTGGACCTGGCCGACTTCGACGGCAGCGGAAAGCTGAAGATCAAAGGCAAGCGCAAGAAGGAACGCACCGCGTACGTGAATGATGGTGCCCTCGATGCTCTCACGGATTGGATTGCCCTGCGTGGATTGGCAGGCGGCGCTCTGTTCTGCCGGATCAACAAAGGCGCGAAGCTTATCCCCGGCCGGCTGACCACCCAGGCGGTCTACAACCTGCTCGTCAAACGTGGAGGGGAGGCCGGGGTGGAGGACTTCAGCCCGCACGACTTCCGTCGAACATTCATCTCCGATCTGCTGGACCGGGGAGCTGACATTGCGACCGTCTCGAGGATGGCTGGCCATGCGTCCGTGGTCACCACCGCGCGCGACGATCGCCGGCCCGAGGAAGCCAAGCAGAAGGCCTCGAAGCTGCTGCACCTGCCATACAGGAAGCGCAAATGAGGTGACGTGTGTTCGACAGGGAACCGCCTCGGTACGTCCCATCCTACCGCCCATCCGATACGGACTGGTGGCTGCGGGGCTATGCGCGCGCCTACCAGGGATTGCCGGCCGATGCCCCGGATGATGAGCGCGCGGGTGAGGCGTACTGCAAGGGCTTCGCTGCCGGCACTGCTGACCGAGCTCGCGCAGGACGGAACGGGGAAAATGTTGAGGAATGTTGAGGTTTCGGAGGTTGCACGGGCTTGTGGACGCGCCTCCAGAAGCACCGATAACAGGAAGTAACAGACCCCTGCCGCGCGCTGCTGGCGAAGTCGAGTAAAGACGCGTCCCCGCGCGGAGAGGCACTGAGAAGGCTTGGTTTGGACTACTTCGAGGGTGGGTTCTTGACGTCCCAGGGCTGCGGCTTCCTCGGCGGTAGCTTGACCGACAGGAGCCTCACGTGGTGGCCCTGCAGGAGTTGCGCCAGTTGCCCGAGGGAGTTCACCCGGTGCAGCTCTTTCACCCAGGAGGGCTGTTTCTGTTTGCTTGGCGCCTTGACCAGTTCCATGCGATCACCCCATCCGTGCTCAGTATAGCTCACTTCAGCTGTCCCAGGTTGTCGATCGGGTTGTGCGCGCGGTGAGCGGCCAGCAAGTCATCATCTACCATCTGCGCGTAGTGCTGGACCATTTCAAGCCCACTGTGGCCCAGCAGGGCTTGTCGTCATTTGATAGCCGCAGTAAGATGTATTCGTGCGTGAATTTTGCAAGGTTCGCTCTTCAGCTTCTGCGGACGATGCGCAACTACGACCCCAAAGACCTGGTCATCGAGCTCGCTGACCACGTCAAAGAGAGGCTGAGGCGGGAGAGGGCCGTAGAAGAACTGCACGAGAAACGCCGCAGGAAGAAGTAAGACCGGAAAAGGGAAACAATGACACTAACTCGACGGAAAGGGCTAAGCGGGACACAAACACTCATCATAGCGGCCCTTTCCGTACTTGCTTGTTTTTGCCTACTAATAGTTGTTGCTGCTATCGGCATGAATGCGTTTCCAACCACACATAGTGCAGCATCAACTAGCACATCACCGGCCCCTCTAAAGCCTCTTTCTGCTGTGGCACTGAACAAAACAGAAATCGACTACGCTTTACAGAGTATTGCGCCCTTGGCATCGGCGCCCCCACAGAAACCATGTGATGTCCCAACCTCACTCCAATGCTTCGAATTTGGCTATACGAGTAGCGAGGGCGATGTTTTTGTTCTTCTGTTAGCACGTTTTGCAGATCCTGATGCGGCGGTCAACTTTGGTATTGGCGTGAAGGTTGGGAAAGAACAGAGTGAACATGCCGCTGATGTGAATATCCCAACAACAGTCAACAATTACCGCTGGCTAGATTTGGGTTTCATAGGAGGAGCTCCAATGTATTATGGTGGTGCAAACGAAAAAAAACGTTGCAGTTCTTATCGAATGGGGACGCACCTCAATTCTCGTGACCCAAGCTGAAGCTATTCAAACGTTTTCGCGGCTCTTGGACGCGCAGTTACGGAAGATCAGAGTGAGTTTCGCAAACTAAGAACTGTTCAGACCAGTCCCTTCATGTATCTCAATAACATGACTCAATACCATCTCTCCTCTGACGGAGACTTGATTGAACGGGAATATTACGCCAAGTTCATCGCCGATAGATTTCCAAGCTACGAAGCATTTTGGGAGGGATTTGTTGTTCCCTTGACCCGGAGACCCAAGAACGTGCAACTCAAAGACGATAGGGAATTAGCACAGATCGGCAAAGGCCCCCACGACGTCTGCATCGCTCAACTTCATTACTCCATCCTGCTACACCTTGTGAGGGCCTATAAGACGAATTTACATCGGGACATCACTGCTGACCAAGTCTTGTTTGGCCTTACAGCAATTTGTGGAGCACAGGATCAAGCGTTCGAGTTACTGGAGCGATACCGTAGCCCAACAGAGTATCGACCGTGGCCATCCGTGGATAAAAAGCAGGGCAAGCTTAGAGATGATGGAGAGGACGCGTGACGAAAATGGATGAAAGCGAATGGACGTCCCTTGCAAGACATACGCGATTATAGAAACCATCTAATACATGGAAGGATGCCACCTTCTGTTTTCTTCCTAGACACGAAAGGCAAAGTTGGTGTTCAATGCCTTCCCCGGATTGGGAAAGAGCTAGAGTACACGGACTGGCGCAAAGTAACGGGCTCCAGTAGCCTTGAGATCATTACCAAGCTCATGCCCAGCGATTTTGTGAAGGCAAAGGATATTAGCGTGGACGCCTGGGACAGGACTATTGATTATCTAGAAGCAAAATGGAAAGAATGCTTGTTGCAGAGTGCGTAGCACCTGAAACCGCGTTCGCTTGCGCCTATCCGTGAGAATTCACGATCGCCCACGCTGTACTCGAAATGTATGTCAATAGGACTGGAACCTCTAACCGCTCGTACCAGGGGCTTTCCACCATCCGGAAGGAGCGACCATAGATGCCAGACTTCATTAATCTCACCTGTCCTACATGCGGCGGTAAATTGAAAGAAGTACAACGATTTGTTTGCTCAAGTTGTGGGAACGAATACATCCCGGACCGGAGCGGCAGCGTAGCATCACGACAACAGTCAAGTCCACAAACGCTGGGTCCAACTATTGTTCCACCGAAATCCGAAAGTAGACCTTCGCCTATATCCGTGACATTAGTACACAAGGCTTTTCACAAAGCCAACTATAGTGTTGGCGATGCTGGCGACAGGATAGACTTCATCTTCCGCTTCCAAAGCCTCTTAGAGAAAGATGTCCGTGCCTTCAAAGGGGACGTCCTCTTCAAAGACTTGTTTGACCAGCCAATCTTGAGCGTGACGTTGACGTACGAGAAGGGACTTCTTAAGAAGGGAACAGCTGAGTGGCAAGGTGGCATCCAATTCAACCAATTCAATGACTCACATCAGCGACTGCTTACGGTCGACCCAAGCGACATGACAGTTTCCTTTATTTGCGAGAGCCTTATTTATGCGGATGGAACTCGTGAGCTCCTAACCTGAGCACGATTCTCAGACAACCGGAACCGCATCAGTACTGGAGTCATGCGCTGCGATCCGTTACTACGGTGATCCCATCACATCAAAACTGTCCCTGTGTAGGACTTGAGCCTCCAACCGCTAGGTTCGCGGCAAGGAGAGCGCTTGCCATCTGCGAGGTTCACCTGTGCATGCCCTTGCAGGCTCTTCGACGTCAAGGTGCAGGCAAGCCCTCGGCCGCAGGCCCTCGGCGAAGACCCTGGAAAGCTAGAGGGCGAGGAGCTTTTGACACTTTCAAGATGCGTACATTCATAATCTCCGCATCCTTGTCTTGATATAATACTCATGTGGGCCACCGGCAGTAATGACCGGGGTCGAAAAGAGGGATGACAATGTCAAGGGTTACGGATGTTCGATGGGGATGGCTTAAGTTCATGTATGTTTACACCATCGTTGTGGCAGGAGCATTCGGATTGGGAATAATCCTCTTCCCGAATATCATGACGTCTGTGTTCGGTTGGCCTATTGAAGAGCCAATAGCCCTGGGCATCGCGGGCAGTGCGTATGCGGCTTTCGGGATTGGGTCAATATTCGGGCTGCGGGCTCCTCTCAAATTTGCGCCAATTCTCGTGCTGCAACTGTGCTACAAGGCAGTCTGGCTCCTGGGTGTTGCTCTGCCTTTGTTGCTCAAGGGACGATATCCAAACTATGGCATATGGGTCATCGGGCTATTCGTCACCTTCATTGTGGGTGACCTCATCGCGATACCGTTTTCTTATGTCTTCTCAAGGCAAACAAGTCACTAGTCTCAACCCTTGTGCCTTGACATACATTCAGGCAGGCTGGACACTCTGCCTCGCCGTATCACGACTCCCAGCGGCTGGTCCGGCAGCTCATCTCGGTGCCCTTGGCACGGTCTGGGTCTATGGAGCTGGTTCATCAATGCTCCTTTGGGATCATTTTCACATTCTGAACCCTCCAAACATGCCTCAGCTAGGAATTGAACCTCAGACCGCTAGGTTCACAACCGCACTCTACGCGACGCAAAAGTGTTGCCCAACTGAAATTGAGCCTGAATACGCTTGGCCATAGGTTCCTTGTCATGGTGCGCTGCGAGGTTGTGCCCGCGGGGAGTGTGCACGGAGGCGACGCTTTGAGCTCTCCCGGCCTGTCATGTAGCTTTGTCCTGCGCTCCCGGGGCACCAGAGAGCGGGATGCCCTTCGTTTTGAGATAGAAGCGCATTTGCATACGCGGGATCTAGTTCGTATGATTGATGAAGCAGGAGCGGAGATACCAGTTGTGCCCGCCATTTGCATGGGAGCAAGGCGACCATTTCCCCAGCAGCGCACGCTGGGAACCGAAAAAGCTGCGGACCGAAACCGCCGTCCGCCGGTCCGCCCGCGTGGGTTTGTCCTTTGGGAAGTGATTTTCAACAGGATCTAGTTGAGATGCCTACCTTGCCGCAAATCGACGCCACGCAATTCCTCTACAAAATTGTGGGTATTGGTATCGCTCTGGCAGTCTTCCTCCTGTACTCAGCCGTTAGATACCTCGTTAGCGGAAGGAACTTCCTGATGGCGCCTCAACTAAGCGAATTGGGATTCCTGAGCAAAGGTGAAGCCTCCATCAAGGAACTGCAGAGTGGCATCTGGCGCGCCAACGCCGATAAGACCATCACGTTTGGATCTGTGAGCCTAAGCACGATCATCCTGGCCGCAATCTTCGTCTTCCAGCAGCATCTGGCGGGCTATGATGCCGCAATGTGGAGCCTGATACTGGCTGTTTTTGCCACCTCCACTCTGGCCTACTTTGCAAGTCTTCAGCTGTGGTTCCTGGCCCTGGATGCGGGAGGATCAATCCAGGCAAGGCTGAGTTATCGGAGAACAGCGACTGCCTTTCAAACTACTGGCTGGCTCTCACTGGAACTTGCCAGCATCCTTTCCGTGATGGCCGTCAACACGTATCTTGGCTACGCCATTGCAGTTCTCGCAATCGTTGCTTTCGTCTTCATCGCCGAGTTCAAACTGAAGGTGGCACTGGATGACGACGCAATGCATGCCGATTTCAATGATTTTCAGAAGAGCTTGGCCGCGTGAACTGAACCCCTAGAACGAGACACGAAGAGAAAGCACCCTCTGTGAGAAAATGGAACAGGAGGTGCTTTTTTCTATGGCAGGTAAGAAAGGAATGCAGCATTATCCGCCGGAGCTGAAGCTGGAAGCGGTGCGGCTATTTTATGAGGAGGGCCAAACGCGCGCCCAGGTCACGGCGGCGCTCGGGATCCGGGATCCGCAACGAATCCAGAAATGGTTGAGGCAATATCGAGCCGAAGGCGCCAGCGCGTTTGCCAAGCCGAGAGGTCGACCTCGCAAAAGGGCCGGGGCGCAAGCCGAACTGGAGCGGCTGCGGATGGAAGTGGCCCTGCTAAAAAAATTCCATTCCGAATTGCGGGAAGTGCGGCTCGCGCAGCGCAATATCGGGTGCTTTATCACCATCGAAAAGAGTTCGAAATGAAGGCCATGTGTGCCTTCCTAGGTGTCTCGCGAGCAGCCTATTACGCTTGGCGCAAGAAGCTGGAACAGCCGGACACAGATGCGGTGCGTTTAGAACTCGTGCAGCGGGCTTACACGGCTTCGCACCAGATCTATGGCTACCGGCGGATTAGCCTGTGGTTGAAGCAAAAACAGGGTCTGGTGATCAATCCCAAGACGGTTTTGCGCCTGATGCACAAGCTGAATATCCGTTCCAGGGCCCGCAAACGCAAAATGTACCGGAAACTCGAAGAGCTGGGCATCTATCACCGCTATCCCAACCTGCTCAACCGCGACTTTGCTGCCACTCGCCCCAACCAGAAGTGGGTCACGGATATTACCTTCGTCTCAACCCAACAGGGCTGGGCGTACCTGTCTACCATCAAAGACCTATTCGATGGCTTTATTGTGGCTCATCAATTTGGGCCCGAGAACTCCATTGGATTGGTGACCCACACGCTCCAACAAGCCAGACAAAAAGAAAAGGTCACTGATGGGCTGATCCTCCACAGTGACCAAGGAACGCAATACACTTCGCAGGCGTATGCCGTCCTCACTCAACAGTACAACATCACTGCCTCCATGTCGCGCCGTGGCAACTGTTGGGACAATGCGCCTATGGAAAACTTCTTCAGCCATCTCAAAGAAGAGTATCTGCGCCATCTGCACAACCCCAGCTTTGAAGAGGCTCGCCAAGCGATTGAGGAATACGTTGACTTCTACAACTACGAACGCATACAATTGAAAACGAAACAGACACCCTTCCAGCAAAGGTGCCTGTTTCAGTAGCCACTTGGGGTCTTTCTGATTGTGTCTTGTCTAGTGGGTGCAGTTCACGCGAAGGAGCTCTTCCTAAAACCAGGGAAATCCATCGGATCCGGTAGCCACGCCCATCCAGACTACGTGAGGATCATGTCCTGGAATGTCAACCGGGGGTACAGACCTCACGAACTTTCTGCATTGATCAGCCGCGTGGATCCAGACATAATCTGCCTCCAAGAGGTGGACTGGGGCAATGCAAGAACGAACCAGGGGGACGTGCTCGAATACCTCGCCAACAAAGCAGGCATGGAAGGTGTGTTTGGCATAGAATTCTATGAAATCCAGACACTCTATAGACAGCCGAAACATGCCGGCGGGGGTGTTCACGGCAACGCCATCCTGTCGCGTCTGCAGTTTCAACAGAAGTATCGTATCGAATTGCCGGTAGTTTTCAACTGGGAAACCCCCAAGCCAAGTGAAATCAAGATCGCCCGGCTTGAAAAGCGAGTGGGGGCCCGGTTCGCATTGTGCGCAGAGGTCGAGGTCTCGGGAAAGAAACTTCTCATCACCTCGACTTACCTAGAAGACAAAGGCGGGCACGAGGACGGACGAGTTCGCGCAGCTTGAGCATCTCTTGCGTGAGATTGACACGAGGGCTCCCAACACCATGCATATCGTTGCAGGTGACTTGAATTCGGCCGGCAATTGGTTCACGCACATACTAGCACTCACGAAACGCTCACGCGCCGAGCCTTGGCACATGTCGGAGTGCATGTGGTGGAAGCGGAGCGTACTACCCTCAATGTCGTATTACGATCCTTTCAGTTGCAGGGATTGGACTCTCCAAAACGCCGCCGTCTACGGTGAAAAACTCGACTGGATCCTGGTAAGTGAACGAGATCGGATCTCGGGGTTCGGCATGGGCGACTTCTGTTCCTCAGATCATCGGCCGCTGTGGGTGGATATTCGAATATGATCCGTTTGTAGATCGGTGTCCCGTCTGGTTACCTCGGCACTTGCCATAGTAGCCTACCCAGTGCGCTTCTCTTGCGAAGCCTGTTTGATCGCGGATTGCACCTTCTAGGACGCCCTGTGGTCCATGATACTGCGCCTGCAATTCGCCAGCATATATGGGCAGAATCGTATCCGAGCTGCAATTGAGCCTGAGTACGCTTGATTGCGAGTCGAAGGACAGAAAATGTACGTCAATAGGACTTCAGCCTCTAACCGCTAGGTTCGAGGTTCAAGTCCTCGGCGAGGAGCTTTCGGGCATCGAAACTTCGCGCTCACTCGGTCCTGTGAGCCCGAAATGTGTTCTAACGGCGGTGGAATGAATTGGGCGGACTTAGCGCCCACCGGCGATCTGCCCCCCTCGGGCCACCGTTTTTGTTGGCCGGCCCGCTCCATGAAGCCACCCTTGAAGCCTTCCCCATTCTAGAATATCCTGAGAGCCCGTGCCGGGTCGGCCAATCACTTGGACCCCCATAATCTGTCCAACGCCGCCCCGGCCCGAGCTCGATCTTGGGTTCCGACACATCAAGGGAGACTCAGATGGAAGCCGCAGAGCACGGGGTTAGTGCCCTGGTACTCGAGGAAACATGGTGATTGTTGGCTTGACAAACTCCCGGAAGAGGAGTATCTTAGTAGCGGTATTTGCCCCAGCGTTATGCCCATCGACGCTGGGTTGTGTATCCGCAGGCCACTCGAAAGAGTGGCCTTTGTTCTAATAGGAGGGAGGGAAATACGAACACAAACCGGTTGGCGATTTTCATAGATGGCGGCTATTTTGACGCAACAAACCGAGACGAATGCGGTGGTTGCAAGATTGATTACTCTAAGCTTGCCGCCAAACTATCTGGCGGCGTGGATATCTTGAGGACTTACTACTACAACTGCCTTCCGTATCAGAAACCCCACCCCTCTCCTGATGAATCAAAGCGATTCGCGCTCGCTTAAGGCTTCCATGCGGCGCTTAGGTCGCTACCGCGCTTTGAGGTGAGGGAGGGCATGCTCGTCTTCAGGGGCACTGACGGCAAGGGCATCCCCATATACGTTCAAAAAGGGATCGATCTTCAGATTGGCGTGGATCTGGTGCTATTGAGTGCCAAACAACAAATCAGTCACGCCGTCATAATTGCTGGCGATAGTGATTTGATTCCGGCTATTGCAGTGGCGAAGAACGAAGGGGTCCTGATTCATTTGTACCACGGGTCTTCACCCCACAGAAAGCTCATTGAGATTGCAGACGAGAGAACGCTATTCACGCCGCAATTCATGCAAGATATTCGGTACGTCGCGACTTAGTGCGACCCGCAGTTTGACACCCAGAGGACTCTGTGAAGATGCCCCCTTTTGGGCCCGACATTAGCCGCAAATTGCCACAGTTTCCACCGGGTGATTTAAGTCCTCTGCGTCTGCCCATTCGGCCGCACCGTATCAAGGAAGAGTGTTGACAACATCGTCACCATTTTTCTTTCTCCCTACTTCAGCCGCGCCAGGTTATCAATCGGGGAGTGTTCCCGGTGCGGCCCTATTGCTTAGCCTGAGAGGTTGACAATGCGATTTGGGGATATCGGAATTCCAGAGTTTCTCATGCTGACCATTGTATGCTCGCCACTACTCGTGATGTTGGCGGTCATCTGGATTCTGAGACGTGGAGAGCGGAACCGTTCGACCCAAAATACTCTCGCGAAGTACCCGCTTTGGAGGAGCATCCTCTGGGTCCTCGTCTACGTCATCACGAGTTGGATTGCATACGGCACCATTTACGGCCTGTCTCTGATTTTCCTGCCTTCCCATGCGAGTTCAGTCATCGGACAGTTGGTTGGAATTGGCGTGCTGGCCGGAGGGATGATTGACGCCCGTTTGCACAAGAAGAACACAGTTCAAGTGACCCTGACCGTCTTCGCCAGCCTCGCATTCCTCTTCTTCATTGTTTAGCCTGCTCTTCCTACGCTGACAGGAGTAGCACGCGGGTTCGGTCACTTCAATCGCGAGAGATTGTCGATCGGACTGTGTGCGCGGTGCGCCTGAAGCAGATCGCCGGGGACCAGCCGAATGTACCTCAGGGTCATGGTCAATGTGGTGTGCCCGAGCATGGCCTGCAGCAACGGCACGGGCATGCCCGCCAGCGCGCTCAGCGTGGCGAATGTGCGCCGGCAGACATGGGGCGAGACGCGGATCCCGGTCCGCTTGGTGAGTTGCTGGAAGATCCTGAGCAGGCCGGCACCATTGAAGCGCACTCCTCCGCGCGCCTGGAATACGGGGGCAACGTCAGACGCGTTCTTGAGGGTGCGCCGATACTTGAGCAACTCACGACGGACCGTTGCGCCGCAGACGGCAGCGCGTCCCTTGCCTCCCTTTCCCTCGCCGGATGGCCACGAGGCCGGTGCTGAAGTCGATATCGCGCCAATCGAGCGCGCAGACTTCCTCACGTCGTAGGCCGGTGTCCACAAGGAACAGGACCAGGGCCCGATCTCGCAGTGTTGTCGCAGGCCTTCAGGACTTGCTCGACCTGGGCAGCGGTCAGGACCGGAAGCCGGCGCTCGCCCTGGCGCGGCATGTCGAACTGGATGAGCTCGCCCGTGTACTTCTCTTTGTGCCAGAAGCGGGTGAGGGTGCGGATCGTCCGGGCATGGGCGTACACCACGGCCGGCGACTTCCCCCGCGCGGTCAGGTCTGCGAGATAGGCCGCGGACGTAGCGCGCAGTCACTTCATGCGGCGAGGTGACACCGTTCGCCTCGAGCCAGGCGATGAATTTGCCGGTTGTGAATTCGTAGTAGTGATGGGTTGCGGGGGAGTACTGGGCTGCCTGGTGAGAGAGAACGAAGTCGCTGTACGCGTCTCTCAGGGAGGCTGATGCAAGCGACCATTTCGCCGGGGCCTTCGTCTTCGTGGACAAAAAGACCGCCATATCTGGATGACATGACGGCGTTCTGTGGAGCTTTGGCTATATCTGGGGGAGAGGCTAAGTCCAAGTTGCACCCCATGCAAGCGCGCTAGCCGGACTGCGCCACGCCCCGAACGGCAGCCGCAATTATAGTCGCAATCGATGATTATGACAACGCGCGGTCCCTGAGGTCGACGCATTATAATGGCGGCGTGGCCGACATGCGCAGAAGGCAACTGGACCCGGACGCAAACGCAGATGACAGGGTCGATCATGCTCTCCGTCCACAGACTTTGGACGAGCTGATCGGGCAAGACCAGGTCAAGGAGAATCTGCGGATTCTGATCCAGGCCGCCCGCAAGCGCGACGAGGCTTTGGATCATGTCTTGTTCTATGGCCCGCCGGGTCTAGGCAAGACCACGTTTGCCCACGTGGTGGCAAACGAAATGGGCGTCAATATCAAAGTCACCGCCGGGCCGGCCATCGAACGCCCCGGTGATCTGGCGGCCATTTTGACCAACCTGCACGCGGGCGACGTCCTCTTCATTGATGAGGTCCATCGCTTGGGCCACGCGATTGAGGAAGTCTTGTATCCGGCCATGGAAGACTTCGCTCTGGACATCGTAATTGGCAAGGGACCCTCAGCTCGCTCCATCCGGTTGAAGCTGCCCCGCTTCACGGTTGTCGGCGCCACAACACGACTGGCGCTGCTCTCAGCTCCGCTCCGCGCAAGATTTGGCGCCGTCTATCGGCTGGACTACTACGACGCGCCTGCAATGCGGGCGGTGGTACAGCGGGCCGCCGGCCTGCTGCACGTTGGTGTAGATGGGACCGGCGTAGACGAGATCGCCCGGCGTGCACGGGGAACGCCACGCGTCGCCCTGCGCCTCTTGCGGCGTGTTCGCGACTACGCCCAGGTGCGTGCTGATGGGACTGTCACTTCCGGCGTCGCCACCGAGGCGCTTGACCTGCTGCAGGTGGACGCCTTGGGCCTGGATGAAGTCGATCGGCGGGTGCTGAGGACCATCATTGAGAAATACAGCGGCGGACCGGTGGGGTTGAACACGATCGCCGCCTCGATGAGCGAGGAACAAGACACGATCATGGACGTCGTCGAGCCCTACCTGCTCCAACTGGGGTTCCTGGATCGGACGCCGCAGGGCCGCGTGGCGACGAAATCAGCCTATGAGCATTTGGGATTGCCGTATCAGGAAGCTGGGCAGCCGCGGCTGATCTGAGCTTGGACCGTGGCTGAAGCCCTATGGAGAATCTCGGCCGTTATCTAGTTCTGGGTGGGATCGTCCTGATCCTCATTGGCCTCGGGTTCTTCGCGGCTGCGAGACTTGGCCTGCCCTTGGGCCGGCTGCCGGGGGACATCCGGATAGATGGCAAGGGAGGATCGTTCTACTTCCCGATCGCGTCATCGATCGTGGTATCGCTCGTTCTGACCGTAGTCCTCAACATCATCCTGCGTCTCTTTCATAAGTAACGCTGCGGCGCTCTCGCTACCACTGGGCGCGTTGGCTGGTATGGGCGGCAGAACCCACGATCTGCAGCGCGGTTGGGCAAACAACTGATACCCGACCATGAAGACATCAGATTTCGACTACAGTCTTCCCGAATCATTCATTGCGCAGCATCCGCTCGAGGCACGGGATGCATCCCGTTTGCTGGTCCTCCATCGGGACAACGACTCGACAGAGCACAGAGTTTTTCGCGAGATCGGCGAATATCTGCGAGCGGGCGATGTCCTTGTGCTCAATCGCACGCGGGTGATACCCGCCCGGGTCTACGCCCGCAAACCCACCGGTGGCCGCGTGGAGCTGCTCTTACTCAGGCGGCGTGACCAATTGACGTGGGAGGTATTGGTGGGTGGCAAGGGGCTATCTGCCGGCAGATCCGTTGAACTGGAGCAGGGACCCCGAGCGCAGATTGTTTCTGAATTGAACGGTGCGGAGCGACTGGTTCGGTTCGAAGAACCGATAGAACCCTTTCTTTCGCGGATCGGCCATGTTCCGCTTCCACCCTACATCCATGCCGAGTTGACTGATCCAGAGCGCTACCAGACGGTCTACGCCCGCGAACCGGGCTCCGCCGCTGCCCCCACCGCGGGGCTGCACTTCACACCTGACCTGCTCAACCGGATTGAGCAGCAGGGTGTCAAGCTTGCCTACGTCACGCTGCATGTGGGCCTGGATACATTTGCGCCGGTGACGGAGAACGACCCATCGCAACACCGGATACACACTGAGTGGTGCGAACTGCCGCCGGAGACGGCCGTTGTGATCAACGAGGCGCGGGCCCAAGGCAAACGGGTCGTTGCGGCCGGCACCACCTCCGTCCGCACGCTGGAGTTGGCCTCCCGCTATTCCCGCTTGGAAGGAAGCGACCGTGTGATGCCCTTCTCAGGGCCGACCGATCTGTTTATCCTGCCGGGCTTTCAATTCACCTTGGTCGATGCGTTGATCACCAACTTTCACCTGCCAAAATCCACCCTGCTCATGCTGGTCAGTGCCTTTGCGGGACGCGAGCGGATCCTGCAGGCATATGAGGTTGCCAAGCAGGAGGGCTACCGCTTCTATTCGTTTGGCGACGCGATGCTGATCCTCTAGTATCGCGCGCGGGTTGGCATCCGACTGGGGCCGAATGACTTCGGGGCTATCTTCGTGATCTGATCGTCTGGCTTGCCTTGGCGGGCTTGATTTTGGCGGCCGCGTCGACCTTGTCTTCCAGGATCATCTCGCCCATTTTGGTGCCGTATTCCAGCAGCTCGGGGATCCGGCTCGGATCGTCCATCGGCAGGGCCTGATCCATATCGACCTGGAAGCGGCGGAAGTCCAGCTTCTTGAAGAATGTGTCTACGAGGCGAACTTGCTGGTCGCTCGCTGAGTTAAGGAAGGCACCCAGCACTGGGTCCAGCCAGTCCCAAGCTTGGAAACGCGACGGGTCGCTTCGCTTCACCGGATTGGGGCTGCGCCCAGTGCCCAGGCTGATCAGGGTCGTCTCTTCCTCTTTCCAGCCGAGGCAGAACTCGCCCTCGTAGGCTGCGAGGTAGCACGGGTTCGCGTACGAACCCACGCCGCCATCCACGTATCTTCCCTCCACCGGGGGAAAATACGTCGGTACGCAGCTTGAGGCCAGAACGGCCTTAACGACCGGCCAGTCCTGGTACTGCAGCTTCCATGGCTTGATGAAACAAGTCGCGTTCTGCGGGATGTCGAATGCGGTGATCACCACATCTCGGAGCGAAAGGTCTTTCCAGTAATCTTTCATCTTCCTGTCGCCGAGTTGGTCATGCAGGGCCCGTTCGAGCGGTTCCGAGGGATAACGATAGCGCGTCAGTGGGAAGAAGAACGTGCGCCAACTGCGACGGAAAATGACCGAGCCGAGCTTCAGATAGAGTTCGTGGATCTGCTGGGCAGTAAACCCCGCTGCCAGCGTTGCGGAGATGATCGAGCCTGTTGAGGTGCCCGCATACAGCTTTGCCCGTTCGTAGAGGGGTTGGCCCAGCTCGGCCTCCAGCATCGTGAGCGCCTTCGTAACCATAACCCCGCGGATGCCGCCGCCGTCGATCGCAATGGCCAGGTTCTTGCGAAGCGGTTTCATGGTCTCTCCTCGTTAGGGCATCCAGTGTAACCGGAATCGTCGTTAATTCAAAGTAGAATGAATGCGTGAAGCTGGCGGATCTCAATCGGCAGATCATTGACTGCCGCAAGTGCCCCCGGCTCGTCGCATGGCGAGAGGCCGTGGCGGCCGAAAAACGGCGGGCTTACAGGGATTGGGACTACTGGGGCAAGCCAGTCCCCGGCTTCGGGGATGCTCATGCGAGCGTGCTGGTCGTGGGGCTCGCCCCTGGTGCTCACGGCTCAAATCGGACCGGAAGGCAGTTCACAGGCGATGCCTCCGGCGACTTTCTATACCCGGCTCTCCACCGTGCCGGTTACGCCAGTCAGCCGCACTCAACCTCCCGGGATGATGGCCTCAAACTGAACGGTCTGTACCTGGCTGCCGCTGGACGCTGCGCTCCGCCCGCCAACCGGCCGACCCCGCAGGAACTCGCCAACTGCCAGCCATACCTCGAGCGCGAGATCGAGCTGATAAAGCCCAGGGTGATCGTGTGTCTGGGCCGCGTTGCCTTCGAAAGGATTTTGCGTGTTTTCTCGGTCCGTCCCTCCACGTTTGAGTTTCGTCACGCGGCCTACTACAGGCTCGAGAATGGGAAGACGGTTTCTCTCGCCGCCGCAGGCAATCGGATTCTGCCTGATGCGGTTTGGCTGGTCTGCTCCTATCATCCCAGTCAACAAAACACCCTTACCGGAAAACTGTCGCGGCGCATGTTCGACCAAGTCTGGAAAAAGGCGCGGGAACTCAGCGATCATGGCTGACCTGATCGAGGCGGGGGAACCGGCGCCCGATTTTGAACTTACTGACACTGAGGGCCGCAATGTGCGTTTGTCACAGTTTCGCGGCCGACCGGTCGTCCTGGCTTTCCTCCGGGGCTTCCTCTGACCCTACTGCCGCGCGCAGTTGGCGCGCCTAAGGGATGACTACGACCAGTTCACGCGACGCGACGCCCAGGTGCTCGCGGTTGGTCCCGATGGTGCGGTTGCCTTTGGACTGTATTGGCGCGCTGAGCGCATTCCATTTATCGGGCTGCCCGATCCAAATCACGGGGTTGCACTGCGCTACCGGCAGGAGGTCAATCTCTTCAAGTTGGGACGGATGCCGCTCGTCACCGTCATCGATCCCCAAGGGCTGATTCGATTCGCACATTATGGCGCCTCCATGTCCGACATACCCGACAACAAGACCTTGCTGGATGTAATAGACCAGATCAATGAGGCATCTGGATAACATGACCTTGGGGCAGATTGCATTTCTTGGTTCGGGCGAAACATCACGTGCCGGCGGCGCGATCTTCGAGCTGATTGCCCGCTCGCTTCCTGATCAGCCACGCATAGTGGTGCTGGAAACGCCCGCCGGCTTCGAATTGAATTCCAATCAGGTCGCCGGGCGCGTGGCGGACTTCCTGAGATCGCGCCTGCAGAACTACAACCCCGTCATCGATGTAATACCGGCCCGCAAGCGGGGTTCGCCCTTTAGCCCGGATGAACCGGCCCTCCTCAAGCCCCTCGCCTCCGCCAACTTCATCTTCATGGGACCCGGCAGCCCCACGTATGCGATCCGCCAGCTCCAGGGCAGCTTGGCATGGGACCTGATCCGGGCGCGCCACCGTCGGGGCGCGGCCCTGGCCTTTGCATCTTCAGCGACCATCGCCGTCGGCGCCTGGGCCCTGCCCGTGTACGAGATCTATAAGGTGGGTGAGGATGTCTACAGCGCCCGCGGCCTGGATCTCTTCAGCGACTTCGGGATGCAGCTTTCCTTCATTCCTCATTGGAACAATGCCGAGGGTGGCGACGACGTGGATACGAGTCGCTGCTTCGTTGGAATGGAGCGATTTGCGGTCTGGTGCAACAGCCTGCCACCTGAGAACACCACCGTAGGCCTCGACGAGCACACCGGCTTGATCATCGACTTTGAAAAGCGCACTTGCCTGGTGAACGGCGTAAGCTCAGTGTCGCTGGTCCGTGACTGCGATCCCAGGATCTATCCTGCCGGTGCGACCTTCCCCCTCAGTGATCTGGGGGCATTGCACCTGCCAGAGCGCGCCGATTTGGGCATCCCTCCCCGTGCCTGGAAATTGGCCAGCGAGGTATCCCAGCCCGCGGACGCAGGACCGGGCCCCGATGTCCTGGAGCTGGCCGAGCAACGCCAGCGGGCCCGATCGAACAGTGACTGGGGTGAGTCGGATCGATTGCGTGAGGAGATCGCTTCCCTGGGCTGGAATGTCCAGGATACCAAAGACGGGCAGCAGCTCGTCAGGCGCTAGCACATTGCTTCTCGGTTCGTGGGGGAATGGGACAGTCTTCACTTCGCGCTCAAGATACCTGCATCGTGATTGAGCCAACTTGCGGCACTGAGAGATCACCTCGAGAGCGCCAGCCGTTTCTCTCGGTCCGCTCGTCTGCCATCGATCGGCGGGCTGCCCCCAGCGCGAATCGGATAAAATGAAGTGGCGAGGAGCAGGGCATGCGGGCGGTCGATATCATTGTCAAGAAACGCGACGGCAGCGAACTCACACAGGAAGAGATCAACTTCTTCGTCCAGGGTTTCGTGCGGGGCGAAATTCCAGACTACCAGGTGTCGGCCTGGGCCATGGCGGTGGTGCTAAATGGCATGACGCCGCGGGAAACGACCGACCTGACCCTGGCGATGGTACATTCGGGCAGCGTCCTCGACTTGTCGGGGGTTGTGCCTATCGCGGTGGACAAACACTCTTCGGGTGGTGTGGGCGACAAGACCTCTCTGGCCGTGCTTCCAATCGTGGCTGCCTGCGGGCTGCCTGTCGGGAAGATGTCGGGCCGCGGCCTCGGATTCAGCGGCGGCACCCTGGACAAGATGGAATCCATCCCGGGATATCGGGTGGATTTGACGACCGATGAGTTCAAGCGCCAACTCAAGGAGAAGGGCATCGTGCTCACCGGCCAGTCTATAGAGCTGGCGCCTGCGGACGGCAAACTGTACGCGTTGCGGGATGTGACCGGAACCGTCCCATCCATCCCTCTCATTGCCTCGTCGATCATGAGCAAGAAGATCGCGGCGGGCGCCCAGGCTATAGTCCTTGACGTCAAAGTGGGGCAGGGCGCCTTTATGGAAACGCTCGACGAAGCCCGCGAACTCGCGGATCTGATGGTCAGGATTGGCAATCTCGCCGGGCGCAAGGTTGTGTGCCTCCTTTCGGACATGAATCAGCCGCTGGGCAATGCGGTTGGCAACGCTCTGGAAGTCAAGGAGGCCATCGACGCGCTGAAAGGCGGCGGGCCGGCAGATCTTCGTGAGCATTGCCTGCACGTTAGCAGTCACATGCTGATGATCGGGGGAAGGGCCAGGGACTTGGGAGAAGGCCGCCTCATGGCAGAACGCGCGATTTCTGACGGCAGCGCACTGGAAAAATTCCGCGTGCTGGTACAGGCTCAGGGAGGCGACGTGTCCTATGTGGATCACCCCGAGAAACTGCCGAAAGCGCGCCGGATCGAGACGGTGGACTCGCCTCGCTCGGGGTGGCTGGCAGAAGTGGGTGCCCGTGTGATCGGGGAGGCATCGGTTGCACTCGGAGCAGGCCGCGCCAGCAAGTCCGACCCGATCGATCACGCGGTTGGATTTCTGATCTATCGCAAGGTAGGCGACTACGTCGAACAGGGAGCTCCTCTTTTCTCGGTCCACGCCAGTGACGAAGCCAGGCAAACCGAGGCGCGCGAGCAGGTCTTGACGGCTCACGTTTTCAGCGACCGGCAGCTGAGTCCGCTGCCCCTCTTCTATGAGAGAGCGGATTTGCGTTCTTGTCCGACAGGAGCCTTCTAACTCGCTGATTCGCCGGTCGGTCCGGCAGGACGTATTGAAACGGCCCTGAAACGTCGAGAGGCTTGCAGTTTGATTGGGATTGCGGCATACTTGGGCTGGAAGAGAGATGGCCAAGATTTCCCTTAGAGCTTACGATCGTGAGATTGAGGGGCTGATCGAGCACGACCAGCGCACCGATGAGGCCATCGCGCACTGCCGGCACATCCTCAAAACCTATCCGAAACACCTCGAGACCTATCGCCTGCTCGGCAAAGCCTACCTGGAGGCCAAACGCTACCAGGAGGCTGTAGATATCTTCGAACGGGTTCTTATGGCTGCGCCCGAGGACTTCGTCTCCCATGTGGGGATGAGCATTATCGCCGATGATCAGGGGAAGCTCGATGAAGCCATCTGGCACATGGAGCGCGCCTTTGAAATGCAGCCGTCCAACGCCGCCATCCAGGGTGAACTACAGCGCCTGTTTGCCCGGCGCGACGGCATCGAGCCGTCGAAGATCCGCCTGACCCGCGGTGCTTTGGCCCGTATGTACATGCAGGGAGAGTTGTACACTCAGGCTATCTCGGAGATCAAGGCAGTCCTGGGGGGTGATCCCAAACGGGCTGACATGCGGGTCCTGCTCGCCAAAGCCTGCTATCTCAGCGGTCAAAAACTCGAGGCGACTACCATCAGCACAGAGTTGCTGGGGCGCTATCCGTATTGCCTGGACGCCAACCGCCTCATGGCGGAGATCCTGCCCGGAACGCAGCGCGCTGTTGCGGCACAGGAATACCGCCAGAGGGCCATCGACCTCGATCCCTATGCGGCGTTTGCACCGGACTCTCTGTTCCATCCGGAAAATGTGGCCGACAGTGCAGTCAGCATGGAAAGGCTGGAGTACGCCGGGCCCTCGACTGAGCAAGGCCCTGTGTTGGGTCTCGGCCCCGGAATCGAGGCCAGAACCTTTGCGCACGCTGCAGGTGAACCGGAGTGGCTTGCAAGTGGCGGCGCGCCTCAATCTGCCTCAGTAGTTGAACCGCCCTCGGTGGCCTCCGCAGGAGTCCCCGATTTTCTCAGAGAAGCAGGCTGGACCGAGAAGAGCTCAGAGTCTGCACCTGAATCCGCGCCGATGGCGGAGGAAGCCGAATCGATCCCCGCTGCCGTTCCTGCCGACCTGCCGGCTTGGGTGCAGGCCTTTGCGCCGGCCGAACAGAACGAACGAGAATCCGAACCTGCTATCCCTCCGGTTGAAGCCCCCGACTGGCTCACCGGCTTGGGTTCTGTCTCTTCGAAACGGGTCGAGTCGTCGTCGACCCCTGAGATTGACGCCTCGGCGCCGGATTGGCTGAATGACCTCCGCGGTCGCGAAGTGGATGAACCCTCGGCCCTTACGAGGCCCCCCGAGCAGGCCGAGGCTTCGGGGACTGCTCCGCAGCCATTGGAGCCCGAGCCCAACTCAACCCCCACATGGTTGAAAGATTTCGAGACCGATCTTGAAAGCCCGGTGCAGAGGGCCGGCCCCGCAGCACGGGAGGAAGCACCGGCGTCCGCTCCCAGTGAGCCTGCCGCGTCGCTCGGGTCACTTGGCACGACCGAGCGCGAACAGGACGATGCGATGGCCTGGCTGGAAAGCCTGGCAGCAAAGCACGGCGCGAAACCCGAAGAGTTGGTGACCGATCCAAAAGCCCGCAAGGAGACTGCGCCCGACTGGGTCGACAAAGCTCGCGAGATCGGCAAACAGGAACCGGACACCTTCCGGAAGGATAATGCCACACCCGCTCCGGAACCAGTCCCATCCGATCTGGACCTGACCGGCAAGTGGCTGAGCAGCCTTCGGACCGGCGACTTCGAGGACAAAGAGTCCGAAGTAGAACCGGGGCAACCAGCAGGTGGCACACCCTTTGACTGGATCAGCGGACTTTCAGAACAAGGCGTTTCCGCTGCGCCGGGAGCCGAGGCAGACCACGAAGATCAGCCCATTATGGAAGCCGGCGAAGTGCCGGCGTGGCTCGATGAACTCGGGACCGAAGCCGGCTCGGAAGCCCGCCTTGGGCGACGCGCCCTCATGGCTGGCCGGTGATGCCGCTGGGTCGCGCCCAGCCCCAGCTGAAATTCCGGCGACCTCACCTGGTGTGGCGGAATCCGCGGTCGATCTGCCCGAGTGGCTGGCTGGCCTTGATGAGGAGAAATCCCAGGCCGTGCCAGCGGCCTCGTCTGAGGCAGGTGTGCCCCTCTGGCTGCGGACCGAAAACGAGCCCACACCACATGTGACCGAGCCAACTCACCCCGCCGACTGGCGCCCAGCCGAGCAAGCTGGACGGCCCGCGCAGGAAGCAGTTCCAGCGAATCTGGAGGCGCCGGCAGTGGCATCCGCGCCGATCCCCTCATCGGGTTCCACCCCGGCACCGGAAAGCAGCCCACGACCCTCCGTGCCGCCTCGACCCAGGCCGGCCGCAGTGTTACCCAAGGCCATCGGCGTGACGCAGGCTTCCCTCCTTGGCGCTGAATCAGAGTTGGGGCGTGGCAACATCGCCGCGGCATTGGATCTCTACGCGCGGCTGATCCGCAAAGGCAAGTCCCTTGAAGACATCATCCGCGATCTGCGGGATGCGTTGTATCGCTATCCGGTTGAAGTGCCCATCTGGCAGGCGTTGGGGGACGCCTACATGCGTGCCAACCGGCTGCAGGAGGCCTTGGACGCTTATACCAAGGCCGAAGAATTGCTGCGCTGATCACAGCCAAGGGCGACCCAGCCGGTCGCCCTTTTCATGTGTGCGCATCTCTGCCCGAGCAATGTCCATGCGTAATGAGTGCGGCGAGGTGCACCTGGAGTGGAGGGGAGGATTTGCGGTCAGATGCGGCACTCCCGTGAGTACGTCCTCATATTCGACTTCGACTTCTTTGACACGGAGGCAAGGTGGAAAGGACTTTAGTGCTTGTGAAACCGGACGGGGTACAGCGCGGCTTGGTCGGCGAAGTGATTTCGCGCCTCGAGCACCGCGGATTGAAGCTGGTGGCCGCCAGATTTCTGCACGTGGATCGGCAGCTGGCTGAGACGCACTACGCGATCCACAAGGGCAAACCATTCTATGATGGTTTGATCGCCTACATCACCTCTGCCCCCGTCATGGCGATGGTCTGGGAAGGGCCGAACGCCGTGGCTGCGGTGCGACAGACGATGGGTGCTACCCGTCCGACCGAGGCCTCGCCTGGGACGGTCCGACACGACTTCGCCCTGGAGGTCGGGCGCAATCTGACGCATGCCTCAGATGAGCCTGCCAACGCAGAGAAAGAAATCTCGCTTTGGTTCAGGGAAGATGAATTGGTATCCTGGAAGCGCGAGGTTGACCGCTGGATTCTGGAGAAGTGAGATCCAGACGCCCGCCTCGGGTCGCGCGCCGGCAATCTAGAGGATCGCCGACACCAGGATCCCGGCAATGGCGCCCCCCGCTATCAGCCACGTCGAATTGATCCCGTAGCGAAGGAGCAAGCCGAGGGCGACGGCGCCGATCACCAGGGTTGGGAGGTCGACCAGGGAGGCCCACCCCAACTGGATCGTTACCCCCGCCATCAAACTCGAGCGCGGCAATATTCACTCCATCCAGAAACCCACTGACCCAGGGGGAGGCCCGCACCTTGGGTATGAGCGGATTCGAGATGGCTACGAATGCGAAAGAGGGCAGGAAGATCCCCACAGTCGCCAGGACCGCTGCGGGCACGCCGCCCAGAATGTACCCAATGAAGGTGGCCGACGTGAAGAGCGGGCCGGGGGTCACCTGACCAATCGCGATCGCATCCAGCAGTTGTTGGTCCGTAAGCCAGTGCAGCCGGAGCACCAGATCGGATCGGAGAAATGCGAGTAAGACGTACCCGCTGCCATACAGGATCGCTCCGATCTTCAGGAATGTCAGAAAGAGAATCGGCAGGCTGAACGCCGTTGCGGCGACGGCCACCCCGGATGACAGTATCGAGAAACTGATTGCGGGCGGCAGAAGAGCCTGTGTGCCTTGCGTCCGCAGCCGTTCGAAGTTGCCAATCGCCATCACCACGAGGCCGCTTGCGAAAAGCAGAACGATCTCGTTGGCGTGCAGGAACCAGTACAGGCACAGGATAACCAGGCCGGCCATGAGCAGCAACAGATTCTTGGCAGCCTTTCTTCCGAGGTTCCAGATCGCCTGGATGATGATGGCGATGACGACCGGCTTGATCCCATATAGCAGCCATTGCGCCTGCGGCAACTGTCCGAATATCACGTAGGCCCACGCGAGGATCAGCACGATCAGCATCGCGGGCACGACAAAGCACACCCCACCCACGATCAGCCCGGGCCAGCCCGCCCGCAGAAAGCCGAGATGGATTGCCATCTCGGTGGAGTTGGGACCCGGGATGAGATTGGTCGCCCCCACCAGATCCAGAAACTCCTGATCATTGAGCCAGCGGCGGCGCTTCACGACCTCGTCGTGCATCATGCCCAGGTGTGCGCCGCTGGCCCCCCAAAAGCCGTCAGTCCCAGCTTGAGAAACAGGGCCGCGACCCTCCTGCAACTGCCCACGGGAGCCTGGATTTATCGATTTTTCGCGGGTTGAAGTCCGGCTATTGGACTCTCAGCAGGACCTTGCCGTCCTGCCAAAGGTCCTCGAGATCGTAGTACTCGCGTTGGTCCGGCGAGAACAAGTGCACGACCACATCGCCGTAATCTACCACCACCCAGCCCTCGCGGGCCTCGCCTTGTTTTCGCCCAGCCTTGCGGTGTCGCTTTCGGACGGTGTCCAGCGTGCTTTCAGCCAGCGCATCCAGCATTCGATCACTGGTTCCCGTGCAGAGCACAAAATAGTCCGTAAATGAGGCGATGTCTTTGATATCCAGGAGCAGAATATCCTCGCCCTTCTTGTCTTCAAGCGATCCAACAATCATGCGAGCCAGTTCAAGTGCGTCCAGAGATCACCTCGTCTCGAGCGGCGGCGCGTGCCGTCCTCATACAGATTGTAGCCCCTGAAGGCATTCTCTGTTCGCTGCTGCGGGATTTCGGGCGTGGCACCATCCGCCAGGGGAGCACATCCCTAATGGTGCCGTCCTGACTGCGGGGGTCAAGGCCGCCAGCTTCACGGATTGCGCGCGTGGGTATCGCGATTGACACCGTCCGCGGGTTCCTTCGGCCCAGGCCTTTGCCTATGCAATACCCAATTGGGCAGTGAACAACCTGGTATAGACAGAGCCGGTAGGTAGAAGATCGCTTTTGAAAAGATGAATGGATTCGACCCGTGTCGTTCCCAGATTGCCCAGCTGCAGGTGCTCTACTTCCGCCCGGATCTTCTGCAGTTCGGTGGCCGTTGCATTCTGGCGCACGCGCCCGATCGTCAGATGCGGAGAGAAGTCGCGGTCTTCAGCGGGATACCCAAGCCGAGCCGCGGCTGCGTTCAGGTCGTGATGCAAAGAGCTGAGGCTGGGTGGAGCTTCGAGCCCCACCCAAAGTATCCGCGGCCTCCGGGCACTCGGATAGCATCCAAACCCTTCGATAGTCGCATCGAATGGCTCATGGTTTCCTGCTTCGGTTTCAAGCATATGCTTGATTAGGTCCAGGCTGGCTGGCGAGACATCGCCGAGGAACTTCAACGTCAGGTGGACGTTGTGCGCCGGAACCCAGCGTACCAGATCCGCTCCGAGACTACGCCGCACGCTGGCGGTGGCTGTTTGAATTGCGTCCTGCAGGTTGGGGGGGAGCTCGGCAGCAAGAAACGCCCGCAACAGGCCCATTTGCGCTAGGCCGTCTGGAGCAGGCGATCCACAGCACCCTTGAGATCGGTGTATCCCACCGGTTTGGTTAGATACACGGTTGCGCCTGCGTCCAGTCCGGCCCGGATGTCGGCCGGAGACGCTTTGGCAGACACGATTACAACGGGGATGGACGCCAGGTTCGGATCGCTGCGCAGGTAGGTCAGGACCTCCAAGCCGGATACGTCGGGCATCATGACATCCAGGATAACCAGGTCCGGTCTTTCCTGCTCGATCAGGGTCATGGCTGGTGTGCTGGTGTAGGTCTTTATGACCCGGAGCCCGCTCAGGCGCATCATCTCCGCGAACAACTCGGAGACATCGGGCTCGTCCTCGACGATCATGACTGTTTTCTGGGTACCCGGCATCTCATTATCCCTCCGGACTAAAATAGCACAACCCGGGCGAAATGGCAAGCCCCGTAAGTTTCCAGTCCCGTCGGGCGTCTGTGCGACGGATTTTGGTGAGGAATTCCATGAACGAACTTGAGACTTTTCGAGCCCAAAAGGACGATTTCTTCAAATCCGACTATCAGAGCCCGCTGGCTGAGGAGCAAAAACGGGCCTTCGCGGGACTCAAGTACTTTCCCGAGAACCCCGGCCTACGTTTCGAGCTGGCTGCGGAGCCTCTGCCGCAGCCAAATCGGGTCGAGATGCAGACTTCCACTGGGGATGTGCAGGTCTACCATCGGCACGGGCGAATTCGCTTCGAGGTTGACGGGCAGGAGGCCGAATTGACCGTCTACGAGGGCCCGAACGGCTTCTTCCTCCCATTCGTGGATTCACTTGCTGGTCAGGAAACCTACCCCGCCGGTCGATATCTTGAGCCCGAACCTCTTCCCGGCGGCCGCTTCCTGGTGGATTTCAACCTGGCCTACAATCCGTATTGTGCGTACAACGATCACTGGTCCTGTCCACTGACCCCCTTCGAGAATCGTCTGCGAGTGCCCATCCGGGCGGGCGAGCAACTATTTGATAGGGCCCACTGACTCGCCGCCGGCCGCGCCGTCAAGCGGATCCTTGCAAAGGCGCCTTTGACGATTTCTCAACGGCGGCCAGCAAGGTCTCGTACTCGTCACAGCAATCCTGGCACAGATCCAGGTGTTCCCTTAGAAGCGGCATCAGTCTTGCCGCATCTTCCCCGTTGAGTTCCTTCTCGACGTACTCGTCAAGACGCGAGAAAACCTGGCTGCAAGGCACGTCCTGCACTCGCACGTCCTCCAGGGCTCGCAAAAAGCCTCTAATTGCCTCATCGGAGACTGTTTTTTCATCCCCGCCGAGGTGACCCGCTAGGTGTTTCAAGAAGTCCTGCATGTTGCTTCTAGACATAGGACGTTTGACCTCGGGGCAATCTTACGGCTTTATGAGACCGGTCATTTCTGCTCGAATGCCGAAAGGACCTCTCGCGCCGAAAGCCCCTCGGCCATGAGCCGTCGCTTAAGTCGCAAACGCGCATCGTGCAGCAGCTTGTACAGGGCATTTCGGTTCGTTTTCATTCGCCTCGCGGCCTCCTCGAGCGGGATTCCCTGAATCCCGAGGAGGACCAGGGCCTGGCGCTGTCGGGGGGTCAGTTCCTGATCCAGAATGCGGCGGACGTGCTCCAACATATCCACCCGCTCCGCAATCGCCTCCGGGCCCGGTGCTCGGTCGGCCATTAGGCCGGCTGGGGCATGCGTCTCGTCGTTATCGAGTATTTCGTCAAGCGATGAATCCTGCCAGCGCTTCCGGCGGAGCTCGGTCAGGGTGATGCGGACCGCAATCTTGTGCACCCACGTCGTGAACAGGCTCCGTCCCTCGAACGTGTCCAGCTGATCCAGAACGCGCAGTAGGGTCTCTTGCGTGACCTCCTCGACTAAAGGCATGAAGACGGCATTGTCCGGCGAGAGCCAGCGGGAGAGCGCGTACGGCAGTCCATGGCTGATCACGGCGCGCAGATCCGCCAATGCAGATTCGCGCGCCGGACCTTCAGCGCGGAGATCAGCAATCCAAGTCTCGTTCGAACGGGTCGCCATTGGTCGCGAGATTATACTGCCTCTCATCTTAGGCACTGGGGTCTGCGCCCGGCGGTACTTGGAGGGCCGAAGCCGATGGAGTGGGCATCTGCACTATAATGAAGAGGCTGTTACAGGTCTGAAACAAGTTGGCCTCACGTCACATGAGCTGCGGTCGGAAATCAAGTCTGCAGAACATGACGTCCACGCGAACAGGAGAGGTCAGAAATGGGCCAGGAAGACGAACTCCGTGAAACACTGAATCAGGCAGCCAGGCAAATATCGGAAACGCAGAGTAATCCCCGTGCCTGGCAGTCGTGGATGGTATACCTGCTCGGCCGGCTCGAAGAAGAGGCCACGAACGCGGGGGCCGCCAGCCGGGAATCCTTCATCGACATGCTTGCGGCTCTACAGGATGCGCTGAGGAATCGACAGCGCACAGGGGGCTGGTGAATGCGGGCGCGATAGCCTTCACTCTGCCCGAGTCATGCCTCGTCAGCTAAGAAGTGCGACCCCGCCGAATTCGGCGGGGTCGCTGATTTGAGATGACTCTGGTGGGCGCGGAGGGGCTCGAACCCCCGACCTCATGTGTGTGATACATGCGCTCTAACCGACTGAGCTACGCCTGTATCCACCGTCATATTCACCTGTGAATTTCGGGAACACAAGCGCTCATTCCTGCCTGCCACCCGATGCCCTAATCCTAACTCGACGTGTCAAAACCGTCAACGCTTTTCTGGCGGCTCGTCCCTGACGAAGACCCGAATGAACTGTCCGCCTATCTGACGCTCTAGCTCCCGCGCTTCAGCTGGCGCTAATCTCACGCCGTCTAGGTCCGGGTACTCGTCCGCGTGCATGACAACTGCGTCCGGTGCTTCTTCCACGGGTCGGTTTTCCAGCCTCTCAAGTCGTCGCTGCATTTCGTGTGCGTTCATATCTGCCCTCTTTCGTGGTCGACCGCCAACGCCAGTGCTTCGGCTTCGACGCGCGGCAGCGCCTCAATGTTTTCGTCCATGCCGTCGAGAGTCTGGGTCACAAAACCGCGGGTAAGTTCTGCCACCGGCATCCGCTTCGCTTCGCCCGTGATAATGCGGCGGACCTCCTGCAATGTTGGCAATATCTCAGCGCGGAGCCGCTCCGCCTGAATCTTAGAGAGTCCTTCGAACAGACTCAAAACGTCGTCTTTCATACGATACTCCTCCTGTGCAATCTGCGGGCGCGGCCGCTCCTCAAAAAGTCCAAGCCGTCGATGTCCGGCATGTTGATGTCCATCAGTGCCAGATCGATGGGCTGGGAACTCGAGGCGCTCGAGTGCCTGCCTCCCGTCCTGCGCCTCGATGACCTCGTAGCCTTCGGCTTCGAGCACGCGGCGGACTAGTTTTCGGTTGTCGGTATTGTCTTCGACATACAAAATCTTGGCCTTGCCCAACATAGGCTGACCTCCGAATAGATTCCACTTACCGGTCAAATTAGGCACCATAACAGCAGAATTACAGAAACGCCGAGGTGTTCAACCTCGGCGTTTCTGCCCCGCCCGGACGGGGATTTGCAAACGTGACAGGCTATTCGCAGGCGGACGTGCCTTCGTAGAAGGTGAAGCCCGACAGCGTGCCGCTCTCGACGAGCTTATCGAGATTGATAAACGGCGTGCCGGACTGGACATCGATCGGGCCGGTCACCTCCACGCACGTGCCCGGGGCAATGGTCTTGCCCGTGTTCGGGTTCGTGATCTCGTATTTCGCACTGAAAAGGAAGAAGGTGCCCGACTTATCTGAGAATGAGTAGCGCGTGCCCACCGAGCGGGACTGGTCGAACTTGGTGATCAAGCCGCGCATACAAACGACCTTGCCCTTCATGGCCGCGGTCACTTGGTTCCACGGGATGCACGGATCGCTGGTAGCCGTGGGCTCCGGCAGCAGGGTGGGTGTCGGGGCGACTGCCAACTCAACCGTGGCGACTGCCAACTCAACCGTGGCGACCGCCGGGGCTGCAGGCACCGCGGTCTTCTCTCCATCGCACGCGATGGATGCTGCGATCAACACTATTGAAGCGGCGATCACGCCGCCATTCTTAAGTCTCATTTTGCCTCCCTGGAAGCGTCTTTGGCGAGCCGACCCAAGCTATCGAATCCATTATCGCGCCCTTACGAGGCCGCGTCAATCCAGAGGTGCGCGGATTCAACCCAGACATAGCCAGCCGAAACAGAAAGGCCGAGGCTCCTGGCCTCGGCTCTTCTGAGCGGGAGGTGGGATTCGAACCCACGATATCTTGCTTGGGAAGCAAGCGTTCTACCACTGAACTACACCCGCGCAGTTCGTGGCAAAGCTCCCCTAGCCACCGTCACATTCGCCTTTAGGATTTAGGTAGGCAAGCGCTCAATCCCGCCTGCCGCCCGTCGATTAATGCTAACTCGACGTGTGAAAACCGTCAACGCTTTTCTGGCGGCTCGTCCCTGACGACGATCCGGATGACGTCCAAGCCCAGCCTGCGCTCTATTTCCCGCGCCTCAGCTGGCGTGAAATACTTGCCGTCAATCTCCGGGTGCTCGTCCGCGTGGAAGAGGATTAGTGCGTCCGGATCTTCCTCCACGGCGTCGCTCTCCAGCCGTTCAAGGCGTCGTAGAATTTCGCGTATGTTCATGTTCTATGGCCGTGCCCATGGCGTCAGCCCAAATGAGAAGCTCAAGATCGCGGGCAAGCTGCTTGTGTTCAAGACGTGCTGCATTGAGGCTTTTTTGGCCCGAAGACAGGGCGTCAAGATTCGCTTCCATCCGGTTCAGGATGTTTTCGACCTCTTGCTTCGTAGACTCCTCTATGGGAGGCTGAAGACTAACGAGCTGTTTGTTGGTGATTCTCGCTCGTATCGCATGCAACGTCGGAACAATCAATTCGCGGAATCGCTCGAGTTCCACACGCGACATGCCTTCGAATATGCTCTGAACTTGATCCATTCGATCCTCCTATCTAAACAAACGTCCTGCCAGCCGCCGGGCGCGGCCGGAGGCTATGAATTTCAGGCGGTCCACGCCTTGCATGCTGGCGGCTTCAAACCATACGTCGGCTTCTTCACCAGAGAGCCACAGAAACGCATCCAGTGCCCGCAGAGGGTCTTGCGAGCGGAAGTCGTTGACCGCCTGACGGATGGTCACGGCTGCCAATCGCCGCAGGTTTGCTTCGGCGCCGTATTCGGAAATCAGGCTGACACCTTTTTTTCTCACGGTCTGCTCGTTTCAAGCCTCGATAGGCGTTCTTCGACGTCGGCCAAACTCTCAGAGTTGATCAAGGTATTAAGTAGGCCAGCGGAAGGCTCCAACATGATGGCCATGGCGACACGAACGGCAATCAGCCGCTTCAGCGGCACGCCGCGCGGCATCTGCAGGAGCGCCCGGCCCAGCCCAGTCTCTTTGCCTCCGACCATTGCCGCCAGTTCGTCAGGGTTCCTATCTGTAACCTCCCGGATCACGCCGGACCAAGACTGACTCTCTGCGGGCCTGCCAGCCGGATTGCCGGACTTTCCCTTCTTCCACGAAGTCCGGGTAGGGAGGCGCTTCCTGCCTGTTACTTGCCTGCTAGCAGCCCCTACCGTATGCGCCGCTTGTTGGTCGCTCAATGGTTACTCCTTTCCGAGAAGAAAAAGATGAGGACCGCCTGTGTGTTCTCCACATGGCGGTCGACTGTTTGAAGAACAGTCAAGATTGCGTAATCTCCTGAGTAGTCTCATGTTATGCGCCGAACTATTCGGTGTGTCCCACCGTATTAGTCGGCGCGCTTGGCCGATTTTGTCGGTGAAGCCCGACTTTCGTTGCCTTGGCAAACCGACCGTGGTCGCGTGGCTGGCTCTGGTGCCTCGGATTGCCCGATTTTCTAGGTATCAGCGGCACGCCAGTCTGATAGTAAAGATCCATCAACGCAGTTAGCTTCTTGAGGTTTACCCGATACCAATGCACGCGGTGCCACATCGTTCTCGTGCCGCCCTCCCGTATGTGGAACACAGGGTAGTCGAGCTTCACCTCGATGAGGCCTGCGCCTGCAAGGTAGCCACGAGTGGAGGTCTGTTCATCATCCGACATGCCGATTTCATCGTACAGGTCGTGGGAAGTCTTCCAAAACCACCCACGGCGTTCTTCAGCCGTCGGGTTATGATTCCAGTATAGAAGCTGGAGGAGGAATACGGCCGCCTTCACACCGCCCAACGCTTTCGCCATGTCAGGGTGATAGGCCATCGGCCGGTCGGCCAGCAGTCGGGCAATCGTAGCTTGGTACTTCGCTGTCTTACTACTCTTGGCTGATTCCACAGAAGTGAGAGTGACGCGCCCATTTGCCTTGATAGGGGCAGATGTGCTAGGATGCATTTGACAATTCCTTTCTCCCAGCCCCCACCCGACAGGCCCGCCGGGTGGGGGCTGGGACATTAACGGCCAAACGGCAAAGGGCACCCTTTGGGCCTCCTTTGCCGTTTGAGAGAATGCGGGCCTGCTTTTCAGCGAGGCTCGCCGCCTTATTCAGTTGACGTGCTCGGTACGGGCGTCGCCGTGGATCTGTACACGTCCAGCATGGGTCGCGTACAAGACGGGATCCCCGTTGCTCACACTCTATTCTAGCGCGAAAAGCCTGAGAAAACGGATCGCGCGAGTGTTTCTAAGGAAGCGTAGGTTTCGTAAAAGGCCTCAGGTTCTTGGCGAACGGGCTCGATACGGCACGTGCAGCACTTTGACGGCCTGCCGCCTAGCCTCATCAGGTCGCCGATCATACAACGCCGTCTGATTTTGTGACGCATGCCCCATAAGCTTCTGGATCGTCACGCCGTCGATGCCAGCGGCCCAAAGGTTCCCCGCAAATGTGCGTCGGAAGTCGTGCCATGTCACCCCCCACCGCGAGCCCGGCCTGCTTGGCCCGTTTGTCAAGGATCTTGCGCAGTGCTTCCCCCGAAAGCCTGCCGGGCAGCACTTTGCCGCCCTTGTTTATATTGACGAACAGGCCGCCTTGAAGATTGCCGCGAATGGCGAGCCAATCCGTGAGGGCGGCAAGCGCTCCGTCGTTCACGTAGACCGCACGTGCCTTTCGACCCTTGCCTACGATGGAGATGTCGACGCTGTTGGTGCGCTCCGTGTGCAGGTTTGCCATCGTAAGGCGAGAGATTTCGTCTCGGCGTAGCCCCGTTGACCAAGCGAGTGCAATCAGAGCGGCGTCCCGTGCCCCTGCTGGGGAGGCGTCTGCGGCACACGCTGACATCAGCGCAGCAAGTTCGCCCTGCTCGATGTGCCTGCCGGGCAGCGCTTGGCGTTCGCTGTTGCCCTTCACGTCGCGGACCATGAGAATACGTGCTGCTTGGCGGGCATAGAGGTCAGCGAGTTCAGGATCGGCCGAATAGTCGAGAGCTAGGTCTGCGATTTTGCGGGCATACCAGCGAATGGCCGCCAGCCTTTGATTTATCGTATTTGGGGCTTTGCCCTCACCTTGGAGTTTGGCCGCGTATTCTTCGACAAGCATTTTCGTCAGCGGGCGGCCAGCGCGCCAGCTCTCGAAGTCGAAGAGGTCTGACTTATATTGGCGGGTGGTGTGCTTCGACACCAGTCGGGGGTCATCTTCTAGCAACTTGACAATCATGGCCCGCGGATCTCTGCTGAGCTTCACCAAGACGTGGTTGGTCTTCATGGGCGCGCCTCTCTATTGATTGTGAGAAGTTACATTGTCACAACCTATTTTACGGCAGAAAGTTGGCGGTGTCAAGCACCACGCGGGATCTACGAGACGATAGGTGCGTTGACTAGAGCTTACTCGCGATTATGCGGTGTTCCGCCTCAACAATCTTGAGGAACTCTGGAAGATAGCTCTCGTGCACCACATCTATCTCGAATCTGTGCTGACCTGCCCAAGCCGGACCTTGGTTCGTCGGCTCGTGCTGGATATAGTTGAACGCCAATATGATATGGGAATTGGGTGTGAGTTCGATAGACTTGTCAGGACTTACAGATGCCTGGTCTAGATTCCCGCTGAAAACAATCACCGGATAGAAGATGCTCAAGTGTCCTTCCGGAGGCGGTTGGCCCCGACGAAACAGAGTGGCCTTCACGGTTGACATCACTGCTGCATAGACCCTAGGAGAGTGCTCGGCGTTTTCCTGTTTCTTTAGGGCTTCGTGGAACGTACGGGCTAGTCTTGGTGGTCCAAAATAATGGTGGAACTCTCGCAGCTCATCGTCCGATATCACTGCATCGGGCGTCTCGAAGCTCGTGAACGCCACGAGTGCCGATGAATGCCACTTGATGAATCGACCGAGTCGAGCTTGATGATGCATCTCCGCCGTGGTAAAGAATACCCACGGCGCTTCACTTTTTTTGCACTCGACAATTAGGTAGGCGCCGACGGTGACGCTGCCGCCAGCGTTCGGCCAATACCTGTAGGCCTGTATGTCGAACTCTCTACTCTGGTTTTCTTCGGTGTCCCAATACGAAGGATTGTGAAGTATGCCCCAATCGTGTTGCTCCATAATACTGGCGGTCAGAATTTCAGTAGGATAGCCAGTTTTCTGAAGGTCATCCAGAATAGAGTCTTCCAACGTCTTTCTGTTGCTCATTGAAGACTACCTCGAGTGCAGCACGAGCCGATAGTCAAACCAGCGCATTTTGCCCTGTGGCCTGCCAAGTATGCCTTAGGGACACTGAGTGACTTGGGAGCGACTGCTTGCCACGATTCCGGCTTGCCCTAATCTAGATGGGTCGATTGCTTTCATGGAAGGAAGTAGAAACAGCCCTGACCCATGTCATAGATGCCCGCAAGTCGTCCTGTGTTAAGGTCCCATGTTGCCACAACTTTATCCGTTTCATTGTTGGCGTTTCGTGCTGTGAAAATCGCCGTCTTGCTGTTACTCCAAACGGGTGCAAAAGAGCTGCTCACAAACGGCTTGCCATATTCAGCTTCCATCGCTCTGATGATGGGGTCGCTTAAGGACTGATTGGTGGAAACGGACGCCACTTGATCGGTGGGTATTGTTTCGGCGCAGGTGGCCTCGTTGGCCCTGCGGTACGCATCCTGATATTTCTGGTTCGTTGTATTCAACGATGACTTAAGCGAGGCAATTGCCGTATCTCTTTCGGCAAGGTCGCTCGTTGCTTTTGATAACTGAGAATTGACCTGAGATAATTGAGAATTGGCCTGAGTTAGTTGGGAATCACTTTGATTCAGCTCAGACGTTAAGCTGGAGAGTCTCTTGTCCTTCTCAATGTTGTGGTAAAGCAAGATGCCAACTCCAACAAGACTTCCCACCAGAAAAATCGCCGAAGCGATGAAGATTGCCTTTTTCATGGGTGTCTCCTGCTCGCTGTGAGCGCCGCGTACGATGTGGCTACTCTCATACAAACACTAGTGAAGTCGCATCGCGCTATCAAGTGTCGGACGAAACGGACTCCTTTCAAGCAACGCCAGAGAGTATTCCGCCCCCCGCTCCTTCTAGCCGCGACAGATTAACAATCGGGGAGTGCTGTCTGTGCCCGTCAACGGTTAACACGCGATCTGTAGAGCACGATCCGCAACCTCAGCGCTTCCGCACAGCTTGATTAGCCAGTCCCTCGCAGCATCAAAGGGCATGCCCCCGCGCAATACGCTATCCACCTGCGATACCAGCCTAAGTATCTCCTGAATGTCCCGCCGCAGGATGGTCGGCTCGAAATGCGTCCCGCAACCACCGCACTCAACGTATTCCTCCCCATGTAGGGGCGTTGACCTGTGCGAGGCCCAGAACAAGAAGCCCACATAGGAGTCCCGCTCGGGTCGTATGTGCTCGTATGGGAATGGAGCTTTGCACTTGGGGCAGTAGAACGATCCACTGCCTAGAGGCCAGCGTACGGTGCGCCGCCCAAAGAACATGTCGCTACCCCTCCTGTCTTCCGACCCATTGTCGCGCCAACGTGGGCATATTGCAAGCGCCGGGGCCGTGCTACGTTAGCCGCGAGAGATTATCAATCGGGCTGTGCGCCCTGTCCGCGTCCAGTAGGTCCTCATGTACCATCTGCGCGTAGTGCTGTACCATTTCGACCCCAGCGTGCCCCAGCAGGGCTTGTCGTCATTTGATAGCCGCAGTAAGATATATTCGTGGGTAAATCTTGCGAGGTTCGCTCTTCAGCTTCTTCGGACGATGCGCAACCACGATCCCAAAGGCCTAGTCATCGAGCCTGCTGACAGCGTAGCCCACAGACTGATGCGGGAAAAGGCCGTACAGGAGCTCAGCCAGAAACGCCGAAACAAGAAGTAGGGAGTTGTCCTAAGGGGTCTCTGATGGCTACTGATAATTCCCAACAACTGAATAGCGCACGTGATGCCATCTCAAGAGGGGATAAAAGGACAGCCCGACAAATCTTGGCTGCTATTATTGATAGCGATAGCCATAATGCCGATGCTTGGTTGCTTCTCGCCGATATCTTGGATAACCCTGCACACCGCATTGAAAGCCTGAAACGTGTCTTGCAGATAAACCCCAACAACGTTATTGCCCAAAGCCGACTACATGAATTGATGGAGGGGCGCAATGGCAGCAAAAGCAAGGATCAAGTTGCCCCAAGTAGACCAGTCAATATAGCCTCGAAAGTCCCCCGCAAGAAAAGCAATACTTGGATAGTTGTTCTTGGCGCATTGTTCCTAGTTGCTTGCGGTTGTGCCGTTATTCTCTACTTTGCCGGAAACATGGGCGGATTAGTCAACCCGCCAACCTCGCTACCCGCGCATGTTGTTAATGATCTATATGATGATGGCAGAATGGTCGACTACTATATTGTTGTTGCTAAATCATTTCCCAAAGACGATGCAATGAAACTAATCACGTATTATCAATCCAAACATTCTGGATACCAACTCATGAACATCATCTTCTATTGTGATAAGAGGTATGCCGAAGAGAAATACTTGCAGATCGAGCCCCTCGTACCTGACAGCGAAATATATAGATACATGTTGTATTGGTATCAGACAGGCTGGCCGGGAACGAAATTCCTTCGTGATATCACAAATCCCGATTTCACGGATTTTCCGACATTCGGTACCGGCTGTAAATAGAGAAGCTCTGTCAAGAATGGAGTTGAATTATGGCGCCGCTAAAGTCATCATTTGAGCTCAAAGTCATTTACGGTGAGTTGGGAAGAAACTAGGGGGAGTGCGCCCTGCGCGCTCGTGGGTCGAGAGCGAAGAAACCCCGGCAACTTAAGGCGCCTTTCTCTTCCGCAATGTGCAAACAGGTGACTTTCGTTTCTTGACTTTGCAGCGCGCCGGGCGCGATACTCTAAGAGGCAGAAGGAGTTGAGCGATGAAGAGGCTTGCCGCAATTCTGTTTTTTGTCTTGGCTGCATGCGCTCCCGCGAAGCCGAGTTTCTCCGCAGACCTTAGAAGCCGATTGAACACGATCTTGGCGGATGGCGCGACGCTGACCGCGATGACTGCGCAGGGCATCACATTCTCCGACTTAAGCCAGCAGTTGGCAAAGGCGAAAGGGGACTACGACTTGGCGCTCGCCACCCCTTCACCAAAGAGCATCTCCCCGGAGACCAAGACCGCCCTTGACCAAGCATTCACGGGATGGACTCTGGTCCATGACATCTGGAACAAGAAGATTCAGGATGGTGGGGGAGACCTCGGAAGCAGCGACCAACTGTTTGCCGATGTTGTCGCGTACGCTGGAGAGAGCAATTTGGATATCACGGTAGCGCCGTATAAGACATTCATGGATTACGACCCGACCATCAGAGTCCTGCTCTCAATAGCATCGGGGCATTGGAAGGACGGGCAGGCTTTGCTTCTCGCCGAATTAAAGTAGCCAAACAAATGAGCAAGAGCGTTCCATATCTCCGCGTCTTCTATGCAGTCGCGTTCGCTTATGCCGCGGTCTGCTTTATTGTGGCTCAGCCGACGCTTGATGCATACGAAATCTGTATCATGCCGCCGTGTGTAATCGGCTTGGTCCTGCTGGCGTGGAAAGCTGGCTTACTTTGGCCGCGCGAGGTTGTCAATGGGGGAGTGCGCTCTGTGCGCTTGCAGCAAGTCTTCGTCGACCATCTGCGCGTAGTGTTGCACCATTTCGAGGCCTGCATGGCCTAGCATTGCCTGCAAGTGAAGCACGTCCATGCCCACGCGTAGCGACAAGATGACGAAGGTGCGGCGCAATGCGTGCGGGGTGACATGAACTCCCGTTCGCTTTGATAGCCTCCGCAATACCTGTAAAAGCCCCGAACCAGTGAAGCGTGCGCCCTGCCGCGCTTGGAAAACAGGTCCGTTATCGGATACGTTTTCGACTGTTCTACGGTAGGCAAGCAGAGCGCGGCGGGTGCCCGCACCCACTACCGCGCTCCTTGCCTTACCGCCTTTGCCTCGCCTGACCGCAACCAGTCCAGTCGCAAAATCCACATCTCCCCAATTCAGGGAGCACACCTCTGCTCGTCGCAAGCCGCTGTCGGCCATCATAAGAACGAGAGCTTTGTCGCGCGAGTTCGTGCAGGCTGCTAGGATTCTCTTCAGTTCCTCAGCAGTCAGCACCGGCAACCTCTTCTTTGCCACCTTTGGCATGGCAAACTTCACTGGCTCGGCGATGTAGTTCTCGGCCTGCCAGAAAATCGCCAGCGTCCGGATTGCTCGGGCGTGGTCTCGAACGGTTCCATCTGCTTTCCCCCTTCCAACCAATTCTGCGAGATACTGCCTTACGAGGCGGGCCGTGAGTTCTTGGGGCGCGGTCACCCCTCGCCGTTCTAGCCAAGCAAGGAATGCGCCCAAGGTGAACTTATAGAACTGTAGCGTTGCAGGACTGCATTGCATGGCCTGCCGGCTGAGCATGAAGTCGGTGTAGGCGTCGGTCAGGGCGACCGACACAAGTGACCATTTCTGTGTTGTCTGAGTTTGAGTTGACATAGAACACCGCCATATCTGGGTGATATGACGGTGTCTGCAAGAGGTCAGCCCATATCTGGGTATCTGGTGGGCGCGGAGGGGCTCGAACCCCCGACCTCATGTGTGTGATACATGCGCTCTAACCGACTGAGCTACGCGCCCGGGCGGGCCGGATTATATCAGATTAGGGTGCCGGCAATACGGTCCATGGATCGATCACGGCCGTCGCCGTGCGGACCTCGAAGTGAAGATGTGGCCCGCTCGCGTGGCCAGTCATCCCCGCCGCGCCGACGGTTTGACCCTGCGTCACATTCTGGCCGCAGCTCACGAAGATTTGGCTTAGATGCGCATACAGGGTCTGAAAGCCAGTCCCGTGGTCAACCATGATCATGTTGCCGTAGCCGTAGCCGTTCGAGCCTGCGTACACCACGACGCCGCCATCGGCCGCATAAATGTTATCACCCAAGTTGGCCGCCAGGTCGATTCCCAGGTGGTTTGTCTTGGTTGAGTAGTCAAAGCCCGACAGATAGTGCCGGTCGGTCGGGTAAACGAATGTTCCAAGGCCGGTTGCACCGGTGTTGGCCGGTATGGGAGGACAGTGGCCACTCCCCGCGACCTGCGCCGAGGGAGGGTTGGAGCGGGTAAAACCGGGCGCAATGCCGCCCGGCGTGTGATATTGATAGAAACCACCCGGCACGATCAACTCGGTGCCAACTTTGATATTTGCATTCGCAGGATCGCCTACAGCGGCCGGATTCAGCCCATTGGCTGGATAGTTGATAATGTCTTCAGGTTTAACCTTGAAGTAGGCGGCCCATTGGCCAAACGGGATTCCCCCCGTCCATTCCCAGATCACGCCGTCAACAGGCAGGATTTTGAGGACCTGTCCCGGCTGCAGATTGTGTGGATCGTCCTGAAGGATGGTGTAGTTGGCTGCAAAAATGGTCTTAGGGTCCAGCCCGTAACGATCGGCAATGCCGGACACGGTGTCGCCGCCTTGCACCGTGTAACTAATGATGTCCTGGCGCGGACGCGCTGGCACGTTCGTGTGGATATCGGCCGCGCGTATGATTCCGGCAGACGACAAATCCACCGGAGCGCCGCCCGAAAGCGCCGGCGCAGGGACCGCGGTCAAAAACTGCGGACCTACACCGTCGCCCTGTGCCTGGGCAGACTTGCGTCCGAAGTAGGTGTGCGCCAGCCAGATCACTACCAGGATCGCGGCGATCGACAGAATGTTCGTTGCGGCCCGCAGCAGGAAGTCTCCCAAGCCCAGGTGCAGCATGCTCTGAACAAAGCGAGTCACGGGTCCCGCATCTTCTTGTGCGGTCCCCGAGGAATCTGCCTGGTCCATTTCCGTTCGGCTGGTTGAAGCTTTATCCTTCGGATCGTTTGCCACTTGGACTCCGGCGGCGGATGATATCATGCGCAGAATCGAGCGTCAAGCAGACAGATCTTTCAGGAACCTGACGGCTCGTCTTGTGGGTGCCTGACGCCGCGTGCATGCTCCAGGACGCCAACTGGCCTCCGAAGGTGGGGGTCCTGCTAATTGGCTGCAACAATGCACTCAGCGCGATCATTGGCGGGGCTATTCACCAGCGTGGACACCGGGTAGAGCTCCATCAGCTCTGCGGGGAAGGACTGCACAAGCCCTTTCAGGCTCTCCGGAGCCCTCGGGGAGGAATCAAGCCAGGCAGAAATGGCTTCGGGCTTCAGGATCAAGGGCATACGATTGTGAATGGTGGCCATCAGGCTGTTCGGTTCCGTCGTGACGATCGTGCATGTCCGGACGGGAGTTCCATCGGTGGCGTGCCATTCATCCCACAGGCCCGCCAGCGCGAACGGCTTGTGCCCCTTCAGGCGAATGTAGTGAGGGATCTTGGTCTTGGTGCCTGGCTGAGTCTTCCACTCGTAGAACCCGTCCGCAGGGATGACACAGCGCTTGTATTTGTAGGCACCTCGGAAAGCCGGCTTCTCCGACAGGGTTTCCCCGCGGGCGTTGATCAGACGGTTGCCGATCGTCGGATCCTTTGCCCACGATGGGACCAATCCCCAGAGAAAGAATGTGGCCGCGTTCTGGCCGTCGTTCGGAACCGCAAGCACGGGCTGCGATGGCGCTATGTTGTAGCGTGGTTGGAACTGCTCTGGAAAATCGGCCCCTCCGAACTCATCCGCATAGTCCGCGGGATTGACAGCCAACGTGAATCGTCCGCACATTTGTCTACTCGTTCCTTGTGGTCACTATGGTGTAGCCATGGACTGGCGCAGGGCTGCGCGTTTAGTGCCCTACTCTGCCAACCGCCACCGGCCGATTAGTGCATCAGCACCCTCGAATTGCCGGTGCGCTTGGTGATGCCGGTCGCATCGAGGTGCTCGAGGAGCGCCTGGGCAAATTTGCGGCTGGTGTGGAAGAGGTCCCGCGCTTCAGCCAGCGTGATCTGGCCCTTGTCATCGAGGACGGCACGGATCCTCGAGACCATTGAATCATAATCCTCTTTGCGGAACAGGACTTCTGAGGAGACCGCGATCAGCTGGTCGGCGCCGATGAGGGCACCCACGATCTCCTCCCCAACCATGTCCTGGCATTCCTTTAGGCTCGGCGGCCCGTACGGGCTCTCCGCGAACCTTCGCATCAAGCGCTCGATCTGTGACCGTTGCTGCAGATCGTATCGGATCTCGTGGGTTGCCAAGGCGAGTGAATGGCCCTTCTCCAGCACTGCGTTCTCCGAAGACATCTGCTGGATCATCCCGTTGAAGAGCCGAACCGGGAGGTCCAGCCGGCTTTTCAATTCCTCGCGAGGTATTCCGGGCCGCAGCGGATACTTACTATGGTACGCTGCCACCATCCGCGTTGCCCGATCCTCCAAAGTCCTCCAGGCAGGTAGAGCCATGGCCAGCACATCGGCCTCGGCCGTGGTTTCTCCCCGTTCCAGAAGGATGAGCCTTCCGTCTTGGATGAGTTTGGTGGTTGCTGACCGGGCCGCCGCCGGCGTCAAGTGCGAGCGCGCCACCAGATCATGGATTGGCGCAGCTCCCAGGGCCAGCGCGGCTTCGAACAGCACATCATCCGGGGCACCCTGGGCGAGCGCATCCAATGCCTCCAGCAGCTCCATGTCGAATTGTTTGTGGCGACGGCCAGGCTGTGGATCGGCCACGCGCCCGCCACCCAATGTCTCCCCCGGCGATGGTCGCCGCAGGATGAAGGCGTCGCCTCGGACGCATACCAGCGGATTGCGTAATTCCAGTTGGATCCAGCCCTCCTGGCCTGGCGACAGCTCTTCGGTGCCCAACAGGCGGATGACGGCCGTTGTTTCACTCGTCCCCGCGAATACCTTGACTTCGCGATTGTGGAGCAGGGGCGACGAGGCCGTTCCCAGCAGCCGAAGCTGCGCGTCTATCCGGCGTGTTGATTGGTACTGGCCGGGATGTATAAGGACCTCGCCGCGGCCGATCTGATCAGCAGAGAGGCCCGAGATATTGACGGCGGTCCTTGAGCCGGGCACGGCTCGCTCGACCTTCTTGCGGTGCGTCTGCAGTCCCCGGATTCGACCCGAGAGGCCGGAGGGTAGCAGTTGGACTTCATCCCCAATTCTGAATGATCCGTCGCTTAGCGTTCCGGTGACGACCGTCCCGAAACCGCTCATGCTGAAGACGCGATCGATCGGCAGTCGCGGCCGCTCCAGATCTGGCCGATCGGCTTCCGTGGTCAGAACCTCGCCCAAAGTTGCCTTGAGCGAATCCAGTCCGCTGCGAGTCCGGGCCGAGACGCGCACGATCGGCGCGCCCTGCAAAACCGTGCCCTTGACCGCGGCCTTGATGTCGGTCTCTACTGCCTCCAGCCAGTCCCTGTCGCTAATAAGGTCCGTCTTTGTCAGTACGATGACGCCTCCACGGACCTGAAGCAGGTCCAGGATGGCAATGTGCTCCCGCGTTTGCGGCATGACCCCCTCGTCGACCGCGACCACAAGTAGCACCGCGTCGATACCGGCGACGCCTGCCAGCATGTTCTCTATGAAGTCCCGGTGGCCGGGGACGTCCACGATGCCAACTTCCTGGCCGTCGGGGAGCGTCAACCAGCCGAAGCCGAGTTCGATTGTCATTTGCCGGACTTGCTCTTCTTTCAGACGATCGGGGTGGGTGCCTGTCAGGGCCTCGATCAGCGCGGACTTGCCATGATCAACATGTCCGGCTGTACCAATCACACGCATGACTCTCCGGGATCACTTCTCTGAGTTAGCCCCACGCCATTCCTGGCTTGGGAACCGGGCTTTCAGCGTACGGCTTTCTTCACCTTGGTCTTCACGTGCCCCATTATCCGCTCGTAGGCGGAAAGCCATTCATGGGCCACGTTCATCAGCTCCTGCAATTGCTTCTCAGTGGCATCGGCCGTCTGGTGAAGCTGATCCTGCATCACCTGAGCGGCATCGTCGAGCGCCGTGAGTTTCTTCTCGCTGGCGTCAATGTCCTTGCGCAGATCCCGGCTGAACTCGTCCTGCGTGAGGCTGTAGGCCGTCCAGCGCTTTTGTTCCTCGGCCTTGAACGCCACCCATTCCTGTCGAACTCGATCTTCCCCCAGCCGCTGCATTTCACCGACCTCGGCGATGCGGCGCTCGAGCTTCAGGCTCAGGTCGTCGTAGATCTCTTGGGCCCGCTTGGCTGCACGAATGGCTTCTTCCACCGTGACGAGCTGCGCTTCCATGCTCGCAGCCTTCTGGCTGACACCCTCGTACTTCTCCTGCCATTCCTTCCAGACGCGGTCACGTTCCACCTCGGCCATCGCCTGCTTTTGCATGAAGGCGGTCTGATGTTCCTGGCGCGTCGTTTCCGTCTCCAGCAGCTGGTTGATTCGGTTTTCCATGTTTCGGATCGAGTCCGTGTGCAGCGTGACCTTCTCGCGGGCATCGTCGGCTCGCTTCCGCACGCTTGCCAGCTCCGCCTGGATGTCCACCAGGCGCTTCGCATCCTGACGGTGCGATTCTTCAAACAGCATCTGTGCCGCGACGGCGTCCTTGCTTTGCTGCACGGCCGCCTCCACGCTTGCTCGGATATCCTGCACCGTGGTTGCGATACGTTGCGCCTCGCGTGCGCGGTCCTTCTTGCCGGCCTCGTCCAGTGTGATGGTCTTGCCGATCTCGCTGATCCGCTTCCTGACCTCTTCGATCTGCACCGCGTGCAGTTTTGCGGTTTCCTGCTCGCGCTGCTGCAGGTTCCTCTCCGCCGCGCCCACCATCTTGCCCAGGTCCGCCCGCTGCTTGATGATCATCTGATCGAACTGATTGATCCTTGCCGGGATCGGCTGCAGGTCGTTGATTTGCTGGCTCATCGTCTTCATTTGCTGCATTAAGCCGTTCAGAATCGCCTCCATGGAGGCCAACCGTCCGTTCTGATCGCCAAAATCCAGCTTGCTCTTGCGCTGCTGTTCGTCGAGCCAATCCAGCTTCTTCACGATCTGTTCGAATTCCATAAGGTCCTCCGGGCGCTCATCATTATAATGCCCCGCCGATTTCAGCCCTCCGCGCTATCACCACTTGCCCAGGTAGCTGGGAGCAGACCGGGGCACCGCGTCTCGCGCTTCGCCCGTTCTCCGACCTGCGCATCGGGAATGCGGCGTGGCGAAACCCCGGGCCGACGAGTAGGCTTGGGCATGAGATCGGCGGCGGCTCTACCAGCTGGTCAGCGCGCCGCTTTCCGATGCGTCTTGGGGAGTCTCAGCGACTAAGGTGCAGGAACATCAGGGGCAGCTTGTCAGATAGGAAGCCCAGAGCCTGCGGGAAGATTCCCAGGATCAAGAGGCCGCACACGCCTGCTCCGAGGATCGTACGCTGCACTATGGTCTCTTGCGCCGCCCATGGGCTCTCCTCGCTGGACCGGACGAGTGCCGCGATCTGGCGGACGGCCGCTATCATGAGCCCGAGCAGGCTCAACAGGAACCATATCATGAAGGCTGGGGATTCGTGGCCCAAGCCCTCCCAAAGCGCCAGGCGGGGTGGAAAGCCGGCCAGCAGCGGGAATCCGGCGGTCGATAGTCCTGCCAGCGCGATTCCGGCGGAGGCCCAAGGATATGTGCGGCCCATGCCTTCCATCGACGAGAATTGCAGGGACGCACCCTGCGCTCGGAACACCGAGAGCGCCAACGACCAGACAGCCAGTGCGAGGCCCCGGGAAATCAACAACACAAAGACCAGGTTCTCGCTCCCGCTTGCAGCCAGGCTCAGAGCCAGAAGCAGGAAACCGATCTCTGCGATGGATCCATAAGCGAGGATCGTGCCGAAGTGCTCCTGAAATGCCGCCCACACAGCGCCGGTCACGAGCATGAGCAGGCCCATCCCGCGCAGCCCGATGATCACCTCGGGCGACGTCCGCAGCCAGGCATAGCGATCTAGGAAGCCCATCGCAAACACAATTACGATGCTGGGCAAAAGCCAGAGCAGGAAGCCAGCTGCATATGGATCGCATTCCTCCATCAATTGCGGTATCCAAATCGACAGCGGGAATATCGCGAGCAAGAATGCGAATCCCAGACCCAGCATGACCGTCGATTGGATTGTCAGGGAGAGATCGCCCGGGCTGGTCTCAACGCCAGCCAGCAGCCAGCCGGCCAGGAGGATGAATGGCATCCCGAGGGTTTGATAGATGAGGAAGCGGATCACGCCTCGACCCGGCGGCTGACCGGGCGGGGAAAGCAGCGGCACCGTCACCAGGATGGCTATCTCGATCAGTATCGAGGCAAACAGGAACGGCTGCACGGCGATCGATGCCACCAGAAGCGACGTAACAATCAATCCGAAGGGGATCAGTCGTCTGGCAACACCGGCAGCATCAGCCGCAAAGAACCAGAATGCACACAAGCCAAAGATCACTGCCAGGAGCGGCGCCTCAGCGGCCGGAAGAACGAGGCTGCGGCCGAGAAAAGATGCGGAGGAGGCGATCTTGATTGATAGTGGACCGATCCGCATGGCCTCATCGATCGGCAGGATCAGCGCGATTACAGCCAGGGCTAGCGATGCAATGCCGCCCGCGAAGGCCATGGTCCGTTGCCTGCCAAGGGTCAACGTGAAGCCGCCCAGCAACATCGGCAGGATGATCCACAAGACCGGTGCGCTCATCCGGTTTCTCCTGCTGTCGCCGCGGTCAAGAGGTAGGCCCCAGCCAATCCGAGACCCAAGTTGACTGCTGCGAGCAGACCGGCCACAAGGATGGATCCCTCGACGGCGGCGTAGAAGATCTCGAATCCGGCAAGGACGGTTAGCAGACCGAAGATCACATGTGGTATTTCGCTTCTGGTCCCAAGTTGCAGTAGCCCCATCCCCGTCAACATCAGCGCTCCCGCGATGATGGGTGCCTCCACACCGGCCATCGCGCCCTCTACCCGGGGCGTCGCGGCCGCTGTGACCACGAATACCATGCCAGCCATGAACAACCTAAATGTGCGGCCTTGCGGCCAGAACTGATCAAGCTGGACGTCAGGCTGCGACTGCGCGGTGAGCGTCATCCCCATCGCTGCGGTCGCGATCCAACCCGCGACAAGTTTGGCGGCGGCCATGCCGATTGGCCAATGCTGTACCACCAGTATGGCTACGCCCAGGTACTGCGCGGCGAGCAGCGCCAGGTCCCAGCGCCAATCGCGGCTGAGCAGCAACCCCGTACTCGCTACCGCCAGGATCAGGACAGCAATCCAAGGCAGGACCGCGGCGAGCAATCTAGCGAACCCTCCCTACGATCAAAGAAATGAACAATACGAGCAGGACCAGACTCCACATGATCCCGGCCTCGCCCTCCAGGGTCCTGGTGATGGTCAAGGTGACGGCTTGGATGCCACGAGATGCTCTCCCGATTGCATCATACACACGATCCAAACCTGGTGCGGAGAACCGTGGAAGGTTCTGCATCGGCATTGGATTGAGCGCAGGAACCCTTGGAATGATCCACACCAAGCCCAGGGCCATAAGTGAGGCGGCTACGCCTGCGGCCCAGGCGCCGATTTGGGCGGCGCCGGCCCATCCCCAAAGGCCCAGCAGCAACTGGATCGCCAGCAGGATCCAGATTCCTGCAGGATAAATACTCCTGACCCAGGCCGGCTGTGATTCCAGCCTAGTATGGATCGATGGGCGTGCCGCCCGCCTCACGTAACCCGCCAGCAGCAGTGCCTGTGCGATGATGAATAGAGGCAGAGCGAGGTTCAGCAGCCCGGTTTCGTTCCTCCATCCGCTTGCGGTCAACGAGAAGGGTAGTGCTGATAGTGTCCATGCACCGATGAGAGAGACGCGGCTCAGCCAGGCGTGCTGCACGGATGATAGGAAGAGGATTCCTCCCGTCAGCAGAAGCGCGACACCCCAACCTGCTGCGCCGATCGGGTTTCCCTGCAGCGCTGCGGCGATCGAGAGGCAGGCAAGGCCGATGATCCAGTATGACCGGCCGGCGATCTCATCCGGAGCGCGCAACCACATCCAGGCTGTATAGAGCGCCGCGACCCCGCACAGAAGCAGCAGAAGAATCGCCGCCGGCGCGCTGATGCCGCCCTGCACCATCCGGGACAGGAGGACCAGGCTGGCTGCTGCGGACACCAGTCTCATGGTTGTTCCGGTCCCTCGACGCAGTGAAGTCTCTGAGAAGTATGGGAGAGGAAAAGGTAGCACGCCCACATGCAGAGCTGCCGCGATCAGCAGGAGAGGATTCGCCTGCGGGGGGATCGATCGGAAATCGAACGCGCTTCCGGGTTGAGAGCCCACAACCTGCGCCAGCATAAGCACCAGGCTTCCACTCGCCCGCACCGAGAACACCGCGATGGCGCGGCCGATTGCCCGATGACCCCGGGTCCACCGCAGCATCGCCGCGAGTTCCAGTAAGTCCAGGGCCGCCCAGATCAGTACGAGCGTGATCGGATTTGCGGCCGAGACGGCCAAGAGTGCCAGGGCTGTCAAGCCCAGCGTGATGGCCCAGCTCGATGAATTGGGGAAGCTCGCCCGGGCCGGAGCTGTCAATAATGAAGCCAGCGCCAGGGCCACGAGGCTGATGGCATACAGCCAAGAAATGCCGTCGACCGAAAACGCCGGCGATGTTGCCGAGAGCTCACTGACTCGCCAAAAGGGCACGTTGATGGAGAGCGGCAGTTGCGCCTGCCAGAGCCAGATGCTGAGCCATGCCAGACCTGTTGCGGCCACCGCGCTCAGCCAGCCAAAACGGAACCGCGGCATCCAAACACGCAAGATCACTACTGCAGCGGCGGTCCCGAACAACAACGCGGGAGCGATCAGGATCAGCATGGGCAGGACAATTCTATCAGCTTTGAAATGCTCTCATAATCATGAGCATGCTGTCGCTTTGGTACAATCCTATAAGAGATGCTGCCAAAGCGGTTTTCATTGTCGATCTGCTTGTTGGTGTTCTCCTGTGCAAGCTCATGCGCCACCGGTCGGGCGCCCTCGCCGCGACCGTCTGAGGCGCCAACTTCCCTCCTCGCCACGTCAGTTCGGCTGGGATCCCCTGAGTCTCAAAGTGTCACGCCGATTCCACTGGCAGCCCGTGCCACTTTCACTCCTCACCCCACCGCTCCTGCTGTCGCGGGCTCTGGCATCGATCCAGAAGCGATCGCGCCGCAGACCACCCAGGCGCCTCTCGACCCCAAGATCAATCCCCTGACCGGTCAACTTGCCAAGGATCAGGCGTTGCTTGAGCGGCGGCCGCTGGTTATCAAGATTTCGAATTATCCACGGGAGATCCGGCCGCAGTATGGATTGAACGAGGCGGACGTGGTGTTCGAGTACTACATCGAGTGGCTCGATACGCGTTTCATCGGTATCTTTTATGGCAATGATGCCAGCCAGATCGGGCCAGTGCGCTCCGGCCGATACTTCGATGAGCACATCTTGCGTATGTACCACGCCTACTACGTTTTCAACTATGCGGATCCGCGCGAATATGCCTACTTCCTGGGAGGTGATCTCCAGAAGTGGCTGGTGGTTCCGGGCTACGGCAACTGCCCGCCCTTCTTCCAGGACCGCGTAAGCAAGACGATCACGGATGTCCTTCACTATGAGACCTACTTTGATTCCACTCGTTTCAGTGGCTGTCCGTCCGCCGAGAATGCAGACAACAGCCGCCAGGCCTTGCGAGGCGGTTTCTTCAACCTCGTGGCTCCGGTCGAGGGAGCTGAAGTGGACCGGATATTCACGCACTATTCCAGGTGCGACTACAACTACTGGAAGTACGATCCAGCGACGATGCGCTACTTGCGCTACCAGGAGATCAGTCCCAATCAGGCACCGCAGCACATCGATGATTGTAGCGATACCCCGGAAACGTATGCCCCGCTGGTCGATGCACTGGTAGATCAGCAGGTCACGGCCGACAATATCGTGGTGATCTTTGTCTCGCACACCTTCGCCAATGAGGGCGAGCAGCAGGATGAGATCTATCACATCAACCTGGTCGACTCCGGCAAGGCGTTTGTCTTCCGGGATGGGCTTGGTTTACCGGCCCGCTGGATGCGGACAGACATCGATCAGCCCCTTCTGATCACCACCGAAGCGGGGGCACCGGTCTACCTGCGGCCGGGCCGCACTTTCTTTGAAGTCATCGGGGAAACATCCACGGCCTGGTCGGATGGCCTCGATTGGCACTTCGATTTCCAGACTCCCTGAAGGTGTAGAATTGAAGCGCGCCAGATTGGAGTTCCCCGTCGGCGATGTCTCTGGTAGTCCTGCCCCGGGGTGATTGGAGTCTCCATGGAGACCCAGGCCTTCCGCATCGAAAAAGATTCCCTCGGCGAATTGCGCGTCCCGGCGCAAGCCTTGTACGGCGTGCAGACGCAGCGCGCCGTCGAGAATTTCGCGATCACGCACCTCCGTCCCTGGCGGGCGTTCATCTGGTCGATCTCGATCGTCAAGCGCGCCGCTGCCGAGGTCAATTCCGAACTCGGCCTATTTCATGATCGCGAAGTGGACGGTCGGAAGTTCGCAGCCAGGGATCTGGCCGGGGCGATCGTCGCTGCCGCCCAGGAAGTCATGGACATGAAGTGGGATGCCGAGTTCGTGGTCGATCCCTTTCAAGCGGGTGCCGGTACCAGCCACAACATGAACGCCAATGAGGTGATCGCCAATCGTGCGACCCAATTGCTGGGCGGTGAACTGGGGAAATACTACGTTCATCCGAATGACCACGTGAACATGGCCCAATCCACGAACGATGTGATACCGACCGCGATCCGGTTGGGGGCGCTCTGGCGGCTGGAGGAGCTTTTGAGTGCCGTCCAAAACCTGCACTCGGCGCTTGCCAACAAGTCGCAGGAGTTCGACGATGTGGTGAAGTCGGGCCGCACCCATCTGCAGGACGCGGTGCCTGTCCGTCTGGGCCAGGAATTCAGCGGATACGCCAAAGCCGTTGCCCGCGATGCGGAACGGATCGTCCGGTCCGCCGAGGGGCTCAGGCGTCTGGGCATAGGCGGCACCGCGGTCGGGTCGGGCTTGAACGCGCACCCCGAGTACCACAAGCGGATGGTGAAGAGACTCTCTGAGTTGAGCGGGCTGAAGCTTTATGAATCCGACAACCTCTTTGAGTCCATGCAGTCGCTCGCGGATGTTGCGGACTTCTCGGGATCTCTGCGTACTCTCGCGTTGACTTTGATTCGGATCGCCAACGATTTTCGGCTCCTGGCGTCGGGTCCCTCCACCGGTCTGGATGAGATCCGTCTGCCGGCTGTCCAACCCGGTTCGAGTATCATGCCCGGCAAGGTGAACCCCGTCATGGCCGAGATGCTCGATCAGGCCATGTTCCATGTCATCGGCTGCGATACGACGATTGCCCTCGCTGTTCAAGCCGGCCAGCTTGAATTGAACGTGATGATGCCGATCGTCGCCCACAACCTGTTTGAGATGATGCAGGTGTTGATCGGCTCGCTCAACGCCTTCACGCGTCTGGCGGTGACCGGGCTTTCGGCCAATCGTGCCAAGGCTGAAGGCTGGCTCTCCCGGAATGCGATCGTCGTGACTGCTCTCAACCCGCTGATCGGATACGCACAAGGCGCCGCGCTCGTTAAGGAGGCGCTTGGCCGCGACGCTGCCATCCGCGATGTTGCCCTGGAGAAAGCCAGGGCTGGTGCACTCAAGCATCGCGACGAGGAGCGTGTGGTCACTGCGGAGGAGATCGAAGCCGCGCTCTCCGACCTGCGCCGGCTGACCGAGGGCGGCATCGTAGGCGGTCCGACCGGTGGATAGGAGGAACCGTGCCGATTGATCCAGCGTTTCTCAGCAATCTCATCCTGGTGCTCACCGCGTTCGGCGGCGCTTTTCTGGCTGCCCTCTGGATCGCGCTGATCATCTGGACCTATCGGGATATCCGGTCTCGCTCTCGTGATCCATTGGTTCAGATTCTCTCGGCTTTGCTGGTGGCCGTTCTCAATCTTCCGGGCGTGCTGGTCTACCTGATCCTGCGGCCTGCCCGCACGCTTGAAGAGGAGTACCAGCACACCCTTGAGGAAGAGTCCTTGCTTCAGGCCCTGGATGAGCTTCCCCTTTGTCCTGGCTGCGAGCGCCGCGTAAAGGATGACTGGCAGGTATGCCCGAACTGTCACACCAAGCTCAAGAAACCCTGCCATCATTGCGCAAAACTGATGGAACTCGCTTGGAACATCTGCCCGTATTGCGGCACCCCGGTGCCGGGCATGCGGCAGGAGGGCATCAGCATGGATGATGCTCTGCGCGGTCTGGAGATCGCGGACCCCGGCGGAGAGACCAAGCCCGGATAGGACTAGCCCACTGCAAACCCGTCTGGTCAGTTATCCGTCCGGCTGCATCGATCGCCCTCAACACTGCCTGCTTTCAACGCATCCTTCGTTATGACACTTCCCAGTCGGATCAGATTGGCACAATGAATCTTGCATGGAACAAGCTGTGGGGGAGCGCGAACGCAAAGCTCGGCCAGCTGTCCGAGAAACCCTGGTTCTACCCGGTCGCTCTCCTTCTCGTAGGCTTGATCGCCTACGGGTACTCTCTGGCTGCCCTTGGCTACTATTGGGACGACTGGGAAGTCGTGTTTCTCCTGCATACACGGCAGTTGCCCCTGCTCTACGGTTACTTTGCCTTTGATCGTCCCTTTGCATGGCCATATCAATTGATGTACTCAGTATTCGGGTTGAACGCCGTGGCCTGGCATCTCATGACCTTGCTGCTGCGATGGGCAGGGATTCTGTTCCTCTATCTTTCCCTCCGGTTGATCTGGATCCGCTATGATTCGTATCTGCGCTGGTTGGGGGCACTGCTCCTCGTGTACCCGGGGTTCTTCCAACAGTCCATCTCTGGTGCCTACAACCGGCATTTCACCGCATTCGCGCTTTTCGCCCTCTCCTTCTACCTCATGGCGCTGGCGGTCAAGCAGCCTCGGAAAGGTTGGTTTCTCTGGCCGCTCTCCTGGATTACCGCAGCCATCCAGGTCATAACGATCGAGTATTTTGTCGGCTTGGAGCTCGTGCGCGTCCTGCTTCTGTGGTTGTTGTTGGGCGGACAGTCGCGGCTGCCCCCTCGCACACGACTGGCGAAATCCATCTTCCTCTTTTTGCCCTACGTGCTCATCTTCGCGGCTTATTTCTGGTGGCGGCTGTTCGTCTTTCCGACCACCCTTGCCCGGATGAACTATGCCGGCGATTTCAAGCTGTTTCAGGATTTTGGTGGTTCCTTCTTCGCGGGTCTGCTTGCACTGCTGACCCGCGCCGTCTTTGACCTGATCTACACGACTGTCCGGGTCTGGTTCGGTGCGCTTGTTGGGCCTGCTTCATTTACGTTCGAGAGCAAGGCTGCATGGTTCGCCCTTGGGGTGGGTATCCTGATTTCAGTCCTGTTCGCCCTATCGCAGCCTCGAGGAGACGATGCCGCGACGCCGAGGCTGGGGGCATCTCGTCGTTCTCTCTTTGTCTTTGGTTTTCTTGCCTTTCTGGTCAGCGCCATGCCCATCTGGCTGACCAGTCGTCAGATCAGCGGGACGGGCAGCTGGGATGACCGCTTCTCTCGCGGCGATGATCGGCGCCGGCACCATGACCACTGCCCTGATCATGTTGCTGGCGCGCGACCGATGGCACAAGGCTCTTCTCGGGATCTTGTTGACCCTCTCGATTACCACCCAGGTCCTGATTGTTAATCGGTACCGTCTCGAATGGACCGTCGAAAACGCGTACTACTGGCAGCTTGCCTGGCGCGTGCCTGCTCTCATGCCCCAGACCGCCATCTTCTCGCTTGAACAGCCGTCGGCCTCGGTACCCGGTTACGACACCAGTTTCGCGCTCAATGTCCTCTTCGATGGAAAGGTGGTTGACGGTGCCGTTCCGTACTGGTTCTTCACTAATAATCGCTTCCTGAACTTTGCTTTTGTCCCTGGCAAGTCCATTTCATACAAAGATCGTAACCTCCGGTTCTCGGGCTCGACATCGCATGCCATTTCGGTTGTGCATCAGGGCGAGGATCGATGCTTGCAGGTGTTGGATGCGGACTATGCCGCGCAGCCCTTCTACGGCGAGGGCCAGGTACAATTGGTCGCCGTCTCCAACGTTTCCCGCATCCTAGTGGATCCCAACGCCGCCTTACCCGACCCCGGTATCTTCGGCCCCGAACCGCCCCACGCCTGGTGCTACTACTTTGAGAAAGCTGATCTCGCCCGGCAGATGCACGACTGGAGCACGGTCCTCGAGTTGGACAAGCAAGCCAGGCAGAACGGGTTCTCCCCGAAATTCGGTGCGGAATATGTGCCCTTTATCGAAGCCACTGCCCACACGGGCGATTGGCAGAAGGCACTTGAACTAAGTCGATCCGCCCAGGCTATCAGCGTCCAGATGGATCCCCTGCTTTGCGCTACCTGGTCGCCCCTGGGCGGATTGCCGACGGCAGATGCCAATATCGTCGATCAAGCCAGACAGGATTTCTCCTGCCCAACTCCCTGAAGACCTCAATGAAGATCCAAGGCCTGTCCCTGCAGCACCTGCGCATGCCGCTGATTTCCCCCTTCGAGACCTCATTCGGCCGCGAGCTGGATCGCGAGTGCATCTTGATCACGGTGCGCGCAGATGGTCTGACCGGCTACGGCGAATGTGTAGCCTCCCGGGATCCGGGCTACAACTACGAAACAACCGGCACCGCTTGGCACATTTTGAAAGACTTCATTGCTCCCCAGATCCTGCAGCGAGACCTCCGAACCCCGGACGAGTTTCAACAGTGTGTCCGCGGGATCCGCGGCCACCACCTCGCGAAGGCCGGCGTGGAGATGGCACTTTGGGACCTGCTCGGCAAGCGCGAGGGCCGCTCGCTGCGCGAGTTGCTCGGCGGCAAGCGGGAGAAAGTTGAGGTGGGTGTCTCGGTTGGGCTGCAGGCCTCCCCTCTCGCCCTGGTGGATGCAGTTCGAGCCTATGTCGAAGCCGGCTACGCCCGCGTGAAGATCAAGATCAAACCAGGACGCGATGCCGGCGATGCTGACGCGGTCCGCACGGCCTTCCCGGGTATGCGTCTTCAGGTTGATGCCAACTCGGCATACACGCTGGATTCAGCTCGTGCGCTCAAGCCGCTGGACAAGCTGAACTTGCTGCTCATCGAGCAGCCCCTCTTTGAGGATGACATCTGGGATCATCGCAAATTGCAGCAGGAGTTTGACACGCCAATCTGCCTCGATGAGAGCATTGTCTCGCCGCGGCATGCGCGCTATGCCCTGGAGATGAAGGCGTGCCGGGTGATCAACATCAAAGCTGCCGCGCTTGGGCGGTATAAGCCAGGCGGTCGAGGTGCACGACCTGTGCTTGGACGCGGGGCTCCCCGTTTGGTGCGGCGGCATGCTGGAGACCGGTGTGGGCCGCGCGTCCAATCTAGCGCTTGCCTCTCTCTCCGGCTTTGTCCTGCCCGGCGATATTTCGGCCTCGGACCGCTACTACGAGCGTGATATTACGAAGGAGCGTTTCACGCTCAACGCCGACAGCACCATCGACGTGCCATCGGGTGATGGGCTTGGTGTCACGATCGATGAATCGGCCCTCAAGTCGTTCAATTTGGCGCACTTGGACTTCGACGGCCGGTGAATTGGACGGCGCCACTCGTGATTTGTGGCTTCTGCGAGCCTGGCATTGCCGTAGTACGCAGGCGCATCATCCCCGGCAGTATAATCACGCTCCCGTGACAAGATTTTGGATCACACTGTTGCTGGGGGTGTTGATCGTTGGCTGTTCACCATCTCCGTCTGCCCAGACTGCTGTGTCGACATCCGCCGCGTCGCCGGTGCCTGCCCGCGCCACGACTACTCCGAATGCGGAGAACCTGTGGATCGGTCCCGGCGTCCCGGACGACTTGCGCCACGTCGCCGAGGGCTGGGGGATACCCCTCGCATCCAGTGCACCCAACTCCTCGCTGAGCCTCGACTTTCACGTCGGCCTGAAAGGCGATGGCAGTCGCTGGATGTATGCCCTGGTCGCTCCGTTTCCCACCGTTCTCGATGGCGTCAGCTCAGACGACCTGCAGGCAGTATGGCATGGCTCGTCCTCGGCCGATTTCGGCAAGTGGCCTTTGTGGATGACTTCCTCCACGCTCACCGCGTTTTCGGCTGTCTGGGGTACCCCGACCGTCACCGTTCACGTTGCTCCGGCCGATCAGCTGCTTGACTCCGCTTGGGCCCAGATGCCCAGTTGGGCGATCGTCCCTTTTGAATCAGTCGAACCGCGCTGGAAAGTGCTCACCGTGGACGGGCAATCGCCGATCCGCAAGGATTTCAATCCTGGCTCCTACCCCCTTTCCGTTCCCTTCACGCTTTCGTCAACCCAACCCAAACGGCCGCAGGTCAATCTGCCGGCGGGCAATTGGGATCCTTCGAAAATGACAACCGTCATCATGACGGGCACGTCGAGTCTGGTCCGGGAGATCGCCTATCAGATGGAGGTCAAGGGTATCGATTACCCTGCCACAGACATCGGCGATTGGCTGCGGCAGGCGGACATCCTCCATATCAGCAATGAGGTCGCATTCGATCCGACCTGCCCGCCGCCCGATCCGCTCCAGAACCGATTCTATTGCAGCGATCCACGATACATCGGCCTCCTGGATGATGTTGGAGTCGATGTGGTTGAGCTGACCGGCAACCATATTATGGACAACGGCACTGCCGCGCTGCTCTACACGTTGCAGCTGTATCATCAGCACAACATGTCCTATTTTGGCGGCGGTGCGAACTTGGCTGACGCCGGCAAGCCCCTCCTCATCGAGAATCACGGCAACAAGATCGCATTTCTCGGCTGCAATGCGGGCGAGCCGCCGGAACCCATTGCCACATCCACGCTGCCAGGCGCCAACCCCTGTGTTTGGGCTCAATTGACTGAGCAGATCGGTCAGCTGCGCGAGCAGGGCTACCTCCCGATCGTGACGTTCCAGTACAAGGAAGGTTATTCGCCGATGGTGATGCCTTGGCAATCACTCGATTTCCGCAGGGCCGCCACGGCTGGTGCCATGATCGTGAGCGGAAGCCAGTCTCACGTTCCCCTCCAAATGGAGTTCTACATGGGGACTTTCATCCATTACGGACTGGGCAACCTCTTCTTCGGCCAAATGGGCAACCAGCCGCCTGGAGCTGGATTGCCGGTGCAGCCAGCCGACCGTTACGAGTTTCTCGATCGGCATGTGTTCTACGATGGCCGCTACCTCAGCACGGAGCTGCTCACGGCCATGCTTGAAGACTATGCCCGCCCACGCCCGATGCTTCCTGAAGAGCGGACGGCGATCTTGACCGCGTATTTCGGCTACAGCGGATGGCTCCCGCTTGTTCCGACCCCCGCGCCTGAGCAGACACCGACCTTGTACCCCCTTCTGCATTTTTCCCCGCTGCCAACCCACACGCCCCTGCCCGACGCAACGCCAGCACCCTGATCTGGCAAGAGCACGTTCCAGGAGTATTCAAGGCCATGCCACGGGCGCTTCCTTTTCCGTGGTGGTCTTCAATGATTTTGCGTATTAGACTCTCAGATCGGTCGGGGCGCAGTTCGCCCGCGACCGCGCTTCATCTCCCCCTGATCCGACTCACCCACTAGTCAAAGTGCAAGTTCAGGTCCGAGCAGTCGAAGCGATTCCCGCAGTTGGGGCAAACCACCTTGCAGTTTCTCTCGATCATTTCACTGCCGCAGCGATCGCACACATACTCGTGCTGATCCGCCGTTACCGGCGGTTCCGTTTCGGCTTGGGCGGTGGGCGGACTGGTCTTCTCCTCCATCTCAGCCGCCCCTCCAGATCACGGGCCTGAAAAATCCTTGGTCGAGCTCGCTCAGCCGTCCCTCGCCGAGCCGCCGCACTTCGGCGATCGCCTCACCCAGGTCCCGGCGGAGCTGACCCACGTCGGTGCCTCGACAGGTCTCCGGCCACTTCTGCAGCCATCTCATGGAACGCCCATAGACTTTCAGCGCGCCTGCGAAGTTGCCGCGCCGGATGTGAAGGTATGTCACCGCGGCCTCCAGGATGCCTTGGTACAGACCTCGCACGCTGCCGCGTTCATCGTTCCAGGCTGCCTCCAACTCCTCATGGGCCTCAAAGTATCGCCCTTCGTTGAACAAGCGGATCCCCTCGAGCGTGCGCGGATGCAACTCGCCGTCACAGTCTGCCATGTCGGCGGCAGTATAACATGGCTTGAATTTGCCCCGGTGGTAGAATTCCCTCGCATGAGCCGCAGATCGTTCCTCCTCTTGTTGAGTTTTGTGGTCGTGACCGCGCTCATAGCCCTTGCATCCAGCCTGCACAACGTCCAATTCCAGCCAGGCCGACCGTTTGGCGCAGATTCAACCTCTACGAATTCCATCGTCCTGCCTGCGCTTGAGGTTCCATCCAATACCCCGCTCTGGAAGATCCTACTGTTCTGGGCCCTGGCAGTCATCAACATCATTATGTTTTTCTGGCTGCTGCCGCCCGACGTCCGCAGACGTCTCTTGCGGCAGGTCCTGAGCTTCGCTGTCGGCGTGCTTGCCCTGATTTTGGCGCTCAGATACCAACTGATCAAGCTGCCCGAGCTCAGCGGCGAGCCCGCGGCCGGCGCCGGCCCGGCAGGCGGTACAGCTCCGGGGAGCACCGGTCTTTCTGATTTCCACCCACCGCAAATGTCCCCGTGGATGGTCTACCTCGCGAGCCTTGCAGCTGTCTTATTCTTGGTGGTCGTGGGATTGTTGATCTATCGTCGCTGGTCCAGCTCCCGTCTGGGACGGCTCTCCCCGCTCGACGCGATTGCAGACATAGCCCAGACCTCGCTGCACGACCTTGCGGCCGGCCGCAACTGGGGCGATGTGATCATTGAGTGCTATGCCCGCATGAGCGAGGCTGTCAGTTCCCGGCGCGGTCTGATGCGGCCGCCCTCCGCGACCCCGCGCGAGTTCGCGGACCGGTTGACCCGTGCGGGCCTGCCTGCCGATGCGGTGACCCGCTTGATCTCGGCTGTTCGAATCGGTACGGTATGGCAGCCACACTGGCACTGAGACCGATATCCGGGACGCCTCGGATTGCCTCAACACCATTCTTAGGGCGTGTGGGACGGGCGCATGAGACGCGTACGCTTCGCCATCTTTGGAACTGTGCTGATCGCCTCGGCCATTCTGGCATACCTTCTCCGCGATGTCATCTACGAACTGGTCGTCGTGCCGCTCGCGTACACGCTTTGGTTGGTGGAGCTCATATACCTCGCAGTACCCCAGCTGGTGAAATGGGTGCTGCTCGTTGCCCTTTTGTTCGTTGGCGTCGTCTGGAAGCTCATACCTGATTTGCCGGCGTCCCCGGAGCCTCGCGGCCCCCGACGCTCAACCGAAGGTCGTGTGGAGTCGCTTGCTATCGGCATACATAGATCCCGCACCAGCAACTACTTCAAATGGCAGGTGGCCAACCGCCTCGGCCGTCTGGCCCGCCGCATTTCGGAAACGCGGGCGTTGCTGGACGCTGCCGAAGGCGCTAGTGAGCCAATTCAGGGTTATCTGGCAGCCGGCTTAAATCAATCGTTTGTGGACTTCCCCACGCCGCGAACTCGATTCGCCAGGCGGCTGCCTACGCCACTCGATATTGATCCCGCGGAAATCGTTGGATACCTGGAGTCTCGAATGGAACTGAGCCATGACGGGCGTACGCGAAGTCGCTGAACTCGGCCGGAAGGTCACAGCCGAGATCGAGCGGGCTGTCGTCGGAAAACGCGATTTGCTGGGAATGGTGATGGCCGCAGCTCTCGCTGGGGGCCACATTCTCTTTGAGGACTTTCCGGGTCTAGGCAAGACCTTGATCGCGCGCAGCTTCGCCAGTGCGCTCGGCCTTTCCTTCAAGCGGATCCAATTCACTCCGGATCTCCTTCCGGGTGACATTACCGGCGGCTACATCTTCAACCGGGAGAAGAATCAATTTGAGCTGCGAAAGGGACCGGTCTTCACCAATATCCTGCTGGCGGATGAGATCAATCGTGCCTCCCCGAAAACCCAGTCGGCCCTGCTCGAAGCCATGCAGGAGGGCCAGGTGACCTTGGAGGGTGAAACCCTGCGCCTGCCTGAGCCGTTTCTTGTCCTTGCCACGCAGAATCCGATTGAATACGAAGGGACTTTCCCTCTTCCTGAAGCCCAACTGGATCGTTTCATGCTGAAGCTCGCCGTCGGCTATCCGAGCCTGGAGGAGGAGAAGGAGATCCTGCGGCAGAGGCGACAGCGCATGCAGGATGAGGTGGTGCTGAGCGCCGTCTTGGAGCCCGGGCAGTTGCTGGTCCTGCGCGCCGCCGTCGAGACGGTGCATGTCGATGCTGATATCGAGACCTATATCGCGAAGTTGATTCACGCGACACGCGAGGATCGGCGGGTCGCTGTCGGTGCCTCTCCGCGCGGTGGCCTGGCCTTCCTCAAAATGGCGCGTGCGGCTGCGGCGTTTGACGGCAGGGAATACGTAATTCCCGACGACGTAAAACGCTTCGCCACCGCCGTGCTCAGCCATCGATTGATCCTGCAGCCTGAGTATTGGATGTCGCAATCGGTGAATGGCGATGTGATCAGAGACGTTGTCGACAAGACGCCTGTACCCGTGATTTCCTGAATATCGCCGTGGGCCGGGAACCGCGGCGGACTTGTTGAGGTTTGACGAACTGGTTATGGGCCGCGCGTATGTTCTTGGTCTCCTGATCTGCATCGTTGTGCTCGCTGGGCTGGCAACACTGCACGGCGCCATCATGCTGCTCTCGATCCCGCTCATCCTATTCTGGGTGCAGGGTCTGTGGCGCGCCCCCGACCAATTGAATCTGCAAGCCCAGCGCGAAGTAAGCCTCGAGCGCGTCCCCCCACAGACGCCGGTGAAAGTAAAGGCTGCAATCACCAATTCCGGCGGCGACCTCGAGGAATTGCAGCTTGAAGACATCATTTCCCCCGACCTGACAGTTGTCGAAGGCAGTCGGCGGCACCTGGTCTCGCTTCGCAAAGGCGCCCGCTTCGAATTTGAATACACGGTGCAAGGGCCGCGTGGAGCCTTCGCCTTTGATTCGATTCACGCCGAGGCAACCGACCATCAAGGCGTGCGACGTGTGGCGGCGGACCTGCCCACGTCCGGGCAGTTGTTGATCTTTCCATTGCTCTCTCGCATCAAGTACGTCCCCATCCGTCCGCGGCGCACGCGGGTGTATGCCGGTGCAATCCCGGCCCGGGTCGGCGGCGCTGGCGTCGAGTTCTTTGGTGTGCGGGCCTACGAGGCCGGCGACGCGCCGCGCCGGATCAACTGGCTGATCAGCGCCCGCCACGATCAGTCTCTCTACTCGAACGAATTCCAGCAGGAGAGGGTCGCGGACGTCGCCATCGTACTGGACGGCCGTGAGCGCTCCAACCTGTTCCCTGGCGACCATTCACTCTTTGAGCACTCCGTGCTGGCAGCCGGCGCCTTGGCGGACGCGCTCCTCAATCAGGGGAATCACGTCGGACTGCTTGTCTACAGCAAGTATCTTCAGTGGACGCTTCCGGGCTACGGCAGGATCCAGCGTGAGCGCATCCTCCACGCTCTCTCCCGGGCTGCGCCCGGCTCGAGCCAGGTCTTCGAGGGTCTGCAATACCTGCCCACGCGTTTGTTTCCGCCAGAGTCCCAGATCGTACTTGTCAGTCCCCTCGTCGAGGATGACTATCCGACGCTTGTTCAGTTGCGCGCGCGCGGCTATCAGGTGATCGTTATCAGCCCAGATCCTGTGACCTTTGAAGAAAGCGTGTTGCTGGTCCGTTCGACCCGCATCCCGAGGGCGGAGGTCAAGTTGGCTGCCCGGATCATTCGGATGGAGCGCCAGTGGATGCTCCGCCGCATCAGGCGTGCCGGTGTCCAAGTCGTGGAATGGAATGTCGCCCAGCCCTTCGACCAAGTCTCCCGCGGCGCATTTGGACGCTCGTTCAGGTTTGGACGGCCGTTGTGACCCTCATCGCCCTGATCTTAGAGCATCGTGGTCGGTGCGGCGTCGCTCGCCTGGGGATACGCCCAGGTCGGCCTCCCTCGACTTGCCCGATTGATTCTGGTCTTCGGCGCGGTTTGGCTTGCGGCCACGTGGCAGCGATGGCGTTGGTTCGCGTACATCGGCCTGACGTTCAATTTCCTGGTAGCAGCTCTCGGTCTCTGGTTTCTGAACTTTGCCCCAGGTTGGATGTTCGCCGGCGCGATCGCCGGGCTCCTGGCTTGGGACTTGACCGACTTCCGCTGTCGTCTTCGGTTCGCCGCCAATGACGCCGAGCGCCGTGCTGTCGAAACCCGCCACCTGATGCGCAGTGCATTGCTTGCGCTGCTTGGCTTTGAACTCGCCAGCCTAGCCATGGTCGTGAAGCTGGAGTTCAACTTTGAGTGGGCTGTGTTTCTCGCACTCGTAGCCGTGCTCGGCCTGCTGCAGCTGGTGAGTTGGTTCCGCAGGCACAGCTGATCATCCGGTTGCTCCGTCTGTTCCCCTGCGGATTCATGATAGGATACCGCTGTCCCGTTTAGAACATTATCCGCCCATCTAGATCGGGCCGAAGGGCTGCCCATGTTTGATCTGCCGGATGATCAAATTCTTCAAGTCTCGAAGGACCACGTTTTCTGGACGTGGTCTGCTCAGGCAGCGGTCAATCCGATCGCTGTGAAGTCGGCCAAGGGGGTCTACTTCTGGGATGTCGATGGCAAGCGCTATCTTGATTTCAACTCCATGACGATGTGCGTCAATATCGGCCATGGCGACACGCGCGTGATTGAGGCCATGATCGAGCAGGCGCGTCAGTTGCCCTACAGTGCACCGAGCATGACCAACCGGGTCCGGGCCCTCGCCAGCCGGCTGGTCGCCGACGTGTCGCCGGGCGGCCAACTGAAGAAGGTCCTCTTCACGCTAGGCGGCGCTGACGCGAACGAGAATGCGATTAAGCTCGCCCGTCGCTACACGGGGCGTTTCAAGGTCCTGGCGCGCTATCGTTCCTACCATGGCGCTACGGCCGGTGCCATGGCCGCCACCGGCGACCCACGCCGGGTCGCGTGGGAACCATCCCTCATGTCGGGCGTGGTTCATTTCCTCGATCCGTTTCGCTATCGCTCCACCTTCCATCGCACAAATCCGGGCATCTCGGAAGCCGAATTCTCCCGCGACTATCTCAATCATCTTGAGGAGATCATCCAATACGAGGGACCTGAGACGGTCGCTGCGATCCTGATCGAGTCCGTGACTGGCACCAACGGCATCATTATCCCGCCGGAGGGCTACTTGACGGGTGTCCGCGCCCTCTGCGACAAGTACGGCATCGTCATGATCGCCGATGAGGTCATGAGCGGCTTCGGCCGCACCGGCAAGTGGTTTGCCGTGGATCATTGGGGTGTCGTGCCGGATATCATGACGATGGCCAAGGGTCTCACCTCGGCCTATGCGCCACTCGGTGCGGTTGCCATGAAACCCGAGATCGCGGCCCGCTTTGATCACGTTCCCTTCAAATCCGGCCTCACCTACACATCACACCCGATCTCCCTGGCTGCGGCCATTGCCAACATCAATGTGCTCAGGCAGGATCAGATCGTGGAGCACGCAGCCGCAATGGGGCCTGTGCTCCGGCGCATGCTGAACGACCTGGGCGAGGACCATCCGTCCGTGGGAGACGTTCGCTCCATCGGTTTGTTCGGTGTCATTGAGCTCGTCCGGAATCGTGCCACAAAGGAACCCATGGCACCCTGGAACGGCACCAGCCCGGAGATGTCCGCTTTCAAGAAGTATTGCTTCGACCATGGTGTGTTCCTGGATATTCACTGGCATACCGCGCTGATCATCCCGCCGCTGATCATCTCCGAGGAGCAGCTGGCGGACGGTTTCCGTGTCCTCGATGAGGCCCTGGAAATCACTGACCGCGCGGCCAAGGCCTGAGAACCGCGAGGACTTCCCCTGGCCCTTACCACCAGCCTGCGCTCCGAATTGCCCACACACGCACTGTGCGTGCCGTAATAAGCGGCTGCCTCGCAGCGTCCATGTCTCGGGAGAGATCAAGAAAGAGGCGCAGGAAATCGATGGCATCGAACGGTAGAGTGAATCACGTGAAGGTTCTGGTCCTCGGTTCGGGGCCGGCGGGTTTATCCGCCGCCCTCTATGCCGCGCGCGCCGAGCTCGCGCCGGTTGTTTTGACCGGGATACAGTTGGGAGGCCAGGCTGCCCTGACCTTTACCGTGGAGAACTATCCTGGATTCCCGGAAGGTGTCGGCGGCGTGCAGCTGGGTGAGCTCTTCCAGAAGCAGGCTGAGCACTTCGGGGCAAAGGTGGAATTTGACTCTGCCTGTGAAGTGGATCTGTCCGCCCCACCGTACAAGGTCACGACTGACAATGGTGAGTACTTGGCCGACACGCTCATCGTCGCCACCGGTGCAACCTCCAATCAGCTGCACATCCCGGGCGAGAACGATCTGACCGGCCGCGGCGTGTCGTATTGTGCAACCTGCGATGGGTGGTTCTTCAAGGACAAGAAGGTGATCGTGGTTGGGGGCGGTGACAGCGCTCTCGAGGAGGGCCTCTTCATCACCCGCTACGCCTCCTCGGTGACGATCGTGCACCGGCGCGGTGAGTTGCGGGCCAGTCCGCTTCTCCAGAAACGCGCTCTGGAGCACCCCAAGGTGAGCTTTGTCTGGAACACCGTCGTTGCCGAGGTGCTCGGCACCGACAAGGTCGAGTCGGTGCGGCTGAAGAATGTTCAGACAGGCCAGGAGTCGATCCTGCCGACCGACGGCGTCTTCATCTTCATCGGCCACACGCCGAACACCGGCCTATTCAGGGGCCAGCTTGAAATGGACGGCCTAGGTTACCTCAAGGTCGACAGCAAAATGCAGACCAGCCGGCCCGGGGTCTTCGCCGGGGGGGAGGTGGCCGATCCACATTTCCGCCAGGTCGTGACCTCGGCGGGCATGGGGGCCGCGGCGGCCATCCAAGCCACCCGCTACCTGGAAGCGCAGGAGAAGTGATTTGGTGTCGTGGGCAGGTAGAAAGAGGACTTTCGTCACAGACTTGGCTGGCGGAAATCCTTTTTTTCCTCCCTGCCGCTGGTTACGCGTTCGTATCGGATATAATTGCCCCATTTGATGAGGCTGGAGGTGACATGCACAAGATATCGATCATAGGCGCCGGCATGACTGGCTCCACTGCCGCCCACTGGCTGGCCGAGCGCGAACTCGGGGACATCGTGCTCGTGGACGTGATCGAGGGCCTGCCGCAGGGCAAAGGGCTGGATCTGCAGGAGGCGATGCCCATCATCGGCAGGGACGTGGAGATCGTTGGTTCCAACGACTACGCCGCCACAAAAGGATCTGACATTGTCATCCTGACAGCGGGCTTGCCCCGCAAGCCGGGGATGAGCCGGGATGATCTCCTGTCAGCTAACGCCGAGATCGTCCGTAAGGCTGCCACAGAGACCCTGAAGTATTCACCGGACGCCATTTACGTGGTGCTCACCAACCCGCTTGATACCATGGCCTACCTTACCCTGAAGGTCAACAAACTGCCTCGCGAAAGGGTGGTGGGCCAGGCAGGCATCCTCGATTCCGCCCGCATGCGGGCTTTTGTGGCCATGGAGACCGGCATGAGCGTGGAGAACATCCAGTGCTATGTGCTCGGTGGACACGGCGACGAGATGGTGCCGCTCACCCGCCACTCGAACATCGCCGGCATTCCCCTCCGTGACTACTTGCCCGCCGACAAGTTGGATGCCATTGTGAGCCGCACTCGCAAGGGAGGCGGCGAGATCGTGAACCTCCTCAAAAGCGGCTCGGCTTACTATGCACCTGCCGCGGCGGTGGCGCAGATGACCGAGGCCATTCTAAAGGACTCGCACCTTGTTATGCCTTGTTCGGCTTACCTGGAGGGAGAATATGGCTTGCAGGACATCTTCTTTGGTGTGCCGGTGGTCTTGGGCTCAAACGGTGTCGAGAAGGTGATCGAGTACCAGCTGGACGCTGGCGAAAAAGCGCTCTTTGACAAGTCGGCCGCGGCGGTCAAGGAAACTCACGAGGCCTTGAAAAAACTGGTGAAGATCTAAGGTAGCTGCCATGCGCAAGTGGCAGTTTTTTGTCTCGATTGCGGACCGCATGGTTGCTGGCGGCTGCGTCTCAAAGTCATGGAGGCGATATGATTCTGCACGATAAGATTTCTGCTCAGCTCCCCGATTGGCGGGCGCGCATGCGCAGCTTGGCCAAGGATCACGCGGACGTTGTTGTCGACCAAGTGACGGTCGGCCAGGTCGTGGGCGGCATGCGCGACATAAAGTCCCTTCTGACCGACATCTCGTTCGTCGACCCCGCTCAGGGGATTCGTTTTCGGGGTATGTCTATTCCGGAGCTGCTTGCGGCCCTTCCCAAGGCGCGCGGTGCCACGATGCCGCTGGTGGGTGGGTTGTATTACTTGTTGATGGTCGGAGAAGTCCCCTCAAAAGAGCAGGCGCTGGAGGTCGAAGCCGAATGGGGCCGGCGTGCAGTCGTGCCGGATCATGTCTTCAAGCTCATCCGGTCGATGCCAAAGGACACGCACCCGATGACGCTGTTCTCTCAGGCTGTCCTGGCCCTGCAGAACGACTCGGCCTTTGCTAAGCGTTATCACGCTGGCATGAAGAAGGATGAATACTGGGAGCCCGCCCTCGAGGACAGCCTTGACCTGACCGGGAAGCTCCCGGTGATCGCTGCCTTCATCTATCGCTTCAAGTACTTTGGCGAAACCAAGAAGCCCAAGTACAACCCCAAGTGGGATTACGGCGCCAACTTCTCGCGGATGATGAAGGTTGAGGACAAGAAGGGCTATGCGGAGCTTGCACGCTTGTACTTCATTTTGCACAGCGACCATGAATCCGGCAATGTCTCGGCGCACGCCATGCATCTGGTGGGCTCGGCGCTCTCCGATCCCTTCTACGCATTTTCCGCCGCGCTGAACGGCCTGGCCGGGCCGCTGCACGGCTTGGCCAATCAGGAATGCTTGGCCTGGCTGATCGATGTGCGCGCGAAGTTCGGCGGCGTTCCCACCCGTGACGAGCTCCACAAGTTCGCCTGGGACACCCTGGATAGCGGCAAGGTCATTCCGGGTTACGGGCATGCTGTCCTGCGTGTTCCGGATCCGCGCTACATGGCCCAAATGGAATTCGCCAAGGCGCGTTTCCCCCAGGACGAGCTGCTACGCATCGCTGATCTGGTCTTCGACGTCGTTCCGCAGGTCTTGCGTGAACAGGGCAAGGCCAAGAATCCCGCGCCCAACGTGGATGCCATCAGTGGCACTTTGCAGTACTACTATGGCGTTCGCGAATTCGACTTCTACACGGTCCTCTTCGGAGTTGGCCGCGCTCTCGGTGTGACGGCCAATTACGTCTGGGCCCGGGCCTTGGGCTGGGCCATTGAGCGCCCCAAGTCGGTCACCACACCGATGCTTGAACAAGCCGTGCGCGAGCAGCTTCAGCCCGCCTAGTCGATCGTCATGTCAAAGAAGGCGGCGCTGCCGAGCAGCGCCGCTTTCTCTGTCTGAAGCTCTGTCGGGTCATTGTGAAACGCCGGAGAGTCCCTGTACATCAACCAGCGTGCTGTCCCTGCGGACGTACATCCCGTTGTCAAGCTGCTGGTATTCGCTGACGGCCTTCATGAAGTCACCGAGTTTGATCCAGTTGTCCGCGATCAGATCAGGCTTCAGTTGCAGAATGCTGTATTCGTAGTTCCATTTGTCATGCCCCGGATAGAAGGGACCGGTTATCGGCCCCTTGGCCACCACCGGGTCGTTCAACCCCAGGAGATCGATCGTTCGTCGATCAGAGTAGTACGGGATTTGGCCCGCGGCATGAACGGCGATCGTTGCCTCCGGCGAGGTGTATTGCGCGATCGCAAGCCCGACCTTCACCCGGCGGATATCAGCCTTCAGCAGCGGGGCGTTATCGATAGCCCAGTTCACCCAGGGCTGGCCGCTGATCACGAGCAGCGCCGCGACGGCCGCGCCCATCGATATGGCGGCTTGCAGGGCTGGCCGGGCTTGGGCCACGGCCGTCCGGGCCGCGCCGATGTCGGAGAATACGTGGTCCCAGGTAATGCCGAACAGGATGATCAGCGCCGGCATGCCTTGGGTGATGAAACGGTTGGCAGCATCCACCTCGGGCTCGGCGTAGTCCCCGCCGACCGAGATCGAGTATGCACACTGCACCAAGAAGAGCAGGCCCAGCATGGCGACCTCGCGGCTTCTCAGCTCCTTGTATAGAAGCAGCCCCGCCGCGGAAAACAGGACCAACATCAGCGTGTCCCGCGTGGCGTAGTCGTTGAAGGCCAGCAGCCCGTTCTTGACCCGGTCCGCCAGCGAGGCGCCGACCACCTTCTGATAATACGTGTTGGGCAGGAAGTCCCCGAAATACCCTTTCTGCAGGAAAAGGATTCCCGAGGCTGTCAGGACGATGACCAGAATCGGCACCGCCGCGCGCAGGCTCAACTTCCTCGTGCTGAGGACGTAGAGGGCGATGATGATGGTCTGCAGCACCGCGTCCAACCGGACAACGATGGCAGCGACGCATATGAGGCTCAGAACCGCCACCGACCGCCAGGCATTCCGCTCCAGCCTGAGCGCTGCCAGCACCCCGGCGCTGACCAGACAGGCAAGGACTCCCACCTCCATGCCTCGCAGCGACCAGAACACCAACGGGAAATAGAAAGCCGTGATTCCTGCTGCAATCAGCGGGCCGTACTTCGCCCGCGGGCGCAGGGCCTCGCAGATCCGATAGACTAGGTAGGCATTGAGGAGCAGGACCAGCGCCGCGGCCGCCATCACCATGGCCGATATCTTGGCTGCCGGAACCTGCGCCAGATGCAAGCCGGCCATGAAGAACATCCAACCCGGATTGGTGAATCCTTCGATCGGTTTGTCTCCCACGTTCCAGACGAGACCGTAGCCCTCCGCCAGGTGATGCGCGTAGCGCATGCTCACCATCGCGTCGTCGATCAGGGTGAAATAGGTCTCCCCGGCGATTCGAAATGAGGAACGCAGGATGAAAACCACGTAGAAGCATGCTGCTGCCAGGAGCAGGATCTTCAAGGCGGTCGGACATGTTCTCAGCAGAGATGAGCGGCTGCGCATGCCAGGCTGGCCCTAGGGAGTCTTCACCACTTTGTACAGCTCTACCTCGTGATATCCCTCATAGCGATCGGGATAACCCAGAGTGTACACGGTCTCGAACGTAACCGGGGTCCCGCCGTGCTCCTGGTAGTAACGCGCGAGGTAGTTCTTGAAGATCGTCTCACTCATGATGTAGACGTTCGGCTTCTGGTACAGTGCCTCCGGCACCGAGTTGATTCCGAAATTGCGTAGGGCTTCTTCGTATGGCGGTGAAAACGTGCTCCACCCCGTGTCCAGGTAGGGGATCTTGGGAAAGTTCAGCAAGAACGGATTGGCCCAATCCACGGGGATCCCGTAGGCGGGCGAGATGATCACGGTGTCCTTCGCCAGCTTGCCGTCGGACTGAAGCCGTCCAAGATCCGCCAAGATCCGAGCGTAGGCGGTCTGCTTCCCCAGGTTATCGTTCGACGTCCGGATCGCCTGGGCAGCACTCGCCGCCCCCGCCGCGATCCCGGCGACGATACAAGCTCCGGTCAGGATGCCGCCGAAATCTTCTCCGGGGTTTCAGAGTTGAAAAATTCGTGCCTTGCGTCGTGTTCCAAGCTAGTATCAGGATGCTCAAGATCGCGGTATTGGCCAGCGAGGCAAGCAGGACGTACTCCGGGTCTTTGTAGATCCAGATCAGCCCAAAGCCCTCCCCGAGAGACACGAATAGGATGAATGGAATCGCGGCTTTGGTGCCCGCAGATGCCCCAGCGGCAAAGGCCCACAGCCAAGTTGCCAGGCAGACCAGCAGGAAGGGGGCCGTCCAAACCGAGGCGACGCGGGTGACCAGGGATTGGGCCGAGTAAAGCGGATTCTGTCCAATTCCGGAAACGTGATCCGCCAGATAGCGCAGGCGATCCACCGAGTAGAGGCCGGCATCCGGAAAGAACGAGCGCGCAAATAGCTCCTGATCGTTTGCACTCCACCCGATGCGACGGATCTCCAGGTGCAGGTTCTCCAAGCGGTGCGAATCTTGGACCATCTGGGCGATCTTGTTGTAGAAATAGTACGTGTTCCAATCCGGGTGTGCACGGACGTAGAGTTGATCGAAAGCATAACCACCAAAGACCAGAGCGGTCGCGGACGCCAAGACCAGGCTGAGTGTTCTTAGCCGCACAAGCCGATACAGAAACGGGACCGACGCGAGGACAAGCGGCAGGGTCAGATACAGCATCTGAATTCGGACCAGGCTGCCACATAGGATGAGGACGATTCCCGCAAGCGCAAGGCCTGTCCGCCGGCGCGTCGACACCATCGCGCCTGTCAGCACTGCACTGAGGCCCGCAAAGGATGCCAGTGCTGCCGCCGTCGAGAGCGTAATGTTCAAGGCGTAGTACGAGGCACAGGCCAGAAGCAGGAGTGCGCCAAATGCCTTGTGCGTCCTGGCCGCCGCGCTGGAGAGCAGGAGATACAGCAGAACCCACAGCGAGAGCAGGCTGATGATGCTGAAAAGGATGATCTCCCAGTTGAGGGCGGTGCCGAGCGTGTAGAGGGGTGCCAGCACGAGACCAAGCAGCACGTTGCTGAATATCAGGAACGGTGCCGGTTGGACTCCTGGATAGCCAACCGCGATCGAAATGATCTTCAGATCGTCCAGGATCGCATAGCCAGGGTGCAGCAGTCCATAGAACACTACGTAGAAGCCAAGTGTGATCAGCAACGATTGGACGGCCGAGGATGCCCACAGCCGTGCGGCACCTCTCTCGTCCGCCACGACTTTGGCCTCCGCCGACGGTTGTCCGTGGCTTGGATGCTGTGATCTAGGCTGCGGTTTTGTCATCCTTTTTGCCATGGCGCCTGGTGTTGGGGCTGATGTGTGGTTTCCTCGCTGCTACGTGTCTTAGTGGAATGGTCCGAGTGTGACCCGATCGGTGAACTTTCCCGCGGCGTCCACCGCACTAAGTGGCTGGCCCGTGCCCGGATCGGCCACCGCAAGGCTTACCCAAGCAGCATCAGTGGTTCCCTTGCCAAGGGGGATCTTGATCCGGTCGACAAGAGGTCCGTCTGCGGCTTTCCAACAGGTCATGGGATACGAATCCGTGAATGGCGACACGGCCATCGGGTCGCCCGTTGGTGTTCCGTTGGCCGAAATCGGCTGCACCCTGTAAGCGTACGGTGTATTCATCGGTTGCAGCGTGTCCCACGTCAGCCACAAGAACAAAGCGGACTGCTCATTCCCGTCCACATCGACTTGGGTCTCTATCTTGCCTGAGACCGCCCCCAGCCGTACGCTCCCGCCGAAAGTCGCGTCGCCGGCATAGACGTCTTGGGACGACGCCGGCTGCTTCACGGTCGGCGGTACGGGCGCTGCGTGCCCTCTGAATTCTGGCCCGACGACCTGCAGACACACGATCATTACGCAAGCAACCGCGCCCTGCACCGCCGTGACTGGCCATCCAGCCCTGGGTGCCTCGCTCAGCTGGCTCGCAGCGGCCAGCAATAGCCAGGGTGACATGAAGATCATGATGCGTCCCCATTCACCTCGGGGAGTGCCGTATAGGTCAATAACAATGAGGGTCAAGAGAGCGGCCACGGTCATTACGGCGCCTTCGCTGGCGGTGTCCCTGGATGCCAGAGTCCGCACCGCGTACCAAGTGGCAATCACCGCGAGCAGAACAATCGGCCAGCCGGTGAACATGAACAGGTCGTTCAGGTCCAGGATGACCCATGGCCCATACGCTCGGATTTGCGCGATATCGATCTGAGTCTGCTGCGCGCTCTGCCACATGTTCCAGAACGATAAGCCCGTAGTTGCGTAGAACACTAACCACACGATCGCGAGCCCAATGCCAAAGATCAACCCGACCTTGAATGGCCAGTACCATTGCAGCGTTGACCCCGATTGTCTCCGCGTCCTCAACCAATAAACGCCCAGTGTCAGCAGTCCCGCGAAGAGCACCAGCGGAGCGAATGTAAAAGTCAGGAAGGTCAGTGCCGACATCAGAAGGCCCGCGCCCGCGATCCACGGCATGCGGTTCTCGGATAGCCCCTTCCACAGTAGCCCGATGGTGACGAGCGACGGCAGCGCGTAGAACGTATTGGGCAGCGGCGAAAACATCAGAAAGCCGGGGACCAGAGGCCACCACAGCGCTCCCCAGCGTCCCGCCTCCTCGCCGTACACGCGCCGGCCGAGGGCGTAGAGCGGCAAGGCCATCAGGCCGCCCCAAACCGGCATCAGCATGCCGAGCCAGGCCGAGGCGTACTGCCCGTTTGTGTAGCCGGCTATGTACTGGCACAGGAGCCAGCGTACTGGCTGTGCGAGGGCATCGGCCACGGCCGGCACTTTGTCAAGCAGATGGCTCGCTGCAAAGTAGATCAGCACGATGCCCGGCGGGGAATGATCGACATGAGGGGAATATGCCAGCGAGTCCGCCATGAATTGTGGCCAGTCCCGCAATGTCACCACAGCGTCCGTGATGTGGGCCGCTGCCATGTGCCAGCCGGCGGAACGTCCGCTGACTGTGATCGTGTACAGGCGATATAGGATGTCACCCCTCAGGTGAACAGCTGCAAGCGTCAGGCCGATCCCCCCCAAGACGGACCATACGAGCAGCCAGGCGGCGCTCCGCCGCGCCCGCAGCCACAGGCCAAGTGGCACATAGAGTATGATGCCGAGTAGCAGCGGGGCAACTCGAAAACGGTCAAGAATGGGTTTGAAGTTCCACTCCCAATCGGGACCGCCGCGCAGGATGGGAGCCAGATCGAGAGCGAAGACCACCGCCCAGATCAGGCTGAGCAAGGTGATGCAGAAGACGGGTGATGAGAGAAAAGCCTGCTTCTTGTTGTTCATCCAGCCGGGTGTATTGATTCCTGCCCACCGGTGAGGGCGACCGCGATTCCAAGTATAACCCGGCATCATCCTTGAGCTTCCCGTGCCTCGGCAGTGCACGTCAGCAACGGCTGTATAATGTTCTTGGAAGATAGGAGTATCGATGCTTGGCACAGTTGGGACCAGGAATACAGGCTCCAGCGCCCGCGTGCGCAATCCCAGGACCCTGCTCGATCTGGATTGGGTCATGGGGGCCCACGTAAACCGCAGCGCGGTCGAGCGTCGGGTTGAATTGCTTCCAAAACGGCGTTCCATCAAGAAGGATTGGCAAGCCGCCTGGCTGGCGCGGGCCGTCACGTGCATCGACCTTACGACGCTCGCGGGTGACAATACACCGGGCCGTATCAACCGTCTGTGCGCCAAAGCGAAACAGCCAATCCGTCCAGATATGCTGACCCAGCTGGGCCTGGACAGGCAGTCGATCACCGTCGGCGCGGTCTGCGTGTATCCGAACCGAGTTAAAGATGTTGTGGACGCGACCAGCGCGGGCGGTGTTCATGCCGGAGCATTTGCATATGCGCTTACGGCAAACATGCCTGTTGACCTGCCGGCATTGTTTTCTACCTGTGCCGGCACCTGGATGTCATCCAGCCGGGTTCAAAGACGCAGTGGGCCCCGAGGAACGAAGAGCTCGCCGAGGTTCGCAACCGGATCATTCGCACGCTGGCAGAACTTGAGGGCGACGTCGATCGATATCTTAGAGGCGGCAGACTAGTGATCTGCCCAACCTGCAACCAGCCCCAAGGCTGATTGGAAGGTCGCCTCGCATCACCGAGCCCCGCGAGGTTGAGCTCATGCCTAAGCATATTGATCCCGACGATTATGTACCCCGCTATTACCAGCTTGCCAACATCCTGCGCGAGCGCATCGTGGATGGCAAGCTGGAGGCTCGATGAGCCGATTCCTTCCGAGCGAGAACTGGAAAAGATCTACAGCGTTAGCCGTACTACGATCCGGCCGGCTATCGACATACTCGTCCGCCAGGGCTTCTTATACCGCGAGCATGGCAAGGGCACCTTTGTCTCGCCGCCGAAACTCCAGAAGGGCATTTCTGAGCTCACCAGTTTTACGGAGGACATGAAACGGCGCGGGATCGTCCCGGGCCAGAAGATCCTTACGATCGGATACGTAAAGCCGCCGGAAAGCGTGCGGGCCCGCCTGGAACTCCCCAAGGGCCACAATGAGGTGCTATGCGTTGATCGCATACGCCTGGGGGATGGTTCCCCGATGGGATTACAGACCTCGTACTACAATCTGCCCCAAGGGCAGACCTTTTCTCGCGAGGAGTTGGAGGCGGTCGGTTCGATCTATGCCCTGCTCCGGGAGAAACTGCATCTCATCCCCACCGAGGCCGACGAGACCCTGGAGGTGACCGTAGCCACGGCGCGCGAGGCAGCTCTTCTGCATGTCAAGGCGGGCAGTCCGCTGCTCCTGAGCGAACGCACGACCTACTCTCAGACACGGAGGGTGATCGAGTTCGCCAAGATCCTCTATCGGGGGGACCGTTACCAGTATTTCGCCAAATTGACCCGCTAGACAAATCCATCCGCGTTGTTGCCGACGCGCGCAGAACCGGCAATTACTGCAGCTTCAGGGGGCCAGCGATTGTGAAATTGCGAACGGAAGGGCCTAGGATCCGTGGCGGGGAATTGTTCGTGTAGCCTATTCAAGCAATCAACCTGCTGTTGACATTTTCTCTACCCCATGCTACACTGCAGGTAGTCACGTAATGTGGTCATTACCAGTTGCGGCTTCATCGATAGGCGGAAGGAAGGTTGCGTGACTGCGATCGATGACGATCAAATTCATAAAATCGTTCAGCGCGTCGTTGCCCAGGTGATGGGACAGGCGCAGTCATCCGCGCCCGCCGCTGACTTGCCAGTGCCGGCTGCGACCCAAGCCGCTCCTCAGCCCGAATCCAAATCGGGCGGCGCGAAAGTTGTTGCCGTCGGCGCGGATCACGGCGGCTTCGACCTGAAACAGAACCTGCGAGCGTACATCACGGAACTGGGCTTCGACGTGCGCGACATGGGCGCCTACAACAAGGACCCCGTGGACTATCCCGAATTCGCCCACGCGGTCGCAAAACTGGTCAGCACAGGCAAGGCATGGCGCGGCATCATGATCGACGGGGCCGGTATAGGCAGTTGTATCGTCGCGAACAAGGTTCCTGGCGTGCGCGCTGGCATGGCTTATGACATTTCCTCGGCGAGCAACAGCCGCGAGCACAACGACACGAACGTGCTGACCCTGGGGGCCGGGCTGATCGGCGTGAACCTCGCCCGCCAAATCGTCAAGACCTGGCTGGCTACCGAGTTCGGCGGAGGGCGGCACGCCCCACGCGTCGACAAGATCATGGACGTCGAGAAGCAGTACCTGAAATAGGACAGATTATGATGACAGATACGAAGACGGTTGAAAGCCTGGTCGAGATCATCACCCACGAGGTTCTGGCTGCGATGGTCGAGCAGCAGGAGCGCGCGAAACAACCGGAGGGCAGCCAGTGCAAGTTCGAGTGCGCTGACCAGTTGTGCGTGCGTACCTGCTTTGATCGCGCTGGCCAGGTCATCGAGGCCGGCGCTGAGCGTCTGTCCTCCACCCTGGGCGTAATCCCCGGAAATATGGATCTGGCCAAGACAATCGACCACACCCTTCTCAAGCCAGACGCCACCCAGGACCAGATTGCCCAGTTATGCTTCGAGGCGCGCAAGTATGGCTTTGCCTCGGTGTGCGTGAACCCGACCTGGGTGGAGCTGTGCGCTAAACTGCTGGAGGGCTCGTCGGTCAAGGTCTGCTCGGTCATTGGCTTCCCGCTGGGTGCCACCGCTCCGGAGGTCAAGGCCTTCGAGACCCAGAATGCGCTCGAGCACGGCGCCTCCGAGATCGACATGGTGATCAACATCGGGGCGCTGAAAGCCCGCGACCTGGAGATGGTCGCCAGGGATATCCGGGGCGTGGTGACGACCTCGCATGCACGCGGTGCAATTGTCAAGGTGATCATCGAGGCCGTCCTGCTGACCGACGAAGAGAAGACCATTGCCTGCCTGCTTTCGAAGGAGGCGGGGGCCGACTTTGTCAAGACCTCCACGGGCTTCGCCAGTGGAGGCGCGACCGTCCATGACGTGGCCCTGATGCGCAAGGCAGTCGGCCCGGAGATGGGCGTCAAGGCCGCCGGCGGGGTGCGCACCTACGAGGATGCCGAGAAGATGATCAAGGCGGGAGCGACTTGCATCGGCGCCAGCGCGGGGGTCAAGATCCTGCAGGGTCCTACCGCTGCAGCATCGCCCGCTCCACCAGGCCCTAGGAATTATTGAGTTCCTTGTTGACTATGGCGGGAGCAGATATTGTGATGGGAGAGCAACTATGTTGATCGCCAGAGTGATTGGAACGACTGTTGCGACGATCAAAGATGAGAAATTGGTTGGGCGCAAGCTGCTCATCGTGCGCCAGACAGATGAGATCGGCAGCCCGACTGGCAAGCCCTACGTAGCCATCGATACGGTCGATGCCGGGATCGGCGACCTGGTCCTGACCGCGGCCGGTTCATCGGCACGCCAGACGACAATCACCAAGGACACGCCCGTCGACGCGGTCATCATGGCGGTGATCGACTCGCTCGAGGTAGAAGGCAAGGTAGTCTTCCGCAAGTCGTGATAGTGGAGCGTTCCTATGGACAAGGATCTTGCCTCGATTCAAGAAGCCCGTGATCGGGTCGCCGCGGCCTATGCTGCCTGGCAGGTCTGGAGCCGCGCTTCCCAGCAGGAGGTCGACCGGGTTTGCGCAGCGATGGCCGAGGCCGGCTACCAGGCCTCTGAGCGCCTGGGCCGCCTAGCCCAGGAAGAGACCGGCTACGGCGTCGCCGCTCACAAGACGCTCAAGAACCAATTCGGCTCACGCGCGGTCTGGGAGAGTATCCGTGAGACCAAGACCGCGGGCGTGATCCACCATGACCCGGTGCGCCGCCTGTACGAGATCGCCTGGCCGATGGGCGTGGTGGCTGCTCTCGTGCCGTCCACCAACCCGACCTCGACCGCCTTCTTCAAGTGTCTGATCGCGGTCAAGGCACGCAATGCCATCATCGTCGCCCCACACCCAGCCGCGGCGCGCTGCACCTTCGAGTCTGTGGAGGCGATGCGCCTGGCGGCTGAGGCTGCCGGGGCGCCCAAGGGACTGATCAGTTGCCTGCAGCAGATCTCCCTGCCCGGCACCCAGGAGCTGATGAGCCATCGCCACACCGCCATCATCCTGGCGACAGGCGGCACTGCCATGGTGCGAGCGGCGCACTCGGCCGGCAAGCCGGCTTACGGCGTCGGCCCAGGCAACGTGCCCGTCTACGTCGATCGCAGTGCCGACTTGGAAAAGGCCGCCCGCTACATCGTCGCCTCGAAGGCCTTCGACTACTCCACCATTTGCGCCACCGAGCAGTCCGCGATCGCCGATCGGCCGATCGCTGCCAAGCTGCTCGACCTGATGCGCAAAGAGGGCGCCTACGTGACCGGCCCGAACGAGACCGAGGCCCTACGCCGGGCGCTCTTTCACCCGGATGGCAGCACAAACACCGCCGTGGTAGGCAGGTCTGCCCAGTTTGTGGCGGCCTACGCCGGCTTCAACGTTCCTGCCGAATGTCGCATCCTGCTGGTACCACTAACCACGGTCGGGAAGGGCGAGCCGCTCTCCCACGAGAAGCTGACCACCGTGCTGGGTTGGTACGAGGCCGACGGATGGGAGCAGGGTTGTGAGACGTCCATTGCCATCATCAATACCGGGGGCCGCGGCCACACCCAGATCATCTATGCCAACGATGAGAAGATCGTCATGGCATTCGGGTTGGAGAAACCGGTCTTCCGCATCCTGGTCAACACAATGGGCACTCTGGGCGCCATCGGCATGACAGCCGGAGTAATGCCCTCCCTGACCCTGGGCTCGGGCGGTGTCGGCGGCGCCATCACCGGCGACAACATCACCACCACGCATCTGATCAACGTCAAACGCCTGGCCTATGAGACCGTTGCCCCTCCTGCAGAGGCATTCCTGCCTGGCGAGGCGCCGCATGGACCGGACCCGCGCGAGGTTGAGCGCCTCGTGCGCCAGGTGGTGAATGAGATCCTGGAAAGGAAGACCTAGACGGTGAATTTCGCCGCCATGGGCGACTTGCCAGTCGCCGTGCAATACCAAGCGGCTTGTAGGCGGAACCATCATCTCAAATCATGATCAACACAACGGAAAGGAAGGAAGCAATGGCACTAGATACCTCTTTGATCGCTCTGGGTATGGTCGAGACGAAAGGCCTGGTCGGCGCGATCGAGGCAGCCGATGCGATGGTCAAGGCGGCCAATGTGGTCCTGATCGGCTCCGAGTATGTCGGCGGGGGGTTTGTAACCGTCATGGTGCGCGGTGACGTGGGCGCGGTGAAAGCCGCGACGGATGCTGGCGCAGCTGCGGCCAAGCGCGTGGGCGAGCTGGTCTCGGTCCACGTGATCCCGCGGCCGCATTCGGATGTCGAGATGATCCTGCCCCAGTCCTCCAAGGGCCTTATCGGTGGACGTTCGGCAGAAACCGCCAAAGCGAAATAAGCCGCGGGAGACTGCGGCGTGAAGGCGAACGAAGGACCACCCGTGCGGGCGGACCTGGCCGGCCTGCTCGCCTGGGCGGATGAAGCCATCCTACCCAGAGAACTCTCCGAGCGCGCCGGCCCTCTGGATCTGGTTTCCCAGACGCGGCTGCACGTCGGCGCGGACCTCGGGACGGCCTATCTGGTCCTGGTAGTCCTGGATGAGAGTAATCGCCCGCTGGCCGGGGAGTGGCAGTTTGCCGAGGTGGTGCGTGACGGCCTTGTGGTCGACTTCATCGGCGCCACGGACCTGCTGCGGGGAATGAAAGCACGCTTGGAGCGCCGCCTCGGTCGCGAGCTGACTTCGGCCGCCAGCGCCCACCCGCCAGGCGTACCTCAGGCCGAGGTACGCGCCATCGCCAACGTGGTCGAAGCGGCCGGACTGCGCTGCTCCGGTCTCGTGGATGAACCCAGCGCTGCCAACCTGGTCCTGCAGCTGCAAGATGGCGCTATTGTGGATGTGGGCGGTGGTACCACCGGCATCGCAATCGTGCATAACGGACAGGTTACCTACACCGCCGATGAGCCCACTGGCGGGACACATTTCTCGTTGGTGGTGGCCGGCTCGCAGGATCTGAGTTTCGCGGAAGCCGAGGCGCTCAAAGTCCGGCCTGAGGAGCAGGCCCGCCTGTTTCCTTCGCTCAGGCCGGTCATGGAGAAAGTCGCCAGCATCATCTTGCGCCATGTCGAAGGCCGGGATGTGCCGTCGATCATCATGGTTGGAGGTAGCTCGGCTTTTCGGGGCATGGCTGAGGTGGTTGCGGAGTACACCAATATCCCGACGTGGGTGCCGCCCAACCCGCTCTTTGTCACTCCGCTCGGAATTGCCATGCATGACGCGTTGCAATGACTTTGAATAAGGGAAAGAAATCCATGGCTGATACTTTTTCGCTGCGCTGCTACTGCTACCTGGACCGCATGCAGCCGCAATTTGCCGCCTTCATCGGTACGGTCACGCAAGGCGACCTGCCTACAGAAGGGATGGCGGCTCTATACGTGGAGATGTCCCCCGGCAACGAGGTCTTCCGCATGGTGGACATTGCCGTCAAGGCCACGGAGGCCCGCCCAGGCGCCCAGATCGTCGAACGCGAGTTCGGCATGTTCGAAGTGCACTCTCCCAACCAGGCGGCAGTCCTGGAGGCGGGTGACGTGGTGTTGAAACGCCTCGACTTGACCATTGCCGACCGGATCAAGCCGCAAGTTGTGTCTACGCAGGTGATCACGCGCATCGACCCGTACCAGTCGCAGCTTCTGAACCGCTTCCGGCGCGGCAGTATGCTGGTGCCCGGAGAAACCATGCTGGTGCTGGAGTGCGCCCCGGCGGCCTACATCAACTACGCCTGTAACGAGGCTGAGAAGACCGCCAGCATTAAGCTGGTCCACGTCTCGTCGGTCGGGCGCTTCGGGCGCATGTGGCTCTCCGGCTCAGAGGCGGAGATCATGACCGCCCGGGACGCAGCCATCCAATCACTCGAAGCCCTGGACGGAAAGCCCGGTGGGTAAGATTTTTCTGGAGAAACCGCTGAGCACGCGGTGCAAAATACTCCTGCAAGCTCTGCATACCCAGCAGTAATTGTTCTCTCCACTCCCTGCGGAAAGGAGCACGGGATGCCCAAAGAGTTCTATACCGAAAGAGACATTGAAGATTTGGTGAAGCGCGGTGTGCTGTCGTTGGATGTGAACGAGAACTGCGTGCTGACCGAGCTGGCTTACGAGAAGGCGAACCGGCTGGGGATGAGGCTGATCCGCTCTCAGCCGGACAACCCGCCGGCGGCCCCTGTGCGCCCGTACCTCTCTGAGAAGGAGGCCGCACGTCCTGCGGCCCCAACTGTCAATGCGGCGACGCCGGCCGTCCCGGCCGCACAGAGCGACCTGACAGGACGCATTCGCAGTGCCGCGCTTGCCAAGCTCGGAACCCAGGTAGATCCGGCCCTGCTTGATAGCATCATTGAACGTGTGCTCAACAGCACGGGATTGAAGTAGTTCCATGATCTTTGGCAGGGTCGTGGGTAGCGCGGTCTGCACGCTCAAGATCGCCGGCACGCAGGGGCTCAAGCTGCTGGTCGTTCAGCCGCTTACTAAAACGCTGGAGCCGACCGGAACGCTGCAAGTGGCCGCGGATGTTGTTGACGCCGGCCCCGGAGATGTATGCGTCATGGTGCGCTCGCGCGAGGCTGCGCTGGCCATGCCGGACGTCAAGTTCGTACCCATCGACCTGGCTCTGGTGGGCGTCATCGACGAGTTGGAGGTCCGCCCAGACGGCGAGTTCGATTACACTTTACGCAAGGGCTGGGCTCAGTACAGTTAGTCTCTCACGAAGGGTTGAGACAATGATCTTAGGCAAAGTGGTTGGCACTGTGGTGACGACGATCAGCCACCGGGATTACAAGAACCGGCGCCAGTTGGTTGTCCAGCCGCTGGGATTGGAAGGTGAGCCCCCGGACGAGGCCTTCATTGCGCTGGACACCACCCACGCCGGCCTCGGCGACACGGTGCTGGTAAACCGGGAGGGCAACGGCGCCCGCCAGGTGCTAAGAAACCCTGACGCTTGCGTCATTTCGGTCATCGTGGGGATTGTTGATTTCGACCTATCTCGCATACGGGGCAGCAATACCGAGTTCGTCGAGCGCACTGTCGTCATGATCCGGAGCCAGAAGCACCGCTTTCTTCGCGTGCAGCTCGATTGGACTTGCGCCTCATCCTGAGGACCGCGATCTTGGTGGAATGATTGAAGGCGTTGGGTTCCGGAATCCCCGAGGCGTGCTCTTTGCCAACGTACCCGCAGACATCATCGGGGACCTGGACAAGCTCTTCGACGTGCATGTATCCGTCCCTGCATAGGCCTTCCAGCGTCTTCATATACTCCGAGCCGCTGACATACAAGGCATTGTTGACCGCGACGAGATAACCGCCGTCGTTCACAAGGGGGCGCACCTTGTTGATCAATCTCGCGTCTGTCGTGCATTTGGTCTATGCGCCCGGTTCCGCTTGTCGCAAAGAAGGGCGGATCGAGGAAGACACAATCAAAGCGCCGATTTCGGCGCCTGAAGCTGGCGGCCTGCCGGCTTTCTTTTGGTGTGCACGTCCGCCCGCTGCATAATATGCCGCCGATGCACCTCTTCGTTGGCTGTCCCGTCTGGGCGTGTAAGGGCTGGGTTGGGACCTTCTATCCCCAGGGGACGAAGCCATCTGACTACTTGCGCGAGTATTCCCGTCGGCTGACGACGATCGAAGGCAATACTACGTTCTATGCTGTGCCCGGTCCCAAGACGATCGAGCATTGGCTTTCCGAAACGCCGGCCTCCTTCCGCTTCTGTCCCAAGATCCCCAAGAGCATCAGCCATCAGGGGACGCTCGCGCCTCGGATCGATGCCGCCGCGGAATTCATCGCTGCCATGCGCTCACTGGGTGAGCGCCTCGGTCCAATGTTCCTGCAATTGCCTCCGCGTGCTACTCCCCGCGTCTCATTCAGGATCTCAGAATTTTTCTGGACGCTTGGCCGCGCGACTGCAGGTTGGCTGTCGAGGTTCGGCATCTGGATTGGTTTGATACCCCCTACACTTCCGAACTGAACGACCTGCTGTCGGCACGCGCGATGGCGCGGGTCGTGATCGACACGCGTCCGATCCGCAGCCTCGAGGGCGATAGCATCCTCACCGGCACAGTATATAAGATGCTGCTTGAGGCCCGCCGGCAGAAACCTGATGTGCCCGTGATGCCCGAACGTACTACGGACTTCATTTTCGTACGCTACATTGGCCACCCGCAGATGACCATCAATGGGCCGCTGATTGGTGAATGGGCAGACTACATTGCTGCGCAGCTATGGGATGGATCGGATGCGTACGTGTTCTGCCATTCGCCCGAAAGTCTCGCAGCTCCGTTTCTCTGCCGGGAGCTGCACGCTGGCGTGGCGCGGCAAATCGCTCTGCCTCGTCTACCATGGGACGACGCTGGCCAGAACGCTGTCGAGCAGCAGCGATTGCTTTAGCCGCTTGGCCGGCTCTGGGCCACCACCATGGGACCGTGAGATCCTCTACGTGCCGTGCGGCATCAGTTGTTCTCAGGGGATCTTGTAGAACTGTAGTTCACCCTCTTCGCTGGCGAACGGGAGTCCGAGAGCGTACACCGTCTCCGAGGATTTGACGTGCCCGACGCCGGGCGCGAACCATTCGAACCCTGAAACCGTGACCGCAACGGACTGCCCTGAAAGCACCGCCTGCGTTGAGGCGCGCACCTGTACCTTCATCGCGTTGAATGTACCGGCCGGAACGGTCACTTGCTCGGAGCCAAACGCCGAGAAATTGTACGTCAGGGTCGACTGGTTTGTTTGCTGCGCCGATGTGAATTCCAGCTGCGAGACCTGTCCCCATGTATCACCGGCCTTGACCTGTGTGGGGATGGTCACACCTGTCGTCGATAGTGTCTTCATGCTCGCGCCCTCGTACGCACTCTGCAGCGTTGCACCCAGCGGGCCAGCCAACTCGACTAGGCCACCCGTCGTGCATTCCCATGAATTGGTCGTATCTACGAGGACGTTGCCGGAACCGTCCGTAATGTGCATCGTTCCCTGGAAATTGTCGGTCCCAATTTTGGTGATGGTGAACACGCGCGTGTAGGCGTTCTTGCTGAACTGGCCCGCATAGGTCCAGGTGGCGCCATACCTCACCGGGAAGAGGTCGTTTTGGCAGGCGCTAGCGGCGGTCGGTGCCGCTTGCGTCACCTGTGACGTGGCTGCCGCCGGCGGCGGGGATTCAAGCGCTTGGGTTACCGCGGAACATGACCACTGCATGACTGCCAGGCAAAGCAGCCCGATGGTCACGTGCCGGCGCACAGATGGATATCTCATGACGCTTTTGTTCCTCCTTGATAAGATCTTTGCACCCTTTCTATCGAAGCCGGCCACGGAATGTGACGCCTAAATGGATTGTCCCGGTTGCCGGCCCTCTAAATACACCGCGCCAGCACCGAACCTGCATCGTGAGCTCATTTTCGCTTGACTTGAAGGACCGCGATTTTGGTCGGATGATTGAATGGCGCGGGGTCAGCTACCGTCGACGCAGCCCGCGCCGGCCCGTATCCCACGCAATCGTCTGGAATTGGGATGAGCTCCACTAGCCACAGGTAACCGTCGGCACAGAGTAGCTCGATCGTCTTGATAAAGTCTTCACCGCTGACGTACAGGGCATTGTTGACCACCACCAGGTATCCGCCATCCTCGACCAGCGGCCGCGCCTTGTTGATTAGTCGCGCGCTTTCGTGCACCTGATCCACCGTGCCCGTCGCCCCCGTGGCAAAGATGGGTGGATCGATAAAGACACAGTCGAAACGTTGGTTCTCCCGTCTGAATTTGCCCGCCTGGCGGAAGAAGTCGGCACGGATGACGTCTCCCGGCGCCACGTCCAGACCGTTGAGCGCGTACGACTTCTTGGCTAGGCTCAGGAACCGGCCGTTGCGGTCAAGCTGCACCACCCGCCGCGCGCCGGCTGCGGCCGCGGCCACGCCAAGGCTCCCGCTATGGGCGAAAGTGTTCAGCACGGTCTTGCGGCGCAAGCTGCGAGACGCCCAAGCGCGGCAGATTCCGGGTGTCAACGTAGAAGCTGGCATCCCGGCCCAGTCTCAGATCGATTGCATACCAGATCCCGTTCTCTCGTATTCTGTCGTCGGGGGGCCCGCCAAATGTCAGCCGCCCGCGTCTTTGGTCTTCAGACGCGCTGCTGCGGTCTTTCACGATCCCCGCCCGAAGCCAGGCTAGAGGAGCCCTCAGCGTCTGCTGCGCCTCCTGTACCCGCTCTACGCCTGCCTCGGGCGGCTCGGCGTAGTTGTTGATCAGGACTGTGCTTCCATAAAGATCAACGACCAGGTCCGGGCAGCCTTCCCTGAATCCGTTGAATAGCCGGAGGGCGGCGTGGTGCTCCGCGTCGAAGAACTCTGCGCGGGCTGCAATAGATTGGTCGATCAATTTCGAAAGCGACTGAGTGGACACGTACAGCTCGAAACTGGATCTCACGTATGCAAGCGCAGACAGGTTCTCCGTGGTTGGCGGACGCGAGCCTGCGACTTGGTCAGGTCGTCGGTGCCGGCTGTGGCGCAGCCCGGGCACTCCCGATCGCGCTGAGCGCGATGCCGCCGAGCACCACCAGTCCGCCGACCAGGGCAAACAAGCCTGGTTCTTCCCCGACAAAGAGGAACACCCAGACCGGATTCAATACGGGCTCCAACGTGCTGATCAGCGTGGCTTGTATTGCCGGGACGTGCTTGATGGCATTCGTAAATAGAAGGAATGCCAGCCCGATCTGAAAGACGCCGAGATAGAGAATGATCAGCCAGTTTGTGATCGTCCAGGACTCTCGCAGGACAAGTGGAAAGCCCAGGACCGCGGTTGTGATCTGTCCGATCAGAATGCTCTCGGCTGGGATCCCATCCTTCTGTGCCCGTAGCGCGACCGTCATGACTGCCATTGTGACACCGCTGAATACAGCCAGGATATTGCCGTACAGTCCGCTCGTGCTCAGCTTGTCGCCGAAGAACAGCAGCATGCCGGAGAAGATTACGACCATTGAGATCCAGTCGCTTCGGGAGGGCTTCTCGCGCAGGAACCAGAACGCGAGCAGGACAATGTAGACCGGGGCGGTGTACTGCAGGAAGATGGCGTTGGCGGCTGTGGTTAGCTTGGTACTCGAGATGAAAAGGAAGGCCGTCAGGACATGAGTCACCGCCGCGATGATCTTCCAGTGGGTCCATTTCGTTGGGAATCGGCGCAGATATGCCAGCAGCAGCGCGCTCGAGAATATGTTGCGGCCCGCCAGGATCGCAAGCGGGCTCCAGCTGATCTCCTTGATCAACACGCCGCCCGTGCTCCATAGCGTGGCAGCCAGGATCAGAAAGAGTATGGCTCTCCGGCGTTCTGCTTCCGAATCCATTCTAAAGCCTCACAATATGCTTGGGATTGAAAACCGACACCAGGTTCGTTCTCCCACCCTCTGCCGCTTCGACTTCGTTGTCCAGCTCGACCCAGTAGAAGCTGCGGTGCGCCGAATACGGATCTACTCGGCGGACCGTGCCCTCGTACCAGCCTGCACTCCGCCAGAATGGGGCGTTTAGGTGGATCTTAACCCGATCCCCGACCGCCACCTCGGCCCTCGGACGAGTTCATTCGGGTCGATACGGGGCTTCGATTTCAATGTCTCACACGTACTCGGGCAAGTCCCGGTGTCCGAGCATCTGGCGGATGGCTTGGATCTCTGCAAGATGATACCAGTAATGGTATGTCACCCGGCGCAGTAGCGATCCGATGGTCTGGCCAACCGATTCCCCGTTGACGAGCAGGTCGGTTTGAAGCTTGGCCGTGGTCAGGCTGTCCAGGAACGGATCGGAGGCCTGAGTGACCGCCTCCCAGATCTCCGGCGTCTCCCCCAGAGCTGGCGTGCTCATCGGCGCTCCGTACGCGTACAGCTCATTCGGATTCGCGTATGGGGCCTTTCCGTGCGGCCGCTGCAGCCAGGAACGCTGTTCGTGCCATGCCAGATGTCCAACTGTCCAGCTGATGCAATTCATGGACCCGAAATGCTGGGTTGCTTCCTCCGCCGATACGCCGGCGAGACCCCGCTGCCATTCGTGACGGGTGAACCTGAACTGGTCGACCAGAGGGTGCGCCATCCCTGACCTCCATGTCCTCAAACGAGGACGCGGCGATTTGGCTGATACCTCGCTGTTTCGCGCAGAGCCGGGAATTGGACCCTGAAGGCATCGACATGCCTCGCGCGCAGGCCTGCCTTCATCGAGTTTGTTTTTCGCGTCTTTCCCGAGATTTTACGGCGTCGGCGTGGTCTCGATTGCGATGCCGACCCAGGTGAAATCGCGCTTATCGCTGGTCGCGCCGGCTGAGTCCCAGATGGGGCTGCCCTGTGCGTCCGAGCCGGTCTGGCGAACCGGACTCACCCACCAACGCATCACGTGTGCCACGTTGTCCTTCGGTCTGAACGTGGTCGGGACGATGTACTTCGTGTCGGTGACATGGTCCACGATCCGGCGCGCTTGGCCCGCGGTGATGTCTTCGACGATGACTTGATATGCTTCGTTGTCCCGCAGTGTACCGATGGATGCCCACTGCAGCGTCACCACGTCCTGAGCCAGCGTGAAGGCGGCCCCGTCAGCCGGCAGGAGCAGATTGGGCGCCGGGTACGGCGGAGGGATCGTTGGAGTCGGCGTGGGACCCGGCGTTGCCGCACGGGCACACAGCGGGATAGTCAGTTGCTGCCCGATAAACACGTTGTCTGTGGCCAGGCCGTTCCAATCCTTGATGGCCTGCATCGAGACTGCATAGTTCGCGGCGATGCTCGAAAGCGTGTCATTCTCCTGTACGGTCAATTGGACTCTCTGACACGCGGCTCGCGTGGCATCGGCCGCCTGCGGCGTATTCGTTGGCAGCGGTTGCGGGGTCGCCGTGGGATAGGGTACAAGAAGTTGCTGCCCCACTGCGAGGTTGTTGCACGACGCCGGCAGGTTATTCAGGATGATCACGCTCTGGACTGAGACGCCGAATAGGACCGCAATCCCGCCGCAGGTGTCGCCAGCAGCGACGGTGTACTTAAGTGGTGTCTGCTCGGTCGCGGTTGGCGCTAGCGTAGGTAGCTGTGTGTCGGTTGGTGTTAGTGAGGGCAGCCCCGTCTCGGTGGCGGTGGGTATAGCCGTCGGGTTGACCACGCGCTGCGTCGCCCTCAGGCCCGCGTAGACCACGATCGCACCCACCGCTAGGAACAAGACCAACAATCCTAGGGCGGCCGGCAGGCTGAGCGTCACCTCGGGCATACGCGCGGCCTCGATCGATCGCGTCACCTGCTTCGACGGGCCTGCGGGTTTGGCCTTGGAGCCCAGGTCCGTCCCGCATACCGGGCAGCGCGCCGCTGTCTCTGAGAGACGCGTTCCACACGTGGGGCAGACCTGTGTCTTTTGAGCTGAACTATCCGGACTTATACGGGCCGAAATTATACCCCAGTCGAAAATTGACCTAAGAAGCCCTGATTTGAAGGCTTCTTGCGCCCAGTCAGATTAGGCAGAGCACGCCGCCGTCTGCGCGTGGATCGCTTCCACCGCTCAGGACCCCCGTACTTGGATCCCGCAGAATGACCTGCCCGCGGCCGAACAGCACCCGCTCCCACCCGTCCACCATGTGCACTCGGTGGCCGCGGCGGGTCAATTCGTCCGCCACCGCTGGAGCGATACCCTCCTCGAGCGCGACACTGCCGTTTGCCAGACTATCCTCGATGCAGAATCGCGGCAAGTCCAGGGCCGCCTGAGGATCCAGCCCGCTGTCAGCCAGGGCGGTGAAGACTTGCACGTGACCCTGCGGCTGCATGAAATCCTCCCATGACGCCGAATGAGGCGAACAGGGAGCCGTCGCTCTGCCGCGTTGCCATGGCGGGGATGATTGTATGGTAGGGCCGCTTGCGCGGGGCGAGGGTATTTGGATGACCTGGATCGAGCTCGAAGTTGTGGCCGCGGTTTTGCAGGCTGAAGCCCCAACCCTTTGGAACAATGCCGGTGCCAAAACCCATGTAGTTGCTGTTGATGAATGAGCAGGCATTGCCGGCCCCGTCCACGACGCTGAAGTACACCGTATCCGAGGCTGCAGCTGGAACGCCGCGTTGAATGTGATCCGCAGCTCGCCCTCGTTCGATGGACTTCCGCCTCTCAGCCGCGTACCCTTTTGACAGCAGTTGTGCAATGGGCAGGGGAGCACCTGAGGCTGCAGCGGTCTCCGGATCGGCCACAAACCAGAGACCATCCGCGAACGCCAGCCTCAGGGCCTCGATCTCAAGATGCAGCCGGTCCGGGTCAAGCGGCTCCATTGCAGCGAGACCAAAGCCCTCCAGGATGTTCAACGCGATGAGCGCCACCAGCCCCTGTCCATTGGGCGGACACTCGAACACGCGGTAGGGTCCGTACGTCACGCTGAGAGGCGTTTCCCACGTGGAAGTGTGGGCCGCGAGATCTCCAACCGTCAGGCAGCCACCGGACTTGGCGATCACGGACGCGATCGCTTCTGCAATCTCGCCCTGATAGAAGGTTTGCTTGTCGCCTTCGGCCACCTTCCTGAACGTTCGCGCCAAGCCGGGATTGCTGAAGATCTTGCCGGGTGTGGGAGCACGCCCGTCCACGGTCAATTCGCCTCCGTTAAGCGCGGCCCCCAGTTGCCGCTCGACACCGCGCTGCCAGAAGTACGCGGTGATCGGCGCGACCGGGAATCCTTCCTCGGCCAGCCGTATGGCAGGCGCCAGGATGTCTTTCATTCGCAGGCTGCCGTGCCGCTCGATGAGATCGCACCATCCCGCGCACGCGCCGGGGACAGTGATCGTGTACGCATGGAAGGGGGGCAGATCCGTCATGCCTTCGGCCGCTAGGCGCTTGAGCGTCAGCGCCGCCGGCGCCCTCCCGGAGCCGTTCAGCGAGGTGACCTCCCTCGTTTGCGCATCGAAGAACAGTGCGAACATGTCGCCGCCAATCCCCGTGGACGTCGGCTCGGTCACGTTCAATGCGGCTGCCACGGCCACGGCCGCGTCCGCCGCATTCCCGCCCTTCCGGAGCATCTCAATCCCCGCGGCCGCGGCTAATGGCTGGGAGGCCGCTACCATCCCGCCTCGTCCGAAAACGGGCGACCGGTGCGACCTGAATGTCGGCGCATCCATTAATTGCTCTGGGCTTTGATCGGCTGGGTTGGAGAATGGGGTGGCAGCGTGGTGACCAGGACCTTGTCGACCCGGCGCCCGTCCATGTCCATGACTTCGAAACGCAGTCCGTTCCACTCAAAGTGATCTGCGGCCTGGGGGACACGTCCTAGCGTCAACATGACGAAGCCGCTCAGCGATTCGTATTCCGAACTCGTGCGGCAGCTTGTCGACCTTGAAGATCTCTTTGAAGTCATCGACTGGCAGCAGCCCATCCAGCAGCCAGGATCCATCCTGTCTCTGCGTGGCTTGCGGTTCAACCTCGATATCGCCGACGATTTCTTCGATGATGTCGTCCAGCGTCAGAAGCCCCTGCAGGCTGCCGAACTCGTCGATCACGAGCATCAGTTCGGCATGCTTCTCCTTGAAGACCTCCAGGGCGCGCGAAGCATACATCGTCTCGGGCACGTAGAACGCGGGTCTCAATCTGTCCTTGAGTTTGAACTCCTCGCTGGACAGGCCGGGCGGAGCCAGCAGGTCGCGGGCCTTCACGATCCCAAGGACCGTGTCCAGGCTGTTCTGGCAGACGGGGAAGCGTGAGTAGGGACTCTCGATGATCTTCTGCCGGATTTGGTCGGCCGAATCCTTGATGTCCAGCCATGTGATCTCCGTCCGCGGCGTCATCAGAGAGTAAACCCGCGAGTCGCTCAGGCTGAAGACGCCTTCGACCATGTCCTGCTCGGACTCCTCGATGACGCCTGCCTCCGTGCCCTGATCGATCAGCAGCTGGATCTCTTCTTCCGTTACAGGCGGTTCTTTGCTCGGCCGGACCCCGATCAGTTTGAGCAGCAACTCGGTTCCCTTGCTGAACAGCCACACCAGGGGTGTGAAGATTCTCGAGATGAATGACATCGGCCCCGAGATTGCCGCCGCGATCCTCTCCGGTTCATGCAGGGCGATCCGTTTCGGCACCAGTTCCCCGACCAGCAGCGTAAGCGTCGTGATCAGGACCACGATCAGGCCGAACGCCAGCGCGTGCGCTGAGGGCTCGGTGATCGGAAACGCGCGGAACATATCGGCCAACGGTGCTGCCAGCACCGAGCCGCCCACCGCGCCCAGGAGGACGCTGATCAGTGTGATCCCGATCTGAACCGTGGACAGGAATGTCCCGGGATTCTGGGCGAGCTTCAGCGCCCGGCCGGCTTGCCTGTTCCCCTCGTTAGCTTGCTGCTGGAGGCCGGGCCTTTCGTGACGAGACTACAGCCATCTCCGACATCACGAACAAGCCGTTGAGCAGGAGCAGCAACAGGATTATTAGGATTTCGCTGACTACACCAGACATCGAAACTATCCGGCAGAGGCTGACTTTGCCGTGTTCATTCTACCCGAATCCCCTGTCCGTCCTTCACCTGCCCGATCACCCAGACATCCTGGTTGAGTTCCCTGGCGCGGCGCACGAAGCCATTGACCTTCTCGGCCGGCACGCCCAATAAGAGGCCGCCGCTGGTCTGCGGATCGAACAGCATCATCTGCTCCACTTCACTGATGGCCGGATCGAACTTCACCTGCGGACCGAAATAGGATCGGTTGTCCATCAGGCCGCCGGCGAAGGCTCCGCGATCCGCATATTTCCGTGCTCCGCTGAGAAAGGGTACTTGGCTGAATGCAATTTCCAGCATCACTCCGGAGCCCTTGGTCATTTCATATCCGTGCCCCAGCAGACCATATCCCGTCACGTCTGTTCCTGCCGCCACGTCAAATTCGAGCGCCAATTCGCTTGCGCCTCGGTTTAGTCGCGACATCCATTGCACTGCCTCTTGCACATCCGGCTCGTCCGCCTGATCCCGCTTCAATGCCGTTGTCGTCAACCCGAAACCGAGCGGTTTGGTCAGCACCAGCCGGTCTCCGACCCGCAGGCCGCATTTCTTGATCATTCTTCTCGGATCGACGAAGCCGATCACCACCAATCCATATTTCGGTTCACGATCCTTGATCGTGTGGCCGCCAGCTATCACGACACCGGCCTCGCGTGCCTTCTCGGCCCCGCCCCGCAAGATAGCCGACGTCATACTCTGGGGTAGGTCCTCCGGCACTGCTGCGATGTTGAGCGCCAGGAAAGGCTGCCCTCCCATCGCATAGACGTCTGAGAGGCTGTTCGCGGCTGCAATAGCCCCATAGGTATATGGGTCATCCACAATGGGTGTGAAGAAATCGGTTGTGACCACCAAGGCCCGCGACTCATCCAGGCGCCAGATAGCTGCATCGTCTGCGCCCGAGAGCCCGACCAGCAGATTCGGATAGTCGGACTGGGGAAAGATCTCCTGCACGGGGCGCAGAACCTGCGCCAGCGTTTCCGCGTTGAGTTTGGAGGCTCAACCCGCGCATGCCGCGAGGCTCGTTAGACGAATCTCGCGGCCGCTGGGTGTCTTCTCGTTCATTGACATCATTATAGTCGCTTGCCCCGCATGCTCAGCCATGCTAAGATGATCGCGTGGTCGGATCCGGAACGGTCGCTGAGTTGGTGCTGATGGACGGGAGCCCGGCAGCGCGAATCGATTGCGCCCGGGGCTTGATCCCCGCGCCGGGTCAGTACCTGCTGGCTCACCAGCCTGGCTCAGATGCAGCCCTCGCCGCCGTTCTCTTTCGGCCTCGCCCTCACAGTCGATGGCTTTATCGCAGCCTCGCCCGCGCCGCCCGAATGGATCCCCGGAGTTCGGCTTGATCTGCGCGGCCCTCTCGGGCATGGATTCGCAGTCCCCTCCACTGCAGGGAGGATCGCACTCATCGCCTTCGACGGGAGCCCCCGCCGGGTCCTGGCGCTGGTGGATGCCGCCGCCAGGCATAATGCGTCGATCGCCTTGGTCTGTGAGAACGCGCCGGACGACCTTCCTCTCCATATAGAGGTGCAGCCGCTTTCCGCCCTCACTGACGTGTTGAAATGGGCCGACTACGCCGCCTTTGATCTTGCGCGGGAGTCTCTCCCTGACTTGAGCATGAGACTGCGCACAGGTGGCCATCGTCCAGGCCTGCCTGAGGCGCAGGTCTTGGTGCGCGTTCCCATGCCCTGCGGGGCGATGGCTGAATGTGGAGTCTGTGCAGTCAGATTGCGTCGGGGGATCGGACTGGCTTGCGACGATGGCCCGGTCTTTGATCTGGGTCTACTTGACTTGGAAGGCTAACAGCGCCTTGACGATCCTCTCGCCGGCATGCCCGTCTCCGTAGGGATTAGTCACCCTTGCCATTTTGGCGTACGCGGCAGGATCGTCCAGCAATCGATTCGCCTCTGATACGATTTGTTTGCGGTCGGTGCCGACCAACTTCAGGCTTCCAGCTTCAACCCCCTCGGGCCGTTCGGTCACCTCTCTCAGCACCAGCACCGGGATCCCGAACGCCGGCGCCTCTTCCTGTATGCCCCCGGAGTCCGTCAGGATCAGTCTTGCGTGCTTCATCAGTTGCACAAGGGGCAGATAGTCAAGTGGCGGCGTCAGCGTAATATGGGAGAGTTCGCTCAGTGCGCGTCGCACCGGCCCGTCCACATTTGGATTCGGGTGCACCGCATAGACGATCTCGACGTCGCCCCGCTCGGCCAGGTCCTTGAGTGCAAGACAGATGTCCTCGAAGGGGCCGGCCGAAGTTCTCCCGGCGGTGGGCCGTGACCAGGATCAGCGACTTGCCCTTGCTAGCTTGCTTGGCAATGGGCGTCCCATCGATGCCCGCGCTCCGTAGCAACTCGGTGACCGACTCTGGTTCGGCCTGCTCGGCCACGAAATGCAGGGCATCGATCACCGGATTCCCGGTGATGACAATGGCGCGGTCTTCAACACCCTCCCGCAGCAGGTTCTGTCGGGCCCATTCAGTTGGGGCAAAGTGCAGGTCGGCGGCCACGCCGGCCACTCGGCGGTTGATCTCTTCGGGGAACGGCTGCCACTTGTCGTGGGTCCGCAAACCCGCCTCGACATGCCCCACGCGGACGCGGTGATAGTACGCTAGCAGCGCTGCGATTGCCACAGTAGTGGTGTCACCCTGGACGAGGATCCAATCGGGCCTGAACTCGCTGACCACGGGCTCCAACCCCGTGAAGATGGCCGCGCTCAGTTCCGAGAGGGACTGGTTGTCCCGCATGAGATCCAGGTCATAGTCGGGCTTGATCTTGAAGAGCGCCAGCACCTGATCCAGCATCTGGCGGTGCTGGGCCGTGGTGCAGATCTGCACCTCGATACTCTTGGCTTCGTGCAAGGCGCGCACCACTGGCGCCATTTTGATGGCCTCGGGGCGGGTCCCAAAGACAGAAAGCACCTTCACGCCGCTATTCCCCCACACCGAGACGGGTGATGTGAAATTCTGACTTCTGCCAGTCCGGCGTATTCCAGGCGTTGACTGTGTCGACCACGATCCGTGCCTTGGTTTGGCTTGCCAGGTCCGCCGGTTTCAGCTCTACGAATTCGCTGTGTGCCACGAGCAGGACGACCGCGTCCGCGTCAGATAGCGCCGCGCCCAGGTTGTCAGATATGGCAATGCCCGGCAGCTTGGCTTTCGGGCTGAATGGCTCCCACGCCTTGACGATCGCGCCTTCCTGCTCGAGTAGTCGCACAACCTCGGCTGCCGGACTCTCGCGCAGGTCATCGACGTCCGCTTTGTATGCCAGGCCCAGCGCGGCGATCTTGCGCCCGCGCAGCGAAGACAATGCTCGCTTCACAATTCCGACCACATAGTGTGGTTGGGCATCGTTCACACGCCGGGCACTGTGTATGAGAGTTGCCAGTTCGGGTGCCGCCTCCACCAGGAACCACGGATCGACGCTGATGCAATGTCCGCCGACTCCCGGACCCGGTTTCAATATCCGCACGCGTGGATGGCGGTTGGCCAGGGCGATCGCCTCCCACACGTCCACGCCGAAGCGGTCGGCCAGACGCGAGAATTCGTTGGCGATCGCAATATTGACGTCCCGGTAGGTGTTCTCCATCAGCTTGACAAGTTCAGCCGTCGTCGAATCGGTCTGGACGATCTCACCCGTGACAAACGCAGAATATAGATCGGCGGCGGCTTGGGACGATTCGGGGGTTAGGCCGCCGACCACCCGTGCATTTTCCGTCAGCTCCCGTAATATCTGTCCAGGCAGCACCCGCTCGGGCGAGTACGCAAGGTAAAAATCCCGGCCAGCCACCAGGCCCGAGCGGGCTAGGATTGGTGCGACCTGATCGACTGTGGTGCGCGGGGGTGAGGTTGACTCCAGTACGACAAGGTTCCCCTGCCGTAGGAATGGCACGATGGACTCGGCGGCTGAGATCACGGCGCGCAGGTCCGCCAGTTTGTATTGCCCGCCCATGGACTGGCGCGATCGGCTATCGTGGAATGGCGTCGGGACCGCGATCAGAAAGGCGTCTGCTTCGGCCGGCTTCTCCGCGATCGTGAGGTTTCCCGATGCCAGCGCGGATTGATAGGTGTCGCGCAGCCCCGGCTCGTGTATATGCACGGCGCCACTGTGCAGTGTCTTGACGATCTCAGGGTTGACGTCAACACCCAGCACCTTCAGCCCATGCGCCGCAAACGTCGAAGCGGTAGGGAGGCCAATATAGCCCAGGCCGAGCACACAAATTGAGTTGAATTTCAAGGAGGACTCCGGAGATACCTGTCGCGACGCCGCCCTCGATTTCCCAAAAGACGGCGGTCGCCCTCATAATTCACCGGCGGAACTGCCGCGCTCTGGACCACATGACGGTCCAAATGAAACATGCCGTCCGGAAAGTTGGAAGGATTATACACCCCGGAACTTGACGCCGTGATTTGCGTAAGTATCTTGGGAAGGCTGATTGGCGTATAATGCAATTGGCTTTCCGCGCGGAGGCCGGATGGATCCCCTTCTGAATCCCAATATTGCGTATCTGGTGCTTGTGGCAGCCACCTTCTTTGTGCTGCTGGCCTTGATGACCCCGGGTACCGGAGTGCCGGAGCTCCTTGCGATCTTCTCGCTTTTGCTGGCTTTCTACGCGGTCTACCACTTGTCGTTCAACTGGTGGGCGTTGGCCATCCTGCTGCTCAGCCTGGTTCCGTTCTGGCTGGCGGTCCGCGGCGCCCGCGCAGGCATCTGGCTCGCTGTCGCCATTCTCGGGTTTGCTGTCGGCTCGATCTTCTTCTTCCCATCAGAAGCCGGAGTAATCTCGGTCAATCCATTACTTGCCCTTGGCACCACGGTTATATACGCTGCGACTCTGTGGATTTGCGTCCGGAAGATCGTTGAGGTTGCCGTCTCCAGACCAATCCACGAACTTTCATCCCTGATTGGGCAGAAGGGTGAAGCCAAGACGGTTGTGCAGGAGGGGGGCTCCGTGCAGGTGGCAGGCGAGTTGTGGTCTGCCCGCAGCGAACGCTCACTCAAGGCCGGGAGCCCCGTCCGGGTGATTGGCCGCGACGGTTTTGTCTTGGTCGTCGAACTGGATCCGAAGCAATGATCTCGATGCTGGACCGAAACGAAAAGGAGAGTAAATGACTAGTGGATTCACGTTGGTTTCCTGTATCGTGGGTGCGATTGTCCTGATAGTGATCGTCTTTCTGGCCAATGCCATCCGGATCGTTCCTGAATATCAGCGCCTGGTCGTCTTCCGGCTTGGGCGTGTCCTTACAGCCAGAGGACCCGGCCTCGTGATCCTCATCCCAATCATCGACCGCGCGGTAAGAGTTGACCTGCGCGAGCAGGTGCGTGAGGTTCCGCATCAGACCTCCATCACCAAGGACAACGCACCGATATCCATCGACTTCCTCTGGTACTACAAGGTGCTCAATCCCGCCGAATCAGTTCTCCAGGTCGGCAACTTCGAGCTAGCGGCCGCAGGCATCGCCACGACCACCTTGCGCGCGGTCATCGGTGGCATTCCGCTCGATGATGTCCTCTCGGAGCGCGAGCACATCAACACGATGCTCCGCACCCGCCTGGACGAGGTCACCGAGCGTTGGGGCGTCAAGGTGACCAACGTGGAGATCCGCGAGATCATTCCGCCGCGCGAAGTCCAGGAGGCGATGAACCGCCAAATGTCCGCCGAGCGGATCCGCCGCGCCGTGGTGACCGAGTCCACCGGCACCCGCGAGGCCGCCATCAATGTCGCCGACGGCGAAAAGCAGTCGAACATTCTGCGAGCCGAGGGCCTGAAGCAGTCCGCCATTCTGGACGCCGAAGGCCAACGCCAGGCCCAGCAGTTGCGCGCCGAGGGCTTTGCGATCGCCCTGCAGAAGATCTTTGATACTGCCAAGGGCATCGATCAGAACACCTTGACGCTGCAGTACTTTGAAGCGCTGAAGGCCATCGGCGCTGGCGCCTCCACCAAATACATCTTCCCGCTTGAGTTCACAAGCTTGGCCGAAAAGATCTTGGGCGACAAGAAATAGGCGGCGCGCGTTCGTAAGGCAGTACAATGAGGGCCTCCCGAGTTTGGGGGGCCTTTTTTGTTGCCAAGTGCTCATTGCTCTTCACCATGCTGATCACCAATGCTTCTCTATTGGACCTTAATGCCCTGGGCCGCCTTGAGCACGCTTGCTTCGGCAAGGACGCCTGGTCCATCTTTGACTTGATTGCCGTCTTGACGTTTGCCGACGTGGTGCGCTTGAAGGCCATTGAATCCGGGCAAATGATCGGCTTCGTCGCCGGCGACCCCAGGCCGGCCGAGGCTTTGTCATGGATCGCCACGATTGGGGTGCTGCCCGAATATCGCCGCCGTGGGATCGGCCGGGAGCTCCTGCGCGCCTGCGAAGAAAGGCTCAAGACTCCCCGAGTCCGACTATCCGTGCGGGCCTCCAACGCTGGCGCGATCCGCCTGTATGACCTGGAAGGGTATCAGCGGGTTGAGGTGTGGCAGGGCTACTACAACGACGGGGAAGCTGCCATCGTAATGGAAAAGCAGCGGGCGATATAATCTCGTCCTATGAGCGTTGATCCACCCGGCCTTTCGGAGTTGGTTGCCACGCCGGAGTCGTTCGAACTGCTGGCGCGGCGAGCTGGCCCGGCAGGCTGTCATCGCGGTCGACACCGAGTCCAACAGTCTGCACGCGTACCGGGAACGCGTATGTTTGATTCAGTTCTCGACCGTCGAACGCGACATTGTCTTGGACCCCTTGGCGCTCGACGATTTGAGCCCCCTGGCGGGCATCTTTGCGAATCCAGATATCGAGAAGGTCTTTCATGCCGCAGAATACGACCTGATCTGCCTGCGCCGGGACTATGGCTTCTCATTCTCGCGCATCTTCGACACCATGCACGCCGGCCGCATCCTCGGAAGTCGCCTCGCGGGCCTCGATCGTCTGCTGGAAGACAAGTTTGGCGTAAAGATCAGTAAGCACTTTCAGAAGGCAGACTGGGGCGTTCGGCCGCTCTCCCGTGAGCTCCTGCTGTACGCTGCTGTGGACACGCACTACCTGATTCCCCTTCGGGATCTCCTCGAAGAGTGATCTTGAGGCCAGGGACCTCTGGCAGTTGGCGCAGGAGGATTTCCGCAGGGCCTGCGACCTGGCTGAGCCAAAGCCAAAGTCCGAGTCACCGTCTTGGACGCGCTTCACCTTGCGCCGGGACTTGACGGCGCTCGAACTCACAATCCTCAAGGAGCTTGTTGCCTGCCGCGATGGCATCGCTTCCCGGCTCGACCGTCCGCCGTTCAAGGTGCTGGATGACGGCCGGCTGGTCGAGATCGCCCGGGCCCAGCCCGTCACGACCGTGGAACTCGCTGATCTGGGCTTGGGGGCGAGGCAGCTCGATCACTGGGGCGAAGACATTCTCAACGCTGTCCAAGTCGGATCTGCGGCCCCGCTGGTGGAGCGCGTGCCGCACAAGCATCCCAACGGCACCTATCTCAAGCGCTTGGACAAGCTCAAGGCCTGGCGGAAGAAGGCCGCCGCCGAAATGGATGTTGAGTCGGACATTGTCTTGCCGCGTGATCTGCTGCTCGCCCTTGCAGAAGCCGGATCGAATGAGATGAAGTCGATCATGCAGGATTCTCCATGGCGACTCCAGCATTTTGGTGACCAGATCTCCAAGGTCCTGCAATCGGTGGCCTGACATCCAGGCCCATCTGGATTCCCAAGGCCCTCCTCGCCAGGGTCATTTGAGTTTCTTGTTATAATGTCGCACGCAAGGCTGCCCCATTGGGGTTGTTCTTCCGGAGAGGTGCCAGAGTGGTTGAATGGGACGGTCTCGAAAACCGTTGTGGCCCTCGTGGCCACCGTGGGTTCGAATCCCACCCTCTCCGCCAAGAATCCCGTATCAGCTTGGTGATCAATCATGCAGGAGTGGCAGTGGGGGAGGCCGGCCGCGCCCGTAGCGTGGCAGTCGGCTCCGCTCCCCTTCATTTCTTCCTCTTGACAACTAGAACATCTGTCCTATAATCCGCTCCACAAAATGCAGCAGGAGAAGCGCAGCCAGGATCGCGGTCGCCGAGAACTTGGCCTGCAACGTTTGTTGCATTGAGCCACAATGGAGTTGGCGTCGGACAGCGTTGTCTTACTGTCAAGCCAGGTAAAGGTGTCAATATGGAAAAGAAACTGGTCGCCCGTGCGAGCATCACAGTCAAGGCCTCATCGGCCAGGGTCTGGGCTGCCCTGATCACACCAGCCCTCATCAAGAAGTATTTCTTCGGATCAGATATCGTCACAGACTGGCGAGTAGGCAGCCCCATCCTTTACCGCGGTGAATGGCAGCGCAGGGCCTACGACGACAAGGGGAGAATCCTCAAGTTCGAACCCGAGAAGCTCCTGGCGACCACCCATTGGTCCCCACTCTCGGGTGTGCCAGATACGCCGGAAAACTACCACACGGTCACCTACGAGATTGTCCCACAAGGCGAGGCCACGAAGGTCTTGCTCACCCAGGACAACAACGCCTCGGAAGAAGAAAAGTCACATTCCGAGCAGAACTGGAAGGCAGTCTTGGAGGGATTGAAGAAACTCCTTGAAGGCTGAATCCGAAGCGTCGGTCTGAGAGCTGGATTGCTGTGCGATCTGCATCTGCCGCCCCTCTGCCATGGAGGGGCGGGCGTTTGTAGTGTGCCCGTCGGGCCGTTGGCGCGTCGCGGACTAATCCGCTCGCGTCCGTTCTGTCACGATAGCCCCGAATTTGCCCGAAATATTCAGTGGTAAGATTCTTTCGATGCAACTCAACCTGGCACTTGCCCAAATCGCAACGAAGCTCGGGGACGTGCAGTCCAATCTCGACAAGCACTTGGATTTCATCAAGCAAGCTAGGGCCCGTAAGGCGGACCTGATCGTCTTTCCGGAACTCTCGCTCACAGGATATGTCCTGCAGGATCTTGCGCCCACGGTCGCCCGCAGGCCTGTGGACGATGATCCCGTCTTCGGCCGGCTTCTCAAGGAGAGCCAGAAGCTCGACATCGTGGTTGGTTTTGTGGACGAAGACCCGCGCCACCGTTTCTACATTGCAGGAGCTTATCTCTCCGGCGGCCGGGTGATTCACGTCCATCATAAGCTCTACCTCCCGACCTACGCCCTTTTTGACGAGGGGCGTTTCTTTACCCGGGGAAATGCCGTGCGGGCTTTCGATACCCGCTTCGGACGCATGGGTCTTTTGATCTGTGAAGATTTCTGGCACGCCTCGCCGCCGTATCTTCTGTGGCTCGACGGAGCCGACGTGCTCCTGTTCACCTCGGCCTCACCCGGACGGGGACTCGCCAAGTACGAGAAGCTCGAATCTGCCTGGTGGGTCGAAAGCGTCAATCAGTCCTACGCGAATCTGTTCACTTCCTTTGTGGCCCACAGCAATCGGGTAGGCTATGAGGATGGTCTCACCTTCTGGGGCGGTGCGACCGTGTTCGATCCGGGCGGCGAGCGCATCGCCCAGGGACCCTACTTCGAAGAGGCTCTCACCACTGTGACCCTGGATCTGAACCAGTTACGGCGTACCCGCGCTCGGCTCCCGCTCCTGCGCGACGAGCAGCCTGGATTGGTCCAACAAGAGCTTGCTCGCATTCTTGCGAAATGAACATCGACCTGGCAATTCACACTGACCTGGCCCGTACGATCCTTACCGGGTTCATCCACAGCGAGATCACCCGCGTCGGGTTCAGCCGCGCCGTCCTGGGACTCTCTGGCGGTGTCGATTCGGCTGTCGCCTGTGCCCTTGCGGCCGAGGCCCTCGGCCCGAAGAATGTGCTCGCCGTGCGCATGCCCTACAGACTGTCGTCCCCTGATTCGCTTGCGGATGCGCAGACCGTCGCACAGCAGTTGGGCGTGCGCTTGGAGACGATCGAGATCACCGGCATGGTGGAGCCGCTCATCCAGCGCGATCTCAAGATGTCGAGAGTTCGTCAGGGCAATCTGATGGCCCGCGCCCGCATGATTGTTCTGTATGATCAGTCCGAGGTCTTCAAGGGACTGGTGGTCGGCACCAGCAACAAGACCGAGATCCTTCTGGGTTACACCACCCTGTGGGGTGACATGGCATCGGCCATCAATCCCCTGGGTGACCTATACAAGACGCAACTGCGCCAGTTGGCTCGCGACTTGAAGTTGCCCGACTCCGTCCTCAACAAGCCGGCCTCCGCCGACCTCTGGCCTGGTCAGACGGATGAGGCCGATCTGGGCCTCACCTATGAAAAGGTCGACCAGCTCCTTTATCTCCTTGTTGATCAGCGCTACAGCGCGCAGGATTGCATCGACGAGGGTTTTGAGCGCACCTTTGTGGAAAACGTTGTCGGCCGCATCCGCCGCAGCCAGTTCAAGCGGATGCAGCCCCTCATCGCCAAGCTAAGCAATCGTACGGTTGGCTACGACTTCCTTTATCTACGTGACTGGGGCACCTGACGCGCCGTTTTGCTGACGGCATCGCCCCCGAACACTCCCGTCTGCCAAGTCCTACTCCTTGTCCTTATCTCTGAATCTGCCTTTGTGATCCACGTTCCTCCTGCACTCAAGCACCGCCAATTTACGCTCATATGGGGCGGCCTGATCATCTCGATGATCGGGTCGCAGATGCAGCTGTGGGCTCTGTTTTGGCATATCAGCGAACTTAGCCGGGATCCAATTGCTGTCAGCGTTGTCGGCGGCGTTCGATTCGTTGCGGTCCTGTGCTTTTCGCTTGTTGGCGGGCTGGTGGCCGACCGCTACAATCGCCGCCTGATCCTGTTCACGACACAGAGTATCGAGACGTCATGCGCACTTGCCCTTAGCCTGCTCACGATCTTCGGTGTCATCAGGCTCTGGCATATCTACCTCATAACCGCGATCCAAGCCTCGTCATCGGCCTTTGACTTGCCCGCGCGTCAGTCTCTGGTTCCTAATCTCGTGCCTCGGGAGGATCTCCCGAACGCGTTCTCGCTTCAGTCCATTGCTTTCAGTGCTGGGGCGATCGCCGGCCCCGCCCTTAGCGGCGTCGTCATTGCCTACTGGGGTCTGGCCTACGCCTATCTGATCAATGCGATTTCGTTCCTGGCGGTGATCGCCGCATTGATTGCCATGGGTGAGGTAGTGCACAAGCAGGCGGTCGCCAGAGAAGGCTTCCGGGCCGCCTTGGCCGATATTCGCGACGGCGTCCGCTTCATACGGAGCCAGCCTTTGATCCTCTCCAGCATGATCCTGGACTTCTTTGCCACATTCTTTGCCTCGGCCAATACCCTGTTGCCCTACTTCACTCAGTACGTGCTTCAAGTTGGCGAGATCGCCTACGGCTGGCTGGCCGCCGCCGGTTCGATTGGGGCAGTGGTCGTCGGAGTGGTGGTCTCCCAGTTTGCCCAGATCCGCCGCCAGGGGCAACTGCTCCTCGGTGCTGTGCTGGTCTTTGGTCTGGCGACCATCCTGTTTGGTCTGTCTCGGATATATGCCATCATCTTCCTGGCCTTGGTGGTGACCGGTGCGGCCGACTCGGTCAGTACCATTATTCGCAACACGATCCGCAATTTGAACACGCCCGATTCATTGCGAGGACGCATGACCGGCATCAACCAGATCTTCTTCATGGGCGGTCCGCAGCTCGGGGAGATCGAGGCCGGAGCGGTCGCCCAGGGCTTTGGGATCCCGTTTGCCATCATCAGCGGCGGCGTCGGCACAATTCTGATCGTCACCATGATCGCCGCTCGCTGGCCCATCCTTCTCCGATATTCGGGCGATGAGCCTGCTCTCGCCGGTGCCCCGGCCGATTAGGGCGGCACCCTACAATCTCCATACGACAAGGTTAAGCCGGGCTCGCTCGCCGTTGACTTGTCCCGCGAATCTGGCTATACTGGCAGCAAGGTGATTCCGCTATGCGAGTAGTTGCAGACAAGGAGTCGGTCGGGTAGTCTGGAAAGGCGCGCCTGCTTTTGGGGCGTGCCTTTTTGATTTCACTCCTGAAAGGAGACTCACGCATGGACTATGGAATGATCGGGAAGATCGAGAAGGCCAAGCGTTACGCCGAGGAACGCGATCGCTTTCGGTTCGATACCTTCGATGTGACCTTCCGCGGCGACAATAATAGTCACCACGTAAGTTTCGTCAATGGCAAATTCCAATGCGACTGTGAGTTCTTCCTTACCCACGAGCGCTGCGTGCACACCATGTCCCTGGAAATACTTCTCAAAGATATGCTCCCGCTGCAAGTGGGAGCCTGACTACAATAGAATATTCGACTGCCCTCCGCCAAAGCAGAGGGCAGTTTTTTTGTTTGCGTGCCTCCTGTGCCTACTCCGGAAACTCGACGGTTGGCGCCACCATGGCGGGCTCGGGCACGTCCAGGCTCTCTGTCTTGCGGAAGAGGTGCCAGATTACGCCACTTGCTGTCGCGTACAGGATTGCCGTCGCTACGAACAGGGGCTTGAAGCCGTAGTGCTCTTGCACCAATCCCGAGATGAACGGCCCAACCGCCCAGCCGAGCGTCCATGTGATGTTCAGGATGCTGTTCACGAATCCCTGGTGCTGTTCAGGCGTACGCTCCATGCAGAAAGCCGAGTACAGGGGCGAGGCCATATTCATCAGTGCGGTGCGGATCAGGTAGCCGGCCGCGGAGAGCCATAGAAACGGCGCGAAGCCGCAGAGTAGCAGGAAGCACAAGCTGCCCGCCTGGGTCACGACTACAGCCCGGATCTTGCCTCCCAGCAGCGTCGACAGACGCGGTGCGACGAGGCTTCCAACCCCGATCAGCAGGGCCGAAATGCTGAACAATACGCCCAGCAGGGAGTTGCTGATCCCGAAAGTGTCTTTGAAGAAAACGTTCATGTAGGGGATCAGGATTGCCGCGCCAAAGCCGATCAGTAGTTGGGACGCGGTCAGTCTGAACGTCATCGAAAGCAGAGCCCGTGGCAGACGCGTGCGCTCGATTGAGCGGGTCGGCGTGCCTCCAATCCCGACCATGCCGCGTCGTTTTGTCTGCAATCTTTCCGGCCGCGCTTCGTCCATCATCCACATGGGGACGATCGCGGTCGATCCCAGCACGATGCTCGTGATCAGGACGGCCTGGTACGCGCCGGTGCTGTGTGCCCCCACCCGAAGCAGGCTGCCGAACAACGCGGGGAGTTGGCCCGCGAAGAGAGACCCGACCGAACCGGCGAGTGTTTGCAGCCCGTAGCTCAGGCTGAATAGCATCGTCCGGTTCTCGATGCCTGAGATCTTTGCCATGAGGGGGGCCTGGCTCACGACGAAGAGCATATACGCGATGCCGTAGAGGAATGCGCCGGCCACGATGAAGGCAGGATCCCGCGCCGTGATCTGGACCAACATGAATATCCCCATCAGTACGAGCCCAAGGATGATGGAGACTCTCCGGCCGATGCGATCAGACAGTCTGCCCAGCGGGATTCCGAGGATCAGGCCGCTTGCGTAGGGCATCGCATTGACCAGCCCGAGGAACTCCCGCGTGTAGCCGCTCTGCAGGATGTAGAAATTGAAGAATAGCTGCCAAAAGCTGAAGATCACCCCGTTGATGATGACCATCGCCAGAAACAGGCGCGCCGGCCGGCCAAAACTTCGCACCGGGTCAACGTAGTGGTGCTTCAGACTCTCCAACATGTATTCACGTGGTCGTGAGAAGGCTTGGTCACGGAGAGGCACTGCTCCTTGCCCGAAGCGGCGGGCCGGCTAATGACTGACATGGAGACGGCCGTCACAGGTCGAGCGCTGCCAACCTCCCGCCCCGGGGCCAACAACGGCGCAGGATCCATCCTGCGCCGGGGTGTTTTTCAGTTTGTCTTCGGGTGTCGCTCACGGCAGCATGGCCTTCAGTTCGCTCTGCGCCTGCCTCCGATTTCTGAACACGATTCCGTGGAGACCAATCTTCCGCGCCGCCTCAACATTAATGCTGGTGTCGTCGATGAACACCGCCTCCTGCGCTGCGACCTCCAATTGCTTCAGGGCAAGCTCAAAGATGCCGCGCTCCGGTTTCATGATGCCAACTTCCGCCGAGATCACCAGCGTGTCGAAGGCATCGTCTAGATGATTCCGGACCACGTAGTCGCGGGTGTCTGGCCAGGCGTTCGACAGCAGGCCGGTCTTGTAGCGAGGTCTCAGCGAACGAATGTAGTCCACGAGCTCGCGGTCGAGCACGTCCCCGCCAAAGAACTCCTCTCGCATGCTGTTTCCCTCTGATGCCGGTCGGGACAGCCGCCGCGGAACGGCCGCCCAGTGCGCCTCCGTGGTCATTTGACCGATGGAGGCCAGGCGGCTCGTTTCGCTCTCGAACACGATCTTGCTCAGGTCCTCGTATGTCATATTCAGGCGCTCCGCCAGATGCTCGCGGGGCGCCTGATATTCAGTTCGGACGATTACTCCTCCGAAATCGAAGAGCACAGCGCGAACGGCCATCGCGACCGCATCCTTTCACTTGGTCGGAGAACGATTCCGCGACGAATGCCGTCCGGCGGTATATCGAGACTGGCGCTACTGCAGGGTGAAGCGCGGTAAGCCGGGACGGGTTCCGCCCCGGACCTCCCGGCTATCTTCTTCTGGAACGCGCCCCACTGGAACGCTTGGAGGACTTCTTCGCGGCCTTCTTGGCGGGGCGTCTCGCCTTCGTTGATTTCTTTGCAGCCTTCTTCGCCGCTGGCTTGGCCTTGCGTGCCGCTGTCCTCTTGGCGGCCGGGGCATGCTTCTTCCTGGCCGGGGCACGCTTCACGGTTGCCATGGGCTTGGCCGGAGCCGCCATCGAGGGGGTCGCGGTCATGGGCATCGTTGTCGAGGGCATGGCTGGCTTTGCGGGCATGGCCGGTGTCGCCGCAGGCATCTTGATCGCTTCTTCCCAGCCGGGGGTGAACATCTCCAGGCGCTCACGGGAGATGGCGTTCGCCCGTCCGCACCGGGGGCACCTGGCATCATAGTGATGCAGGTTCTCGGCGTGCATCTTCCGCAAAGCGGCGATCTTCTCTTCCATGCTGAGCGTAAAAGGAGTTTGATCGTAGAAGCAAGTCACATTCATAGTGAGCCTCCTTGAATAGATGTTGATCTAAGTATAGCGCATTCTATCGCAGATTAATCCGTCCGCGCGACAAGGTCATCCTGCGGCGCAATGAGCACAGCGCAACTCCCAGCCTTATCTTACTGGCTTACCCCCGTCGCCAGCCGTCCGGACTGCACGTCGTCCAGGACCTGCTGGACCAGCCGCTCCTTCCCGGGGCTCAGGAAGGACGGGTCGACCTCGGCCAGACCCAAGGGCGACGGGACCGCCTGGCCCCCCTGTCTCCCCAGGAGTATCGGCCAGGCGCTCTGGATGGCCTTTACCTCGTCGGGTCGGATAGCCATCACCCAGCCGGCCGGCTTCGGGCTCGGCACGGTTAAGCTGATGATCTGGGCACCCGTCTGGCCTAGGGCATCGTAGAGCTGCTGCACCCCTACTTTCGGGTCAGGGTAGACGTACACGGCGTTCACTTTCTGGCTGCCGACCAGGAAGTTCGCCCATCCGCCCAACCGGGTCGGAGCGTCCGCGGCCGGAATTTGCACGAATTGGGGAAAACCGAGCGCCGCGCCTGATTGGTCCGAGTACAGCCGAAAACTCGTGCACAGGCCGCAGTAGTACGCCATGCCGTTGGCGAAGGCACCGGCCGCCACTTGGGCAGTCGCGTCGTCCTTGGGCATGATCATGCCGGCCCGGTAATCGTCGCTGATCATCGCCGCCGTGTAGCCTGCCACGAAAGCCGGGACATCCTCGCGGCTGTTCGTCGCCAGCGTGCTTACGTTGTTCCCGGCCGTGATCCCCGGGATGTTGATCGCCAGGAATTGAACCTTGGGAGCAGCGGCCGCCAGTCCGGCAATCCCAGGATCGGGGGGAAGCGCGATCACAATTTTCAGCGACGGATCGAGGTCCGCCGTTGTAAAGGTATTCCGCACTTGGAAACGCAGGCTCGAGCCCTGCGCCAGTTTGTAGACCGTCGTCTGGTAGGAGTCAGATAGGGTCTTGTCCATGTCCGCCGGCACGATCAGGACTGCCAACGGGGCGGAAGGGGTTGGGACGGCCGTCGGGGGGGCACGGTGGTGGTAGTTGGGGTGGCGGTCGGTTCGCCTGGCCGCCCCAAATTGCACGCGCTGATGAGGGTGACTGCGAAGACAAAGATGAGAGCTCGGTTCACACGCACTGGCACGCTCCGCCGCAAAGATTGACGGGATTATAACTCTGCGACCGGCTGTAGCTGCCACTGCTGCTGCGGGTGCCAACGACCGGAATCAAAAAGTGCAGTGCGAGGCTATGCCTCGCACTGCACTACTCTGTCCTGCTTGCCCGAGACTACTTGGCTGAGACCTTGATCGTCCTGGGCCTGGCGGATTTGCCTTAGGCAGCCGCAGCGTCAGGATCCCGTCCGCGATCTTGGCCTCGACCTTATCAGCCTCGAGCGCGGCCGGCAGGCGCAATTCACGGCGGAAAGGGCCTTGGGACAGCTCATGCAGCAGATACTCGTTCTCATCTGGAGCGAACTCCCCTTCGACCAGGACCACATCCTCCAACACCTGGATCTTGAGGTCCTCGGCCCGCAGCCCTGGCATCGACGCGGTCAACACGAACGCCTCACCCTCGTCGCGCACGTCCACCGGCAGATGGCGTGGGCTGTGCTGGTACTCTCCCGCCATCCAGCGGCGGGCCATGCGATGCGGTAACGTATAAGCATAGAATGTCATTTCTGGTTCTCCTTACCATGGTTTATCTGTCTGCCGCCATGTCAGTCCTGCACTGTAAGAAGTCCACCAACGCTATGTCAATTCTGCATAAGAACGCGTGCCGGTAGCCCCTGCACTGGATCTGCGTCTTCGGGACAGGTCAAGACTGCAGGTCCCAGAACCGAATTCAATCGGACCAGTACGATGACTCACGGCGGTATAATGCGCCGGATGTCTAATAAGATCTTGGCCCTGGGAATTGTGCTGACTGTCTTTGTCACGGCCGGGGCCTATTTCCTCCTCAGGTATCGTCCCGGGAGCCGCCGCGCTGTGCAGCTGTTTGCCTGGTTGAGGGACCCGGCTTCGAGCCGGGACTACCTGATACCTGCTGGCAGCCGTTGCGGCAACGCACCCTTCATCTTCCCCACCACGGGCGTTGTTGGGTTTCTGTGGGACGACTCATTCCAGCTTGGCCATCGCCATCAGGGAATTGACATATTTGCCGGTACAGGCATCAACGTCACCCCGGTCATCGCATCCTATCCTGGCTTCCTCACGCGTCTCCCCGAGTGGAAATCGAGCGTCATTGTCCGCGTGCCGAGCGACCCTCTGCAGCCTGGCCGGCAGATCTGGGTCTACTACACTCATATGGCCGATCCAAACGGTAACTCCTTCATCTCTGCCGATTTTCCTCCCGGCACGTATGAGAAGCCCGTGGAGGCGGGCACTGTGCTCGGACGCCAGGGCGATTACTCCGGCGATCCCAACAACCCGGTCGGTGTGCATCTGCACATTTCGATCGTGAAGGACCAAGCGGGCCGCTTCCTGAATGAGCTCGATATCAACAACACGTACGATCCCACCCCGTACTTTGGCCTCGCCCTCAACGCTCGCCAGAATCCCAACAAGATACCGACCTGCGAGCCCGGCAGCGCAGGGCAGTGACATAGGTCGCGGCGGGCGCTTTGCTAGATCTTGATGTGGAGCTACCAGAGCGGGAATTTGATGATCGAAGCCAACCAGACCAGGAACGGTTGCTGGATCTGTAGGATGACCAATCCGAAAACGACGCCAACGACCAATCCGGCCGCGATATCCGAAACGTAATGTATCCCCATGGCCACCCGCGCCAGCGAAACAAGTGGGGCCCACAGCCAGAGCGTGCAAGCTGCCCAGGCTGGCCCCAACCCTGTTGCCAGGACTGCGATCAGAAATGCCCGCGGCGGCGTGTCCCGATGGGAACGAATGCGGATCCGTGTTGCGGTAGATGCTGCCCCAGTCCCCCTCAGGCCGTCTGCGTCGGATTAGGAATTTGAGGCTCATGACCAGCGCAGCGAGAAGCGAGATGCCGCCCAGCACGATGATCGACCATTGTCTCCAGAATGAGTTGCCCAACAACCACAGCAGGACCAGGGCGGCACCCCAGAACCAGGAGTTGCCGGAATGCGCCAAGAATACGGCCGCGCTGCGCAGCGCTCCGGGCTTTTCGGTGAGGCGCATCCCCTCGGACACGCGCACGTCGAGTTGCAGGACGTTTCTTGGATCCATGTCTGGTTCGCAACTGCCGCCAAATGCCGTCCACCCGGCGGCCGCGGGCGGTCTATCGGGCGCGTGATCTAGCCGCGGCCCGCGTCTTGGTCCGGGCTCTCGTCGAGGGTTTCCGGGCAGGCTTCACCTGCGTCCGTTGACGCCGGCTGCGCGCCGCCAGGTCGGTCCGCAGCATTTCCAGCTGATGCGGCTTGTCTACATCCATCCCGACCTCCGGGTATGGGCAAATGAGCGCACGGCCTTTCAGGCCGAGCTTGGCGGCGACCCGTTGGATCACATCGTCGGCTGTCAGCTGCTTGAGAAGCAGTCTGACCAGAATATCGGGACCCAGAAGGCTGGCTTGCTCGGCTGGGGACTTGCGGGCGTCGAAGACCTTGTTCCAAAACTCCGAGTTTTCGTTCACGATTGCCAGTCGCGCCATGTTCGTGTCGCCGCCGCAGACGTCCATGTCCTTCAGCTCGGTGTAGGTCCGCTTCGACATCGGGAAGCGCTTTTCCATCGCCTCCCGGCGGATGACGTTGTAGTACAGGTCGTCCTTCGTCTCCAGGCAGGTATTCACGATCCAGTCGATCATCTCGCCCGTAATGGCGGGCGTGTCAGAAGACACAAGCAGCGCGGTATTTCGCTTTCGGATTTAGCTTCCAGCACCTTTGCTGCCGCCGGCCTTAACGTTGTCCAGCAGCCTTCCCTCATTGGGTAGGAATGTCAGCGGCTTGATGCAGGTGAGTTTTGACTTCGCTGTAAGGCCGATGATGACCACGCGATCGATCGTGCGGGCCTCGCTCAGGGCATCCAGCGTCCACTGGATCATTGGCTTGCCGGCTACGTCGATCAGCGCCTTCGGTTCACCCTCGGAATATGAATAGAGTGGCTCGTTGGGCTGCGGGATTCCGCCTGCGAAAAGTATCGCATCCATCTGGTGTGTTTCTCCTCTTCGTGCGGGCGCCGGCTGCATGTCCTTGGGCAATGGCAGGCCGGCCTGTTTCGTGAGGCCGCGGTGCCCCGTCAGTTCAGTTCCTGAAGTTGAGGCTGGAATTTCAGTCTCAGCAGCAACTCGGAGTATTCGTCATGGGTCAGCGGCCGGCCTTTCCCCGAGATGGCGATCAAGGCGGCTTCCATCATGTTGGTTCCGAACGAGCGTCCCTCCAGCACCGGCGTGGTGGTCACCAGGTATTTGATGCCGCACTGTTTGAAAAGGGCAACATCGTCGGGCGTGGTCGTGTTGGTTACCACCACCTTACCCTGCATGTCGTCCGGCAGGTGACGCTTGATGTAGAGACAATCGCCGGCCACCACTGTGGCCCAGTGATAGTACTTCTGGTACTTGGGAATGCGGTGCTCCTGTTTTTCCCCAGTGGGGTAGACCCACGAGAAGGGGAGACGTCCGGCCAGTGGCATGAGGATGGCTGCCAGCGTCTTGAGCTGCCGGGCGGTGTGCAAAGGGATCGGCAGGCCCAATCCGAACATGATGTCGCCGAATATGCACTCGTAGCCAGCATCAAGGAAGCTGGTTGACATCCCCCATCGGTCTGCTCCGCTGACCACGAAGGCCCTCTTTCCCATCTTCTGGATGTAGTCGCCGATTCTGGATTGTAGGAACGGGGCCGACTGATTCTCCAACGTGTTCTTGAGGCCGACGCCGTCAACGATGGGCGTTTGCTTCACGTAGCGGACCATCGGCCGAACGGAGTAGAGCGGATACCACTTGTTGTCGACCATCAAGCCGAGGTCCGCACCACCTACGCCGAACGCGTCCACCTTGCCGTCCAGCTCCTTGTATTTCAGTGCGGCCGCTTCCATGTCTCCATCGGTGCCGATCCGCTCGATACTGACCTTCTCTCCGAGCAGGGTGACTTCAACCGCTTTGTCCCGCTTCGACGAGCCAATGCTGATGCCGACAGCGCGCTTCATAGATCATTCTCCACGGAAAACGATGCGAACCGAGTATACACCGAACTCCGGCGTCCACGTCTCAGGCCGCTATGAACGCAGGACGATGGCGCGCAGGACGTGCCGGTCAACGGCGCCAAAACGATACTTGTAGTCCTCGTCGCCCCGCATGAAGTCGAATTCGCGGCGTCCGTGCTCGCAAGCCCATTGGATTTCGTGCGTCAGGAGCACCCATCCGGGCGAAAGCTCCATGTGTTCGCGGCTGACCCCCGAGTTGTAGCCCCAGATCTTGTTCTTGTAGTCAAAATTGAATGCCGCGGCCGCTCGTTCCCCCTTCACCGTCAGGAAGACCAGCCACAGGTATTTGCCAGCAAATGCCTCACGGATCACAGCCCGCATATGTTCACGCATGGATGGTTTGAGGAACTCGGCCTTGTTCGCATCCTGGGCCATGAGCTGAAGGAAGGCCTCGGTCTCCGACTCCAGTTCCTCCGGGCTCTCCACGATATGGAAACCGACGGGCATGGGATTTTCCGCTGCCCTGCGCATCTTTCGCCGGATCTCATGCCGCTGCTTCTTTTCCAGGCTGCCGAGAAATGCCTCGAAGTCGCCGTTAAGGGCGATGTGTGGTGTCGGCCGATAGGGCTCCTGGCGGTAGGTCCAGCCCCGCTTGTCTGATTCGGCCCTCAGGGCGGCGAGCGTTGGTGACGAATCCAGCAGGTTGTACCAGTCCAGTGGTTGATCGCCCCAGCGCGGCGAGTCACGCAGGAAGTCGAGTAGCGCGGAAAGGAATCGGGACAAGTCCTGGGGGCGCACGATCAGGTCTAGATAGTCGGAGATTTCGATACTGCCCACCAACAGAAGGGCCTCACGTCCCTCGTGACTGCTGTGGAACAAGGGCGCGATCCCAACGAGTTTCCCCCCTTCTGAGGCGGAGACGAGGATCAGCTCGGCCTCATTCCACTCGCCGCCGCCCATGGTGCTCCACCATTGACTTAAGTATTCGTGGCGCGCAAAAGGAGTGTCCGAAATGCCTGCTTGGGCGAGTTCGTTCCACTCCGAGGCAGGGATCCCGGAGAAGCCGCGGTGCAGTGTGAGTTCCATGTGATTCCGGCGAGGGACGGGCCGCGGCGAATTTTACCAGTATAATCATTCCGAGCATCTTTCGGTCTTAAGATGGCGCTTGACCTGACTCTTACGCCGCTTTATCGTGCGGACGGTGAAGATCAACCTTCCCTGCCGGGCCTCATGGCGGCGGTTCCGCCGCGCAAAGTGGCCCGCGGCCGGGATGATGATCGGCTCATCGTCTATCTCCAGCTGTCCGGGAACGCGGTGTTGTCAAATGCCCAGTGCATCCAGGCCGCGAGCCGGGCGGCTGTTGCGTTCTACAGCACACCCGGGACGATCACCGCGGCGCTGCGCGCAGCAACAGAATCCGTCCACCGTCCCCTGCACGCCCTCAACCTGAACACACCAACTCCCGGTCGCTACGCCGTTGGACTGTTGGCCCTCGCCGTGCTGCGCGGCTCGCAGCTGACGTTGCTCCTGAGCGGCCCGCTCCAAGGATTCCTGCTGGCGGCCGAGGGCGCGCGCCGCATCTCTGGTTCGCTGTCAGGCAAGGGCCTGGGTCTGAGTGAGACCCCGCCTTACTTCTTCTCACAACTCAACCTGCAACCCAACGACCGGCTTCTGCTGTGCTCCGATGTGCCGGCGGCTTGGAAGGCTGCGCTTCAGGATGCGAGCCCGGCATCCTTGGAGAGCACGCGCCGCCGGCTCATGGCGCTGATGACAGGTGATGTCAATGCGGCGTTGATGCAGGCAACCCAGGGCGCGGGCGTCCTCACAGTCCTGCGGCTGCAGTCGGATGAGAAGGCCTCGGCGGCCCCGCCCTCGACTTCGCCATTCCCCCCCGAGACCCGATCGCGCGCCCGGACCGACTGGATGGCTCCAGTGCCCACGCTGACGACCACGCCGATCGCGACGACGCCGCCCGGGGAGGTCGTCGAAGCGGAGGCCGAAGGCGTGCCCGCTGTATCGCAACCGTCGGCTTATGGCATCCCTTCAGAGCGGAGGGATTACCCCGAGGTCCCGGAAGAGATGACGCCCCCAGCCTCGAACGTTCTGGCCTCGTTGCCTCGGGCACGGTCGCCGCAGCAGGCGGGCGCAGAGAGAAAAGCGCGATCCTCAGCACGTAATCACGCCGGGAAGCCGCGCAGTTCTGGGCCTTCGGACCGCACGCGACGCGCGGCCAAGACATTGGCCGGAGGCATGCAGGCCTGGCGGGATGCCGTTGCCGGGATCACCGAAGGATTGCGACGCTTTATGCCCCGCTTGCTGCCGGGAGCGGACCAAGCTCCCTGGACCTTCTCTGCTCCGGCGATGATGTTCATTGCGGTGCTGGTGCCGCTCGTTGTAGTGACTGTGGCCAGCGCGGTCTATTTCAGATACGGTCGGAGCGTCCAATACGAGCAGTACCTCGTCCAGGCGCAGGATGCGGAGGCCCAGGCGCTGAGCCTGACCGATGCCGCGGCCCAGAGAGAGGCCTTGCAGCGGGAGCTCTTCTATCTCGACAAGGCAGAGGCCTACAACCAAACTGCGGATACGCAAGCCCTGCGCGCCAAGGCCCAGCAGAATCTCGATCAGCTGCAAGGCATTGTGCGGCTGCAATTCCAGCCGGTGCTGAACACGGGCGTCGGTGCCCAGGTTGGGCGGCTTGCCGCCAGCGACAACGACCTGTATCTTCTGGACGCGCAGCGTGGGGCGATCCTGCACGTCGCCTTGCTGAGCAACGGCTTCCAATTGGATACGGCCTTTGGCTGCGCGCCCGGTTCATACGGTGGGTACAACGTGGGGCCCTTGGTCGACCTGTATGCGCTGCCGCCGCTCAACAGCCTGAACGCCGCGGTGCTGGGCGTGGATGCCGCCGGCAACCTGCTGTACTGCGCGCCCGGTCAAGTAGCGCAGGCAGTGCCGCTTCCGCCTCCGGACACGAACTGGGGACGCATAAAGGCCCTCACCCTCGATAGTGGCAACCTCTACGTGTTGGATTCCCAGGCGCACGCGGTGTGGGTGTACGTCGGCAAGGACGGCACATTCGTGGACCGACCCTACTTCTTCTTTGGCGGCCAGATCCCGGAACTGGACGATGCGATCGACCTGGCCGTCAACGGGGATGACCTCTATATCCTTCACTCGGATGGCCATCTGTCCACCTGCTCCTACAGCCGCATCCAGACCGTGCCAACGCGCTGCGTAGACCCGGCAACGCCCGTGAATCCGTTCCCGGCGTACCGGGATGTGGATCTATTCTCCGAGGCTCACTTCACGCAGATGATGTTCACACCGGCGCCCGATTCGGCTCTGTTGGTGCTGGACGCGGACAGCCAGGGTGTGTTCCGCTTCACGGCGCGGGCGCTGCAGCTCGACAGCCAGCTGCGACCGCAGGCGGGGCTCGACAACCCCCTGCCGCCCGGTCCCGTGGGAGCGATGACCGTCAGCCCGAACCATGTGCTCTACTTCGCGCTGAAAGACAAGATATACTTCGCGGCGGACACCCCCTAACTGAACCCACTGCCAATTGCGTGGACATCGAGATAGAGGCGAGTGAGAGGTTCTTCGTATGGCATTCCTGAACTTCCTGAGCTCATTGTTTGGACGCAAGCCGCAGCCGCCGGCTCCCGCGCCGCCGGCGCCACCTCCCGGACCGGCGCCGCTTCAGGACAGCACCGATGAGCCGGCCCAGATCTGCAACCCAAGAGTCCTCTTGATCATCTTCAATCCCACAATGGACGCGGCGTCCGAGACCAAGCTCGCCGCATTCATGGGCTGGTCCCGGCCCGATGACCTGGTCAGCGGCTTCATCGCGGACGTGCTGCAGGCTAGCGGGGGATTGGTGCGCTACAGCATCGCCCAGCGGATCCAGCTGGATGAGTTCCCTCTCTTGGCCGATGGATTCCGGTACACGTCTCAGACCTACCTGCAGGTAATGAGCAACAGGGGTCTGGCACACAGTCCCCAGGGCATTGACTACGGAGCGATCCTGACCCGCTTCAACGTGCTGCGCGGCATCGCCAACCGCGACTTCGACGAAGTCTGGGTCATGGGCTTTCCGTATGCCGGCCTGTATAAGTCAGCGATGGGAGGCAGCGGCGCCTTTTGGTGCAATGCCCCACCCCTTACGAACACGGCCTCTTGCAGCCGTCGGTTCTTGGTCATGGGATTCTCATACGAGCGGGACATTGGGGAAATGCTGCACTCCTACAATCACCGCTGCGAGGCCGTCCTGGCGCACATCTTCAACGGGCTGGACTTCCTGATGTGGGCCTACAAGCCCAACCGGGTTCCGGCGACCGTCGCGGCCGACCAGACCCTCAGCCTTTTTCAGAGGTACATCCTATTCGATCAGATCGCCCCGGGCAGGGCTGCGATGGGAATCGTGCACTACGCTCCGAACGGAGTCCGGGACTACGACCTGGGCAATCCGAACCCGGTGCCTTCCAATTGCTATGACTGGCTGAAGTTCCCGAACTTCCAGGGTGATGTCCGCATGGTGGCGGCCTTGGAATGGGGCGGAGGCTCAGAGCGAGGCTTCCAGCAATGGTGGCTCAAGCATCTGCCGAAGACGGCCGGCCGGCAAAACGGCATTCACAACAACTGGTGGCAATACATCGCAAACCTGGATAATGTGTCCGGGTGATGTCCGGACGAGTGGAGGATGAAGAAAATCGACGCCCCTCAGGGCGTCGATTTGCTTTGCAGTGAAGGGTCCGGACTAAACAGCCCTGGCCGCGACCAGGGTGACGTCATCCACAAGCGGCGTGCCGCCCGTGAAGTTGTTGAGGGCCAGCAGGATCCTCTGGATCAGCTGCTCGGGGGAGAGGCTGCTGTTCTCACGGATCGCATCGGCCAGGCGGTCGAGGCCGAACTCCTCGTGCGCCGGATTCATCGCCTCGGTCACGCCGTCGGTGTAGAGCACCAGCGTATCGCCCGGATTCAGGACCACCTGCTCGGAGCGGACATGGAAGCCCTCCATCAATCCGATGGCGGGACCCGTGGGATGCAGGAGCACTTCCTCATTAGTGGCCGGTCGATACAAGTAGCCGGAGTTGTGGCCGGCGCTGCCATACGTGAAGGTGCGCGTGTCCGGGTTCAGCTTCCCGAAGAAGACCGTGACGAAGGTAGTGACGTTGATGTTATGGGCGTAGAGGTGGTTGATGCGCTCGAGTACGTCCAGCGGGGAGTCCGCGACGGGGACGAGGGTATGGAAGGCGGTCTGCAGGCTGCTCATGAGCATGCCGGCGGAAACGCCATGGCCGCTCACGTCGGCCATAACGATGCCATACCCGCCATCCTTGAACTGGACAAAATCGAAGTAGTCGCCGCTGACGATCTGGGCGGGGCGGCTGAATGCGGCGACGGACAAGCCCGGGATGTTGGGCGCCTGCTGCGGCAGGAGGCCGCGCTGAACGACCTGGGACAGCTCGAGCTCAGACTCAAGCTGGCGCAGCTCCGCGTCGCTGAAGTGACCCAGGCAGACGCACGAGGTGTAGTCCATCTTGAGCAGCACGTCGTCGACCGCCTCGTGGCAGACCTCGCAGATGCCGAAGCTGCCGTCCTGGATCTTCTCGAGCTCCTGATCGATCACCTCGAGGCGCTCGTCTATGCACGTACCATCCTCGGCGCACTGGATCTGCTTCTTCGTCTCGGGCGTGGCCGCGATCCAATGGGCCAGATTCTCCCGTGTTTCGGTCAGGCCTTTCTGTATGCTTTGGAGAGTGTCTTCTTCCATAGCTGCCTTTCTGAAGTAAATACCGGTCGCGGTCGTTCAGCCTTTGAAGCGTTCCCTCCGGCTGCGTTGATGTCTCACGGGTCGATCCAGTACACGGCGCCTGGAGAACATTAGTTCTATTATAGCAGTATCCGCCCTGGGATGCAAGCCCCAACGCCCGCGAGGTCTCAGAAGTTGAATATCAGCGAACAGCAGGTAACTGCGCCCTCGGCCTTGGCCAGTTCGTCGGCTGGGACGCCGACCAGCGGGATGCCCGCGGCTCGCAGCCGCGCCTCGGTCCGAGGGAAGGAATCGGGGTAGATGACCGTCTCCCCGATGAGCAAAGCATTCGCCGCGTAGCTCTCAGACGGGTCGATCTCAATGGATTCTACGCCGGGGAAGCTGGACTTATCGACCCAAGCGGGGTTGAGCAGGAGCCTGCCCTGCGCAACCTGCGTCACGGCAGATTTCAGATGGAGGCAGCCCGTCACACTGACCGGCAGGACCTCGTAGCCAAAGCGCTGAAGGATGTCCTGGAGCTGCTCCATGGCGTTGGTATCGCTGCGGGACGAGAGGCCGAGGTAAATGCGGCGGCCGACCACAAGGACGTCACCGCCATCGACGCGAGCGGGGGCGTCGATGTGGAAGAGGCTGCGATACGGGCCAAGGACGCGGGCGATGGATTCGGTTTCGGGGCGGCGCGTGGCCGCGCCCGGGCGGGTGATGACCGCACATTCGTCAAGCACCAGGGCCGTGTCCTCGACGAAGACCGAGTTGGGGAGGGCTGGCTCCTCGGGGAGGGTGAGCACGGCCACGCCCAGGCCCTTTAGGGCCTCTTCATATTGAAGGTGCTGGCGGCGGGCGCGGTCCACGTCGATTGGGACGCGGGCGAGATGGGTCAACTCACAGTCCACGATGGAGCGGCTGACCTGGCGGGTAATGGCGATCTGCATACAGCCTCTTCGAGGGTCGGGGCGCTTGCCTCAGCTTCTCCTCCAGACCTGGTACAGGCTTGACTTGCGATCGGCGCCGTCCGAGTAGAATGAACTCGGTGACCTCGAAGCCGGCTGCAGCCGCGAGCTCGCTCAGCTCGGACTGGTCGAACTGGTGGACGTAGCGCAGAGCTTTGCCGCCTCGCTTCCAGTCGAGGAGGTAATCGTTGGCGTCCACATCCTGCGCGGTCAAGTCGACATCGGACCATGGCTGGATGCGTCCACTCATGCGGGGGCTATCGGTGAAGCGCCAGTTGGAGAGAATCAGCCGGCCATCCGAAGCGAGCAGATCATGGACCTTGCACAGAATGCCTGCGCGAAGTGAATTGTCGGGAATGTGATGGAGAACCGCGAGGCAGAAGATGACATTGAAGGAGCGCATGTGCAGCGGCGAGGCGGCAGCCGAGTCAACTGTAACGACATGATCCCAAGAAGCCTGGGACAGATCCGCCTGCGCAAAGCGAACGGGAAAGCCCAAGGACGCGCCCCCGGCTTCTGCCAACAGGACCGGGCTGAAGTCCAGGCCCAGATACGAGCCGCGATGACCGCGCCCTGACAGGGACCGCGCCAGTTCGCCGTTGCCACACCCCAGGTCGAGGATGGATTCGTCGCCGCACAGGGTCTCGAGCAGATGCTTGACGCCGGGCTGGAGTCGAAGGCGGGTGGCGGAGAAGTCACGGCCGCGATCGGCATAGAAGCGACGATTGAGATCCAACAAGCGGTCAACGGTCGCCGAGTTCACGCGGTCATTATAATGGGTATAATCTTTTATCCGTTCGAAAGCAAATCACAGCCCATGCGAACGCAGAGACAGCAAGCCTGGATCGAGAACCACGTCGTCAAACCGGAATGGATGACGCTGGCGCGACGCGTGATGGATGAGATCCAGGATGGCCGAGGGGTGATGGACGCGCTGCGGAAGCACCCGCTGCAAGACGGCGGCTACCTGGGCAAGTACGTGCTGGTTGCCGCGTATCATGAGATGGTGCGCAGGGGTGAGCTGCACGAGGACGCGAGCCTGCTGGACCGACTGCGGATGAAGCCGGTGCGAACGCTTTCGGGCGTGACCACCGTGACCGTGCTGACCAAGCCGTATCCCTGCCCCGGGAAGTGCATCTTCTGCCCAACCGACGTGCGCATGCCGAAGTCGTATCTGCCCGATGAGCCGGGGGCGATGCGCGGGGTAGAGCATGAATTCGACCCGTACGCGCAGGTGAGGTCGCGGATCGCGTCGCTGGAGGCGTTGGGACATCCCACCGACAAGATCGAGCTGCTGATCCTGGGCGGGACATGGAGCTCTTACCGGCGGGATTACCAGGAATGGTTCGTGCGGCGATGCTTCGAGGCGCTGAATGCAGCGGAGAAGGAAATTCAGCACGAGGGAGAGGCGACGGTGCTTGATCCGGATGCGCTGCGCGAGGCGCAGGCATTCAATGAAGGGACTGCGCACCGCAACGTGGGACTGGTGATCGAGACCAGGCCGGATGAGATCACGCCGGACGAGCTGCGCTGGCTGCGGCACCTGGGCGTGACCAAGGTGCAGATGGGCGCGCAGAGCCTGGATGACAGGATCCTGGAGATCAATCAGCGCGGGCACGACGTCGAGTGCACGCGGCGGGCGACGAAGCTGCTGCGCGCGGCCGGGTTCAAGATCGTGCTGCACTGGATGCCCAACCTGCACGGCGCCACGCACGAATCCGACCGAGTCGATTTCGCGCGCCTGTGGGAAGGCTTCTGCCCGGACGAGATCAAGATCTATCCCAACCAGCTATTGGCCAACGCGGAGCTATACGAGTATTGGAAGCGAGGCGAGTTCAAGCCGTACACGACGGAGCAACTGATCGACCTGCTGGCGGATATCAAGCCGAGCATCCCGCGCTACTGCCGGGTGAACCGGGTAATCCGCGATATCCCGTCGACGAACGTTGTGGACGGCAACCGGCGGACGAGCCTGAGGCAGGACGTGCATGCGGAGATGAGGCGGCGCGGGACACGCTGTCAATGCGTGCGATGCCGGGAGGTGCGCGGGCGTGAGGTGGAGGCGGGTGCGCTCGAGCTGGATGATCTGGTGTATGCGGCGGATGGGGCCGAGGAGCACTTCATCTCGTATGTCACGCCGGATGACAAGCTGGCGGGCTTCGTTCGTCTGTCGCTGCCGAAGGCGGACGCGGCTGAGACGGGGTTGAAGGACTTGGATGGTGTGGCGCTGATCAGGGAAGTCCATGTGTATGGTCAGTCGCTACCGGTTGGGGCTGAGCGCGAAGGCGCGGCGCAGCATGCGGGCCTGGGGACGAAGCTGCTCGAGCGGGCAGAGGCGATCGCGAAGGAGAAGGGTTTCGGTCGGATGGCCGTAATCTCGGCGGTGGGGACGAGGCAGTATTATCTGGAGAGGGGGTTCCGGCGAGGCGAGTTCTACTTGGTGAGAGAACTCTAGAAGCTATTCAGTTGTTAAGGTCCGGGGGACAGTCACACAGGATTTCAGATTTTGGATTGCAGATTTTGGATTGAAGAGCAAAGAGCCGGGACGGCACGGTTACGCGCCGGAAAACAGAGTCGTGCGACCGGTTCAATTGAGGTTCAACCCTCCCTCCCTGGCGCGGATGCAGGGCTGGCGAAGAAGGTGTGCCGAAAGAGAGCCGACTTATCCGGCGCCCTCGTGGGCGCCCATGGAAGAGCGCCCCTGAATGAGTACCCTGACAGAACGCAGGGTCTGCGACAGGGTCTTCGACAGGATCTGCGACGGGATCTGGCGGTGCGGCCACGACGGCCGCCCGCTCGACTGCCTTGCGCGACTTGATCCGCGAAACAAAGAGGAACGAATGCCCAGCCCGTTCGAGATGAGGCTTGGAGGGGAGGAAGAAGCACGCGGCTGAGACCGGGTCATAGTCTCATGATAGAACAGTTGTTCTGGATTGTCAAGGGGAATGATATACTTTACAAATGCAAGGCTATGTCCACTCCGCGGGCCTCGCGATGTCGGGGGCGGTTCCGCGTTTGATTAAGTCCGGGAACTGATGTCGGCGGAGTTGCTTGTAGCGAAGGTGGAAATGGTTTGGGATTAGGTCCGCCAATTCATTGGGGCATCTGTAGGGCGGGAAGATCGCGTACAGCACAATGGGTCTCCCCAGTTCGTGAATGTGTTCAATCGTGGGAACCTGGTCGGTGTCCCCACTAATCAGCACCAGGCACTGCACATCCTCGTCGCGAGCATCGCAATACATCTGAAGCGCAATCTTCACGTCCGTTTGCTTTTCCGTGAACGATCCGTCGTCGTTTTCCTTGAACCTGCCATAGTGAAAGCGGGTGTTCGGTAATGTCCCAAGTGCCTTCAAATACATCTGTTGGCGCTTCTTGGAATCCGGCTTGTTTCTTATAGGGGCCGTGAAGTAGTGAAGTCTTACCAAATCGCAATCTTTCGGCACATACGAGCGAACGAGGCCGTCAAGATTAAGCCATAGATATTTCCTAAGCGGGGTGGGCGAATTGTCCCCGGGAACCCTATTGCGCTCATCCATCAAGCCGTTGTACAGGTTGAAGCCGTCCACGTAGGCAATGGTTCGTCTCATACTCCCTCTTGACGCATGACCGAGAATGTGTATAATAGTGGCATACAACGCCTTAGTCTGATCACTAAGGTCGCAACCGTCCTGCGGGACGGTTGCTCGTTTAATCTGGATTGTACGATGAAAAAGCCCGGCCTAGTTGCCGGGCTTTTGCTTCTTTTGGGGTTTCTTGGGAACGGGGGGCTTCGTCTTTACTCCCAACAAGGCGGTAAGCGCCTGCTTGAAGTCGAGGGGGATCTTAACGGGCTTTTCGCTGGTGGATTTCTGCTCTGTCTTGTCCACTTAACACCTGTGTTAGGTATTTTATCACGGGTTGGGCGTATTATGTCGTTAGCGGGAGGATGCCAGTATGTACATTGTCTACTGCGACGAAAGCGGCGACGACGGATATCCCAAGCAGTCATCCCCGATTTTCGCCTTGTGCGCTAGTTACATACACGAGGATAGCTGGCGAGAGGCCTACAACGCCCTCAAGGAATTTCGGCGCTCGCTTAAGGCCCGCTTGCCCATGAAAATCGAGATTCATGCCAAGAACTTCGTATTGAACAAGAATCCGTATCGGTGCTTGGAAATCGAAGATTCGGAGCGGATCGCCATCATTGATCAGTATTGCGCCGCAGTGTCCGGCTTGCCTATACAGATAATAAATGTTGTGATAAACAAAACTGCGATTACGAAAGACCGCTATCCGGTATTGGACAACGCGTTCTCGTTTTCTATTCGGAGGGTGGACAACTCCACCAAGAACGACAACCTACTAATCATTACGGATGAGGGCAGGGTCGTCAAAATGAGAAAGACGGCCCGGAGAGTCCAGGTGTTTGACGTCATACCGTCCAAATTCCTGCCTGGGGTGGTGGTCGAGAAGCCCATTGAGAGGCTAATTGAAGACCCACTTCCCAAGTCGTCAGCTAATTCCTACTTTGTGCAAGTCAGCGATCTGGTGGCGTTCTTGGTTTACAACTACATGCTCCTTCGGGTTACAAAAGAAAAGTTGAACAGTCGCTTCCCGAAGGAGGTAAATAAGGAGATGATAATTCACTGGTTAGACATCATTGAGCCGGTCTTGAACCTAAAGGCCTCGTCAGATAACGAGCATGGGTACGGCATTGTCTGCTACCCGAAGCATTAAAAAAAGACACCACCCTACGGGCACTAGGCCCCTTGACCTGCCCCCCAAAAGCTGATCCAACGTAAGAGTTAGGATTGGAGAATGGAGACAGGTCAAAATGGCCAGAAAGTACTTTTCCACTGAACAGATCATCAGCAAATTGAGGGAAGCAGAAGTACTGCTTAGTCAGGGGAAAACAGCCGTGGAAGTAAGTCGTTCGCTCAACATCAGCGAACAAACGTATTATCGTTGGCGGAAAGAATACGGGGGAATGGGAACGGATCAGGCTCACCGGCTGAAGGAACTGGAGAAAGAGAATGCCCGGCTAAAGCAACTGGTGGCCGAACTCTCCCTGGATAAGGCCATCCTGAAGGAAACCGTTCGGGGAAACTTCTAAGCCCGGACAGACGCAGACAAGCCGTGCAGCGAGCTCAGGAAGTCTTCGATGTTTCGGAGCGGCGTGTGTGCCGGGCCTTGGGACAACCCCGATCCACCCAAAGGTACGTGGGCAGGACGCCGAGCGATGAAGAGCCGCTCACTCTGCGCATGGTTGAAATGGCTAACCAGTATGGTCGCTATGGTTACCGACGGATCACGGCGATGTTGCAAGCCGAAGGCTGGACAATCAACCACAAGCGCGTGGAACGCTTGTGGCGACGAGAAGGGCTGAAAGTGCCTGCCAGACAGCCCAAACGTGGTCGATTATGGCTGAACGACGGGTCCTGCGTGCGACTGAGGCCCGAGTTTCCCGGGCATGTTTGGAGTTATGACTTCATGTTGGAACGAACCCAGGATGGACGGCCTTTTAGGATTCTGAATGTGATCGATGAGTACACGCGCGAATGCTTGGCGGTGCGAGTCCGCAGGCACCTCGATCATGAAGATGTCCAGGATTGTCTGACAGAGTTGTTTTGTGCCAGAGGTGTGCCTGCGCACCTACGATCAGATAACGGGCCGGAGTTCATAGCCCGAATACTGCGTCGATGGTTAGACAAACTGAACGTCAAGCCGCTTTTTATCTTGCCAGGCAGCCCCTGGGAAAATGGCTACATCGAGTCATTCAATGGCAAGATGCGGGACGAACTACTGAACGGCGAGATCTTTTACACTCTGAAAGAGGCCCAGGTGTTGATCGAGCGCTGGAGGAAGGAGTATAACTACATCAGACCACACAGCTCACTCGGATATCGTTCCCCTGCACCACAAGCCTGGCTGTTATCCTCCACCCTGCAGCTGGGACTAACTTAACCACTGGTACAATCTTCGGGGGCAGATCACTCGACCCGGAGGTCCTGAAGGCGAAAGTGGCCGGAGGGGTCTTCATCACGCGCCTGGGCAGTAGCCTCGCCGTCTTAGAACACCAACATCGCCACGCCGCGCGCCCGCGTCAAACCCCGGCGATTATGGTTTTGCACCAGCGGCTGTGCCGGGCGCGTCTGTTAGCTCGAGTCTGAAGAACGCGAGCGGCGCGCCGGCGGAGACCCAGGCGCCGATGATGGCATAGCGGACAAACCGGAAGGTGGAGCCGGTCAACGAGCTATCCGAGGGGAGGACGTAGCTCAGGCCAAGGTACAAGATGAGCAGACCGAGCAATCCGATCAGGAAGCACAGGAGGCGCTTCCAGGTGGGGCCAGAGGGTTTGAATCCTCCTCTCCCTGAGATCCACGCAAGGCCAATGGCCAAGCCAAGCAACGTCCCTGACGAGGTGAGCACGCCCTCCTGTGAAAGAGGATCTGGGTAGGGCTCGCCGGCACGCACGGCGTTGCTCATCCACTCGGTCGGGACGACGTAGCCCCGCGAGGCGTAGACGAGAAGTCCGTCAGCGAGGATAAATGCAAGTGATACGGCAACAGCCAAGAGTGCTTGTTGGAGAAAGGTCCTGTGCTTGAGCCAAGCGGCGATGGGATTCCACAAGGAGAGGAAGGCCCAGAGGGTCAGGCCGCCGAGGAGCCAGCCGAGAATGACATCGTATGGGAAGTGGACGGCGAGGAAGATACGGGAGATGCCGATCAAGAAGATGATGACTCCGGCCAGGACCCAAGCCCAACTGCGATGAAGGTGCGCGGCGACGGTCCCCCAAACGCCGGCGGCGATCTCCGCGTGGCCAGAGGGAACGCCGAAGGAGGACTCGGCGGCGAGAGCCTTCACCTGCGGGCTGATCCAATAGGGGCGGGGTCCCTGCAAGGCGAGCTTGACCAGTTCGTTGAAGCCGTTGCTGAAAAGCAAAATGAAACCGATGCGGATGCCCAGGCTTAAATCGATGCACCAGTAGACGACCGGCAAGACGAGGATGAAAAAATCCGCCGTGCCCAGAAAGGTGAAGAACCGCATCGGACCTTCAAGCCCACTGAGCGTTTGCAGGAGAAGGACAAGACGGATGCCCGTGTCGTAGAGAAACGTCACGTTAGCTCCGATGAGCCCGGCGCACGGGAGAATATGGAGAAAAAGACCAGGTCAGCTTGCGTGACCTGGCCCCGGATGATAGCCTGGAGTGTACTTCTCTTCCCACTCGGTGATGGCTGCCTTTATGGCGGCCTTGGCATCCGGGTCGGGCACGTCGGCCAAACCGGTGTAGCCTTGGTCCCCAATCCATATGATCGCACCGCCCTCGGGAGATTCGGTGAGGCGGATGGCCCGGTCTGCAAGCGGACTTCCTGTGAGGCGCGCCCGTAGGATGGCATCGATCTGGCCGACCATTGTGGTCGGAGGTCCGGGCTCGGGCGCCTCACGCGCGCCCACCGGCCGCCCCGCGACGGCCGCGGGTGCGGAAGAAGACGCGGAGGCTGATGATCGGGCTGCAATCGGCGCGGCGGCGACGCGGTCCTGGCGCGGTCCAATGGGAACCGGCGCCGACTGGGCGGGTGGGGTCACAACCCGGGGTGGGGCCGAGGGTCTGGCCGGGGTGCTCGCCTCGACCCACGGGCGCATGATAAGCATCAGGTCGATCAAACGCCTACGCTGATCGGGTCCGAATTCTGGAGACATCCAAGGGCTGGCCATCCAGCTCAAGAACCGGCTTCCGAGCCGCGTCAAGTGCGAGTCGAAGGAGACCTTTGTCGGGCGGGGTTGGAGATGGAGGCTCGGCCTGCGTGGCATGCTCGGCCTGGGTGGCAGGCTCGGCGGGCTGCCCAGCGGCCTCCTCTTTCTTGCGCCGTTTGTAGCCCTGGCCACGTCCCTCGAACAGCCCGAAGAAATAGCCGAGGAACATGGCGGCCAAGGCGATGCCGACGAGTGTCAAAAGATTGATCTCCATAGGTCAGACCTTCTGGCATTTGGGGCAGATATGCGTGCTGCGCTGCCCGACCAAGAGCCTGCGGATAGTTGTCCCACAACGGGGACAGGGTTTCCCCTCCCGATCATACACCCTAAAGTGGTTCTGGAAATCGCCACCGCGATAGACCCAGTCGATGCTGGCGCCGTTCTGACGGATGCCCTCCTGGAGGATGCTGCGGATGGCGTCGTGGAGGCGCTCGGCCTGCTTCAGCGTGATGGTCTCTGAGCGCGCCAGCGGGTGCAGCCGGGCGAGGTTGAGAGCCTCATCGGTGTAGATGTTGCCCAGGCCAGCGAGGAAAGTCTGGTCGAGGAGCAAGGGCTTGAGCAGGCGACGGCGGCTATGGAGGCTTTCGTAGAGGCCCCTGGCGGTAAAGTCGTCGCCGAGGGGCTCAGGGCCGAGCTCGCCGAAGACATCGTCCACGTCGGCGGTCAGCCAGACGCGGCCGAACTTGCGGGTGTCGTTGAAGATGAGGTGGGAGGGGGAGTCGGGCGCCGAGGAGTCGTGCGCCGAGGACGGCGCACTCAGCAAGCTTGGGGACGGCGGAGGAGCGAATCAGGAGGAGTCGTGCGCCGAGGACGGCGCACTGAGCAAGCTGGAGGATGGCGCACTGAGCAAGCTAGAGGACGCTGCACTGAGCACGCCAGAGGACGGCGCACTGAGCAAGCTAGAGGACGGCGCACTGAGCAAGCTAGAGAGCAGCAAAATGAGGCGATCATGCTTCAGAGGCTTGAGCCCGCTGCGTTCAATTCTCAAGTCGCCGCTCATGCGGAGATGAAATAGAAGAGTCAGCGACGAGAGCCGCAGGACCAGGAACTTGGCGCGGCGGCCGACTTCGAGGATCTCCTGGCCGCAGATCTGCTCTTTGAATTTGCGGACAGAGGGTGAGGCAATGGTGCGCCGCCAACGGACTTCGGCCTCGACAATGGTCTTGCCGACCAGTTCGGGGCGGAGTGTGCGGGCGATCGTTTCGACTTCTGGAAGTTCAGGCATGGATATCGACAAGGACCGCGGCGCGCTCCTGAGCGGACGGTCAGGTGCGATGGACTTTGCAGGATTGCTGGTGCCTACTCGTTGAACATTTCGCCGACGCTGCGCCCTCGTGGGCGCGGCGGATGACCTCACCCAGCAACCCGGCTACCGAAAGGATCGTGATGCGGCCCTCGAGGTGCTTCATCTTCTCGCGAGAGATGGGGATCGTGTCGGTGGTGACGATGTGTTTCACGGGGAGCGCGGCCAGCCTTGCGGCGCAATCGCCGGAAAGGATGGGGTGGACGAAGATCAGGTAGACGTCGCGGGCGCCCTCCCTGCGGACCAGATGGACGGCCTCGCTCAGGGAGCCGCCGGTATCGACCTCATCGTCCACGATTACGACATCGTGATCCCTGACCTCGCCGATGACGCTCAGGGCCTGGGCGTTGGCATCATTGGCGGCGCGCCGCTTTTCGACGAAGGCGATCGGGACATTGATGTCGGCGGCGAAGTTGCGGCCCTTTTTGGCAAAGCCAAGGTCCGCGGCGACGACGACCGGGTCCTTAAGGTTGCGGAGGAGATGCTGCCGGACGTGCTCGATCAGCAGGTGCGAGGTGGTCAGCACGTCGCCGGGGATGGAGAAGAAGCCCTGGATCTGCCCGGCATGCGGATCGAGGGTCATGTACCGGTCGGCGCCGGCAACCTCGATCATATCGGCCACAAGACGGGATGTGATCGGGACGCGAGGCTGATCTTTCTTGTCCGAGCGGCCGTAGCACAGGTAGGGCAAGACGGCAGTGACGCGCGCGGCAGAGTCAAGTCGCAGGGTCTGAAGAGTGATCAACAATTCCATCAGGTTGCGGTGCACGGGCGAGGCGGTCTGCTGGATGAGGTACACGTCCTGACCGCGCACGCTGTGTTTGAGCTTGATGAAGAGGTTCTCGTTGGGGAATTCGACCAGTTCCCGCTCACACAGTGGCGAGCCGAGGTAATCCGAGATCTTGCGCGAGAGGTCGGGGGAGCCGCTCCCAGCGAAGAGTTTGATCTCCCCGTAGACCTTCATCTCGTGCGGGTGCGAATGACTGACCATTATCCCTCCTGGCGGGCGGCCCATTCAGGGCGCAAGACACTCATGATGTGTATGTCGGCGTACTGTCCGTGACGATACACGGCCTGGCGCAGCGTGCCCTCCAATACGAAGCCCGCCTTCTCATATGAACGCTTGGCGCGCAAATTGGTGGAGTAGACACGAAGATAGATACGGCTGAGATTGAGGGTCTGGAAGCCGTGAAGCAGGAGCAGCTCGACAGCCTCGGTACCGTAGCCCTTGTCCCAGAGCGACTTGTCGCCGATGAAGATGCCGAACTCGGCGCAGCGCCGGGCCCATTCCATGTTCATGAAGCCGATGTTGCCGATCAGTTTCCAGACGGTCCCATCGCGGACCTCGATGGAAAGCGGGCGCTCCTCCGGTTCGGCGCGCATGGCCTTCTCGAAGCAGCGCTCCTCGTCCAGATAGGAGAGGGGGATGCAGTGGGTGAGTCCTTCGATCACTTCCGGATCATTGAGCCACTCCTGGAACCTGGGGAGGTCGCTGTGTTCGATGGCTCGAAAATGAAGGCGCTTGCCGTAGATCATCTAACCCTCCAGGACGATCAACTCCTTGTATGCCGGTTGCCGGACCGTGGTTCGGGACGATCCGCTGTCCCGGAGCCGTCCGTCAGCAGGCTGACTGCCTCCCAGGGCGACAAGTCTCTCTCAAAGACCTGGCGCATGACCTCATTGTAGCGCGTCTCGAGAACGCCAGCGTGGAATTGGTCGAGCAGTGTCTGCTGCAAGATCGTTTCCACCTCAGACGCGAGCCGAGCGTGCTCGCGCGCGGACCAGTCGCCGCTGGAGCGAAGATATTCGCGATGGTTTTCGATCTGCACGATCAGCTCGGGAATGCCGGTGCCCTCGGTTGAGACGGTCCGCTGGATGGGCACCGTCCAGGCACTGGCAGGCGCGGCAGCCGGCTCCCCGGTGCTCATGGCCTGACCATGATGCAAGTAGACCCGCTCCACCGGGTGAGCCAGATCGACCATAGACTTGAGGGCTTTCTCGGTGTTCTCGACACCGGGCCGATCCGCCTTGTTGACGACGAGGATGTCGGCGATCTCAAGAATGCCGGCCTTGATGGCCTGGATGTCATCGCCGAGGCCCGGGGCTTCGACGACGAGCGTGGTATGAGCGAGACGGGCGATATCCACCTCACCCTGGCCCGCGCCGACGGTCTCGATCAGGATGATGTCATAACCGGCGGCATCAAAGACCTGCACGACGGCAGCGGTGCTTCGAGCCAACCCGCCGAGGGCGCCGCGTGAGGCCATGGAGCGGATGAAGACGTCGTGGTCGCCGCTGAGGTCCTTCATGCGCACGCGGTCTCCGAGCACGGCGCCGCCGCTGAACGGACTCGAGGGATCGACCGCGGCGATGGCGACACGTTTCTTCAGGCCGCGAAAGTGGAGGGCCAGCCGGTTGACTAGGGACGACTTGCCAGTGCCTGGGGCACCGGTGACGCCGATCAGATGGGCGCGACCCGTGTGCGGAAAGAGTTCAGCGAGGGCGGCGCGGCCCTCGGATGTGTTGTTTTCCGCCTGGGAAAGAAGACGTGCGAGTGCGAGACGGTCGCCTCTAAGGACGGATTCAGTCAGCGTCATCTGGATGATTCGGAGGACCTTGCATGCGGGGCCAGGCAATAATGAAGGATGAATTGCGAAGAAACTACGGCCGCGCTCGCACGGGCGAGGCCGTTACCTGGCGGCGTGCTCGACCGCGTCACGAATGTCGCGGACGATATCCTCGGTCGAGGCGCCGGGACCGTAGATGCCGCGGATACCCAGGGCCTTCAAGCGCGGGATGTCCTCATCAGGCACGATGCCGCCGATGAACACGTGGACGTCGGATTGACCGTTGGAACGCAGCAAGTCCATGATGCGGGGGGCAAGGGCCATATGGGCGCCGGACAGAATCGAGAGACCTACGACGTCCACATCTTCCTGCAGGGCCGCCTCGGCGATCATCTCCGGTGTCTGGCGCAGGCCGGTGTAAACCACCTCCATGCCGGCATCGCGCAGGGCGCGCGCAACGACCTTTGCGCCTCGGTCATGCCCGTCCAGGCCAGGCTTGGCCACCAGGACCCGGATCTTCTTTTTGTTCATCATGCCTCCACGGGTGGGTGCGCGAGATTATACTATGGCGCCCCTTTCAGGGGCTTTAGGGACCAAAGACCGACGCCGCGGGCCTCCCTGAGGGCTTGTGGCAGAAGATTTCCAACGGAATCCGAGGATCAGGGGCAGCACACAGCGGACGATGATTATGGTCATTTCATGCATGGTGGTCGCTGAAGGGATTATGCTATACTGGTATCGCATAGTCTACGGATAAACAGCCAAACTCTGTGTCTTGTACTGTGGATGAAAATGGTCGTCTGACCATGAAATCGAGCATAGAGTTCACTTCAAGTCCCTACGCAACACCGGCATCGGAGGGGCTGGGATCTGGGCGCGACCAATGGCCCCGCTGGGCGGAAGCCCTGCGACGGTACCAGCTCCACGACCTGGTTGGCTGGTTCCTGGACGCGGGCCGGCCGTTGTCCTTCCTTTCAGCACAATTCCTGTACATGGCCAGTCCATTCGTCGGCATTGGGGCCGAGCGAGTGGGAAAGCTGCTGGAATCCGACGAAGAGTCGGAGGCCTTTGCGCGCCTGCTTCGTGCGGATAAGCCTAGAGAGCGCAGAGCCGGGGGGGAACAAGCCGGATGAACCTGCTGGGTCTGGGGATCGTTGCCTTCGCCGGAGCGTTATTGCTCGTCCTGGCACTGCCCAAAGTCAGGAGGACACCCAAGCTGAGGGTGATTCCAGCACTTACACGCCTCTACCGGGCAGTCGGTCTCAGCGTTGAGGACGGGACACGACTGCTCTTGAGCCTGGGGCCGGGGGATCTGATCACAAAAGACGGCGCGTCGGCGCTGGCCGGGTTCGCATTGCTGCGGCAGCTCACGACGCGTACGTCGCTGAGCGATCGACCGCCTGTGGCGGTGGCCGGTGATGCCGCTCTGGCGCTGCTGGCCCAGGACACGATGGAAGCCGGATATCGGACGGCCGGTGCGGCAGAGTTCTATCAGCCGACGACCGGGCGCCTAACGGGCCTGACCCCGTACTCCTCGATCGCGGGAACCATGCCCATCGTGCGCGATGAGAACGTATCCGCGGCCGTGCTCATAGGTCACTTCGGGGTGGAGGCTGCGCTTCTGGCGGACGCGGCGGAGCGGGGCAACACGCTCGTCGTAGGATCCAGCGATGATCTGGCGGGCCAGGCAGCGTTATACGCAAGCGCGAACGAAGTGCTGATCGGTGAGGAGCTGTTCGCGGCGGGCGCTTATCTCGACGGCAGCCCGGCTCGCGTGGCGAGCCTCACTGTACAGGATATTCTGCGCTGGCTGATCATCCTGGTACTGCTGATGGGGGCGGGCCTCAAGCTGCTCGGACTTATCTAATGCAGATCGTAGCCCTTGTCTTCGCGGTTGTCACCGGCCTGCTGATCCTGCTGGCTTACTTTGTGCCGGCTCTGGTGCCGATCCAGATAATCCTCCTCAGCTGGGCCATCATCCTGGCCGGCGCGGCGACATTCTTCGGCGTGTTCAACCTGGTGTTGGTGCACACCAACAAGATCACGCGGCGTGAGAAAGGCGCGGTCTACAGCGCGATCCTGCTAGTGTCCCTGTTCGCGACCTTTATGTTCGGCCTGGCATTGGGGCCCGATCACCCGGCGATGCAACTGGTGGTCAACAGCATTATCGTGCCGGTCGAGGCAAGCCTGATGGCTGTGCTGGCGGTGACGCTGGTGTACGCCAGTATCCGCATGCTGCGGCGGCGTGCGAACGTGATGAGCATCGTCTTCATCGTCACCGCGCTCGTGATGCTGGTCAGCTCGGCGACGCTACCGTTCGGTGAGATCGGACCTTTGAACAACCTGCTGCGGCCGTGGGTCCAGCGAGTGTTGGCTCTGGGCGGTGCGCGCGGGATTTTGATCGGCGTTGCGCTGGGTGCGCTCACGACCGGGCTGCGCGTGCTCGTCGGCGCGGACCGGCCTTACGGAGGCAAGTAGTGGCGGAAACCATAACTTGTCCCGTATGCGGTGAGCCGAACCCGGCAGACATGGAGTTCTGCCGGAATTGCCAATCGCGGCTGAAGCCGCTGACGGGCCCACTGCGTGGCGAGAACGCGCCGATCCAGCCGGGGGATATGCCAACGAAGAAAACGACAGGAGACCTGGAGCCAGCCCTGCCGCGCTGGCTGCGCGATGCCCGCGAGCAAGCTTTGCGATCGACGCCGGGCTTTCCAGAAAGGGACGAGGTGAAGCAGAAGCCTGCGGCATCACCCAAGGCGCCCGACCTGCTGGCGGGCCTGGAGTCTCAGAGGCAGGCAGCGGACGACGAGACCCCGGAGTGGGTGGCACGGATCGCGGGGAAGCCCGCGGAGGCGGAGCGGCCCGAGCCGCAGATGGCCAAGTACGTGGAGCTGAACGAGGAGCACGAGACCGAGTCTTCCCAGGTTGAAGAAGAGCCCGTCCCGGAGCCAGAGGCACCGGGGAAGCCGGCGGAAAGAGATGAACTCGGTGACTGGTTCCGGCAGGCGGCATCAACGACCAAACCCCGGCGAGAGACGGCTGCAGGTCTGCCGCAGCCGGCCGAACCGCCGGCCTTGAAGACCGGCAGCGAGGAAGTGCCGAGTTGGTTGAAGGGACTGGAGGCTCAAGCCGAGGCCGAAAAGGCCTCGGGCGGTGGACAAGGCGAGCTGCCACTGCCTTCCAACGAGCCGCCGAAGGTGACCGCCACCACCACGCCGGAGCTCCCCACCTGGTTGAAAAACCTCGGCGCAGAGCCCACCTCCTTGGAGCCGCGCTCAACCGACGAGCAGCTGCCCACGTGGTTGAAGACAGCCAAGAAGTCTGAGGAAGACGCTCATGGATCCGCGGGAGGGGCGACCCCAGCGGCTGGTACGCCAGACTGGGTTTCCACACTCCCACGTGCGGGGCAAGCGACGACGGACACCAACGCGTTGGCGCCGGCGGCTGATCGCAGGCCGGCCCAATCCGAGCCGGATACGGGGGCGCCGGCCTTCGCGGCCGATGCATTGTCAACCAGGGACGTGGACGCGATCTTCGCCTCCATGCAGACTCCGGATTGGCTGGCCGAGGCGACCCACGGCAAGGCAGTGACACCTGAGAACCTTCCGCCGGCGGCGCAGGAGCAACCGCCGATCGCGCCGGCCGAGCTGCCATCATGGGTCCAGGCTATGCGGCCGGTGGAATCGGATGTGCCGGACGAGGCACCGGCGTCGGTCGATCTGCGGCTTGAAGAAGGGGGACCGCTGGCCGGATTGCAAGGCGTGCTGCCTGTGATCCCCGGAATTGGGGCCGCAACCAGCAAACCGCAGGCCCAGTCGGCGAAGCTGGAGGCAACGGACCAGCAACAGACCCACGCCCTGCTGCTCGAGAAGATCCTGGCGGCCGAGGTCACACCCATACCAATGAAGGCCACGCCGCTGGTTCGCTCGCAGCGCAGCCTGCGGTGGGCGGTTGCAGCGATCCTGCTGATCATCCTGGGGTCGAGCGTAATCTCGCGATCGCAGATCTTTCCGCTGCCGCTGCAGGTGACGATCGAGAGTAACCAAGCTGTAAAGACGGTTGGGGATGTTCCCGAGGGTGCGCCGGTGCTGGTGGTGTTTGACTACGAGCCGGCCACGATGGGGGAGATGGAGGCGTCCGGGGCCTCTCTCATCGATCACCTCCTGCTGCTGCGGCATCCGCAGCTTGCGTTGATCTCAACCTCGCCGACCGGCTCCGCGCTTGCCGAGCGATTCATGTCGACCACGCTGGCCGACCGCAAGTACCAACGCGGGATCCAGTACGTGGACCTCGGATTCCTGCCCGGGGGATTGGCCGGTGTTCACGAGTTCGCGCAGAGCCCGGCTGCAGCCGTGCCGCTGGGTGCCGACTCGGCACAGGCGTGGGATTCGGCAGTGCTTCAGGGTGTGAGGTCTTTATCAGACTTTGCCAGCATCATCGTGCTGACGGACAGCGCTGAGTTCGGGCCGCGTGTGGATCGAGCAGACCGCGGGGCTGAGAGGCAGCAGCTCGATGGTCATTGTTTCCAGCGCGCAGGCCGGGCCGATGCTTCTACCGTACTTCGACTCGGGGCAAATCAACGGCCTGGTGGCAGGCGTGAACGGCGCGGTGGGTGCGGAACAGGCCAACGGAGGCCTGCCTGGTTTCGTCCGTCGATACTGGGACGCCTACAGCACCGGTCTCTACCTGGCGGCCTTCTTGATGTTTGCCGGCGGACTGTGGAACCTTTGGCGCGGGATGCAAGACCGGCGGGCGGAGCAGGCGGGCTAAATGTCTCCGGGATTCTTCACGGGCGCCATGGCTTTCCTGCTGACCCTGATGGTGCTGAGCTATCTCATCGGAGACAATCCACTGTTCCGGATCGCGGTGTACGTTTTCGTCGGGGTGGCGGCAGGTTACGTGGCGGCAGTTGCGTTCTGGCAGGTGTTGTATCCCGACCTTATCGTGCCGCTGGTGAGGGGCACGTCGATGCAGCGGGTGACGCTGGCAGTGCCGCTCCTGCTGATCGGGCTGTTGCTGATGAAGGCATGGCCGGGGCTTACCCGGCTGGGCATGCCGGCCATGGGACTGCTCGTTGGGGCAGCGGCCGCAGCGGCGATCGGCGGGGCGGTCGCGGGAACGCTCTTCCCACAGGTCCAAGCGACGATCGATCCATTCAGTCCGCAGAATCTGCCTTTTCCGGACGTGCTCTTCAATGGAGCAGTGGTCTTGGCGGGCGTGGTCGCGACCCTGGCCTACTTCCATTTCGGGGCGCGGACTACGCAGGATGGCTCGGTTCGACGATTGGCACCTGTGGAAATGATCGCGGCAGTGGGCAGCATCTTCGTGGCGATCACGCTTGGGGTGCTCTTCGCCGGAGTGTATTCGGCGGCATTAACCGCAATGATCGAACGGCTGCACTTCCTGGCCAGTTTCGTGGGGTTGGGATGAGCGTATCAGCCCGTGTGGATAGGAAGACGATGCCTTCTGCGCTGATTTCGGGCGACTCACTTCTCGCGGTTGACGTGGGCGGCGCCAACACACGCGCAGTCTTGTTCGACGTTGTGGAAGGGCAGTACCGATTCGTTGCCTCCAGCATGGCACCGTCGACCGCGGAGGCTCCCTTCAAGGATGTCAGCGAGGGAGTCCGGAACGCCATCGTCAGCCTGCAATCAGTGACCGGGCGGACCCTCATGGATGCGGAGCGGCGTCTTGTGACGCCCGCCCAGCCAAACGGTTCCGGGGTGGATGCGTTCGTTGCGACTCTTTCGGCAGGCCGCGCGCTCAAGACGGTCATCGTGGGCCTGCTGTCGGATGTATCGCTCGAGAGCGCGCGGCGGCTGGCGGAGACAACGTATGCGCGGGTAGTCGAATCGGTCGGGATCGATGATCACCGGCAGCCCGACCAGCTGATCGACGTGCTGCTTCGGCTACAGCCCGACCTGGTGGTGATCACCGGCGGATCAGATGGCGGGGCTTCGCGTTCCATCCACAAGACGGTGGAACCGATCGGACTCTCAGGCTATCTGCTTCCGCCTGAGAAGAGGCCAGCTGTGCTGTTTGCTGGCAACCAAGAACAAGACGACCAAGTCAAGGAGCTATTGGGCGGGGTCACTTCGGCGCTGCAGTTCGGTCCGAACGTGCGGCCGTCGCTTGACACCGAGGACCTAGACCCGGCGGCGCGTCAGCTTGCGGACCTTTACCTCGGAGTTCCGCCAGAGGCAGTTGAAAGGCGTGGACCTCTTGCAGGCGTGGTCCAACGGACACCTGCTTCCGACGGCATACGCCGAGGGCCGCATGATCCGATTCCTTGGGCGGGCCTACGGCAAAGAACACGAGGGAATCCTGGGCGTGGAGATCGGCGCCTCGGCAGCCGTGGTTGCCGGGGGCTTCGGTAACAAGGGGACACTGGGTGTGTATCCGCAATTCGGTCTGGGTGAGAACCTGCCCGTGCTGCTGCAATACACAAGTCTCGAGGAGATCCTGCGCTGGACACCGCTGGATGTTTCGACCGGCGTGCTGCGAGACTATATCTTTCAGAAATCGTTGTATCCATCCTCGATGGCGGTCACGAAGGAAGACCAATCGCTGGGTCAAGCCGTGACGCGCCAGGCGCTGTATCTTGCGGTGCAGAGCGCCAAGCGGGATTTCCCGCGCTCAGCGGCGACTCCCAGGCGGGGCCTTCTGCCATTCTTCAGTCCCATCCTGGCTGGAGGGGGTGCGCTTACCAATGCCCCCACCCCGGCTCAATGCCTGCTGCTTCTGCTGGATTCGATCCAGCCTGTGGGGATCACCACAATCATCCTGGATCGCAACAACCTGCTGCCCATGCTGGGGGCGGCCGCCTCCCGAAACAGCCTCCTGCCGGTGCAGATGCTGGAATCCGGAGCCTTCCAAAGCCTCGGAACGGTTGTCTCCCTAGTCGGCCCCGCAAACTATGGCGCGCTCCTGGCACGCGTTCGTCTGCAATACAGCGATGGAAGAGAAACGGGTGCAGAGATCAAGTACGGTGGATTGGAGATCATGCCGTTGCCAGCGGGCCAGGCGGCTACTCTATCCATCCAGCCGCGCCATGGGATCAATGCAGGGTTCGGGGCGGGACGAGGTGGAACGCTGACGGTCAGCGGCGGTGAGGTCGGGCTAGTCTTTGACGGACGCGGACGTCCGTTGACGCTGCCCGAAGACCGCGGACGGCGGCGCGAGCTGCTGAAGAAGTGGCTGTGGACGGTGGGTGAGTGAAATGACTTTGGCAGCCGTCCAACACATCCTGCCCCTGACCACGATCGTGCGTGAGCGGATGCTGCCGGTAAGAGGCACAGTCCGTGCGCGGCTGCATCAGAAGGTGGCTCCCGGCGACATCGTGGCCGAGGCGGCGTGGGCGCGCGAACACATCTTCCTAGACGTGGCGCGGACTTTTGGCGTCACGGGCGACGCAGCAGACAAGTCGATGCGGTGCAAGCCGGGGGACAACTTGCAGGCGGGCGCCGTGATCGCGGTCGGACGCGGCCTGCTGCCGAAGGTGGTAAAGGCTCCGCGAGCCGCGAAAGTGGTGGCGTGCGGCGGTGGGCAGGTGCTTCTCGAATTGGGCGAAACCCGGGTCGAACTGCGCGCCGGTCTATCCGGCGTTGTGACCGACGTCATCGCGGACCGCGGCGTGGTCATTCAGACCGTGGGTGCGTTGATCCAGGGTGTTTGGGGTAACGGCCGTGTCGATACCGGCATCATGATCAATCTGGCTGAGAAGCCGGACTCGCTCCTTACCGCGGACCGTCTCGATGTGAGCATGCGGGGCTCGATCATCATTGCGGGCGAGGTGAAGGACGCGGCGGTGCTGGATGCGGCCGCGGATCTGCCTGTGCGCGGCCTGCTCATCGGAGGGCTGTTCCCGTCGCTGCTGCCCCGGGCGCGGGAGATGCGTTACCCGATCGTGCTAACGGACGGCTTCGGGCCACTGCCGATGAACTCGGCTGCGTACCGCCTGGTCACCACGAATGCCAAGCGGGAGGCGACGCTGAATGCCGAACTCTTCGACCGCTACAGTGGGGCAAGGCCGGAAGTGATCATCCCGCTGCCCTCGGACATGCCACCACCGCCGCCGCAGGATGCGGAGGTCTTTGCGCCAGGCCAATCTGTGCGGCTGCGGCGCCAACCGGCTGCGGGGATGATCGGCACGATCATGGAGCTGCGCCCTGGACTGACCGTCTTCCCGAGCGGCCTGCGCGCTCCTGCTGCCCAAGTCAAGCTTGAAAACGGCGAACAGCTGCTGATTCCTCTTGTGAACATGGAAGTTGTGGGATAATGAAAACTGCGTTTTGCGCTGCATCAAGAGGAGTCAGGGGCTCATTGCCGGTGCGATGCCCGTCACGACACATACCGTGAGGAGAATACGACATGAACACAGACGACCAATCCAACTTTGATGCTGCGCCACCCGAGGAGTTCGAGCAACCGCACTTTCCTGGTTGTGGCCGGGATCCTCGGCGGCATCGTGCTGCTCTCGCTTGCCTGCGTGGCTGGATACGTGCTGATCTTTCAGCCTCAGCAGCAGGCATCGCGGGCCCAGGCCGCGACTGCGCAGGCCGTGCAGAACGCACAGGTTGCGCAAGCTTTGACCGCGACGCAGCAGGCGGCCAACTTCCCGACGGCGACGATCACGCCGCCGCCGACCCAGACGCCGCTGATCGCCCAGGCGACGGCGACCGCTATACCCGCCACGAACACGCCTGATCCGGCCACCGCAACCGTTGCGGCCGCGCTGACGCAGGCTGCACAGGCCCAACTGACACACGTACCCACATCGACCGCGCTACCCGGCACGGGCATTGGCGATCAATACGGTGCGCCGGGGCTGGTCATCGTGGGCATGGGCCTGATCGCCGTGATCTTCCTGGCACGACGACTGCGCGCCGCGCCAGCCAACTAACGACCTGGCGCACGGATTGCCGCGTGACTGAGCCTCGAACGGGGGCATGTCCTGGCCGACTCATCGGAGGGGGCGATGTTTCCCTTGCGTGATGTGGGCTGGTCGTCCATTCTGTGACGAAAACTGCCGGGCGACTTGCATTGAGAGCCGCCCGGCGTCGATTCCCCTGACTGTGCAAACTGCTATCTGGGTCTGCCTCGAGTACCCCAGCGCGTGGCGGCGCCGCTGGATTCCCGGCGCGGTGGTTCGCGACCGGGCGCGATCTGCTGGAGCTTGATGGAGTTAATGCGGTCGATCCTTGTACTGCTTGGCGCTTGCTGGGTGACGCTGATGGTGACCATTGGTCTGCAGCGCGGCCTCAGACAAGGTTGGCGTCTAGCGTTCATCGAGGCGCTAACCGTTGTAGGGATGCTGTGCTGGCTCATCACGGAGATCCTTGGCGCCTTCCGCGCCCTTGCGCTGCCGGGGATTGCCGTCGCCTGGGGGGCCGTGGCTCTCGCAACCACGTTGAAGGTGGTACGGCTATCCGGGCGCCGGCTGCGGGAGGACTTGCGCCTTGCGTGGGCAGGGTTGAGCCAGAAGGCGGCTTCCCTGCCGATCGGGGTGTTGCTGCAGATCGTCTTCATCCTGGTCAGTGCCGGCGTCCTGGCAGTGATCGCGTATGCGGCCGCCCCAAACACATGGGACTCGCTCTCGTATCACCTCAGCCGGATCATGCACTGGCAGCAAGACCGTAACCTGACGTTCTATGCGACCTCCATCCAACGCCAGCTAGCCTTCGGTCCCATGGCAGAGATTGGGATGCTGACCTATCAGATACTTGCCGGCGGCGATCGCCTGGCGAACTTCGTGCAGTTCTTTGCGATGGTAGGGTGCGTGACCGGCGCTTCACTGATCGCGAAATTGCTGGGTGCGGAATTGCGAGGGCAAGCCCTGGCTTCGCTGGCGGTGCTGACGATCCCCATGGGAATCCTGCAAGCGACCAGCACCCAAAACGACTACGTGGTGGCTCTCTGGAGCCTATGCTTCACGGTGTTTGTCGTCGTGCAGGTGCAAGGGCAGACATCGACTGCCCTGGCCCTGCTGACGGGGGCCGCCCTGGGACTGTCGATCGACACGAAAGTCACGGCAGTGCTCTACCTGGCATGCGTCGGCCTGTGGTACGCAATTGGACTTGTCCGTCGACTGCGCCGGGCGGCCTGGAAGCCCATCGGGGGAGTCGCGTTGGTGGCGGTCATGATCATGGTGCCCCAGGCGGTCCGCGACTACGGCCTTTATGGAAATGTCCTGGGTACAGCTTCGGGGCCGGAGCTCAGCGGCTACGTGAACGAGGTCGTCAGTCCGCGCGTGTGGGCGTCAAATTTGGTGCGGAACGTGGCGGTGCAGCTGGCAACGCCGTCGACGCAGATCAACCGGGCTATCGAAGAGGGCGTGCAGCAGGTGCATGCGATCCTCGGCATCGGGGCGAACAGTCCGCTGTCTACCTGGCGAGGCTCACATTTCCAAATGGTCTTCACGCTGCACGAGGACAGCGCCAGCGATCCACTTCAACTGATCCTGCTGGCAGCCGCGATCCTTGCCCTGCTGATCGGCAAACGGTCAAAGGCTGTGCCCTATGCGTTGTGCGTCCTGGGGGGTTTCGGGCTGCTGTGCATCGTGCTGAAGTGGCAGCCCTGGAACAGCCGGCTCGAACTGCCACTGTTCATCCTCGGGCTGCCTTTGCTCGGGGTCGCAGCCTCCGCGTATCTGCCGCGCCGCGGTTTCACTGCGGCTGCGCTCATCCTCGGCCTGGTTTCGCTGCCCTACTTGCTGACGAATTCCACGCGCCCGCTCGTAGGAGCCCGCAGCGTGCTTCAGACCGACCGCCTCCATCAGTACTTCTACTATCCGTCTGCAACTGACACATCCGCCTCGTACGTCGCGGCAGCGAAAGCGTTGAGCGAGGCAAAGTGCGACCGGGTCGGGCTGGTCATCTCGTACGATGACCGCGAGTACTTGAGCTGGGTAACAGTGAGGACCTACCAGCCCCAGGCGGAGCTGGAACATATCCTGGTCAAGAATCCATCCGGTCAGTACGGCGCGGGATTCGTGCCTTGCGGGATCGTGTCCACGTCGACGCCAGGGAGACAGCAGATCGTTTACGAGGATCACGAGTACGTGCGGGTAAGCGGCACGGATCCGCTGGCGGTGTTCCTTGAATCACCTGCTCCCCCGTAAGGGGGAGCAGGTGATGTGAGTCAGCGGCGGGCACTTCAGGGCGGCTAAACCACGCTCGCAGCCACTTTCTTCCCATAGCCCATCAGCGCCTTGACCATGTCGTTGGTCCGGCCTTCTGCGTAGACGCGCAGGACGGGCTCCGTCCCCGAGGGGCGGATCAGCAGCCATGAAGTCATCCTTGAGGATGTACTTAACACCGTCCCTCTGGCTGATCTCGAGAACGGACTGATCGCCGATCTCGCGGGGAGCCGTCTTGGCGAGGAAATCGGTCATCTCGGCCTTGGCGACCGGCCGACTCAGACGCAGGTCCACGCGCTGGTAGACGACCGGGCCCACCTCTGCCAGCAGATCGCCGACGAGCTCGGTGAGCGGTTTCTTGTGGGAAGCAATCATTTCGACGAGCAGCAGACCCATGATCGGACCGTCGCCCTCGGGGATATGCCCCTTGAAGGAAATGCCGCCGGATTCTTCGCCGCCGATGAGGACGTCTTCCTGGAGCATGCGGTCTGCAATGTGATTGAAGCCGACGGGAGTCTCGATCAGCTTCAGTGAGTACTTCTTGGCGAGCCGGTCGATCATGCGAGTGGTGGATACTGTGCGCACGACGGCGCCTGAGAGGCCGCGCTGTTCCACCAGGTATTTCAGGGCCAATGCCATGATCTTGTGCGGATCGACGAAGCCGCCGCGCTCGTCCATGGCACCAATGCGGTCGGCGTCGCCATCGGTGGCTAGGCCGAAATTGCCCATTCCAGAACTGATCGCAGAGGCAAGAGCGCCGAGATTCTGCTCGATGGGTTCGGGATGGATGCCGCCAAAGCCCGGATTCATCTCGGCCCGAACCTCCGAGATGTCGCAGCCCGAGCCCTGCAGGAAGGCCTTGATCACGCCGCGGCCGGCACCATACATCGAGTTGACGACGAAGCGCTGTGGGTTCTCGGCGATCAGATCGGTGTTGATGAGGGTGCGCAGATGCTCGAAATAGGCCGGGAGCGGATTGAACTTCTGGATGAGGTTCGCCTTGCGGGCACGGTCGTAGTCCATGAGGTTAGGACCGCGCGCCCGCTGCTCGTTATCGCTGATATAGACCTCGACGCGGCGGCACTGTTCGGGCAGGGCTGAGCCACCAAAGGCGGCCTTGAGCTTCACACCGTTGTAGCGGGGCGCATTATGCGAAGCCGTGATCATTACACCGGCGATGGCGCGTTGGTGCTTGACGGCGTAGGAGATGACAGGAGTTGGAGCATCGGATTGGGCCAGGAGCACCGTGAAGCCGTTGGCTGCCAGGACGCGCGCGACTTCGCCGGCAAAGCGGTCAGAGAGGAAGCGAGTATCGAACCCGACGACGATCTTGCGCGGATCAGGCCGCGGTCCGCCGTTGCCGGACTTGTCCCAGTGCTCGGAGGCGATTGCATCTGCGATGGCTTGGGCCAAGATGCGCAAGTTGTCAAAGGTAAAGGTGTCTGAGATGACGGCGCGCCAGCCGTCGGTCCCGAAGTGAATGGGCATGAATTCTCCCGTGAAGCGTGATCAGCCGGCGGAGGGATGCCGTCTGCAATTCCCAGGCCGCCGCGGCCAGGCGGGCGGCGAATGCGATCGTTCTAAGGCGTGGATGTGGCCGTGGGTGAGGCCGCGGGCACCAGGGTCCGAGGGGAGTTGGCAGGGCCAAGACTGACTTGACCATCCAGCCTTCCATCTGAACCCCGTTCACCGAGGCGATGACGTGCACCCAAGTGTAGCCAGCGACGTCCTGCGTATCCGGTAAGACTTGAACGTATGCGAAGTTATCGAGCGTGGTGAGGCCCTTGCCGGCCGGTGTCTCGCGGAGGACGCCGCCGCCTCGGTCCGCGAGGACCTGGGCGTAGACGGGCGTCGGTTGGATGGTCATGGTGATGGTGGGGGAAGCGGGCATCAGCGTGCTGGTGGCCGACGGCGACACCGGCGTGGCGGTGAACGTGTCGATCGGTGTGGGGGCCTCGATCCGAGGGGTGGGCGATTCAAGCGCCGAACTTGCGAACTGAGTGGGAACCGGGCTTGGATTCGCGCCTACCGAGGTTGGAAGGCCCGCGCTCTGCAGAGCGAAGGTGGGTGACCAGTTTCCGCCGCTCATCAATACGACGAGCAACACAACGAAGACCAATGCGACCAATGCGCTGAAAGCGAAGCCCTTCAGACTGGTCGGCATGAAGCGCAGGGCGACCAGGGTCAACAGACCGAACAGGCCGGCCCACGCAAAGTGCACCACAAAGACGAGCAGGCCAAAGGGCCAAGCCTCGCCAAGGCCGCTTCCAAGGCCGAAACCGCCGGCGGCGAGGGGCAGGAAGAACTCGTAGGCCACCATTACGTTCGGCAGGAACGGCTTGGCTTCGGAACGGACGAAGGAGACCGTGAGGATGGCCGCTCCAATGGCGAGTACCAGCAGGTCAGGCCACCACAGGCGGCTGTGCACAAAGGCCTCATTGAAAGTACGGGGCATGAAGGGCCGAGCGGCAAGGCCCGCGAGGGCGCCGATCAGGAAGACGATGAGGGCGCTGAGCAGAAGAGCCATGAGGGTCTCGAAGAAGAAGCGCATCGATCCCGTTATGGTGGCGAGGAGCAGTCCGATCCAGGGGGCAAAGAGGGGGCGAGCAGGATGCCGAAAACCAATAGGGCCTGCGAATCCAAAATGTAGCCGAGGCCAAGGATGGCGCCGGAGAGCGCCGCGTACACGAAGATCTCATAGCTCGGATAGGCGCGGCGCGATAGGCCCTCGAGCAGGGAGGCGCGGCCCTCTGCATCGCGCGGAACTACCAACTGGGCCCGACGGCGGCGACGGGCGCGCGATCCTGAAGCGGGTCTGGGTAGAGGCGATTCTTGCGGAGCGGCGGGCGGAGTGGAGAAGTTCATTTGCGGAGACTGGCAACGATGCGGAGGGGTTTGTCCAGCAGATCGAAGGCAGCGAATATGTTGGGCACGACGATGCCGGCGGCCATGAGCGTTTCGGTGGCAGCGCCCTCTTCGGACATCACGCAAATGCCCAGGGCAGCAGCCTTCAACATCGAGGCGTCATTTGCGCCCTGACCGATGGCAACAACCGTCTGCGCTCCCAGTTTCTCAACGAATTGCCGCTTTTGCGCCTGCTCGCCGCCGGCCTGGAGGCGGGTTGCCGTCAGATTGAGCTGCTGATCGATCACGGCCTGTCGACCGTGCGTGTCCGCGGTAAGGAGGTGTACGGTGAGACGGTCGCGGACGGCAGCGATGCGCTTGGCGAGGCCGTCAATCAGGTTGCCATCCAGGGCGAGGGTGCCATTCACGTCGGTCACCAGATGCTGCAAACGAAGTTGGCCGCGGCCCGGAATGGTCAATTCGATCATCATTTTCAATTATACAGGCGATGGCAGAGGGGCGGCAGCCCGCTTTTGCTCCATAAGGAATGGTCAAAAGCAGGGTGGGGCGGAGGGACAGCTCGCGGGGTATTTGACATGCCTGGTCGTCGAGGTATAATACCGACCGCTGGCCGACTAGCTCAATGGCAGAGCAACTGACTTTTAATCAGTGGGTTCAGGGTTCAAGTCCCTGGTCGGTCACCTGACATATAAGGATTTCTAGCTTAGCTTCGTCCCAGATATAGGACTAAGAAGGGCCTCCGGCTACCGGAGGCCCTTTTGGTAAGTGCATTTTGACAGCAATCTGACAGTAATCCGTTCGAGTTTGGAGCTGATTAAGTTCTTCTAAGGGTCGGCTTCAAGTGGCGTCAGCAGGTTATCCATCTTTTCAGCCGCCTCCTTCTGCATGGAAGGCAGAACGTGAGAATATGTATTCAATGTCAGCATGATATTGGCATGCCCAAGTCGCTCTTGCACTACCTTCGGGTGGATTCCTTGTTGGAGCATAAGCGTGGCCGCGGTGTGCCGCAGGTCATGAAACCGAATATCCGGCAAGCCTGCATTTCGCAGAAAGATCTTGAAATTCCTAAATAGATTGCGTGGATCGGCGGGAGTGCCGATGGTCGAAGGGAAGATCAAGTCCGTGTCGACCCAGTTTGCGCCCGCAAAGAGCTTTTCATACTGCTGGAGGACGCGGTGGCCCTTCAGCTTGACTATGGTCTTTCTGCTGAGCATGACTACTCGCTTTCCAGCTTGGGACTTGGGATCGCTGAAAACAAGGCCTCGATCCTTCAAGCGCTGAAGTTGCCGCTGAATTCATCAACCGTCCGGTTCCCCAATCCAAGTCCGACCACTTTAGGCCCAGGATCTCACCTTCTCGCAGGCCGGTCGTAATGGCAAGCCAGAGCAATGCTTCATAGCGCGAACCTCTGACCTCCCTGAATAGAGCCCCCACTTGTTTGTCAGTGAGAGTCTGCATTTCGGTTCGGCTTGGCCGAGGATGGGTGACGGCTTCAGCCGGATTACGATTGATGATGCCCCATTTGAGAGCCTGGCCAAGGGCGCTGTGTAATACCGCATGTACCAGCAAGACTGTCCTTTCGCTCTTTCCGCTTCGAAGGTTCGTGTTGTAGAGAGCCTGAATCACGCTTGGGCTGAGTTCCTTCAGTTTCACTCTCCCGATTCCGGGGGACAGATACTGCTGAAAAACCTGTTCGTATTGGAAAAAGGTTTTCGGTCGTAGGGATGCTTTGTTGGCATCCAGCCATTCTCGAAGAAATTCATCCACCGTGATTTGGGCGGCGGCAAGAGTAAGGCCTCCACGTATTTGGTTTTGCGTCTCTTGCAGCCATTCTCGCGCCTCAAACTGCGTGTGGAAGTACTTGTACAACTGCCTGCCTTGGAGTGTGACCTGAGCGACCCAACGGCTATCTTTGCGTCTATAGATGCTTCCTTCTCCATGACTACGTTTCTTTGACATGATATGGTTCGTCAAATCCCGCCGGTTTTTCCCGCTATCCGAGCGGCTATGAACTTCTCAAGATCTTCAGGGCGGACGCGAACCGACCGACCTAGTCTGACGGTCGGGAGGCGCCCATGAGCCATTAGGCGGTACGCCAGGGCTTTGCTTACGCTTAGGATCTGCGCCACTTCTTGACCCCTTAGTAGTTTTGTCACCATAGTTGCTATTATTGCTCTAGAGCAATATTATAACAATCCATCTGCTGTTGTCAACTGGCAAGATCGTTGTAGAATGTTCTCGTGGCAAAAGACAGTTTCGAATGGATGTCGCTGCGTCAGGCGGCAGCTTATTTTGGTTACAAACATCCGGAGAGCCTTCGGCAACGCCTGCGCATTCTGAGGGGAAGGGGAGACCTTGTAGATATCGGCTCGCCGCCGGAACGGTACAAGATCGGCAAGACTGATTCACGAAAGGTTGTCGTCTTTTGGATCAACTCTCGGACGCCCCTAATAAGCAGCGATGCACCCCGAGATCTGTTGATTCCGGTGCGCGGCAAGAGAGCAGGGAAACTAGCCGCATCGTGACTCGGGCGGGGGAGTCCTTAGTTTGGAGGTCATCATACAGCGGCTGGCGAACTGAAATACGTGGGGAACCAGCTCGTCGGCTATTCAGCCCACACGCGGGGCTCCTTCAAAGCCGCGGTTTCGCGCGCATTTGCGGATTAAAGGTCCCTGGATTTCCCTAAGACGTAACTACTCCGCCCAATCCTTTGCAATCAGTGCGGCTTGCTCAAGCACGGTCTGTGTCGCCTTTTCTTGCTTGTCAGGTGGATAACCGTGTTTGCGCAAGATGCGCTTTACCATGACGCGCAATTTCGCCCGGACAGCCTCTCGCACGGTCCAATCAATCGTGACATTGTTGCGCACGGTTTCTACCAACTCTCGCGCAATGTCCTTAAGTGTTTCATCACCCAGCACCTTCACCGCGCTGTCATTCACTTCCAGGGCATCGTAGAACGCAATTTCGTCCTCGGTTAGGTTGAGTTTCTCGCCCCGCTTTCCGGCCTCACGCATTTCCTCGGCCAGTTTGATCAACTCGGCAATCACTTCTGCCGACTCAAGCGTGCGGTTCTGATACGACCGAATCGTCCTCTCGAGCATTTCGGCGAAAGATCGTGATTGCACCAGGTTCTTGCGCAACCGGCCTCTGAGCTCGTCATTGAGCAACTTTCGCAGAAGTTCAATTGCCAGGTTCTTCTGCGGCATGTCCTTGACCTCAGCCAGGAACGCCTCGGACAAAATAGAAATCTCAGGCTTCTTCAGACCGGCCGCGGCGAAGATGTCGATGACTTCATCAGTGACTACGGCGCGTGAAAGGATTTGACGGATAGCATGATCTACGTCTTCAGTGGACCGCTCACCTTCCACGGTGGTCTTCACCAGAGCAGCATGCACCGCTTGGAAGAACGATACGTTGTCCCTAACGGCTAGGGCGCGATCATCTGGTACGGCCAGCGCAAAGGCCAGCGACAGTTCCCGGACAGCATTGAGTAGACGCGTCTTGCCGTCTTCTTGCACAAGGATGTGCTGCTGCGCACGAGGCAAAAGCCCAAGCTGCTCGTGCGGAGTGCCTGTTCTCCATTTCCCCCAATCGAACCCATGAAATAGCCCGATGCAGATTTCGTAGCGTTCCATCATCTCGGCAACTGCCACGCTTTGGTCAGTGGCCGTGTCTGCCGGGTGACCGCTCTCGGTGTAGGCAGCCAGCGCCTTCTGCAGGTGATAAGCGAGGCCCAGATAGTCCACGATGAGTCCGCCCGGCTTGTCTTTGTACACACGGTTCACACGCGCAATCGCCTGCATCAGGCCATGCCCTTGCATGGGTTTATCAATGTACATCGTGTGCAACGGCGGGACATCGAAGCCTGTTAGCCACATATCGCGCACAATGACCACTTTGAATGGGTCGTCGGGGGCCTTGAATCGCTGAGCCAGGCCTTCACGACGCTTCTTGTTACGGATGTGATTTTGCCAGTCGAGCGGATCGCTCGGAGCACCGGTCATCACGATCTTGATGACGCCCTGCTTGTCATCGTCGGAATGCCACTCCGGACGCAGGGCGATGATGGCGTTATAGAGGTCCACGCAGATGCGCCGGGACATCCCCACAATCATGGCCTTGCCATCCATCGCTTCCAGTCGCTGCTCAAAGTGAGCCACGAAATCCTTGGCAATCAGATGAACCCGTTTGTCCGCGCCGACGATGGCTTCAAGAGCGGCCCACTTGGTCTTGAGTTTTTCCTTCTGCTCTACTTCCTCGCCTTCGGTGGCCTCCTCAAACTCAGGGTCAATGTGGGGACGTTCTTCCTCCTTCAGTTCGAGTTTGGCAAGGCGGCCCTCGTAGTAAATCCTCACCGTCGCGCCGTCTTCCACCGCCTGCTGGATGTCGTAGATGCTGATGTAGTCGCCGAAGACCGCCCGCGTGTTCTTGTCGCTGAGTTCTATCGGCGTGCCGGTGAAGCCGATGAAAGAAGCGTAGGGCAGTGCGTCGCGCATATTGCGCGCCAGACCGTCGATAAAATCGTATTGGCTGCGGTGCGCCTCATCGGCAATGACCACAATGTTTCGCCGATCAGAGAGAGGCCCGCCTGATTCGGCGCTGGGAAGGAACTTCTGAATGGTGGTAAAGAAAATGCCCCCGGCGGCCCGGCCGCGCAGCTTGGAGATTAAGTCTTCCCGGCTTTCAGCTTGCTCCGGCTTCTGTCGCAGCAGCTCGGAGCAGCGCGAGAAAGTGCCAAAGAGTTGATCGTCCAGGTCATTACGGTCGGTGATTAGGACAATCGTTGGGTTTTCCATGGCCGGATGTAAGACCATCCGCCCGGCATAGAAAGCCATCGTCAGGCTCTTGCCCGCACCCTGCGTATGCCACACGACCCCGATGCGCCGGTCTCCCGGTTCCCCTCCCTTCGTGTTTTGAGCGATATATTGGCCTTTGAGTTCCTTGACGGTAAGCTCCTTGGCCTTTGATGCCCGAATCGTTTCCTCAATGGCATAGTTCACGGCATGGAATTGATGGTAGCCCGCGATTTTCTTCGCCGTGGGTGTGCCATGCTCGTGTTCAAAGACGATGAAGTACCGGATCAGATCCAGAAAGCGCTTCTTCTCGAACACACCATGCAGGAGCACTTCCAGTTGCGTCACGGACGCAGGCGCGGTCGTCTCGCCTTCAATCGTCTTCCACGGCAGGAACCACTCCCGGTCGGCAGTCAGCGAGCCGATGCGCGCATTCAGGCCGTCCGAAACGATTAGGGTTTCGTTGTAGGCAAAAAGCGCCGGGATTTGCTCCTTGTAGGTTTGCAGTTGATTGAACGCCGACCAGATTGTGGCGTTCTCGTCGGCCGCGTTCTTGAGTTCGATCACCGATAGCGGCAAGCCGTTGATAAAGATAACAATATCCGGCCGCCGATTGACTTTGGCGTTCTTGTAGGAGGCCTCGACCGTGCATTGGTTGACCGCAAGCCAGTCGTTGGCATTAGGATGCTCGAAGTCGATCACGCGCACAGGCTTGCTGACTGGCCGGCCATCTTTGTCCTTGAATTCGACCGGGATACCCTCCACCAACATGCGATGGAACGCGTGGTTGCTTAGAACTAGTGAGGGCTGCCCAAGGTGTACGATCCTGCGCACGGCTTCTACACGTGCCTCTTCGGGGATGGATGGGTTGAGCCGCGCAATTGCTTCTTGAAAGCGGCCAAGCACAATTACATCTTCGTAATTCTCCCGCTCTGGCGCGGGGCCATCGCAGGCTAAGTCAGGCCCGAAGGCGTAGCCGTACCCAAGCCCCTGGAACCAATCGAGAGCAGCTTGTTCAATGAGGGATTCTGTGAAGCTAGGCATCGCCGTCAGAACCCAGCAATAGTCTGGTCAATTGCTTCCTGATCCAATTTTCTGCTTTTTTCCCAAGCGCGAGGATAGTGAAACCAAAAAGTAGGCTAAGAACAGAAACGAAGTAGTTGATTGTTTTTGTTGCGATGGACTGCGATTCTTGGAACGTCTGAAGCCCTAGAATGACTAGGCCCAATATAAATAGTGCAGCAATGACAGATCTTTTCCCCCAACGGGCCACGACCTCGATAGTGCGATGCACTCTTGTACTCTGGTCCTCCAAACGCCTTTGTGTCATCTCCTTCTCTACGCGGTTCGCTTCTGCCTCCGCTTGTGCGGCTTAAGTCTTTATTCGTTCGTTAGCTGTGAGCAATTCCGCAAACTCTTTCTCGATGTCATAGGGCGTCTGTGCTGTAATTCGGTTTGGATCTCCGAGTGTTTTGTCTGCTAGCAACGTGCGAGGAAGGTTGCTGGTCAACAAAAGATACGCGCTATCAGTCGAAATAGGATTAACATTGTTGTTCTTTGCCCGCTCAACTTCTTGGGCAAATTTGCTCATTAGGGCCGGCCTGGGCTAAATCATCGCATTGGTATAGGAGATCATTTTGCTGCGGTTGAATTCCTTATCCAGATGGCTTGGTTCCTGGGCCCAAATCACTGTGCCCACAAATGTATCAGTTAGAACAGTAGGTATTGTGAAGTATCCCCGTTTCAAGATATCCTGTTCGAATTTCACGGAGGCGTATGCCAGGCCGGCGTTCGTGGTCATGAACGCGTGCGTTGCGGTATTTAAGTTAGTCGGCACACTGCTTTTTCTTAACTTGTAAACGTTTTCAATCGAGACTTCGTCTCTTTCGAGCGTGTATTCTTTTTCGTCGAGATCGAAAATGCGGCCACGTGAGTTATATACCCCCAGAATTGTCTTCCTCAGTTCCTCTCTGTCGATTTGATAGTACTGATCTAAGTTTGGATCCAGGTCGCCTGCAGTCTTAATGCCATTTCTTTCCAGTACATCATCAATTTGGGATATAAAGAATTGTACTTCTGCGCTGCCAAACCCCTCATCTTTGAAATGCCGCAGCGTTCTACTGGCTCTAGACGGATCGTAGCGCTTGCTTTCGACCCAAGGCAAGCAGCCTTCAACGATTTTTCGAAACTCCCCATAGGTGTGGCGAAACACCCACAAGTGTGACCCTTTGGCCCTGACTGTAGCCAAGAGGTCTTCGGCAGCCTTCTTTCGAAAGACCTTGTTGATGCCTGTAATGTCGAAAAGCACACCAATGTCCAAATAGTAATTTGCGCAGGCTCCCTTTCCTCTCATGTTAGGAAACTCTCTGTATAGGAGGAGGCTCGCGTATTTATGGCCTACTGCACTGTCGATAAGATACTCGGCCTGCTCCCCTCCCGTTTGAAGAAGCATGTTTACGAATCGGTTCAGCAGATAGATCTTGTCGGGATCACGGACCTGAGACGTGTCGGGCAGAAACGAATCTGTTTCATCTAAGTATGCTGCGAAAATAATATCAACATCATGATCCTTCAGAAATCCGACAAAGAGCTTATCTGCTTCCTCATGACTGACCTCGACCGGGGTCGAAAAGTCCTTGCAGAAACCAACGAAGTTCTGAATGAGCCACCTGTACCTCTGGTTCTCTTTGTCAAAGTCGAACGTCTGCCCACGCTTTCTAATCTCGGCCCGTTTGATGATTACTTTTCCAGAACGCCTGCTCAAGTAACGCGGTCTCATTCGGTTAAGGATGGTTTCCATTGGGTGCCGGGGTACTTGGATGCCGTACTCTTCAACGAAGTGCTTGCAGATAGTCTCAATGTCGACACTCTGATAGTCTTTTATGTCAAATAGACGCACGACGAAGGGGACAAAGGCCTCGATGCAGTCGTGGCCCGCATTAATGCTATTGCTGATGATGGCGAAGCTGGACAAGGCTCTTTCCATTGTTCCTCTTCTATATTCGATTGGAGTATCTCGCGATCAAGGTGGTAGAAAATGCCTGGGACGGCTCACCCTATTTATTCGCACCAATCGCTCTCGGTATTATCCTCGCTTCCCCCTCATCAACTTCGGTAACAGCGCATCACGCATTGTGCCTCGTCTCATGACGGATTCAGCAGACATCATGATTTGTCCGCAGAGTAACCGGTCCAGTGTTTGATAAGGAATCCTCTCATACCGGAACTGGGATTGTAAGAGGGGTAAATTTGCCGAAAGCTTTGTTCGGCGGAAGCGAAATCCTTCGGCAATTTGCTGGTGGAACTCGCAAGGTAAAGCATGCCAATGCTTGGCGACCGCGACTCGCCCAGATTGCAGTGTACAAGAACTTTACGCGATTGGGCTAAACCCGCCGCAATGAAGTTGAGGGCAGCGTCAATGATTTCCTTGGGGATATAGTCTGGATCAGGCGCGTCTACCAGGTTTAGGATCAATCGATTTCCCCGCCTTGCGATCAAATATTCAGGATCGCCCTTGGGCGCTCCTCGAGATGTGTATCCCAACTCATTCCGATGGTAGGGTTCTTTGCAGGCGTGGACCACCATCCAATCAGGTTGTCCCTTTACCTGAAATTCATAGTCCTCGGCCGTACCAATAAAGAGATTTGGATAGATTTCAATCACGCTGTTATCTCCACATCTTTCACCCTCACTTCCCCCCTCATCAACTTCGGCAGCAGCGCATCCCGCAAACTCGCCAACGTGCGGGATTGCATGATGTTGGCTTGGATTTGCTGCACCATTGGGGCGACTATTTGAGCAAACAACTCGGCAAGTGCCTTTGGTGGAATTGGGACTTGATACCGCTCAATATCCTTCCAACTTGCTCGCGGCATTTTTGTTCCAGTGGAAGAAGCATCGGTATGCTCGACCAGTTCTACACTTGAAAGGTGAGACAGAACCAATCCAAACCATTCGGGAGATTTTGGCGCAATTACCAAGATATCTGTTGAACACACGCCGTCCAGTGGAGCAACACCCACTTTATGGAAGTAAGGGCGTAATTTACCAAACAAGAATTCGCTTTTCGTGAAGCGAAACTTGTTGCTTGTTACTTCACTTGCTGTTCCCCATTCCGACAAAGCAATACTGTTTCGCGGCATGTGTTCCAAGCCAATGTAAGGCGTTGTCGGCTCTATTTCATCGGGTTGAGCTCCGCGCCGTATATTCTCTGCAATATCACCTAGCTTTCCAAGCTTCCAACTTTTGACTGCCTCATTTTCCACAAAACTCCGCCGAAACACCGCCCTCGCCATGGACTCAAGCGTGGCATTTATGCGTCGGTTGAGCTCGATCTTGTCGTCGAGTCCGCCGAGAATTGCTGCAATGGCGCGTTGCTCAGGCAACGGTGGAACAACAAGTGTGACTTTTCTGAGCTCTCTTTGTTTTACTCCAATTACCGTTGTTCCAGTGGCGCGGGCAATAAGTTGCTTTTGAACAAACTCCGACATCATCAGGAATCTCAGATATGTGTTATCTAGCAGAGCATTCTTGCCGCGCAATGTAATCAAACGTTGGCCCACCGACAACTTGCGGCCATCCAATTGCCCAACTTCGCCAAGGGGCGCCTCTGTAGTAACCACAACATCCCCTACTTGCGGGATACCACGCTGCATTCGCTCGTCGTAATCCTCGAATGGTATGAACTCCTCGGGCTCACGTATTCGACCATTCTTAACTATCTTTGCCGTTATCAGAGGAATCCCAAAAGTTGATTTTCGCGGTGTCTTACCACGATAATCAATGATTGCTTCCATGCAGCTTTCTAGGGGCATCAACCTCCAAGAGCTCGGAAAGTCATACGTCATGAGCCAAATGCCTCAATTCTCTCGAATACTCTGCTCCAGCCTTTCGGACTCGACGAACTGTTCCTCAAGCGTTAGAGATAGACGTCTCATCTCTTCGTCGAAGGGTTCTCCATCTTCTTCGATGTCCTCTGCACCCACATATCGCCCAGGCGTCAGAACATAGGACTAAGTCCTAATCTCATCCAGCTTTGCGCTCTTGCAGTACCCTGGCAGATCCTGATACGTTCCTGCATCCCTGTCGCCGCGCCATGAGTGATACGTGGCTGCAATATTGGCAATGTCATCATTGTCGAGGTCTCGATGAACGCGATCCACCAATCGACCCAGTTTGCGCGCGTCAATGAAAAGTGTCTCGGATTGGCGATTGCGATACTTGCCGCCCGTCTTATTTCTCGTAAGAAACCACAAGCACACCGGGATCTGAGTTGAGTAAAACAGTTGCCCGGGCAAAGCCACCATGCAATCCACGAGATCAGCTTCGATCATTGCTTTACGGATCTCGCCTTCGCCCGAGAACGTTGAAGACATGCTGCCGTTCGCCAAAATAAATCCAGCCATGCCAGTGGGGGAAAGGTGATGAATGAAATGCTGCACCCAAGCATAGTTTGCGTTATTTACGGGCGGCACGCCGTACTTCCAGCGTTTGTCTTCGCGCAGGTTCTCTCCGCCCCAGTCGCTCATGTTGAACGGCGGATTGGCGAGGATGAAATCGGCCTTGAGATCGGGATGCAGGTCGCGAAGGAATGAATCCGCAGGTTCTTTCAAGTCGCCCTCGATGCCGCGGATGCCGAGGTTCATCTTGGCTAACTTCCACGTATTGGGGTTGGACTCCTGCCCGAAGACGCTGATGTCGCCAATGCGCCCACCGTGTGCCTCGACGAATTTCTCCGACTGGACGAACATGCCGCCGGAGCCACAACATGGGTCAAATACTCGGCCCTTGTACGGGGACAGCATTTCGACCAGCACCCGCACAACCGAGCGCGGGGTGTAGAACTCGCCGCCCTTCTTGCCCTCTGCGCTGGCAAACTGCGACAGGAAATATTCGTACACGCGCCCGAGCACATCCTGCTTGCGGCTTGCCTCGTCCACGAAGTTGATCCCACTAATGAGGTCTACAAGTCCACCCAGGCGCTGTTTGTCGAGGGTAGCCCGTCCGTAGTTACCGGGCAGCACCCCGCGCAGCGACGGGTTATCGCGCTCAAGCGCCAGCATGGCGTCGTCGATCAAGTTGCCAATCGCAGGCTGCTTGGCATTGGCTTTTAGATGCTCCCAGCGCGCTTCTTTGGGAACCCAGAACACGCGCTCGGCGGAGTATTCATCGCGGTCCTCGGCGTCCGCGCCTTCTGTTTGTTTGGCAAGCAACTTGCTGTGGAGTTGCTCAAATGCATCGGAGATGTATTTCAGGAAGATCAACCCAAGCACAACGTTCTTGTACTCTGCGGCGTCGAGATGCCCGCGCATCTTGTCGGCGGATGCCCAAAGTTGGGCCTCAAAGTCCAGGGTCGCGCCGTTCGTGGTCTTCGCTTTGGAAGCCTTCTTGGCTGGCATGGTTCTGTCCTGGCTTGGTGACGTTTGTAACAGGTATTGAAGCAAGCATACCGCCATCCACTCCAGCCTGCAATCCTCAGACCCCTTCAGGTCCGCAAGGGCCTTAATTCGCACGACAGCTAGGTTGGCGTCCTCGATAGGAGTGCCGTCTCTTTCCAAAGGCAGCTTCTTCACTGCATAGTGTTACAGACTAGACGGGGAAACTAACAATGGCAGAACCACCATTTACTCAAGCTTTTCGGCTGACCGACCCGGACCTCACCAAGCGTCCTCGTGAGCGACTGGCTTCGCTTGGGGCAAAATCGCTCTCCAACGCCGAGTTGCTGGCCATATTGCTTCGGACCGGAGTTCCAGGTGAGAACTCGATCCAGGTGGGCCAGCGTCTGCTTCAGACTTTCGGGGGTCTGCGAGGACTGAACCATATCAGCTTTGCGGAATTGGTCAATCAGCACGGCATGGGCGAAGCCAAAGCCGTGCAAATCAAGGCAGCTATAGAACAGGGTCGTCGGCTGGCGCTCGAAATCGCCGGAAGAACGCCAGACAATAAATGGCCCGGCCGATGCCGCTGCGCTAGTGCAGTACGAGATGTCATCCCTTGAGCAAGAACACATGCGAGTCCTGCTGTTGGACACCCGCAATCATCTGCTCGATATTATGGAAATCTACAAGGGCTCGGTCAACACGGCGCACGTTAGGGTGGGGGAGGTGTTCAAAGCGGCCGTCCGTCGCAATGCGCCTGCCATCATTGTCACGCGCAATCAGCCGAGCGGAGATCCGACCCCTAGTCCTGATGATGTCGCTATCACTCGTGCAATCGTTCAGGCCGGCAAGCTGATGGACGTGGACGTGCTGGATCACCTGGTCATCGGGCAGGGAAGATATGTGTCTCTGAAGGAGAGGGGACTGGGGTTTGGGTGATGTATTCCGATGTAGCTCAAACGGCACAAGGCAGACGGAGCTGGTCGGGCCGAATTGGCCTCCCTTATCTCCGACCATGCCTGATGATGTAGATAATCAATCCAGTGAAGAACACCACAACCCAAGCGATCATTAGCGTTATTGCTGCCAACATGGCATGAGTCCCTCTGTCCAGCATAGGCATGCTCCATACGAAAATCAAGTCCGAGGAACCGGATATAATTCGTCGTGGCAGCGCTTGGGTGCCCCCCTCACCCAGGCGCTGCCAATTTCAGTTTAGATCGGCTCCATGTATAATCAGCCTAAAGAACTGATGCACGTAAACAACTTCATATTGTTCGACCCCTGACGCCTCATGACCGGCAGCGAGAAGGGGAGATGGGCATACTCGCCAAGACCAGAAGAACTCATCTCCCTGCACAAGGCTGCCGAGCGAAGCGGGCTCTCAGCAAGTCATCTGCGGCTTCTAGTAAGGCAAGGCGAAATCTGGGGGATAAAGGTTGGCCGAGACTGGCTCACTAGCGAGCGGGCAGTCAGGGAATACTTGGCCCGCGATAGAAAGCCAGGTCCCAAGAAGTAGCCCGAAACATGACCTGGCCCAAAAGTGGGGGATTGACAATTACAATCTCTAGGGATTACAATTCTGGCGCTTCTAAGCAGATTGGCAGTGTCCCTCTTGCTCCGTTGCCAAGATCTCTTCGACGGCCGTCTACTCATCCCACGAAAGGAGCGGCAGCCATGGGCGGTGGAACTGGAACCTAGAAGCAATAGAATGACAGGCGCCGCGGGCCTGTCATTCGTTCTTATTACCATTCCCACTTGAGAATGTAGTCTTCGTAGAGTCGGGGATTGGTCTTCTCCCACACGATGATCGGACGGCCATCGGGTAGATTGCTGGTGGGCCTCCGGGCCTAGTACGCGGGTTCTCTGAAGATTGGTTTCAAAGACGGAAACGCTGCGGGGAGGTCGGCTGGCTTTGGGAAAGACCACTTTGACTGTGACTTTCTTGGTCCGATGATTGATCGCAGTACCCCAGAAACCCGCTGGTTTCAGGAAGCCATTGCGCATCTTCCATTCAATGTTGAATTCATCGATATCGCCCTTGTTCTTCGACTCCCGAAGTGAAATCAGCTTGTAGGTGTTATGGCCTGAGCTGATACTCATCGACATGCAATCCCGGGTGAACAGCTGGTAGTCAAGAAGATCTCTGCCGTCTCCCCAGGCCTGATCCTGATACGTGGTGATGTAGTCCTGAAGATAGCGAACCTTTTCCTGCTTTTGGACGGTGGCATATTCACCGGTCTTGTCCTGTAATTCAAGCCTGCACTCATAATCAAGGACCTCGTAGATGCCCTCGCTCGATAGACCTCTCATGAGCTTGCGGCCGATCTTCCACAATTCGCCGATCATTTCAAACCATGGAAGGCCCGCGGCTAGTCCAATAGCCTTGAATAACGCCGAATTCTGGTTCTTGCTTTCTTCCTCCATGTTTCAAGTTAGGCTCCGCTCCTGGCAGTGCATTTCCATAAGGCTGCTCCAAGCTTGCGGCTCGAAATGCAGATCACGATCGATTGGCAACCCCAAAGGTCCCTTGGCCTCCTCGAGTCTCCGATAGAGAAAAGTATCCTAGCTCGGTCTCGAAGCCCGCAACCAAGTCCAAAGAAAAGGTCGTCGCCGTCAAATTCGGTGGCGTACCAGGTCCAGTTGCTGTCCGGCGTGAAGAACTTCACGACGGCTTGAGCTTCAAGGCCCTTTTCTTCTTGGCTGTAGAGCTTCGGTAGTCTCTGGCGGCTTTCTTCATCCAAAAGTTGCGGTGCCTTGGACTATATTCCCCCATGATTTCGAGCATGATTCCAGTGTAGCAGACCTTCGCGCCCGTTTCCAGGTACTCCCAGGTCAGCGCCGAGTCCAGGGGGAAAAGACCGAAGTTGGTATCTGGGGGCGAACTGCCTCTTGACTTCGGAGGCGAAATACCATAACATTGGAACTGGAAGTTAGTTTTAAGCTAACATTTGGTTCAAGTCATGGAAAAAGGTCATTACCTAACAGCGATCTTGCGCTCCCCAAAGACCGTCTTTACATATGAAGACATCGCCCTGTTATGGGGAGAGCCAAGTTCTGAGGCCACACGAGTACGGCTTCACAGCTATGTAAAACATGGTAAATTGTACCGAATCCGCAGGGGACTATATGCTAAGGATAGAAGTTACAACAAGTTCGAGCTGGCCACCCGGATATTCACCCCTGCCTACGTGAGCTTTGAAACGGTGCTGGCCAAGGAAGGCGTCACCTTCCAGTTCTACAGCCCGATATTTGTTGCTTCATACTTGACCCGGGAAATCGCCGTTGACGGTCAAGTCTACTCGTTCAGGAGAATCAAAAACCCGGTCCTTACCAACCCAGCTGGGGTAGAACACAAGGACAAGTCCTCCATTGCCACTAAAGAGCGCGCCTTCTTGGATACGCTCTATATCCAGACCGATTACCATTTCGACAATCTGAGCGGTTTAGATTGGGATAAGGTCTTTGCGATGTTATCGATTTACCAGAACAAGAGAATGGGTAGAAAGGTCAGCCGGATCTACAAGCAGAGCGGTAATACGAAGAGAGTCATGAAACTGGATATATCAACTCATAAAACCATTCTTTTTCAGATCCTGAAAGATGTCTATTCGGATACAAGGATCTCTCCGTTCTTGGGGTTTAAGGGCGGCACGGCGGCACTAATGTTTTATGGATTGGATCGCTTTTCCGTCGATCTGGATTTCGACCTTTTGGATCCAACGAAAGAGGATGATGTATTTGAGCGAATGGGCCGCGTTCTCAGGAAGCATGGATCCCTGAAAGAATCAACTAGAAAGCGGTTTAGCCTGTTCTATGTGCTTTCCTATGAAGATAAGGCGCATAACATCAAGGTGGAGATCAACAGGCGGCAATTCGGGTCCCGGTATGAGATCAGGACCTATCTGGGAGTTTCCATGCAGGTGATGGTTCGAGACGATATGTTTGCCCACAAACTGATGGCCATGCATGAGCGGATCGGCAAGACCAGCCGCGATATTTATGATGTCTGGTTCTTCTTGCAGCATCGTTTCCCGATAAACAAGGGGATTGTTGAACAGCGATCAAAGTTGCCGTATTACGACTTGCTCCGAAAATGCATCGGCCAGCTTGAGAAGACGAATAACAGACATATCTTGGGCGGAGTAGGGGAGTTATTGACGGGCAGTCAAAAGGACTGGGCAAAAGCAAAACTTCGTCAAGAGACGATATCCTTGCTGAAGCTACGTTTGGAAAGCGGCGGATAGCATTCAGGAGAAGCGCCTTGATGACAACTACCCTTGCGATTGTTGGTGCTGTGGGCCATTCTCTATCTGCTGATGGCCAGCGCCACCCGGTCGGTCTGGCGCCGCCACGGAATCAGCGGCGTCCTCTTGCCCCTGATCTTGTTGGTCATTGAGCTAGGATTGAACGCGCTTGGACATGGTTGTTCTTCGGCCAACATCATGAAGATGGCGCATTCATCGATATCCTGGTGCTGTGGGCGACGATCTTAATCGCCATCATTCTCTTCTGGGGGCTAGAACCTCTTGCCGGTATTCTTCTGCTGCAGTATCTCGCCCGGGTTTCGTTTGCGGCGGTCTTGAAGGGGACGATTTGGCGCATGAATTACTGATGCTTGTACTACGAAGGGGGCTTCCTCATCTAGAGCTGGCTAAATGGTGAGTTCCGGATGATTGATAGAACACAGTTTTCAGTGTCGATTGTCAGCGGCGCATTCTCCAAGAAAGCCTTTCTCCCGTACTTGCCAAAAGGCAGCGATTCCTCAGCTGACGTAGAATTTCCGCTCACCCAGGACTCATACACACAAGAGTCTTGCGGGATTGATTTGTTGACCGGGATGAAAAGGTTTCCGAAATTTCCGTAGGCCCATTCGACTCTCAGTTTAGGCAGTGGTGACCCGCTGGCATCAAACCCAGGCATTGGGATTTGATTTTCAGACACTCTCGATCTCAATTCGGTTGGCTTATTCTTCATTCTCCATAAGACAATCACGGCTTGATTTCGCGTTGAAGTCTGCCAATCGAAAGAGTGCCGCCATAAGGGATACCTCATATCTCTTGGCCAACTCCTTCGCCGATTGAAACGAAATTCCCATTCGACGTGCATCAGGTAGGAAGCTGCTCTCCGGCATCAGAAGGCTTGCCGCACCCGCCTGGCAGATTTTCTCCTTCCGTGTGCCAAAAACGTTCTCTTTTTGTCGATCCATGCGAATTTGCCCGGGTAACTCCAAGAACAAGATCTCAATCAATTCATGAGCTTAAGTAAATCTTTGGCGAGTAGGAGAATCGGCTTCATTGACAAGAATAAGTGGCACTCCCCGGAATGGGACAGTCATGCCTTGTTGTCGCCGGAGCGGCACCTCAACTGGATTTGGGAGCCCGAATCGTTTGAATATAGCTTTTAGATCTATGGGAGGAATCTCCGATAAGCCCAATTCTGCGCGAAGAAATGCTGAATAGGCGGTGATGTCATCCAGTGTTTCGACCTTGTGCGTTGTAAGAAACGAATGGGCTGGATTCTCAAAATCATCCAACGAGATCAATCCTCCGAGAGAAACTGCTTCACAGCCTCGTAGAGCTCTTTCCACTCTTGGATAGTTTTCGGTTCTCTTCCCCGGAAAGGAATCTTCATAAGTTGATCGATAACCCTGAAACTTACTCCCTCCTTGATGCCAAATTCCCGGAGTGCTGGCGGTAGCCTAACAGAGGATGTTTCACCTGGTTCGCCCGTGAGCTCCTGGAACGAGACTTCGAGAGCAGCGGACAGTTTTCTCATAACACCGTCCGAGACGTTGTCAGCCTCGCCGCGCTCAATCATAGAGATGTAGTTTCTAGATACCGCCGCAAGATTGGCGAGCTGTTCTTGGTTTAATCTCCTTTCCTTTCTGATGAGGAGGACATTCTTGCCGAACAATTTTGCGTCCATAAGTAGACCTCGTAATTGCAATACTACACCAGATCTGATCTCGCGTAAACTGATTGGTAATTCGCATATTGTCTTGTAACAACTTCGAGGATGGAGTATAATAATACTGAATGGTAAACTTACCACTCAAAGTTACTATTGAGGCAGTCAATACGGATATGGAGAAAAAGTGTCCGATTACTGCACCGTCCGTAGTCGCCAGGAACCTACGTCCCACCCTCCAGTTCACGCTCCTCTAGTCGCCGCTGGAGTAGGGGATGGTCCGGACAAAGCAATGAACCGGCTCGCCCTTACCGAGGTGGTCCAGCGTCTTTGGAGCGGGGATGGTTCCTACACGGAAGGCATGAGGACGGGTAAAGCGGCGCTTGCAGAACACTATATTCGGCGTCATTGCCGCATCGAACACATCCGGTCAGCGCCAGATGCAACAACAGCTCATAACCTAGATAATCTCCGGCAGCGTCACTGGACCAGCAAGGTTTCCTTACGTGATTAGAGCAAAGCCAATCGGTGTTGGAGACAAATGACATGTCGATTGCGGACATTCCGGAGAAAGTGAGATCCTTGCTGTGGGCAAAGACGGCCGGCCGGTGTGAGTATAACGGTTGCAACGAGGCTTTGTGGATGGACGGACTAACAAAACTCGAAATGAATTTTGCGGACGTAGCGCACATTATTGGAGATCGCCCAGAGGGACCGCGGGGACATGAAGTCTTATCCCCCCAGTACTGTTCCGACATATCAAATCTGATGTTAATGTGCCTAAACCATCACCGGATGATCGATGAAATTCTTCAGAACCATAGCGATGAAGAACTACGCCAGATGAAGAATGCCCATGAGGAACGAATTGAAAGGTTAACGAGTATAAGGCCAGAGAGAACAAGCCATGTATTGATCTATCGGGGATCTATCGGGCAACATCAGCCAAAGATCGACTTCCAGGATGCCTGGGCAGCTATGGCTCCAAGCTGGTACCCATCCAGCAGGTTACCAATTGAATTGGGCTTGACAAGAAGCACGCTTCGTGATCACGAGAACGATTTCTGGCATGTGGAGGAGAGAAACCTGGAGCGCCAGTTTAATGCCAATGTGAAGCCCCTCATTGATAGTGACAGAGAAGCAAATCATGTCTCTGTGTTCGCCTTCGCACCACAGCCTTTACTTGTTAAGTTGGGCGCTCTACTCTCGGATATTTATCCTGCCGAGATCTACCAACCGCATCGCGAACCACAGACTTGGGAATGGCAACCAAGCCCCGAAGGTTTCGATTATGTGGTCGAAGAACCAAGTCTTCATCGTGGGACAGTCGCATTGAACCTTTCCTTGAGCGCTGCAATCAGCAGGGAGCGGATCAGAAGGGGCCTTGACGGTGATGAGTTCTCGGAGTGGAAAATGACCATAGCCAATCCTCAGAACGATTACTTGCAGAGCAGGGGACAGCTACAGATGTTCAGGACCGTATTACGTCAGTTGCTAAATAGAATAAAGGCCGAGCATGGGGAAGGCGCAGTTGTCCATCTCTTTCCCGCAGTTCCGGCTTCTGTTGCGGTAGAAGTCGGGCGGGTATGGCAATCAAAAGCAGACCTCCCCATGGTCATTTATGACCATAATCGGAAATCGGGGGGCTTCTCGCGATCATTTAACATAGGAGACCTAACAAATGACTAAGACTTACCGAACAGACCTGAGTTTTATCTTGACTGAGATTGCCAAGGAGCTGGACATGTCGGATAGCCTGTCTGAAGAGGCTGAGAAGCGATACAAGGCGGTGGGAATATGGTTAGGAGAGAGCAACTCTCCTCTGGCCGCCTATTCGCCTGTTATCTATCCACAGGGCTCGTTTCTGCTCGGAACAGTGACGAAGCCGCTGGGCGAACTGGATGATTACGATATTGATCTTGTATTTGAGATGATGCTGTCCAAGCACGATGTCAGCCAAAAGACGCTGAAGAACTTGGTTGGTGATCGTCTAAAGGCAAACGAAATGTATCGGCGCATGCTGGATCAGGAGGGAAGAAGGTGCTGGACACTCAAGTATGCCAACGAAGCCCGCTTCCATCTGGACATCCTCCCTGCCGTGCCGAACGCCGACTACAGGATCTCTTTGAAAAGCCAAGGCGTAAGGAGCAACTGGGCTGCCACGGCAATTGCCCTAACCGACAAAACGCGACCAAATTATGAACTAATAGACCCTAATTGGCCTAGGTGTAACCCGAAAGCCTATGCTGCTTGGTTCCGCAGCAGAATGCAAACCCAATATGAGGCGCTGCGAAAACAACTGGCGGAAGCTGTCAAGGCTGAAATTCAGGAGGTACCGGAGTATCAGATCAAGACACCTCTCCAACGAAGTGTACAACTGATGAAGAGACACCGTGCCATTGCATTTCAAGGAAGAGATGACAGGCCAGCTTCGATAATCATTACGACCCTGGCCGCATTGGCATATAACAACGAATTCGATCTTGCCGATGCGCTGACGAATATTGTGGGTGGCATGCCGGATCATGTAGTGATTGAAGATGGCAAATCCTGCATTCAGAATCCGGTGGATCCATCAGAGAATTTCGCAGACAGGTGGCAAGATCGGCCAGGCCGCGAGCAAGACTTCCGAAGCTGGCAGAAGAAGATGCAGAACGATCTTTCTAGTCTCTTGGCTTGCGATGAGATCGACCTTATGTGCGGACTATTGGTTTCGATGTTCGGGGAGAGAGTTGCGGTAAATGCAACGAGTCGATATAAGGACCAGAAGAAAATGCAACTGAGAAACATGAGCACCGTGATTCCCATTATCAAACCGGACCGACCATGGGGTGCGTAGAGCCGTGGACGAATTTGCATTTTATGAACAGTTCAGGGAGTTGAGCCTGCATTTTCCTGGGCTTAGTCTTCAGAAGGAGAGAGAGGGCCTTTGGCTGGTCAAAGGGATTCTGCATTTTTCCGCTCAGTACAACGGTCGGACATTGGAGGACGAATATGCCATAAAGTTGGTCATCCGGGAGCCCTATCCTGGCATACCGCCAAAGACTTGGGAGGTTGGCAATCGTATTCCAGGCGGCTATCACCACTTTCAAGACGGATCGCTCTGTATGGGTGCCCCACTGGCGATCAAACGCAGGTTCTTAAGTAATCCCACACTGATCCACTATGTCCGAGCCTGTTTGGTTCCGTACTTGTATTCATTCAGTTACAAAAGCAAGCATGGAGTAATGCCGTTCGGAGAACTCTCGCACGGCGGATTAGGAATACTTCGAGCACTATAGGCAGCTTTTTCGCCTTGACGACAACAGGCGCGTGCTTGCTCTCATTCGAATTCTGACTGAGGGTAATTATCGTGACAACATCCGGTGTCCATGTGGCAGTCGAAAAAGGTTGCGATCGTGTCATGGCTTGACACTACTGAAGGTGAGAGAGCTTCAGCCGGCAGCCGAATTCCAACAGGAGTACGAGTGGATAATCAGAAATCTAGTGGACTTGGCGTTCAAACGCCCCTCACGTTCACGCCTTTCCCGGGAAATTACCGATTGAAACGGTATATAGTATTGAACTCCGGAGCGAAATACCCCTCACACTATAGGAAGATTCAGACTAGATCGTAGGCTCAGCAAGCCCGATTAAGGTGGGAGCCGGATCGTTCTGAGGCTATTCTTCGGTCGCAAAATGAATGATGTACGACGAGGTATACCCGGGCAGACACCGCCCCAGAACCGCTGGACTAGCCCATAATGCGAGTCTGGACAAAGTCACGGATGTACCAATGCCCCGCGCCGGACGCGGGCCGAGTTGGCCGGCTCTCCCTTGACAAATCTGCTGAACCACAGGCTCGGGCAGACGGCCCGCTTCTCCTGCGTGACCCTGCCTTGTCAAATCGTCCATCGCCAACGGAATTCCGCGATTAGGGCCTTCTGGTTTGCCGCATTCCGGCGCACGGCCGATCTGCCTGTTGAAAGGACGAGGCCGCTCCTGCCGCAGCCGGAACAGTACTCGGCCTCTCATCGTATTACGCGGGTATGATTACGTTTCTGGAATGACCGTCCGAGGGCAAGTCTATGAGAGTTCCTTGAGGTATTCCATGTGCATCAACTCGAAGCCCTGCTGCTCGAACCAGGCCTGCTCAGCCTTGTTGAATGCGTAGACGCGGGTGAACAAATGGGATATGCCTTGTTCCTTGGCGAAGACCCTGATCGCATCAAGCAGCAATTCCCGGACGCCACTCGTGGCCGTGTCGTACTCTTTGCGGACGACTATGTCATCAATCAGAATGAAGCGCCGAAAGGCGCGGTAGCGATCTGTGGTCTGGACCTCTACGCGTCCATATCCAATTACCGCTCGTCCTTCCTCCTCAACTACCCAGGCTCTCGCTTCTGGATTCTTCAGCGTTTGTAGCCGCAGGTACTGCTCGTAGTTCATCTCGTTGAAAAGGGGCAAATTGAGGTAATGTGGTTCCTGTTTGGCGTGCCACAACCACGCTTCCTTGAGCATCTTGGATACGGCTCCCAGATGATCCAAGGAGAATTGCATACAACGAAGGGGTGCGGTCATTCTATACGGCTTCTTCCGGACTCGCTATCCATAATTCGGATCGGAGGGCGTTATGACTATCTGATCTATTTTGGCCGAGTCGAGCCGGATCGCTGCGAGCATGATGCCAATCAAATCGGCCAGGGGGATCATCTTCTCGCCGTGCCTAGCGGCAACGGCGGCAATTCCATCATCGAGGGCAAGGTCACTCGCCACGTCGCCCGGGAGGATATTGGTCACCCGGATACCTTTCTTGATGACTTCTTTTGAGAGGGCTTGCCCGAAGCCGAGGATGCCACATTTGCCTGCCACAAACGTGCTGGGTCCGCCGCTGTTAGGCAAGGCCCAATCTGTCACGATATTGATGATGTGGGACCCTGCGGGCATTACGGGGAGCAGAAGCTTTGTTAGCCAGATTGTCCCGGTGAGGGTGGACTGTATGAAGTCACCGATCTGCCTGCAATCAATCCCGTATATGTCTTCCTCTGCCTGGCCCGCCGCGCCGTTGTAGAGAATATCAACCCGTGGAGTGAGCCTCTGGATTGCATCGACGGTTGCTTCGATATCGAGCAGCCTAGAAAGATCGGTCGGCTGTACGAACGCTCGCTGGCGCGCCGCCCGCACAGATCGGGCCGTGCCTTCCAGAGCCTCTGCGTCTCGAGCAACCGCCACAATATCGCAACCCTCCCTTGCGAGCGCAATCGCAACTGCACGCCCAATTCCGCGGCTCGCGCCCGTAACAACTGCCACACAATTCTTGAGTGATCTCATCGCTTTATGTTCTCGGATGCTGCACTTTAGCAATTATAGCTGCATCGCCCTCTTCTTCGCAACTATCACATCACAAAGGAACATCATGTATGTGCGCGCGTTGTACCGTAGGAGCCAAGGTACTGCCGAATCGCCATCCACTGGCGAGAGCTGGGCATCCAGCAGCGCAGATCTCAGTTCAACCTCCGTTGATTGTTCCTGGGCACCAATCCATTCGCGTTGTGGGCACTCATCGTCTTCCCACCAGTATGGACTGCTTAAGACGGTGGACGCGCCTTCTCTCAGGATGCGGCTGATCTCTAGAACTAGCTTCCTGGGACGGGGAACCAGCTCAAGGAGATTGAAGCATGTCACAAGATCGACCGATGAGTTTGGAAAAGGCACCGCCATTGCAGAGGCCACCAAGAAATCCACATTGTTGTGATCCGGGACTTGCAGTCGGTGCCGCTCCGCCATGTTGCCCTGGACAAAGTACTCGTAGCTGTCCTTCTTCTCTGGTACCCCGAGCTGTATCATCCTCGAGGTCAAGATGCCCGAGAATGAAAGGTCCAAGCCGTAGTGCCAGTCGAACGCGCCGATGCTTGTGAGGCGATTGACAACTCCGCCGACGTAGGAGGCTATGTCCAAAGCTATGCCTCCCGCGGCGGCGCTGAAACCGCCCGGCTCCAGAGCCGAAGTGCCGCGTTGTAGAAGTCTTCGTACCCATCAAGCACGTAACGCCCGAAGGCGTCGGTCCCCGAAACGGCTGCCCTGATGTCGTCATAATGACCCGTGATATATGTGCTCAATTTCCTCGGCGAGTCGTAGTATTGTCGCGTCCTCCTCCTTTGCCAGGTTGTATCGCTTGTTAAGTAGATAGTTGCGCATTCTGTTGCTTATTGCTTGATGGGCTTCGCATACGCTGATTATGAAGTTGAACTGTCGGGAGAAATACTCGCGGACGTCGGGCACCGCTACCAGCACGCCGGCGATCACTGGATATTCGCTCTTGCACTGCCTGCAGATCAGGACGGCCTCAGTGATTTCCTGGCTGTTCTCGAGCGTGTTGGGCGGAACCAAGTCTGATACCTCGAGCTTCTGTACATTGCCCTGCAAAGACAAGCACTTTGGGCAGATGGCATCGCGGAGCGTTTGTGTTCTCATGAGGATGAGTTGTCACCTGCTCAATCCAGGCGCGTGATGGCTCCTAGAAGAGTGCGGGCATATGCCGCCGCCACTAGGGAGGCGTATCTTTGCCAGGCAATTCCTTTGTTTGCATCACAGTAGTCACATGTGCCCCTGATTACCATGTATCCGATCTCGTGATTCCATGTTGCGTCGGCAATTCCGGAGCCCTCCATTTCAACGGCCTTGACCCCAAACCGTTCGCGCAGCTGATCTCGTCTAACAGGAATTCTTTAGAACCTTGCTCGCAGAGGCAATCGGGCCAAGGAAGATTCTCGGATGCCGGGGCCTTCTATTCTCGTCCTTGGGGTGCGGAATACGCAGATTCGGATCTTGAGATGACGCCAGGATATCGGACCGTTCGGGGGGGCGTCTGATATGGAGTGTCCGACCAGCCACCCTGATGTGGTCTGCCAGCGAATCGTCTCCCTGCAGAAAATCTACTTCCAGTAAGCGCACGCCTTCAAGTAGCCTTGGGCTGGGTGGTCGCGGCGGGCTCGTGACGATCATCTCCTCAACGGTTTCTTTGCCAAACTCATACTAAATCACGCCTTTCGTGTCCGAGACCACAACATCGCCGAGGCGCACATGTTCTTCGGGATTGCTGGGGCAGGGCACAGCGCCGGCTATGCCAACCATGATTATGGAGCGCACTGTCGGGAAATGTTCAATGAGGAGCGTGGCTCGAATGGAAGCTATGTTGTTGCCCTTGTCGGCTTGCGTGAGTACGATCTTGTGACTTCCTCCGTCTGCCGCGGGCACCGTGCCGAAGGTGTACCTTCTGCCTGCGCCCGAGCCTGGCACCGACAACTTCTGATTATCATGCAAGAAGGCCTGGACCGCGACGGTTTCGATAGACAACGCGGTGATAATGCCGAGGGTCGGAGTGTGCGCAGGGGTCCTTGATATCACGGGCCTGCCTCCTGCACCCTTCGGACGGACCGCGAATGCTGGGCTCTTGGTAAGCTTGCCCGACAGCCTGGCCCGATCGTTGTGCCTGGCCCACTCGTAGCATTGGTAGTACAAGCAATCCTCGCAGACCAGTCGCATCTCTAGATCTACTCGCGCGAAAACCCTCGCTACGGGCGAGTGGCTCGTTGAATCGTATGCGCAGGATATGAAGAAGTCGTGGTGGGTGTCCTCCTTCTCGACACTTCTCAACTTCATGAAGCCCAACTTCTCGAAAATTGCTCTTCCGTAATCTGCGACGGCGATTCCGTAGAGCTTTCGTACTTTCACCAACTGTCCGACCAGGTGCCTAATGAGAAGCGCGCCGATGTAGTGGTCATCCGGGTTTTTGAGGACCAAGGAATCCAGCATGTAGTCAATGAGGGCAGGGGATTCGAGGTCCGCTAGAGCGGTGTGCGCAAGGACGTCTTGGATATCGAGGTCGCCAGCCTCGAACCTACTGGCGTATTCCCGGAGCAAGGGAATAAGACAAGTGTAGCCTACCAGTTCCCCGGTTTCAGCAACGGCGGCGACGGTGAATACCCGGGGATTTACCCTATATAGATCGATCATCTGCTGGAGTTCAAACCTGTCTTCGCTAGAGTTGAAGGAGTTCCACTCGATCTCGAGGATACTGCTCAAGCTCTTCACTCCTGGCTGATCTGATCTCGACCACGCCGCTGTGAGACTTTGAACCCAGCAAGACATCCCGAGCCTTTTCGTCCCTGAAGAATACGTGATGAAGATAGCTGGAGACGTAGTGGGGCTTGATTTGAGTGCCCAGGTCGGAGAACGCATTCTCATAGTACTCAATCGCCCTTTGATTCCATATGTAGGCCGTGATTGGCCGCTCACGGACGACCATTCGGAAGATGGCCTCTCTGGCATTCTCATCTAGGGCCAGCCGCTCCCCAGTAGGTGTTTGCATCAGGGGCGATTGCTTCAGCGCGCGGATTTGAACTGTGACATCTCGGCCGAGCATCGCGGAGATCACTTCGATATCGAAGGCTGGTGCCATAGAGCACGCGTCAATCACTGCCCTCATATTCGGGTCTGCAAATTGGCTCAGGACTCCGGCCACTACCCGCTGATTGATCGAGGCGCGATCCGGCCCTGACTGGATCCGAATCATTGGCTCAGATGTTGCTCCAGCTAATACGAGCGCGAATGGCAGCCGGCCTGTGAGTTCCAAGAGCGACTCGATCTCGTGAGGATCTGTAAAACCGTGATCGCCCAGGTAGGCGCGAGCGTCGTCTTCAGGAAGTGGTCCAAGTTCATGGCGATGCACGACAATCTCGTGCCTCTGCCACGAAAGCGATAACGGCTCCTGTGTAGCCAGCACGAGGCCAATCCGTGGACCTAGGTTCGGCACTATTGAATCCCTAAGCCAGGACTCGGCGGTGGCCATATTCCCAAAGGCATCCACCAGTATGATGACACTCGCCGTGCATCTATCCGCAAGCTGGTTCACAGCCTCAACAAAGGCGGCTGTGAGCCGCTGTACTCCATCGACGCCGAGCGCGATCTGACGCGCGGCGGCTTCATTGTCAATCCATGCCCTGCTTGCACTGGCAATTCGAGCGTAGATCTCACTCGCGGCAGCGCCGATCGCCGCTCCAACAACCGCGCCCGGCTCATTCGTGAGCATGGGTGCTAGAGTGTTGCTCTCCCCGAATGCGATGAAATCCCTGCTTATCGACATCCAGGAGACAGCGCGCGGCTGAGCAGCGAGAGCCCTGCGAATCGTGGCGAGTTCCTGGGTGATGGATGCGTGGAGGGACCAGAAACTCCTAAATATGAGATGCGATGCCTGATCGGTATCTAGCTGGAGGGACAAGGACTCGAGAATTCTGAAAGCGTCATAGATTCTGTCTCCATCTAGAATGGCGAGGAGCAGCAATCCGTCGTCGCCGCTTATGCGAGCGCAGTGGAGACCGGATTCCCTGCATCGCCTTTCGAATTCCATGAGCAACGAGGACTTGCCCACCCCTGGCACTCCATGGATGTTGAGGACCTGGCTCTTGGGACTATCGACAAGATCCTGCAACAAGTCGAATTCTGGCTGCCGATTTAGGAATCCGCGGATTTGTCCGGGCTCTGATTCTTGTTTCAATGTCCTATTGATGCTCATGTTGGTCGCCGGTTCGTCGCGGGCACGTCCAAGATAGAGGTAATTCCGGATCTTGCCAGATCGGCGACGGCCCGGCCCAGGGGAATGCACCATCGTCCAGTCTCGACCTCAGGCCTCATAGTGTCAATAGAACGGGCAAGTAACGTGGGTGCGGGCCGTCGGTGGTCATGTCCTTCCCGTTGTTGAGGTCTTGAATTCCCACCGCCAAGAGCATCTGCCTCTGCCTCGTGTCCCACCGTTGCTCGAAATGCCGTACAGGGGCGTTGGTGTATTCCATGAAAATTGATTCAATGGCCACGGTCATCACTGGCAGGGAGAATCCGTCCGTACCGCCGAAAACGTGGCTAACCAGGAATGTTGTGCACACTTCGAGGATCGGTCAATGTGTCTGGTTGCTGCGAGCGCGGCTCGACCGGCCGTGCAAGAAGAACGTCTTGCCCGAGAATGTTCTTGGTAACTACCAACCGTCCGGTGTCCTGGAGAGGAACGAATTGGTCCGCGAATGCGTCTGGGGCAAATCCTTCGTGCGACGTAGCCGATGACACCGAGCAGCCGCCCCGGCAGCAAGACCGTAGGGCGCAGGTCTTGCAGGCTTGTGGGAGCCACTCGAGCGATCGAAACTCTTTGAGACTTTCGGATTCGTTCCAGATCGTTTCCAATGGATCGACCAGGATATTGCCAAGTGTTCTAGGATGGCATGCGCAATGCCTGACGTTTCCCTGGGGGTCGACCGTGGCAAGATAGGTACCACACTCACAAGGAACTATATGCTCCCAATTGGAAATGTCTGTCAGACAAAGCGGGAATCCATCTTCGAAGTGAGTCGGAATACCAAATTCGTTCTTGACCCGTTTCGCCTGCTCAAATACCACTCCATAGTCATGCGATTCCATCGAGGTCTCATGTACGCTTAAGTATCTCGCATCGCCTTGAGGTGCAATGCGATGAAGAAAGACCTGGTGTATTTTGACGCCCCTAGTGAGGAGATCCGCCACGAGGCTGTACAGTCCTGAAGCCGTCTGACGAGTGCAATCAAACTCGATGCCCAAGGAAACGCCTTCCTCGGACATAATAATGCACCCTTGCAATGCTCTTTCAAACGCGCCTGGAACTCCGGCAATATGGTCGAAGGTGTTCGCATTGTCGCCACGAAACGTGACATCGACAAAAAATCCCAAGTCCTTCAGCAATCTGGCGGCTCTGGGCGTGATGTACGTGCCGTTGGTACATATCCCACGGACAGGAATTTGCCGTGCGGCAACGTAGGCGCATATGTCGTCAAACTTTGGATGTGCCATGGGCTCCCCGCCTATGAGATACAACTCTTCGACACCGGCCGCTACGATCTTATCGATGATCGAGTAGAGGCTGCGGACAGTGGGCACGACTGGCGCCTTCCAGTTGTTCTCCGCGCCGATATAACAGTAATTGCACTTGAGATTGCAGCCCCACAATACCTCCAATCCGACAGCTCTCGGCATTGGGTTCTTGGCAGCCGGGAGCTGATAGGAAGCGCTAAGTGATGCATTCATGTTGAGTTTGCTCCTTACGCCAGTATTCTAACAATGCCCTTGTTGGCGTCGACTTCCACGAAGTCGCCATCCCTCAGTACTCTCGTCGCTATCTCGGTCCCGATAATGCAGGGCACGTTCATCTCCCTGCTTAATATTGCGGCGTGACATGTTATGCCGCCCTCATCAGTAATGAACGCCTCTGCTTTTTCCATGGCTGGAACGAACTCGGGTATCGTCATAGACGCGACTAAGATGTCGCCTTCACGGACTTTCCCTAACTCCGAGATATCGTGAACGATCTTTGCATAACCCCTCACCAAGCCCATGTTTGCTATTGTTCCCGTGATCTGCTGTAGGCCAACGGGCTTATCTTCTTGAAGGCCTGCCGTGAGCGCCAGCCGGATGGCTTCTTGCCCAAAGAACTGTCGCACTCGGCGATCAACCATGATGTAGGCCATGCCATCTCTGCGGTCGGCAATGATAGACTCGGCAATTGGCCGGTGAAGTTCAATTGCTTCTTCCAGTTCATCTATGGAGCAGTATAACGCATCCCCGTATCTGAGACCAACGCGACCGGCAATTTCGGTGGCAAGGCTGGAGAACTGATGGAATGCCTTCACATACACCTCCGTACGGTGAGTTCGCAAGTGCGAGTTTACTCTGGAGATCTCGACAAGTTGCAGAAAGTCTTTGTCAAACCTCATATCCCTGATGAGTCTCTGGTATTCCTCCTCTCTTTTCGTCTGCCTGTCGATTGCGAGGTCCAGTCTTCTCTTGCAGTCCTCCCTCACCAGGTGTTTCAGTCGGGCAATCAAATCAAGTTCGTTCCACGGACGACCAAAAATATCATCTGTATTGATCCATGAATAATCCCTGATATGCCGAGATAGGCGATCAAGCAAAACTGACGGCATGCTTTTCAGCATCGCTTCGGGCGGCTCCTGAGCGATAATGTTCATGAGATGCGGTTCCTTCTGAATTTCGGCGCCTGATCTTGAGCAGATCGCGTTCTTCCTTGATTACCGTTAGCTCCTTGGAGGTGCTCGTCAAGATCAGGAAGTACTCGTCCAACCTATCTGGCTGTCCCATCGCATTGAGTTGATCGGACAATGGCACCCTAATAGCCTCACTCAAATTCGGCTCGAAGTACACGACAGGAATCATCAGGAGGGCAGATTCCTTGAACTCTCGCAACGCGATGAGTAGATCCTTATCGGTCCGATCGTTCCATGTCTCGGTCTCCATGCGCGAGCCTATTTTCGAGAACTCGTCGCATCTCCTATAGCCGCGATCAGCAATAGACCGAAGGTAGTTTGGATTCTTGTGCATGTTTGTCAGGATCATATCGTCAAAGGCAGCCAATTCATCGCCGTCCAAGTACTCGTGAAACAGAATCATTCTGGCATTGCGGAATTCAAAGTCGACACCCAGTGACTTCTGGAAGTATTGCGCCGTGGTTCCTTGAACTTGCAGTATCTCTGATAGCCAACTTAGACGCTTCTTGACTATGAATACCCAGTTAACCTTCTTATGCTCCATAATAATGATCTCCCGATGCGTCAATAATGCCGCTCGTGCCGCCCGAAAGAGACACCACGAGCAAAGTTAGGCAAGGAAGCTGGCGGATTGAGCATCCAGTGGTTCGCGGACCAAGTTGATCTTCAGTTGTTGGCATATTTATCAGGGCTTGCCATCATAAGTGTGTTCGCTCATAAGCCTTTCTCCAAAGCAGCGGATCGCATGATTGGCAACGTGTCGCCCTAAGGGACCGATTCAATTGCCTCAAGTCAATCGTGCTTGCCCTCAAACCGCACTGTGATAGGCCTGGATTGCAATATGTAGATCCTTCCGTTGGAACGCGCCCATTCGATGTCTAATGGAAATCCTTTCTTCGATGCAAGCGTAATTCCCCAGTGGGCCAATTCAGTGATCGTCGAGGCATCAAGGACTTGTCGGCTGGACTGCTCAATTCCGAGAACCCTCTCCTGAGACCCTCGTTCGGCAGTGACCGCGGCAGCAGCATCCTCTGTTTCTTGCCAATTGCGATTTTTGTAATCGCGGGCTTGCCGTTGTGAGTGTCGATGTAGTAGGTGTCCGGTGTCACCCTTCCGCTAACGACGGATTTGCCCACACCCCAGCTTGCCTCGATGACCATCTCAAGTGGGTTCCCACTCACCGGATTGGCAGTGAACATTGTGCCCGAGGTGTCAGCCGGGACCAGTTCTTGCACAATGACGCTCATGAGTGTCTTCCAATGATCGATGCCCAATCTCTTCCTGTAAATGTAAGCCCTATCAGAGAATACCGATGCCCAGCACATCTTGATCTTCTCGGTGATCCCAGCACGGTATATGTTGAGGTAAGTGTCGTAGAGTTCCGGCAAATGAGGCAGTGGGCATGTCCTCCGCTGTTGCCGAAGACCTAACTGCACACCTGAGAGGTCGAAAGCTTGCGGAGGAATTTAGCTCGACGAGTGCGCGCTCAATGTCGTCAGCGAGTAGTCTGCCAATGCGTGCATCGACTATGCTCTTGCGGATCTTAGCCAACTCATCGGGATCAAGTGAAGCCGTTACCGGGGGCACTTCTCCTGAAGTGCGGTCGCCGAAAATCCCCCGTATGCCCTCGAGATGGTGGACATATGCCGTTGTGGTGACACAGAATCCTCTTGGCGAGGGTACGCCAAGCTCATGCAGTTCTGTTAGCGATATTGCCTTGCCGCCTACCAGGTCTGCCGAGAAGGCGGTGCTCTTATCTAGGAATAGGACTAGCGACTCATTCATTTGAAATCGAATTGGCGGCGAGCGACTCTCCGGCCAACCGTCTACGCCGACCTCCGTTAGATTTTACAATTAACACTCCGTCGACATCAAGTGATCGAGTGCTGTATTGAATTCGGCGTGCTTGATCAACCAGATCGGCACCAACCCATGTCTGCAAGGGGTTATCGAACGGCCGAAACACGGCCGCGAATTTCTGGACGAAGATGCAGCTGATTCCGGCAGTGGATTGGGCGTTCATTAGTTATCACGGCCGCAGAGGTCGGAACGCAACGGGTGACCTATACCGGTTCAGCTGCTTCCTGGAAATTCTCGCTCGCATCATTCGTATCTCAAAATAACGGAGTCCCTTGGTGCCTTGCGTCAGTTGCGATCCAATGCCGCCAGCTCTGGATTGGTTTTGAGGCCGCGCCTCGCTGCCGCAGCTGCTCCAATCTGCCTGCTTTCATGAGTGCGCACTCAATGAACTTTGCCTGGGGACGGCAATAGGGCTTGCATCTGAGATCTCGGAGCCGTAGCCAGGTTGCTCGTAAGCACGACGGAGAAACCGAGGCAGCGAGAACATGCTTAAGTGAGCAATACCGTCATAGTGCCTCAGGCCCATGCACTGTCTTGCCGCTAATAGCTCATCGACGTCGTCGGCCATGAGCCTTTGGATCGGTTCAGGCGATTTGCTCGCAATCGCAAAACCCCAAGCCAAGCCGTAGAACGGGATCCAGGCCTGGTACGGTACCACATGGCTGAAGCAGTGTCTCAGAGTCCTTATGATCGAGACGTGGGTAACATTGTCCGTAATGTCGGCCGCTTCAGACTGGACAGAGATCACTCCCTGAGCTTCTAGGTGTGCGCGCACCAATTCATAGAATTCTTTAGTGTAGAGAAAGCGTGAGGGTCCGTCCTCTAGGGGATCAGGCAAATCAATGATCATGCAGTCATAGCGTGTGCTGGAGCCTGCCAAATACTTGCGAGCGTCACTTTAGACAAGCTTCAGCCCTGGGATCGTCGAATTTACCCTGGTGCCACTTCGCCAGGTATCGCCTCGAGAGTTCAATTACTTGGCTATCAATGTCAACCATCGTAACGTGTTCCACGGTATTGTGCCTGAGCACCTCTCTCAGCACGGCGCCTTCGCCGCCGCCGGCTATGAAGATATTCTTAGCAATTGTGCTTGCGAGGAGGCATGGATGTACAAGCGCCTCGTGGTATACGTACTCGTCCAGTTCAGATGACTGTGGCACTCCGTCTAGAAAAAAGCGTGCGGCCGAAGTCCTCCGTTTCCGCAATCAGGATGTCCTGGTACCGAGATCGGGTGCTCGCCAGCGTCCTCTTAAGGCGATGCATTATTGCCCGGCCTTCACTTCTGTAGTCAAGCAACCAAACTTGACTATCCATTGGGAACTCTCCCTTAGCCGTTAACCTGGAAGTGATTGATATCCGCTCACCCGCGCTTCCCGATTGTGGAAGGCTACTAGTAAGTGATTTGGCAACGCAATTCTGTTCGTTCAGATCCACTGGCCGAGGACAGCTTGCGAGCAAACGCATCGATTGGGAATCCTTGTTTGCAGACGAACAAGTCAAGTACGAGAAGTCTGCGCTCTGGCCATGAATGAACCACGAGGTGCGACTGAGACAAGACAAAACAGACAGTGAGGCCCGTGGGTGCAAAGTCCCTTTGCAGTACCTAAATCACATCAAGCCCGAATTCCTTGGCCAACATGCGCAGTGACTCGGCCACCACTCCGCTGTTGCCAATGTAGGCTTCGGCGCAGTCTCCAAAGAGCAATATGAACTGTTGACCAATTGAGTTCATAGGTACTCCACGCTCCGGCGTTCCCCTCGATGAATTATATCAGTGGACCTCGGTCGCGCACTGAGCTGGACTGTGATTCCGGGCTGGAAGGAAAGTGAGTATGTCTCTCACGCAAGGGAAACCCCTGCGCGTTGGCGCAGGGGTTGTTCTTCTGAGATGCAAAGCCTCCGTGATGAAATGGGCCTCTTGCCTGCCCTCTTTCCCGCACAGTTCGCCTGGACAAGTCATTGAGAACTACACAAGCCCTCTTTCCGCAGGGCAGTTGTGGGAGGCAAATACCTCTCCACTACTACTATACCAGACCGCTACCAGACGATGAAAACCCTTAGAGTTGGAGCAGAGGTGCCACACGCTCACCATCGCCACGATGCCAGATCGGCGCCGAAACAGCCGTCTCCGGGCGGAGTCTATCAAAGGTGGTGAAGCAGAATACCCTGGCGTCCCGGCCAAGCAGGTCCTTCGTGTGCTCCATTAGATTGTGCATTCTCAGGTCTCCGTTGGCGACCACGAGCCATCGCCCCGACTTGTATCCGAACCGCTCCTCATATTGGGGGCTTCGTAGATAGGCGATGCTGGGAAGCACCTTCTCTCGGGCAAACCTGGGATTGTCTTCGGTGGACATGTCGATCTCCACCAGGAACCTTGCGGTATATGGCTTGCCTTCAATCAGCCGTTCCTTGTTTTGGATGGCGAAGAAGCCATCCGGCACGATTGTCTTCCGAAGCCTCCTGTTGTGTCCACCGGGGCTAGGGCTTTCGTATTCAACGACGTCAGGGTCCGAGCGAAACTCCCTCTCGAGTACCCATCCGCCCAAGGTCAACGATCTTTCGCTGCGAACTGCCTCCTCGATGATCATCCTGAAATCGACAAGCCGGAGGTCATGCTTCAGCTGCAGCCAACGCGGTTCCCTGAGCCAATGAAAGCCGGACTTCCGCAAGGTCACCTCGAGCTTTCGCTTTCTGTTCTCGTTGCTCGCTTCCAGGTCTGGGACATCACTGTCAGAATCCCTGCCCAGCAGGAGCGCGCCGCGCCAGGCCAACCAGCAAATCGGCTCCGGCACGGGTTGGGATCGCCATTGCTGGTGATTCGGCCAATCAAGATATCCGCCGCGGTGGAGCTTGGCTAGCCTCTTCTCCATGGCGCGCCAGGTCTTGTCCCGCCAGAATAGGTCTTTCAACTGCCGTCTGGCCATAACACCGCCGTACCGTTGGATAGCGCTCAGGATTTCCTCGTCACGCGGTTGAAACCGCATCTGGGGCTTGTCTTGTGTGGAATTCGGTATGGCGACTGATCTGCCCCCAGAGATTGTACCAGTGGTTAAGTTAGTCCCAGCTGCAGCGTCGAGGATAACAGCCAGGCTTGTGGTGCAGGGGGACGATATCCAAGTGAGCTGTGTGGTCTGATGTAGTTATACTCCTTCCTCCAGCGCTCAATCAACACCTGGGCCTCTTTCAGAGTGTAAAAGATCTCGCCGTTGAGTAGTTCGTCCCGCATCTTGCCGTTGAGCGATTCGATGTAACCATTCTCCCAGGGACTGCCTGGCTCGATAAAAAGCGGCTTGACGTTCAGTTTGTCTAACCATCCACGCAGTATTCGGGCTATGAACTCCGGCCCGTTATCTGATCGTAGGTGCGCAGGCACACCTCTGGCACAAAACAACTCTGTCAGACAATCCTGGACATCTTCATGATCGAGGTGCCTGCGGACTCGCACCGCCAAGCATTCGCGCGTGTACTCATCGATCACATTCAGAATCCGAAAAGGCCGTCCATCGTGGGTTCGTTCCAGCACGAAGTCATAGCTCCAAACATGTCCGGGAAACTCGGGCCTCAGCCGCAGGCAGGAGCCGTCGTTCAGCCATAATCGGCCGCGTTTAGGCTGTCTGGCGGGTACTTTCAGCCCTTCTCGTCGCCACAGGCGTTCTACCCGCTTGTGGTTGATTATCCAGCCTTCGGCTTGCAACATCGCCGTGATCCGTCGGTAACCATAGCGACCATACTGGTTAGCCATTTCAACCATGCGCAGAGTGAGCGGCTCTTCATCGCTCGGCGTCCTGCCCACGTACCTTTGGGTGGATCGGGGTTGTCCCAAGGCCCGGCACACACGCCGCTCCGAAACATCGAAGACTTCCTGAGCTCGCTGCACGGCTTGTCTGCGCCTGTCCGGGCTTAGAAGTTTCCCCGAACGGTTTCCTTCAGGATGGCCTTATCCAGGGAGAGTTCGGCCACCAGTTGCTTTAGCCGGGCATTCTCTTTCTCCAGTTCCTTCAGCCGGTGAGCCTGATCCGTTCCCATTCCCCCGTATTCTTTCCGCCAACGATAATACGTTTGTTCGCTGATGTTGAGCGAACGACTTGCTTCCACGGCTGTTTTCCCCTGACTAAGCAGTACTTCTGCTTCCCTCAATTTGCTGATGATCTGTTCAGTGGAAAAGTACTTTCTGGCCATTTTGACCTGTCTCCATTCTCCAATCCTAACTCATACGTTGGATCAGCTTTTGGGGGGCAGG